>NZ_VYSG01000001.1:859648-1322579 GCF_010667615.1 Bifidobacterium choloepi | reverse complement strand
CCAACCAACAACACTCACCGCCCCCGCCGTGCCCGGGGGGGGGGGGTGTCTTTTCTACCTTGTTTCTTGGGGGGCCCCCCCCCCCCCCCCCGGCGGGGGGCCCCCCCACACCTCAAGAGAGAGGTTTTTCTCTTGGACATTTTCCCTCGACATTCGGGTGAATCGTTCAACTACGGCAAACTGCGGGACCGATCCGAGCCGACGGACGCTAGCGTGGCAGATATGACTACTGCCGCAAATAGCGCTACGACGAAACGCAACTTCATCGTCTTCGACCATCCGTACACGGCGACGGCGTGCGACAACGTGCCGCACGACCGGTCGTTCTCGGCAGCGCTGTGCAAGGCGATCACCGGCAAGCTGGCGGCGCGTGGCGAGCAAGTCGACCTCGCCGACCTGCATGCCGACCACTTCGATCCCGTCATGTCAAAGACCGACCTCGCCAACTGGCGCAAGGGCGTGCCGATGAACGACCAGGTCGCCGACTACCAGCGGCGCATGCTCGCCGCCGACCGCATCATCTTTATTTTTCCGATCTGGTGGGAACTCATGCCGGCGATGACGAAGGGCTTCCTGGACAAGGTCTACGCGAAGAACATCCTCTATACGCAGCCCAAGGACGCGAAGATCATGCAGACGAAGCTCAAGCGCGATGTCGAGGTTGTCATCGTCACGACAATGAGCACGCCGAAGTGGATCTACCATCTGCTGTTCTGCAAGCCGATCGCCAAGGCCATGCGTTTCGGCATGTGCTACAAGACCGGTATCCGCCATTTCCGCTGGCTCAATTATTCGCAGGTCGACAAGCTCACCCTCGAGCAACGCCAACAGCTGCTGGGGAAGGTGAGGATCTGAATCGGGATGACTCCGCCGGCATGTTGCAGCCTGTCTGTCGTCCGGATGCCTGGATGTCACGAATCTGTGATCCGATCACGGGATTGCGGTATCCGGAGGGAGCACGGCGTGTCGTGCAACTTCCGTGCAACCAGCGTGCGATTTTTCCCCTGTTTGACATCACAAACCCGAGCTCTCGGCTGGGGTTTGTGACATCAAACAGTAAAGAAAAATAAAAGAATGCCCGGCCCGGAACGACGAAGGGGAAAGTGCCGGCGTCTTGCGGCGCCGGGCGGTCGCGTTCCGGACGACGCACGCAATTGTGCGTCTGCCGGGCATTCTAGCTTGCATTCCTGCACAGTGGAATGTAGCGGGATCCCTCGTAAACGAGAAAAGCGGAGCAATGTGGCAGTCGGGCATGCACGTCGGCGAACCTCAGTACATACGCGACGAAACGTGATCCAATATGTTGAAGGAAAGTGAAAGGAAAATTGGAAGAGTTGCCGTCATTGCACCCGTGGAGCTAGCCGGGTTCGAACCGGCGACCCTCTGCTTGCAAAGCAGATGCGCTACCAGCTGCGCCATAGCCCCAAGTTGAAACCCTAGGTTCCAAAAGTGGGCCCGGGAGGACTTGAACCTCCGACCTCATCCTTATCAGGGATGCGCTCTAACCACCTGAGCTACGGGCCCATCTTGCGATGCATTGCACACTCTCGCGCGCAACAGAAAGAAAGCTTACCAGCATCGACCTCGATGTCAAATTACTGCGTGCCGCTCGGCGTGTTGCGCCTAGAATGGCGCGTATGGCTTTTGGAAATCGACCGTCGGGACGCTTCGTCGCGCGCCGTCGCAATACTGGCACACCGCGCGCCGTCGTTTCACGCGAAACGCTCGACGTCGACGGGCGCCAGGTTACGCTCGTGCGCAAGAACAACCGCAACATGTACCTGCGGGTCAAGCCGCCGTACGGCGTCGTCGAGGTGACGGCGCCGGTGAGGACGGCACGGGTGGAGATTGAACGATTCGTCCGCGAGCGCGCCGACTGGATCGACGGCGCACAGCGCAAGATGCTCGAGGCGCGAGCAAAGGCGTCACGTGAAACAGAAGGTGTGACAGATAGTTTCACGTGGAATTCAGAGCTCAAGGAGAAGGCGACGACCGCACTGGACACCAGGCTCCCGGCGCTGCTCGAGCGGTATCGCCCCGTCGTCGGCCGGTCGCCGTCGGCCGTCAGCTATCGCGTCATGAGTTCGAGGTGGGGATCGTGCACGCCGAAGACCGGCAGGATCCGGCTGAATCTCCAGCTGGGACTGATGGACGACGAATTCCTCGAGTACGTCCTCGTCCACGAACTGACGCATCTGTGGGAAAGCGGACACGGCACCGGCTTCCAGCGTCGCATGGACGGCTACCTGCCCGACTGGCGCGCCCGCCGGCGCAGGCTCAACCAGCACGCGCTCCTGGAAAAGGAGCGGTGAAAAGAAAAAGAAGCGCCCTGGAAGGGAGCTGCCGAGCGAAGCGAGGCTGAGGGTCGACCGGCCGTCGCGCCGAAGGCGCGCGGACGCGCTGGAACGCGAGTGTCCCGTAGAAAATCGCTTTTACGGGACACTTCCACTTCCAGCGCGCTCTCGTCGCCTTCGGCGACGTCGGCGGTCGACCCTCAGGCCGCTACGCGGCCAGCTCCCTTCCAGGGCGCTCTTGCCGGACTCAGTGAATCAGGAACGACCTCATGAACCACTGGAACTTCTCGAGGTTCTGGACGTGGTCCTGGATGATGTTCGAGCTGATGACGTCGAGCTCGTCGAGCTCCTTGATCGCCGTGCGCTCGCCCTTGATGAAGTCGTCGTAGTACTTGTCGAGCGCGCGCAGGTAGTCGAGGGCGTTCTGGCGGCCCTCGAGCTTGAACTCCGGCCACGTGCGGAACCGCACGATGTCCTCCGGGCGTCCGAGCGGCGAGCCGCCGAGCTGCGAGATGCGCTCGGCCGATTCGTCGGCCATGTTGAGCACGTCATCAACCTGCGGGTCGATCATTTCGTGGACACCGATGAAGTTCGGGCCGGCGACGTTCCAGTGGGCATGCTTGAGCACGAGCGCCGCTTCCTGCTCGTGGCTCAGGCATTCCTGCATGATCGGGATGATCTTTTCGTCGGTCGCCGCGTCGAGTCCGGGAATCACAAATTCAAGTGCCATCATCTCCACCTTTCCGTGGGTCGGCTTGTATTCGTAACGATTCAGCCTACCGAGCCTTCCCCGGAATTCAATGACGATTCCCCCGTCCTCAGCTTTCGGCACAACAAGCTCTCGCATCCCGAGATATCAGTCATCCTGCTTGCGAACCTCGATCGTCTCGATGCGGCGGCCGTCGACGTCCGTGACGGTCATCGTCGTGCCGTCTTCGCTGAAGGTGTCGCCAACCTCGGCCATCTTGCCGGTCTTCGCGAGAAAGTAGCCTGCGACCGTCTCGTACGGGCCGTCCTCGAGCTCGATGCCGGTCAGGTCGTCGAAATCCTCGATCGTCATGCCGCCGTCGACCGTCGCGACGCCGTTGACGAACACGCCCTCGGGCGTGGCAGACGAATCGTCCGGCAAATCGTACTCGTCGCGAATGTCGCCGACAAGCTCCTCCGTCAGGTCTTCCAGCGTGACGATGCCGTCGGTGCCGCCGTACTCGTCGATGACGACGGCGAGGTGCACGCCGCGCTTGCGTAGCAGTGACAGGCTCGGCAGCAGCTTCGACGTGCCCGGCAACGAGATGCCCTCGCGGACGACGTCGGCGACGGTCTTCGCGGCCGGGTCGCGCACGTCGAGCAGGTCGCGCACGTGCACGAAGCCGAGCACGTCGTCGAAATCCTTGCCGGTCACCGGATAGCGGGAGTACGGCATGTCACGCACCATCGCGGCGGCTTCGTCGAGAGGCAACGATCCTTCCAGGAAAACGACGTCCGCGCGCGGACGCATGACTTCCGCCACGATCGTCTCCGAGGCATCGAACACGTCGTCGAGAATCGTCCTCTCGTCCTTCGTCAGGTTGGAATTCGAGTTGACGAGCACGCGCAGCTCCTCGTCGGACACCTCGCTCTCCGTCTCGTTCGGATCGAAGCCGAGCAGGCGGACCAAGCCGTTCGTGTTCTTGCCGATGAGCCAGATGATCGGCTTGCAGATCGTCGCGAACACCGAGATCGCCGGCACGACGGCGCGCGCGATCTGCTCGTTGCGCTGCATCGCGATGCGCTTCGGGACCATCTCCGAAATGACGATCGAGCAGTACGAAATGACGAGCGTCAGCACGATCGTCGTCAGCGGCGCCGCGACCGAGCTGGCCACGCCCCAGCCCTCGACGATCGGCACGATGTACGGCGAGATCGCCGATTCGCCGAACGACGCCGACAGGAAGCCGGACAATGTCACGCCGATCTGCACCGTCGACAGGAACGTGTTCGGGTCGCGGGCGATCTGCGCCACGCGGGCGCCGCGGGCATCCTCCTGTTCCATCTGGTCGAGCTGCGAGCCGCGCAGGCTGACGAGCGCGAGCTCGGTGCCCGAGAACACCGACCCCAGCAGCAGGAAGACGAGAATCAGCAGTATGTTCAATCCAAGCGACATGGCTCCAGCCTAGAACATTCCAACAGCGTTCTTTTCGCCTACGTCACAAAAAGAAAAGCTCCCTGGAAGGGAGCTGCCGAGCGTAGCGAGGCTGAGGGTCGACCGCCGACGTCGCCGAAGGCGACGAGAGCGCGCTGGAACGTAACTTCGCCTTCCAGCGCGCTCTCGTCGCTACGCGACGTCGTGCGGTCGACCCTCAGGCCGCTTCGCGGCCAGCTCCCTGGAAAGGAGCTTCTTCTCAGAAGCTCAGCGTCTCGACGAGACCGGTGTCGAGGCGGTAGCGGGCGCCGACGATCATCATGCGCTCGCGCGCGAGGGCGTCGCGGATGATTTCCGAGTGGGTGACGAGGTATTCGATCGTGTGGGCGACGGCGACCTGCTCGCAGTCGTCGGCCGAGTCGAGGTCGGCGATCTTCGCCTGCCAGACGGCCGTGCCGACGAACCGCAGCATCGGGTCCTTCGAGCCGTCGAGAATCTCGTCGAGGTCGTCGATGACATCGGCCGGATCCTTGCCGGTTTCCTTCGCCGTCTTCGCGAGCAGCTCGTCGACGTCGTGGCGGCATGCCTCGATCGCCGCGCAGTGCTGGTGGGCGAGCACGACGAGCAGCTTCGGATGGAGGCCGTCGATCGCGAACTCGATCGTCCTGAGCACGGCGTCGTCGACCATCTCGCCGGCCGTGCGCACGGTGAACAGGTCGCCGAGCGGCGAATCGAACAGCAGCTCCGGCACGACGCGGCTGTCCGAGCAGCTCAGCACGATCGCGGTCGGTTGCTGGCCGTCGACGAGCGCCTTGCGCGCCGCGGCGTCGCGGCCGGCGTTCGTCGCCTTGTCCCCGGCGAAACGGCGGTTGCCGCTCAACAGCCGGCTCCAGACACCGCTGGCCGTGGTGTCGTCGAGTTCGTCGGCGGCGCAGGCCGGATCGGCGGCCGCTGTCGTGTCGTCGGCGACGGCTCCCGGCTCCGGCTCCCAGAAGTCCTGCGGCGCTTCGTTGACGGACGGAATTGCTGCGTGCTCGGGATGTTCGGCCATGAATCGTTCCTTCCAGAAAAAGAAATGCTGCCCTCAGCATAGGCACTTGTCACGATTCACCGCGCCTCGATGCGCTGACGAAAGAACTCCTTTTTCGTGTCACGACGAGGAAGAGAAGGAGCTTCTCCTCACTTCTTCCGCACGCGCTTGAGCGGGGAAGCTTCCTCGGCGGGGCGAAGTTCCGGAAAGTGGGCGAGCAGCAAGCGGTGGACCGGCGGAATGTTGGCGACGAGGCCGCCGACGAGCAGCGCGGCGATGATCGCCCAGCCGGCGACCTGGAAGTCGAGCATGATCAGCACGACGACGACGCCGACGGCAGCGATGCCGGCGAGCTGCTGGAACTTGTTCTGCTGCTCGGTCATCTTGTGCGAGCGCAGCGGCAGCGCGCCCATCGCGAGCCCGGCGACGAGCCCTGCGAGGACGACGATGACGGTGACGGTCCATTCGGTGGCGGACATGGGACACTCCTTCGTGAAGCATGGCGTTGGTTGCGTTGGCGGCCGGCGAACGGCATCGTCTTCGATGTCGTGAACGTGAACGATTCATCCGGCGATTGCTATCCACGATAACGCACCCGGCCCGTGACGGGGAACCCCGGCGCCGTCATTTTCCCCAACACGCCACAACAGGAAGAAGCTCTCTGGAAGGGAGCTGCCAAGCAAACCGATTCCCTTCCAGGGGATTTATTCTTGTCACGCCGGCTGGCCGTCCTCGCTTTCGACGGGCCTTACGTGGCGGCTGATCTTGCGGATGTTGCGGTTGACTTCGTTGGGGTCGCGCACGCCGGAGATCTCGGCAATGACCTGCTCGTAAGTGACGTCGCGGGTGTTGTGGATGGCGAGGATGCGGCCGCGGCGCATGACGGCTATGCGGTCGGAGATCGCGAAGACGTCGGGCAGCGTGTGGCAAATCATGACGATCGAACAGCCGCGCGAGCGCAACCGCTTGATGTATTCGAGCACCTCGGCTGTCTGGATGACCGACAGCGACGCGGTCGGCTCGTCGAGCAGGATGAGGTCGGGATCGTGCAGCAAGGTTCGCGCGATCGTGACGGTCTGCCGCTGGCCGCCGGACAGCGACGCGACGGCCTGGGTGGGCCGGATGGCGGCGCTCAGCGTCGCGAGCGCCTCGCGTGCGCGCCGACGCATCGCCTCGTCGTCGCGCACGGTGTTCAGGGCCCCGCGGCGCGCCTCGTGGCCGAGGAACAGGTTCGACGCGACGTCGAGGTTCTCGCACAGTTCCTGTCCCTGGAAGACAGTGGCGATGCCGAGGTCGGCGGCGGCACGCACGCTCGGGATCGTAATCGGCTCCCCGTTGCGGCGGATCGTGCCGGAGGTCGGCTGGATCAGGCCGGCCATGACGTGCATCAGCGTCGACTTGCCGGCGCCGTTGTCGCCGACGATGGCGACGATCTCGCCGGGATTGACGGCGAAGTCGACGCGCCTGAGCGCGTCGACGTGTTCGTAGCTCTTCGTGATGTCCTGCAACTCGATGAGCGGTGTGGTCTTCATTGTCCCCTCCCCCGCATGACTAGCCGAGATCGGCCCGCTCCGCGTTTTCGATGGCCATGATGGCCGCGCCGATTGCCGGGTTCTCAACAGGATACTTGGCCGGCAGTACGTCGATCGCCGCGACGACATCGGGAAACAGTTTTCGTTCCAACGATTCGCGGAACGGCTCGAGGAACGTCTCGCCGGCCAGCGACAGCGTGCCGCCGACAACGACCATTTCGGGGTCGAACGCAATGCACGTCGACGCGGCGACGTCGCCGACCCTGACGGCGGCGTCCGAGATGACGCGGCGGCAGCCCGGATCGCCCTCGTTGGCCCTGCGAACCATGTCCTCGAGCGTGAGGTTGCCGTACGTGACCGACAGTAGCGACGTCAGCCGCTCCTCGTTGACAACGGTGTCGAGACATCCGCGGTTGCCGCACAGGCAAATGGCGCCGAGCGGATCGATCTGCACGTGGCCGATCTCGCCGGCCAGGCCGGTCACGCCGTGCCAGACCTCGCCATTGATGACGATGGCGCCGCCGACGCCGTTGCCGGCGCGCACGTACAGGAACGAGCGCACGCCCTGCTCGGCGGCCGCGCCGATGCGCGCCTCGCACAGCGCGCCGGCGTTGGCATCGTTGTCGATGTAGACGGGCATGCGGTAGGCGTCCTCGAGCTGGCCCTTGACGTCGAAGCCGTCCCAGTTCGTCATGATGCCGGGCACGGCGACGGTGAAGTCGCGCCGCTCGATCGGGGCGCCGAGCGCCACGCCGATGCCGACAATTTCGGAGAAGTCGGCGCCGATCGCGTCGATGGCCTCGCTGAGCAGCACCTGCGCGCGGTCGAGCGTCTCGTCGGGCTGATGGCCGTCGGCGAGCGGCAGCTTGTGGTTGGCCAGCGACTGCTTCGAGAAATCGAGGATCTGCAGCTCGAGCTCGCGCCGGTTGATCATGATGCCGACGCCGAGGCCCTGGTTGCGGGCGAGCGTGACGAGCGTGGCCCTGCGGCCGTTGCGGACGGTGTTGCGCGTTTCGATCTTGCCGTCGTCAACGAGTTCGTGCACCAGCGCGGAGACGGTGGCGGTGGACAGCCCGGTCAGTTCCGCCAGTTCGACCTGCGTCATTGCACCGAACTTGTGGACCGTTTCCAGCAGGTTGGCACGGTTCGCTTCCCTGAGCGAACGCTGTGATCCAAAGATTCTTCCTGCCATGGTTTCCATCATAAACATAAGCGGCGTGTCGCGAACGCAGCGTTTTGGATTTACCTAGCAAAATTGGCGGATTTTCACCGGTTTGACCAACATTGAATTCGCAATCTAAACACAATCATCAAAAATTCAAAATATTGAGTTTGACTTTCGAACTCAAAGTGTTATTCTAATCACAAGCCTTTTCCAAGGGCTTTGTCAGACAAAGTAGCCTGACTTTTCAGAGTTCCACAAGCATCTACCCAATATCCAAACAAAACCAACCAACATAACCAATCCTTCAATGAAGATGGAGAAAGTCATGAACATCTCGAAGAAGATCCTGGCGCTGGCCACCGGCATCGCCATGTGCTTCTCGCTCGGAGCCTGCGGCTCCAGCCGTTCGGGCGAATCGGCCTCCGACAGCACCACGCTCGAGGCCGGCGCCACCATCGGCATCTCGATGCCGACGAAGTCCGAGGAACGTTGGAACAAGGACGGCAGCAACCTCAAGGAGAAGCTTGAGAAGGCCGGATACAAGGTCATCCTGAGCTACGCCGATGACAAGCCCGCGCAGCAGAATTCCGACATCGAGAACATGGTCAACAACGACGCGAAGATCATCGTCGTCGCCGCCAAGGACGGTTCCGCCGTCGGGCCGGCCGTCGAGAAGGCCCGCGACGCCGGCGCCACCGTCATTGCCTACGACCGCCTGATCATGAACACCGACGCCGTCGACTACTACGCGACGTTCCAGCTCGAGCAGGTCGGCGTGCTCGAGGCCGAATACATCATCGAGGAGCTCGGCCTCGACAGCGGTGCCGCCGGCCCGTTCAACATCGAGCTGTTCTCCGGTTCCCCGGATGACAACAACGCCAAGTACTTCTTCAAGGGTGCGTGGGAGAAGCTGCAGCCGTACTTCGAGTCCGGCGCCCTCGTCTGCCCGTCCAACCACGGCGGCGGCGTGACGAAGGACTTCTCCGAGGACGACTGGCAGAAGATCGCCGTCCAGTCCTGGAAGACGGAAACCGCCCAGACCTACATGGAATCGATCCTCGACTCCTCCTACTCCCACGGCGAGAAGCTCGACGCCGTCCTGTCCCCGTACGACGGCATCTCGCAGGGCGTCATCAACGCCATCGAGTCCAAGCGTCCGGACATGATCCCGGGCACCGACTCCTGGCCCGTCATCACCGGCCAGGACGCGATGGAAATCGCCATCACGAACATCGCCAACGAGAAGCAGGGCGAGACCGTCTACAAGAACGTCGACGAACTCGGCGACGCCGTCTACAAGATGATCATCGAGATCGCTGAGGGCAAGGACGTCTCCGGCATCAACGGCGAGTTCAACAACGGCAACATCGACGTCCCGTCGCTGCTGCTCGACCCGATGAACATCACGATCGACAACCTCTCGGAGCTCGTCGAGACCGGCTACGTCACGCAGGAGCGCTTCGACACGCTGACTGCGGCCCAGTGACCGTCGTCATCGACGTTCCAGCCAACGAATAATTGAACAGGGAACGATCCACGCGATGGAGCATGAATCGTTCCCGATATCAGGAGCCACTGGCCGGAGCCAACGTCCCCGGCGTCCGGCCAGTCCAATTCTTTTCCTTCCCCTTCTCTCTAACGATGGTTCGCCGGCGAACGGCCGGAGGCCTGGGCCAACGCGTCCCGAAACCGGCGAACCATCCCCACCCCCATACCCATGAATGAGGAGCAACGACATGTCTCAAGAAGACACCGTTCTGCGTATGGACAACATCGTCAAGACTTTCGGACCGGTCAAGGCCCTGTCGGGCGTCAACCTCGACGTCAAGCGCGGCGAGATCCACGCGATCTGCGGCGAGAACGGCGCAGGCAAGTCCACCTTGATGAACGTGCTGTCCGGTGTCTATCCATACGGAACCTACGAAGGCACGATCACCTTCGACGGCAAGGAAGCCAAGTACCACACGATCAACGAATCCGAGGCCGACGGCATCGTCATCATCCACCAGGAGCTCGCGCTGAGCCCGTTCCTGTCGATCGCCGAGAACATCTTCATCGGCAACGAGCAGGGCAAGCACGGCATCGTCGACTGGGACCTGACCCGCGCCAAGGCCATCAAGCTGCTCGAGAGGGTTGGCCTGCCGGAGAATCCGGACACGAAGATCCAGGATCTCGGCGTCGGCAAGCAGCAGCTTGTCGAGATCGCGAAGGCGCTGTCCAAGGACGTCAAGCTGCTCATTCTCGACGAGCCGACCGCCGCCCTGAACGACGAGGATTCCGCCCACCTGCTCGACCTGGTCCGCCAGCTGCGCGACGAGCAGGGCGTGACGAGCATCATCATCACGCACAAGCTCAACGAGGTCGCCGCGGTTGCCGACAACGTCACCGTCATCCGCGACGGCCAGACCGTCGGATACATGGAGGTCACGAAGGACAAGCCGCTCGACCAGGACGAACTCATCCGCCTGATGGTCGGCCGCTCGCTGACGAACCTCTATCCGGACCACGAGTCGAACAAGCCCGGCGAGGAATACCTCAAGATCGAGAACTGGACCGTCCACCACCCGAACGATCCGTCCAGGACGATCGTCGACAACGCGAACATCTCGGTCCGCTCCGGCGAGATCGTCGGCCTGGCCGGCCTGATGGGTGCCGGACGCACCGAAATGATGATGAGCGTCTTCGGCCACTCGTACGGCACCGGCATCAGCGGCGACGTCTACGTCAAGGGCAAGAAGATGGAGCTCAACAACGTGCAGGCGGCGATCGACGCCGGCCTCGGCTACGCCAGCGAGGACCGCAAGGGCAACGGCCTGAACCTGCTGCAGAACATCCGCGAGAACGCCTCGATGGCGGCCCTCACGAAGATGAGCAAGCACGGCATCATGGACGACGATCTCGAGCGCAAGCGCGTCGAGGAATTCCGCAGGGAATTCAACATCAAGTGCAACTCGATCGACGTGCTGATCTCCACGCTCTCGGGCGGCAACCAGCAGAAGGTCGTCCTGTCCAAGTGGGTCATTTCCGACCCGGACATCCTGATCCTCGACGAACCGACGCGAGGCATCGACGTCGGCGCGAAGTACGAGATCTACGAGATCATCGACAAGCTCGCGGACGCCGGCAAGGCCGTCATCGTCATTTCCTCCGAACTTCCCGAACTGATCGGCATTTGCGACCGCATCTACACCGTCAGCCAGGGAGTGGTGACCGACAACGTGGACAAGAGCCAATTCACGCAGGAATACCTGATGAAGGGCATGACCAAAGAAAGGGAGGTGGCTGCACGATGAACGCCCCTGTCGCAGCGCCTGCAAAGAAGATGGATCCGAAGAACGCGAAGGATCCGAAGGATAACAAGAACTTCCTGTCCGGCCTGATGAAGAATTCGGGCGGCGGTTCGATCGGCATCATCGGCGCCCTCGTCGTCATCGTCCTCGTCTTCGAGTTCCTGACCGGCGGCGTGCTGCTCAAGCCGAACAGCTTCGTCTCGCTGATCCAGCAGAACGCCTATGTCATCATCCTGGCGATCGGCATGGTGATGGTCATCATCGCCACCCACATCGACCTTTCGGTCGGCGCCGTCGTCGCCTTCATCGGCGGCGTATGCGCCATCCTGATGGAACGGCAAGGCGTCAACTGGATCCTCGCCATCCTCATCTCCCTCGTCGTCGGCCTGATCATCGGCTGCTGGCAGGGCTTCTGGGTCGCCTACGTCGGCATCCCGGGCTTCATCACCACGCTGGCCGGCATGCTGATCTTCCGTGGCCTCGCCACGATCATCGTCGGCGAATCCGTCCCGATCACGTCCCAGCCGTTCCGCGCCATCGCCCGTGACTACCTGCCAAACATCTTCGGATGGTGGGGCGAGTTCGACGGCCTGACCATCGTCGTCGGCATCATCTGCATCGTCGCCTTCGCCTGGTCCGTGCTGCGCAAGCGCCAGCGCGCCGCCAAGAACGGCCTCGAGGTCGGCCCGATGTCCGGCGCCATCGCCAAGATCGTCATCGCCACGCTGCTCATCGGCTTCGTCACCTACCTGCTCGCCCTCTCCGGCAACTCCACGCAGGGCGGCATCCCGATCATGCTGGTCATCCTCGCGGTGCTCGTCTTCGCCTACAACTTCATCCTGTCGAAGACTGTCTTCGGCCGTCATGTCTACGCCGTCGGCGGCAACCGCAAGGCCGCCGTCCTCTCCGGCATCAACACGAAGCTCGTCGACTTCAAGCTGTTCGTCCACATGGGCTTCCTGTCCGCCATCGCCGCCGTCTGCGTCCTGTCCCGCCTGTCCTCGGCAACCGCCCAGACCGGCATGGAATACGAGATGGACGCCATCGCCTCCTGCTTCATCGGCGGCACGGCCGTCACCGGCGGCATCGGCACCATCCCGGGCGCCGTCATCGGCGCACTGGTCATGGGCGTCATCAACCAGGGCCTGTCGATCATGGGCGTCGACTCCGCGGTCGTCAAGACGATCAAGGGCCTGGTCCTGCTCGCCGCCGTCGCGATCGACATCATGACGAAGCGCAAGAAGGCCTGACCTTCCGGCTTCGCCCCTCCGAAAATTGAATAGCCGAACGATTCTCCCGGCTCCGGTCGCCATCCTTCCGGCGGCCGGAGCCGGGGGAACGATTCCTCCGACAGTACTTCACCCGACAACCGGACGAAAGGAGGAGCCCGCCACAGGACACCGAACTCAGCGATGTGGATGAATCGTTCATCCTCTTGAACCAAACCACTGCTTTCCTCTATTCTTTTCTTAATTTCTCTTTCCTTTTCCTGAGTCAGCGAGGACATCATGAAACTCACCACTTCCAGCCGGGCCCGCCTCTACGCCCTGACTTGCCTGGCCACCGTCATCTGGTTCGTGCAGAGCATCACGCAGGCGGAAGCGGACGGCACGCTGTTTTCCTGGTCGTCCATCATCTTCCTGCTGTGCCTGACGGTCGTCATCGGCTACACCGGCTACAGCGCCGTCAAAGACTGGAATGTTCCGGATCCGGCGTCCACGCAACAGGACGACGGCTCGAAGGACACCGACCGCTAGCGACTTCTCCCGCCGGCACAGTTCCTCCGCCGTTTTCCGAATCCGGTGAGTATTTTCACGATTCTCGCCAACTCCGGCGCCGCTCCCTCCACACCGCTGCGGAAGGCGCGGCGCCTTCCATGTCGACTGGCATGGCTTACGGTCGTTCCCGCGCGTTTCATGGATGAAACCACCTGTTTTACGACCTCTTGTATCCGTTTCACAGCTCGCCGCTGGAATCGCGATTGCTTCCGGAACCGGACCATGGTACGCTGGTTTCCAACGCGGTGTGAGCGTTAACAAACTTCAAAAAACACCATTAATCCCCGTCACCGACGACGGCCCCGCACCCAAAGGAGGGTGACATGACCACGAACGAACTGGCAGCCGAGGCAATCCGCACCGGCGCGACGGCGCTCGGCATTGAGTTCGGTTCCACGAGAATCAAGGCGGTCCTGATCGACGGCGAGCGGCACACGCTCGCTGCCGGCGAGCACGAATGGGCCAGCCATCTCGAGAACGGCCTGTGGAGCTACTCGCTCGACGAGATCTGGCGGGGCCTGCAAGACGCGTACGCCCGTCTGGCCAACGACGTCCGGACGACGTACGCCCTCGACCTGACCACGGTCGGGGCCATCGGCTTCTCGGCGATGATGCACGGCTATCTCGCCTTCGACAAGGCCGGCGAGCTGCTCGTGCCGTTCCGCACCTGGCAGAACACGAACACGTCGGTCGCCCACGAAAAGCTCTCCGAACTGTTCCAGTACAACATTCCCGAACGCTGGTCGGTCGCCCACCTCGAGCAGGCCGTGCTTGACGGCGAGCCGCATGTCGGCTCGATCGACTACGTCACCACGCTCGCCGGCTACGTCCACTGGAAGCTGACCGGCCGCCGCGTGCTCGGCATCGGCGACGCCTCCGGCATGTTCCCGATCGACCCGACGACGCACGCCTACGAAGACGGATTCGTCCGCCAGTTCGACGCGCTGCCCGAGATCGAGGCCCAGCCGTGGACCATCGAGCAGCTGCTGCCGACGCCGCTCGTCGCCGGCACCGACGCGGGCTCCTTGACCGCCGACGGCGCACTGCTGCTCGACCCGACCGGCACGCTGCGGCCGGGCATCCCGATGGCACCGCCGGAAGGCGACGCCGGTACCGGCATGGTCGCGACGAACTCGGTGCGCGTGCGCACCGGCAACGTCTCGGCCGGCACGTCGATCTTCGCGACCGTCGTCCTCGAGCACAAGCTCGCCAGGCTCCATCCGGAAGTCGATCTCGTCACGACGCCGTGCGGCGACCTTGCCGGCATGAGCCACGCCAACAACTTCTCGTCCGATCTCAACGCGTGGGTCGGCCTGTTCCGCCAGTTCGCCGAGGCGCTCGGCATGCCGCTGCCGACGAACGAGCTGTTCGCCACGCTGTTCAACCTCGCGATCACCGACTCGGCCGACGCCGACTGCGGCGGCCTGATCTGCTATCCGTTCCGCTCGGGCGAGTTCCTCGCCGGCCTCGAGCAGGGCCGTCCGATGGTCGTGCGCTCCCCCGAGGCACACATGAACCTCGCGAACTTCATGCGCGCCCAGCTGTTCGGCGCGTTCAGCCCGGTCAAGATCGGCATGGACGTCATGACGAAGGACGAGGGCGTCCAGATCGACTCGCTTGTCGGCCACGGCGGCATCTTCGCCACGCCGGTCGTCGCGCAGAAGATCCTCGCCGCCGCGTTCGACACCCCGATCAAGGTGATGTCGACGGCCGCCGAGGGCGGCGCCTGGGGCATGGCCGTCCTCGCGCAGTATCTCCACCACGCCGACAAGCCACTCGCCGACTTCCTCGACGACGACGTCTTCGCCGGCGTGACCGGCACCGTCGAGGAGCCGGATCCGGCCGATGTCGCCGGCTTCGAACGATTCTTTGGCCGCTTCGTCCAGGCTCTCCCGACCGAGCACGCGGCGATCGAGACGATCCCGCTGACCGACTGAATCGGCCACCACAACCGAAATCCACCACCACATCCAATACGAATCCAATACGAAGGGACATCATCATGACCACATTGAAGGATTATGGTCCGGAAGTCGTCGCCGAAGTCAAGCAGGTACGCGAAGTCGTCGCCAGGCTGCACGACCAGCTCGTCAAGTGGAACCTCGTCGTGTGGACCGCCGGCAACGTCTCCCAGCGCCTGCACACCGCCGACCTCATGGTCATCAAGCCCTCCGGCCTGCGCTACGAATACCTCACCCCCTCCAGCATGGTCGTGTGCGACCTCGACGGCAACGTCGTCGACGGCGCCGAGGAGCCCAGCTCCGACACCCTCTCCCACGCCTACATCTACCGGCACATGCCCGACGTGTACGGCGTCGTGCACACCCACTCCACCTACGCGACCGCCTGGGCCGCCACCGGCCAGGACATCCCGTGCGGCCTGACGATGATGGGCGACGAGTTCGGCGGCCCCGTCCCGGTCGGCCCGTTCCGCCTCATCGGCTCGGACGCGATCGGCGAGGGCGTCGTCGAGACCCTGAAGAAGTATCCGTCCTCCCCGGCCGTGCTCATGCAGAACCACGGGCCGTTCACGATCGGCAGGGACGCGGAGGCCGCCGTCAAGGCCGCCGCGATGACCGAGGAAGTCGCCCGCACGATGTGGGCCGCCAGGCAGCTCGGCGAGATCATCGAGATCCCGCAGGAAGACATCGCCAAGTTGAACTACCGCTACCAGAACGTCTACGGACAACACTGACACGGACGAATCGTTCCAATTTTTCCAACCAACCAACCCAAGCACAATCACCCGTTCACGGAGAGTAAAGGAGCTCACGATGACGATGGCCAACCCGTTCGAAGGCAAGGAAATCTGGTTCGGCGTAGGGTCGCAGGACCTGTACGGCGACGAGGCGCTGCGGCAGGTCGCCGAGCAGTCCGCCGAGATTGTCGACGCGCTCAACGCGACCGGCAAGATTCCGGTCAAGCTCGTCCTCAAGCCGACGCTGAAGTCTTCCGACGGCGTCAAGCAGTTCATGACCGAGGCGTCCGCCAACCCGGCCGTCATCGGCATCATCGCCTGGTGCCACACGTTCTCGCCGGCGAAGATGTGGATCCGCGGCCTCGAAGTCCTCACGAAGCCGCTGCTGCAGCTCAACACGCAGCACCACTTCGAGATCCCGTGGGAAACCATCGACATGGACTTCATGAACCTGAACCAGGCCGCCCACGGCGACCGCGAGTTCGGCTACATCCTGACCCGTCTCGGCATCCCGCGCAAGATCGTCGTCGGCCACTACACCGATCCGGAAGTCGCCGAGAAGATCGGCACGTGGGCCCGCGCCTGCGCCGGCTGGGACGCCTCCAACAACATGAAGGTGATGCGCTGGGGCGACAACATGCGCAACGTCGCCGTCACCGAGGGCGACAAGACCGAGGCCGAGCGCGTGTTCGGCGCGTCGATCAACACCTGGTCCGTCAACGAGCTGTGCGACGCGTACGAGCAGGTGAAGGACGACCAGGTCAAGGACATCATCGAGGACTACAAGGCCAAGTACGACGTCGAGGCGTCGCTGCTCGACCCGGCGAAGGACTACGATTCGCTGTACATCGCCGCCAAGGAAGAGGCCGCGATGATCAACATGATGCAGGCCAACGACTGCACGGCCGCCGTCGACAACTTCGAGGATCTCGGCACGCTGCCGCAGCTGCCGGGCGTCGGCGCCCAGCGCCTGCCGTCGGAGTACGGCTACGGCTTCTCGGCCGAAGGCGACTGGAAGACGTCGGTGCTCGTGCGCATCGGCGCCGTCATGGGCTACGGCCTGCCGGGCGGCGCGTCGCTGATGGAGGACTACTCGTACAACTTCGTCGAGGGCCACGAGAAGATCATGGGCTCGCACATGCTGGAAGTCTCCCCGTCGGTCGGCACGATCGCCAAGCCGAAGCTGGAGATCCACCCGCTCGGCATCGGCGGCAAGGCCGATCCGGTCCGCCTCGTCTTCACCGTCGCGCCGCACAAGGACGCCGTCGTCGTCTCGATGGCCGACGTCCGCGAGCGCTTCCGCCTGACGATGAACGTCGTCAACGTCGTCGAGCCCGACGGCTCGCTGAAGAACCTGCCGTGCGCCCGTGCGCTGTGGGCTCCGGAACCGAACCTCAAGGTCTCGGCCGAGTGCTGGCTGATGAGCGGCGCCTCGCACCACACCTGCATGACGACGTCCGTCGGCCGCGAAGCCTGGGAAGACTTCGCCCGCATCGCCGGCGTGGAACTGGCCACCATCGACGCCAACACCACCCCGCAGTCCTTCGAGCGCGACCTGAAGATCGAGGAGATCTACCACCGCCTAGATAACCGCCACTGATCCCACCACGGAGGAGCACCACCTCCTAACTCCCTCTTCAGAGGGAGTCGAAAACGCGAAGCGTTTTCGGTGGGAGTCCGCGGAGCGACGAAGTCGCGGAGCGGTACGGAACGCAAGTGGTCCCGTAGAACTCAAGTTCTACGGGACCACTTGCGTTCCAGCGCGTCCGCGTCGGCCATGCCGACGACGGCCGGTCGACCCCTCGCTTCGCGCTCACGCGCTCAGCGGTCCCCTTCCAGGGGACTTCCTTCCAGGGGACTTTGGCCGAATCAGATGATGCCTTCGGCGACCATCGCGTTGGCGACCTTGAGGAAGCCGGCGATGTTGGCGCCTTCCATCAGGTTGCCTTCGTCGCCGTACTGCTTGGCGGCGGCGAGCGACTCGGCGACGATGTTGTCCATGATGCCCTTGAGCCGTTCGTCGGTCTCCTCGAACGACCAGGACAGGCGGTACGAGTTCTGGCTCATCTCGAGGCCGGAAACGGCCACGCCGCCGGCGTTCGCGGCCTTCGCCGGGCCGTACAGCACGCCGTTCTTCTGGTAGACCTCGATCGCTTCCGGCGTCGACGGCATGTTCGCGCCTTCGCAGACGACGGTGCAGCCGTTCTTGACGAGCGCCCGGGCACCCTCGACGTCGATCTCGTTCTGCGTGGCGCACGGCAGCGCGATGTCGCACGGCACCGTCCACACGCCGCGGCAACCCTCGTGGTATTCGGCGCCGTCGACGCGCTCGGCGTATTCGGCGATGCGGCCGCGGTGGCCGAGCTTGATGTCCTTGACGACGTCCAGGTCAATGCCGGACGGATCGTAGACATAGCCGTTCGAATCCGAGCAGGTGACGACCTTGGCGCCGAGCTGCTGGGCCTTCTCGATCGCGAAGATCGCGACGTTGCCGGAGCCGGAGACGACGACGGTCTTGCCGGCGAACGAATCATTGCGGAGAACCCGCAGCGCTTCCTGCGTGTAGTAGCACAGGCCGTAGCCGGTCGCCTCGGTGCGGGCGAGCGAGCCGCCGAACTCGAGTCCCTTGCCGGTCAGCACGCCGGTGAACTGGTTGGCGAGCCGCTTGTACTGGCCGAACAGGTAGCCGACCTCGCGGGCGCCGACGTTGATGTCGCCGGCCGGAACGTCGGTGAACTGGCCGATGTGGCGGTACAGTTCCGTCATGAACGACTGGCAGAAGCGCATGACTTCGGCGTCTGACTTGCCCTTCGGGTCGAAGTCGGAGCCGCCCTTGCCGCCGCCCATCGGCAGGCCGGTCAGCGAGTTCTTGAAGATCTGCTCGAAGCCGAGGAACTTGATGACGCCTTCGTTGACGGTGGGATGGAAGCGCAGGCCGCCCTTGTACGGGCCGATTGCCGAGTTGAACTGCACGCGGTAGCCGCGGTTGACCTGTACCTTGCCGGCGTCGTCGACCCACGCCACGCGGAACTTCACGAGCCGCTCGGGCTCGACGAGCCGTTCGAGCACGCCCGACGCCTCGTATTCCGGATGGTCCTTGAACACGGGCTGAATCGTCTCGAATACTTCCCGCACGGCCTGCAGGAACTCCGGCTGGTCGCCGTCGCGTTCCTCGACCTTCGCGTACACGCGCTTCACATACTCGTCAGTGAGCATTGTCTCCCCTTTCGGGTGGATGGATAAGTTCAGTCGTCATTGTAGGAAGACTGTCTTCCATTTACACGATTCTTCCGAAAAGCGGCGGCGCGACCATCAAACTGGAGCATACTGGCCTCGTTGCGTTCCGGTGACATGATCTCTCGCGTTCCAGCGCGCTCTTGTCGCCTTCGGCGACATCGGCGGTCGACCCTCAGTCTCGCTACGCTCGACAGCTCCCTTCCAGGGAGCTTTGTTGGTGCCATCCAGAAACAACAGGAATAACTAGCAGTGATGCACCTCGACGGACTTGATCGGACCGGGGTGCTTCGGGACGTTGATCGTGCGGTGGAAGACGGCGTAGACGATCCAGGCGATCGGCATCGTGGCCATCAGGATGACGTAGAACCACTGGATCGGGACGCCGGCGTAGAGGACGCCACCGAGCAGCGGTCCGATCGACATGCCCAGGTCGATGCCGGCATAGTACGTCGTGTTCGCCATGCCGCTGCGTTCCTTGCCGGCGATCAGCACGGCCTGCGCCTGCGTGACCGAGCTCATCAGGCCGTAGCCGAACGCCGTGAAGATGCCGGCGGCCAGCATGACGAGGTTGTTCGTCATGACGGTCAGGCACAGCAGCATCAGCAGGTTGCCGAACGTGCAGATGACCAGGAAGAAGAGGAACGACTTCGTGTCGAACCAGTCCTTCATGAAGATGCGCAGCAGCAGGATCGCGATCGCGTAGAACGGGAAGAACATGCTGACGGCGATCGCCAGGTGGCGGTCGGACGCGTAGTCGACGAGGAACGACTGGTTCGCGAAGTACGGCACGGCGAACATCATGAAGATCAGCGCGATCGGGATGACCTTGACCTCGAACAGCCGGTTGAAGTCGAACTTCGGCGCCTTGACTGGCTTGCCATGGTCGGCCAGCGACCGGTTCTCGACGACTTCCTCGGTCGCCGTCGCGACGGCCTCCGGCAGCGGCTCGCCGGGCCTCTCCCCCGCCTCGACCTGGCGGACGAATCGTTCCTTCTTCCTCGACAGCGGCAGCCCCGGATCCCTGACGAGCACGACGCACAGCACCATCAGCACGGCGAGCGCCGCGCCGACGAGGAACGTCGGCCGGTAGCCGACCATTTTCGACAGCTTGATGCCGAGCGCCGGGCCGATCGCCTGCGCGAGCGCGTTCATCGTGCCGTACAGGCCCATGCCGGCGCCCATGCGGCTGATCGGCAGCAGCATGGCCATCCACGTCGACAGGCATACCGAGCAGCACGCGAAACCGACGCCGTTGACAATGCGCGCGAGCAGCAGCGAGAGCTCGTTGCCGGCGCAGGCGTACCAGACATCGGCCACGACGTAGATCGCGGCGCCGGCGAACGCGAGCACGCGCTTGCTCGTCTTGTCGGCGAGGTTGCCGGCGACCGGCCGGCAGAACAGCGACGTCAGCGTCAGCGCCGCCGCGACGACGCCCATCATCACGCCGTTCGCGCCGAGCGAGCCGGAGTAGCCGGCGATGATCGGGTTGCCGAGCATGTTCGCGGCCATGAAGAAGAACGTCGCGCCCATGATCAGCGCCACGTCGCGCGTGATGAGTTTCTCCTTGTGGTTCGTCGCGTCTGCCATGGCATCCTCTTTGTTTCGGGAACGATTCGCGCGGACGGATCGTTCCCGCCCGGCAATGTCGCTACCAAGCTACGCTGACCAGTCCCCTTGACGCCGCGAATCCCGACGCCGGGCCCGGGTTTGTGACACCAGGGAAGCAGCTAGACAAATGTTTTCAGCTTGACGAAAACACGGCACCGCCATGCGGAACGGTGACAGGATCGCCGGCTTACTGTAGTTAGACTGAGCTGCACGACGGGGGATGTTTTCGGGAAAACCAAGCCGATGCGGCGGGTGATCGGCCTACGGATGACCGGCCCGCGACTTTCCATACCCAGCCCCCGGCGAGGCGAACCAGTCCCAACCAAAGGAGGCGTCATGCTGGACGGATTCAAGAAATTCATTGCGCGCGGAAACATGGTCGACATGGCAGTCGGCGTCATCATGGGCGCCGCGGTCACGACCGTCGTCAACTCGATCGTCGACGACGTCATCAATCCGCTGATTGCCATGATCTTCGGCAAGCCGGATCTGAGCAACACGTGGACGATCACGTACAACGGGGCGACGGTTTCGTTCGGCGCCGTGCTCAATGCCGTCATCAACTTCCTGCTCATCGCGATCGCCGTGTACTTCTGCATCGTGCTGCCGATCAACAAGTTCCGCGACTTCACGCAGGCCCAGATGGCCAAGCACCGCGGCAAGGACACCGCCGATGTCGCGAAGGAAGACGCCGACCTGTCGCCGGACGAGCAGACCGTCATCCTGCTGCAGGAGATTCGCGATTCGCTGAAGAAGCAGAATGAGGCCGCCGAGGCCGAGGCCCGCGAGGCGAAGCACGCCACGAAGTAAGGCCGTGTCACGAGCTCCCTGGAAGGGAGCTGGCCGCGAAGCGGCCTGAGGGTCGACCGCACGATGCCGCCGAAGGCGGCGAGTGCGCGCTGGAAGTCGAGAAGTCCCGTACGACTGAGGTTTTACGGGACTTCTTGCGTTCCAGCGCGTCCGCGCGCCTTCGGCGCGACGGCCGGTCGACCCTCAGCCTGGCCCCGCTCGGCAGCTCCCTTCCAGGGCGCTATTTTTCCGGTATTTTCCGCCGACAGCGACGGCGGATGACGGCGGTCCCGTAGGCTGGAGGGGTGATTGCCTACGTCAGCCTGTTCAGTTCATCGTTCACGCTCGCCCTGATGCTGTGGCCGGTCGTGTCCGCCGTGCTCACGCTGCCGATCCTCGCGTTCATCTATCACCGCAACCACTTGCTGACGTGGGGATCGGCGATCACGTCCTACGTTGCCGTGCTGTACGCGCTCGGCCTGCTGACATTCACGCAGTTTCCGGCACCGAGCGACCCGACGAAATTCTGCGCGACGCACCATTACGGCCCGCAGCTCGACCTGTTCGCGTTCGTGCCGCAGCTGTTGCACGGCGGCCTGACCGACCAGCTGCAGCTGCTGATGAACGTCGTCTTCTTCCTGCCGATGGGCTTCATGCTGTGCCGGTGGGCGAAGTGGAAATGGTATGTCGCCATCCCGTTCGCGTTCTGCTGCTCGGCGTTCAT
Organism: Bifidobacterium choloepi; assembly: GCF_010667615.1. Taxonomy (GTDB): domain Bacteria; phylum Actinomycetota; class Actinomycetes; order Actinomycetales; family Bifidobacteriaceae; genus Bifidobacterium; species Bifidobacterium choloepi. The sequence continues at coordinate 1,300,312 of NZ_VYSG01000001.1, read as the reverse complement.
CGAGACGACGCAGCTGACCGGCGTCTGGGGGCTCTATCCGTGCGCGTTCCGGCATTTCGACGTCGACGACATGCTGACGAACACGACCGGCGCGATTCTCGGCTACATCGTCGGCGCCATCTACACGCATTTCGTGCCGCAGAAGGTCGACGTGACGCCCGGACTCGTCACGAAGCCCGGTTTCGTGCACCGCATGGTCTCGATGGCGATCGACTTCCTGTGCGCGTTCCTCGTCTACTTCGTCGTGTCACTCGCGTTCATCCACCTGTTCTACAAGGTCGCCACGCCGCTGGCCGACGGCACGTTCTACCTGGTCCAGTGGACCGTCGACACGAACCTGCTCCAGCTCGGCGTCTGGGCCATTGCGCTCGTCTCGTTCCTGATCTTCGAGCTGTGGATTCCGGCCACGCACGACGGCCGCACGCTCGGCGCGATGTACACGCACATGACCGTCGAGACGAAGGTGCGTCGCGGCTGGGCGCGCGTCGGCTTCTACTTCCTGCGCACCGTCGTCCTCGGCGCGCTGTTCCTGCTGATGGTCACGTGGGACGCCCGCTTCTGGATCGTCCTCGGCGCGCTGCTCGTCCTGTGGATCTTCACCCGCCGCATGCCCTGGGACTTCATCCCCGGCCAGCGACGCAACGCCTGATAATTCGCGATATCAACAAGAAAGGTTTCTTCGCCTTCTCACGTCCCAGCGCGCGGCTACGCCGCAGCGACCCCCAGTCGCCTTCGGCGACAGCTCCCTTCCAGGGAGCCTTGTCCCGGACGGACTGCGCTGGTGGAAGGAATGACAGCGAAACGGAAGAATCGTTCCCTAATCTGGACGGTATGACAGCGAAGCAGAACAGCAGCAGGAAGACGGCGCCCGTGGAGCCGAAACGCAAGCAGAAGGCGAGCGCCAACCGGGCGCTGATGGCGCAGTCGGCGCGGCGGCAGACGACGCTGACGGCGCGGCAGCTGCACGAGCACCGGCAGGAAATCGCCGACGCCGGCGAGTACCGCGAGCGCCGCAAGCAGCTGATGGAGAAGCCGCTGATGCGCGGCTGGATCCACCTCGTGACGTTCCCGCTGTGCGTCGCCGCGTCGATTGTCCTGATCTGCCTGGCGCCGGCGGGCGCGATGAAGGCGGCCGTCAGCATCTACTCGGCGACGGCGATGCTGCTGTTCGGCGTCTCGGCCGCGCTGCACATCGGCCACGGCCACGTGTACACGCGCATCGACAGCATCCTCGTCCGCATCGACTACTCGAATATCTTCCTCGTCATCGCCGGCACGAATACGCCATTCCTGTTCGCGATCACGAACACGACGGTCCGGTGGGTCTACCTCGTCGTGATCTGGGCCGTCGCGCTGATCGGCACGGCCGTCCACCTCGTCTTTCCCGACGGCCTCGACTGGCTGTTCACGATTGTCTACTGCGTGCTGGGCCTGGCGCCGTTCACGATCATCCACCTGTTCTGGACGTCGCCGTACATCGGCCCGGTGCCGACCATCCTGCTGATCTGCGGCGGCGCGGCCTACATTCTCGGCGCCGTCTGCTTCGCGCTGCGCAAGCCCAACCCCTGGCCGCGCGTCTTCGGCTACCACGAGCTGTTCCATTTGGGCACCGTGATCGGATATGCCTGTCATTTGGTGGCCATTTTCATGACGGTGTGTGCCATGCGCTGAGGACACTTCGCACTTTCCAAGAGGTCATTTGGAAAGTGCGAAGTTTGACACGCTTTTTCAGATCAAAAAATGGCGACATTTGGCCATTTTCTGGCCATGATTACGTTTGCCGCCTACCAAAAACTTCGCACTTTCCAAATGCCCCGCCGGAAAGTGCGAAGTCGGTCGGATATGAAAACACCACCCATCCTTCAAAACCAGACAGGTGGTGCTTAAGTATGTAATTTTCAGGCCCATTCGTTGCCGGACAGGGGCCCGATCATCGCGACAGGTGACTCAGTCGTCGCCGAGGGTGACGTGGACGCCGCCGACGAGCAGGCCGATGACGTTGTAGAGCAGCGCGAAGATCGTCGCAAGCAGCGTCAGCAGGATGATCTCGACGATCGAGAAGATCGAGACGGCCGACAGGATGGTCGGCAGCGACAGGATATTGGTCAGGTCGATGCCGCTCGAGTCGAGGCCGGCCGACGAGAAGATCTGGTTGACCTGGTCGAAGACGCCGACGACCTTGAGCAGCGACCACAGCAGCGTGACGGCGACGATCTGGATGATGGCGCCGGCGAGCGAAAGCATGAAGGCGACCTTGGCGACCGACCAGGCGTCGACGCGGGTCAGCGACAGGTTCATGCGGCGGGCGCGCGGCTTCTTGTCCTTCTTGCGGCGCACCGGGCGGACCGGACGGTTCTCGTCGGGGCGGTCCTTGTCGGCGATCAGCGGCTGGTTCGACGCGGAACGGGCGACGCGCGGCGAGGCGCCGGCGTTCTTGCCGTGGCCGCGGGCCTGGCGACCGGCGGCCTGGCCGCTCTCCTGGTCCGCGCCGTCGCCGGCGCCCCCGAAGACCTGCGTGGCGGACGGATCGGCATCCTGCGGAGTGCTGCTGCCGAGCGTATTGCCCTGGGAATTGTCGCTCATCCAAACTCCTTCAATGAATCTCTGTGACTCTCAACGAATCGAAATGAATCGATGCCATCGTCCGACGCGCCGGGACGGCTTACTCACAAGACTAACTGCCGAGCCTACCAGCGCAAGCCGACGATCGAAAGGTTTTTGGACACCGGCTTTCAGCAACATTTCAGGTACGATTCTTCCGCCCTGTCATCTCCTCCCCCGATGTCACAAACCCGGGCTGCGGGGCTCGGGTTTGTGACATCGGGAAAACAAATCCCCGAAGAGGGATTGCCGGGCAACGCAGCCGCGAAGCGAGGCGATCTCTTCCGGGGGATTTGCATTGCCGACTTATTCGGCCTGTTCGGGGACTTCCTCGGTGGTGGCGCCGGAGCCGTTGTCGACGGTCACGGTCGGGATGCCTTCGGCGGCGACTTCGGTGGCCTTGTCGGAAGCGCCGGTGCCTTCGGCCTCGGCGGCTTCCTCGGAGGCGGCTTCCTCCTCGTCCTTCTCGGCGTTGCGGGCGATCGAGATGATCTCGTCGTTCTTGTCCGGCTTGGCGAGCGTGACGCCCTGGGTGTTGCGGCCGGTGCGGTTGACCTCGTTGACGTCGGAGCGGATGACCTTGCCGGACTTCATGATCGCGAGGATCTGGTCGTCCTCCTCCACGACGACGGCGCCGACCAGGTGGCCGCGGCCCTCGGCGAGCTGGACGGCCTTGACGCCGTAGCCGTTGCGGCCCTGCAGGCGGTACTCGGAGATCGCGGTGCGCTTGGCGAAGCCCTCGTTCGTGACGACGAGGAGGTCCTTGTCGGCGTCGCCCCAGACGACGTCCATCGACAGCAGTTCGTCGCCCTCGCGGAACTTCATGCCCTGGACGCCGGCGGTCTGGCGGCCCATCGGGCGCAGCTGCTCGTCGTCGGCCTTGAACTTGAGGCTCATGCCGAGCTTGGAGACGAGGATGATGTCGTCGTCGGCGTTGCACAGGCCGGCGCCGATCAGCTCGTCGGCGTTCGAGCCGTCCTCGTCCGCGTTGAGGCGGACGGCGATGAGGCCGCCCTGGCGCGGGGAATCGTACTCGGACAGGCGCGTCTTCTTGACGCGGCCGGAACGCGTGGCCAGCACCAGGTAGTCGGCGACCTCGTAGTTCGGGATCGCGAGGACGGCCTGGATCTGCTCGTCGGGCGCGAACTGCAGCAGGTTGGCGACGTGCTGGCCCTTCGAGTCGCGCGAGCCTTCCGGCAGCTCGTACGCCTTGATGCGGTAGACGCGGCCCTTGTTCGTGAAGAACAGCAGCCAGTTGTGGGTGCTGGTCAGGAAGAAGTGGTCGACGACGTCGTCCTCGCGCAGGCGCGTGCCCTTGATGCCCTTGCCGCCGCGGTGCTGGGCGCGGTATTCGGTGGCCTTCGTGCGCTTGATGAAGCCGGAGTGCGTGACGGTGACGACGACGTTCTCCTCGGCGATCAGGTCCTCGACGTTCATCTCGCCGGAGTACGGCAGGATCTGCGTGCGGCGGTCGTCGCCGTAGCGGGCCACGATCTCGTCGAGCTCGTCGCCGACGATCTGGCGCTGGCGTTCCGGACGGGCGAGGATGTCCTCGTAGTCGGCGATCTTGCGCATGAGTTCCTCGTGCTCGTCGAGGATCTTCTGGCGTTCGAGGGCGGCCAGGCGGCGCAGCTGCATCGCGAGGATGGCGTCGGCCTGGACCTCGTCGACGTCGAGCAGCCCCATCAGGCCGGTGCGCGCCGTCTCGACGGTCGCGGACGAGCGGATGAGCTTGATGACCTCGTCGATCATGTCGAGGGCCTTGAGGTAGCCCTGCAGAATATGGTCGCGCTCCTCGGCTTCCCGCTTCAGGTACGCAGTGCGCCGCGCAATGACGTCCAGCTGGTGCGAGACCCAGTGGCGGATGAACGCGTCCAGAGACAGCGTCCGCGGCACCCCGTCCACCAGCGCCAGCATGTTCGCGCCGAACGTCTGCTGCAGCTGCGAGTGCTTGTAGAGGTTGTTGAGCACCACCTTCGGCACGGCGTCGCGCTTGAGGACCAGCACCAGGCGCTGGCCGGTGCGGCCCGACGTCTCGTCGCGCATGTCGGCGATGCCGGTGATCTTGCCGTCGCGGACGGCCTCGCGGATCGAGACGACCAGGCGGTCCGGGTTGACCTGGTACGGCAGCTCGGTGATGACGAGGCACATGCGGCCGTTGATTTCCTCGGTGTTGACGACGGCGCGCATCGTGATCAGGCCGCGGCCGGTACGGTACGCCTGCTCGATGCCCTTGTGGCCCAGGATCGTCGCGCCGGTCGGGAAGTCCGGTCCCTTGATGCGCTGCATCAGCGCCTCGAGCAGCTCCTCGCGGGACGCTTCCGGATGGTCGAGCGCCCAGTGGACGCCGTCGGCGACCTCGCGCATGTTGTGAGGCGGAATGTTCGTCGCCATGCCGACCGCGATGCCCGAGGAACCGTTGACGAGCAGGTTCGGGAACCTCGCCGGCAGCACGGTCGGTTCCTGCGTCTTGCCGTCGTAGTTCGGCACGAAGTCGACGGTGTCCTTGTCGATGTCGCGCACCATCTCCATTGCGAGCGGCGCCATGCGGCATTCGGTGTAACGCATGGCGGCGGCCGGATCGTCGCCTGGGGAGCCGAAGTTGCCCTGGCCGTCGACGAGCATGTAGCGCATCGACCAGCTCTGTGCCATGCGCACGAGCGTCTCGTAGATCGCCGAGTCGCCGTGCGGATGGTACTTGCCCATGACGTCGCCGACGACGCGGGAGCACTTGTTGTAGCCGCGGTCGGGACGGTAGCCGCCGTCGTACATCGCGTAGATGACGCGGCGGTGCACCGGCTTCATGCCGTCGCGCACGTCCGGCAGCGCGCGCTCGACGATGACGGAGAGGGCGTACGACAGGTACGACTGCCGCATCTCCTCCTGCAGGTCGACCGGCTGGATGCGTTCGCCGGTCATCAGGCCGTAATCGGTCGTGTCGCTTTCCTGAGGGCTCAGCGGCTCCAGCGAGCCGTCGGGCAGCGGCTGCTCGTGTTCGGAGCCAAATTCTGTGGGTTCGTCTGCCACTGTTCTTCCTTACTCACCAAGTTTGTTCGGACGAATCGTTCCAATTTTTTTCCTGAACGATTCGTCCGTTTCATTCGCGACTCTTGCTCGTGCGCAAGAGCGATCAGGCGTCGATCCAGCGGGCGTTGTGGGCGTTGCGCTGGATGAAGAGGCGGCGCGGTTCGACTTCGTCGCCCATCAGCATGCTGAACGTCTCGTCGGCCTGGATGGCGTCCTCGATGTGCACCTGCTTGAGGATACGGTGCTCGGGGTCCATCGTCGTCTCCCAGAGTTCCTGGTAGCTCATCTCGCCGAGGCCCTTGTAGCGCTGGATGCCCTCGCCCTTCGGCAGCTGGCGGCCGTTCGCCTTGCCTTCGGCGAGCACGCGGTCGCGCTCGGCGTCGGTGTACACGAAGTCGTGCGGGCCCTTCGTCCACTTGAGGCGGTAGAGCGGCGGCATGGCGACGTAGACGTAGCCTGCCGTGATCATCGGGCGCATGTAGCGGAAGAACAGAGTCAGGTTCAGCGTGGCGATGTGCGCGCCGTCGACATCGGCGTCGGCCATGATGATGACCTTGTGGTAGCGCACCTTGTTGAGGTCGAACTCCTCGCCGTAGCCGCCGCCGACGGCCGTGATGAGGGACTCGATCGTGTCCGACTTCATCATGCGGTCGAGGCTGGCGCGCTCGGTGTTCAGGATCTTGCCGCGCAGCGGCAGGATGGCCTGCGTGATCGGGTTGCGGCCCTGGATGGCGGAGCCGCCTGCCGAGTCGCCCTCGACGATGAACAGCTCGCACTCGGCCGGATCGTTCGACTGGCAGTCCTTGAGCTTGTCCGGCATGCCGGCCGACTCGAAGATCGACTTGCGGCGCGTGTTCTCGCGGGCCTTCTTCGCGGCGATGCGGGCGCGCGACGCCTCGATGGCCTTCTGGATGACGGCCTTCGCCTCGTTCGGATGCGAGTCGAACCAGTCGCCGAGCTTGTCGTTCATGACGCGCTGGACGAACGTCTTGGCCTCGGAGTTGCCGAGCTTCGTCTTCGTCTGGCCCTCGAACTGCGGGTTCGTCAGCTTGACGGAGACGACGGCGGTCAGGCCCTCGCGCACGTCGTCGCCGGAGAGGTTGTCGTCCTTGTCCTTGAGGATGTTCTTCTCGCGCGCGTAGCGGTTGATCATGCTGGTCAGCGCGGCGCGGAAGCCTTCCTCGTGGGTGCCGCCCTCGGTCGTCGAGATCGTGTTCGCGAACGTGTGGACGGACTCGGAGTACGACGTCGTCCACTGCATCGCGATTTCGGCGGAGACGCCGAGCTTCAGGTCCTCGGACTCGAAGTCGATGACGTCTTCCTCGATCGGCGTGCCCTTGTGGGCCTTGACCATGTAGTCGACATAGTCCTTGATGCCGTTGAGGTACTGGTAGGTGACGGTCTGGTGCAGGTCCCGCTGCTGTTCCTCGGCGTCCTCGCCGGCCACCTCGTCGCCGGCCGCGTCCACCTCGCGCATGTCGGTCAGCGAGATCTTCAGGCCCTTGTTGAGGAACGCCATCTGCTGGAAGCGGGCGCGCAGCGTCTCGAAGTCGTAGACGGTCGTCTCGAAGATCGTCGGGTCGGCCCAGAACGTCACGGAAGTGCCGGTCGATTCGTCCGGACCCATCGGCTGCTGCTTCTTCAGCGGCGCCGTCGGATGCTGGTCGATGTACGTCTGCGTCCAGTGGAAGCCCTGGCGGCGCACCTCGATGTCGACGCGCGTCGACAGCGCGTTGACGACGGAAATGCCGACGCCGTGCAGGCCGCCGGAGACGGCATAGCCGCCGCCGCCGAACTTGCCGCCGGCGTGCAGCTTCGTCATGACGGTCTCGACGCCGGAGACGCCCTCGCCCGGGACCTCGTCGACCGGGATGCCGCGGCCGTCGTCGACGACGCGGATGCCGTTGTCCGGCAGGATCGTCACTTCGATGTGCGACGCGTAGCCGGCGAGCGCCTCGTCGACCGAGTTGTCGACGATCTCGTAGACGAGGTGGTGCAGGCCGCGCGGGCCCGTCGATCCGATGTACATGCCCGGGCGGATGCGGACGGCCTCGAGGCCCTCGAGGACGCGCAGGTCGCTCGCGTCGTAGTGTTCCGGAGCCAGCGTATCGTCGAGCTGGCCATCCTGCGTCTCGCCGTTCATCGCCTCGGCTGCCGCCTGCTCGAGCTGTTCGCCCGCGGTGGGTTCCGAATGCTCCGGTTCAGCCGCCGATTCGGATGCAAAATCTGCCACTGAGAATCCTTCCTTCTTGGTTCGTCACGAAGGGTTGTTTTTGTCTGGACATGCCCCAGAACGAAAATAAACGCCCCTTCACGGCGTTCAAGTACTCTGTCAAAGATTCTACCAACCTAACCCGACTCCCCCGCGCACAGCGCGATCTGGAAAAACCGATTCCTCACTCCCTCCTTGGAGGGAGTCAAAAACGCGGTAGCGTTTTCGGTGGGAGTTCGCGAGGCCGCTAGAACGCAACGTTGGTCGGCGTAGGTGACGTTCCCGGTCGGTCCGGAACTCCCACCGGCTCGGCTCCGCCTCGCCGACTCCCTCCAAGGAGGGAGTCTGGACGCCCCGTTCAGCCGTTTCTCACTGGCCTCAGCCGTCCTCTTCCCTGCCTTTTCGGGGCGCGGATGACTTCGAGGCGCCTGATGCCGAATTCCGGGTGGGTGGCCTGGATCTTCGCGAGCAGGTGGCCGGACAGGCCGCTCATCTGCTGTTCCCAGGCCGGGGTGTTCGCGCGGATCTTCAGGACGCCGTCGACGAGCGAGTCGACCTGCGTGTGGGCGGCGGCGACCGGGCCGGCGATCTCGGGCCACGCCTCCATCAGCCGGGTCATGCCGAGGTAGCGGCCCCAGCCCTTCTGGACGGCGAACGCCTCGAGCACGCCGCCGATGCGGTTCGGGTCGCGCCCGGCCTTGCCGAAGTTCTCGCGGGCCTCCTCGTTGCGGCGCCGCCAGTCCTCGACGAGTCCGGCGCGCTTCGCGAGCCGCTCGAACACCTGCGCCGGCAGCTTGCGTTCGTCGAGTCCCAGCCGCTCGGCAATCGGGGCGCCGTCACTCATTGCCGTCCTTCTTCTTCGCGAGCGCGAGGGCCATCGCGCCGAGTTCGCCCATCGTGGCGAGGTCGTCGAGCGAGCCCGTCATCTGTCCGTGCGAATCGTTTCCATTGCCGGCTTTCAGGGCGGCGACGTCGATGATCGTCGCCGAGCCGAGCGACGCGGCGCCGGGGATGTCGGAGGCGGCGGCGACGGTGATGAGCACCTGGTCCTGCGCGGCCGCGAACGCGAGGATCTGCGCGCGGCGGGTTTCGTCGAGCTGCGCGAAGACGTCGTCGAGGATGACGATCGGCTTGACGCCGTCACGGGCCTCGACGAGCTCGAACAGCGCCATTTTCAGCGCCAGCGCCATCGTCCACATCTCGCCGTTCGACGCGAACTCGCGTGCCGGGACGCCGTCGAGCCGCAGCGCGAAGTCGTCGCGCTGCGGGCCGATCAGGTTGATGCCGCGGGACACCTCCCCCGCGTAGATTCGCTGGAAATGCCGGCTGATGCCGGCCTTCGCGGCGTCCGGGTCGTCGGGGTGCAGCAGCACGTCGTCGAACGACGGTTCGTAGGCCAGCGAGGCGGTGCCGCCGTCCGGCGCCATCATCGCATAGAGTTCGGTGAACGGGCCGGCGAGCTGCGCGAGGACGCGGTCGCGGTCGCGGGTGAGCTCGACGCCGGCCTCGATGAACTGGCCGGTCCAGACTTCGAGGCCGCTCAGCGCGGCGTCGCGGGCCGGATCGAACCGGGAGAAATTGTCGGACGATTCGTCCGGGACACGGCCGCGCGAATCGTCGCCGAAGCCGCCGAACGCATTGCCGCCGCGGCCGAGCTGCTTGAGCAGCGCCGCACGCTGCTTGCCGATCTTCGTGAACTCGGCGAGCCGGGCCTGATAGCCGGGCACGAGCAGCGAGCAGGCCTGGTTGAGGAACGTGCGGCGCGACGACGGGTCGCCGGCGACGAGCCGCTGGTCGTCCGGCGTGAACGCGACGCTCGGAATCTGCCCGACGACGTCCCGCATGTACAGCGACGGGCCGCCGTTGATGCGGGCCCGGTTGGTCCCCTTCGCGCGGATCGTCACCTCGTAGGTCGTTTCGTCGGCGCCGGTGCTGTCGCCGGTATCGTTCCCGGCGCCGGCGCCGTCATCCGTGACGACGTTCGCGCGGATCGTGGCGGCCGGGCAGCCACGGGCGACGAGCGGCAGCGAGCTCGACGTGCGGTGGCTGGCGCCGGTCGACAGCACCTCGATCGCCTCGACGAGGTTCGTCTTGCCGAGGCCGTTCGCGCCCTGGAGAATGGTGACTCCGGGCGCGAAATCGACGACGACGTGCCGCCACGACCTGAAGTCGTCGAGGGCGAGACGGGAAACATGCATGCTGCCAACCTGGATTTCGAGTAGTAATGAATCCCCTGGAAGGGGATCGCTGAGGCGAAGCCGAAGCGAGGGGTCGACTTACGGATTACGGAACGTGATTGGTTGCGCTCCGTAAGTCGACCCTCAGTCGGCTGCGCCGACAGCCCCCTTCCAGGGGGCTAATAAGAGGAATCACGCGTTGATGCGCATCGGGACGAGGAGGTAACGGTAGTCCATCGACTCCTCGCTGTCGGCTTCCTGCTGGCCGTCGAACTCGACGGGCTTGACGGCGGTGGTCAGCTTCATGCGGACGAACGGCTCGGTGATCGCGGCGATGCCGGACTGCAGGTAGTTCGGGTTGAACGCGACGGTGATGTCCTCGCCGTCGAGGTCGACGTCGAGGATCTCGTTGGCCTGCGCCTCGTCGTCCATGCCGCCGGCGGTCAGCTGGACCTCGTCGCCGGTGAACGTCATGCGGATCGGCTGGTTCTGGCCGGCGACAAGGGCGACGCGCTTGATCGCGTCGAGCAGGTCCTGGCGGCCGAGGACGGCGTGGATCGGGTATTCGTCGGCGTAGAGGCGGTCGACGGCCGGGAACTCGCCATCGGTGAGCTGGATCGTCGAGACGCGGCCGGCGTTCTCGATGCCGATCAGCGTCGGCTTGGCCGGGTCGAAGTCGATCGTGACGTTCTGGTGCATGTCCATCGAGTGGGCGATGTCGCGCAGGATGGAACCCTTGACGAGGACCGTCATCGCGGCGTCCTCGACGGCTGGCGTCCAGTTGAACATGGCGCGCGACAGGCGGAAGCGGTCGGTGCTCGACAGCGTGACCTGGCCGCCGTCGACCTGCATGCGGATGGCGGCGAGGACCTGGCGGATGTCGTCGTTGGCAACGGAGACGGCGGCCTGGTTGACGGCCTGCGCGAACGTCTCGGCATCGACCTGGCCGAGCGCGGCCGGCAGTTCCGGCATGTCCGGGAACTCCGATTCGGCCATCAGCTGCAGCGTGAACGACGCCTTGCCGGACGTGATCTTGAGCTTCGAGCCCTCGGTGGCCAGGTAGGCCTTCTCCCCCGGCAGGCTGCGGGAAATGTCGGCGAGCATCTTGCCGAGCACGACGACGCTGCCGGTCTCGTCCACGCCCGCCTCGATGCGGTCGCGGGCCGTCACGTCGTAGCTGAACGCCGACAGCTGCAGCGACCCGTCGATGGCCTCGAGCTTGATGCCGGCGAGGATCGGGTTCGACTGGCGGGTGTTCAGCGCCCGCGAAGCCCAGGCGACGGCGTCGGCGAGGGAGGTGGAATTGACTTCGACTTTCATGCGTGGCTCCTCAATGCGTGCGGGTTGCGGTGCGGCGTGCGGATCGTTCCCACGAAGGGAACTCCTGACGGCGAAACCGTGCCGGACTGTGCAAATTCCGCGTCGCCGGTTACTCACCGTCGGTGGACAGGCGAGCGGCCGGGTTCTCCACCGGACAAGGCGAGAGAACGGCGGGAACGATTCTTCCCGTTGCTCATTGCCTGTCGGATGGCGAGGACGCTGGAACGCAACGAAATCGCTGGTCTTGACGACGTTTCGTTTGGTGTTCGGCTTGCTTCATTCTATCCGGACCACAGGCGGTACGAAAGCGGCTGCTGGGAGGTTCGCGATGATCGTGACGATGATGATACGCAAGAGAAGGAATCATAGTAATAATAGGGGCGGTGGAAAAGTGGAAAACTCGTGGGAAGCGGTTGCGCCGCGCCGTTTTCGACGATCCACGCGCTGTGGAAACCGTGGGTGCGGAATGTGGAAAACATGGTGAGTTATCCACAGCGTGAACAGGCCATCGAAGTTATCCACAAAAATTGTGGAGTTATCAACGGCTTATCCTCGCCGTTTTGACGCTTATCCACGAGTTATCACCCAGACTTCCCCACATTTGGGGAAAACCATGTGGAAAACTTTTTTCTGTTTTCATCCCCCGCTCCGCGTGTCGCGTGGAAAATTCCCGCTCATTCTTATCCCCACCGTGGACGTCCGTTCATTCAAAATGGAAGAAGCTCCCCGGAAGGGAGCTTCTTCTCTTGATGTCACGAGTGCTTGAGACGGACCGTCAGTTCCATGACGTAGTTGTAGATTTCCTTCTTCTCGCTCATCTTGCTCGAGATCTTCTTGCAGCCGTACATGACGGTGGTGTGGTCGAGGCCGCCGAAGACCTGGCCGATGTCGACGAGACTCATTGACGTCATCTCGCGCGTCAGGTACATCGCGACCTGCCTCGCCAGGGCCACGTTCTTCGTGCGGCTGCGGCCGACGAGGTCGTCGAACGACAGGTGGAAGTACTGGGCGACCTGGCCGATGATGTCGGTCGGCTTGAGCTCCACGTCGGCGACGAAGAAGTCGCGCAGCGTCTGCTCGGCCAACGCGTAGGAGACCGGCTGGTTCGTGATCGACGCCATCGCCGTGATGCGCGTCAGCGCGCCCTCGAGCTCGCGGATGTTCTCGGTGAAGCGGCGGGCGATCAGGTCGATGACGTCCTTCGGGATCGAGTAGTGGTTCGTCTGCGCCATCATCTGCAGGATGGCCGTGCGTGTCTCGAGGTCCGGCGGCTGCACGTCGACGGTCAGGCCCGACTCGAAGCGCGAGATCAGGCGCGCCTCGAAGCCCTTGAGGTTCTTCGGCGGCACGTCGCTCGACAGCACGATGCGCTTGTCGGATTCCTTCAGCGCGTTGAACGTGTGGAAGAACTGCTCGAGCGTCGAGTCCTTGCCGGACAGGAACTGGATGTCGTCGATGAGCAGCATGTCGACTTCGTCGCGGTAGCGCTTGTTGAAGTCGGAAATCGTGCGGCTGTTCTCGGTTTCGGAACGGATCGCGTCGATGTACTCGTTCGTGAACTCCTCGCTCGTCACGTAGCGCACGCGCAGCGACGGGTCCTTGACGAGCGCGTAGTTGCCGATCGCGTTGAGCAGGTGCGTCTTGCCCAGGCCGGAACCGCCGTAGATGCACAGCGGGTTGTAGTCGCGGCCGCTGCCCTCGGCGACGGCCAGCGCGACGGTGCGCGCGAACCGGTTCGACGAGCCGGGCACGAACGTGTCGAACGTGGCGGCCTTGTTGAGGTGGGAGATCGGATCGCGCATCGGCGTCGACGATTCGGCCGCGACGACGTGGCGCTCGGGGATCGTCGACGGAATCGGCAGCTCGCCCTGCGACGCCGTGACGGCATGCTGGCCGTCCTCGTGCACCTGCGCGGTGGCCTGCGTGGCCTGGCGGCCGGTGGCCTGCTGCGACGCGGCGGTGGGCTGCGAGACGCCCGGCGTTCCCGTCATCGACTGGCCGGCATGCGTCGTCTGCGGTCGGCGGACGGTCTGCGGCGTGACGGCCGGCGCGAACGACGGTGCCGTCGCGGCAGCGGCCGCCTGCGCGGCCTGCACGATCGGCATCGACTGCGTAATCGGACGGATGCCCTGCTGTTCGGCCTGCTGGAGCAGCTGCTGGGCCGCCTCGATCGCCTCCTCGGTGATCGCCGGCGCCGGGGAAGTCGTCGCATTCACGGCGGGAATCGTGCCGGTGGACGGCGACGCCTGCTCGGTGGCCGCCGGATAGGCGTCGGTCGGCAGCGGCACGAAGCCGTTGGACGATCCGGCCGCCGGAGTCTGTGTCGATGTCGAGGCGGGAGCCGCGGCGGCGTCGTTGCCGTTCGGCTCCTCGACGGCCGGGGCCGACGGGTCGATCTTGAAGGACGGATAGAGCGGCTGCCCGGCGTTCGCGATCTGCAACGCCTGCAGCATGACCATGTACAGCTGGCCGACAAGCGTCTGCAACGTCTCGTTGTCACGGACGCACAGCATGATCGACGGGCCGTTCACCGACTCGGGGACGACGCCCATCAGCCACGCCTTCTGGCGATCGGTGACACGGCCGCCCAGAATGGCGAGGGTGTCGGACCAGATCGACTGTGCGCGGGCGACGGGGTCGAGGGTTTCTCCACCCATCTTCAGCCTTCCAGTTATGGTAGTTCACGGAAAAAGAATCAACATAACATATTTACTCCAAACCGGAGAAGTTATCCACATCGTTGCGTGTTGAAACGGCTGGGTTTGTGAATAACATCGGTGTAATTTGTGGATAAGTCGCGCCGGGATTTTCCCACCGTTCCAACGATTTTGTGGAAAAATACGCCGCCGGTTTTTCCACATTGCATGATTCTTGCGACGGTGGAAACGGCGTGCGGCTTGCCTCTGGGGTAGGGGTGAGAGTACTTTGGTAGAGCTTGACTCATGAGGAGCCGTGCATTCGCATGGCCAAAATTCACCAGGAGCGTTGATATGAAGAGGACCTTCCAGCCGAATAACCGTCGCCGTCACATGAAGCACGGCTTCCGTGCCCGCATGCGCACCCGCAGCGGCCGTGCCCTGATCAACCGTCGCCGCGCCAAGGGCCGCAAGTCCCTGTCCGCCTGAGTTCTTTCCTCCGGACTGTAACCAACAGGGGAACACAAGGGAAAGAGAGCCGGACGCAGTGGAACGGCTGAAGAGCCATCGCGAATTCGTCGCGGTCCTGAAGCGCCGTCGCCGCGTAAGCGGCCACGACATCGTCGTGCACTATCTCGACAGGTCGCTGCCCGAGCGGCAGGCTGCCGGGAGTGAACAGCACGGCGCTTCGAGGACGCCTGTAGCCCATCCGGGGCGCAGGATGGGGCTTGCCGTATCCAAGTCCGTTGGAAACGCCGTCACGCGAAACACCGTGAAACGGCGATTTCGTGTTATTGCCCGCAATTACCAGGAGCTGCTGCCGCCCGACATCGACATCGTCATGCGGGCGAAGCCGTCCGCGGCGCATGCATCGTTCCAGTCGCTCGACGACCAGGCCCGCGAGCTGTTCGCGGCCGTGACCCGCAAGGTCGCGCGCGAAGCCGAACGGGACGCCGCCGGCGACGCCGGCCGGAACTAGGCCGCGATGGGGCAGCGGACGGACGAATCGTCGCCGGCGACGACGGCCGGCCGTCCCGCCAGCGCGACGGCGAACGCAAGCCGGCGCCGGAGCATGGCGAGCCGGACGATGATCCGGGCCATTCGCTGGTATCAGCGGCGGGTGTCCGCCGGGCGCCCGGCCTGCTGCAAGTACTATCCGAGCTGTTCCAACTACGCGCTGACGGCGATCCGCCGGTTCGGCGCCGTGCGGGGCGGCACGCTCGCGGCCCTGCGGCTGCTGCGCTGCCGGCCGTGGAGCGACGGCGGCATCGACGACGTGCCGCGACGGTTCTCGGTGTTCTACCGCTTTTCCTGGTCGCGGGCCCACGAGGCGCCCCGACTGACCCCATTGCCGAAGGACGAAGAAGGAGAGGACGTCCCCAATGAGTGAGAACTTCATGCTTGACAGCGGCTTCTTTGGCTGGCTGTACAAGATCCTGACCCCGGTCGAATGGCTGATGACCTGGATCATGACCATCTTCCACAAGTTCCTGACGCTGATCGGCATGAACCCCGTCGGCCTGTCATGGGTGTTCTCGATCATCTTCCTGGTCATCGTCGTGCAGGCGTGCATCTTCCCGCTGTTCTACAAGCAGATGAAGTCGATGCGGCGCATGCAGGCCATCCAGCCGCAGATGATGAAGATCCAGAACAAGTACAAGGGCAAGAACGACCCCGCCAGCAAGGAAGCGATGCAGCGCGAGGTCATGAAGCTCTACCAGGACAACAAGGCCAACCCGGCCGGCTCGTGCCTGCCGATGGTCATCCAGGGCCCGGTCTTCATGTGCATGTTCTACGTGCTGTCCGCGATTCCGTACATCGCCCGCGGCAAGCGCGATCCGCTTGGCGCCTTCACCGTCGAGCGCGCCGAACAGTTCTCGCAGACGTCGTTCTTCGGCACCAAGGTGACCGACACGTTCACGACGGCGACCGGCGGCAGCAAGGCGATCATCGCGATCTTCGTCGCGCTGATGTGCGTGTGCCTGTGGTACATGCAGTACAACACGATGAAGCGCAACACGAACCCGGCGGCCGCGAACCCGCAGACCGACAAGATGCAGAAGATCATGCTGTGGGTCTTCCCGCTCATGTACATCTTCTCGGGCGTCGCGATGCCGTTCGCCGTGCTCGTCTACTGGCTCGCCAACAACATCTGCAACCTCGTCCGCTCGTTCTGGCAGATCCACGAGTTCCCGACGCCCGGCTCGCCGGCCGCCGACGACAAGGAGAAGCGCGACCACGAGAAGGAGAACGCCCGCCGCGCCAAGGCCGGCCAGCCCTCGCTCGAGGAAGAGGCGCTGATCAAGGCGCGCGAGGAGAACGAACGCAAGGAAAAGCAGGGCTATCAGCGCCAGCAGCCCAAGCGGAAGAATCGTTCCGGCAACAAGAAGAAATGACGCATGCGTCCCATGTCCACGAAACCGGACAATCCGGTGATGGATGTGGGACGTTGCCTTCCGGCCGGGCGGCCGGCGGCATAGACTGGTAGACAGTCTTTGACCGACCCGACAACCAACGCGAGCACGGCGCGGGCGCCGCAACGACCGCCACCCCGCCGGACAGCGAGATTTTCCACGAAGGAGCCAACCGCATGGTACAAATGGACGACAAGACGATCGACCAGCTCAACGACGAAGCCGACATCGCGGCCGACTACCTCGAGGGGCTGCTCGACATCGCCGACTACGAAGGCGACATCGAGCTCGGCATCCGCAACGGCCGACCGATGATCCAGATCGTCGCCGACGACGACACCGACATCAAGCACCTGATCGGCCGCAACGGCGAGGTCGTCGACGCGCTGCAGCAGCTGACCCGACTGGCCGTGCAGCAGCGCACCGGCGAGCGTTCGCACCTCATCGTCGACGTCGACGGATTCCTCAAGCGCAAGCGCCAGATCCTGCGCGACATGGCGCTCGACGCCGTCGACGAGGCCCGCGAGACCGGAGAGCCGGTCAGCCTCAAGCCGATGAACTCGTTCGAGCGCAAGGTGGTCCACGACGTCGTGCGCGACGAGGGCCTGCGCTCCCGCTCCCACGGCGAGGAACCGCACCGCTATGTCACCGTCTACCTCAAGAAGTCGGAAACCGAGGGCGAAGACTTCGACGACGAGTACGATGACTGAGGCGGAAACGCGCCTCGAAGGCGAGCTGCGGGACGAGCTCGAGGGGGCGCCGGTGCTCGAGGAGGTGCTCGGGGCGGCGATGCCGCAGCTCGAGGTGTTCCATGCGAAACTTCTCGAGGAGGGCGAGCCGCGCGGACTGATCGGGCCGCGCGATGTCTCGATCCTGTGGGAGCGTCACATCCTCAATTCGGCGGCCGTCGTGCCGTTCATCCGCAAGGCCGTCGCGAAGAAGCAGTTCAAGACCGTCGCCGACCTCGGTTCCGGCGGCGGATTCCCGGGCCTCGTCGCCGCGGCGATGCTGCCGGAAGTCAGTTTCACGCTGATCGAGCCGATGGAACGACGTTGCGAGTGGCTTGACGAATGCATCGAGGAGATGAATCTCAACAACGCCGTCGTCGTCCGCGCGCGCTCGGAAGAGGCGATCGAGGCGCTCAAGCGCAACGGCCGGCTCGTCGGCAAGGCGCCGAAGACCGGCGGCGCCGTCGCCGTGTCCGCCGAGACGGCCGCCGCGATCCACCATCCGTTCGCCGTCGTCACGTGCCGCGCCGTCGCGCCGATGACGAAGCTTGCCGGCTGGACGCTACCGCTGCTCGCGTCGAAGGGCGAGCTGATCGCGCTCAAGGGCCGCTCCGCCCAGGCCGAGCTCGACAAGGCGCGCAAGCAGATCGCCGCGATGGGCGGCGGTCACGCCCGCGTCGTCGAGGCGCCGGTCGCTCCCGGTCTCGAGCCCACCCACGTCGTCATCCTGCAGAAGAAGTAGGACGATTCATCCGTCGGTTGGTCGTCGCCGACCCCGATCCTGTCGATGGAAGCCAGACTGGCCGTCAAGCTGGCCACCACATGATGTAGTACACCCGAGCCGCCGGTTCGGGTGCATTACATCGAGAAGGGCGGGAAGCGGTGGATAGAGTTTTCCACATTTTCACGTGGGTGTGGAAAGTTTCCACAGGCGCGGTACCGATGATCGGGGGAATCCCGAAAAGGGTTGAAAACAGCGCGGTTTTCGGGCCGGGAACAGATGTTCGACGAGGCGATTCTCCACATCGGTTTTCCACAGTTTTCCACATTTCCTCACATCGGGGGTGGGGACGTGGTATCTCCCGATGTGCGGTGTAGCGTGGGGAATCCTTCGGCGATGGGCTGCTTCCGGATGCCACACAGGCAGAGGTTACGAGATCCGGCATGACCGTATCGCTGCCATGCTGTTGCCACGCCACTGCCATGCCGTCCACGTTGTGACATGCTTGGCATGCGGGAGCAGGCGAAACGGACTAGTGTGGAGCCGAAACCACGTGAAACTTTTGGGTACTCACGTGAAACAACGTAGTGGACGATCAACGCCGGACCGTGTCCATACGGCTGAAGAAACTGTTAGATATTGTGAATCGTGAGGAGGGCCTCTTCGTGGCTGTACAAGGGAATGACAACGTCCCCGGCATTGACAATGGTGTCGACAACGGCATCGACAACATGGAAAGCGCGCAGGAGACGATCAGCAGGATCTTCGGCGGCGACGACACGACGCTCGGCGCGGAGATCGCCGACGAATCGACGCGCTACGAGCGCATCCACAATGCCAAGTTCAACCCGCCGGCCGAGACCCGCCGGCTCGCCGTCGCGAACCAGAAGGGCGGCGTCGGCAAGACGACGACGGCCGTGAACGTCGCCGCGGCGATGGCCGAGGGCGGCCTCAACGTCCTCGTCATCGACATGGACCCGCAGGGCAACGCGTCGACGGCGCTCGGCATCGAGCACACCTCCGGCACCCCGTCCGTCTACGACGTCATCGAGGGCCGCTCGTCGATCGCCGAGGTCATGCAGCCATGCCCCGACTTCGACAACCTCGACGTCGTGCCGGCGTCGATCGACCTGTCCGGCGCCGAGCTCGAGCTCGCCGACATGCCGAACCGCAACAACCTGATGCGCGAGAAGCTCGACGAGTTCCTCGAGTCGAGCGAGAAGCACTACGACTACGTCTTCATCGACTGCCCGCCATCGCTCGGCCTGCTCGTCATCAACGCGATGTGCGCCGTCAACGAGATGCTCATCCCGATCCAGGCCGAATACTACGCGCTCGAGGGCCTCGGCCAGCTCATCAACACGATCGGCCTCGTCCAGCGCAACTTCAACCCGGCGCTGCTCGTCTCCACGATGCTCGTCACGATGTTCGACCGCCGCACGCTGCTCAGCCAGCAGGTCTACGCCGAAGTCAAGAACCACTATCCGTCCATCGTGCTGGACACGACGATTCCCCGCACCGTCAAGGTCTCGGAAGCGCCGAGCTTCTTCCAGTCGGTCATCAAGTACGATCCGCGCGGCAAGGGAGCCATTTCGTACTGCGAAGCCGCGCTCGAGATCGACAACCGGTCCGACGTCGTCCTGCAAACCATCGACATGAGAAGGAACGAGAACTGACATGGCAGCGAAATCACGGTTGGGCAGGGGCCTCGGCGCGTTGTTCCCGGCGCTCCCCGACGAACAGGACCTCGTCGCGCCGAAGAAGTCGCCGGTAGCGGAGGAAGAATCGTCGGACAAGAAGAACGATTCGTCCGCCAGGCCGAAGACGGCCGCCAAGCCGACCGTGAAGAAGGCCACGGCTCCCGCGAAGAAGCAGCCCGCGGCGAAGAAGGCCGCCAGGAAGACCGGGACCAAGGCCGACTCGTTGACGGCCGGCTCCGCCGGTCGTGTCGACTCTCGGCCGGCTTCGCCGACAGCCTCCGCCGAGGGAGCTCCCGCAACGGAGAGCAAGCGCGAGAGGCAGGGCGAGGTCGGCGTTGCCACGGACGCCCAGCAGGAAGGGCCCGTGTCGCCGCTGGAGTCGACGATTCCGTCGATGGGGACG
This sequence comes from Bifidobacterium choloepi, assembly GCF_010667615.1. GTDB lineage: Bacteria > Actinomycetota > Actinomycetes > Actinomycetales > Bifidobacteriaceae > Bifidobacterium > Bifidobacterium choloepi. The sequence goes on along the minus strand of NZ_VYSG01000001.1, from coordinate 1,280,373 downwards.
ATGACGCGCAACGCGAGCACCGTGTCGATGCTGTCGAGGCCGATGACGCTGCAGCCGGAAGCCGCCGTGCACAAGCTCGACGTCGCCGCCGACGAGACGGCGACGACCGAGATCGAGGCGGTGAAGAAGGCGGACGAATCGTCCAGTACCGGCCGCAAGGGACGCAAGCGCATGTCGATGCCGGCGATCGGCGACATGGCGCATCCGAGCGACATGTTCTTCGACGGCACGCCGGTCGTCGATCCCGAGAAGTTCAAGGCGGCCGCTGCCGGCTACAACGTCGACGTGACGGCGTCGCAGGCGCCGGCCGCGACGGATGCCGAAGGCCAGCCGGCCGAACTCAAGCCGGTCGCCGGCGGCTACCTGATGGAGCTCAGGCTCGACGAGATCGGGCCGAACCTGCACCAGCCGCGCATGGTCTTCAACGAGAACGAGCTGCGCGAGCTCGCCGAGTCGATCGCCGAAGTCGGCGTGCTGCAGCCGATCGTCGTGCGCCACCGCCCGGCCGAGCAGATCGAGGCCGCGAAGGCCTCGAAGGCCGCCAGGGCGGGACAGTCCGCGGACGGCGCCGCGGCGGACGAATCGTTCGGCAATATCGACGGCTCCGCGACGATCGACGAACTCAACGCGCTGTTCGAGGGGCAGATGGACAGCGAATACGAGCTGATCATGGGCGAGCGGCGGTGGCGCGCGAGCAAGCTCGCCGGCTTCGAGACGATCCCGGCGATCGTCAAGACGACCGCCGACGACTCGATGCTGCGCGACGCGCTGCTCGAGAACCTGCACCGCGTGGCGCTCAATCCGCTCGAGGAGGCCGCCGCCTACCAGCAGATGATCGACGAGTTCGGCATGACGCAGCTGCAGCTGTCGAAGTCCGTCTCGAAGTCGCGGCCGCAGATCGCGAACACGCTGCGACTGATGAACCTGCCGGCGTCCGTGCAGAAGCGTGTCGTCTCCGGCCAGCTGACGGCCGGTCACGCCCGCGCGCTGCTCGGCCTGCCGAACGAGGAGATGATGGAGCAGGTCGCGCAGCGGATCGTCGACGAGGGGCTGTCGGTGCGCTCCGTCGAGGAGATCGTCGCGATGTCGGCGTCCGAGGAAGACCAGGCTCGGCACAAGCCGCGCCAGCGTAACAACCCGTGGTCCGGCTCGCCGATCCCCGAGCGGCTCGGCGAACGCTTCGGCACGAAGGTCTCGATCAAGGGTTCCGAGAAGCACGGCCGCATCGAGATCGTCTTCTCGAGTCCCGAGGAACTCGACCGCATCAGCGCGCTGCTGATGACGGAGGAGTAGGGCCTTCTTATATAAGCTCCCTGGCGCCCGCCGCTGAAATATGCAAATGCGAGCGAGCGAGCATTTGCGGCCTTTCCGGGAGCTGTCGACGAAGCCGACTGAGGGTCGACTTACGGATCGTAACCAATTGCGCTCCGTAAGTCGACCCTCAGCCTCGCTGCGCTCGGCAGCTCCCTTTCAGGGAGCCTTTGCCATGTCCAGTTTTCCGGAAAGCTCTCAGCCTACGGGACTGTTGCGCCCCCGTCGGGCGGAGTAGTCTGGCTGGCATGAGCGAAACGAACATCTTCGGCATCGCCGCGCCGGGCGATGCCACGCAGGCTTCTCCTGCCTCTTCTCCCGCCTCTTCTTCCGACGCCACCGACGTCACGGCGCAGGTGGCCGTCAGGCCGGCCGAGCACGGCGCCGCGGCCGTCGAGAACGTCGTCGTCATCGGCTCCGGCCCCGCCGGCTACACGGCGACCATCTACCTCGCCAGGGCCGGCCTCAAGCCGGTCGTCGTCGCCGGCGCGCTGACGCCGGGCGGCCAGCTGGTCAACACGACCGAAGTCGAGAACTTCCCCGGCTTCCCGGACGGCATCATGGGCCCCGACCTGATGGAGCAGATGCAGCGCCAGGCCGAGCGATTCGGCGCACGAATCGTCTTCGACGACGTCGAGGCTGTCGACCTCAACGGCGACGTCAAGACCGTCTATTGCTCCGGCAAGCAGGAGTTCCGCGCGCGGGCCGTCGTCGTAACGACCGGCTCGAGCTACCGGCACCTCGACGTCCCCGGAGAGATCGACTACGGCGGCCGCGGCGTCTCGTTCTGCGCGACCTGCGACGGCTTCTTCTTCCGCGGCAAGCCGATCGTTGTCGTCGGCGGCGGCGACAGCGCGCTCGAGGAGGCGCTGTTCCTCGCCCGCTTCGGCTCGTCGGTCGCCGTCGTCCATCGCCGCGACGAATTCCGCGCGTCGAAGATCATGGTCGAGCGGGCCGTCGCCGACGACAAGATCGACTTCGTCATGGATTCGGTCGTCGAGAGCATCAACGGCAACGATTCGTCCGTCGAATCGGTGACGCTGCGCAACGTGAAGACCGGCGAGGAGACCGTCCTGCCGGCCAACGGCGTCTTCATCGCGATCGGCCACGAGCCGTGCACGGCGTTCCTTGACGGCCAGCTGCCCCTTAACGAGCGCGGCTACATCCTCGTCGACGGCGCGTCCACGCGAACGTCTGTTCCCGGCGTCTTCGCCGCCGGCGACTGCGTCGACGACACCTACATGCAGGCCATCAGCGCCGCCGGCATGGGCTGCCGCGCCGCGCTGGACGCCCAGCGGTATCTGGACGAGGCGTGAGGGGAGTGGCTCCCCGACCTGTTGCATGACTCGGATGCCAGAATCGTGCCAAATTAGCCAGCAACCTCACGCTGCCAACGCGAGTGCGTGAGTTTGTCGCCACAATACCGGCCAACATGGCGGTTGCCTCACGCTAGATGCCCATCAGCGTGAGGCAACCGCCATCGGCAGCTTCTTTTTGTCAGCAGCCCCACGCTAATTGGATTCAAGCGTGGGGCTGCCGACAAAAACAGGGTCAATGTGGCGGTTGCCTCACGCTGTAACGCGACTCCGTCTCCACATTGACCCTCCGGACGGGATAGGACGGCCCGGGATGGGACGGCCCGGGATGGGACGGCCTCAGTACGCCTTCATCGACAGGATGTAGAGCTGGTTGCCGGGCAGGCTGTCCAGCGGCACCCACAGGACGATGTTCTGGGTGTTGACGGTCTTGTCGAGCTGGATGTCGGTGGTGCCGCTCTCGTCGAACGTGAACTGGGCGACCTTCTCGCCCTGCGTCGGGTCGCCGGTCGTGTTGACGTAGATGTAGCCGGTACCGCCGGACGAGCGGATCTGCACGACCACCCTCGAGACGTCCTCGGGCTGGGACAGCTGGATGTAGTAGCCGTAGCCCTGCTGGCCGTTCGGCTCGTTGAGGAAGCGCTGCGACGTGATCGTGTAGGCCGTCGTGTTCGTCGTCGAGGCCGTCGACGACGGCGAGGTCGTCGTCGGGGTGGCGGTCGGCGACGTCGTCGACGGGCTCGACGTGACGTCCTCGCCAAGGCGGCTGCCGAACGGCACGTCGTTGAGGTTCATCGACGGCCAGTAGGACGTGTCGTCCTCCTCGAGGAAGCCGAAGATCGAGCCCTTCGTGATCAGCGAGTGGACGCAGACGCTAAGCGCCGCGACAAGCGCGACGATGACGATGACGGTGGCGATGACACGGCCCTTGCGGCTTTTCTTCTTCTTGCCGTCGTCGAACTTCGCGCTGAGGGCATGCCGCGCCGGGTTCTCCTTCGGCGCGTAGCTCGGCGGCAGCGCCGGCGGCAGGCCCTCGTCGTACGCGGCGTTCTTCTCGGCCTGCTCGGCTTCCAGCGCGCGCTGCGACTCGGCACCCGGCAGGATCGGGTTGCCTTCGGCGTCGACGATCGGGATGCGGCCGGTCGAGTTCGTGCCGTCGATCGCGTCCTGCGTGCCGTCGCGGTGGCCGTTGCGCACGAGCGAGACGTCCATCGCCATCGTCAGCCGGTTCGGCTGCAGCGGCGGCTCCGGCTCGTCGCCGGTGAACGCCGTGAACATCTCGGTCTTGTCGGCCGGATCGACCTCCGGCGCCGCCTTGTCGCTCTGGCCGTTCATGTAGCGCTTCGACGTGTTCCAGAGCGCCTTGAACGATCCTTCCGCCGCGGCGCCTTCCCCGGCCTTGTCGCCGTGCTCGCCGTTCTTGCTGGTGTCGGACGATTCGTCCTGCGAATCGTCGTCCTCGTCCTCGTCGTCGGACACGTCGGTGCCCTTGAGCGGCAGCGGGTTGAACATGAGGTCCGGCAGGACGTCGGAGGACGCGAGCGTGTCCGGAATCGGGATCAGGTCGGCCGGATTCACCGGCTTGACGGCGGCCGTCACGATCGAGCAGTTGCCGTCGACGCCGGTCAGGCGCAGGTCGTGACGCGACAGCGCGTGCAGCGGCTTGGCGGCGCCGAGCAGCATCTCGAGCTCGTTGATTGTCAGCAGCGGGATCGTCGGCGAGCCCGGCTCGGACAGGTTGAGGCCGCGCTTGCAGATCGCGCGGAATTCCATCGGGATGTCGGAGGGCAGCTCGGCCAGCGAGTACTGCATCTGGCGGTGACTCGCCTTGCCGGTCAGCATGCAGTAGAGCACGCCGGCGAGCTGGCAGACGGCCAGGCGCTCGTCGTTCGCGGTGGGCTCGGCGCCCGAGGTGTCGGCCAGGGCCGCGGAGACCGGGGTATCGGCGAGCTGGATGCCGCTCTTCGTCAGGCGGATCGTGTCCGTCGAGACGGCGCGGTTCGTGATGTGGTCGCGGTGCAGCTTGGCGAGGGCGTGGCCGGTCTCGGCGATGATCGAGCGCATCGCCTCGTGGCTCAGAGGAGCGCCGGACGGGCCCTGCAGGTACTGCGTGACCGAGACGCCCGGATCGAGCTGCGTGACGACGATGGCGACCTCGCCGTCGTGCTGCAGGCGCAACACCGGCGTGAAGCGGGAATCGTGGCTCATGGCCAGCGAGCCGGCCGTCGCGTTGACCGAGACGAGGACCGAGCGGTTGTTGACGATGAACAGCTGGCAGTCGCGCGAGAGCACGCGATCGTTGGCTTTCCACACCTGCAGTCCCGGCTCCTCGCGGAGCGGCGAGACCAGCGTGTAGCGACCAAGAACGGTGTCTCCCAGATGCGGCTTCATGGTGTCCTCTGCTTGTATGTAACCCGATGATGCGGCGACGGATGCCGGCGGTGCCGAATGACGTCCAACCCCAGCCATATTACCGTTGGCCATGGTCGTTGTCGCGCCCGCGGCCACCGCCGCCTCGACGGCGCGACCGACGGCGTGCTCGGGGGCGAACGACGGGGGAATCTTGGAACGATCCTCCGGTGCGAACGACGGCGGCATCGGCTCTTCTTCCAGCTCGGCGGGAACGGCCGGGACAAGCTCCTCCACTTCGTTGAGCGGCTCGTCGAGCGTTACAATGACAGGCCTGGCAGGTTCCAGCGCGGGCTCGGCGGATACTGTCGCGGGCTCGGCTGCCTCGGACGCGGCTTCTGGCGCGGGCACCGGGACGCCGCCGCGGCCGAGCTTGGCCTTGACCATCGCGATGATCTGCATCAGCTCCTCGGACTTCATGACGACGAGCGAGCCGAAGTAGACGGCGGCCAGCACGACCGCGAAGACGATGCACGCGAGGATGGACTGTCCCCAGCCCATCGTGCCGCCCTTCGACGTCACGTGGATGCCGCACAGCGCGTAGATCGGCTTCTGGAGCAGCAATCCGACGAGGACGGCGAGAATCGTCGCAATGATCGCCTTGCCGTACGTGAACGCGATCCTCTTGCCGTCGAGGCGGTTGTTGAAGCGCTTGCGCAGCATGACGACGAGCGGGACGAACGAGATGATGTAGCCGAGCGAGACCGACAGCGCGAGCACCATCGCCCAGTACGTCGGCGGCAGCAGCGCCGTGCCGGCGTACATGATCGCGAGCTGGATGACGTTCTCGATCAGGATGAACACGAACGGCGAGCGGCCGTCCTCGAACGCGTAGAACGTGCGCTGGATGATCAGGTAGGCCGACGAGAACGGCAGTCCTATCGACAGCATGATCAGCACGCCGGCGATGAGCTGCGCCTGCGGGACGGCGACCGACGGCAGCAGCGCGCGCGTGACGGCGAGCGGCATGACGATCAGCGCGGCCGTGAAGAAGCACATGATGATGCCGACGATGCGCAACGCCTGCGACAGGTCGGCGCGCGCGTTGTCGATGCGGCGCTCGGCGATCGACGCCGAGATCTGCGGGAAGATCGCCGTGGCGACCGATACGGCGATCAGCGAGTACGGCAGCACGTAGATCGTGTTGGCGTTCTGGTACGTCGCGTTGCCGGCGACGTCGAACTCGCTGAGGCCATACAGCGCATTCGCGACGCCCGGCGCGGCCGTCGTCACGCGCGTGCACAGCACGTTGGCGACCTGGTCGACGCCGACGATGCCGACGCTCCACGCGGCGACCGGGCCCATCGAGCGCAGGCCGATGCCGTGCACGCCGAACTTCGGCCGGTAGTGGATGCCGCAGCGCATCAGCGGCAGGAACAGCACGAGCGCCTGGAACGCGACGCCGAGCGTCCAGAAGCCGGCCGTCAACAGGATCTTGTCCTGCGTCCAGAAGCCGATGCCCTGCGCCGTCGCGTCGCCGAACATCCAGATGAAGACGCCGAAGCCGGCACAGCTAATGACGTTGGCGCCAACCGACGACCACGCGTAGGTCGCGAAGTGGTTCTTCGCCGCGAGCACCTGCCCGACGACGGTATACAGGCCATAGAAGAAGATCTGCGGCATGCACCACAGCGTGAACGAGCTCGTCAGCGCAATCAAGTCATCGGAACCGTTGACGTAGAGCCGCGCAAGCACCGGCGTCAGCGCGGCCATCAGCAGCGTGACGACGAGCAGCAGGCCGATCGCGAACGTGATGAGCTTGTTGAGCCGCTCCTCGGCGTCCCTGGCCTTCAATGTGCGGACGATCTGCGGAACGAGGACGGCGTTGAAGACGCCGCCGGAGACAAGCGTGTAGATGACCTGCGGGATCATCGCGCCGGCCTGGTACGCGTTGGCCGCGAGGCCGGTCGTGCCGATGGCCGCCGCGAGCAGGATCGTGCGGATCTGGCCGGTGATGCGCGAGGCGGCCGTGCCCGATGCCATGATCAGGGAATTGCGGCCTACGGAGGAACTCATTCGTCGGGATCTTTCTTGCGATGGAACTGCCGCCAGAGTCCCAGAATGCCGAGGACGACGGCGAGGACGATGAACGCCACGCCGCTCTTGTCGCTGATCTGGAGCGCGCTGGTGATGGTGGTGGTCTTGGACTTGCCGAACGCCTGGTCCTGCCGGTCCAATAATTGTTCGGTGGCAATCGTAGTGCCTGAGGTGGAGACACGGATCGTGAACGTCACCTGCGCCTCGCCGGCCGCCGGCACCGTCGTCTCGGCGAAGCGGGACGTGACGATCTCCATCGAGTCGGTGATCGACGAGACCTTGACGTTGACGGGGTAGGGCAGCGAATTGCTGACCGTCACCGGCAGCGACGCCGTCTCGGAGACGACGTTGACGTCGTTCGACGACGTGATCGAGACGGCATCCATCAGCTCGTCGGCGAACTGCCTGGCAGCCTGGACCATCGTCTCCATCCGCTTCGCCGAGCCGCCCATCGCCAGCAGCGCCGTCGCCGACTCGGCCTGCAGCAGGTACTGTCCCCAGCTCGCCGCGGAGACTCGCGCCTGCGAGTCGGAGGAAGCATCGTCCGAACTGGACGATCCGTCCGCCGAGGCGCCATCCGAACCGTTGCCGGCACCGTTACCGTCGCCGGCGCCATTGCCCGTGCCGCCGGCCGCCGCGGTCGCCGAGTCGCCGTCGCCGGTCACGAGCACCGAGTCGACGAAGCGCGAGATGTCGGTGCGGCTCGACTTGAGCGACTCGAGCGCCGCCTTGATCGCGGATGTCCTGACCGACGAGTCCCCGGTCGTCGACGGGACGAGCGCGGACGCGTCATCGCCGGACGCGTACGGATCGGCGTCGGCGAGCGCGGCGAGGTCGGTCAGGTCGAGCCAGTCGGCGTCGCGCAGCGCGGCCATCAGCTCGCCGGCCTCGGACGCCGTCGTGCTGTCCGACATCGTGACGAGCAGGTGGCGGTCGGTGTACGGCTGCTCCATCTGGTAGAACGCGCTCTGCGCCATGAAGCGGGCCACGCGGCCGGCGCTCGTCGTCTCGGCGTCGGCGTCGGCGCTCGTCGCCTCGCCGCCGGCGAGCGTGGAGAGGACCGACTGGGCGACGAGGACCGTCACGTTGCCGGCCGACGTCGGCACGACCATCGTCGACGTGTGCACCGTCGAGTCGTCGGACTGGTCGAAGTCGTGCGTCGCGATGACGGTCGTGTAGCCCTGCTCGCGGGCCTGCGCGAGTGCGTCGAGCGTCCAGATGCCGTCGCCCTGCCATGCGTATGCCGTCGACGTGGCCGAATCGTCGCCGATCGCGGCGCGGTACGTGTTGAGGCCGGTCTCGGCGGCCCAGCTCTGCAGGGTCACGCCGGCCGACTCGTAGAGCCGCGCGTCGTCGATCTCGGCGTAGGCGGTGATGTCGAAGTCGCCGGGCTGCATGACGCCCCTGATGTGCGGCGTGCCGATGTCGGCGAGGACGCGCGGGTCGGCGACGATGTTGAGCGACGAGTACTGGTCGGCGAGCTTGTCCTTCGCCTTGAGCTCGTTGTCGGCGTCGTCGGTCAGCGCGACGACGCCCGACGGGTCGGTCGCGCTCGTCGACTTGCCGGTGAGCAGCTTGTCCATCGCCGTCTCGTTGGCGGCCCAGCCGTCGCTCGTCAGCGGCATCGCGACGGCGACGTTGAGTTCCGGCGTCTTCGTGCCGGACAGGCCGTCCCACGAGCGCGTCAGGAACGTGTAGTCGACGGTCGTCGTGCCGTCGTCGGCGACGTACTCGAGCGCGAGCGGCCGCGGCCCCCAGCTCGCGAGCGACTTGAGGACGTCGTTGTCGGCCGGCACCGTCAGCGTGACGGTCGCCGAGTCGCCGTCGGCGATCGGGGAGACCTCGACGCTGCCGAGGCTGTCGGGCACCGGAATGTTGGATGATCCTTCCGCCCATTGCTGGATGTCGGTCCTGGACACGAACGTGTGGCTCAGGTTGGCGAATGCCGCGAACGTGCCGGACCCGAGCGCCGAGCCGGTGCCGTTCTTGATCGTCGCCGTCACGGTCAGCCCGCTCGTCGACGTGACGACCGGCGTGATCGCCTCGATCGAGACGGTGACGCCCGTCGACGACGTCGTGTCGTCGGCCTGCGTGACGGCGGTCCGGTTGCCGTCGGGGTCCAGGATGGCCTTCGAGACGGAAGAATCGTTCGAAGTGACCGCCGGTTCGTTCGCCGACGCGGCCGGAGCGATGCCGGCGACGGTGGCGACCACGATGGCGAGCGTCATCGCGACGGCAACCAGCATGGCGCCGGCGCGGGCAAGCCGCCGGGCGCGGAGTGAGGGTCGATCCACGATGCACTATGCCTGTCTGTTGAGTTTCCTTGCGTACAGCCAGGCGATCTTGCGTTCGTTCGGGTAGCTCAGGACGCTGTCGAGATCCCCGAAGTCAACCCAGATCGCGTCCTCGGCCTCGTGGTCGGGGTCGCCTTCCACGGTCAGGTCGCCTCCGACCTGGCGCAGGGCGAAGTGATGGACGAGCTTGTGGACACGCTGGCTGGTTCCTGTAAACCAATAGTCTATCGTGGCGATCGAATCTACGACCTCGCCGAGGATGCCAGTCTCCTCGTGAACCTCGCGGACGGCCGTCTGCTGCGGCGTCTCGCCCTTCTCGATGTGGCCCTTCGGCAGGCACCACTCGAGGTGGCCGCTGCGCGAGTGGCGCGCGATGATCGCGACGCGCCCGTGGTCGTCGAACACCAGTCCGCCCGCCGAATACTCGCGCACGACGGGCAGGTCCTGCGCATCCAGCGACGCGAACGTCGCCGGCCGGTCGCTCGTGCGCTTCCTCGGCATCATCGCCGGCGTCGGCGCCTTCGCCGTCTTCGGCGTCTGGACCGACCCCCGCCGGGAAACGCCGGCATGCGCGCCCCGCCGCACGAACACGTCCGAGGGGGTGGGAGACGAGCCGCCACGTGATCCGTTGGCGACCGCTGGCGCGGTCGCGTCGACCCTCAGGCTCGCTTCGCTCGCCAGCTCCCTTCCAGGGAGCTTGTGGCTGGTCGCGTTCTCGTGCTTGCCCGCGCGTGCGGAGCTTCCCGGAAGGGAGCTGGCGGCCGCCGCCAGCGGACCGGCTTCGGCCCGGAACTCGGTCGCCTTGTGCTGGGGCTTGCGGCGGACGCGGCGGCGGACCGGACCGTCGAACTCGTCGCTCATCGCCGTGTGGATGTCCTCGCGGGTGTGGTCGGCCGGGGCCGGCTGCGTGACCGGCGTGGCCGGCGTGGACTGTGCGGTTGCCTGGCTGGCCGGCTGCGTGGCTGCCTTTGTGGCTGCCCGCGTGGCCTGTTCGGTTTCCCCGGCCTGACGGGCCGCCTCGGCCAGCTTGGCCAGTTCCGCCTGCCGCACGCGCTCGGCGGCGCGGCGGACACGCTCGGCGATCTCGGCCTGGCGCTGCTGCTCGCGCTTCGCGGCGGCGTCGGCCGCGGCGGCGACGCGCGCGATGGCGTTCAGCGTGGCCGCGCGGGTGTCGGCGGCCTTGCGCTTGGCGATCTTCTTGCGGTCGAGCATCGCCGGCGACGGCAGCGTCGCGGAAGAATCGTGGCCCCGTGCGCTCGCGGACGACCTAGCGGAAGCATCGTGCACGATGGCGGACGGCAGCGGCGCGGCGCTCGCGGACGGTGCGACGGGGGAATCGTCCGGCGTCTCGATTCCCACCGAATTCTCAGGAAAAACAGGACCGTTCGGAGTGTCGTCCGACTCCTCGAACTCCTCCTCGCCCTCGATGACGACCGACGGCACCTCGTCGACCGGCAGCCCCGCCGACGCCGACGTATACAGCAGTTTGTCCGGCACGAGTGGGTTTTGGGCATGGTTGGCCGCGGAGCTGGCATGCATTTTCGCAAAGTCCGCGGGCGTGATCATGCTATCCACATTACTCAACCCGGCGCGCAGGCAAAATGACGGTATGCTGGTAGGGCAGAATCATCGCGCGGATTGGCGGCGACGACGCGGCGCCGCGGTGCCGCCGGCGGCCGCGCGCAGTCAGCCGACGGAACGACAGAGACAAACAGAGTGGGAAAGGTTCTCCATTGAACTTCGAAGTGTGGCCGGAAGCCATTGAATTGGGTGAGATGTTCGCTGCCGAGGGGTACGAACTCGCGCTGGTCGGCGGTCCGGTCCGCGACCTGCTGCTGGGACGCAAGTCCCACGACCTCGACTTCACGACGTCGGCGCGGCCGGAGGAATTCGAGCCGATCCTGCGGCGCTTCGGCCACGACGGCTTCTGGGACATGGGTCGCAAGTTCGGGACACTGGGCGCGATGAGGCGCCGTCCCGACGGCACCGAAGTCAAGGTGGAAGTGACGACCTATCGTTCCGACCGCTACGATCCCAACTCCCGCAAGCCGGAAGTCGACTACGGCGATTCGCTGGAAGGCGACCTGTCCCGGCGCGACTTCACCGTCAACGCGATGGCGCTGCGGGTGCCGGACCTCGAGTTCGTGGATCCGTACGGCGGCGCGAACGACCTCAACAGGAAGGTGCTCAGGACGCCGGTCGATCCGCGCCAGTCATTCGCCGACGACCCGCTGAGGATGATGCGCGCCGTGCGCTTCGTCTCGCAGCTCGGGTTCTCGATCGAGCCGGAGACGGCGTCGGCGATCTGCGAGATGGTCGACCGCATCGACATCGTGTCCGCCGAGCGCGTGCGCGACGAGCTGACGAAGCTGCTGCTGACCGACGCGCCACGGCCGGGACTGGAAGCGCTGGTGGAATCCGGCCTGGCCGACCGCGTGCTGCCGGAACTGCCGGCCCTGCAGCTCGAGATCGACGAGAAGCACCGCCACAAGGACGTCTTCGAGCACACGCTGACCGTGCTCGACCGCGCGATGGCGCTGGAAACCGGTCCCGACGGCCCGGTGCCGGCACCGGACCTGACGCTGCGGCTGGCGGCGATCATGCACGACATCGGCAAGCCGGCCACGCGGCGCTTCGAGCCCGGCGGCAAGGTGAGCTTCCACCATCACGACGCCGTCGGCGCGAAGATGACGCGCAAGCGGCTCAAGGCGCTGCGCTTCGACCACCATGTCGTCGACGACGTCAGCGAGCTCGTCAACCTGCACCTGCGCTTCCACGGCTACCTCGACGAGCCGTGGACCGACGCGGCCGTGCGCCGCTACGTCAAGGACGCCGGTCACCTGTACCACAGGCTCAACCGCCTGACGCGGGCCGACGCGACGACGCAGAACAAGCGCAAGGCGAAGATGTTCGAGCAGGCGATGGACGACATGGAAGCCCGCGTCATCGAGCTCAAGAAGCAGGAAGACATCGACGCGATCCGCCCCGACCTCAACGGCGACGAGATCATGGCCGAACTTGGCCTCGAGCCGGGCCCGATCGTCGGCCAGGCCTACCGCCACATGCTCGACTACCGCCTCGATCACGGCCCGAGCCCCCGCGACGAAGCCGTCGCCGAGCTGCACAGGTGGTACGACGAGACGCATGCGGACGCGGAATAAGGAAAGAGCTCCCTGGCGTACACCGCAGGAATATGCAAACGCGGGCGAGCGTTTGCGGCTTCTCCGGGAGCTGTCGAGCGTAGCGAGACTGAGGGTCGACCGCCGATGCCGCCGAAGGCGGCGAGAGCGCGCTGGAACGCGAGCTTGCGTCCGTAACCGCATGCGCTCCGAAAGTCGACCCCTCGATTCGCGGCTATCGCCGCTCATCGATCCCCTTCCAGGGGATTTAACGCACGTCAGACGGCCGTGTGTTCGTCGGCCTTCGGGACGTCGGTGAGCTGGTCGGCGGCGACGCAGCCCTCGATGTTCGGGATGACGGAACCGGTCTTCGGCACGTCGTCGGTGTCGACGAGGTTGTTGAACGAGGCGCCGAGGATGACGTCGACGAGCTTGTCGGTGCGGTCGTCCATCTGCAGGTACGCGTCGGAGAAGTTGGAGACGAGCGTGTACGCCTCCGGAATCGCGTTCTTGCCGAAGCGGATGATCGTGCGCTCGACGTCGGACGACGAATAGTTGTCGACGCCCTGCAGCACGAACTCGCGGTTCTCGAGCGCCGAGCCGACCGCCTGCGCGAAGCCGGTCGACGACGTGCCGTTGAGGACGCGGACGGTGACGGCGTTGTTCGCGAGGTAGGTGACCTGCGAGTCGCTGCCCTCGGTCTGCACGCACGGCGCCGGATAGCCGAAGTTCGGCTCGTCGGCGGCCGTCTCGACCTTGCCGAGGCCGCCGACATGGAAGAAGAACAGCAGCGAGACGATCATCGCGACGACCAGCACGGCGCCGATCGTCGTGAAGACCATGGTCTGGCGGTGGCGCATGTACTGCTTGCGCGCTTCGCGCCCGTCGGTGCTTTCGGACATGTCACTCCTCGTCTCGTGGTTCAGCTGAAGAATGGTGAACGATTCTCTCGACCGTCCAGTGTGCGCCGGATGCCTTGGAGCTTCCTGCGAGGATTCCCCGCTCCGGCGACTCGACGTGCTGAACAGCCAAGCTTAGTCGCAAGAGCTGACGCGTGGAACCCGGTGCCTGAATTTTCCCTCAACATGTCACAAACCCGGACTGCCCACAAACCCGGGCTCCCCGGAAGGGAGCTGTCGGGCGACGCGGGACCGGGGACCGGCATGCGGAGCGTAACCGCCTGCGTTCCGCAAGTCGGCCCATCGCTCCGGTCACGCCTCAGCGATCCCCTTCCGGGGAATCAAGATGACGCACGATCGGGACGGCGGGGGCGGTGGCGGTGATCAGGCGGTCGACGGCGTTCCATTCGCGCCACGAGCGGTCGACGGCCTCCATCGCGGCGCCGTCCGGCACGAACGCGACGACCGACGGGCCGGAGCCGGAGACGAACGCCTGCGTGGCGCCGGCTTCCAGCGCGAGCTCGATGGCGCGGCCGGAGCGCGGATGCAGCTCGATGGCCGCCTTCTGCAGCGAGTTGAGGTCGCCATCGCCGTCGCCGAGCTCGTCGAACAGGCCGTAGACTTCCGGCGTGCCGAGTTCGGCCCGGTAGGCGCCGACGATGACGTCGCCGTCGAAGCCGTCGGCCCTGAGCGCCGCGACGGTCGGCGACGTCGCGTCGAGCAGCTCGATCCGCTCGCCGAAGCCGGTGCCGCGCGCATAGCCGCCGCTCAGGCAGAACGGCATGTCGGCGCCGAGACCGGCGGCGATGGCCTGGAGCTTTTCGAGTGGCCAGTCGAGCTCCCACAGCGCGTTCAGGCCGAGGATGACGGCGGCCGCGTCGGCCGAGCCGCCGCCGAGGCCGGCGCCGACCGGGATTTCCTTCTCGATCGAGATGCTGATGTCGGCTTCGCGGCCGGCCGCGTGCGCCATCGTGAACAGCGCGCGGACGGCATGGTTGCGGCGCAGGTCGGTCGACGACGACGCGAGGTCGCCGAGGAAGCGGCCGGAAATGTCGAGGGAGAAGCCGGTGCTCGGCCGCTTCTGCTCGACCGTCACCGTGTCGTAGATGCCGAGGCCGCAGTAGACGGTGTCGAGCGCGTGCCGGCCGCCCCACTCGTCATGTCGCTCGCCGACATGCAGCGTGAGGTTCGTCTTCGCCGGACAGTCGACGCTGACCGCGCCGAGGGTGCCGGGAGTGTTGTCGTCGGTCATGACCGCCGCTCGCTTTCGGTTGGTAGGGAATGGATGGTTGGACGATTCCGGGGGTATTGGCGATATCCGAACCCGAGGCGCCTAGTCGCGGGCGCGCCGGACGGCGGCGGCGAGGCGGACGAATTCGTCGATCGTCAGCGTTTCGCCGCGGCGGGTCGGGTCGATGCCGGAGAGGTCGTAGGCCTCGGCCGGCACGATTTTCTTCAGCGCCGCGTGCAGCGTCTTGCGACGCTGCATGAACGCGGCGTCGATCAGCTCGAAGACGAGCTCGCGCCCGACGCCGAGTTCGTCGGCGAGCGGCAGGTGGCCGTCCGGATAGCGCGTGAACGAGACGAGGGCCGAGTCGACGTTCGGGGCGGGCCAGAACACGTTGCGGCCGACAAGGCCGGCGCGTTCGGCGTGGCCGTACCAGGCCAGCTTGACGCTCGGCGTGCCGTAGATCTTCGATCCCGGGGTCGCGGCCAGCCGGTCGGCGACTTCCTTCTGTACCATGACGAGGAACGATTCGAGCCCCGCGAATCGTTCCAGAAGAGTCAGGATGATCGGCGTCGCGACGTTGTACGGCAAGTTGGCGACGAGGACGAATCGTTCGCCGTCGCCGAGCTGCGGCAGGTTCGCCGGCGTGAGGGTCAGCGCGTCGCGGTTGACGACGGCGAGGCGGCCGGCGGCGTCCGGCATGAACTCGGCGACGGTCTTCGGCAGCCGCACGGCGACCGGCGGGTCGATCTCGACGGCGACGACGCTCGCGCCGGTCTCGAGGATCGCCAGCGTCAGCGACCCGAGCCCCGGCCCGACTTCCAGCACATGGTCGCCGGCCGTCACGCCGGCCTCGCGGACAATTCTCCGCACGGTGCCCGGATCGATGACGAAATTCTGGCCGAACTTCTTCGTCGGCGTCACGCCGGCCTCGGCGGCGATCCTGCGGATGTCGGCGGCTCCGAGCAGCCGGCCGGAGTTCTCACCCATGTGACCTCACAGATTTCGAAAAAATTGAACGATGCTTCCTCCCAAGCCTACCCGCTGTCGTAACCGGCGCCACTAGAGCCCCCTGGAGGGGGTACCTCAGTACCAGCCCTTGGTCTGCCAGAACTTCCAGGCGGCGGTGGGGGAGCCGTAGCGGCTGGAGATGTAGTTGAGGCCCCAGTCGATCTGGACGGCGGCGTCGTCGCGGTAGTTCGCGCCGTAGTCGGCCATCTTCGACGCCGGCAGCGCCTGCGGAATGCCGTACGCGCCCGACGTCGGGTTCTCGGCGTTCCAGCGCCAGCTCGACTCCTTGTTCCACAGGGTGACGAGCGTTGTCCACTCGTCGCCGGTCCAGCCGTATTGCGCCGCCGCGCCGGCGGCGTACGTCTGCGCGGCCGAGACGGACGGCCGGTACAGCCGGCAGTTCGCCGCGGACGCCGTCGAGCTGCTCGAGGACGACGAGGACGACGAGGACGATCCGCCCGTCGACGTGCTGCCCGAGCTGCCACCCGACGAACCTGTCGAGCCGGCATTGCCGGACGAGGAATTGCCCGACGACGAGCCGGACGAGTTCGACGAGCCGGACGAATTGGTCGTCGCGCTCGACGATGGTGCCGACGTCGCGCTCGCGGACGGGCTGGCCGTGGCGGAGGCGCTTGCGTCGTCCTTGGCCGCCGAGTCGTCGGACGTCGACGGGCTCGCGCTCGCGGACGCGTCGGCCGACGCGTCGTCGGAGGAGGACGAGGACTCGTCGGACGACGCCGAGTCGTCGCTCTTCGCGGAGTCGTCATCGGACGACGAATTGTCCTTGGCGGAATCGTCGGAGGAACCGGAAGAATCGTTCGAACCGGAAGAATCGTTCGAGGAATCCGACGAGGCGGAAGAATCGTTCGACGAATTGTCTTCCGTCGCGGCCGGGCCGACGCCGATGACTTCGTCGAGCGCCTGCTTCGTCACGGTTGAGTCGGTGAGCGTACGGCTTTCCTCGACGCCGTCGACATACGTCACCGAATACGTGTTCGTCTTCTCGCCGGTGACGCCTTCCTGCTCGACGACGGTCTGGCCCGGCTCGAGCGAGTAGTCGACGACCGTCTGCGTGCCGTACGGGATGGCTTCCGTCTCCGTGACGGTGCCGTGCGTGACGCGCTGCACCTGCAGCACCGTCGTGCCGTCCTGCTCGTAGACGCTGACGCGATCCTCCTTGCCGAGCACGATGCCCTTCGAGTCGAGGATGCTCGCCGCCGGCAGGTTGCCGTCCGGCGCGACCGACGTCTTGCCGTCGGCGATGACGGTGACCGGGCCGTCGGCGTTCAGCACGATGCCGCCGGTCAGCTGGTTGTAAATGTTCGTGATGTTGACGGTGATGGCGCTCGCGGCGACCTCGTTCGCCTCGAAGAAGCCGATGAGCTGGGCGTACGAGCTGGCGACGGTCCAGAACGGCACCGCCTGCCCGTCGATCGTGACGGTCGTCTGGTAGGCCGACTTCACCGTGACGACGTCGTTGTTCGTCAGGTTCTCGCCGTTCGTCGCCTTGACGACGTCGTGCGTCTTCGTCGTGATGCCCTGTTCCCGCAGCAGTCCGTAGACGGTCGTCGCGTACGTCGTCACCGTCGTCTTCTCGCCGTTGACTTCGAGCGCCACTGTCTTGCGGGCCGTCGCGAAGAAGGTCACGCAGCTCGCGAGCACGAGCGCGATGACGACGATCATCACGCGGATCCGGCGCATGACGACCATGTGCCTCGGTGTCCATCGCTTGGCCATCTGTCCTTCTTTCGTTGACGGCAGTGTTACGCACCATCTTCCCACAGCCTGCTGAACGCCGTCGAGGGGGCCGGGGTGGAATTGGAACGATTCTTCCCGAACTCGGGTGGCGTGCTGGCTGCCCGTCGACGTCGTCGATGTCGCGAAGCCGCCGTACCCGGGAACCGCGGATGGGGCGCAATGACGCCGCCGTCCCCGGTCGGCGCGGGCCGCCGCGCCCGGAGATGTTGGCCCGCTATGCCGGAGGCGGAAAATGCGGTAACATAGTTGACTATTAGCGATCCTTGGTTTTGCAAGGTCGGCTTCGCCAACGACGGCGATTGTGACAAGATGTTTTGCAAAATCGACACCGCGAACAATTTCACATGACGGATTTCCATGCCATTCGTAATCCCGTGACGCGGGAGGCATGGCGGCAGGCAATGGGGCTGGGCGGCCGGACGGTTGGGCGGCCGGCGGTAAACAAGGGAACGGCCACGACCTGCGGGGATCGTGGCCGGAACGCGGAAACGGAGCCGATGGACAAGATGCAGTGGGGGAGCGGGCTGGAAGGAAAACGCTCGGTGTCAATCGGCTCGTAGCGAACGCGTCCAAGAGCAAAAAGAGGGGGCGAGAGAGAAGGGGATGTTCTCGCCCCCGGGCAGGCAAGGCTGGTTGGGGGATTGCCTCGCCTGAACCGGAAGCCTATGGTTGGGGGAAGGCTTCCGGATACTTACACACGGTAAGACTTCTTCTTGCGCCAAAACGTCATTGGCTTGCCGCAACTTGTATGGTTCCAAGTATACGACGCCTCTTTTTTGGGCGCAATGGAGCCTCTTGTCGGGATCGAACCGACGACCTGCCGCTTACAAGGCGGCCGCTCTGGCCATCTGAGCTAAAGAGGCAAATAACCATGAAATGTTGAATTTTATGGAGTTTGTCCGACGTTCGCGGGCACCGAAATCCGCTCGCGGATGCAGCAAACGTGCAATAGCATAGCAGCACCAACCGAACGTTTTGGCGGGTGTGTCTTTGTGTACGGGGGTAACTATGCCGTCCCCGGGCCGCGACACGAAAAATTGTGAAGATTTTCAAAACCAGAGTTTCTCGCCAAATCTGTCGAGTTTTTCTATCGTCGCATCGAGTTTGATCGAGTTCGGAATCTTCTCTCTTCGGGCGAGGATCCTTCCTCCCGGTGTCCCGGATGTCACGATCCCGGGATCCGATCACGGGATCGTGACATCAAGAGACATCAGGAAAAAGCAAGAAAGAGCGAGAACCTACTTGCTGGAGCTGCTGGCCGTGCTGCTCGACGACGCCGTGCTGCTGGCCGACGACGAACTTTCCTCCGTCGACTGCGGCTCGCCGGTGGCGACGTTGATCGGGACGCCGGTCGCGCCGATGCCGGGCAGATCGCCGGCGACGCCGACTTCGTTGGCCGGCAGCTCGATCGCCTCGAGGAACGCGTCGGCGATCGTCATGTTCGCGAGCGTGATGTTGTTCATGTCCCAGAAGTAGCCGTTGATCGTCACCGTCGGCGTCGACATCGAGCCCTTGAGCGAGCCGGAGACGTTCCACAGCTCCTCGCGCTTCGGCGTGTAGGTGTTGATCGCCGTCAGCCAGTCGTCGTAGGTGTTGTCGAACGCGCCGTCGGCGACGCTCTCGGAGACGCCGGCGGCAATCGCCTGCTCCTTGATCTTGTCGTCGGAGACGGAGACGTACGACGATCCCTCCTCCGGCTGGAAGTCCTCGGCGTACAGGTTCGTGATGAACTGCAGCAGGTGGTCGGGATTGTCGTCGTGATCGGCGATCCACAGCGCCGCGTTCGCCGCGCGCGACGAATAGTTGTCGGTCGAGTAGCGGTCCATGAACGACATGAAGTGCAGCTCGAGGTTGACCTGGCCGGCGTTCATCATCTTGATGAGGTCCTGGTCGAGCTGGCGGTTGAGGTTGCCGCAGCCCGGGCACAGGAAGTCCATGTAGATCGCGACGGTCGGGACGTCGTCGACCGACGTGCCGTAGCCGTCCTTCGAGATCAGGATGCCGCCCTTGTCGTCGGCGCGCGTCGGCTTGACGGACACCTCCTGCAGCTCCTCGTACGCCTGCTCGACGGTCTCCGACGACGCCGTCTCGCTGGCCGACGGATGCGTCTTGTTCCAGACGACGACGCCGGCGACGACGAGGATCGCCACGACGACGACGGCGACGATGATGCCGATGATCGTCTGCTGCTTGCGCTCCTTCGCCGCCTTCGCGAGCCGCGCCTCCTGCATCCGGCGGTCGTACTCGCGCCGCTCGGCCCGGCTCATCCGCTTCGCGTCGCGCGCCGCCTGCTGGCGGTTGGCTGCGTTGGCGTTGCGCTTGTCGGTCGCGCCGTTCTGCTTCTTCTGATTCGGCTGATTCGGTTTGGCGTTCGAATTCGGAGCTGCGTTCTTCGAATTCCTCGAATTCTTGGGATTCTGGGCCATCCCAGTCCTTTCCTGGATGAACGCGGCGGTCTCTCCCGCGCGCCGGTGTCCTGTTTTCTGTCTCTCAAATATACTGACAGCCGTTCCGCAAGCGGAACATCATGCCGAAGCAAGTGTGTGGGCGCTTGCTGAAGGAATCATGGGAATCGTTCGTCGCCCGCCCAATTTCCGCCATTTTTTCACGATTCGCCCGGGGTTCAGGCGAGGAACGGGGTCCAGTCGACGGTGGGGGTGGCCAGGGCGGCGAGAAGGATGAAGGCGGTCAGGGCCAGCCAGATGCCGAGCATGACGGCGACATAGAGGCGGGTGGAGGAGCGCGTCGAGCCGGACTTGCCGCGCAGGGAGCCGGCGCCGGTGCGTACGATCTCGCCGCCGGGGCCGTGGCACGCGACCAGCCAGCCGCAGCCGCACGCCAGGCCAAGGATACCGGCCGTCAGCGAGGCGGTCGAATCGTACGGCAGCTTGACGGCCACGGCGAGGCCGGCGACGTCGAGGCCGACGGATTCGAGCGGCAGCTGGCCGAGCACCGTGCCGATGACGGCGACGCAGACGGCGATCAGCGTGTCCAGCAGCATCGCCGGAATGGCGCGGCCCAGTCCCTTGAGCAGGTGGGCCGGGAACGAGACGACGCGCAGCGCCGCGTCCGATCCGCGCGACTGGCCGCCGCGGCGCATCTCGCGCTGGCGCTGCGCGTTGACGTTGAGGCCGGCCGCCATCAGGATCCACAGCAGCACGAACGACAGCGTCAGCCCGGCGAACGGCATCGCCGCGCCGAGCAGGAAGATCGGGATCGCCAGCAGCCAGCATGGCAGCGCGCCTCGGCGCGGATAGTCGGCCCGCGAGTCGACGGGCGGTTGCGTGTACGGATTCTGCGGGTACGATTCGGCGCCGTACGGCTGCTGGCCGTACGGATTGTACGATTCGCCGGCGCCGGTCGGCTGCATGGGGACTTCGTTCCATTCGGGCTGCGTGGCGACCGGCTGCGGCTGTACCGCTGTCGGCGATTGCACGGCCGTCGCGCCGACTTCGTCCTGGCCGGCGACCGCGGTCGGCGCGATCGCCGGCGGCGCGGCGCCCCCGTTCCGGGCCGCCTCGGTGTTCGTGACGAGCCGGCCAAGCGCCGGCGACTGGTAGTAGTCGCCGACCGGTTCGGCGATCGTTGGCGGTTCGGCGGCATATGGTTCCGGCATGCGCGTGGTTGGCGGTTCGGCGGCATGCGGCTCGGCGACCGTCGGTTCAGCGGCCTCGTCGAGACGCGTCGTCGGCAGCGCGGTCAGCATCGGGCGGGTCGGATTGGCGGCCGTGTGCCGCGGCGGAGGGGGCGGCAGCGGACGCCGCCAGGCCAGGCGCGGATTGGCGATGGCCGCAGTTGACCCCCGGCGCGGGTCAGGAGAGCCAAAAGGGGGCATCGCCGCCCCGCTGGTGGACGACGGCGATGATGTTGCGGACGACGGCGACGTCGCGGACGGGGCCGCGGCGGCCGAATCGTCCAGGAATGACAAATCGTTCGAACTGCTCGACGCGGCCGGCGCGCCGAGCAGCGACGAGCCGCCGGCGTCCTGCCAGGCCGTCGAATCCCATGCGTCCTGCGTGATCGCGTTGAGCAGCTCCTGCGGCGAGCAGCGCTTCGAGCGGTCGGGGTTGAGCGCCGAGCGGAACGCCGCCATCGTGCGCGGCGGCAGGCCGGCGAGGTTGGCGTTGCCGCTCGCCTCGCGCTCGAGCACCGCCATCATCGGCGACTTGCCGAAGACCGGCTGGCCGGTCGCCGCGAACGCGAGCACCGACGCGACCGACCACCAGTCGGTCTCGTCGTCGCTTTCGGCGCCGTCGATGATCTCCGGCGCGATGAAGCCCGGCGTGCCCATGACGAGGCCGGTTGTTGTCACGTGGCTTTCGCCGGCGCCCATCGCGATGCCGAAGTCGACGAGGATCGGCCCCGACAGCGAGACCATGACGTTCGTCGGCTTGATGTCGCGGTGAACGATTCCCGCGTCGTGGACCGCCTGCACGGCGGCTATCAGCTTGCTCGCGAGCCGCTCGAGGTCCTCGGCGACGTACTTGCCGTTGTGGGCGACGTCCTCGCGCAGGTTTTCGCCCTCGATCAGTTCGGTGACGATGAACGCGACCGAGTCGTCGAGCTCCATGTCGTCGATCGCGCAGACGCCCGGATTGCTGATTTTCTTCAGCGCCATCGCCTCGCGGCGCAGGCGCTCGCGAGCCGTCACACGGCTGCGGTGCTCGGGGCTGTCGGGATCGTCGGCCGCGTCGTCGCTCAGCGAGTCGCGCAGGATCTTCATCGCGTGCGCCTGGCCGCCGTCGTCGACGACGCGCCAGACAGAACCCATCGCGCCGGCGCCCAGGCGGGACACCAGCGTGTATCCGCCGACGACGTCCCCCGGTTCCAGATTCAGCGCATGGATTTCACTCATGGCCACCATCGTAATGTTTCCCGCGGAAACAACACGGTCCGGCATGTGAAGTTTTCTTTCGGATCTGCCGCTGTTCCAATATGTCGGTGGCAAATTGTATGAATACTTATTGTTTGAATACTTACAGTTTCGTTCGGGAAGGCGGTAGCGACAGATGGCAAGCGACGTGGAGACGCCGGATTCCATCCACTACCTGCTGATGCGCGCGCACCTGGCGCTCTACCACCGCGTCACGGCCCGCGTGACCGAGCTCGGACTGACGCCCGGCCAGCCGAAAGTGCTCGATTTCCTGCAGTCGGCCGGCGAGGCCGACCAGACGACGATCGCGGAGGGCTGCCAGCTCGACCGCGCGACGATCGGCAGCATCCTCGACCGCATGGAAAAGGGCGGCCTGATCGTGCGTCGCCATCACGAAGGCAACCGGCGCTCGCTGTTCGTCTCGCTGACCGACGACGGCCGCGCCGTCGCCGCGCGGCTGACGTCGGTGTTCGCCGACGCCGAGCGGCCGATCCTCGGGGCGCTGGGTCCCGCCGAACAGGACGAGTTCAAGCGGCTGCTGCGCGAGTCGATCGACGCGATGGCCGCCGCGGACGAGCCGTCCGGCAAATAGGACGACAGCGGGAACGATTCGCCCGAAGAATTCGGGGAGCATCGTTTCGGCATCAACGTAAGTAGCAACACCCCACCAACGATGCGATGACGCCGTGCCGGGCGCAGGACCGACTGCGCCCGGCGAACCGCGCCTGCGCAGCCATGCGCGGCGGCGGCCGCCGGCGGTGGGGACAACGACGAAGAGACGACTATATAAAGGAGCACCCACGGAAACGGTGAACAAGGCGGCCGTCGCGGCCGGCGAACTGGAAGCGGAACTCAACGGGCTGGAAGCCGAAATCGAAGCCGGGCTGGAAGCCGGCGTGGACAAGGCGACGCGACGCCGCCGCAAGCCGGCGCTGGAAGGCGAGCATTTCGTCAGGCGCGGCATCCTGCTCGTCGCCGGCCTGATCATCTCGGCGCTCGGCGTCAGCCTGTCGATCAAGGCGGCGCTCGGCACGTCGCCGATCTCGAGCGTGCCGTACGTCACGTCGCAGATCTCCGGCCTGTCGGTCGGCACGACGACGATCATCATGAACACCTGCTTCGTCGTCCTCGAGCTGCTGATCCTGCGCCGAGACAGTAACTGGACGCACGTCGCGCAGATCGCCGTCGCCTTCATCATGGGCTCGATGATCGACGTGTGGGACGCGATCCTGCCGTTCTCGACGCCGTCCAGCTACCTGCTGCAGTGGGCGATGTGCGCGTGCGGCGTCGTGTTCGTCGCGCTCGGCATCTCGATGGAGGTGCGCGCGAACATGTTCCTCAACGCCGGCGAGGGACTCGTCATGGCGATGTGCCGCGTGCTGCCGTGGAAGTTCGGCAACATGAAGGTCGCGTTCGATGTGTGCTGCGTGCTGTTCGCCGTCGTCTCCGGCCTGCTGTGCCTGCACGGCCTGATCGGCGTGCGCGAGGGCACCGTCGCCGCCGCGATCTGCGTCGGCCTGTGCGTCAAGGTCTTCAACAGGATCATCCACAAGATCGACCTGCGCCGCTGGGAGCTGGCGGACTGAATCATTCCAAAGTAGAAAATCGCCGCGGGAAAAACCGGCGATTTCCTACAATGCTGTCCATGACCTTGACTCTCAAGAAATGGAACCACTATACCGACGGTCCGCTGCTCGTGCTGTCCGTCGTGTTCCTGTTCGCCTACTCCTGGGAGATTCTCGCCGAGACGCACGTGACGCTGTGCAACCGCGTCATCGACGTCATCTGGGCCATCTATGCCATCGACTACGTCGTCGAGCTGCTGCTCGCCGAGAACCGGAAAGTGTGGTTCCGCAAGAACCTACTGCTGCTGGTCTCGATCGCGCTGCCGATGTTCCGGCCGCTGCGGCTGCTGCAGCTCGTCGCGATGCTGCACATGTTCAACCACGGCGCCGGCTTCGCCGTGCGCGGCAAGATCACGCTGTACGCCGCCGTCATGATCTGCCTCGTGCTGTACGTCGGCGCGCTCGCGGAGTATTCCGTCGAGCACAACGCGCCGGGCGCGAGGATCACGAATTTCCCGACGGCGATGTGGTGGGCGTTCGTGACGGTGACGACGGTCGGTTACGGCGACATCTATCCGGTCACGTCGATGGGCCGGCTCATCGCGATCATCCTGATGCTGACCGGCATTGCGTTGATCGGCATCGTCACGGCGATGATCGCGTCGTGGATCATCGACCAGGTCAACCGCGAGTCGGTCACGGAGACAAACGCCGACATCGCCAACACCGACGCGCAGACGAAGCTGTTGCAGGGGCAGATGTACGCGCTGTCCGACAGCGTCGCCGAGCTCAACCACGAGATCGAGCGGCTGCGCAAGGACTCGAAGAAAGTCGGCAAGCGCCTGCGCGCACACGAATCCGGCCAGCCGATGCAGGCCGAGCTGCAGCATGCATCGCAGCATGCGCAGCAGCATGCCGAATCGCAGCATGCCCCGCTGCCGAATCCGCAGCATCCGACAATCCCGTTCCAGCCGCTGACCTACGGCCACGGCGGCTATGGCGCCTACGGCGGCTACGGTGCCGGTGGCGCGGGCCGTCCCTCGCGCCGCTACCATCCGAGCCAGCCTCACTACACCAGCCCGCGTAGGAAGAGGGGGGGGTAAATAAGCGGGATGGACGCACTGGATTTTTTGTCCCGAAAAATCCAGTGCGTCGCATTTTCTGGGACACCCTGAAAACGTTGGAATCACAATAGTCCCGATGTTGGGTTTTGTGCGAAAGCGCACTGGATTTTGTCGGGGCAAAAATCCTGTGCGTCCTTTCCCGGAAACAACGGTCCCGCGCCGCCTGAAGGACGATCCGGCGCCTTACCGCGTCGCCGGGGACGGCGTACAGTGAGAAGCAGCAAGCTTCAACGAGGAGAGCGAGCCGCAGACGGATGCGCGTGACGCATGCGCGAGGCGCACGTGAAGGGGGGATGCGATGGGGCTGGAAGACGACTTGAGGAAATGCTCGCCGATCGAGCTGGCGGCGCTGCTCAGCGGCGAGGACATGTGGACATCGCGCGGCAACGTGCGGGCGGCCGTGCCGAAATTCGTCATGAGCGACGGTCCGCACGGCGTGCGCTGCGCCGTCGGCATGGCGTCCGACCTGCCCGGCACCGAGTGCGCGAAGGAGGCGACGAGCTTCCCGTGCGGCGTCAACCTCGCGATGAGCTGGGACCCCGACCTCGCGAAGACGGTCGGCGCCGCGATGGCCGACCAGGCCCGCGCGCTCGGCGTCAACGTGCTGCTCGGCCCCGCCGTCAACATCCAGCGCAACCCGCTATGCGGCCGCAATTTCGAATATCTGTCGGAAGATCCGCAGGTCTCCGGCCGCATTGGCGCCGGCCTGGTCAAGGGCATCCAGTCGCGGGGCATCGCCGCGTGCCCGAAGCACTTCGCCGTCAACAGCCAGGAGCTGCGCCGCCAGGCCAGCGATTCGGTCGTCGACGAGCGCACGCTGCGCGAGCTGTACCTGACGGCGTTCGAGCTCGTCGTGCGGCTGAGCGGCCCGCTGACGATGATGACGTCCTACAACCAGGTCAACGGCGTCTACTCGCACGAGAACCGGCACCTGCTCACCGACATCCTGCGTAACGAATGGGGCTTCGACGGCATGACGATGTCGGACTGGGGCGGCTCGAACACGGCGGTCGGCGCGGCGCTCGCCGGCGGCTCGCTCGAGATGCCGTCGCCGGGCCTCACGTCGCTGCGCGAGCTGGAAGCGGCGTTCCGCGCCGGCACCGTCACTCACGACGACCTGCTCGCCCGCGCGCTCGAGGTCGCGAAGGTCGCGCGCGAAACGTACTACGACGTGCCCGGCGACGCGCCGGACCTGATGAGCCGCAAGAAGAAGCTGCAGATCGGCGACGACCTGCTCGACCGCGGCCACTCGCTCGCCTTCGACGCCGCCGTCCAGACGCTGACGCTGTTGAAGAACGATTCGGTCGCGCCATACGGCGGCAATACGCTGGACGATTCGTCCGCCGGTTCGTCCGCGACCCCGGAGCCCGGTGCGACTGGCGATTCGACCGGTGATGCGACTGGCGACACGACTGGCGCCGCCGCCACCACCGTCCCGGCCCTCCCGCTCCGTCCCGGCTGCCGCGTCGCCGTCGTCGGCGACCTCGCCGTGCACGCCCGCTTCCAGGGCGGCGGCTCGTCGGAAGTCACCACGCATCGCGCCGACACCATCCTCGACGCGCTGGACGCGCTCGCCGAACAGCCGCGCGAATCGTCGCGACTTGACGGGCGGGCCGCCGGCCAGCCCGGTCACCGCTTCACCGTCGTCGGCTACGCGGACGGCTACCGGCGCGACGGCAAGCCGGACGCCGGCAAGCTGCACGAGGCGACGAAGCTCGCGCGGCGCGACGACGTCGATGTCGTCGTCGCCGTCGTCGGCCTGACCGAAGCCGACGAGTCGGAGAGCGTCGACCGCGCGACGATGGCGCTGCCGAAGGCGCAGGACAACCTGATGGGCGCGCTCGCCGCGCTGCGCAAGCGCACCGGCAAGCCGGTCGTCGCCGTGCTCGTCGCCGGCGGCCCGGTCGAGCTGCCGTGGGCGGACGACGTGGACGGCCTGCTGTACACCGGCCTCGCCGGCGAGGCGGCCGGCGCCGCGACGGCCGCCGTGCTCGCCGGCGACGTCAACCCGTCCGGCCACCTCGCGCAGACGTGGCCGCTGACGTATGCCGACTGCCCGAATGCCGCGTGGTTCCCGGCGCCCGGCCCGCACGCCATCTACCGCGAGGGCCCGTTCGTCGGCTACCGCTACTTCGCGACGGCCGGCCGCCCCGTCCGCTTCCCGTTCGGCTTCGGCCTGTCCTACTCCCGCTTCACGTTGTCGGATCTCGAGGTCAACCAGTGGGGCGTCGCCTGCATTGTCTCGAACGATTCGCCCGTCGATGGCAAGGCCGTCGTGCAGCTGTATGTCGCCGCGCCGACCGACGGCGGCCCGCATGTCGCCCGCGAGCTCAAGGGCTTCGCGAAGGTCGACGTGCCGGCCGGCGGCCGGCGGGAAGCGCGCATCGAGTTCGACGAAATGACGTTCCGGCACTTCGACGCCGGCGACGGCGCCTGGCATGTCACGAGCGGCGCGTGGACCGTCATGGTCGGCACGAGCTGCGTCGACCTGCCGCTGTCGTCGCTCGTCCACATCCACGGCGACCGCTCGCCGCACCCGACCGATCCGGCCCTCGGCTCCCTTGCCTACGCCGACGTCCATCACGCCACGGCCGACGACGTCCGCGCGATGTTCCGGCTCGCGCGCACGCCGCTGCCGGGGGAGAGGGGGACGGCGCCGGACGTCGAGGATGCGGGCGGCGCCAGGACGGGCAAATCGTTCCGGGCGACCTCCGGTAGCGCGACAATGCCGCGGCCCGAGCACCGCAACCCGGAAGTCAACGGCGAGAACCTCGTGCCGAACGAGGATCCGAAGCCGTTCGGGCCGAACGTGCCGCTGTCGAGCTGGACGCGCGCCGACGGGCGCCTGGCGAGGCTGTTCGCCGGGTCGCTGCAGCGCAAGGCCTCGAAGCCCGACCAGCATGGCGCCCCGGACATGGGCGCGCTGTTCGTGCTCAACATGCCGCCGCGCGCGATGCAGAAGATGGCCGGCGGCAAGGTCGACCGCGCGATCGTCGACGACCTCGTCGACTTCGCGAACGGCCACGCCCTGCGCGCCGCCGCCCGCCTCGTCCACGACGTCCCGGCCAATATGTGGACCAATACGCTCGCGGCGAACAAGCTTCGCCGCGCCGGCCGCCGATAGCGGCGCCCCGTCTTGATGTCGCAAACCCGGGCCAGCGGCCCGGGTTTGCGACATCTGGCGGGAGAGAAGGACGGCCGAATCGTTTCAGTCAAAAAAATGAATTTAGTCTGTTTATTTTTTCGGGGCGGTTTGAAAAAAAGTGGAGAACGCGCCGGGTGCTGGCGAAATTCGGGGGGTGATGTATAGTAATCCACAGCTCAATGAAGAGACACCTCTCCACTGAACGAAACTCCTTCCGGAGAAAATTTTTCACGATCAGGAAAATTTGTTTCGGCCGGAGAAAAATTAAGAAAAATGTTGAACTCTGCAGCCGAGTCGAAGTGGACGGCCGTAGACGACGACACCACCAAAGTAATCCCCTCACAACGGATCGTTCGGCACGTACCTGCCGATGAAAGGATGAACAATGGCAGAAGTCATTTTCGATCACGTCACCCGTATCTACCCGGGCAACGACAAGCCGTCGGTTGACGATCTCAACCTCGACATCAAGGACGGCGAATTCCTCGTTCTCGTTGGCCCGTCTGGCTGCGGTAAGTCCACCACGCTGCGCATGCTGGCCGGCCTCGAAGAGGTCAACAAGGGCCGCATCCTGATCGGTGATAAGGATGTCACCACCATGCAGCCGAAGGACCGCGACATCGCCATGGTGTTCCAGAACTACGCGCTGTACCCGCACATGACTGTCGCCGACAACATGGGCTTCGCCCTGAAGATCGCCGGCACCCCGAAGGACGAGATCCGCAAGCGCGTCGAGAAGGCCGCTGAGATCCTCGACCTGACCGAGTTCCTGGACCGCAAGCCGAAGGCCCTGTCCGGTGGCCAGCGCCAGCGCGTCGCCATGGGCCGCGCCATCGTCCGCGAGCCGAAGGTCTTCCTCATGGACGAGCCGCTGTCGAACCTCGACGCCAAGCTCCGTGTCCAGACCCGTACGCAGATCGCCGCCCTGCAGCGCCAGCTCGGTGTCACCACGCTGTACGTCACCCACGACCAGACCGAGGCCCTGACGATGGGCGACCGCATCGCCGTCATCAAGCTCGGCATCCTGCAGCAGGTCGGCGCCCCGACCGAGCTGTACGATCGCCCGGCCAACGTCTTCGTCGCCGGCTTCATCGGCTCCCCGTCGATGAACATCAACACGCACCCGGTCGTCGACGGCAAGGCCAAGGTCGGCGAGGACACGATCGACCTGCCGAAGGACGCCGTGGCCAAGCTGACGCCGGAAGACAACAACGAGATCATCGTCGGCTTCCGTCCGGAAGACGCGACGCTCGCCACCCCGGACGACGAGAACGCCTTCTCGCTGAAGGTCGTCAACGTCGAGGACCTGGGCTCCGACGGCTACATCTACGGCAACATCCTGTCCGACGACGCCGTCTCCGACGATCACAACGCGATGATGTCCGACCAGAACAAGCTCACCACCATCCGCGTGAACCCGCGCGCCCTGCCGCAGGTTGGCGACGTCGTCAAGATCAAGATCAACCCGGCCAAGATGCACCTGTTCGCTCCGTCGACCGAGCTGCGCATCAACTGAGCCCCGCGGGAATCGTTCCCGCCAGCCGGCGGCGGTCGCTCCGACCAGCCGCCGGGACTCGCGAACGATTCGTCCGGCCCGGCCCAGATGGAAGATTTGGCGGGGTTGCTGTTCCCCGCCAGAGAGTAAACGAGGTTTTTCTTCCTCTCTTGTCGCCTCGTTGACAAAGACCCCGCATGGCTGCGGGGTCTTTGTTTTTCCCGCACGGGAACGTGGCGGTTTGTGGAAAACGGAAGCCGCGAGCGCAGAGCGACGGACACCCTGAGGTAAAGTGACGACTATGAGTATTGACGTTCCGCACATGGACCCCCGCGCGCTCAAGGCGACGTCGGTCAAGGCCGAGGACCCGGCCGCGCAGTCGCCGGAGCCGGCGTCGCTGAAGATCACCGCCGCCGCCACCGACCCGAAGATGTTCTCGCTGCCGTGGGAGAAGCCGCTGTCGACGTGGCCGGAAGACCTGCTCGTCAACTTGCCGCGAGGCATTTCCCGCCACGTCGTGCGATTCGTCCACGTCGGCGACGAAGTCTACGCGATGAAGGAAATCACGCGGAACGTCGCCGAACGGGAGTACGAGATCCTGCGCCAGCTGCAAAAGCTCGACCTGCCAACCGTCCAGCCGATCGCCGTCGTCACCGGCCGCCACGACAACGAGGGCGAGCCGCTCGAGGCGATCCTCGTCACGAAGCACCTGCGCTTCTCGCTGCCGTACCGCGCGCTGTTCTCGCGCACGCTGCGTCCCGACACCGCCGAGCGCCTGATCGACGCGCTGGCCGTGCTGATGGTGCGCCTGCACCTCGCCGGCTTCTACTGGGGCGACGTCTCGCTGTCGAACGTCCTGTTCGAGCGCGACGCCGACGCGTTCTCGGCCTTCCTCGTCGACGCCGAGACCGGCGAACTGCAGGCCCAGCTGACCGAGGGCCAGCGCGAATACGATATCGACCTCGCGCGCACGAACATCATCGGCGAACTGATGGACCTGAGCTCCGGCGAGCTGCTGCCGCCGGAAGTCGACGAGATCGAGATCGGCAACCGCCTCGTCGACCGCTACCACTCGCTGTGGAGCGCGCTGACCGACACCGAGGACTTCAACCCGAGCGAGATGTGGAAGATCGAGCAGCGCGTCAACCGCCTCAACGATCTCGGCTTCGACGTCGACGAGCTCGAGATGAACACGACGGAGGATGGCAAGCGCGTCCTCGTCCGCCCGCGCGTCGTCGACGCCGGCTACGCGAACCGCAAGCTGCTGCGCCTGACCGGCCTCGACGTGCAGGAGAACCAGGCCCGGCGCCTGCTCAACGACCTCGAATCGTACCGCGCGTCGACGTGGCGCGAAGGCGAGGACATCGAGATCGTCGCGACCGACTGGATGCGCGAGGTCTTCGAACCGACCGTCCGCATGATCCCGAAGGACTACCGCACGAAGATCGAGCCGGCGCAGTTCTTCCACGAGGTGCTCGACCACCGCTGGTTCCTCGCCGAGAACGCCGGCCACGACATCCCGATGGGGGAGGCCGTCAAGAGCTACATCAAGAACGTGCTGCCGAAGTACATGATCGATTCGGAAACGCTCGAGGAGCTCAACGCCGAAGCCGACTCCGGCGTCGTCGATGACACCGCCACCTACAACGCCCCGGCCGCCGGTCCGGCCGACATGCCGGACAGTCCGGACGATCCGTCCGCGTTCGGCGTCCCCAACGACGGCACCGACGAGGACGGCTACAACGCCGAAGACGACCCCGACGCCGCCGTCTGGGCGCAGTAAGTCGCAAGACCAGAAAGAGCTCCCTGGAAGGGAGCTCTTGTCTTTTGATGTCACAAACCCGAGTGAGTTGCCTAAATGAACCTGATAAGCTGGAAGGCACTACCGGGTCGCCTGTCCCTGTCCCCAAATGGCGGCGTTGGTGGGGTGGAACGTGGGCATTCAATGACGAATGCCCGAGGAGAACGTTCCCGAGGAGAATGGCAGTACATCACGTTGGCAGACGTGCATGGCGTCGGAGGAGGGCGTTATGCATCGGCACCGTCGGGGCGCGCATGCCGCGCAGGAACCCGCCGCGCTGCCGCGTCGGCCCGCCGAATGGTTGGGCTGCGCCCGCAGCGGCGGTACCGGCCGTCACCGCAATGACGCGGCGACGGCGCTTTTCCATGCCTCCGCATCGTCCCGCTCCGGCACCCGGGGTGCCGCTGTGTCGCCGTCCGGCGCGGCTGCCACGCCGTCCCGCCCCGCAAGCGCGGCTTCCGCGGCCTCCGCAACCGCCGTTCCGCGCCGTCGTTCCCGTGCCGTTGCGGCCGTCATTGTCGTCTTCGCGCTGCTGCTGGGCTGCCTGACGACGCTGGCGGCGCTGCCGGCGACGGTGGCGATGGCGGCGGAATACGACATCGGCGAGCTCGGCTGGGTGGACACGTCGTCGACCGAGCTGACGTTCGCCGGCCAGCCGTACAGCTCCGGCATGACGCTGCAGTACGGCGACGACGTCACGCTCAAGCTGCACTGGACCGTGCCGAACTCGGTGACCATCCACGACGGCGACACGTTCGTCTACGACCTGCCGGCGAACATCGAGTTCGAGGAAGGCAAGACATACACGCTCTACGACGCCGATGGCAACGCCTGCGGCACGTTCGTCGTCACCGGCGGCCAGGTGATCGTGACGTACAGCACCGCCGACGGCGGCGTGCTCGGCTCGAACGTCTCGGCCTACGTCACCGTCACCGGCACCGTCACGCAGGCGGCGACCGGCGGCGCCAACGGCGGCGGCGCCGTCTTCGAGTTTCCCGGCATCGGCACGATCGAGGCGACCGTCGAGCAGCAGCACTCGCTCGAGGCGTCGAAGAGCGGCGCCGTCAGCACCGACGACAACACGGTCTTCTATTTCGTCGTCGACGTCACGTCGACCGGCACGAACACGAACGTGCGGCTGGAAGACAGCATGGGCGACCTGCTGACATTGCTGGACGATCCTTCCATCGCGATCTATGCCGACGCCGACCTGACGCGGCAATATGCCGGAAGCTGGTACGTCGAGACGCAGGACAGCCATTCGTTCACCCTCAACATCGATTCGATGACGGATGGCCAGACGCTCTACGTCGTGTACTACGTCCGGATCGACCGGCAGGACGTCACGGCCGTCACGAAGTCGTACCAGAACTACGATCGCATCCGCAACACCGTGACGTTCTCGAGCGACGAGGACACGACGTCCGGCACCACGAGCCGCGAACTGTGGCTCGACAGCAGCTGGTCGGTCACGAAGTCCGGCGAGGCCAGCGACAGCGGCGTCATCACGTGGACGATCACCGTCGTGCCGGACGCCGACGCACAGGTGACGACGGCCTCGCTCGTCAAGGACACCGTCGGGTCCGGCCAGGACGTCGACGGCTCGGCGAGCGTCACGATCACGTGCATGCACTCGCGCTGGTGGGACGGCAGCCCGGACACCGTCACCGTCACGCTCGCCGACCTGCTCGCCGGCAACGTCTCGCTGCCGCTACAGTCGGACGGATCGTTGTATCCCGAATATCGGCTGAGCTACACGACGCAGGCGACGTCGGTGCCGGAAGCCGGCAGCGGCGAGAAGGCGACGTATTCGAACGCCGTCACCGTGACGCCCGGCGACGGCAACTCGCCGGTGACGACGACCGGCACCGTGACGGTCGGCAGCGACGCCGTCTCGCTGGCCAAGCGGTACGCCGGCTCGGCGACGGCGACCGACCAGCTGCAGTGGATCGTCACGTTCACGGCGCTCGTCGACCTGCCGGCCGGCAAGACCGTCGTCGACAGCGTCGACGTCGATTCGTCCGGCAACACGCTCGGCACGCAACAATACTTCGCCTCCAATGCGCAGGCTGTCGTCTACACCGACGCGAACTGCACGCAGCCCTATTCGGGCGGCTACTCGACGGCCGTCTCGGCCGGCCAGAAGACGCTGACCGTCACGTTCGACGACGCCATTGCCAGGAACACGACGCTGTATATCGCGCTCGTCAGCTACGTCAACGGCTCGCTCGCGACGAACGCGACGCTCTATAACACGGCGACGTCGATCAACAAGTCGGTGACGGCAACCTATTCGCCGGTCAGCGACAACATGACGAAATCGACGCTGTACTACTACAACCAGTGGAACACGGCGGACTCGTCGGCGAACGGCATCCTGGCATGGCAGCTGTGGGTGCACGACGTCGCCGCCGACGCGACATCCGTCACCATCGCCGACACGTTGCCGGCCGGCACCGCCTACGTGGCCGGCTCCGTCACCGGCTACGGCAACACGGCCACGTGGAACGGCAGCGCCAACGTCTATCCGGCCTACGACGGCGTGAGCGCGACCGTCAACGCCGACGGCACCGTGACGTTCACGATCGCGCCCGGCTCGGCCGCGTTCGCGCAGGCGCAGACGTCGTCCGGCCTCTACCTCGTCTACAACACGACATTCGACTACACGACCGGCTACGGCGAATACGGGAACACGGCCGTCATCAGCGTCTCCGGCACCGCGCAGGGGCCGGATACCGCGTCGGTCTGGGCCGGACCGTCGAACATCGTCGACAAGTCGTCGGTCTACGACGGCACGACGGCGCCCTACGTCACGTACACCGTCACCGTCAACGCGTCCGGCGCCACGCTCAACGGCGGCAAGACGCTGACGCTGACCGACGTGCTCGGCGACGCGCTCGAACTGCGCATGGACTCGGTCTCGATCGCGTCGAAGACGACCGGCGCCGAGATCGAGTCGGCCGCCTATTCCTACGATCCGACGACGAAGACGATCGTCTTCAAGGTGCCGGACGCCACGCCGATCGTCATCAGTTACAAGTCGCTCGTGCTGCTGCAGGCTGGCGAATCGATGGAGGGACTCGCGACGAACTCGATCGCGCTGGCGGGCTACGCCGACTACGGCAGCGACGCGACGACGGAAATCGACGACGTTATCGAGGCGAGGGCCGGCATCACGTCCGACAGCGCCGCGCTGCAGATCTACAAGTACGCCGACGGCGACACGACGAAGCCGCTCAACGGCGCCGTCTTCCAGGTCGACGAGCTCGACTTCGGCCTCGGCGACGAGGAGAGCGGCGCGGCGGTCGTCTCCACGTCGCTGTTGCCCGGCACGGCGCTGTCGTCGGCCGACGCGACCGTCTCGACGCTGACGAGCACGCTGACGTCGTCGACGAGCGGTTACGCGACGATCGGACTGGCGACCGACGTCATCTACCGCATCACCGAGATCACGGCGCCGGAAGGCTACTGCGACGTCGGCGCGGCTGCCGACAGCGGGAACGATTCCTCCGGCGATGCCGATTCCTCCGACGCCGCCGGCGCCGACGATCCGTGCGCCGACGTCACGCAGCCGGTCATCTATCTCGTCTTTCCGAAGAGTACCGAGGCCGCCGTCTGGACCGGCGTCACCGTCGACGGCGTTCCGGTGACGCTCGCGATGGCGACGACCGGCGCCGGCAAGACCGTCACGCTGCAGACATACCAGTGGTCCGTCAGCAACACCGGCAAGGTCAATGCGTCGTTCACGCTGAAGAAGACCGATCTCAACGGCACGGCGCTCGCCGGCGCCGTGTTCGAGCTGACGAAGGACGGCGATGCCACGTTCCTGGAGACGTGGACGTCGGCCGACTGCACCGGCAATGACGCCGGGAATTCCGACGATTCGTCCGGTTCGGACGCTGCCGCCGATGCCGCCGGGATGGCCGATGTCGATGATGGCACGGCCGTGACGTCGTGCACCACGACGTCGGCGACGTTCGCCGGACTGACGGCCGGTACCTACACGCTGACCGAAACGACGGCGCCGGACGGCTACGCGGCGGCCGATCCGGTCACGGTCGTCGTCACCGAATCGGGCGGTGTCATCGTCAATGGCCAGTCGATCAGGACGGACGATGGCAACGTGCTGACCATCGCCGACCAGCCGCTGACGACATCGGTGACGACGACGAAGACGTGGGACGACGGCGACAACCAGGACGGCGGCCGCGGCACCGCGACGTTCGTGCTGAGCCGCTCGACCGATGGTGGTTCCACGTGGAACGTCGTCACGAACCAGTCGAAGACCGTCCCGAATACCGCCAACTCGACAGTCACGTGGAACAATCTGCCGGTCAAGGACGGCGATCTTGACGTCATCTACAGCGTGTCCGAGGTCTACCGCGAGGTCGATGGCGTCGAATACGGCGTCGTCAAGGAATGTTTCACGGGGAACAGTGCGGCAGGAGACGGCACTGGCGGAAGCGCTGGCGGCGGCAATAGCACGGGAAACACTGCCGACCCGACCACGTCCGGCACGGTCGCGCTGACCTGCTCGTTCACGAACGTTCACGAACCGGCGACGACGTCGGTGCCGGTCACGAAGGTCTGGGCCGACGACGCCGACGAGGACGAGCTGCGGCCGGACAGCATCGTCGTCGAACTCTACGCCGACGGCGTCGCGACCGGCAAGACGCTGACGCTCGCGGGCGGCACCGGCAGCGGCACCGCCGACAACAGCTGGACCGGCGAATTCAAGGATCTGCCCGCATATGACAACGGCGTCATGATCTCGTATACGGTCCGCGAAACGAACGTTCCCGACGGCTATGTGGCGACCGTCGCCGTCGACAGGACATCCGGCGCCGTGACCGTCACGAACACGCACCACCCCGACAGCGACTACGTCTGGATCTCGAAGCGGGACGTCGGCGGCAACGAGATCGCCGGCGCCGAACTGACTGTCACCGGCACCGTCACGGCGACCGGCGAGGCGATCGATCCGATCTCGTGGACGAGCGTGGCGGACGAATCGACCCGACTCGAGCTCGAACCGGGCACCTACACGCTGGCCGAAACGGCGGCGCCGACCGGCTACAAGACGGCCGACCCGGTGCAGTTCACCGTCGTGCGCGCCGACAACGGCGGCCTGATCGTGCTCGTCGGCGGCAAGCAGGCCGACGACAACACCGTCGCGATGACCGACTACTTCACGACGACGACGGTCAAGGTCAACAAGACGAGCCTGACCGATGGCGTCGGCGAGATCGCCGGCGCGACGCTGACGCTCGGCGGCGTCACGCTCGCCGGCGAGACAATCAATCCGCTGACGTGGACGTCGACCGGCACGGCGAAGACCGTCACGCTCGTCCCCGGCACGTACCGGCTGCACGAAAGTGCGGCGCCCGACGGCTACGCGACCGCGACCGACATCGTCTTCACCGTCAACCTCGACGGCACCGTCAGCGTCGACGGCGAGCAGCTCGCGACGAACACCGTCACGATGACCGACGAGCCGAACCGGACGAACGTCGTTGTCTCGAAGACTGCCGTCGGCGGCTCGGCCGAGCTCGCCGGTGCCGAATTCGCGGTGACCGGCACGACGTTCGAGGGCGACGCGATCGCGCCGGTCGCCTGGACGTCGACGGCCGACGGGCCGGTGACACTGGCGCTCGCCGACGGCACGTACATGCTGACCGAAACGAAGGCGCCCGACGGCTACGACGTCTCGAACTCGCCGATTGCCTTCACCGTCTCCGGCGGGCAGGTATATGTCGGCGAGACGGCCGTCGCCGGCAACACGATCGTCGTCGAGGACGCCGTCAAGCAATACACGGCCGTGACGGCGACGAAGCGCTGGGAAGACGACCGCGACAACGACAACTACCGCTCGAGCCTCGTCGTCACGGCGCAGCTCTACCGCAACGGCACGCTCTACGCCGAGCAGGTCCTGAGCGACATGAACAACTGGTCGGTCGACTGGGCCGGTCTGCCGGTCTATGACGACGAGGGCGTGCGCATCAGCTGGACCGTCTCCGAGACACTGTCGACCGTCGACGGCGGCCGCAGCGACGCCGTCGAGGCCTACCGCATGTGGATCGCGAAGCGCACGGCGCTCAACGGCGCGAGCTACACGATCTACAACCTCCATTCGCCCGACAGCGTCGACCTCGGGATCGTCAAGGAGTGGGACGACGCCGACGACCAGGACGGCGTGCGGCCGGCGTCGATCGGTGTCGTCGTCTACGGCACGGCGACCTGCACGGTCGCCGGCAAGGAAGCGACGTGCACGGACACGCTCGTCACGACGATGCTGCGGCCGGACGACGGCGAGTGGCAGTGGACGATCGAGAACCTGCCGGCCAACAACGCGTACGGCAACCCGTACGGCTACACCGTCGTCGAGTCGCCGGTCGCCGGCTACAACGGCTACGATTCGTCCGGCACATGCTCCGCCGATTCCTGCTCGCCGGCCGTCGAGACGACCGACAACGACGACGGCGACACCGTCGTCACGTTCACGAACACGCACGTGCCCGAAACGACCGAGGTCGAGGTGACGAAGGTCTGGGACGACGCCGACGACCACAACGGCACGCGGCCCGAGTCGGTGACGGTGTGGCTGCTGTCGAGCCTGTGGGCCGAATCGAACGGCTGGCCGGTGCCGCAGTCGACCGGCGTCAGCGACGCCACCGGCCTGTGGACCGACGGACTGCCGTCGACGTTCGACGGCGACTGCGTCGACAGCGACGTCGCGACCGTCGTCGGCGTCAGCTGCGTCGTGCTCGGCGCCGACAACGACTGGACGTACACGTTCACCGGGCTGCCGAAATACCAGGACGGCTCGCTCGTCGCATACTCGCTGACCGAGCAGTTCGACGATTCGGCCGACGCCTCGGGCCTGGCCGCGGCTCGCTCGCTCGCCGAGTACACGGCGACATTGACGAACCTGACCGGCACGCCCGTCGTCGACGACGACGGCAATCCGGTGACCGGCGCCGACGGCTCCGTCGTCGTCCTCGGCTCGACCGACCACTACGTGCTGCGGCTGACGAACACGACGACGCCGCGCTACGGGCTGCCATCGACTGGCGGCGACGGCATCGGACCGTGGATGGTGGCCGCGGGAGCGCTCGCCGTCGCCATCGCGCTGGTGCTCGCGCTCGGCGTCCGCGACGACCGGTGGAGGAGGCTTGTTGCACGTGAAACTATCTCTCTTGACCGCAACCTTGGCCGAAAAGCACGTGAAACTACTAGCGTATTTCGAGAAGCACGTGAAACACCGATAGGTCATGACGGAAACGGCGAGGCCGGCGACAGCGGAAGGAGGGCCGCACGATGACGAGGATCAGGATCGACATGGCGCGCAAGGCCCACCACGCCGCCCGTCGCGGGCACCGGCTCGCGGCGCTGCTGTTCGGGTTCCTGCTCGTGCTGACGGCGACGGTGCCGGCCGAACTGATCGGCGTCGTGGCGGCAGCCGGCGAATCGCCCAACAGCACCGCCGAATCGTCCAGCAGCACCGCCGAATCGCCCAATACTTCCTCCGGATTCTCGACGACCGTGACGGCGACGAGAGACGTCACCGTCGTCGCCTTCCAGCAGTCGTGGAACACGATTGCCGACGAATGCGAGCGCGTCTACGGGCCGGAGGGCGTCGGGTACGTGCAGATCTCGCCGCCGCAGGAGAGCGTGCGCGGCACCGAATGGTGGACTGTCTACCAGCCGGTCTCCTACGAGGCGAACTCGCGATTCGGCACCGAAGCCGAATTGCAGTCGATGATCGAGCGGTGCAACGCCGTCGGCGTCGACATCATCGCCGACGTCGTCCTGAACCACACGACCGGCACCGACGTCTCGTGGGTCGACGACCAGCTCGGCGTCAACGGCACGGCCTACAACGGCACTTACGGCCGGTACCTCGGCATCGGCATCACGCAGTACGAGGAGAGCGGCAACAACTACCAGTACGGCGTCGCGAGCGGCGACTTCCACAAGTGCCGCTCGGCCATCGTCGACTATTCGAACGCCACCGAGGTGCAGGAATGCCGGCTGTCGACGATGTGGGACATCAACACCGGCAGCGAGAAGGTCCGCGAAATCCAGGCCGACTATCTCGCGTACCTGTGGAATCTCGGCGTGCGCGGCTACCGCGTCGACTCGGCCAAGCACATCTCGACGACCGACCTCGCCGCCATCAAGGCGAAACTTGCCACGAAGATCGGCGTCGACGCCGACGACATCATGTTCCAGCAGGAAGTCATCTACCACGACACCGACGCGGCATCGCTCGCGCCGTCGACGTACACCGGCACCGGCCAGGTCAGCGAATTCGAGTTCGCCTACCGCATGCTGCACTACTTCACCGGCTCGGTCTCCTCATTGCAGTCGATCGGCACCGACGGCGGCATGCTCGACTCCGACGACGCGACGGTGTTCGTCGCGAACTGGGACACCGTGCGCGGCTCGGAAACGCTGAACTATTCGTCCGGCTCGCGCTACGAAATGGCGACGGCCTTCATGCTCGCCTACGGCTACGGCCAGCCGCAGATCCTGTCCGACTACTATTTCCTCGACTACGACGAGGGCGCCGCCGGCACGACCGAGACCGGGGTGATCGACGTCGACCTCGACGCGGCCTGCGCGGCGATGGACGGCACGACGAAGTACACCGACGTCGCCGACGGCCAGTGGCTTTGCCAGCAGCGCTGGACGTCGGTGCGCGGCATGATCGGCTTCCACAACGCCGTCGGCGACGCGACCGTCTCGTCGTGGCAGGAGCCGGCGAACGCCAACGCCGGCTTCGCCAGGACCGACGCGGACGGCCAGGATGTCGGCTTCTTCGCCGTGAACAACGCGCTGCAGGCGCACGAGGTCACGTACGTGACGAACCTGCCGGACGGCGTCTACTGCGACGTCTACAACAGCTCGGACTGCTCGGCGACCGTCACCGTCGAGGGCGGCCAGTTCACGACGACGGTCGCCAGGCGCGGCGCCGTCGCGATCTACTACTCGGCGACCGTCGACAACTGGGCGACGCTGTGGGGCGCCGATTCGGCCGTCGGCGCGGACGGCGTCGACAGGAGCGCCGAGCCGGGCTACGACGACCAGCCGGCGCTCGAGCGGATCGCCGACACGTCACTGACGATCTACTTCTACCTGCCCGATTCGTACGGCTGGGACGCCGTCTACGTGCAGGTCGCCGACGAGGGCACGCTGCTCAACGACGAGCCGGTCCGGATGACGAAGTCGGCGGAGGTGGTTGGCGCCGACAGCCTGACCGGGAACGATTCGTCCGCCACTGTCTGTTCCGGTGTCGACGACGATGACGGCAGCTGGTACCAGGCGACGGTCACGGGCGTCGGCACGTCGAAGACATTGTTCAGGTTCACGAACGATCCGTCCGGAGGATCGGGCACCGCGGGCGCGGGCGGCACCACCGATGGCGCCGGCACCGATGACGATGGCACGCAAGTCGCCGGCGATGTCGCCGACGACGTTGCCGGCGACACGGCGGCCGGTGCCGGGGACACCGGCGTCGCAGTGGCCGACGTCGAGGATATTGACGACGAGGACGGCGCGACCGGCGTCGTCTGGGATTACGCGGACGGACTGTCGACGGAGGGCGGCTCGACGCCGTACGAGGCGGCGGCCGGCACGACGGCGATCGCCGTGCGCGGCCACGCGACGACGCTTGGCGTCCCGTATAGCTGCTCGACGGCCACGACGACGCTGTTCACCGTCCACTTCAAGGCGACGAGCGCGGCCGCCCAGGCCGGCGCGACCGGCGTCGTCGTCCGGGGCACCGACGTGTCCGGCGCCGAAATGCCGGCCACCTACTATCCGTTCGACGCGACCGCCGACTCGTGGGGCCGGCGGATGACGGCGACATTGCCCGGCGACTTCCTCGAGGTGAACTACCGGATCGTCAATGCGGACGGCCTGGCGCTCGCGGCCGGCGCGACCGGCGAGGACGTCGACAGTCTTTCGGCCGTGGCCGGGACGGGCGAATCGTACAACGCCGCCGTCCTCGACAATACCGACGACGAGAGCCGCCGCTGGACCGAGAAGGTGCGCGGCGCGATCGAAAGCTGGCTCGACGGCACCGTGACGACCGACGGCGCGGCGACGGCGTACGACCATTCGGAGGAGTACCGCAACGCCGCGAGCACGCCGTCGCCGAACGACGTCAAGAATCCGCAGACCGTCACCGTCATCGTCCACTACATGCGGCCCGACGGCGACTATCAGCAGTACGACCTCGACGCCGACACGTGGAACGGCTGGGACCTGTGGATGTGGACGAACGAGACGACGTCCGGCTCCGCGATCCAGTTCACCGGCCACGACGACTTCGGCGTCGTCGCGACGGCGACGTTCACCGAGCCGGCGAAGGGCAACCGCAACGTCATGTTCATCGTCCGGCAGGGCGCCGATTCGTGGACGGCGAAGGATCCCGACGGCTACAACCGCGCCGTGCCCGAGTCGGCGATCCGGGTCGCGGCCGGCGACTCGTCGTCCGGCGTCGCCGAAATCTGGGTCGTGTCCGGCGACCCGACCGTCTACACGTACCGGCCGGCCGTCGCCGGCGTGACGTTCGAGACCGGCTGCGACGGGTCGTGTGCCGACGTGGCCGGCCGCGCCGTCCCCGTCGGTGGCACCGTCGCCGGACTCGACGCCGACGAGACGCCGGTGCGCGACGGCTACCTGCTTGACGGCTGGAACACGGCCGCCGACGGCAGCGGCGACTGGTTCGTCTTCGGCGACGGCGGCACCGTCGTCACCGCCCGCACCGTGCTGTACGCGCAGTGGACGAAGGGCATCGTCGTGACGTTCGATGTCGGGGACGATTCGTCCGGAACAAGCGCGTCCGCGGGCGCAACCGGGTCCGGCGGGGCGAGTGCGGCGCCGGACGCCCAGACGATCCGCGTCGGGTCGACGGCGACGGAGCCCGTGACGCCGACGAGGACCGGGTACGAGTTCGTCGGATGGACGGTGGCAGACGGCACCGGCGAGTCCGGCGGGTCCGGGGCCGGCGGCTCCGGCCAGTCCAGCGATCTCGGCACCGTCGAGCTGTTCGACTTCTCGACGCCGCTGACCGAGGACACCGTGCTCGTCGCGGTCTGGGAGCCGTGCGAGTACGAGGTGAAGGTCGTGGTCGGCGACGGGACGGAGGAATCGTTCACGGTGAAGTACGGCGAGACCGTCGACGCGACGGCGCTCGCGAAGCTGGCCGACGGCGCGAGTGTCGACGGCCGGAAGTTCGTCGGCTGGACCGTCGACGCCGCCGGCACGACGCCGTACAACGTTGCCGCGGCGGTCACCGGCGAGCTGACGATCTACGGCAAGTGGGTCGACGACGACGTCGACGTCACGCTCGTCACGTTCCATGCCGCCTACGAAGACGGCGTGCTCGACATGTCCGGCGACGTGCAGCTGTACGCGGTGGTCGGCGAGACGATGGGCGAGCCGGTGCCCGACCCGGTGCGCGACGGCTACCGGTTCGCCGGCTGGACGACCGACTTCACGTCCCTCGAGCACCTGTTCGACTTCGGAACCGACGTCGTGACCGAGAACCTCGAGCTGTACCCGCTGTGGGTGAAGACGTGGCCGGTGACGTTCGACCTCAACTACGACGGCGCGCCGGCCGCCGTCGACGCCTATCCGGCGCTCGCGACGCAGACCGTCGATGACGGCGCCTGCGTCGCCGACCCCGGCGTCGAGCCGGCGCACGGTGACGACGCCGACCGCTACGAATTCCTCGGCTGGTACGTCGACGCCGGCCTCACGACGCCGTTCGTGTTCTGCACGGCGGGGAGCGGCGAATCCGACGGCACCGGCGGCTCCGGTGCCGAGTCCGGTGCCGAGTCCGGTGCCGATGATGACGAGTCCGGCGGCACCGCGACGTCCGGCTCCGGCGGCACCGCGGTGACCGGCGACCTGACGCTGGTCGCGAGGTGGGAGAAGGCCGGGTCGGTGTGGACGATCAAGTTCGACCTCAACGGCGGCTCCGCGCCGGCCGGCCATGACGCGGCGTTCGCCGACCAGAAGGTCTTCGACGGCGAATACCTGACGAAGCCGGCCGTCAACCCGGTGCGCGACGGCTATGTCTTCCAGGGCTGGACGACCGTCAAGAACGACATGCTCGCCCTGTCCTTCGCCGGCTCCGGCTCCACCTTCGGCTTCGACAGCTCCGGCCGCAGCCTGATCCCGATCGACCGCAACGGCACGCTGTACGCGTTGTGGAGCAAGGCATGAGGGTTGTACGTTGTACTGTTCCGGCACGAGGTGGCTCGGTTGAACTGTGCTGCGTGGGCTGAACGGACGCGGACATGTTGGAGGAAACCGGGGACGGGGGTTGAACTGTGCTGCGTGGGCTGAACGGCAAGAATCGTGCCAAATTGGCGGTGGCCTCACGCTGACCCAACGTCGGCGTGAGGCCACCGCCAATTTACGTCCCCTGTGGCAGCTGCCTCACGCCAAGGCGACCCTGGCATGTGACAGTTGCCAAATAAGCCGCCAGTTGGTAGCTGCCTCACGCCAAGGCGCCCCTAGCGTGAGGCTGCTGCCAATATTGCCTTCAAAATGTCAGGTGCCTCACGCTGGCGGCTTGCCAGCGTGAGGCACCCGACTGGAATGATTCGTCCGCGTCACCTCAGACATGGACGAATCGTTCCTGATAACGGAAGGATCGTTCCAACTACTCGTACGATTCGTCCGGGGCGATCACTCGCCGACGGCTTCGCGGCGGGCGCGGGCGACGGCGTAGAGCGTGATGCCGGCGGCGACCGACGCATTGAGCGACTCGACCATGCTGCTCATCGGGATGCCGGCGATCGCGTCGCAGGCCTCGCGGGTCAGGCGGCTGATGCCCTTGCCTTCCGAGCCGAGCACGACGACGAGCGGGTCGGTCTCGAATCCGGTCTGGCCGACGAGCTTGTCGCCGCCGCCGTCGAGGCCGACCGAGTAGAAGCCGCGTTCCTTGAGCGCCTCGATGGCCTTCGTCAGGTTGACGACGCGGGCGACTGGCATGTGCGCAGCGGCGCCGGCCGAAACCTTCCATGCGGCCGCGTTGACGGACGCCGAACGGCGCTCCGGAATGATGACGCCGTTCGCGCCGAACGCCGCGGCCGAACGGATGACGGCGCCGAG
The DNA here is from genome assembly GCF_010667615.1 of Bifidobacterium choloepi. GTDB lineage: Bacteria > Actinomycetota > Actinomycetes > Actinomycetales > Bifidobacteriaceae > Bifidobacterium > Bifidobacterium choloepi. Next base: position 1,235,857 of record NZ_VYSG01000001.1, on the reverse strand, counting down.
GTTCTGCGGATCGGTGACGCCGTCGAGCGCGATGAACAGCGGGCGCGACTGGATCTTCGCCTTTTCGGAGACGTTCTCCATCGCCTTCGCCTTGCGCTCGGCCTTGTCGACGAGCTGGTTGAGCGGCGTGTACTGGAACGGCTGGGCCTTCATGATGATGCCCTGGTGGTTGCCGGAGCGGGCGATGCGGTCCATCTCGAGCCGGTCGGCCTCGAGGATGTGCAAGCCCTGGATGCCGGCGAGACGGATGATCTCGCGCGTGCGGTCGTCGTGCTCCAGGCGCGCCGCGACATACAGCGTGCTCGCCGGGACGCCGACGCGCAGCGCTTCCAGCACGGCGTTACGGCCGATGACGAGGTCGTCGGAGTCGGACGTGAACTTCGCCACGCGGCGGGCGGCCGCGAGGCGCGGATCGGAGCGCTTGCGCTTGTCGGCGGCCTTCTTGTCGCGATAGGCCTTGTGATAGACGCGGTCCTCGGCCTTCGGCGTGGGGCCCTTGCCGCGCAGTGCATTACGGTGCTTGCCGCCCGACCCCTTGGTCGGGCCTTTCTTCTGTGCCATAGGTTCCATCATCCCTGTCGCGCCGGACTTCGGCAAGCCTGTTCACGGCCTCTTCGCGTGACCGTCGCGCCATTTCTTTCATGAAATTGACGCGGCGGTCACGCGCTGGCGAGTTGCCAGCGTGAGGCACCTGCCAATTGGGTGTCGCTATAGTCGGCCAGCTCACGCTGGCAAGCCGCCAGCGTGAGGCACCTGACATTTTGAAGGCAATATTGGCAGCAGCCTCACGCTAGGGGCGCGTTGGCGTGAGGCGCCTGCCAACCGGCGGCTTATATGGCAACTGTCACACGCCAAGGTCGCCTTGGCGTGAGGCAGCTGCCACAGGGGACGTAAATTGGCGGTGGCCTCACGCCGACGTTGCGTCAGCGCGAGGCCACCGCCAATTTGACACGATTCCCGCCGTTCAGCCCACGCAACTGCGTCAGGGGCCGTTGCCGGGCGGGGTTCGTTTCGGCTGCTTCGGCCCGGCTGCTTCGGCCCGGCTGCTTCAGCCCGGCTGCTTCAGCCCAGCTACTTCAGCCCAGCTGCCTCAGCTCAGTTGCTTCAGCCCAGCTGTGGCCTAGTCGAGCCGCTTCATGCCGCGGCGGGCGCGCAGGTAGATCTTGCGCAGCTCGCTGGCGATGAGGACGAACACCGACAGGCAGATGCATTCCAGCCAGGCGCCCGGCTCCAGCGGCACCGTGCCGAACGCCGTGTTCAGGAACGGCACGTAGATCACCAGCAGCTGCAGCACGATCGACAGCAGGATGGCGCCCCAGAGCCACTTGTTGGCGAAGAAGCCCTTGAAGGCGCTCTCGTAGTGGCTGCGGGAGGCGAGCGCGTTGAACAGCTGGGCGAACACCAGGATCGTGAAGCCCATCGTGCGGGCTTCCGTCATCTGGGCCTCGTGGCCGACGGCGTCGAGCGACCGGTCGGTGAACAGGCCGCCGGACAGGTGCATGTCCATGCCGATCAGCGTCACGAGCGCCATGACGATGCCGATGAAGATGATGTCGCTCCACATCTCGCCGTCGATGACGCGGTCGGTCAGCTTGCGCGGACGCCGGTTCATGACGTCTTCGGTGGACGGGTCGACGCCCATCGCGAGCGCCGGCGCCGCGTCGGTCAGCAGGTTGATCCACAGCAGCTGCGTCGCCAGCAGCGGCACCGTCACGCCTTCGGAGCCCGGCACCGAGATGCCGAGGAAGCCGGCGAGCATGACGCCGCCGAACACGGTGAACACTTCGCCGACGTTCGAGGACAGCAGGTAGCGCAGGAACTTGCGGATGTTGTCGAAGATGTTGCGGCCTTCGCGGACGGCGGCGACGATCGTCGAGAAGTTGTCGTCGGCGAGGATCATCTTCGCCGACTCCTTCGTCACTTCGGTGCCGGTGATGCCCATCGCCACGCCGATGTCGGCGGACTTGACGGCCGGGGCGTCGTTGACGCCGTCGCCGGTCATCGCGACGATGTTGCCCTGTCGCTGCAGCGATTCGACGATCTTGAGCTTGTGTTCCGGCGCCACGCGGGCGTAGACGGAGACTTCCGACGTCGCCTTGTCGAACGCCGCGTCGCCCCTGGCGGCGAGCTCGTCGAGCTCCTCGCCGGTGAGCGCCGCGCCGTCGCGCCTGATGATGCCGAGGTCGGACGCGATTCGGGCGGCCGTGAGCGGGTGGTCGCCGGTGATCATGACGGTGCGGATGCCGGCGCGGTGGGCTTCGGCGACGGCGTCGCGCACTTCGGTGCGCGGCGGGTCGATGATGCCGACCATGCCGTTCCAGACCAGTCCGGTCTCGATCGCGTCGGCCTGGTCGGCGATGTCGGTGACCTGGCCGGCGGCGTTCGCCCTCACGCCGGGGACGTCGGCGAGTCGGTTCGTCTCGAGCGGACGGAACGCCTCGCCGAGCGTGCGGTAGGCCTCGCGGGAGAGTCGTTCGACAGTGTCCAGGATGGTCTGCCGGTCGCCTTCCGTCAGCGGACGAATCGCGCCGCCGTCGACGGCGATCCTGTTGCAGTAGCTGAGCAGGACGTCCGGTGCGCCCTTCGCGAAGACGGTGAGTTCGCCGCCTTCTGTCGTGTCCTGGCAGATGACCGACATTCGCTTGCGTTCCGACGTGAACGGAATCTCGGCGACGCGCTGGAAGTGGCCGTACTGGCGGCCGGCCCTCACCTTCTTGCCGGCGACGATCAGCGAGACTTCCGTCGGGTCGCCGACGACGTCCCACTTGCCGGGCCGGTCGCCCTCGCGCAGTTCGCCGTCGTTCGCGAGGATGCCGGCGCCGAGCGTCGCGATGACTTCGTGGCGGACGTCGTCGGAGACGGGGCTGCCGTCGAGGTTGATCATGCTGCCTTCCGGCGCGTAGCCGGTGCCGGTCAGCTCGACCTCGCCGGACGGCGTGACGACGCGCTCGACGGTCATCTCGTTGCGGGTGAGCGTGCCGGTCTTGTCGGAGCAGATGACCGAGGCCGATCCCAGCGTCTCGACCGAGTGCAGTTTCTTGACGATTGCGTGATGGGCGGCCATCCGCTGCACGCCGAGCGCGAGCACGACGGTCAGGATGGCGGCGAGGCCCTCCGGCACGGCCGCGACGGCGAGCGAGACGGCGAGCAGCAGCGAGTCGATGACATCCTGCGCGCTGTGGAAGCCTTCCATGCAGGCGAGGGCGATGAGCACGACGACGGCGATGATGCAGACGGCGATGCCGAGCACCTTCGAGACGCGGTTCATTTCCTTCTGCAGCGGGCTGGTGTCGTCCTCGGTGCTGGCGAGCAGGTCGGCGATCTTGCCGACCTGCGTGTTCATGCCGGTGCCGGTGACGATCGCGCGGCCGGTGCCCTGCGTGACGGACGTGCCGTTGAAGACCATGTTGGCGCGGTCGCCGAGTGCCTTCGCGGACGCCAGCGTGTCCGGCTTCTTGCCGACCGGGACCGATTCGCCGGTCAGGCTCGCCTCGGCAATGCGCAGGCTCGCGGCCGCGAACAGGCGGCCGTCGGCGGAGACGGTGTCGCCCTCGCCGAGGACGAGAATGTCGCCGGGCACGACGTCAACGGTGTTGATGCGCTGGACGTGGCCGTCGCGCAGGACATTCGTCTGCGGCGCCGTCATCTCGCTCAGGGCGTTGACGGCCTGCTCGGCCTTCGCCTCCTGGATGTAGCCGAGGATGGCGTTGACGATCAGGATGATGACGATGACGATCGCGTCGAACGGGAGCGCCTCGGCTCCCTCGCCGGTCGCGTCGCCGTGGAAGCGCTCGATGAACCACGCGACGAGCGAGATGCCGGTGGCGACGAGCAGCAGGTAGACGAGCGGATCCTGGAACTGCTGGAAGAATTTCTTCCACTTCGGCACCGGCGGCGCGCTCGCGAGCTCGTTCGGCCCGAATTTCTCCAGGCGGCGACGGGCTTCCCCGGACGCGAGGCCCCTGCGCGGGTCCACGTCGAGGAGCCTGGCGACGTCGGTGGCGTCCGTCAGCGACGGATCGACGTCGCCGAGCAGGCGCTGCTGTTCATGGACTTCGTGTTCTTCGTGCGGATCGATCGTGCCGACCGGCATCGGATCGGCCGGTTCGGGCTCGGCGACGGTGACCGTCTCGACGGCGGGCCCCTCCCGCTGATCGTCGGCGAATCCGTTCCCCTTCATACGTTCGCTCATGGTGTTCTCCTGGTTCGGCCGCGGAGTAGTCAGTCCTCGCGCCCGGGCGAACGTTCCCAGCCTCGCGATGCCGCCTGCCTGGTGCGTCGGCGTTCCCCGACGTCGGCGCCGGCGGCCATGGACTGCGCGGTTGTGGACATCCGGGCGGCGTGCCGCGGATGCATACAGCAGACATTATTCCATATCGGGGGGTTCCGGCCTTTGCCGAGGGGGGAATGGTCCGCTCTGCCTGCATGTCACCAGCCGGGGCTTGCAGCCCGGCTTGGCAACATGCGGGAAGAACAAGAGAAGCCCCAGCGGCGACTTGTCGCTGGGGCTCAAGGAGAGAGAAGAAGAAAGAGGAAATGTTCAATTTTGTTTGTCGGGAACGGACTGGGTTCCTGATCAGCTTGGCTGATGTCACCTAGTATGGCGGCGCTATCTGGGTGATATGCCCCCGATTCACTGGAAGTTTCCTGAGAATCTTTGTCGCCGTCGCCAGCCCGTGCTGCAAGCCGGGGTCGGCGACGGCAAGAAGGACGAATCGTTCGGATTCTTGAAGATCCTGAACATAGGTGAGATTTGCCGACGGGAACCAACCACTTTCCGGGATAATGGTGGTTTATTCATGGTCGGCATGACGGCACGATTCTTCCGGCGGGAGGCAGGCCGGACAGATCGCGATTGGCGAGGCCCGCGACGGTGCGGTGCCGACGACGGCAGTGGAAAGCGGAACACGACGACAGGAGCCCACGATGAGCGGACTCGACAGCAATAACGACGACAGGTTTGACTTTCCGTCCTTCGACGACGGAAACGGCGACAGTAGGGGCGCGGCGCGGCCGGCCGGCCATGGCGCGGCGACCGGGCTGACGGCCGGCGACGTCGAGCGGCTGTCGTTCGACGGCGTCGGCACCGGCCCGGACAACGGGGCCGGGCCGGGTGGCGTAGCCGGCGGCGGGGCCGCTGGCCTGCCGCACGTGCGCCGCGTCGTCAGCAATCCGGTGGAGTTTCCGGCGATCGACGCCACCGGCAGCGGCGAGATTCCGGGGGAGATGTCCGACGAATTCATCGAGCGCGCGCTCGGGCACCGCCATGATCGCGACGGGAGCACAACGGGGCCTGGTGGCCGGTCGGCGGGCGGATCGTTGCTCGACGGCCGCGGCGCGACCGCCGGCACGCCGGCCGCGCCCGGCGTCGTCACCGACGAGGACGGCGACGATCCGTTCGCGGCGCTCGGCGGCGGCGCGGGCGGCCACGGTAGCGGCTGGCGCAGGCCGGGAGAATCGTTCGACAATACCCGCCGTAACGGCCGCGGAAGCGAAACGGTCGGATGGAGCGGGCGCCGGCGCGTCGCCATGATCGGCATCGCGGCGCTTGTCGTCGCGGGACTCGTGGCCGGCGGGGCCGTCGTCTGGCACCAGTATGCGGAGCGGCAGCGGCGGCAGCTGTTCGAGGTGACGATGGCGCAGTGCGAGTCGGCGACGGCCGACTATCACACGGCGATCGAGGACCTGCGCCGGCAGATCGACGAGCATTCGTCGCTCGCGCAGACGCCGGTCGACGAGGTCACCGACGCCGCCGTGCTGGCCGCGCTCGTCGACGTCATCGCCGACGGCACGGCGATCGCCGACGATGCCGAGGCGCCGAGCCGCCAGGTGCTGACCGCGTGCTCGGCGGCGCAGACGGAAGAATCGTTGCAGGTCGCGATGGCCGGCTACCGGTCCGCGAAGGGCGACGCGGCCAGCGCGGCGAGCGCGATCGCGCAGGCCGCCGACGACGTCGCCGCGTCGATCACGGCGAAGGCGGCCGACGGACGGCGCGCGACGCTGCGCGACGCGATCGACGACGCGCAGTACGTCTACGACACGACAACCGACGAGCTCGTTGCCGACGCAACCACGCGCGCGACGCTGCTCGGGGCGATCCAGTCGGTGACCGCGCTCGCCGACGGCGAGGACTCGGCATTGACGGCCGACGCCGTCGACGATGCGCTGACCGCGCTGTCGACGGCCTCGGTCGCCGTTAAGGCCAGCGAAACCGAGCAGGCCAACGCGGAACTGGCCGCCCAGCAGGCTGCCGCGGCCGCCGACGTGTCCGCCGCGACCGCCGATAACGGCACGGCGGCGGCCGACTCGACTGGCACAACCGACCAGTACTCCTACGCCGGCGCCGACGGCCTGTACTGAGCCGAATACATGCATGAAAAAGCTCCCTGGAAGGGAGCTGGCGAGCGTAGCGAGCCTGAGGGTCGACTTACGGAACGTAACCGGTTGCGCTCCGTAAGTCGACCCCTCGCTTCGCGGCCATGCCGCTCAGCGATCCCCTTCCAGGGGATTAGTCTCCAAGATGTCGCAAACCCGAGCTACCAGCTCGGGTTTGCGACATCAACAAGGGGCGACGGGTCCCGGAGGAAGGCCGGAACTCAGCTGGCGAGGCTCCAGCGCTTGAGGTCGATCTTGTGGATGACCTTCGTGACGACCTTGACGACAAGGCCGACGCAGATCATCGCGGCGACGGTGCCCTCGCGGACGCCGGCGGGAGCGCCGAGGCAGAAGATGGCCGACAGCAGGGCGATGATGACGCAGGACGAATCGAACACGATCTTGACGTTCGAGAACTTCTTGCCGAGCACGCGGGCGATCGTCTGGACGGTGCCCTCGCCCGGGTTCATGACGAGGTCGGCGCGGACCTCCATCGCGACGCCGATGCCGACGACGATGATGCCGCAGACGCACACGCCCCACTTGCCGAGGTAGGTGGACGGGGTGTCGAACTGCAGGACGGCGTCCCACATGTCGATCGACGTGCCCATCGCGAGCGCGAGGACGAGCTGCGCGATCTGGTTCCAGCGGGTCTCGCGACGCAGCAGCGCGATCTGCAGCAGCACGAGCACGACGTTCATGATGATCGTCGTCTGGCCGACGGTCAGGCCGGAGATCTGGCTCGTTGCGTACGGGATGCTCGAGATCGGCGACGTGCCGAGGCTCGCCTTGATCGACAGCGAGACGCCGAGCGCCATCAGCACGAGGCCGGCGAACATCAGCACGGCGCGCTGGATGACGTGCCGCTCGACGACCTTGCGGCCGAACATGCGGACGACGGACTGCCCGGCCCGGTCGACGGCCTCCTCGGCAGCCTGCTCGACGGTCGCGACGGCTTCTTCTGCGGCCTCGACCGCTCCGGCCGCCATCGTCGCCGGGCTGGCCACGGTGGCCTCCTCGACGGACGAATCGTTGAAATTATGGGAATTATTGCTGTTTGAAGTCGTTCCTAGCGTAACGACATCACTTCCTTTTTTCTGTTTCTCTTGTCTTCGCCGGTCAGTCGGCGTTGGCGAGCGCCGCGCGCAGCCGCGTGAGCAGGCTGTCGAGCTCGGCGATCTGCTGGTCGGTCAGTGCCTCGCGGATCGGGCGCTCCGATTCCTCGAAGGCGGCGTGCACGTCGACGGCGAGCTCGCGGCCACGGTCGGTGAGCGACACGAGGATGGCGCGGCGGTCGGCGTCGCTGCGGCGGCGGCTGATCAGGCCGGCCTGCTCCATGCGCGCGAGGATGCCGCCGATCGTCGCCTTCTCGATGAGGCAGCCGGCGGCGATCTGGCTCTGGTCGGCCTCGCCGTGCGCGTTCAGGAACTCGATGACTTTCGGCTGGCCCGGCGTCAGGCCGAGCTTGCGCGTGACATCGTTGACGCGGCGCATCAGTGTCAGATGGGCCGCCATCAGCTGGTAATGAACCGAATCCATGCTCTCTCTTGTCCAGTTTCGGTTGGTTGTCGGCTTGCCTGATTAGTAAGCAAGCAAACAGTATGCATGTTTACTTTTTAGCGTGGACAAGTGTGACGTCCACATCCTCGGCTCCCTTCCAGGGAGCCGAGGTCTTTATGACATCTTGCGGGCGAAAAGGGGTGGCCCCCGTTAGACTGACGGAAGAATCGTTCCGAATTGACGACCAAGGAGCTCCAGATGCTGCTGTCCGACCGCGATATCCTCGCCGCGCAGGCCGCGGGCCATGTTTCGCTGGATCCGTGGACGCCGGAGATGGTGCAGCCTGCGTCGATCGACGTGCGGCTCGACCGGTTCTTCCGGCTGTTCAACAACCATGCCTATACGTATGTCGACCCCGCCGAGAACCAGGGCGAGCTGACCGAGCAGTTCGAAGTCGAGCCCGACGAGCCGTGGATCCTGCACCCCGGCGAGTTCGCGCTCGGTTCCACGTGGGAGTATGTCAAGCTCGACTCGACACTCGCCGCGCGCCTCGAGGGCAAGAGCTCGCTCGGCCGCCTCGGCATCCTCACGCACTCGACGGCCGGCTTCATCGACCCCGGCTTCGAGGGACACATCACGCTCGAGCTGTCGAACGTCTCGACGCTGCCGGTCAAGCTGTGGCCGGGCATGAAGATCGGCCAGATGTGCTTCTTCCAGCTCAGCTCGCCGGCCGAGCATCCGTACGGCTCGCGTGGGACCGGTTCGCACTACCAGGGTCAGCGTGGCCCGACGCCGTCGCGCAGCTACGTCAACTTCTACAAGGCGGAGATCAAGGACTGACACCGTACATACCCCCTCTTCAGAGGGGGTCGAAATTGCGCAGCAATTTCGGGGGGAGTCCGCAAGGCCACCGGAACATGACGTTGCGTTCCAGCGCGCACTCGTCGCTGCGCGACGTCGTGCGAACTCCCACCGCTTCGCGGCTACGCCGCTCGGCGACTCCCTCTGAAGAGGGAGTCCACATTTCTCGACACGCCTGTAACTCGGCCATTTCGGTCAGCCGTTAGGCTTGAATTTACATGGTTTTTGGCGAGTGATCGTTCGGGCGTGACGGCCGGGTGAGCGCACCCCCGAACGTCGCCGGACGAAAGGGGCGGCCCGTGCAGATTTTCGAAATGGTGCTCTACATTATCGCGGCGGTGGTGCTGTCGTCGTTCCTGAGTCGCTTCATTCCGAAAGTCTCCACGCCGCTCGTCCAGATCCTGCTCGGCATTGTCGCCTCGCAGCTGTCGTTCGTGCCCGACATGGAGCTCGACCCGGAACTCTTCATGGTGCTGTTCATCGCGCCGCTGCTGTATCTCGAGGCGCACGACATCGACAAGTCGCAGCTCATCAAGTCGTTGAAACTGTCGCTGTCGCTGGCGATCGGCCTCGCCGTCGCGACGATGGTCGCCGTCGGCTTCGTATTGCACGCCATCTGGCCGGTGGTGCCGCTCGCCGCCGCGCTCGCGCTCGGCGCCGCGCTCGGCCCGACCGACGCCGTCGCCGTCAGCTCGCTCGGCAAGGAAGCGTCGTTGACCCAGCGCCAGGCCGGCATATTGAAGGGCGAATCGTTATTCAATGACGCTTCCGGCATCGTCGGCTTCCAGTTCGCCATCGCCGCCGCGCTGACCGGCGTCTTCGAAGTCGGCCAGGCCGTCGGCGAGTTCGCGATCTCGTTCGTCGGCGGCGCGCTGTTCGGCATCGTCGTCGGCATGCTGGCGAACTGGCTGTTCGAGACGATTCGTTCGTTCGGCTGGGAGACGACGACGACCCGCATCCTGATGGAGCTGTTCCTGCCGTTCCTGCTGTACCTCGGCGCCGAGGCGATCGGCGTCTCCGGCATCCTGTCCGTCGTCGCGGCCGGCCTGCTCATCCGGTTCGACCGCACCGGCATCGGGCCGAACGTCGCCCGCACGAACATCGTCTCGTCGTCGGTCTGGAGCGTGCTGTCGTTCTCGCTCAACGGCACCGTCTTCATCATGCTCGGCATGCTGCTGCCCGACGCGATGGAGGCGAGCTGGGAAGACCCGGGCATCTCGAACTTCACGCTGCTCGGCACGATTCTCGTCGTTGCGCTCGTCGTCATCGCGATGCGGTTCCTGTGGGTCTCGGCGATGCTGCGGCTGACGCGCGACCAGAAGACCGGCAAGCGCCGCAAGATGACGAAGGAACGCTGGCGCTCGGCCGCCGTCATGACGTTCGGCGGCCCGAAGGGCACGATCACGCTGTCGCTAATGTTCACGATTCCGTACACCGTCGCGTCCGGCGCGTGGTTCCCGATGCGCGACGAGCTCATCTTCATCGCCGGCGGCGTCATCGTCGTCACGCTGGTGCTCGCGAACTTCCTGCTGCCGATCGTCGCGCCGAACAAGGCGACGGACGATTCGAACGAAATCAACGAAATCTCGATCGAGGTGCTTCGCCGCACCGTCGAGGAGATGGCGGAACGCACGACGCCCGAGAATCGTGGCGCCATCATGCCGATCATCGACTCCTATACCAAGCGGATCACGCGACTCAAGCACCGCATCGGCGAGTTCGACCCGGCGAGCTTCCAGGAACTGCAGCTCGCCGCGTTCGACTGGGAGAAGGAGTACGTCAAGCACCGGCTCGCCGAGACGAAGGCGCATCCGCTCGAGAACAAGAAGGACCAGGAGCAGGAGATCGAGGCGTGCGAGCGGCTGCTCGACCAGATCATGAAGTCGCTGCGCCACACGATGAAGGACCACGATTCCGACCACATGGTCTGGATGATCAAGGGCCGCATGCGCGCGCTGCAGCGCCATACCGTGCAGGTCACGCGGCGCGTGACGAACAAGATCCGCCGCGACAGCCCGCTCGCCAACGAGGACGAAGTCTACGTGCGCACGCGCGCCATCCAGATCGACGCGATCGACTACGTCATCGACCGGTTGTACGAGGAAATGGCCGGCGACAAGTACAGCACCGAGGCCTGCTCGTCGCTGCTGCTCGACTACCGCCGCGCCGAGGCGTCGCTGAAGTCGCGCCCCGACGTCGTCAACAGCGCCCAGCTGGTGCGCCAGATCGAGGACTACAAGCGCGAGAGCTACGGCATCGAGCTCGGCGTCATCCAGGACATGTACGAGAACGGCGACATCACCCGCGCCCAGTCGCGCGCCCTGCGCCGCAACGTCTACATCATGAGCGTCGACGCCGACGCGAGCTTCTAGCGGGCGAGAGGTCCCTGGAAGCGAGGCTGGTGGTCGACTTGCGGAGTGCAGCTGGTTGCGCTCCGCAAGTCGACCCCTCGCTTCGCGGCCATGCCGCTCAGCGATCCCCTTCCAGGGGATTAGTCTGGGCGGCTAGACTGGACGGCATGGATCGGCAACGGATGGATGTGGCGATGGGGGAGGCCATCGCGCTGGCGAAGCGGGCGGCGCGGGCCGGAGACGTGCCGGTGGGGGCCGTCGTGCTGGACGCCGACGGAGCCGTCATCGGCCGCGGATTCAACACCCGCGAGCAGGGCGGCGGACCGCTCGCGCACGCCGAGGTCGAGGCGATGACGCAGGCGGCCGCGAGCCGCGGCGGCAACTGGAATCTCGACGACTGCACGCTCGTGGTCACGCTCGAGCCGTGCCCGATGTGCGCGGGGGCGTGCCTGCAGACCCATGTCGGGCGGATCGTCTTCGGCGCCTGGGACGCCAAGCTCGGCGCCTGCGGATCGGTCTGGGACTTGCCGCGCGATCCGCACGTCGGATCGTTCCCGGAAGTCCACGGCGGCATCCGCGAACAGGAGACGGCGGCGTTGCTCGCCGACTTCTTCCGGAGCCGGCGTGAGGCTACATCAGGCCCGACGTGAGGTCCTGGGCGAGGAGCCACTCGCGCAGGTCGGCGAATTCCTGCATGCTGACGGAGTGGTCGAGGCCGCGGTAGCCGCGCTCGGTGAGCCACGTGTGCTCCTCGAGCCACGCGACCGTCTCGAACAGCATGTACTTCGGGATGACGGTGTCGGCCTCGCCGTAGCCGAAGAACGTCGGGATGTTCAGTTCGGCGAGCTCGTCGTCGCCGGGGCATGTCGCGGCGACCTGGCCGGGGGCGAGGAAGCCGGACAACGAGATGGCGGCGCGGTAGCGGGTCGGGTTGATGCGCAGCAGCTGGATCGCGAGCATGCCGCCCTGCGAGAAGCCGAGCGGCACGACGGCGCGGTCGGCCGGCACGTGCTCGCCGACCCACCGGTCGACCGCCGTCGCCGCCGCGTACGCGTCACGGTCGAGGTCGGCGCCGGTCGGCACGGCGTCGTGCAGCCAGGAGTACGCGCCGGGCACCATCTGCCCGAACTGCGTGCCGGGATTCTGCAGGGTCAGCGGCGCCCGCAGCGCCACGAAGTCGTTGTACGGCGCGACATACTGCATGATGTCGGCGAGATCGTCCTCGTTCGACCCCCAGCCATGCAGCAGCACGAACAGCGGCCGGCGGGGATTCGCGGCGCCGTCGCCGCGGGAGAATCGTGCAAAAGGAACGTCGAGCGGCTCGCCGAACCGCCCGGGCACGACGGCCGACTCGCCGCCGATCAGCTCGTTATCTTCGCTCATGGCTCCCACTGTAGCGGCCCTCCGCAGGTTACGCCCGCCGGTGTCTTGCGAGCCGCGGCTGGTCATGTTCCCCTGGACGTCACCAACCCGGGCCGACAGCTCGGGTGGGTGACATCCAAAGACCGCTATCAGGCGCACAGTGCGCCGAGCGGCACGACTGCGACGTCCGGTTTGCCGTCATCGCGGAGGACAGTGGCCATCGTGCCGCCGGTCAGGACGAGCAGGAACGACGGTGCGCCCATGTTGGCCTGATCGACCTGCCCGGCGACGCGACGCAGGCTGTCGGCGCCGACCTCGGCCTGACTCTCGCCGAGCTTGACCTCGACAAGTCCCCACCGGCCATCCGGCATGACGACGACGGCGTCGGCCTCGAGATTGTTGGCGTTGCGGAAGTAATAGACGCGGCCGCCGAAGGTTTCCGCGTAGACGCGCAGCTCATGCACACACAGCGATTCGAAATACAGGCCGAACGTGTTCGCGTCCTTGAGCAGGATGTCTGGAGTGATGCCGCTGACGGCGCAGCCGATGGACGGATCGGCGAAATGGCACTTCGGCGACGTGCGGGCGGCGACCTTCGAACGCAGCGACGGTTCCCAGCCCGGCAGTCCCTCGATGACGAAGGCGCGGTTCAGGACGTCGAGATAGTCGGAGAGAGTCGGTCGCGACGGGGCCGAATCGCCCATGTCGAGGCGGATGGTGGTCTGTTTCGCTGGCTGCGCGGTGGTGCGCGCATACGACTTCATGATGAGCTCCATCCACTTGCGGTTGCGCTGTGTGCCGTCCATGCGGGAAATGTCGTTCTCCAGCAGAAGCTCGACGTATTGGCGTGCCATGTCGAGTGCCGTGTCCTGCGACGACGCGAGGACAGCTTCGGGCCAGCCGCCGCGGCAGATGATGAAGGCGAGATCCTCGAAGTCGAGCTTGGACGTGGCGCCAGCGAAATCGCCGCCGTCGAACAGTGCCTGCAGCGATACTTGCGCCGTGGATTCGCCGGTTTCGGCGAGGCTCATCGTGCGCATGTCGAGAATGGAGAATCGTCCCACTCCCGAATGCGCGGGATGTACGGACGGCGTAGCCGAACCGGTGAGGATGTACTGACCGGCCCCCGAGTGCCGGTCGATCGCGAACTTGACGGCATCCCACAGCTTCGGTTCCATCTGCCATTCGTCGATGAGCAGTGGCTTGTCGCCGGTCAGCAACAGGCTTGGCGTCTCCTTCGCCGTTCGCAGCCGCATCTCGAGGCCGTCGGGGTCCTGCATGAAGAGGACGCTGTTGGCCTGACGCTCGCCAGTGCTCGTCTTGCCGCACCATTTTGGGCCGCGAATCAGGACGGCTCCGGTAACGCCGAGCAGGTGCTCAAGCTGGCTGTCAGCGTAGCGGGGCAGGTAGTTGTCTTCCATGCCAGATCTCCTTGACTTTACACTTTGCGTAAAGTTCAGTTTACACTTTGCGTAAATTTAAGTTTACACCTTGCGTAAGATTGGACTGTTGGCAGGCACGATTCGTGCGACGGGCGCAGTTTTCTTGGCAATATGCCAATATTCAATCCTCCCCCGGAGGTCGGGGCTTTTGCAGTTTGCGCAGGGTTGATTTTCCGTCTTGCGTAAAGTGGACTGTATTGTATGTGGTTCGCGGAAAGGACGGGACGATGGTGGGGATGCGCGACGTGGCGAAGAGGGCCGGGGTGTCGCTGAGCAGCGTCTCGCTGGTCGTCAACGGCACCGGCTACGTCTCCGACGAGATGCGCGAGCGCGTCGAGCGGGCGATGGCCGAGCTCGACTACGTGCCGAACCAGCTCGCGCGCAACTTCCACCGCAACCGCGCCGGCATCATCGGCGTCATCGTGCCGACGATCCGTCATCCGTTCTTCGCGACGCTGACGGCGGCGATCGAGCGGGAGCTGTCGGCGCGGGGGCTGCGGGCGATGCTGTGCTCGACGGCCGACGCCGCCGAGGGCGAGGCCGACTACGTCGACATGCTCGAGCGGCGCACCGTCGACGGTCTCATCGTCGGCTCGCACACCGCGCACAATCCCGACTACTGGTCGTCGATCGGCCGGCCGATCGTCGCGTTCGACCGCGTGCTCGGCGCCACGATTCCCGCCGTCTGTTCCGATCACGAGGCCGGCGGCCGGCTTGTCGCCCGGCAGCTCGTCGAGTCGGGCTGCCGTCACGTCGTCATGGTCGGCGGTCCGCGCGAGCAGTTTCCCGTGAAACAGAACGATTCTTCCGTTGATCATGTGAAACAGTCTGGCGCCGCCGCGGACGAATCGTTCGATGACAAGACTCGTGAAACCGCCGGGATTCCGGGAACAACCGGCACGACGACGTTCCCGACGGTGCGCTACTACATGACGCTCGAGCGGCTGCTCGACGAGGCCGGCATCCGGCACGACTACATCGAGGCCGGCGAGGTGAGCAGTCTCGAGGGCTATCAGGAGGGCGTGATGCGGGCGTTTCGCGAGTTTCCGGACATGGACGCGCTCGTCAGCTCCGACATCGGCGCCGCGACGGCCGTGTGCGAGGCGAGGCGACGCGGCGAATCGGTGCCGGAGCTGCTGGAAATAGTCGCCTACGACGGCACCTACGTCGCCGATGTCGCCGGCGTCAGCTGCGTGCGCCAGGACTTCGACGCCATTGCGAAGGCGCTCGTCGGCGAGATGGTCGCGCTGATGGACGGCGCCGACGGTGACGGCGACGAGGGCGCCGGTGACGGCGGTGCCGCCGCGACCGCGCCGCTGCAGACGATCATCCCCGTCATGTGGCGCCCCGCCTCGACGACGAGATGACGCGGACAGGGCGCGGATGATGGACGCGGGCGGGCTGCGGACATGAAAGGGCCCGCCCTCCGGAGTCAACGCTGCATGGGAGGACGGGCTCACCCGAAAGAGAAAAGAAGAGGTAAAGAAAATCTAGATTATGACCATAAGCGCCTCCCAGGGGTCGAGCAATGATGTGGATAGCCTGACCGCACTGCCTTCGGCGGTGTAGTTGGTCAGGACTATCTCGTCCGGGTTGCAGCCGTCGGCCGGCAACAACCTCCTCGTCGAGGCCGGTAGCGGCTGCGGGTCCCCGGACAGATTGACGGCGACCAGGATCTCGAGGTCGCCACGGCGGCGCGTGAACGCGTAGACATGCGGATCATCGTCATCGACGAGATGCCACGTGCCCGCGGCCACGACATTGCTGATATGACGCAGCGTGATCAGCTGCTTCGTGAACGAATAGACCGATTCCGGATCGCGCGTCCTGCCGGCGGCGTCGATCATGTCGGCGACAAGGCCGTCGGGTTCGGCGAGATGCTGGGTGCCGGCGAGGTCGCCCGCATCGACGCCGTCGGCGGAGCCGGTGGATTCGGCGGAGTCGGCGGCCTGCTCCGATTCGCCGGGGCAGCCGCAGCCGCCCACCTCGGCGCGCCGGGCCTTCGGATCGGCCAGACCGAGTTCGTCGCCCTGATAGATGATCGGCGTGCCGCGATGCATCTGCAGCAGCATCGCGAGCGCCTTCGCCGAATGCACGCGCATCGTCTCGTCGCTGTCGTCGCCCCAGCCGCTTACCGGCCGGCACTGGCCGGGACCGCCGGCGAACAGCGCCGTCCATCCGCTCGAGCGCACGGCGGCCTGTCGTGCGGCCAGCTCGTGGCGCAGGGATCGCACGGAACAGGGAACGGTGCGCCACCGGCCGGCCGGCAGGTCGATGCCGAGGTGACCGGGCAGCAACAGCATGTCGAGCTCGTCGCTCGCCGGATCGGTGACGATGCCGCTGCGGGCCGGCGAGATGCCGGGCCCCTGGCCGATAAGCAGGCAGCCGTCGCGGCCATCAACGGTCGCCCGGCGCAGCTCGCGCAGGAAGCCGTCGAGCCGCGGGCCGTCGGAACAGAACGGGAACGGCGACGAGAAGCCGTCCTTGCCGCGCGGTCCCTCGAGAAAGTCGGAGCCGGGCTCGCCGGGCAGCCGGCCGCGGATGTCGGTCGCCTTCGAGATCTGCGTGACCGCGTCGAGGCAGAAGCCGTCGACGCCGCGGTCCAGCCACCAGTTCATCGTCGTCGCGATCGCGTTGCGGACGGCGGGATGCTCCCAGTTGAGGTCGGGTTCGTGGACCGAATACTGGTGCAGGTAGTACTCGCCGCGTCTCGGGTCGAACTGCCAGGCCGAGCCGCCGCAGTACGATCCCCACCCGTTCGGCTCGGCGCCGGGCGTGCCCGGTTCGTGGCCGGGCCGTGCCGGCCGCCACCAGTACCAGTCGGCGAGCTCGCCGTCGCGGTCGCGCGAGGCCTGGAACCACGGATGCTCGTCGGACGTGTGGTTCGCGACGAGGTCCATCATGACCCTGATGCCGCGGCGATGGGCCTCGTAGATCAGCTTGTCCATGGCCTTCATCGTGCCGAAGATCGGGTCGATCGTGCGGTAGTCGGCGACGTCGTAGCCGTCGTCGCGCTGCGGCGACAGGAAGACCGGGCCCGGCCAGACGACGTCGACGCCGAGGTCGGCGAGATAGTCGAGACGCCGCACGATGCCCTCGAGGTCGCCGATGCCGTCGCCGTTCGAGTCGGCGAACGTCGCCGTGTCGATCCGGTAGATGACGGCGTTTGCCCACCACGGATTCGGCGTCGCGCCGTTCGTGTGGATGAAGTCCGGAATCCGTGCCCGCCGGCAACGGCGGCTCGTCGCCGTCGGGCGGTCGCCGATGCCGCGGATGCCGGCGGCCGCGAGCCGCGTGCCGTTGTCGGCAGGGGTACTGTCGGCGGCGCCCTCATTGGTGGATTCCGTGCCGGTGGTGCCTGTACTGTTCACGATTGATATTCCTTTCGATCTTGTCTGGTCGAGCTGTCCGGTTGAGTTGCCCGATGTCCGGTCTGTCTGGCCTGTGTGTCCCGCGCGCCGGCCGCCTACTTGACGGCGCCGCGCATGACGCCGCCGACGACCCACTTCTGGGCGAAGACGTAGACGATGAGCACCGGGGCCATCGCCATCAGGTAGCTGGCGAACGCCATCGGATAGTTCGACGTGAACTGGCTCTGGAAGACGTACTGGGCCAGCGGGATCGTCTGGTTGTCGGAATCGGTCAGGACGATCAACGGCAGCAGGAAGTCGTTCCACGCCCACAACGCCGTCGTGATCGCGATCGTCGCGTTGATCGGACCCATCAGCGGGAAGACGATGCGCCAGAACACGCCCCACGTGGTGGCGCCGTCCATGCGCGCCGCCTCCTCGAGGGACGGCGGGATCGACTTGATGAAGCCGATCGCGATGAACAGGTTCGTGCCGAGGCCGAGGATCATGTACAGCAGGATCAGGCCGACCTGGTTGTCGAGATGCAGCACGCCCATCTGGTGCGCCAGCGGCAGCATGACGACGGTGAACGGCACGAACATCATCGCCAGGAAGAAGTAGTAGAGGAAACGGAAGAACCGCTTGTCCATGTTCCTGGCGACCGCATACGCGACGAACGTGTTCGTCAGCAGCGTCAGCACGATCGCCGCTACCGTGACGATCGCCGAATTGAGGGCCGCCCGCGGGTAGTCGACCTTGTTCCACGCGTCGGCGAAGTTGCCCCATTGCCACGACGTCGGCAGGCTGAACGTACCGGCTTCGGCCGGTGTCTTCAGCGCCGTGACGATCGTGAAGTACAGCGGGATCAGGATGGTCAGCGACAGCACGGCGACGACGGCCGTCAGCCACCAGTTGACGTGATGGTCGCGGCGTGCCTTCCCGTCGCGGTTCCTGCGGGAATGCCCGAGATTCGACGATTCCCCGCGTTCCATGTGTTCGTCGGCGATGATGGCCGCTTCCGGTTGTGCAGTGGACATGACGACTGTCTCCTCAAGTAGTGTTCGTTTCGATTGACGATTCGTCCGCCCGGACGAATCGTCGCTGCTGATGACGGGAACGATTTGCGCTCAGACCTTCTCCCTGCCGCTGAAGAACTTGAGCTGGACGAACGCGAGCACGGCGAGCACGACGAAGAACGTGACGGCGTTCGCCATCTGGTAGGCGTACTCGCCATTGCCCAGGCCGTTCGTGAAGATCAGGTACGAGACGGTCTCGGTCTTCGAGTCCGGGCCGCCGCCGGTCAGCGCGACGACCTGGTCGAACGTGCCGAGCGAGTTTTTCAGGCTCAGGACCATGTTGATCGTGAAGAACGGCCCGATCAGCGGGAACGTGATTCTCCAGAACCGCTGCCACGCGTTCGCGCCGTCGATGTCGGCGGCCTCGTAGACCTCGGCGTCGATCGTCTGCAAGCCGGCCAGGTACAGCAGCGTCGAATAGGCGACACCCTGCCAGATCGACAGGAAGACGACCGGGAACCACGCGAGGTCCGGATTCGTCAGCATCGACGTCGACATCCAGTCGATGCCGAGCCGCTGTCCCAACGCCGGCAGCGGCACCATGAAGATGTACTTGAAGACGTAGCCGATGACGAGCACCGACAGGATGTACGGAATGAAGTAGATCGCGCGGAAGCCCTTCTTGAACGCGATCTTCGAGTCGAGCAGCACCGCCAGGAACAGCGCGATGAAGTTCACGAAGACGGTGACGAGCACGGCGACGAAGACCGTGAACAGGTAGGCGTGGCCGACACGGGCGTCCTGGAACATCGCGCCGTAGTTCTTCAGCCCGATGAACTTCCAGCTGCCGTAGCCCTGCGAGTTCGTCAGCGAGTAGAACGCGCCTTGCAGGAACGGCCAGTACAGGAAGACGCACACGAGGATGACGGCCGGAACGGTCATCCAGTAGTAGGCGTGGTCCACCTTGCGCGACGAGAAGCGGGAGACGCGGTGCCGTCCCGATGATGCGGTGCCGGGCTCCGGCGCCGGCGTCTTCGGGAATTCCGACGTCCGCGGCAACGCCGCGTCGCCCGGGTACGACGACAGGACCGGCGAGCCGGACATCGTCCCCGATACCGACGGGAAGGGGCCGTCGAGGATCGGCGCCGACTGTAGGTTGCGTGAGGCCTGCATGATGGTTGTCTCCTTGGTGCTCTTGCTTGCCATGACTCTTTCCGTACCCTTTCCACTTCCACGGGCTGGATGGTTTCTTTCGCTGGCGTTCCGCGGGTTTTCGGGAGTTTCCGCGGGTTTTCGAGGCTCGTTTCGCGGTCCGTTCCGCAGTGCCGCCTCCTACCGGAAGTTGCGCGCCTCGATCTTCTCGTAGGCGGCCTGCAGCGAATTCAGGAAGTAGTTGACGTCACGGGTGGTGGCCAGTGCCTGCAGATAGCCGTTGAGGTTAATGCTCGCCGGCACGAAGTGGTCGCAGAAGTCGGTGATGCGCGACTGCTCGAAGAACGGCAGCACGTTCGTCAGCGCGTCGTTGCCGACATAGGTGTCCCTGTACGGGCCGAATGCCGACTGGTTCTTGCAGTAGTCCTCGATGTTGTCTTCCTGGTACAGGAAGTCGACGAACTCGCGGGCTTCCTTGTAGTGCTTCGTGTTGGCGCCGATCGTGATCAGGACGTCGTCGCCGGCCGTCAGCTGCTGTTCGTCCGCGTTGTCGGAGGCCGGCATCTGGGCGAATTCGAAGTCCATGTCGGCGTTGATCAGCTGGACCTGCGGGATGGCGTACGTGCCGAGCGGCAGGATGGCGGCCTTGCCGTTCGCGAAGTCCTGCGTGGCCTGCTGGTAGGTGATGGCCGGATTGGCCTGCGCATAGTCGCCGAACAGCGTGGCCAGCTCGTCGGCGCACGGTTTCCACAATGTCTGCAACGTGGTGTCGCCGCGCGCCAGGTCGGTGTATTCGCTGACCGGCACCAGCGTGGAATTGAGCGAGCTCAGCGGCGCGGCGATCGTCCACGAGTCGGCGTAGCTGAACTCGAGCGGTGCAATGCCGTCGTCCTTGAACTTCTGGAGGACCTTGATGAATTCGCTCCACGTCTTCGGCGGATCGGTCGGATCCAGGCCCTCCTGGCGCCAGAGCTCGGAGTTGATGATGTAGCCGGAGGCGTTGCCGGCATACGGCAGCGCGTAGAGCCGCTTCTTCGATTCGTCCTTCGTCTGGACGAGCGACCTGGCGATCTCGACCATGCCCGGATTGAGCTCGTCGACAAACTCGTCGTCGGTGAAGTCGTGGAAGACGCCGGTCTCGGCCAGCAGGCCGTAGTTGATGTCGCCATTGACAGTCATGACATCCGGTACGCGATCCTTGACCAGGCGCGTGCGCAGGTCGGTCGTGGCGTCGGACGAATTGTTGACCTTGATCTTGATGTTCGGATGGGTCTTCTCGAATTCCTCCGCCTTGGCGGTAAACCAGCTGGCCGCCTCCGCCTTGAACTGGAAGAAATCCAGCGTGATGGTCTGGCTGGCCGATCCGCAACCGGCAAGGCCGAATCCCATGGCCAGCGCGCATGCGACGGCGCAGGCGCGGACGACCAATCCCTGTCTCTTCTGTGTCATCTGTGTCATCTGACGGCACTCCTTGTGGTTCTCTCCGGATCGTCTCGCCCGCGGGTCATACCCCCGCGAATCGTTCTCCCCGACGGCTTTCCGAAGCCGTTTCCCTTCGTCGCCATTGATCGTACGGGGTGGTATTTTTCATTCCCACCGCCGAGCGAGTCCCCCGCATAGCACAGGAAAAAGGAAGGATTTTGCTTTATAGTGAAGGAAATCAGGGGGGTATGTGTCCTGAGGGGGAGAAAACACGATGACGAGGGAAAATACCATTCCTCGATGGTTCGACGGTTCCGACAACATGCACCGGACGGCCCGGGCCATTGCGAAATACGGACCTGTCGCGCAGGCGCCGCTGGCGCAGCTGGAAGGGCTGACGTCGGGCACACTGTCCCGGATCGTCGGCGATCTCGAGGAGCTGGACGTCGTCGTCGAGGGCGGCGAGGACGGCTTTGGCGAGGGCGACGGCGGCGAGCGCCGCGGTCGCCCGCAGACACTGCTGCAGCTGAACCGGCAGGCAGCGACGGCGATCGGCATGAAGGTGACCGGCGACGAGATCGTCGCGACGGCGATCGACTTCGGCGGCGACGCCGTGACGGCGGCGTACCGCCGCCAGATCGTCGACCGGCAGCCCGACGCCGTCGTCGCGCTGATTGTCGGCCTCGTCGACGACTGCGAGCGCGAGCTGGCGCTGCGCTCGCTGCCGCGGCCGGTCGGCGTCGGCGTGGCGTTCGGCGGCCACGTGGTCGACGGTTCCGTCGTCGACTACGCGCCGTTCCTGCACTGGAACGATCCTGTCGACGTCGGCGCCGTCGTCTTCGAGCGCACCGGCCTGCCATGCGCCGCCTTCAACGACGTCAACTCGCTCGCCTTCATGGAGAGCTGGTTCGGCGAGGGGCATGGCCTTGGCAGCCTCGCCGTCGTCACCGTCGGCGCCGGCATCGGCTACTCGCTGACGGCGAGGGGCGAGCTCGTCGACGGCTCGAACGCCAGCTACGGACTCGCCGCCCATGTGCCGCTCGATTCCCGCGGGCCGCTGTGCACGGCGGGACATGTCGGCTGCTCGCAGTGCCTGACCGACGAGTCGCTCGCCACGCAGTACTCGGAACTGCGCGGCACCGCCGAGACATTCGACGACTTCGTGCGCGACGCCCGCGACAACGTGCCGCAGGCGACATTGCTCGCGAACCGCATCTGCTTCCGGATCGGCACGCTGGTCGCCGCGATCGCGAACCTGGCGATGCCGGAGAAGGTGGTGCTGTCCGGCGAATCGGCGTTCGTCGCCAAGTTCGACGCCGAGTCGGTGCGCGAGGGCATTGCGCAGTTCCGCCACACGCAGGCCGCTCCCGTCGACTTCGCCGTCGTCGACCACCCCGCCTCCGACTGGGCCCGCGCCGCCGCCACGAGGGTGATCGGGGAATACCTGAGGTGAGGGATGTCGGCGACGTCAGTGCTCGCCGAACATCGTTTCGGCCTGCACGACAGTCACGCCATCGATCGACGGGACTTCGCACTTGGTGAACAGGTAGAACTGCCGGTCTGTCGGACCGTCGATCAGTTCGGCTCGGTGCCGCAGCAGGTCGGCGGCTTCGGTGGCGTTCAGCGAGTTGCGCCACTTGCACTCGCCGAAGATCATCTTGCCATTGATGTCGTCTTCGATGATCAGGTCGATATCGGCTTGCTCGCGGAGGGCCGGATCGTTCCCCCACCACTTGCCGACCTGCGACGGCAGGATGTCGAGTCGCCCGGCGCGACGTTCCGTCAGCATCCATTGCTGGCAGATGCCCTCGAACTGCTGGCCGACGTACGTGTCGAAGACCTCGCCTTCCGTACCCAGCTGCGCTGCCGCGTCGCCGTCGCCGCGCTCGATCGCGCCGATCGACGGTGCGACGAACCGGAACCAGTACGCGAAGAACGGCTCGGTGATGTAATACTGGCTCTTTTTCGACTTCGCCGACCGGTCTCCGAATGGCAGGTCGCGGCGCGCCAGGCCAAGCTCCTCGAGCGTCTTGAGATAAAACTGCAGGCTGGTGGCGGCGATGCCGGCACGTTCGGCGATGCCCTTCGCCTTCGTCTCGCCATGCGCGATTGCTTCCAGCACGCTGCGATAGACATTCGGCTCGCGCAGTTCCTCGCGCAGCAGCATGGCCGGCTCGTCGAACAGCGGGCCGAGCTCGTCGAAGCACAGTGCCGTCATGTTTCCCGCGAACGATTCGCCCTCCGCGAGCTGGCGCAGATAATACGGCGTGCCGCCAAGGGCCGCGTAATACTCGAATCGTTCCTGCCATGCGGCGTTGGACGGCATCAATTCGATGGCTTCCGCCATCGGCAGCGGCTTGAGCTTGATCTGCGCCGTGCGGCGGCCGAACAGCGGACTCGACGATCCGAGCACCTCGCTCTCCATGAAACCCTGGTTGCTCCCGCACAGGATCGTGAAGACGCCGGCTTCGGCGAAATCGTGATCGAGGACGATCTGCATGGCCGACGGCAGGGACGGCTCGGCCTGTGCGGCATATGGGAATTCGTCGAAGACGAAGATGAACTTGCCGAAGCTCCTGCCCTTCTCGGCAATGTAGCGCAGCAGGTCCAGCCATGCCGGAGGGGCACCGATCGGATCCGGCTCGCCAAAGAACCGTGCCGTCGCCAGCGCCAGTTCGCGCCGGTTGTTCTCGTCACTGCGCTCGCTCGCCGTGAACCACAGTGTCGGCTTATCCTGGCTGAACCGGCGGATCAGCGACGTCTTGCCCACGCGCCGGCGTCCGTAGACGACGATCGTCTGCTGGTCGTCGCGCCCGTACCGCTCGTCCAGCATCGCCAGCTCGCGCTCGCGTCCCACAAACCGATTGTCCGCCATGCCGTCTCCTTTCGCCTCCGTTCTGCCTAACAGAGTTACGACTATTATAGTCACGACTATAATAGTCGTGACTCTGGCTTCTCTTTTATCATGGCACCATCCTGTGGCCGGACCACGGGACGGTGCCATGACGAGGTGGAACTGATGGGCTTAATAAAGCCAATTTTTCAATCTTGCATTTTCTTTCTTACACGTAAGATTGAAAATGTAAGAAAGAAAGATTGGGGCGAATCGTGACGACTGCGATCATGCCGCCGACGGCGGCGCTGCCGGCCATCAGGAACATCGTGGCCGCGTCGAAGCCGCTCGCGCGCCAGCACGGCGTCACCGCCCTCTACCTGTTCGGTTCGATGGCGAAGGGAACGGCGACGGAAACGTCCGATGTTGACTTGATCTACGAGATGGACGATTCGCGCGACTGGAGGGAAACCGAAGCCTTCCGCGCCGACCTGCGCGCCGTCCTGCACCGCGAGATCGATCTCGTCAGGAAAAGTTACCTCGAGATTCCCAAGACCGATCCCTACGAACGCGAGCTGCAGGACCTCTTCATCCGCAGCGTCGCCAAGGGGCCGCTGATCAGGATCCTGCCCGACGACGGCGATGCGCGATGAACGACGTCGAAAGGGATCTCTCGCTGCTCCGGCAGGTGCAGCATCATCTCGAACAGGCCGTGGAATTCCTGGGCGACTTGTCGCTGGAAGAATTCCTCGACGACCAGATGCGCCAGTATGCCATAGCGAAGGCGTTGGAAACGGCCGGCGAACAGGCCAGCAAGGTGTCCGCCGAATACGCCGGTCGGCATCCCGAGGTGCCGTGGGTCGGGCTGCGTGGACTGCGCAACCGCATCGTGCACGATTACGAAGGCGTCCTGTTCGCGGTGGTCTATGAAACCGTGCGCCGCGACATTCCTCCGCTCGTGGAGATGCTGGCGTCTCTCGTGGACGAGTTGCGTGCGGAGGTGAAGGAATCGGACGACGACGGTCGGGGCAGCCTCTTCGACCACACCGTCGATGGCAACCGGCTGTGACGTCCAGAGAAGCGGCAGGGAGAGGTTCGAGAAGAGAAAGAAGCGGTCAGACTGTCATCAGCACCCGTACGCGTCGTAGCTCGCGCACAGCATGTTCATGGCCTTGAACAGGCGGTAGGTCCAGATGAACGGGCCGACGATGATGAGCGAGCCGAGCACGTCCCACAGCCAGAAGTCGCTGGGACCGAAGACGTATGGAATGCCGCGGCGCCGCAGCTCGTCGCGGATCCGCGAACACAGGTTGTGGCCCTACACCAGCGGCAGGATGCCGAATGTCAGCCAGGAAAAGATGAAGTAGACGAGGCAATAGTTCATCGTCTTGCGGTTGTCGTAGCGGCTCGCGATCGTGTTGATGTTCGTCGAGATGACCGTCATGACGTAGATGCCGTAAATGCCCAGCGTCACGATCGACAGCAGCACGAACTTGAGCAGCGACCGGTTGGTCGGCAGCTGTGCGTTCGGCGGCAGCGGGCTCCAGCCGCCGTTCATCGCGGGCGTCGGCGCGCCGTAGTACGTCATCGTTGGTTTCCTTTCGCACGATTCTCGCGGCTCTCCGTTTCCTGATGATCAGGACGATTCCCGCCGCTTCCGGCCAGTCTCGCACATTCTGCCTTGCTTGTAAACGATTTTCCGGTCTCTTCCTTCCCTCTTCCCTTCCTGTCGACCTGATCTTTTTGCCGGTACAAACCCGAGCTGCCAGCTCGGGTTTGTAACGGCTATGAAGGAAAGGGCGAGCGGGCAGCGCCATGCTTTCTGCCTCATGGGATCGGTTTTCTGCATCATATTCAGCTAGAATGATGCAGAAAACACGGGTGGTGAGGCAGGAAATCATGGAATCGTTACGTCCATACGATCAGCGCGCGGAAAGCGTGCTTTCCTCGCGAATCGTCGCATTGCTGACAGCCATTCACGCCGCGCAGGCCCGCACATCGCTGCTGTCCGAACGCGAAGGTGCCCAGCTGGACCGACTGGTCGAGGTCGCGAAGGTGCAGAGCACTGCCGCCTCCAACAGCATCGAGGGAATCCGCACGTCGGACGCGCGCATGGCGGCGCTGATGGCGGAGAAAACCACGCCGCACAACCGCGACGAGGAGGAAATCAGCGGCTACCGCGACGTGTTGAATACCATCCACGAGCAGCATGACTATATACCGGTCACGCCGAACGTGATCCTGCAGCTGCACCGTGACCTGTTCCGTCATACGCCGCTATCATTCGGCGGCCATTTCAAGGACACCGACAACGTCATCATGGAAGTCGGTCCGCAAGGCGCCAACCGCGTCCGTTTCCGGCCGCCTTCCGCACTGGTCACTCCCGACCTCGTCGAGGAGATCTGCCGGAACTACCGACAAGCCATTGCGCTGGAATCGGTCGACCCGCTGCTGGCGATTTCGATGTTCGTGTTCGATTTCACCTGCATCCACCCGTTCAATGACGGCAACGGGCGCATGAGCCGGCTGCTGACGTTGCTGCTGATGTACCAGAGCGGCTTTACGGTCGGCAAGTACGTGAGTCTGGAGCATCTGATCGAGCAGTCGAAGGACACCTACTACGAGGCGCTGGCGGCCAGTACCGCCGGCTGGCCGGATGCCAACGACTATGCACCGTTCGTCCAGTACCTCCTGTCGGTCATGCTCGATGCCTACAAGGAGCTGGAAGACAGGCTCGGGCCGCAGACCAAGGCCGAGCGCATCCGGCGACAGCTGCGGCAGACGGTCGGCACGCTCTCGAAACGGGAGCTGCGGGAACAGCTTCCCGACATCAGCGAAACGACGATCGAGCGCGAGCTCAGGCGCCTGCTCGACGAAGGAGAGATCGAGAAGGTCGGCAAGGGGCGCTCCACCCGATACCGTTACGTCGCGATGCTGCCATCATCGCGGCAAGATGACTGACAAGAGCGTCGGCTTTTCGTCTGCCTTGACGATCGGTCTTTTTCGTTCCGGTAGCTTGCTGCCGTTACTCCACTCGCCACTCCATGTCCATGACCTCGTCGAGCATCATCTCCAGCTCGCTCCAGCCGTCACCGACGCGAAGGGCATGGCGGCGCTCGCCGTCGACGAGCTGTCCTCGTCGGACAGCGTCAATGACGGCGGCGGCGATCGCGTCGTAACCGCCATCCTCGATCTCCGTCCTCGTCATCGCCGCCAGATCGTCATCGGCGAGCGCCGTCCCGCTCCCGTAATTCGTTGTCAGCCAGTCGGCCACTTCCTCACTGTTTCCGGTGAACGATTCATCCGCATTCCTGTTGCGGAGGGTCAGAAGCGGCGGCTCGTTTAGTCCCTCCTAATGGACATGCATCACGACCGTGAACTCGTGTCAAATGCCTCTGGCTTCCTTCAGTGCGACCGGAACGGTCTTTTTGCGGGTTGTCTAATTTGCTATTCACCCGCAGCTGTGCGCCGATTGGTGTTTATCGCCGTGACGGGTTTAGCATGACCAATGAATACCCCCGTTAATTGTGAAGGGCGATTGCGGTGGGTGAAGAGAAGAAATCGAGAACAGAGAAGAGGCACTCATGGGGAAAGTACGCCAAATTTTAGGGATTGCTGCGTGCGCCGTGCTGACGGTCGCTGTGGCTGGCTGCGGTAGTCAGGGGAGTATACCTGCCGATAGTGAGAAGGTCTATACAAACGAAGAAGTAATCGGGATGCTGGAGGACGGCCTCCGAGCTCGTTTTGCTCTCACTGCTGGAGAAGATGATGCTCCCAAGGGAGATCAGCAAGTGTGCGAGGAATGTGACAATGTGGAGTATGACAAAATTTCCGGCTTGCGGTATGCGAAGTTCGAGGACAGCAAGTTACAGGAAAAAGTGATTTCATACCTCAATACGCTCGAGGAATCTAAGGAAGTAATTAGCCATTATTCATTCGATGACCTGCAGCTCTACTCCGACTGGGATGCCGTATATGACAATAAAACAGTTCTCTTGAAGGATTTCGTCAACGACTACGGATTGAAGCTCGGTGGCAATGATCAAAAGGTGTTGGATGAGCTAGTTGCCAATGGCAAGACGGTGACGAAGGCAAACGAGGTCAAGAAGGCCTTGACTGCCATTCTCGAGAAAGTGCAGTTCACGTGCCCCAGTGAGGAGGATTCGAATACTGATCCATGGGGATTATTTGACTCTGATTGTGAAGCGGTCATCGATAACTCCACTCAGTATTCTTTTGCCGACTTGTATTTGACGGCCTCTCTCTACGATGCTGACAACGTCAAGACGGAGAAGACGGTTTCGATTGATTCAATGAAGGCAGGAGAAAAGGTTAAGGTGCAAGTGGCCCCTGACGCCAATACGAAGGACATCAAGCTATCGATTTCGTCCTACACATTGGTGAAATAATTCTTCCTTCGGTTGTCATGTATCCCGCGCTTGAATTTCGGGATACATGACAACCGAAGGGAGAATTAGGGCAGTACGACGAAAGAGCTAGCTGCCGATTGCGCTATGCCCATCGGATTGATCATTCAGCTGATGAGACCGTTGCGGCATGGGCCCTCGTTGGAATCATCGCGTTGGCAAAACTGTCTGTGCGTCAGTTGTGAATGAGCTGTAATTGCCGAAATATGCAGGTCTTGGTCAAGGTAGATCTAGGCAAGCGGCACGGGGATGTAGCCGCTTCCAATACAAGCTTTCATTAAGGATTACATTGAAGTCTCTTCGTAAGATTGTGGCCGTTTCGCTCGGTCTGCTGATTCCCATGACAATGGCTGCCTGCGGTTCCGAGGCCGCCGAAGACAAGGTGTACTCAGATCAGGAAGTCATGAAGGTTGTTTCCAAGGGCCTGGAGAGCCGTTTCGCTTTAGCCGAGCAGGGAAACGAAGCCAGCCGTGAGTACTATCAGGCGCTGATCGATGCCGAGTATTCGCATACCGGCTCGCTGAAGAACGTGCAGTTCGAGAACGGCAAGCTGCAGGAGAAGACGATTTCCTACGTCAATGTTCTTGACGATTCTCGTGATGTTCTCGACGAGTACGCTTTCAATTCGTTGGACTTCTCCACTGCATGGACCGAGGCCTACGACTCTCGCACTGCGATCATTAAGGAATTTGTGGAGGACTATGGTCTGACTGTGAGCAATGGTTATCAGTCCACCCTGAACGAGCTTGTCGCTAACGGCACTGCTGCCGCGAAGAGCAAGCATGCTGAGGAGACGCTGGAATCGTTGCTTTCGAACGTCGAATTCTCGTGCACACCTGATGAGTGGAGTGATTACTGCACGTATGAGGCAGTAGTGGAAAACACATCTGAGCTGTCGTACAAGGACATCACTCTCAGCGTAAGCGCCTACGATTCCGACGGCATTAAGACCGAAGAATATGCCGGTATCACCACATGGGCTCCCGGGGAGAAGGTGAAGCTCACCTTCTGGACTGACGTTGATGTGCAGAAGACCGATATCTCCATCTCTTACTACTCGGTTGCCGACTGATGGTCGACGTTGGCAATGAGGTGGGGCTCATGCACGATGCGTGAGCCCCACCTCATTGCCAACGGCCACTATTACTTCAGGCGTCTAGGCGGTATGGACACCAAACAAACGCGAGTTCGGGCCCCGCAAAAACGAAAGACCCGGCCCCAAACGAGACCGGGTTCACCACTTGCCTAAATCACTGGAATCAACAAAATTAGGCGACTCTCAGTGTAGCACACGCACTTACTGCTCGGTTGTCGACTGATCGCCAATGATCACTGTTACTTCAGGCGTCTAGGCGGTATGGGCACCCAACAGATTCGAGGCGCTGCAGGCATCCGAGTACGACTTTGCTCTGGTGATCCGTGAGTACCTTGCCTTGTGCCGCGAGGTGGATGCAGTTGCGTTCTTTCTCGCTGCCTTCGGCTTCTGCACGTAGCCAGTTCTCTACTTCCTTCCAGAACGTGGTGCCCGCGTTGACGACAGTGCGTACATTTTCGATACCGGTATCTTCACGCTGCTGACGACGGCTCTGCTGCCTTTCCTGGTACAGTTCTTCCGGAGAAACGAGCTTGGCGAGCCATACGGAGTCCCAGACGACATCGGCTTCCTTGATCCGTGCCCAGCATTTCTCCTGCTTAGCCCACTCCGAAATGTTCCGATAGCCGGGTGCCGGATGCATCAAGACATCATGGACGACGTCAGCTGCCTGCTCAATGGCGTGGGTGAAAGATTCGTCGATTCCCTGGTTCTGCCAGATAGCACCGAAATTGACTTGCTTTCCCTGACTCTTGGCTGCGTGAGCCAAAAGCCCGATAGTAAATGCCACATGTTGTGCACGGTAACCGCCGATTTCATACCACTCCATCCGCGGTACCTGGTGTTCGGTGGCGTCCCAAACGATCTTCTTGGCCACGAGCGTCTTGAAATACATCTCGTTGAACTGCAGATCATCCTTTTCCCATTGGGAATCGACGATTCTGGCAAACTCGGCAAAGTTTTTCTGGGCACCACGATTGACGAAGTTGGGCCTATCTGTCCACGACATTTCGTACTTCGCCAGTTGTGTCTTATCGAAGCGCTGATTCTTCGGATACTCCTCGAGGAACTTGCGCTTTTCCGCACTGGAAAGATAGGCCTGTGCATCGTTGTACTGGCCACGAGCACGTTCATAGAACCACTTCGTCTGGGTGAACGAGCCTTCCTTGGCCGGGGCGAGAATGCGGCGCGAAAATCCTTCGATCTTCGTATGGAAGGGATGGTTGGAGAACAGGTCGGCCTTGGAAACGGCATTCTGGCTGTTGGCATACTCGGAAATCAGAGGGACCAAGCTCTTGGCTTCCTTGGGCTCGATGATGCTCAGCTTCATCTGGACGAAGACTTGGCTCAGATCCTTGCCGGCACGGTAAGCGGCATGGATAGATGCGGTGGTCTGTCCGCCATTGACGATCTGCAGGTTGTCAAGTGCGAGAATCTTGAGCCCCTCGGGAGTTTGCTTGGTCTCGATCTGCTCGGCAGTTGCAGTAATGCCGTTGTTGAAGGAAAAGAACATGCCAGGCTGATAGAGCAGCGTGTTGCGAATCCCCTTGTTAACCTTGCTGCGAGCCTGCAGGAAGACACGAACGTTTTGTTCAAGCAGACGAGCGCCCCAACGGTCATAGATACGAGCCAAGTCTTCGCCCGGAATGGCGGCAAGATACACGTCATTGTCGGAATCGGGCGCGCTCGCCAGCAGCGTCTTCACCGGTTCGAGTGGTTTCTGGTCAAACCGTACTTCCAGAGGCTCCCTCTCGCCGGAAGCGGAGACTAGTGCGGCAAGACGGCGCAGATCCCAGACGCTATACGCAATCGTCTTTCCCTCGTACAGGCCGGCGCTCTTGCCGTCAACACGACTGCTGAGTTCCTTGTTGGTCACCAAGTAGAGCGAGATTTTGGAGATCTGGTTCCACCTGGTGCTGATCATTTCAGCTAGGCCAAAAGCCGGGTCCGTAGGCGTAAGAGAGCGACGCCAAGAGGTATCGCGTGCTTTTTCGAGGAACCTCATGAGGCGCTGGAACCGAGAGTTCATGTCACGGGCATTCAGCTTCTCCAAGTCATTCCCCTGATGAAAATCAAGAATGATGAGGCCAAGCGTCAACGGCTCCGACGGATCTGCTGTGGAGCGGCTTTCAAGCGGATCTCCGCAATATCCGTCCACGCGTACGCGTCCGTCTAGTGACGCGTACGGTGCGTATTCGGCATCGTTGATTTCACCGGTGTCGATGAGCAAGTCAGTGGTGTACCAGAAGAAGGCTTCCTCCTTCCAGATTCCCTTGCTGTCGCTTTCGCTGGTGACTTCGTGGAAAAGCTCTTCTGCGAACTGTTCGAGTGGTGTTACATCTGCCATGGGGTTTCTGCTTCCTGCGTCAGGTCCTGATTGGTGCGGTTACGTGTGCGCCATCGCGAGTAGCATTGCGTTTCGTCTATTTGTCAGGTGTATCTTCATCGTATTCATCCTCGATGTCCTCGATATTGTTGCGCAGAGAGCGAAGCATTACGTCGTTGTACATGTAGGTATCTGTTGCAGGAATACCAATTGCAGGGAAACTAATGCTCCAGCCGATAGCTTCCTCAAAGTAGTCAAAGGATGGCCACAGACTCTTGTCGATGACGCTCGGATCGTCAACCCAGCTCTGCCGGTAATCCTCCTCGTTCTTGAACTGAATGGCTACGGGATGAACGACCAACATGGGATTGCGGTCGGGAATTTGGCGGTAATAGAAGCTCGGCATCCGATCTTTGTCACCATTCTCCTGCCGGAACCTAGCCTCGGCCATTTCGCGCTGCTCCTTGGAGAGCGGCACTACCTCGATGTCCTTGCCCGAAAGCTGGCCATGGCTGATGAAGAAATCGGCTTTGGTCATTTCCGCTGTGGGGCGGCGACGTTCGCGGTACTGACGTTTTCCGAACACGTCAATAGTGGCAGTCGTTTCGTTGGCACTGCCGCCCGGGATGAAGATGTCCCAGCTGTCACGACCGTATGCCTTCATCTGATCGATGTGACTCAGAATGTACGTCTTCTCGGTGTTGAACGAGCGGGGAGAGTTGCAATAATCGCGAATGAAGCGACGAACGATGTCGGCATCGACGTTGCGCACCAAGATGCCGTTGCCCGAATAATTGGGATCCGGATAAGACTGATGAGCGGTCAGGTCAGTGAACAAGCGCTGTGTAAGCTGCTCGTTCTTTGCGCGCGAGTTGGCATCGCGCAGTATGACGCGGGTCTCAACATGGGCACCATCAAGCCTGACAAGGGTCTCGTGGACGATCTCGCCGGCACCCATCTTATTGCGAGCGGTAATCATGAGAGTGTCCGGGCTGCTCTTGATGCGCAGGCCGTATTGCTCCGGCGTGGCATCGGCATGGCGCATTGCCCGCAGCTCGGTGATCAACTCGCTAGTAGCATCTGTGACATAGGCGTACCAGTCCGCAGAGTGCCTCGTCATCCAGATGCGGCAGAGTTCCTCATATCCCATGCGATAACCAAACCATCGCGCCATTTGCATCAGCGAATCATAGGCGCTGGCATTGCGGTCGTAGTAGGAGATCATCAGCCCCTCGAGTGTGAGCCCTCGCGACAGGCGATAACCTCCGATTGCGATGACGCGCTGTGGCGCGGAGTGATAGTTCAGGGAATCCGAGGAGAGCGAGTTGATTTCCTTGACGCTCATCGGTTTGACCGTCTCTACCAATGTCTGCCGGATTTGTTCCCACGTATAGGGGCGAACGGAACGGTATTCCCGTTCCCATGCCTTCTTCAAACGCTTGAGGTGCGGGGATGCGCTTAGCATCATGCCGCTCATCGATGCGGGGAGACCGACATAGGTCTTGATGGCATTTTGGATGTCTCTGAGGTAGTTCTCCACGAGAGCTCGGATGGATTTCTGGACAGTGGTGTACGGCGACGCATTGATCATCATCGTCATGTGTTCGTCTGCCAGCCCATCGAGAATCCTGATTGCGCAGGCAACGATAAAGGTGTCGATGGCATCTTCCATTTCCGGTGGCATTTCGTTCATCCAGTCGCCACTACGCAGCTTCTTCGCGTTCTCATCGGGAATGATAAAGCGGATATAGCGAGGATTCTTCTCGTCGATATCACCGAATACCTTCGTGGCCCCGAAATATTCCGGCGAAGCCTCCAACGTATAGATGAAGTTGCGCGGGAAAATGTCGTCGCCGGCCTGATCGTTGGATGCACTGGAGTCAATGAGGACATTGGCAAACGGGGTAGCTGTATAGCCCACATAGGCGTGACGCGGGAACAACTGGAGCATCTGTCGGATCTGACCGTTAATCCTTGAAATATTGCCCTTGTCGTACTTCACGTTGATGGAAGCGTTATCGGCTTCGTCGTCGATAAGGAGGAACGGGAGGTCTTGCCGGCAGTTGGTTTCCAGCCAAAGTGTCAGCTCTTTGAGGACGCTCGCGTTTTTCTTGATGACGAAGACAAGGGGGTCCTCCACGTGTGCAGAAGTAATACCCCGCATGACTTCCTGCGTGGCCTTGTTGAAATCCCGGATGCGTGATGTGCCGAGCAATGGCCGGCGTTGACCCGGCCTGCCGATGCCGACATAGCGTTCGTCGACCTGATCGTAGCCGATGAATCCCTCCTCAAGACGTTCCTGAGTCTGGTCGCGCAATGCGTTGTATATGCCGGCCATGATGACGATGACCTTGTATCCGGCATCTGAGGCCTTGGCAATAAGGCCGGTGTAGTTGGCTGTCTTGCCTGACTGCACGGCCGCTACTACGAGACCACGGCAGTCGAAGGGCTCGTCCATGCGAGGATCCGGCAAGCTATCGAGAATGTTGTTGGTATCGATATCAAGTGTGGAGATGGTCTGGCGACGCCACATCTTTTGTGTCCGTAGGTACTTTTCGTACCGGTTCCAATATGTCCAGTCGATCTCGCTGTGTGCGGCATTCAGCCATGGCTTAAACTCGTTGGTCCGGTAATTGAAGCCCGTACGATGTTCGAATTTTTCATCGACGAGGAACTTCGCCGTCACTTCCTGTGCGAGTTTTTGTACGTCCACATTTCGCATATCATCGGCCAGCGGTGGAAAGTTCCGTGCTGCCATAGTCCAGTTGTTAATGGCGGAGGCGATTTCTTCCTGGGAGACGTTGCCGCCATTTTCATTGCGCTTTTTCTCAATATCCTGTTCGGCGAATTCGTAGATCCACTGCTTCACATTATCGATTGTCATTGTTCCTCGATTCCGAGTGCATTCAGGGTGCGACTCCATTGACTGCTATAAGGTTCCATGCTCCTGAGCGTTGCCAACGCCTCGTCTTCCGTTTGGAACTGTTTCAGCGTTGCAAAGAAAACCCTTGTGTTGCTAATGAATTCGGCGTCTTCCATCGTTCTCGTAGAAACGGCATCTGCATCATTCGCGATGTCGTAGAACAAGGCCTCCGTAGGCAGCATGGAACTGATAAGGGAGACAATGGCGTCGAATTGGTGTTGCTCTGCAAGGTCTAGTTCCGAGCGGAACGCTTGAAGAATGGGATGGTCGGCGTTGATGCCGTACACGGTCTTGTCTCCGTTGACAGCGCGTGTCCAGACGGGATAGCGGTTGGGGTCTGTTAGCCGGGTGCCGCGACGACGGTAGACCTTACGGGAAGGGGCGCCGATTGTTTGGATGAGGTTGCTTAGGCGCTTTCGAACAGACTCGGGTAACTGCGCCGAAACCTTCTTGACGTCAATTTTCCATTCCTCGTCCCGGTCGTTACCGATATCGATCTTGACGCGAGTGAGCTGGGTCAAAGCTGTTTTCTTAGTTAAGCCGAACCATGTTCCATGGATGATAAGGCGCTTGGCTCGGTATAGGTATACGCCTTGATTGCGCAGATAGCCACCGGGAAGACCGAAATGGTCATATTCGTTCTTGTCGTCATATGCGGAAATGTGGGGGAGCGTGAAGGACCGCAATGTCACGCCGGGGCAAACCACTTCTTCCGGTGAGGCCTGAGTTGCACTATTACCGGTGTTGAACGGGTCGATAGGTTCCAAGGCGATGCCGTTTAGGGACATTTCAATACGTGCCAGTCCGGGTTCTCCCGACAGGAACCGGTGGAAAACAAGCGACAGGTGTCCTCGAGCGTCGGAGACGACCCGATCGTAATCAACCTTGCCGGATCCGTTCTGACCGGTCAAGCGGTCCACTTTTTCCCAAAGGACCAGCGTGCCTTGCTCTGGAAGCTGGTCGATGGCGAAAATATTGCCGAAGTCTGTGCGCTCAATGACGGTCCAGCAATTTTCCCGTACGACGACGTCGAGATCCCATGTAAATGCGCTGGTCACGCTATCCTTGCGGGACACCACTGTGAGCTTGCGGCATTGTGAGAACGATGCCGTCTTGAGACCGAGGCCAAAGCGTCCAAGGTCTTCCATCGTTCTCTCTTCGCGCGGATTAGTGCTGCCAAGTTTCATGGCTTGAAGCAGCGAGGCGCGGTCGAGACCTTCACCGTTATCGATAATGGCGACTTTGAATGGATCGTCGTCGTCTTCGATCGGGACGGCATAGATCTGAATATCGTTTGCATGAGCGGTGATGGAATTATCGACGATATCGGCCAAGGCGCTTTCGAAGGAATATCCTATGTCGCGCAGACTCTCGATGAGAATGCCGGGTTCCGGCATGAGCTCGATTTCGTCGCTCACGAGTTCCCCCTTCCACCCCCGTTGCTGTACGCGAGTTGATTATATGCATATTCGCTAGGTAAAAGGGGCCTGCTGTCTACTCTGGGGATGGACAAATTGTGGTATTTTGCCATTAGTCACTCGTCCTTTTCCGATGTAGTCTCCGCATCGATATCGACTTCACGTACGGTTTGGTAGATCGCGGCGATGTCACTTAGATTGATTCGGAACTGACTGCGGGCATGAGGTTTCCATTTGCCATCGGCGGTCCGGGAAATTTTATGGCCCGGGTCGAAGACGATCTTGCCGTCGTTGAATGCTTGCAGGAATAGTCCGAAGCTGGTCGATATACCAAGCGTTACCAGCGGACCGTAGGTGATGTGTGTTCCTTCGTCGCTATCCGTGCGCACGTAGGGAACATAAGCTGCTCGATTGTGTTTGCGTTGCCAATGCTCGAGCAGCTTCATATAAGACCATCCGGCGATGAGCTCGTTCGTATCCGGAGTGAACAAGCCAATCTCGCCTGCCGCATCGAAATGACGGGCATCCTTGAAGCCCGTCAGCTTCAATATGAGTTTGGCGTTAGGCTTATCTTCGTCTGGACGTCGGAAGTCCCCGGCTGTGAAGTAGTAGCTCAAGGGTTCGCCATTCTCATCGCGCCGATTGACATGGCCAAATTTCAATACGAATTCTGTGAGTGAGTGTTCCTTGACCCACCCGCGGTCTGGTTGTGGCGTAAACAATGTGACGCGATGATTCTGGCGCTTGTCCAATGCCGTTTGCTTAACAGCCTTGAGCTCCCAAATGTCGAAGTCTGGACCAGGAATGGCGTTCTCGCCTACACCTAACTCCGCTTCCAGTGTGAGACCCGGTGCGTTCGGCGCAGTATAGGGACGTTCCAAGGAGCCGTCGGTATTGAGGCGCCACGGTGTGAGTTGCCGCATGACAATGCTTTTCAGTGCGATCTCGAGTGTGGAGAATTCGTCATCTCTGGTCATCGCCTCGTAATTCACCGGACATAGACGGCCACCAGTGAAGTTCTCCATTGCCAACACGTATTGGGAGGCTGGCGCGTCTGCTCCCGTAACTAAGGCAACGACGTGATCAGGCTCATGCTGTTTGTCGTGAACGATTCCAAGAAATAGGCACCGGTCTTCTTCATGTCCGCGCTGCGTATTGCTCATGAGTGCGTTTGGTGCTGTCCGGCATCCTTGGAGAAAACCGGAGAGCCTCACCTCGGGATATTGTGGATAAAAGCAGAGCTTCGTCTTGGGTGCGGATGCTTCGCCCTCCGGTGTCACCCAGGACCAGTTGACAGGAATTTGGATGACGTCGCCTCCGGCTGTTTTCTTCTTTGATTTGCCGGGCGTCAGCGACGGCTTGCCCAGTGGGAAAAATGATAGGTCGGATGGGTCTCCGCCAAGATAAACCTGCTGTTTGGAATTGTTGTTGCGCACTAGCCTCTTCACCCAGATGGACTCGGCGCCGGCATTCGTCAGTAATTCATGGACTTGGTTTATGGTCGCCGTGTCATACCATTCGGCGTCCTTGCTTTCCTGGGTTTCGCTCATACCGTCACGATACCTAGAAGCAGACCGCCGTTGCCTAGGTTATTTCTCCTGGGGAACGACGGTCTTGCTAGACAGTAATGGCTTGTGACGCCTATGTTCAGTTGGTGCTTGCGCCGTCGATAGCGGACTGGCGAGCCTTCTGTATAGCTTCGGCAGATTCCTCGGCTTGCTGAACATCGACCTGGTCATCACCTTGGGCCATGACTCGCAGAACGTGCGGCCGCATAATGCGTGCGACTTCGGAGATGACGGGGACGACCACTGAATTACCAAACTGACGATAGGCCTGCGTATCCGAAACCGGAATCCGAAACTCATCGGGATATCCCATGAGGCGGGCGCATTCGCGCGGCGTCAGCCGGCGCGGTCGTTGTCCTTCCTGCTCGATCAGGATTTCCGAGCCATCCTTGTAGTAGCGGGCAGACAAGGTGCGAGAAACGCCATCCGGCCTGGCAATGCCGTATCCAAAGCCGTGACCCAGTGCCTCGTGCTTGGCTTTGTACTCCTGAAGGTATTCCCAGAGTCGCGGTGTCAGCGTGTACTTGTCCTGCACCTTATTGTGCTCAAAGTCGAAGAAGCGGTCGCCGTCCCAAGGAAGATAGGGTTCGGACCCGTCGGTTTTGTGCAGGATATCGGCGATGACGGGCTTGCGTTTTGGATATTGCAGATCATCCCACGTGAAGTCGGTCTCGGAGCGGAAGCCGGCAATATAGATGCGCTCTCGATGCTGCGGTACGAAGTTCTGGCCGTCAATGACTTTCCAGTGAATCTCGTAGCCAAGCTCGTTTTGAAGAGTGTCGAGAATGACTTGAAATGTACGTCCCTTGTCATGAGAGGTCAGATTCTTGACGTTTTCTAGCAGGAAAGCGGCAGGACGTTTCTCGGCGATGATACGGGCAACGTCGAAGAACAGCGTGCCCTGCGTCTTGTCACGAAAACCGGTCTCGCGACCGAGACTCCGCTTCTTGGAAACGCCTGCCACGCTAAAGGGCTGGCAAGGGAAGCCTGCCAGCACGACATCGCATTCGGGAATATCAGCTGCATCGACTTGGGTGATGTCGCCGGCAACTTCCTCGGCGAAACCGTAATTAGTTCGGTACGTGCGCATGGAGTACTGGTTCCATTCGGACGCGAAGACGGCGTGGCCGCCGGCGCTCGCAAAGCCTCGGCGAATGCCGCCGATGCCGGCGAACAAATCAATGGTTCGAAAGTTGGTGCCATCCTCGTGCGTGGTGCCGTAATACAGTTCTTTCAGCGCGGGGATGTAGCCGGCCTTGCACTTGATCCGGCCTTTCTCCCACCGCTCGACTGTCTGCGAATCTACCTTG
Organism: Bifidobacterium choloepi; assembly: GCF_010667615.1. Lineage (GTDB taxonomy): Bacteria > Actinomycetota > Actinomycetes > Actinomycetales > Bifidobacteriaceae > Bifidobacterium > Bifidobacterium choloepi. The sequence continues at coordinate 1,197,128 of NZ_VYSG01000001.1, read as the reverse complement.
AGCGCCTCGGCAAGTTGACGACGGGGCATGGTGCTCCGCAGCTTGGTAATGAGTTCAAACGCTTCGTCTTTGGATTCGTCGCCATGGGGGCTGGTGAGGATGGGATCTAGCATAGGGACAAATATACCTCAGAATGATAACTAAAATTCCCAGGCATGTCTGTGGTGGAGTGCCTGGAATTGGTGCATCGCAGAGCAAAAGTATAGAACAGATGTTCGACCTCTGAGGTGTTTCACGTGCCTATATTGGCATGGCGAATCTGATTCACGTGAAACTGATGGTGAGTTTTGGAGTTGGCGGTTTGCATTGCTCCAATTACTGGCATTGCAAGTTGGCTGCGACTCCCATCGGCTCGGCTTCGCCTCACCGGCTCCCGCTGAAGAGGGAGTGAGGGATGAGACGGATGAATCGTTCGAAGTATTGCTGTCCGACCACACGCGAACTTCGATGCCGGTTTCTTTCTGCAGGTGCAGCAGCTGCCAGAAGGCGCGGGGCGAGTTGAAGTAGTTTTTCGTCGACGTGATGATGCGGCTCGTGCGGCCACCGGCGTCGCGGTGATCGTAGAAGTCCTGCAGCAGCGACTGCACGGCGCCCGGGGAGACGAAGGCGACCGGCATGTCGAACGAGTCGCTGTGCGTGATCTCCTCGCTCAGCGAGTCGGCCATCGTCGAGGTCGTCGGGCTGTTGGCGATCAGCGCCGGCGCGAAGTTGCCGGTCGCCTGCGGCTGCGGCGTGATGAAGCCGGTGAGGACGTCCTGCAGGATGGAGGCGGTGGCGTCGTCGGTGGCAGCCGGATCCGTGGGTGTAGTGGGTCGATTTGCTGGAATGCTTCCCTCCGCTGCCATGGTCCCCTCCGATCTGCCCGGCAAAACTGGAACCAGGATAACGTGATCGGAGCGTGGAGCGGTGGCGGATATTCGAAGAGGGGAAGGGTGATTTCTCCGTGATGTCTTCGGTGTTCAGAAGGTCATGGCGCTCAGCCGCTCTACGGCTTCGTGGTCGACGGGAGCCCAGTCCAGCGACGGCATGTCCTTCGGCGCGACCCAGCGAATTTCCTCGTGTTCGGTCAGGTGCGGCGTGCCGTCGACGAGGCGGCAGATGAACGTCGTCAGCTGGACGGTGCCGAAATCGTAGGCGTATCGGCTGGTGCAGACGCGCTCGCCGACGGTGACTTCGCAGAGCAACTCCTCCTCGATTTCGCGGCGGAGTGCCTGTTCCGGCGTCTCGCCGGGCTCGATCTTGCCGCCCGGAAACTCCCAGTACCCGGCTAGCGACTTGCCCGGTCCGCGCTGTCCGCACAGCACTTCTCCATGCTGATTGACGATGGCGGCGCCGACGACGTCGATGAGCTTTGTTGTTGCTGTGGCTGTTGCGTTGTCCGGCATGATGGAGTCCTTTGTCTTGTGCGGTCTGGCTGGGCGGATTGCTGTTGCCAGGATACGCGTGGGACTCCCACCGGCTCGCGCTTCGCGCTCGCCGACTCCCTCTAAAGAGGGAGTTCGCACGATGGGGCTGACACGAGTGATTAGAGGACCCTATCTATGCGACATGAAAAAGAGTCTGAAATGTGAAGGCAGGAATAGCTCCCGGTGGACTGTCATTGATCATCATGTGGTGAGAGAAGTGCGTTGCCACGATGAATGAAACACTTCTATTTTCAAGGAAAATATGACTCAGAACAACGTTGCTCCGCAGGGGTCGCCGCAAGGAGACGGCGATTGGAATCAGGAGCCGCTGAACAATGACAACTACTACGTGATGAACGAGAATGCTGGCGTTCCGCAGGAGCCGTTCAATATGCAGGGACAGTCAGATTATGGACAGTCGCAGGGCAGCCTGAACGGCATGCCTCCGGCGAATCCATATGGCAATGTCACGCCACCCGTAGGCAACGAGCCGAAGCGCAATCCGCTGAAGGTTGTCGGCGAGGTCGTCACGAAGCAGTTGCCGTTACAGGTATGGCATCTAATCGCAATTATCGTGGCCGTTGCACTTGTCGCCGTCGGTGTGACGACGGTCGTGAATCGGGAGCCGGTGGAAGGCTTCGCGGTCGCTGGGGCGCAGGAATCGTTTGAGCCCGAAGCTCCGGCGACCGGCGAAGAAACCGACGAAGAGGAAGAAGAAGTCGTCGCCGAGCCGCAACTGGTCAGCATTACCGTCAGCTACGCCGGTACGACGGAGGCTGGCGCGACGATCGATACCGATACCGACGGAATTGCCGTCCGGGCGCAGTACGACGACGGCACGAGCAAGCAAGTCTACGACTTCAAGGTCGTCACGCCGGTCACGCTCGAGGAAGGCAAGACGTCGGAGGTGACGGTCAGTTATGAAGGCTGTACTGCCAAGTTCACCGTCACCGTGCCGATGTCGGAAGCGACGTTCAAGTCGAAGGTGACGGGTGCGACGTATGACGATCTCGCAAGAAATCCCGACTCACACACCGGCGAGATTGTCCATTTCAGGGGAGAGATCAAGCAGGTCATCGAGGGCGATTCCGAGACGCAGTACCGCATTGGCGTCTCGCAGAGCAGCTCCGGCCGTTGGACGAGCGACGACGTTATCTACGTAAGCTTCGCCACCGACAGCAACGCGCGGTTCCTCGAGGATGATGTCGTGGAGTTCTGGGGCTACTCGGCCGGTCTGGTTTCCTATACCTCGACGCTCGGCAGCAAGATCACGATTCCGTCGGTGCTGGCGAAGTACATGGAACTGGTGGAGTAGGAGAACGCGGGCCCAATTGGTTCCCATGCAATAGCATGAGAACCAATCATCTATTCTGGAGCTGTGGCAACTTTTAGATGCCACAGACTGCCAGATTCGTGACTATGCCCAATTCGGAACGTATTTCATGTACCGGGGCGCCGTGCTGGGATCAAGTGGTTTGATGAGTCCTCTTTCCACGGCATGCTTGATAAGTTTAGAGATGGTGGGTTGGGCCTTTTTATCCAGGCCGAATCTTTCCCTAAGGCTAGCGTTTGTCATGTAAGTCGTTTCTTCATCTTCGTTGAGATACCGCAAGCAGGCGTGCATGTAACATGCCCACTCGCGATCCTCCATGGAGATTCGGGAGAAGGGACGCGCGGAAAACAGCGTGACGCGAGTGCCTGTGTCATAGCCGCGAATACGCGGCGATGGCAATTCCATGTGTTCGCATGACATGGCAATCTTGTCCCACCCGGTACCGCGTTCCTCACATATTTTCATTCGACGCATCAGGGCTGCAGTGTCTTCGTTGCGTGATTGTGGAGGCGCGTCGATTATGCGCATCTGATCAACCATGAGCGTACCGGGACTGGTGATTTCCATTCGGTGGTCAAAAATCTCTACCATTGGGCCGGCACCGGTCACAGTAAAGTCTTGATGGATGAGTGCATTAGCGATCACCTCGCGAATGGCTAGCTCGGGATAGGCGCCATGCTCTTCCCTGAGCGCCATGCCGATAGTCTCGTGGGATGGCGTCATCGCGTTGATGAGCTGGATAAGTCCGTCAAAGTCGACGGCATAACCGGAACTGTACTCCTCTTCCTTGCTTGCGCCGATCTTATTGTCTCCCTCATATCGAATAACTCTGACCGTTTTGCGGCCTAAACGAGGGAAATCGGAGAGCCTTTTGGCGAAGAGAAGCGCTCCCATGTTGGAAATCGAATATTGACCATTGTCTTGCCTCATGACGACGCCTTCTTCTTCGAAATAATCTACGACTAGTTGAGACGTCGAAGGATAGGGACGGTTGAGGCGATCGAAGCAGGATTGTGAATCGAGTAACGAGAGGATGTCGGTTACAGATAAATCGTTCTTAGCGACACCATTTTCGAAACGACTTGCTCGGAGACGATCCCACAGAGCGGTTTGTTTTGATGGCACATCGTGTAGTTTTTTGGTGTAGCTACCAACGCGAATGTATTCCGTTTTGCCGAACGATACTGGACGATTTACTGCGCTGCCGATTTTCAAGAGCAAGACATGCCGATTTTCGTCGATTTCGGTTCGGAGAAAATCAAGCTCGGTATTGCCTGATAGCTGAGTGCGCACCCAATTTTCAATTTCCTGCTTGCCGCGGCGCATCGCATACCATTCATTAGTGGTGCCGACAATGTCGTGCGTGGCGTCATCGACGCCCCATACCAGATAGGCGAATGGTCTGCCGGCAAGAGCGGCGCTATTGGCCAGGGCACTGATGTCTTCCCCGATCATCTCCGGCGTATATTTATTGTGTTTGAATTCCAACCATTCGGTCTCTGCCGGGTTTTTGCGGAGCTCGTGAACTAATAGCGTCAGGTTTTCCATATCAGCATTATGCCTCAGAGGAAAGTTAAGGAAAGTTAGATTGTACTGAAAGTGTTGAGGTTGAATCGTTGATATTCCAAGGATGGCGGATTAGGGAGATAGTCCGATAGCTGTGATGAATTGACTGGAAGGAAAGTTAAGGAAAGTTAGAATGTGGCAGCTTCATGTATGAGGGGCGCAATGTGATGTCTGCGATTATGCGATTGAGTAAAAACTGATTTTCTAGCGATTGAGAAAAAGGACTGAAGGAAAGTTGAAGAAAGTTACTTCATCAGGAGTGAGTGAAGTAAAAACGTTGCAATTCAGCCAAACCTAGAGAAACGAGGAGAGGGAGAACAGGGAAAAAGAAAGTTATGGAAAGTTAGCGAGAAGGAATGCTGAGTGAGAGCTGTTGTCAGCTCGTGCTTTCATACCGCGTGGGGATGCATCCACTTTTTGTCTCCAAAAAGCGGATGCGTTTTCGCACAAAAGTAAACATCAAGAAATGGTGGGATTCCAACGTTTTCGTGGTGTCGTGGGAAAGGGGCGACGCATCCGATTGGTTTTGGGCCGAGAATCGGATGCGTCCACTCCCGCTATGACCGTGGCTGGCCTTGGATTTTGGTCTCGAATCACTTGCAATTCCCTGTTCGACAGGCTGATCTGGTCTGCTCGCGTTGCCAATCGGTTGCCGAAGGCGGCTGCAATCGGTGGAATCGTGCTGTTCCTCGTGATGGTCAATCGGTGCGCTGTCAAGTCGTTGACGGATGCGTGGGAAGTGTCCAGTATGGATGGTGTCTAGTTCGGGCTCGCCTATAGTGAGGCCTAATGCGTCCGCGAACGAGGAGGTCCGCACATGCCGTCGCAAGAACTCCAAAGCTGGCCCGGCCAGCGCTATGTCAACGTCAAGGTCGAGTACGCCACCGAACTGCGTCCTGTCGATCCGGGCCGCGACAAGGAGTTCGACGAGCGTAGTTTGCCGTTCGATGACGGCGTGCGCGTGGAATGGATAGAGGAGGACAGTGACGAGGAGGGTGTCTTCTCGGGGGATCGTATCGATTATCTTCTGGCTGCGGGCTGTGGCGTTCTGTCGGGCGTGATCGATTCGTTCATAGGAAAGATCGACCTGGGGCGCGCGGACAAATGGGGGTCGGAGCAGATCAACCAGTTCGTCATCAGGGTCGCAAAACTTAACCCCGAATTCAAGGGGAAGAGCCTGCAGGATGCCATCCATTCGCTAGAGGAGTCGGCGCCGTTTATCGGTGATCAGGTTACTAACTTGTTCGGAGGCGGCCGTCAGCATCATTTGCGCGACTTCTCGCATCATTGCGGCCTGTCCGGTCTGGCGTTCTCGTTGCTTGGCCAGTTCACCGGCAACGGCTATGGAGCGGACGGCAATGGCAATTTCATCGTGACTCCCTTGCCCGACGGCACGCGCATTGGCAAGACCTTCGTGGATAAAGTGCTCATGGGCACGATCAGATGGGGTATCCACATGGCCAGTGACATGGCCGGATCAAGTTCCACGCCGGGCGCGGGCATGGGAGTGCCCGGACCACTGCTGTCCCTGCTGCAGAACCTGTCCGCCACGCCGTTCTTCAAGGATGGAGCCCATGGCGGCGACGAGCTTGCCGATTGGCTGTGGAAACTGTTCGACGGCAAGATCCTGACCAAGGATGACGGTACGGGAATGAGATTTAATCTGCGTCAGGAGATTGGCTTGACGGGCGAGCTGAGCCGCCAGATGATACCGGTCATGATCAACGAGTGCCTGGTGCGCGCCTGCTACACCATCCACCAGTTGGTCAAGCAACTCAAGGACCGTGACATACACGGCCCCGGTGACCTGCATAAACTGGATGGGCGGGCGTTGCTGCCGTTCTCCACGCCGCTGGTATGCCGCATGGTCACCATCGCCACGGGCACGTTCACGACCATCGACCTGGCCGATGCTGCGCTGCGTGCGTGGTGGTCTGCAGGTCTCGTGGGATTCTCTGCCAAGGAATTTTTGCTGCGCATCAACTATCCGGGCATGGTTCGACTCGTGTTCGCCATCCGCGCCGACTGGCGCATCCATCACAAGGCAGGAGATGCCGGTGAAACCAAGGCGGTCGCGTCCGGCCGCGAGTTCGGTGATGACGAAGACATGCTGGGATTCTTCACCCTCGACCGGTATGGCATGAATGTGCTTGTGTCCATCGAACACGCCGCGATGTGCGCCGACATCGAACACACCAAGGACGCTACCGAGCGTTCCGTCAAGGAACGCTGGCTCGACCATTGGGTCGAGCAGGTCACCCGGGAATACGAGATCTATTCCGATCGTCAACTCATCGAGGCTGCCGACACCATCTGCCTGCATGCCGGCGACGAATGGACCGAACTCGTGGCCATCGAGGCCTCCCAGTTCCGGCCCTACAGACAGGACGGCAAGAAGAAAGCGCCAAGCTTCGACCTGAAGCGCATGGACATCGTGTGCAACCGGCTGTCGGGCTTCACCAAGGACCGGCCAAGTTTCTACCACAACGCCATCCGCTCGCAGGAGCGTGCCATCACCGGCGCCAACCGGCGTCTGGCCGTCGGCATCGGCGGCACTGTAGTGCTGGTCGCCGCGCTTGGAACGGGCGGCATCGCATTGGCGCCGGCCATCGCGCCGGTATTGGCGGGCAGCTCCGTCGCTGGCCTGTCGGGTGCCGCCCTGACCAGCGCCTCACTGGCAGCCGTCGGCGGCGGAGCGCTGGCTGCGGGCGGCATGGGCATGGCCGGCGGCGTGGCTGTCATCGCCGGTGGCGGCGCGCTGCTGGGCGTCCTGACCGGTGGCGGGGCGACCGCATTCGGCACCGTCATGGCCCTGGCCCAAGACGCCTACGTGCTGCAGACCAGCGCCAAGCTTGTCGTGTTCTGTCGGGAAACGCTGTTGCAGCGTGATCGCGAGACCGTGGTACATGTGCAAAGGCAGGTCGCTGTCCAACTGCGCGATGCGCGCGACATGCTCGCGTTCATGCGAAGCCTCGAACAGGCCGCCAAGCGTGACTCGACCAGCGGGGACAAGGCTGCCAAGGAGCAGGTCAAGGCCTTGGGAAGAATCGTGTCCAACATGACCAACAGCGTCAAGTACATTGCCGCGTGCAATAAGCAACTGTGCACAATGCTCGGCATCGACGCCGACGAGCGCGCCCCCAGAGGCGAGATCGGAAAATAGCCTTCGCAGCGGCGACCGCTCAACACGCACTAAGTGACGGCTTGCGGGAGCGGCTGCATGCTCGCTGTGTTTCAGTGCGTCTGTATGTGCGATTGCAAGGGCTCGAATTTGTGATTGCTATACCGCGTTTTCTTGAAAAACACGGTATAGCATTGTTCGATATCGGATATAGTGGCCGGAAAGAATCGGATTCCGGGTTTAGCGAGGTGTGCGGACGGGAGAATCGTTCATGAATGACGGGTACGCGAGCATCGAGCGGATGTTTCATATGTCCGACTCGTCCGAGCGGGCGCAGGAGTTTGCAGAACGGGAGTACCTGAACCGGCTGAATGGTTATTCGACGTTCCGCACGGGTGTCGAGCTTGACGGGCACGAGGTGTTCGCGCTGGCGTTCCGCGAGCTGCAGACGCAGATGGACGCCATTCGCGACCGCGAGCTCGTCATCGCCGACTTGTGGCGGGGCGTGCCGGCCCGCGGCAAGGGACTTGTGCTCTACGAACTCATCGCGGCAGAGATCGTGCAGACAAACAGCATCGAGGGCATTCACACCACGCGGCGCGAGGTCGACGAGGCGTTTGCGGCGCGGGCGGATGAATCGTCCCACAAGAGGCTTGTCGAGTTCGTGCGGCTGTATGTCGAGCTCGTCGCCAAGGAGACTGCGGAGATGCTGGCGCCAATGGGCGTGAAGGTGACGGATGAGCGCGGTGTGGTCGCCATGCCGACGACGCTCGCCGGCATCCGCGAGCTGTACGATCGCGTGACGGCAGGCGAAATCGACGCGAAGGACCTGCCCGACGGCGAGCTGTTCAGGAGCGGCACGACCGGCATCTATGACGGCGCCGGACGACTGGTGCGACAGGGCGCAGCGACCGAATCGCAGATTCAGGTACTGCTGACGCAGTGGCTGCAGCTGGCGGCGAACGACAACATACCGATCGTGCTGCGGGCGTGTCTGTGCCATTACATTTTCGAATCGATCCATCCGTTCTACGACGGCAACGGCAGAACCGGCCGGTTCCTGCTGGCGCTGCAGCTGAGGGATCACCTGTCGCTGCCGACGACGCTGTCGCTCAGTGCGGCCATCGAGCGGCAGAAGGCGAAGTACTACAAGGCGTTTGACGAGACGGCCAAGCCACTGAACTGTTCCGATGCGTCGCTGTTCTGCATGACGATGGTTGAGCTGATCCGGGATGCGCAGGAGACGCTCATCGGCGAGCTTCAGGAGCACGACGGGGCGATGCGGCGCTCGCGAGGGGTACTCGACGAGATGGTGGCCGGCGGCGAGATTTCCGCGTTGCAGCGCAAGATATTGGAATGGCTGGCGCAGACGGAGATGTATTCCTCGGAGGTGGCCACCATCACGCGGACCGAGACGCGGGAGACCCTCGGAGTCGGCGAAGATCGGGCCGTGCGGGTACTTGAAGGGCTGGTTGATGCCGGCATGCTGATCCGCAGCGGTGCGCGGCCGATCAAGTATGCGCTGAGCGACGAGATGCGGGAGCGGCTGCTGGTGGAGTAGTGGCGACTTGAATCGCTCCTACGCGGTCATCGTTATCTGCCTTGCGGAGCGGCGTGCGGCGGCAATATGGGCTTCAAGGGACTCGATGTCGCGTGGAGACGCACAAGATTTTTGTCTCCGGGAAATCTGGTGCGGTTGCGCACAAGAGCAAACATTGGGGAATGGTGGAATTCCAACATTTTCTGGGTGCTTCGAGAAAGGTGTGACGCACAGGATTTTTTCGAGACGAAAATCCTGTGCGTCCATCCTTGATATGCCGCTGCCGGACCTCGCATTTTGGTGCCGGATCGCGCCTGGCCTGGGGAACTCCCACCGCTTCGCGGCTACGCCGCTCAGCGACTCCCTCCAAGGAGGGAGTGCGCGGCGTTTGGCTGGGTATCCGACCTGCGGGGTTTACGACGTCGCTGAACAGCGTCGGGCAAAACTAGCGGACAACAAAAGCGAGCTGATGGCATGACTGATCCAATGAAAGCTTGACCATAACAAAAAGATCGGCCCAGTATTACGGCTGCCAGCATTTCCTATAGGCTGGCAGCCCGGTTCCAGGCCGATTCTCTCCGGAGAACTGGAGCTATGCGCATGACTGAAACGCCTACTATGAACGTAACGAAAATTAGGGAGTGTGACTTTTATGGGACTAAAAGAACTGAGATTAAAAAAAGGGCTAACGCAACAGCAACTAGCCAAAAAAGTCAGCAGCGCCAATCAGCAGCGTATTTCAGCATATGAAAGCGGTTTGTTACCCGTTGAGAATATGACTCTGAAAACTGCGTTACAGATTTGTGATGCTCTTGGAGTGTCTAACCCTCGTAAGTTGCTGCCCGATTCCAAGCCGGACAGCAACGAATAAGCTTTACAGCGCGGGCGCGTCTAGCCCTAAGCCTTCATAAGGATACCTGCGCACTATGCTTCATGGCGGGACACATGTGTAGCGACATGTTGAAAACGCTAGTCGAAAGCGGCCGATCGGATTATTCTGGTCGGCCGCTTTCGCATATCGGAAGGAGAGTGCCATGGCACCACCGCCGAAAAACGTGCCGCCGTCCTCAAAGAGGACGGCGGCACGTTCAAGGTAATGACGAATCGCGATGGAGCTACCGACTACACGCGAATCGCCATTGACACCGATAACGGAGTCTGACTATTCAGGACTCCGCCGGTCACTCGGCTACGTACATTGTCACCACGTGGCGTGAGATCGCCGAGCGCTACAGGTTGTTCCAGAGCGCCTACCAGAGCACCTAAAACAGCCCCGAGCGTGCCGTCGTTCCAAGACGCCGGCACGTCTTGTTTGCAATCATCCCAAGATTATCGGCGCAATGCAAGCGCGGCGACGTTTTTGGAATGAATACAAAGGAAATGTGGCACAACAATGTTTGCAGCCAAGGGCACCAACTGGCATTGGCACGGAGATTGCGAACATGCCGGCCGGCCGGAAACGGGGTTGTGCAGAGGGTAAAGGGATTCCCTCCGGGGAGAGAGTGCCCTCCAGATCAGAGCTCGAGGTAGTCGCCGGTGGAATCGGGGTTTGTCAGGAAATCCTCGAGGGAAGCGAGGAGGGCGGAGGCGGATTCGGTGTCGGTGCGGCGCATGGCGCGACGGATCGTGCATTCCCAGATGACGATGACGCGGACATGATGCTCGTTGCGCAGCTCGTCGTGTACGCGGCGGTCGCGGGCGGTGTTCGCGGTGAATTTCGCCGTCCAGAACTCGACGTTGCTTTTCGGGCTGGTCGCCATCTTGCAGCCGGGATGCCGATGCCAGAAGCAGCCGTTGACGAAGATGGCCGTGTGGTACTTGCGCAGGTAGAGGTCGGGATGACCGGGCAGCCGCGACTTGAGCCCGTAGCGGTAGCCGGCATGCCACAGCAGGTGACGCACGAACACTTCCGGCTTCGTGTTGCGGCTCTTGATCGTCGCCATGAGTCGGCTGCGATCCTCGGGCGTCATGATGTCCGTCATGGATCGGCGCCTCCTTCCTGCTTCCGTCGAGTATATCCGCGAGGGCCTGGCATGGGGAGATTGGCGGCGATTGGTAAGGTGGATAGACGTTTGGAAACGGGAAGCGTAGAGAGAGGGAGAATCGTTCATCATGGCGAAACGGCGAATTTCGAAGACGAAGCAGCGGGCGATCGCGAAGAAGCGGCAGAAGGCGCGCGAGCGCGAGGAGCTGCGCGCCGTCGAGTTCGGCGGCCAGTATTACACGCTCGGCGACCTGCAGCAGGAGATGGCGGCATACGGCGTGCGCGGCGAGCTCGACGAGCTGATGGAGCTTGTCGAGCAGCCGTGGGACGAGGCGAGCGGCAACGTGTTCAGCGGGGCGATGGGGTCGTTCGGCGAGGCCGACGGCGAGAACGCTGCCGAGGCGGCCGATGACGCTGTCGCAGCCGCGTCCAAGACCGTGACCGAAACGGCAGCAACCGAGGGCGCCGAAGTCTCTTCCGAGACCGCGACCGAGTCCGCCGACGCCGGCGCTGTCGGGTCCGTGATTACCGAGTCCGCCGCTGCCGAGATTGCCGACGACATGGCCGAAGCCGACAACATCGCCGCCCGACTGGGCGTGGAGGATGTGCTGGAAGCCGGGATCGTCGAGGCGCTCGCGGCCGAGGCGAAGCTGGCGGCCGCCGATGGCGAACAGTACGAAGGCAAGATGGGCGACCGATTCCCGAGGCTGACGAAGCGCGAGATTCGCGTGTACGCCGAGCGCTACGTGGCCGGTGCCACCGGCACTGCTGCCGCTGTCGCTGCCGGCGATGACGCGACAGTCAGTGATCACGCGTTCGAGGCCGCCCTGAAGGCAGCCCGCGACGCCAACCTCGTCGAATACCACCGCACGAAGCCCGCCGGCTACGAACCCGTCGGCAGGCTCGCCGAGGCGCTGGACGACTGATAGCCGACCAACATGTCACGACCCCGAGCTGGCGGCTCGGGGTCGTGACATGCAAAGGTAGCGAATTCGGTGATGGTGCCGATAGGTTCGAGTCGATTCGAAAGGGATTGATTGTCATCGAAAGATTTTCGTGAACACGGCAACATTGACGCGAACACGGCAACATTGACAGAGTCCGCGTCAATGTTGCCGTGTTTTTTGCCGTGTTTCCTATGTTTTTGTCAATGTTGCCGTGTTTTTTGCCGTGTTTTCGTCAATGTTGCCGTGTTCATTGCCGTGTTGCCGAGTAGAGTGTCAATGCTCCTGAGTCGACTGCAGTACGGACTTGAGAATGATCGCCATGGTCTGTTATCCACGGGAGCGTGTTTTCAGCGTGTTTTCGTGGCGCCGAAAATGGCGTCCGGGATATTTGTTGATGAGCGTTATCGGTAGGAACGTGTTTTGGGGCTCCCGTACGTGTCATCGCCGATAATCGCTGGAAACCATTATCGGAAAGAAGCCGTTTTAGGACCACCGGATAAGGGCTAAGTCCATGATCCAAGAGGATTGGGCGTCAAGGACATGACGACGGCAGTCGGGAGGGCATGCAACCGCACATGCTGGCCTGACTGCCGTCGTCATTGCGTCGGTGATGCTTGCAGTTGATGCGGTCATCTCCCTTCGGGTCGAACAGGAAAGCGTGTGAGGCATGATCCGGCGGCGCGGACGGGTCGAGGGATGTGGCTCGTCCGCGGCCGCGCCGCGGAACCATGTGCGTAACGGAGCGAGGAGGCGCTCCGTACGGGTGAATCGTGACCGATGCCTTACTTGATGACGGCGTCGAGCTCGTTGACGGTGCGCAGGGCGGCGGCGACGTCGGCCGGGGTGACCTCGAACGGCATGTTGCCCATCGTGTCGTCGGGGGCGCAGGCGAGCTCGCCGACCTTGAGCAGGTCCTCGTCGGTCGCGTCCTCGATGCCGATGCCGGCGAGCGTGGTCGGCAGGCCGACGGCGCGGAAGAAGCGGTACGCTTCCTCGAAGTCGGCGGTCGGGCGGTCCTCGAGCACGAACTGGGCGAGCGTGCCGTACGCGACCTTCTCGCCGTGCAGGTATGCGTGCGTGCCCTCGAGCACCGTCAGGCCGTTGTGGATGGCGTGCGCCGCCGCGAGGCCGCACGACTCGAAGCCGATGCCGCTGAGCAGCGTGTTCGCCTCGACGATCTGCTCGACCGACGCGGTGCGCAGACCCTGCCTGACGGCGGCGAGCGCCTTGACGCCGTCCTCGATCAACAGGTCGTGGCACAGCTTCGCCATCGCCTGGGCGGCGTTCGTGGCGTGGCCGCCGGTCATCGTGATCGCGTTCGACTTCACGCAGGCGAGCGCCTCGTAGTAGGTGGCGTACGCGTCGCCGAGGCCGGCGACGAGGAAGCGGGCGGGCGCCTTCGCGATGATCGCGGTGTCCATGATGACCTTGTTCGGATTCGCCGGCAGCGGCAGGTAGCGGTCGAACTGGCCGTCGTCGGTGTACAGCACCGACAGTCGCGAGCACGGCGCGTCGGAGGACGCGGCCGTCGGCGAGATGATGACCGGCAGGCCGGCGTAGTAGGCGACGGCCTTCGTCGTGTCGAGCGTCTTGCCGCCGCCGATGCCGATGACGGCGTCGCAGTCGCCGAGCAGCGCGCGGTGGCGGTCGACTTCCGTCATCGAGCATTCGCCGCCGAAGACTTCGTAATGGTACGGCGTATTGGATTCGTCAAAGCTGGAAACGATCTCGTCGTGGTACATCTTGTCGATGAATCCGTCGACGATCAGGTATGCGCCCTTCTCGCCGAGCTCGCGATATTCGTCCGCGAGCGACGCGAGCGCGCCTTCCTGCTGAATGTAGCTTCCCGGCGAGCACAGAACTTTCCTCATCGTGATACCTCCTCGTATTCGTGTGTCGCGTCCACGCGGGCTGGCCGGCGCTCGCCGTCGACAATGACGGCTGTTCGTTTCGTTGGCGGCAGTGTTGAAATCGGCAAACTTCATGCACTGCGGTGTGCGCTGGCGTGAATCGGTGAACACTGATAAATAGTACGATTCGCCACGCATGGCCGGCACGGAATTCTATGGAAATCGAATGGCGTATTATCAAAATCGTGTCAAACGACGATGTGCTTGTGAATGCCCCCTCGAATGTTTCCCCGAAGAATCCGCTGACGGTCTTTTCGGACCGGTCGGAACGGCCGCACTACAACGTGCCCGGCCTGGCGCTCTATGCGAGGCGCGACCGGCTGAGCCGGTACGGCTACCACATGGCGTGCCACTGGCATCGGGACCTCGAGTTCATCCATGTCGTCGGCGGCCGGACCAGTGTCTTCGTCAACGGGGAAGTGCGGGTGCTTGGCGCGGGCGAGGGCATCGTCATCAATTCGCGGCGGCTGCACTACCTGTTCTCCGACGACGGCGAGGAAGCGCAGTTCGTGTCCGCGGTCATCGATCCGGCGCTGTTCGGCGCGATGCACCCGCAGCTCGAGCGGGCGATGCGCGAGCATGACGGCGACGACCGCGCCGATTTCGTCCTGCTGACCGCCGACGACGAGGAGGACCGGCGGCTGCTGTTCGGCATCGACGAGTTCGAGGCGACGCTGGCGGGTGCGCGGCGTGGCGCGGGTGCGAACGCCGGAACGAATGCCGGCGGTGCGGGTGGCGTGGGCGATGCCGGTGGCGCGGATGACGTGGGTGGTGTGGACGATGCCAGTGGCGCGGCCGGTGCAACGGACGCGAGCGGAGACGCGGAGGCGTCGCTGGACCTGCTGCGGGCCGTGTCGCAGGCGGCGAGGCTGTGCCTGCTGGGACTGGAACGGATGGAGAAGAGGCCGGAGGCCGACGGGAGCGGGGCCGGATCCGGTGGCGCGGACGGCGCGACGATTGGCCAGGCGGCCGCGGTTGATGCCGAGGTCAGGGGAAGGTCGCGCGAATCGTTCCTCAACATGGTGGCGTTCGTCCGCGAACATGTCGCCGGGCGGCTGTCGCTCGACGCGATCGCGCGCGCCGGCGCCGTCGGCCGCAGCGAGTGCTGCGAGCTGTTCCGCACGCACGCCGGCCGCACGCCGAACGATTACGTGACCGACTACCGCATTGCGCGCGGGCGGCGGCTGCTCGGCGACAGCGCGATGTCGATCGGCGAGATCGCCCGCGAGTGCGGCTTCGCGTCGCCGTCCTATTTCAGCTACGTCTTCCGCCGTCGCATGGGCTGCACGCCGCGCGACTACCGCGCCCGCGAACGGGCCGGCGACGACGGTGCGCGGGAATGACTGGTGCGTGTGGGTTCGAGTCCCATCTCGCACACGCTGGCAACGGCCTGACGGCCTGTGGGATGCCGGCGGCCGTCAGCCGAGCAGGCCGGCCTGGGTCAGGTAGTCGCGGGCGACGTCGGCGGCGGCCTTGCCTTCCACCTTGACCTCGTAGTTCATCCGGCTCATCTCGTCGTCGGTGATCTTGCCGGCGAGCTTGTTGAGCGTGGCCTCGAGCTCGGGGTGCTCCTTGAGGAGCGATTCCTTCATCAGCGGCGCTCCCTGATAGGGCGGGAAGAGCTGCTTGTCGTCCTCGAGCACGGTCAGGCCGTACTGGCTGATCTCGGCGTCGGTGGAGTAGGCGTCGACGATCTGCACGTCACCTTCGGCGATGGCCTGGTAGCGCAGCGACGGCTCCATCGTCTTGACGGTCAGGTCGAGTCCGTAGAGCGACTTGAGGCCGCGGCCGCCGTCGTCGCGGTCGTTGAACTCGAGCGTGAAGCCGGCGACGGCGCTGTCCTGGACTTTCGCGAGGTCGCTGATTGTCGACAGGCCGTACTGCTGGGCGTAGTCCTTCGTGACGGCGACGGCGTAGGTGTCCTGGAACGCCATCGGCTTCAGCAGCACGAGGTCGTCCTGGGCGAGAATGCCGTCGCGGGCCTGCTGGTAGACGGTGGCCGGATCGGTGGAGCGTTCGGGCGCGGTCTCGAGCAGGCTTTCGGTGATCGTGCCGGTGAATTCGGGATAAATGTCCACGTCGCCGCGCTTGAGCGCTTCGTAGACGAACGTCGTCTTGCCGAAGTTGGGCTTGACTTCGGTGGCGAGGTCGGTGTCGTGCTCGATGAGCTGCGCGTACATGTTCATCAGGATCTCGGGCTCGGGGCCAAGCTTGCCGGCGATGACGATCGTCTCGCGGTGCTGCCAGCTGGCGACCATCTGCGGCACGAACGATCCGGTCAGCGCGACGACGAGCGCCACGAGCGCCGCGAGCATCGTGCGCAGGGAACGATGCTCGAGCCAGCCGATGCCCCAGTTGAACAGCAGCGCGAGCACGGCCGACGAGATCGCGCTGATCAGGATCAGGTCATTGTTGTTGCGGTCGATGCCGAGCAGGATGAACGAGCCCAGGCCGCCGGCGCCAATCAGCGCGGCCAGCGTCGCCGTGCCGATGATCATGACCGCGCTGGTGCGCACGCCGGAGACGATGACCGGCATCGCGATCGGCAACTCGTACTTGCGCAGCCGTTGCCAGCGCGTCATGCCGAACGCGGTGCCGGCCTCGACGAGCTCGGGGGTCGATGCCGTCCAGCGCGGTGACCGTCGCCTGCATGATCGGGAACAGCGCATACGCCGTCAACGCGGTGACGGCCGGACCGGTGCCGATGCCCATGATGGGGATGAGCAGGCCAAGCAGCGCCAGCGACGGGATGGTCTGGATGAT
This sequence comes from Bifidobacterium choloepi, assembly GCF_010667615.1. GTDB lineage: Bacteria > Actinomycetota > Actinomycetes > Actinomycetales > Bifidobacteriaceae > Bifidobacterium > Bifidobacterium choloepi. Next base: position 1,180,558 of record NZ_VYSG01000001.1, on the reverse strand, counting down.
GCCGGTGACCTGCAGGACGCCGGAGGCGAGCTTGCGGCGGCGCTGGATGGCGATGCCGAGCGGCACCGCGATGACGATCGCGATCAGCAGCGACAGCAACGAGACCTGCAGGTGCTGCAGCAGCGCGGTGCCCCAGTCGCCCCAGCGGTCATGCCACGTAGTGATCAGCGAAGTCATAGGCGCCCCCTGTGATCGGGTCGGCGCCTGGCTGCCGGCCCGGTGTCTTGCGAAGTCCGGCCGGTACGACCGGCGTGCCCGGCTGCATGGTCGACGGCGTGCTTGGTGGCGTGGTCGGTGGCGCGGTCGGCAGCGTGATCGGTGGCGCGGTGTGCGAAGAATTCCCTGACGAAGCCGTCGGCCGGGGCGTCGGTCACCTGGGCCGGACTGCCGACCTGTGCAATGCTGCCGTCATGGATGACGGCGATGCGGTCGGCGAGCAGCAGTGCCTCGTCGATGTCGTGCGTGACGAACAGCACTGTCGTGCCGGTGCCGTGCTGCAGGCGCTTGATCAGGTCCTGCAGCTGGGCACGCACGATCGGATCGAGCGCGCTGAACGGCTCGTCCATCAGCACGATGCGCGGATTGGCCGCCAGTGCGCGCACGATGCCGACGCGCTGCTGTTCGCCGCCCGACAGCTGCTCGGGCAGCCGGTCCATGTAGTCGTCTGGATCGAGGTCGACCTGCCGCAGCAGGTCGCGCACGCGGGCGGTCCGCTTGTCGGGCGCCCAGCCGTTGAGTTCTGGAATCAGCGCCGCGTTCTGCGCGACGGTGAGATTCGGAAACAGCGCGCCCTGCTGGAGCACGTAGCCGATGGACAGTCTCAGCCGGCGCATGTCCTGTCCGGCGATGTCCTGCCCGTCGACGAGGACCGCGCCGTCGTCGGGCTCGACAAGGCGATTGACCATCTTGAGCATTGTTGTCTTGCCGCCGCCACTGGGGCCGACGAGCACGAAGAATTCCCCGTCCTTCACTTCCAGCGACACGTCGTTGAGGACCGGCGAGTCGTCGTAGCGCTTGATGACATGGCGGAATTCGATCATCGCGCCTCCCGGCTGCCGGCGCCGCGCGCACGCTGCCGGTCGTGGTCCGTTGCCGCCGTCGTGGACGGCCTGGTATGTGAGCTGGCCATGACACATAGGGTGGCACTCATGTCCAATGTCGGCACGCTTTGCGGGCATGTCACGACGACATGCGGCGTTTCCATGGACCTCTGGAGACCTCCGGAACCCCTTGAAAATCCCCGGAAAACAGAAAACCGGAACCGATTTCCCGGTTCCGGCCTTGTCTGGTGCGAGTGGGGGGAGTTGAACCCCCACGAGCATACACTCACTGCCACCTGAAGACAGCGCGTCTACCATTCCGCCACACTCGCAGACAAGTGAATAAATTACACCCTCCCTCCCAGATGTGCAAGAAAGACGAGAATGTCGGCGTGTCGCACGGGTCTTCTTCCCCGATGACGAGCGGAATGGATCCCCTGGAAGGGGATCGCTGAGCGGCACAGCCGCGAAGCGAGGGGTCGACTTTCGAAGCGCAAGGGAACATCCCGGCGCGCGCTCGCTGCCTTCGGCAGCGTCGGCGGTCGACCCTCAGCCTCGCTACGCTCGGCAGCTCCCTTCCAGGGAGCCTGCCCCTCCTCTTATGCCATGCAAATAGGCAAACGGGCCCAATCGTGGTCGACTAATAGAGTGGTGGGCATGACTGAAATGGATGAATCGACGCAGGAGAATGGCGTGACGGACGGCGCGACTGGCGGCGCCAATGTGAACGGAACGGCGGCGCACGGGGTGCCGTGGGGACTGCTGGACAGGCCGCGGGGCGCGGAGCCGGGCAAGCCGGGGGATCGTTCGCAGTTCTATTTCGAGCAGAAGACGCGACTGGAAAGCCGGGCCGACGGCCTCGGACGCGACGGCGCGCGCTACGGGCGCACCGGCGTCATCCACACACCGCACGGCGACATCAGGACGCCGGCGTTCGTGCCGGTCGCCACGCAGGCCGCGATGAAGGCCGTGCTGCCCGAGTCGATGAAGGACCTCGGCGCGCAGTGCCTGCTGTCGAACGCGTTCCACCTGTTCGAGCGGCCCGGCGAGGATGTCCTCGACGCCGCCGGCGGCCTCGCCAAGTTCATGAACTGGGACGGCCCGACGTTCACCGACTCCGGCGGCTTCCAGGTGCTGTCGCTCGGCGCCGGCTTCAAGAAGACGCTCGCGATGGACGTCACCGGCATGAAGTCCGACGACGTCATCGCCGACGGCAAGGAACGACTCGCGTTCGTCGATGAGGACGGCGTGACGTTCAAGTCGCCGCTCAACGGCTCGATGCACCGCTTCTCCGCCGAGATCTCGATGGGCATCCAGCACAAGATCGGCGCCGACATCATGTTCGCGTTCGACGAGCTGACGACGCTGATGAACACGCGCGGCTACCAGGAGGAATCGATCGAGCGCACGTACCGCTGGGCGCAGCGCTGCGTCGCCGAGCACAAGCGGCTGACCGAGGAACGCGTCGGCAAGCCGTATCAGGCGCTCTACGGCGTGGTGCAGGGCGCGAACTACGAAGACCTGCGCCGCCGCGCGGCGTCGCAGATCGCGTCGCTCGACTTCGACGGCGTCGGCATCGGCGGCGCCATCGAGAAGCGGATCATCGGCGACACCTGCGCGTGGATTTGCGACGAGATGCCGGAAAACCGCCCGCGGCACGTGCTCGGCATCGCGGCCGTCGACGACATCTTCGCCTGCGTGGAGAACGGCGGCGACACGTTCGACTGCGTCGCGCCGGCCCGCTGCGGCCGCAACGGCGCCATCTACACGCGCCGCGGCCGCTACAACGTCAAGCGCGCCGAAAACAAGTTCAACTTCGAGCCGCTCGAGGAAGGCTGCCAGTGCTACACCTGCACGCACTACTCGAAGGCGTACGTCGATCATTGCCTGCGCGCCCGCGAAATGGACGGCTTCACATTGGCGACGATTCACAACGAGTATTTCTTCGTCCACCTGCTCGACGACATCCGCGCCTCGATCGACGGCGGCTACTTCGACGAATTCCGCGACGAGACAATGGCCCACTTCTACGAAAACGGCAGCCGCGGCTGAATCGCAAGGACGGAGCTCCCTTCCAGGGAGCTCCGTCCTTGCGATTTGGGGAATAAGTGAGGACCGGAACTGCTTTTTACGAATCGTACGAACAATTCATTTCCCAGACTAAGAAATCTCTCAGCAATCTGTCAGCCGACTGATTTTTACTTCTAGGAAGAAACTTCAACCGCTGGCAAAATCAGCGCGGGCGCGCCCGCGAAGAGATCGATGAAGGAGAAAGCAATGGCTGAAGAAGAGAACGGCCTCGGAACGCCGTCGTCGGGGCCGAACACGGCTTCGAATTCGAACGATTCTTCCGTTTCTGCCCATCAGTCCGAGACTTCCGCGGCGCACTCGACGACCGCGAACGATTCGACCCGCACCGGAGCGGCCGCAGGGGATGGCGGCTCTTCCTCCACCGCGGACACCCATGTCATGCCGCCGGCCGGCACCGCCCACACCGCTACCCACGCCGCCGACGCGACCCAGCCGATCGCGCACCCGACGTCGGTGACCGGCGAGGACCGGACGGCGTCGCCGTACCGTCTGGCACCGCAATATGGCGCCTATGATCCGAACCGCACGGCGAACATCCACGCGAACGGTGCCGCCAACGGTGCAGCCAACACGAACGGCGCTTCCGCCAACGGCAACAACGGCACGAACGGCGCCCGCACGCCGTACGGCCAGCAGTATGGCAACGCCGCGAATGGTGGCCGAGCACAGTACGGCCAGTACGGCGCGAACAACGGCAGCAACAATGCGTATGGCAACAACGCCAACCCGAACGCCGACATCAACCGCGGCTTCGGCAACCCGTATGCGACCGGTGCGAACGGCGCGAACGGTGCCAATGGTGCGAACGGCGCCAATGGCCCCGCGAACGCCGCCAACGGCGCGACCGGCAATGGCTCCGGCGCGAATGGCAACGGAACGCCGAACGGCCCGACGGGCGGATCGTTCAATACCATGCCGAACAACCCGAACGGCCCGAACAACCTGAACGGCCCGGCGACCACGAAGGCGAAGAGCGGCCACCCGGTGCTCGTCGGCGTCGTGTCGGCAGTCGTCGCCGCGGCGCTGTGCCTCGGCGTCGGCTACGCGGCGATCACGGAGGGCTGGGTGACCGGCCCGGCGTCGAGCTCGCTGACGTCGGTCAGCTCGCGGACGTCCGCGAGCGGCACCGCCGTCGTGCAGGGCACCGACGCCGACTGGACGAGCGTCATTTCCGCCGTCTCGCCGTCCGTCGTCTCCATCCAGAGCACGCTGAGCGACGGCACCGCGAAGGGCTCCGGCGCCATCCTTGACACGAGCGGCCACGTCGTCACGAACAACCATGTCGTCGAGGGCGCTTCCGAGATCCAGATCACGCTCGACAACGGCGACATGTACGAGGCGACCGTCGTCGGTACCGACGCGACGACCGATCTCGCCGTGCTGCAGATCACGAACCCGCCGTCCGACCTGACGCCGGTGACGTTCGCCGACTCCGACCAGCTGACCGCCGGCGAGGCGATCATGGCGATCGGCAACCCGCTCGGCTACGAGGGCACGGCGACGACCGGCATCGTCTCGGCGCTCAACCGCCCGGTCTCCGTCATGGACGAGGACTCGAGCACGACGATCGTCACCAACGCCGTCCAGATCGACGCGGCCATCAACCCCGGCAACTCTGGCGGCCCGACGTTCGACGCGGCCGGCCAAGTCATCGGCATCAACTCGTCGATCGCCTCCACCGCTTCGTCGTCTGACGAGGCCGGCTCGATCGGCATCGGCTTCGCGATTCCGTCGAACCTCGTCAAGCGCGTCGCCGAGGAGATCATCAAGAACGGCTCCGCCACGCACGTCGCGCTCGGCGTCACGATCACGTCCGACACGGTGACGGCCGACGGCGTCACGCGCGGCTCGGCGAAGGTCAACTCGGTCGTCTCCGGCAGCCCGGCCGAGACGGCGGGCCTCAAGGCCGGCGACGAGATCGTCGCGTACAACGGCAACGCCGTCACGAACAGCTACTCGCTGCTCGGCTTCGTGCGCGCCGCCGCGATGGGCGACACCGCCAAGCTCACCGTCGTCCGCGACGGCAACACGATCGAGCTCGACGTCACGCTCAACCAGGAGGAAAGTGACGTCAACGGCTCGTCGAGCTCGTCGAACGATTCGTCCGGCAACTCCGGCAACTCGGACAACGGCTCCGGCTCCAACGGGTCCGGCAACGGCTCGAACGGCTCCGGTTCCGGCAACTCCGGTAACGGCTCCGGCAACTCCGACGACAACGGCGGCGTGACCGACCCGTTCGGCCTCTGGTAAACCGCGCTTGGAAAAGAGCTCCCCTGACGGGGAGCTCTTTTTCGTTGCGCTCTGATACGATCGGGGGTTGTCGTTGAAGACGACAAATTGGATTCGGTAATCCGGATCACTGATAACTGAAGACTGATCAATCTTTTTACGCCGTGTGTCGGATGCCAAGGTGCCTTAATCAAGCCGCCTTGCGGGGACCAACCGGAGTCGCAGGGAATTCGATGGGCTAACAAGGCGTGAAGCAAACCTGGACCGACTGGTCTGGGCCGATACTAGCGTAAGGAGATTCGATGAGGAAAATCATCGATCTTTGCGGGGAAGTGCCGCTGCTGCCGATCTCGATCGTCGCCGCGCTGCCGCTCGCCCTCATTCCCGACTGGCGACCGTGGCTCAATCCCGGCCAGACCGTCGCCGCCGGCGGGTTCCACCCCGGCGTCGGCGAGTGGATCATCATCATTCTCGTCGCGTACACGGTGCTGCTGTCGATCAGGAACATGGTCGAGGAGCTCAAGGAAGGCCACGTCGGCGTCGACCTGCTCGCCATCGTCGCGATCATCTCGACGGTCGCCGTCCAGCAGTACTGGGCCAGCTGGGCCGTCATGCTGATGGTCGCGTCCGGCGACGCGATCGAGTCGTACGCGCAGTCGAAGGCGAAGTCGAGCCTGACGGCGCTGCTCAACGCCGCGCCGCAAACCGCCCACGTCGTCACGCTGCCGGGCGTCAATCGTCGTCATTCGAACGATGCTTCCGCGTCGGACGATTCGTCCGACGGCAGTGTTTCACGTGCTAATGGCGATATTTCCCGTGAAACACCGGGTCTGGGCGCCGCGGGAGCCGCAGTGCAGCAGGCGACGGCGGCCAATACGTCCGGCGACGGCCGTGCCGCAGCGGCAGGTGCCGGCGCGCAGGCCGATGGCCACGCGGACGGCGGGAAGGAAGAATCGTTCCCGTCCTTCCGTCACGTCGACGAACTGCTGACGAATCCGGAGGCTGGCGAAACGCCGGATGCCGTGCCGATCCTCAACGGCGTGGCGCAGGCGAGCGACGACGATCTCGACCAGGCGGCCCATCATTTCGAGACGGTGCCGGTCGGCGACGTCGGGATCGGCGACGTGCTCGTCGTGCTGCCGGGCGAGACGGTGCCGGTCGACGGCACGCTGATCAACGGCACGGCGACGCTCGACCTGTCCAACATCAATGGCGAGCCGGTGCCGCGCACCGTCTACGCCGGCGCCGAGGTGCTGTCCGGCTCGGTCAACGGCTCGACGGCGATGCTGATCCGCGCCACGCGATTGGCGAAGGACTCGCAGTACCAGAACATTCTCGAGCTCGTGAAGTCGGCGCAGGATTCGCGGTCGGCCGCCGTCAAGACCGCCGACATGCTGGCCGTGCCGTTCACGATCGTCTCGTTCATCATCGCGTTCGTGGCCTGGGGCGTCTCCGGCTCCGGCATGCGATTCGCGCAGGTGCTCGTCCTCGCCACTCCCTGTCCGCTGCTGATCGCCGCCCCGGTCGCCTACGTCGCCGGCACCGGCCGGCTGGCGAAGCACTCGATCCTCGTCAAGACGCAGGACGTGCTGGAGAACCTCGGCCGCGTCACCCATATCTTCTTCGACAAGACCGGCACGCTGACCGTCAAGCAGCCGCAGGTCGTGCGCATCGAGCGCGTGCGGTCGGCTCGTGGCGCTGCCGAGTTCACCGAGGACCAGCTGCTGGTCATGGCTGGCATTGTCGAGAGCTACTCGGTCCATATCCTCGCGAAGGGCATTGCGCAGGCCGGCAAGGCGGCGATGGTGCGGATGGGCAAGCTGACGGCGCCGACGGCCGGCGTCGATCCGGCCGCGTCGAAGCGCGTGCCGCAGCACGAGGACTATCCGGTCGTCAAGAACATCGCCGAGGAAGCGGGCCGCGGCGTCTACGGTGTCGTCGACGGACACGAGGTGCGCGTCGGCCGGCTCGCGTTCGTCACCGAGACCGGCCCGGTCGCCGTGCGCAAGCAGTCGGACAAGTCGGCGGCCGGCGAGGCCGCGAAGGATGCCGCCGACCGCGCCGCCGCGCAGAAGGCCGCCGAGGCCGCGCAGTGGCCGACGACGCTCGAGCCCGACGAGATGGCGACCTATGTGTCCGTGGACGGACACCTGGCCGCGAGAATCGTCCTGCGCGACATCCCGCGCGAGAACGCCGTCGCCTCGATCGCCGAGCTCAAGCGGATGGGCGTGACGAAACTGACGATGCTGACCGGCGACAAGCGGGCGTCCGCGGAGCTGATCGGGCGCGAAGTCGGCATCGGCGACGTGCGCTACGAACTGCTGCCGGAAGACAAGGTCAACGCGGTGCGGTCGGCGGAGGCGCACGACCGCGACCGACAGCCGTGGTGGGACAAGGTGTGCGAGAAGTTCCTCGGCGAGTCGATGACGCGGCCGATCACGATGATGGTCGGCGACGGCGTCAATGACGCCCCGGTCCTCGCCGTCGCCGACATCGGCGTGGCGATGACGGACGGCACGTCGACGGCGGCTTCCGAGTCGGCGCAGGTCGTCATCATGGACGACGACATCGGCGCCGTGCCGCTCGGCATCTCGATCGCCCGGCACACGAAGAAGATCATGCTGCAGGCCGTGTTGCTCGGCATCGGCCTGGCGATCATCGGCATGCTGTGCGCCGCGTTCAACCTCATCCCGGTCGTCGTCGGCGCCTTCCTGCAGGAATGCATCGACGTCGTCTCGATCCTCTGGGCCCTGACCGCGATGTTCGACAGGAACTAGTAGTACAAGCTCCCTGGAAGGGAGCTGTCGGCGAAGCCGACTGAGGGTCGACCGCCGACGTGCTCCGAAGGAGCACGAGAGCGCGCTGGGACGCGAGTGCTTGACGGAACGTGAGTCACGTCGTACCCGATCGTCCCAGCGCGCACGCGTCGCTTCGCGACGACGTGCGGTCGACCCTCAGTCTCGCTACGCTCGACAGCTCCCTTCCAGGGAGCTCTTTTTCTTTCCTTGGTGACATCTCAGCGGTGCGGTAAATTGGGAAGGTGACTCAAGATTCTGAACTTCGCATTGCCGTTATTGGCGCCGGCCCGGCCGGCGTGTATTCGTCCGATATTTTCCTGCGCCAGCTCAAGAAGCTGGGCGACGAGCTCGGTGTCGGAACCGAGGCGCGAATCGACCTGTTCGAGAAGCTGCCGGTGCCGTTCGGCCTCGTCCGCTACGGCGTGGCGCCCGATCACCCGTCGATCAAGTTCATCTCGTCGGCGCTCGAGAAGACGCTCGACAACCCCGACATCCACCTGTACTGCGACGTCGAATTCGGCAGCGACGTCACGCTCGACGAGCTGCTCGACCGCTACGACGCCGTGCTGTTCGCGACCGGTGCCGTCAAGGACAAGCCGCTGAAGCTGGAAGGCGCCGATCTCGACGGCGTCTACGGCGCGGCCAAGTTCGTCGAGTGGTACGACGGCTATCCGACCGGCGCCCGCGAGTGGCCGCTGGAAGCCGAGGAAGTCGCCGTCATCGGCGGCGGCAACGTCGCCATGGACGTCGCGCGCGAGCTCATGCGCAACGCCGACGACCTGAAGAATCGTACCGACATTCCCGACAATGTGTACGAAGGCATCAAGGCCAACAAGGCCAAGACGCTGCACCTGTTCATCCGCCGTGGCGTGGCACAGGCCAAGTTCAGCGTGCAGGAGCTGCGCGAGATGGAGAAGCTGCCGGGCGTGCAGCTCATCATCGACGAGGACGACTTCGAGCTCGACGACGAGACGATCGAGGAAGCCGGCAAGGACAAGCTCACGCGCCAGATGGTCGAGGAGCTCTTCGCCATCCGCGAGATGGCCGAGGACATGGAGGACGACGGCGACGTCGACTTCGAGGGCAACCCGGCCGACCGCCAGTACTTCATCCACTTCAACTCGGCGCCGGTCGAAATCCTCGGCGAGGACGGCAAGGTGCGCGGCATCAAGGTCGAGCGCACGCGCACGTCGGCCGACGGCAAGATGACCCGCACCGGCGAGTTCGTCGAGTACCCGGTGCAGGCCGTCTATCACGCGATCGGCTACAAGCCGGAAGCGGCGCCGGGCATCGCCTACGACGAGAAGGGCGCGCACCTGGCCAACGCGAACGGCGACGGCCGCATCACCGTGTCCGCCGAGGACGGCGAAATCCGCGAGCGTCTGTACGCTACCGGCTGGGCCAAGCGTGGCCCGGTCGGCCTGATCGGCTCGACGAAGTCCGACGCGCTGCTCATCGTCACGAACATGCTCGAGGATCTCGCGAAGGCCGCCGAGGGCGGTCGCGTGGCGCCGGATCGCGATCCGGAATCGATCGACCGGCTGCTCGAGTCCCGCGGCGTCAAGCCGATCGACTTCACCGGCTGGAAGAAGATCGACGCCTACGAGCGCTCCGAAGGCGCGAAGGAAGGCCGCGAGCACAAGAAGGTCATCGACAACGAGAAGTTCCGCGAGCTCGCGCACGCGGAGTAGGTGATAGCTCCCGGAAAGGCCGCAAATGCTCGCTAGCTCGCATTTGCATATTTCAGCGGCGGGCGCCAGGGAGCTCGCGGTGCTTGCGACTCGAAAAGTGTGGTAATTGGTCGCATTCCCAGCATTCATCCACCCCTAGCCGGTAAGGTGGGATGAATCGTTCCAAATTCCAGACTCAGATTCGCAGGTAGGCCATGCCGCATAACAGCAGTCACCGGTCGCGGGCGAGGCGGATTGTCCGCAAGCGCCTGCAGATCGCCCGGATCCTCGGGCTCGTCACCGTCGCGCTGATCGTCGTCGACCTCGTCGGCATCAGCAACTACTACCGCCGGCTGGACGGCCCGACGTCGTCGGCGTACGCGGTGGCCGCGTCGGACACGGAGACTGCGCAGGCCGTCGAGGAGCTCGAGAGCGATTCGTCGGACGGATCGTCCAATGCCTCGACGGCCGACGTCGACAAGTCGGCGGCGACGACGGCCGTCGACCCGATCGACCTGACGCTCGAGAACCTCGCGAAGGTGAGCGGCGACGCGACGATCTCGACCGAGGGCTTCCAGCTGTCTGACGCCGACAGCCAGGAAATCCAGGCGCAGATCGACGACTTCACGGCGGCCGGCTACTCGGCGGCGTTCGTCGTCGCCGATCTCGACACCGGCGCCGTGCTCGCGTACGACGGCGGCGAGGCGAAGTATTCGGCGAGCTCGATCAAGGGGCCGTATGTCCTGTCGCTCGCGGCGACCGGCACGATCGACCTCGACGACGTGATGAACGAGACCGATTCGGCCGCGGCGACCGACAACTACTACATCACGAACGCCATCCAGATCTCCGACAACGACTGCTACTACGGGCTGTTCAACGAGTACGGCAAGGATCCGATCAACACCTGGATGGAAGGCACCGGCATCCAGCACAATGTCGGCGACCTCGGCGACGACGTGCCGTATGTCAACTTCTCGGCGATCGACCTCGCGATGATGTGGACGAAGGGCTACCAGTATCTCTTCACCGACACGACCGACGAGGCCGCCGAAGCCGCCGGCAAGGCGTCCGTCGAGGCGCGCGAATGGCTCGCGTCCAACTATCAGGACACGCTGAACTCGTCGATTCACATCGCGCTCGGGGACGAGGACCGCGTGATGTCGAAGGCCGGCTGGATTTCCGAAGCCGGATACTACGCGCTGAACGACGGCGGCATTGTCTTTCCGGGGCTCGACGGCACGTCGTCGTACGGCGGCGTGGCTGTGACGAGCCGGCCGACGGCATACGTGATGACGCTGCTGACCGACGCGTGCGGCGAGTACGACATGGTGTCCGGCCTCGCGAAGACCCTCGACGCCGTCTACCAGAACTCGATGGGCGGCTCGACGGAGGGATCGTCTTCTTCTTCTTCTTCCTCCTCCTCTACTTCTACTTCGTCGGACGATTCGTCGGCTTCTTCTTCGGACGATTCGTCCTCCTCTTCGTCGGCTGACGGCACGACCGCCGCGACGGACGATTCGTCCGCAGCCGACTGACGCGAGCTTGTCGGCTGGGCGCGGCGGCTGCTATAGTGAGGTTCTGTTGCCATCGGCGACGATTGCGGATGTAGTTCATCGGTAGAATGGAAGCTTCCCAAGCTTCAGAGGCGGGTTCGACTCCCGTCATCCGCTCCGGCGGAAAGCGGGCGATCGCGGAATTGCGATCGCCCGCTTTTCTTTTCTTTATTTCTCTGTCTTCCTGTCTTCCTGCTCTTCTGTCTTCCTGTCCTTCCTGGTCGTCGGCGCCGATGCCTCGCCCTCCCCACATGGCTGGCGATTTGCTGGAACGTTATTGGGCGGTATGACGAATAATAAAGACAAACAATCAACTATTGTTGATTAATTTTTATTAGATTTCGCCTATTTATGCCTAAAAATTGTCTTTAGTAAAGCGTTTTATCCAGTTACATTTCCCCGAATTTGACTTACCCTGAAAGCAACGTTCTCCGGGATCCGGGATCGCAATGCCGCGTCGCGGGACCGAAGGACGGTGTTTTTCCATGGCAGCGTAGCTAGGGCGTCGCCAATCCCGCATCCGGCGGGATCCTCACGGCGTCTCCCGCGGCAACGAAGCCGGGACGGGAGAGATGGCGAAGTCGGCGGCGATGCCGGCGGCAATGCCGGAAACGAGAGGTTGAACGATGGCCGATCTGGATAGGTTCCTGCCGGATGAATCGTTCCTGCTGGACCGTGAGGCCGCCGACTGGAGAGACGCGATCCGTCTCGCCGGCCGCGGACTGGTGAATGCCGGTTTTACCACCGACGCCTATACCGACGAGATGATTGCGACCGTCGAGAAGATGGGGCCGTATATCGTCATCGCGCCGGGTTTGGCGCTGGCGCATGCCCGTCCGTCCGACGCCGTGCTCCGTACCGGCCTGAGCTGGGTGCGCCTGAGCACGCCGGTCGAATTCGGCAACAAGGACAACGACCCCGTTTCCCTGGTCATCGGGCTCGCCGGTCATGACGAGAACGAGCATATCGAGGTCATGTCGGCCATCGCCGCGGCCCTGATGGACCGGCGGAAAACGCAGTCGCTGGCCACGGCGAAGACGCCGGCGGCCATCCGGACGATTCTCGGCTCGTGACGCTGCGGGGGCCGGTGTCTGGGAGAGAGGGGCGTCCAGTGGGTGGCCTCCCGGAGGACACCGCCCGGGATATCGGGAACGTCCGAATCGCCTGAATCGTTCGAATCGTCCGAATCGTCCGAATCGTTCGAATTATCCGGAAGAAGTTCCGTCCATGGAAGGAAACAACCCAGAAGAAAGAAGGGAACTACCAATGAACATCCTATGCGTATGCGGCAATGGCATCGGCACGTCCGTGCTGCTGAAAGTCAACGTGGAGACGGTTGCCGAGGAGCTTGGGCTCGATGTCAACGTGACGACGTCCGATGCGGGCAGCGCCAAGGGCACCGCGAACATGAACGATCTCGTGCTCACGTCCGCGGAACTGGCTCCCGAACTCGAAGGCACGACCACGCCGGTCGAGGTCATCCACAATTTCGTGGACGCCGACGAAGTGCGGGGCGTGCTCGAGCGCTACATGTGATTCGCTGCCAATTTCCGCTGCAGCCCCTATTTGCGGCACGGCCCTGATTTGCGGACAGCTCCAATTCGCGGCACGGCTCCGATGCCCGACCAATTCACGACCAATTCACGACCGGTCCGCGACCGGTCCGCGACCGGTCCGCAACCGGCCGCGGAAGCAATACCAAGACCAACATGACAACGAGACCAATGAGATAAATAGCAGATATAGAAAGAAGGGGATTCAACGATGAATGTCCTTGTCACGATCCTGAACTTCATTAGCCAGGAAATCCTGAACGTGCCGGCGTACCTGATCGGCATTATCGCGGCGATCGGCCTGGCCGCGCTGAAAAAGCCCGCCGGCCAGGTCATCTCCGGTGGCCTCAAGGCCGCGCTCGGCTACCTGATCCTCGGCGCCGGCGCCAATGTCGTCACTGCCGCGCTCGACCCGTTCGGCCAACTCGTCTTCCACGCCACCGGCGCGCATGGCGTCGTCCCGACGAACGAGGTCATCACGGCGCAGGCCGCCGCCCAGTTCGGCGCCACCAGCGCGTACATCATCGTGCTGAGCTTCGTGTTGATGCTGCTCGTCGCACGCTTCACGCCACTCAAGTACATCTTCCTGACCGGCCACCACATGGTGTTCATGTCGATGATGCTGGCGCTCGTGCTGTCCGTCGGACTCGGCGCCAAGCATCAGCTGCTGATCGTCATCATCGGTTCGCTGCTGATGACGGTCGCGATGGTCGCGATGCCGTCGTTCACCCAGCCGTTCACGAACCGCGTGACCGGCAACGACCAGATCTCGGTCGGCCATTTCAACTCGCTCGGCTATGCGCTGTCCGGTGCGCTGGGCTGCGTGGTCGGCAAGAAGTCCAGGTCCACCGAGGACATCAACTTCCCGAAGGGCCTGAGCTTCCTGCGTGATTCGATGGTCTCGACGACCGTCCTCATGGTCGTGCTGTACCTCGTCTTCGCCATCTGGGGCGCCATCGTCGTGCCCCGTGACCAGCTGTTCGCGATCTTCAGCTCGCAGGCCCCGACCGACTATGGCGGCTACATCATGGCGGCATTCGCCGAGGCGCTGCAGTTCGGCATCGGCGTCAGCATCATCCTCTACGGCGTCCGCATCATCCTCGGCGAACTCGTCCCGGCATTCCAGGGCATCGCGAAGAAGGTCGTCCCCGGCGCCAAGCCCGCCCTCGACATCCCGATCGTCTTCCCGTACGGCCCGAACGCGTCGCTGATCGGCTTCCTGGCCTCCTTCGCCGGCGGTCTCGTCGCCCTCGGCATCATCGCCGTGTGGCTCGGACCGGCCTGGGGTGTGGCGCTGATCCTGCCGGGCATGGTTCCTCACTTCTTCGACGGCGGTGGCGCCGGCATCTTCGGCAACGCCACCGGTGGCCGGATCGGCGCGATCGTCGGCGCGTTCGTCAACGGCATCCTGATCACGTTCCTGCCTGCCGCGCTGATGGGCGTCATGGGCTCGTATGGCGTGGCGAACTCCACGTTCGGCGACGCCGACTTCTGCTGGTACGGCACGATCGTCGGCCACGTCGTCCAGCTCGGCTTCACGCCGGGCGTGATCGGCTCGATCATCGTCGCGGCCGTCCTGTTCGCGGCCGCCTGGATCTGGCAGGTCAGGGTCGTCGACACGGGCTGGCTGCCGGCGAAGGCTCACGCTGCGTTCATCGACGAAGTCAAGCGTGAGGAGAAGGAAGCCGCCCGCGCGGCCCGCGCCGCCAAGAAGGCCGCCTCCGACGATCAGCCCGCCGCCTGAGTCGTCCGGGATTCACATACCCCGTCAAAAACCCGAGCCATCGGCTCGGGTTTTTTGTCGTCCAGTCACGTCATCCGCGCCGTTTCCCTCGCCTCTTCTTTTCCGGGAATTGTTACTAATCGTCCGTCCCTTTTCGGAAGGGGATTTTTGTAACGATTCGGGACCCGGAATCGTTACTGATTTTCCGTTTCGTTTCGGAACGTACGGTTTGTAACGTTTCTGCGCCCTGGATCGTTACTATTCGTCCGTTTCTTTTCGGAAGGGGATTTTTGTAACGATTCGGGGGTCGGAATCGTTACTGATTTTCCGTTTCGTTTCGGAACGTACGGTTTGTAACGTTTCTCCGCCCTGGATCGTTACTATTCGTCCGTTTCCTTTCGGAAGGGAATTTTTGTAACGATTCACACGACGGATGACGGACTGGCTGGCTCTGAACCGGCCGGCCCTGCAATATGGCGGAACGACTTGGAAACGCCGGTGAGCCCCCTTGGTTTTGCACTTGTTCAAACATGTATTATCCTGACTTGTGCAAACAAGTTGATGCGGTTGTCAATTTGGTTGCAATGACATTGTTTCCGTCAGCGAGGACGCTGAGAAATGAGGAGTTGAACGTGGCTGATCTGAACAAGTTCCTGCCCGACGAGGCCTTCGCGCTCGATGTCGAGGCCGCGGATTGGCGGGACGCGATCCGCCTTGCCGGTCGTGGACTGGTGAATGCTGGCTTCACTACCGACGCCTACACCGACGAGATGATCGGGACCGTCGAGAAGATGGGTCCGTATATCGTCATCGCGCCGGGCCTGGCGCTGGCACATTCCCGTCCGTCCGACGCCGTGCTCAACACTGGCCTGAGCTGGGTGCGCCTGAGCACGCCGGTCGAATTCGGCAACAAGAACAACGACCCCGTTTCGCTCGTCATCGGTCTCGCCGGCCGCGACGAAAACGAGCATATCGAAGTCATGTCGGCCATCGCGTCGGCTCTGACCAGCAAGGACAAGACCGCCGCGCTGGCCGATGCGAAGACGCCGGACGACATCCGTCGGGTGCTCGGCGCATGACCGCCCGGTACGGCGGCCGACATGGGAGCCGCCGTGCCGCGGCAGACCCGGTGCGGTCGCCGGATCCTCCCGCTACGTCGGGACGGACGAATCGTTCCATCGAAGGACGCAGCTTGCCGCTCGACGAGGCGACGGAACCGGAAATCAGGGTCACCGGCCGGCCGACTGCACGGCCAGGGACCCTTCCATCATTCGTTATCAATCGCATACCCATTCCAACATCACCCAATCCACCATCTGGAGGCAAAAAATGAACATCCTGTGCGTCTGCGGCAACGGCATCGGCACGTCGGTCCTGCTCAAGGTCAACGTCGAGTCGGTCGCCAGCGACCTCGGCCTCGACGTCACTGTCACGACGTCGGACGCCGGCAGCGCGAAGGGCACCGCCAACATGAACGACCTCGTGCTGACGTCGGCCGAGCTCGCTCCGGAGCTCGAGGGCACCACCACGCCGGTCGAGGTCATCCACAACTTCATGGACACCGACGAGATCCAGGAAGTGCTCGAGCGCAACATGTGATCGGCGGCGGGCGGCCGGCGCGGTCGCCCGCTTCCCGCGTTTCGCGGAGCCGGCAAGCGAGCCGGGGGCTGGCCGGGCGGACGAATCGTTCGAAACGATTCTCCCGGCCGACGGCGAGACGAAACCAATACGACAACCCAACCAAACCAAGTAGAGACAGAAGTAGATAGGGAAAAGAGGACTCGACGATGAATGTCCTTGTCACGATCCTGAACTTCATCAGTCAGGAAATCCTGAACGTGCCGGCGTACCTGATCGGCATCATTGCGGCGATCGGCCTGATCGCCCTCAAGAAGCCCGCCGGCCAGGTCATCTCCGGCGGTCTGAAGGCCGCGCTCGGCTACCTCATCCTGAGCGCGGGCGCGAACGTCGTCACCGCCGCGCTTGATCCGTTCGGCGAGCTCGTCTTCCACGCCACCGGCGCGCAGGGCGTGGTCCCGACGAACGAGGTCATCACGGCGCAGGCGGCGGCGCAGTTCGGCGCGACGAGCGCGTACATCATCGTGCTGAGCTTCATCCTCATGCTTGTCGTCGCGCGATTCACCCCGCTCAAGTACATCTTCCTGACCGGCCACCACATGGTGTTCATGTCGATGATGCTGGCGCTGGTGCTCTCCGTCGGCCTCGGCACCGACCACCAGTGGCTGATCGTTGTCATCGGCTCGCTGCTGATGACCGTCGCGATGGTCGCGATGCCGGCCTTCACCCAGCCGTTCACCAACCGCGTGACCGGCAACGACCAGATCTCCGTCGGCCACTTCAACTCGCTCGGCTACATGGTCTCCGGCGCCATCGGCGCGGCCGTCGGCAAGAAGTCGAAGTCGACCGAGGACATCAACTTCCCGAAGGGCCTGAGCTTCCTGCGCGATTCGATGGTCTCCACCACCGTCCTCATGGTCGTGCTCTACATGGTCTTCGCCGTCTGGGCCGCGATCGTCGTCCCGACGCAGGAACTGTTCGCGATCTTCCCCGACCAGGCTCCGACCGACTATGGTTCCTTCATCATGGCCGCGTTCGCCGAGGCCCTCCAGTTCGGCATCGGCGTGAGCATCATCCTGTACGGCGTGCGCATCATCCTTGGCGAGCTCGTGCCGGCGTTCCAGGGCATCGCGAAGAAGGTCGTTCCGGGTGCCAAGCCGGCGCTCGACATCCCGATTGTCTTCCCGTACGGTCCGAACGCCTCGCTGATCGGCTTCCTGGCCTCGTTTGCCGGCGGCCTGGTTGCGCTGGGTGCCATCGCCCTGTGGCTCGGCCCCGCGTGGGGCTTCGCCCTGATCCTGCCGGGCATGGTTCCCCACTTCTTCGATGGCGGTGGCGCCGGCATCTTCGGCAACGCCACCGGCGGTCGTCGCGGCTGCATCCTCGGCGCGTTCGTCAACGGCATCCTGATCACGTTCCTGCCGGCTGCCCTGATGGGCGTCATGGGTTCCTACGGCGTTTCGAACTCGACGTTCGGTGACGGCGACTTCTGCTGGTACGGCACGATCATCGGCCACGTCGTCCAGCTCGGCTTCACGCCGGGTGCCATCGGCTCGATCGTCATCGCCGCCGTCCTGTTCGCCGCCGCCTGGCTGTGGCAGGTCAAGGTCGTCAACAAGGGCTGGCTGCCGGCGAAGGGCCACGTCGCGTTCATCGACGAGGTGAAGCACGAGGAGAAGGAAGCCGCCCGCGCGGCCCGCGCCGCCAAGAAGGCCGCCGACGCCGCCAAGGCAGCGAAGGTCGCCGAGAAGGCCGTCGCCTCCGACGAGCAGGCTGCCGCCTGAGTCGTCCAGGATTCATTCACCACGTCAGCAGCCCGGGCCATCGGCCCGGGCTGCTGACGTTCGGTCGCGTTATTCTCGTCGTTTTCCTCCTCTCTCCTTCTTTCTTCTCCTGAATCGTTACTAATCGTCCCTTTCTTTTTGGGACGGTGATTTTGTAACGATTCGGGACCCGGAATCGTTACTGATTTTCCGTTTCGTTTCGGAACGTATGGTTTGTAACGTTTTTCGGCCATGAATCGTTACTATTCGTCCGTCTCTTTTCGGAAGGGGATTTTTGTAACGATTCGGGACCCGGAATCGTTCCTTATCGTCCCTCTCTTTTCGGAACGTAATGTTTGTAACGTTTCTCCGCCTTGAATCGTTACTATTCGTCCGTCCCTTTTCGGAAGGGGATTTTTGTAACGATTCGGGACCCGGAATCGTTACTGATTTTCCGTTTCGTTTCGGAACGTACGGTTTGTAACGTTTCTGCGCTCTGGATCGTTACTAATTTTCCGTGTTTTTCCGGGACGGTCGTTTTGTAACGGTTGGCGAACGGGGGTGGGGCAGGGGAAGTTCTACCGTCAGCGCAAAACGGGAGAATCGCGCGAAATTCAAGATCTTCACAGCAAAAACGGCGTATTCTCGGACAGTAACAGTCTGAAGTTGCAGCGGGGATCGTCAACTTTGGAACGATTCTCCCGGAACTCGAAGGAGCGAGCAATGAGCCAGTACTTGGCAATGAGCAATGGACGCCAGATTCCGACCGTGGGCCTGGGAACCTGGCTGATCGACAACCGCGAGGTCGGCAAGGTCGTGCGCGACGCGATCGACCTCGGCTACCGCCACATCGACACCGCCGAGGCGTACGACAACGAGCGCGGCGTGGGCGAAGGCATCAAGGAGAGCGGCCTCGAGCGCGAGAACATCTTCGTCACGACGAAGGTCAAGGCCGAGTACAAGACGTACGACCTGGCCGCCGAGGCGATCGACAAGTCCCTCGAGGACCTGCAGCTCGACTACGTTGACCTGATGCTGATCCATTGCCCGGAGCCGTGGGACCAGTTCCGCGGATCGCAGCGCTTCTTCCAGGAGAACCAGGAAGTGTGGCGCGCGCTCGAGGACGCCTACAAGGCCGGCAAGGTCAAGGGCATCGGCGTCGCGAACTTCCTGCAGGACGATCTCGACAACCTGATGGCGGGCGCCGAGATCAAGCCGATGGTCAACCAGATCCTGTGCCACGCCGGCAACACGCCGCTCGACCTGATCGACTACTGCCACGACCAGGGCATCGTCGTCGAGGCCTACTCGCCGATGGGCCACGGCGAGGTGCTCAACAACGACGACCTCGCCGCGATGGCCGCCAAGTACAACGTCTCCACCGCCGACCTGTGCATCCAGTACGACCTGCAGCTCGGCACGATCGCGCTGCCGAAGGCCCGCTCCACCGAGCACCTGCGCAACAACCTCAAGCCGTGGAAGGAAGGCTTCGTCATTTCCGACGACGACATGGCCTACCTCAAGGCGCTGAAGCTCAATGACTACGGCGAGAGCGCCCAGTGGCCCTGCTACAAGGGCAACGACAGCCGCTCGCGCTGAGTCGGCTGACGACTGCACGACCCTGACGGACCCCGCCAGCTCCGCATCCCGCTTCCGCGGGCACGGAGCTGGCGGGGTCTGTTGTCATCGGACGGCACCTTTCTTCCAGTTTTGGAGGCTGGCTGGAAGGAAAGTATTGCGAGAAAGGGTGCGGGCGGTACCTTTCTTCCAGTTGCGGGAATGAATTTGAATGGACGAATCGTGCACGATTCTCCCGCGGAAAAAATGCCCGCGGTCGGGGGCTGCTGCCGATAATGGAAGCATGACTATTGCAACACCTGAACGATACGCCGAAATGCTCGACGCCGCGCGGCGCGGCGGCTATGCCTACCCGGCGATCAACGTGACGAGCACGCAGACGCTGAACGCCGCGCTGCAGGGCTTCGCCGATGCCGAATCGGACGGCATCATCCAGGTATCCGTCGGGGGAGCGGCATACCTGTCCGGCCAGCGGGTGAAGGACCGCGTGGCCGGGTCGCTGGCGCTCGCCGAGTTCGCCCACGAAGTCGGCAAGCACTATCCCAACGTGACGATCGCGCTGCACACCGACCACTGCGCGCGGCAGTATCTCGACGAGTGGGTGCGCCCGCTCCTCGACATCGAGGCCGAGCAGGTGCGCCGCGGCGAGGATCCGATCTTCCAGTCGCACATGTGGGACGGCTCGACGGTGCCGCTCGCCGAGAACCTCGACGTCGCCGAGGAGCTGCTCGCCAAGTCGCGCGCCGCCCGCACCGTCCTCGAGATCGAGATCGGCGCCGTCGGCGGCGAGGAAGACGGCCAGTCGGCGGAAATCAACGAGAAGCTCTATTCGACCGTTGACGACGCGCTTGCCGTCGCCCGCCGGCTCGGCCTGGGCCAGGACGGCCGCTACATCGCTGCCTTCACGTTCGGCAACGTCCACGGCGCCTACAAGCCCGGCGTCGTCAAGCTGCGTCCGGAGCTGCTCGGCGAGATCCAGCACGGCGTGTGGGAAGCGCTGGAAACCGGCCAGCTGCCGAAGTCGCCGGACATGAACGTCATCCCGGACAAGCCGTTCGAGCTCGTCTTCCACGGCGGCTCGGGTTCCACGCCGGAGGAGATCGCGCGCGCCGTCTCGCACGGCGTCGTCAAGATGAACATCGACACGGACACGCAGTACGCGTTCACGCGCGCCGTCGCCGGCCACATGTTCCGCGACTACGACGGCGTGCTGAAGGTCGACGGCGAGGTCGGCAGCAAGAAGGAGTACGATCCGCGCTCCTGGGGCCGCGAGGCCGAGGATTCGATGGCCGCGCGCGTCGTCGAGGCCTGCAGGCAGCTGGGCAGCGCCGGCAAGGCACTGAAGTAGCGACGCAGTCGGTTGCTCGCCGGTTGCGTCGACCTCCAGCCTCGCCTCGCCCGGCAGCCCGCTTCTCTTGTCATGTCACGAACCCGGGCCGGCGGCTTGGATTCGTGACATCCAAATACACACGGATGATAGGGACCCCGCGGTAGAATCCGGGCTTGGAGAGGCTCGATTTTTCAGGGATTTCAGGGGACCCATCGTGACCAGCGAGGACAAGAACAGCGCCAGCAGCGACAACACTGACAACGTCGACAACACCGACAACGCCGACAACACCGATAACACCGATAACACCGGCAGCAGCAACAACGCCGACAACACCGACAACACCGCGCATGCCGGCAGGACTGCGCGGTCGGACAAGGCGGTCGGATCGTCCGACGACAGCAGCCGGCGGCAGCTGGAACAGCACGGCACCGACAGCCGGCGGCAGCTGGAACAGCACGGCACCGACGGCAAGCGCGGCGGGAGCGCGCACGGCGACGGGTCGGCGACGTTCGGGAGCGAGCCGGTCGAGGAAATCTCGATGGCGGGAGTCGTGTCGGAAAAGAAGCTGCGCTGGCGACGGCTCGCGACGATCGCCATCGCGGCCGTGCTCGCCGTCGCGATCGTCGCCGGCGGTCTCGGTTGCTGGTGGATGTGGCGGTACCGCTGGCGCAACGTCACCGTCACCGTCGACGGCAAGTCGCTGACGCTGCCGGCGCGAACGACCGTCGCCGCGCTGCTCGCGGCGAACAAGTACTTCGGCAAGAAGTCCGGCGACCTGCTCGCCGTCGACGGGTCGGTCATCACGGCCGGCAAGGGAAATCCGGTCGCCGTCAGCATCAATGGTCGAACGATCCCCGCGTCGGACGAATCGTCCACGACGATGACCGACGACGCGACGATCACCGTCGGCGACGGCGGCAACGTGACCGAAAGCTACACCGTCAAGCAAGTCGCCGTGCCGTACGGCTACGATCTCGACGTGACCGGCGGATCGATCCAGATCATGACGCAGGCCGGCGTCAACGGCGTGCGCAACCAGTGGGTCGGCGACGTGTCCGGCAAGACCGTCGACAAGGAAATCGTCAAGCAGCCGGTCGACATGGTCGTCAAGGACTACAACCCGCGGCCCGACGGGAAGAAGGTCATCGCGCTGACGTTCGACGACGGCCCGAGCCAGTACACCGACGACATTCTCAAGATCCTCGTCGACAAGGGCGTCAAGGCGACGTTCTTCGACCTCGGCACGCAGGCGCTCGCGTACGCCGACCAGGAGCAGGCGATGCTCAAGGACGGCATGCAGGTCGCCTCGCACAGCAACACGCATCCGTACCTGCCGTCGATGTCGAAGGACGACCTGCGCGCCGAGATCCAGGCCGGCTTCGCGAACATCGAGAAGGCGTCCGGCGTCCAGACGACGGTGTTCCGCTCGCCGTATGGCGCGTTCGGCGCCGACCAGTGGAAGGACGCGGCCGGGCTGATCTCGATGAACGTGCTGTGGGACATCGATTCGGAAGACTGGCGCAAGCCGGGCGTCGACCAGATCGTCGCCAACGTCGTCAACTACGCCCACAACGGCGCGATCGCGCTGATGCACGACGGCGGCGGCGACCGGTCCGAGGACATCAAGGCGCTGCCGACGATCATCGACAAGCTCAAGGCCGACGGCTACACGTTCGTCACGATCGACGAACTCGTGCAGATGTGCGGATACACGGTGGCCAAGGCGAGCTGACCCATGCCCCCATCGTGGGCGTGTAGTAGGGTGGGGTCCGGAACCGAGAGAGCGGAGGTGCTTGAGATGCCGGGAATCGTGTTGGTCGGAGCCCAGTGGGGCGACGAAGGCAAGGGCAAGGCGACGGACCTCATCGGCACGTCGGTCGACTACGTCGCCCGCTTCAACGGCGGCAACAACGCCGGCCACACCGTCGTCGTCGGCGACGAATCGTACGCATTGCACCTGCTGCCCAGCGGCATCATTTCCCCGAACACCATCCCGGTCATCGGCAACGGCGTCGTCGTCGATCCGGAAGTGCTGTTCGAGGAGATCGACGGCCTCGAGAGCCGCGGCATCGACTGCAGCCGCCTGCTGGTCAGCGACTCGGCGCACGTCATCGCGCCGTACCACCGCACGCTCGACAAGGTCACCGAACGATTCGCCGGCAAGAAGAAGATCGGCACGACCGGCCGCGGCATCGGCCCGGCCTACGCCGACAAGATCAACCGCGTCGGCATCCGCATCGCCGACCTGTTCAACGAGGAGCACCTGCGCGACAAGGTCACGAACTCGCTGCACCAGAAGAACCAGATCCTCGTCAAGCTCTACAACCGCCGCGCCATCGACATCGACCGCACCGTCGACGAGCTGCTTGCCCTCGGCGAGCGCCTCAAGCCGTACGTCGCCAACACGTCGCTGATCCTCAACGACGCGCTCGACGCCGGCAAGACCGTCCTGTTCGAGGGCGGCCAGGCGACGATGCTCGACGTCGACCACGGCACCTATCCGTTCGTCACGTCGTCGAACCCGACGGCCGGCGGCGCCTGCACCGGCACCGGCGTCGGCCCGACGAAGATCGACCGCGTCATCGGCGTCTCGAAGGCGTACGTCACCCGCGTGGGCGAGGGCCCGTTCCCGACCGAACTGTTCGACGAATCCGGCGACTGGCTGCGCGCGCAGGGTCACGAATACGGCGTGACGACCGGCCGCCCGCGCCGCTGCGGCTGGTTCGACGCCGTCGTCAACCGCTACGCCACGCAGGTCAACGGCCTGACCGACATCGTGCTGACGAAGCTCGACGTGCTCACCGGCCTGAAGGAAATCCCGGTCTGCGTCGCCTACGACGTGGACGGCGTGCGCTACGACGACATGCCGACCGACCAGGTCGCGTTCGCCGCCGCCAAGCCGATCTACGAGATGATGCCCGGCTGGACCGAGGATATTTCGCAGGTCCACTCGTTCGACGAGCTGCCGGCGACCTGCCAGGCCTACGTCCGCCGTCTCGAGGACCTCTCCGGCTGCCGCATCTCCGTCATCGGCACCGGCCCGCAGCGCGACCACATCATCGAGATTCACTCGCTGATCGACTAGCACCCCGTTGGCACGACCGCCGGCCGGACACTGTCGCCCCGCCGGCGGTCGCGCCGGTTGAGGACACAGATGGAACACAACAGCAGTACTTCCCCGAACGATTCGTCCCTGAACGGTTCTCCGGACCATGCTCCGGACGATTCCCCCGACAACGGCGTCAACCCCGGTCATTCGGCCGGTGCCGCCGCTCCCGGCACCGGCGGCACCGGCACCGCCGGCATTTCCGGCGCTTCCGACGCCCTCGGCCACATCGTCGCGCCCCACGGCGCGTCCGCCCCGCGCGACACGTCGGCGTCGTCTCCGCGCCGCCCGATGCACGCCGCGTCCTCCGACTGGACAGAGGACGACATCCGCCACGACATCGAGGACCACGAGGGCCATGAGGATGCCGGCGACCGTGCGTCTTCGGACGACATGCCCGATGTCGAACCGGATCACCTCGTGTACAGCACCAGCACGCCGGACGAATCGTCCGGGCATCATGCCGGTCGCCACGCGCGCCAGCCGCTGCCGGGCGAGGAGCAGTGGCCCGTCAGTTGGGACGAATCGTACCGACAGGCCGTCGAGGAGGAGCGGCGCGAGGCGACGGCGGCCGCCGAGTCGCCGACGCCGGCGATCGGCCTGAGCGACGAGGAGCGCGCGCTCGCCGACGAACTCAGCCACGCGCACCCGACCGGCGCCGCCGCGATGCGCCGGCCGCCGAAGATCCCGCTCGCGCCGGCCAAGCGGCTGCAGGCGAAGTTCAACCCGCTCGCCGACTGGGCGAACTACGTCGTCGTCTTCCTCGGCGGCACCGTCGGCACGGCGCTGCGGTACTGGCTGTGGGTGCTGATCCCGTCCGCCGTCGGCGACGGCAGCCTGACGATGGCGTTCCATCCGGCGACGTTCGTCGCGAACATGATCGCCTGCTTCCTGTTCGCGGCGATCACGACGTTCTGCGCCGTCGCGATCTGGATCCGCAAGCGAACACGCCAGCTGCTGAGCCGATGTCTCGGCATGGGCATGTGCGGCGGCCTCTCGACGCTGTCGGCGATGATGGTCGAGGACATCACGGCGCTGCATTCCGGCCTGTACGGCGGATTCCTGCTGTACACGGCGCTCTCGTTCCTGTGCGGCATGCTCGTCTCGTGGGCCGCGTCGGCGCTCGTCATGAAGCTGTCGGCGGGGCGCGCCGCCCGCGCGATGACGGAGGTGACGCCGGACCGCGTGGCCAAGCCGGCGATCGGCGTGCGCGTGCCGGTCGACCCGGAGGTCGCCGCCGCCGGCTCCGCTCCCGGCACGATCTCCGTCGTGCCGATGACGCCGGAAGGCGAGGCGACGCCGCACGTGCCGGCGGGCTTCGCGGCCGGCGACGAGCCGCAGCCGAGCACCGACGAGATTCCCGTCGTCCGCAACCAGCACACCGGGGAGGTGAAGCTGTAATGCTGAGCACGATTCCCGCGTGGATTGTCGTCTGCGTCTTCCTGAGCGGCGGCCTCGGCGCCGTCGTCCGCTTTGTCCTCAACACGTCGATCCAGCGCTGGTGGAACCGCATCTTCCCGCTGTCGACGTTCCTGATCAACTGCATCGCCGCGTTCTTCGCCGGCATCGCGGCCGCCGCCTACTTCTACGAGACGGTGAGCTACTCGACGTACCTGCTGTTCGTCACCGGCTTCTGCGGCGGCTTCTCGACGTTCTCGACGGCCATCAACGAGATGGTCGGCCTGCTGCGCGGCCGGCACGTGCTCGCCGCCGTCGCCTACTTCCTCGTCACGATGTTCATCCCGATCCTGTGCGTCATGCTCGGCTGGGTAGTCGGCTCGCTGAACAGGTAGGACGATTCTTCCGCCGGAATGAATCCCCTGGAAGGGGATCGGCGAGCGCAGCGAGCCGAGGGGTCGACTTACGGAGCGTAACCGGGTGCGTGCCGTAAGTCGACCCCTCGATTCGCGCTATCGCGCTCATCGATCCCCTTCCAGGGGATTACATGAATGTCCACCATGTGAACAGGCGGTGGAATCGTTCCGGTTCGGGGGCGTAGGTTATCGCCTCGAAAGCTCAAGTGTTGACGCGAAAGGAGGCAGCCATGACGACGATGGTCCTGTGTGGCGCCGCCGGAGCGCGAATTATTAGCCCGTCGTTGGCGGGCTGATTCGAGCGACATTCGAGCGAAATCGATCAAGCAACCCCGCCGACGATGGCGGGGCATGGATCCGTGAACGATCCTTCCACATGGAACCCCGCCACAGACGCGGGGTTTTCCGTTAGGAAAGGAACCCACGGGAATGAGCACAGCAGAAACTTCGGCGGCCGGCGAGACGCTGGCCGAAGCCGTGCCGTCGGTCGGCGCGCTCGCCGACGCGGGCGGCGCGACCGGCGCGACCGCCGGTGTCGGCAGTACGGTCGGCGGCGCCGTCGGCAGGGCGGCGGCGCAGGCGGCCGGCAAGGCGGCGGACTCGGTCGGCACGATCATCGCGGCGTCGATGGTCGGCACGACGATCGAGTTCTACGACTTCTACGCGTACGGCACCGCGGCGGCCAACTACTTTCCGCAGGTGTTCTTCTCGAACAGCACGAACCCGACCGTCGCGCTGCTGCTCAGCCTCGTGACGTTCGCCGTCGCGTTCCTCGCGCGGCCGCTCGGCTCGCTCGTCTTCGGCCACTTCGGCGACTCGATCGGCCGCAAGACGACGCTCGTCGTCTCGCTGATGACGATGGGCGTCGCGACGTTCCTGATCGGCTGCCTGCCCGGCTACGATTCGTGGGGCGTCTGGGCCGTCGCGGCGCTGTGCCTGTGCCGGTTCGTGCAGGGCATCGGCCTCGGCGGCGAATGGTCGGGCGCGGCTCTTGTCGCGACCGAGAATGCTCCCGCGAACAGGCGTGCATTGTACGGATCGTTCCCGGAGCTTGGCGCGCCGATCGGCTTCTTCCTGGCCAACGGCACCTACGTCGTGCTCGAGCTGTTCACCGACAACGCCGGCATGCTGCAGTGGGGCTGGCGCGTGCCGTTCCTGCTGTCGGCCGTGCTCGTCGTCGTCGGCCTGCTCGTCCGCGTGCACATGGAGGAGACGCCGGTGTTCCGCGAGGCGCAGCGCCAGCAGCGCGTCGTCAAGGCGCCGATGGTCGAGGTGCTGCGCACGAGCTGGAAGCAGCTCATCGAGGCGACGTTCCTCGTCGCCGTCACCTACACGCTGTTCTACATGCTCGCGACGTGGTCGCTGGCGTGGGGCACGAAGACGAAGGCGCAGGGCGGCGGCGGCCTCGGCTTCTCGACGCAGGAATACATGGCGATGCTGATGATCGCCGTCTGCGTGTTCGCGCTGTTCATCGTCATCTCGTGCGTCTATGCCGACCGCGTGGGACGGCGCCGCGTCATCATCGGATCGTCGATCGCGCTGCTCGTCTTCGCCGGCCTGTTCCCGGTCCTGCTCGACCCGGACGTCGTCGGCGTCCACAACACGTTCGCGACGATGCTGTTCCTGTGCCTCGGCTTCGCGCTGATGGGCATCGCGTTCGGCCCGATCGGCGCGCTGCTGCCGGAACTGTTCCCGGCGACGGTCCGCTACACCGGCTCCGGCGTCGGCTACAACCTCGCCGCGATCGTCGGCGCCGCCTTCGTCCCCGCCGTCGCGACGTGGCTCTCGTCGCACTGGGGCGTGCGCTCCGTCGGCCTCTACCTGGCCGTCATGGCCTGCTGCGCCCTCGTCGCGATCCTCTGCTGCCGCGAAACGAAGGACGTCGACTACATGAAGTGACTTCCGCTATACATGAAGTGACTTCCCCCTGGTCTTCCCGCCTTTTTGGATGTTGCGAATCCGAGTCGCGAACCCGACTTCGTGACATCCGGAGGAGGCGCGAAGAACAGAACGAGAACGGGCTGTCAAGAGGCGGTGTCCATATTGCGGACGAATCGTTCGACGGTTATGGACAGCGACCCATGACGATTCCCGACGATGCAGAATTACTGAAATTTCAACAAAAACAAACAATGATTCGTCCCGGCGAATCCGCTCGCGAAATCCGGCGACGCAGCGAAGATTTCCGAAACGTGGACAGGCGAGAACCGGCCCGGCGCTTTTGGATAAACTGAACCGCAGTTCGGGGACACAATCCCCTGGCGGCAATGCAATCCCCCTGCAATCTGGAACACAAACGAGCGGTTGCACCAGGACAAACTGACGGTGTTTCCGCGGCAGAAGAATACTGCGGAACAAGAAAGGTGTGCACCATGGCAGCACAGATCTGGTACGAAAACGACGGCGATCTCTCGGTCCTCGATGGCAAGAAGGTCGCCATCATCGGCTACGGCTCGCAGGGCCACGCCCACGCGCTGAACCTGCGCGACTCGGGCGTCGACGTCGTCGTCGGCCTGCGTCCGAACTCCAAGTCGGTCGAATTCGCCAAGGAGCAGGGCCTCGAGGTCAAGAGCGTGCCGGAGGCCGTGGCGGAAGCCGACGTCGTGATGGTCCTGGCTCCCGACCAGTACCAGAAGGGTATCTGGGAGAACGACATCGAGCCGAACCTCAAGCCGGGCGCGGCGCTGGCCTTTGCCCACGGCTTCAACATCAACTACGGCTACATCAAGCCGTCCGAGGATCACCCGGTCTTCATGGTCGCGCCGAAGGGCCCGGGCCACATCGTCCGCCGCGAGTACGTGGCCGGCCGTGGCGTCCCGGTCGTCGTGGCCGTCGAGCAGGATCCGCGCGGCGATGGCTGGGACCTGACGCTTGCCTACGCCAAGGCCCTCGGCGCGCTGCGTGCCGGCGCCATCAAGACGACGTTCAAGGAAGAGACCGAGACCGACCTGTTCGGTGAGCAGAACGTCCTGCTCGGCGGCGTCAACAAGCTCGTCGAGATGGGCTTCGAGGTCCTGACCGACGCCGGCTACCAGCCGGAAATCGCCTACTTCGAGGTGTGCCACGAGCTCAAGATGATCGTCGACCTGATGAACGAGGGTGGCCTGAACAAGGATCGCTGGTCCTGCTCCGATACCGCCCAGTACGGCGACTATGTCAACACCTGCATCGACGAGCACGTGCGCGAGCGCATGGAGTATCACCTCAAGCGCATCCAGGATGGCTCGTTCGCGAAGGAATTCATGGACGACCAGGCCGCCGGCGCCCCGAAGTTCAAGCAGCTCCAGGAGGAGTACTCGAACGTCCGCATCGAGACCGTCGGTCCGAAGCTGCGCGCGATGTTCTCCTGGAACAACGAGGCCGCGAAGGACGCCGACGAGGCCAACTCCTTCACCGGCAAGATCGCCCGCGCCCAGGTGCAGTGAGCCTCGCCTGATTCCTTTTCCCGATTTCCCTGTCGAAGCCGTCTCCGTCACCCCGGAGGCGGCTTCTGCCTTTGAGGGTTGCTTTTTCATGTCACAAACCCGAGCTTTCGGGCTCGGGTTTGTGACATGAAAGGGGAGGGAAGAGAAGAAGGGGAGGAGGAAGCGGGAAAAGAGGGCCTGACGGCGGGAAATATTAGTCAGAATTGAGGTGAATGTTTAAGGAGGGTGGTTCTTTGGAGTGTGATCCCAGAGGCGACTTCGCACTTTTCGGAGGGGCATTTGGAAAGTGCGAAGTTCTTCCTTGATGGACATGGACGTCCGGACGGCGTGGAAGGCCTGAAGGGCCATCTGGAGGGCCAGGAATGGCCGCAAATAAATAGGTAATAAATGGTCGGGGTCCTGAGGTCTTGGGTCGGGTGGTTTTCAAACTTCGCACTTTCCAAATGGCCTCCTGGAAAGTGCGAAGTCGTCTCATCATATGCCCCCTTCACCTCGGGCAAATTGCCTTGGCCGGACCCTTTCGGTAGCGTGGAAACCAACACAAGGGGGTCGACATGGTGGATAACACGATGGCTGGGCGGGACGACGCGGTCCCGGACGATGCATTGACGGAGCAGTTCGTCGACGACATGCTGAAGAAGGTCGCCGAGGGATCGGACAGCGCGGTGGCCGAGGTCGACGTTGACGCCATGCTGGCGCAGATGGAGGAGTGGCCGCAGGTCGAGGCGATCGCGCTGGGAGGATCGCGTGCGACCGGCGTCGACGATCCGAAGTCCGACTACGACTTCTACGTCTACATCAGCGAGGACGTGCCCGAGGAAGAGCGCCGGCGCGTGTTCGGCGAGTACTGCAAGCGCCTCGAAATCGGCAACTCCTACTGGGAAAACGAGGACAACGGCACGTTGAAGAACGGCGTCGACATCGACGTCGTCTGGCGCAACCTCGACTACTTCACCGGCGAGGTCGCGGCCGTCGTCGAGGGCGGCCGGGCATCCAACGGCTACACGACGAGCCTGTGGCACAACTTGACGACCTGCAAGATCCTCTTCGACCGCAACGGCCGCCTGGCCGCCGCGAAGGAACGATTCGCCGTCGACTACCCCGACCAGCTGCGCCACAACATCATCGAGCGCAACATGAACCTGCTCACCCGCGCGCTGCCGGCATACGACCGCCAGATCTCGAAGGCCGCGGCCCGCGGGGACATCGTCGCCGTCAACCACCGCGTGGCGGCGTTCCTCGAATCGTACTTCGATGTCATCTTCGCCCTCAACCGGCAGCCGAACCCCGGCGAGAAGCGGTTGATCCCGCAGGCGCTGCGACGCTGCGAGCTGCTGCCGGAGGGCTTCCGCACGAACCTGCTGATGCTGTTCGCGTCGATGTTCACGAGCGACCCGCACGACGTCGACGCCGCCGTCAAGACGCTCGTCGACGGCCTCGAACAGCTCGTCGACGAGCACGAGTGACGGCTACAGCTCCAGCAGGAACGGGAACGCCGGATTGCCGGCTTCGCTGAACAGCGGGGCGGCCGTCCAGTCGCGCCATGCGTAGCGGATGGCGGTCGGACGGAAGGCGCCATCGGCGATGCCGTCGGCGGTCTCATTGTCAACGTTGCACGATTCTTCCGCACTGTCCGGAAGCCAGGCGCGGACCATCGCCTCGTCGTCGAGGTCGCTCGAGTCGGCGATGGCGACGCAGGCGCGGTACCAGCGGCCGTCGGCGCCGGCGAGCTCGAAGCCAGACCTGAGCGGGTCGAGAATCGTGCTGACATACGCCGTCATCAGCGATTCGCCGAAGATCCGCTCGGCGAACGAGAACGTCAGCGGCGTGAAGTCGCCGGTCTCGGAGATGTCGCCGCTGACGGTCGGGTTCTCGGCGAGATGCAGCCCGACGGCGTCGGAGAAGCGCACGAGCACGGCGCCGTCGGGCGTCGCGAACGCCTCGCGGGCGCGCGGGCAGCCGGCCTCGTTGACGATCGCGTTCGAACCCCTGAACTCGGCGAGCTCCTCCGGCGACGTCGGCGCCAGCATGTCGGCGATGTCGTCGAGTTCGTCGTGGTTCACGCCGAGGACGCTTGCCAGCGTCGGGTCGAGGTCGTCGAGATCGGCGGCCATCTCGTCGGCGAGGCTGCCAGTGGCGTTGTTGCCGGAGTCGCCGGGCATCTCGATGAAATCGTCCGCCATGTCGGCGGCGGCACCGTCGAGCTCGGCGAAGCCGTACCACCGCTCGAGCGCATACGCGGCGGCGCGGATGCCGACGGTCGTCTTGTCGGTCGGATGGATGTCGCCGAACGTGCCGCAATCCATCGTCGAGACGATGCCGACGTTCGGCAGCTCGTCGGCGACGGCCAGCTGGGCGGCGCGGATCGCCGGCCACTGGAACGATTCATCCGTTTCACGGGAAACCACGGCCTCGCCGGTGGCCTTCAGCTCGACGATGTCAGCCGCGGAAGCGGCGGTATACTGCGGAAGCTGGATCAGCATGAACGGCAGGCGAGGGGAGTTCCACGTGGAACGCCACTGGTTGATGAGCAACGTCAGCAGCTCCTCGTAGCCGTCGGCATAGGCCGAATCCTCCTCGCCCTGGTACCACAGCACGCCGGCGATCGAGTATGGGGCAACACGTGAAACCATGTTCATGTACGGACCGGTCACGTGCCACGCCGACTGCGGCACCTGCGGCGGCGGCCACGGGCAGCAGCCGTACTCGGCCTCGAGATCCCACGGCGTGATGTCCGGACGCTCGCGACGCACGGCGTCGGTGCGCTCGCAATAGGCGAGGTTGTCGGCCTGCCAGTCGGCGAACAGCTGTGCCTGCTCGGCTTCGGACTTGCCGTCGCATGTTTCGTGGAAGCGTTCGAGATACTGCTTGCCGACAGCGGAAGAATCGAGCCAATCCTCCGAAATCCAGGCCGACGCCGACGTGCCGCCGATGTAGCAGTCGACGATGCCGACCGGCACGTCGCGATACCGCTCGATGACGGCGGCCGGCAGCCGCTGCGGCAGTCGATGTTCCGCCTGCTTGCGAACGTTGTCATACAGGCCGGTGTCCTGCAGGTATTGCAGGACGGTGTCTTCGTACGTCGGGTCCTCCGGCGGCACGAAGACGCCGACGCGGCGGCGCAGCTCGGCGGCGCCGAGCTCGAGCACGACGTCGGCGAGCAGCTGGTCGTAGCGGCCGGACAGCGACAGCGCGAGCGTGCTCGCGAAATAGTAGCCCACGGCCGACATGCTACCGGCGGTCGCCGGATTGACCGG
Source organism: Bifidobacterium choloepi (assembly GCF_010667615.1). Classification (GTDB taxonomy): domain Bacteria; phylum Actinomycetota; class Actinomycetes; order Actinomycetales; family Bifidobacteriaceae; genus Bifidobacterium; species Bifidobacterium choloepi. Next base: position 1,148,044 of record NZ_VYSG01000001.1, on the reverse strand, counting down.
CTGCCAGCGGGCGGCCGACTCGAGCTGCTCGAGCGTGCCGTCGGCGAGATCGCTGACGGCACCGGATTTCGGCACGTTGTAGAAGCGCACCTGGCCGGCGAGCGATGCCGACTCGGCGATCTGCTCAGCGCCGAGGAAGCTGTTCTGCAGCTCGAACTCCATGTTGCTCTGGCCGCCGCACAGCCACACCTCGCCGATCGCCACGTCGGAGAACGTGACGGAGGAGCCGCCGTCCAGCGTGACGGTCAGCGTGCAGCCGTGGGCGGCGTCCTGGGCGGGAAGGGTGACGGAGAAATGGCCGTCGGTGTTGGTCGTGAAACTGGCCGAGACGACGTCCGGCTCGAGCGCCCGAGCGGCGCGGGCGGCCGACGCGGCCTCGGCGGCCGCGGCCTTCGCCGGGTTGCCGGACTTGCGCTTCCTGTTCTTGCCCTTCTTGTTCTTCTTGCCGCCGCCATGGCTGGAGTTGCCGCCATGTCCGGAGCCGTTGCCGTGACCGCCGTTACCGTCGGCATCGCCTGGGCCGCTGTCGACGGCACCGTGACGCGGCGGGATCGTCAGCGTGACGGTGCCGGTCGATCCGGCCGGCGCCTCGCCGAAGACGGCGATCGGCTGGTGCCGCTGCAGCACCATGCCGTCGTCGAAGATCGCCGCAACGGCCAGCTCGCCGTCATGGTTGCGCGGCGGTGTCGTTGCGCTGGCCTGGTCGGACGAATCGTTCATGGTATCGACGTCGGCGCCGATGCCGGCGCTGCCGGGCGCGAGTCCTGTTGCGCTCACGGATGGCCTCCTTGCGTTGGATGGAAGAAAAACGGGAAATGTCTAGAAGAAAATCGTACCGTCCCGATCCCGCCGGCACGCTGCCTGCTGCCTTGCATGTCACAACCCGAGCTTGCGGCTCGGGTTGTGACATGCAAGGCAGCAGGGGACGGGGGAAGCGAACGGCAGGAAACGGCGACTATGCGACTGCCCGCGCGCTTACTGCCGGTGAGCGGCGATGAAGTCGCGGTACCAGCGGTAGCTGTCCTTCGGAATGCGCTCTTCGGTCGGGTAGTCGACGTAGGTCAGGCCGAACCGCTTGCAGTAGCCCTGCGCCCACTCGAAATTGTCCATCAGCGACCACGCGAAGTAGCCGCGCACGTCGGCGCCGTCGTCGATCGCGTGCTCGACGGCCGCCAGGTGGTGCGTCAGGTAGTCGATGCGGTCGGCGTCGTGCACGCGCTTGACCGTCGCCGGCTCGGTGTCGGTGTCGGTTGCGGCGGTCGCGTTGCCGGTTGCGGCGGTGGTCTCGGTGTCGGTTGCGGCGGACGAATCGTTCAATAGTGACGATTCCGCCGGCTCCTCGACGACTTCGTCGGCGCATGCCATGCCGTTTTCGGTGACGACGAGCGGGACGCCGTAGTCGTCGTGCAGGCGCACGAGCGTTTCGTAGAGGCCGGCCGGGTCGATGTTCCAGCCCATCTCGGTGTGCGGGCCGGGCGTCGGCAGCCAGTCGATGTCGGCGGCGCCGGGAGCCGTCGTCGAAATCTGCATGTCGGCGGCGAGCTCGGCGATTTGTTCTGTACGATTCTTGCCTTCGATGGCGCCTTCCTCGCCCTCCGGCAGCCGCGAGAAGTCGGCGAGTTCCCAGAGGCGGGTCATGTCGGCCGGATCGCCCGGGTACTGCGGGAACTGCGGGCGGTCCGAGAGTTTCACGAGTGACGTCGAATAATAATTGAGGCCGAGCGCGTCGATCGGCTGGTGGATGGTCTCGAGATCGCCGTCCTCGACGAAGCTCCAGTCGCAGATGCCGCGGGTGAGCGCCAGCAGTTCGGCGGGGAAGCGGCCGCGCAGCATCGGGTCGAGAAAGACGCGGTTGCCGATCAGGTCGAGACGGTGTACGGCCGCTTCTTCTCCACGTGAAACCTGAAGGTTCAACGTCACGTCGATCTTCGGTGTTTCACGTGGCACAGACGCGCGAATGGCCTGCGTCATCAGGCCGTGAGCGAGGTTGAGGTGGTGGGCGGCCTTGAACGCGAGCGGTCCGGCGCCGAGGCCCGGCGCCTGCTCGGTGGCGCCGTAGCTCAGGTGCGCGGCGCACCACGGTTCGTTGAGCGTGATGAACGTGTCGACGCGGTCGCCGATCCGGTCCGCGACAATCCCCGTGTAGTCGGCGATCCGGTACGCCGTCTCGCGGTTGAGCCAGCCTCCGCGGTCGCCGAGATACTGCGGCAGGTCCCAGTGATACAGCGTGACGACCGGCGCGATGCCGTATTCTCGCAGCCGGTCGACGAGCCGTTCGTAGAAATCAAGGCCGGCGGCGTTCGGCTTGCCGTCCGGCGTCGGGATGATGCGCGGGATGCCGATCGAGAAGCGGTACGCGTTGGCACCGAGATCGCGCAGCAGCTTGAAATCGTCTTCCCAGCGGTGATAGTGATCGTCGGCGATGTCGCCGGTGTCGCCGTTGAGGATGTGGCCGGGCTCGTGCGTGAACGTGTCCCAGATCGACGGCGTGCGGCCGTCCTCGTTCACCGCCCCCTCGATCTGGTACGCCGCCGTCGCCGTGCCGAACTGGAATCCCTCGGGAAACGTCATGTCAGGTTCTCCTTCGAATCGTCTTGGTGCAGTGTGCTCGCTCGCGGCGTCCTTCCCTCCATTGGCCCGGTCGTCTTAAGCGCTTAATTCTCTACTGTACTCCGCCGACTCGCCTTCCGTCATCCGTTTCGAGCCGTTTCGGCGTTACAAATTTCCCCGCCGTCGCCGACTCGGAATATTCGTAACGGTTCGGGGCCCGTTTCCGTTACGAATCGTTCCATTGTCTGCGGTTCGGAGAATTTCGAACGATTCTGCCTGTCTTTGCGTTATGAATTTTTCCGCCGCTGCCGCTCAGAAAATTTTGTAACGGTTCGGCGGCAGGAATCGTTACAAATTTTCCCGCCGTCGCCGACTCGGAATATTCGTAACGGTTCGGGGTCCGTTTCCGTTACGAATCGTCCCATTGTCTGCGGTTCGGAGAATTTCGAACGATTCTGCCTGTCTTTGCGTTATGAATTTTTCCACCGCTGCCGCTCAGAAATTTTTGTAACGGTTCGGCGGCAGGAATCGTTACAAATTTTCCCGCCGTCGCCAACTCGGAATATTCATAACGGTTCGGGGCCCGATTTCGTTACGAATCGTTCCGCTGTCTGCGTTCGGAAAAATTTGTAACAATTCTGGCCTCCAAACCGTTACAAAACCGGCCGCACGGCGGCAAACGGAAAAATAATAACGTGACCGACCGTGCGAACTGAACATAGTTGGCACGGTCGGTCACGTTTGGCGGCCGGAAATCGTGACTGACTGTACGATTCTTGCGAAGTTCGAATAGTCAGTCACGATTCAGATGGTCGGGGAGGGGCCGGGCTGGTTCGGCAATCACTCGGCTGGTTTGGGAAACGGACGACTAATCCATAGACCGGTGCGCCGGTCCCGATCCAGTCCGCCGGTCCTGTCCCAGTCTGCCGGTCCTGATCCAGTCCGCCGGTCCCGATCCGGCCGACCGGTCCCGATCCGGTCCTCCGGTCCTGATCCAGCCGGGGGAGGAGGACTATTCGTTCTCCTCGACGGCGGCGGACCACTTCTGGTCCCATTCGGCCATGATCTGGTCGATCGTCTTGCCGTTGTTGGCGGCTTCCTCGACGATGTTCTGGATCTTGGTGCCGCCGGAGTTCTGGATCGCGAGCTCGGAATCGGAGTTGACGTCGGCGAGCAGGTCCTCTTCGCCGTCCTTCGCCGGGGCATTCGTGATCAGCGTGACGTCGGAGAAGTTCGAGTAGATGTCCGGCATGGACGAATCGTCCGCGGCGATCGGGATACCGCCCTCGTTCATCGCGAAGCCGGACTTCTCGGTCATCCACTTGACGAAGATCATCGAGGCTTCCTGGTTTTCGGCCGAGATGTTCTTGTTGATGCCGTAGCTGTAGTCACCGGCGATCGTCGCGTACTGCTTGCCGTCGACGGTGATCGGGAACGGCATGTAGCCGACATCGTCGGCATTGTCGCCGGCCTGCTGCATCTGCGGCACGGCCCACGCGCCGAGGACCATCGTGGCGATTTCGCCGTCGTTCATCTTCGCCTTCGAGGACTCCCAGTCGGTGGTCGAGTAATCGTCTTCCGTCAGGCCGTCGGCGACGGCGTCATAGAGGATCTTGTAGACGGCGTACGCGTGGGTATCCGGATCGGAGGAATCCTTTTCGAACGGATCCTTCGTGTGGGGGAGGACCTGGTTCATGTACGTCGAGTCGCCGGTCGCGATGCCGCCGATGTAGTCGTCCCACGCCGCCATTGCCCAGCTTTCGACATAGTTCGTGTACAGCGGGATGGCGTCGGTCTTCTCCTTGATCAGCTTGAGGTCGGCGATGAATTCCTCGGGCGTCGTCGGCAGCTCGGTGATGCCGGCTTCCTCGAAGACCTTCTTGTTGTAGACGATGCCGCTCGTCACGCCGTCGTTCGGCACGCCGTACGTCTGCCCGTCGTACGCCTTCTCGTCGGCGAGCTTGATGACTTTCTCCATGTCCTCGACGGAGCCGTAGGAAATGAAGTAGTTCGAGTATTCGGAGGCGTCGACGGAGGGAATCATCATGACGTCCCAGCTGTCGTTGTTCGCCTGCAGTCGCGTCAGCGCCGTGTCGGCGTAGTTCGAGTCGGTCTGGACCTTCACCGTGATGTTCGGGTACAGCTTGTTGAATTCGGCGACGTAGTCGGCCCAGCTCGTGCCCGGGTAGGTATCGAGATTCATGTCGGTGCGATTGTTGAGCACGGTGATCGTCGTCGTGATGTCTTCGCCGGTCGTGCCAAGCTCGATCTCCGGATACGTGAGGTCGGAGGACGACGAGGACGAGGAGCTTCCGCTGCCGCAGGCTGCCATGCTGACCAGGCACGCGGCGGCGATGCCGGCCCCGATCACTTTCTTCAGCGTCTTCATTGCTGTGATGTTCCTTCCTTGGAATTATCGGCGAACGATTCGCGCGTCCCGTCCCCTCCCGAGAACAACTCCTCTCGCCCGGTTCTGCCTGCCGGTCTACCTGGATGTCACCAACCCGAGCTTGCAGCTCGAGTTTGCGACATCCAGGACACCGGCCTTTCGAATGCTGTTTGTTCGGTGTCGCGAACCCGGGCATCGAGTCCGGGTTCGCGACACCGAACAAGCAGCACGGAAGCAAGGGAACGGTGCGGGCCTCTGTCGTTGTGGGGTCGCTGGATCCCCGGGATTCGGGGTGACCGGGTCCTGGGATCCGTTGGATTGTAAGTAGGTGTGGGTTGTGGGTATGCGCGGAATTTGGTTGCCGATTCGCTTCTCTTCGCTGAGAGCGTCGCGATGGGGCCTCTCTGCCTGCCATCACCGCGGACGGTGATTCCACTGTAGAGCCCGGAATTCCGGTTTGTCAAGCGCTTAAGTAGAAATGAATCGTCAAAAGTAGCCGGAAAGCCTTGGAAAACCAGACATCGCGACGATTCTGTCCGCGAGTGTCGTCGGCCTGCAATCTCACTATTTTGCTGAAATTCGCGGCGTTTCGCGGTTTTTGGTATGCTGTCGGCAAAGAGAAAAGGTTGGAATTCCGCGCTTTCGAAGGGTGGCGGGAATCGTTCGACATGACACGACAACTTAAGCGCTTGACATACTGAAAATTCAACGTTATGCTCAAGGTACTTGCTTATCCATGGCAGGCAGAGAGGCCGAGGATGAGCACTCGTTACCGACTCACGGAAGAGACACTAGCGAGAACGCACGTTCCCGGAACCGGGCGGCGGCGGCGATTCCCGGCATCGCCGGACATGTCGCGGCAACGTCGCACGGCACGGAAGAAACGTCACACGGCACGGAAGAGAAGTCGCACGGCATCGTTTCCGGACCGGACTGGCGCGGGCATGTGCGGAGAGCCAGAAAGGAAAGAACACTCCCATGAACGTCAAGAAGATCGTCGCGGCCGGCATCGCTGCCGTCTGCATGGTCAGCATGGCAGCCTGCGGCAGCAGCTCCAGCTCCGACGGCAACAAGACCGACATCACGTATCCGGAAATCGAGCTCGGCACGACCGGCGAGGACATCACCACCACGATCACGTTCTTCAACGGCCGCACCGACATGGCGCTGGACACCTACCCGGGCAAGAACTGGGACTCCTACATCGCCGATTTCAACAAGCTGTATCCGAACATCACCGTGAAGGTCCAGACCGACTCCAACTACGCCGATTCCGCGCTCACCCGCCTCCAGGCCAACAACGACAGCTGGGACATCATGATGATTCCGGCCGTCGACGCCTCCGAGTTCGCGAACTACTTCATTCCGTACGGCGAGACCGAGCAGATGGAGAAGGAAGTCAAGCTCGCGACCGAGAAGTCCTACGACGGCCTGACCTATGGCATCGCGACCGACGGCCAGACGAGCGGCATCGTCTACAACAAGAAGATCTTCGAGGAAGCCGGCATCACGACGCTGCCGACGACGCCGGAAGAGTACATCGCCGACCTGAAGCTCATCAAGGAGAAGACGGACGCCATCCCGCTGTACACGAACTACGTCGAGGAGTGGGCGATGGCCGCCTGGGATGCCTACATCGGCGGCACGGCGACCGGCGACTCGACGTACATGAACCAGGTCCTGCCGCACACGAAGGATCCGTTCGAGAAGGACACGAAGGATCCGGACACCCACGCCTACGCCGTCTACAACACGCTGTACACGGCCGTCGCCGACGGCCTGACCGAGGACGACTACTCGACCACGGATTGGGAATCGTCCAAGACGAAGATGAACAACGGCGAGATCGCCACGATGGCGCTCGGCGCCTGGGCCGTCACGCAGATGCAGCAGGCCGGCGACAACGGCGACGACGTCGGCTACATGCCGTTCCCGATCACCGTCGACGGCAAGCAGTACTCGACGATGGCCGGCAACTACTCGATGGGCATCAACAAGAACATCTCGGCCGAGAACCAGGAAGCCTCGATGATCTTCGTCAAGTGGATGACCGAGAAGTCGGGCTACGCGCTCAACGAGGGCGGCATCCCGATCGCCGCCGGCGACACCAGCATGCCGGATATCTACGCCAACTTCACGAACGTCTCGCTGATCACCGACGACCCGGCCAAGGACGGCGAGGAGGACCTGCTCGCCGACGTCAACTCCGACTCGGAGCTCGGCATCAACAACGGCAACGGCAAGAAGATCCAGAACATCGTCGAGCAGGCCGCGAACGGCGGCGAGACGATCGACCAGATCATGGCCGAATGGGACCAGAAGTGGTCCGCCGCCGTGGAAGAGAACGAGTGACGGTCCGGCTGCCGGACCTCCTCCCTCCGCAATAATACGGACGATTCTCCCGTCACATCCCGTCCCCTTGTCGACGGGAGAATCGTTCTCCTTCGCATGATTTCCCGCCGGCGACGATTCCCGGCGAAACACCACGGACTTACCCTTCCCTTTCCTCATCACTCCGGCGGCTGGAGGCTCTAGCCGGCCGCCGGAACCTACTTTTCACCCCACCCCCACTTCCGAACGCCCGGAAACACAGTCGAAAGAAGTCATCATGACCAGCGCAACAGCGACGGCCGTCGCGGAGACGAACGGCTCCCCGGCCGACGAGATTCCGTACAACAAGCAGCCCAGGGATTGGAAGAAGATCGGCGTCATCGTTGGCTTCTGCGCCGTGCCGATCATTCTTCTCGTCGTGTTCACCTACCTGCCGTTCTTCCAGATGTGCGGCTACAGCTTCTACAAGATGAAGTACATCGGCACGCCGAAGTGGGTGGGTCTCAAGAACTACATCGACGTGTTCACGCGTCCCGACCTGCTCGCCACCCTGAAGCTCAGCCTCTACTACATGGTCGGCGCCATCGTCCAGGTCGCGCTGGCCCTCTACCTGGCCACCGTGCTGGCGTTCAAGGTCCGCGGCGGCGCGTTCTTCAAGGGCGCGATGTTCTTCCCGTACCTGATCAACGGCATCGCGATCGGCTTCATCTTCAAGTTCTTCTACACCCGCGGCTATGTTCTCGACACCGTGCTGCAGTGGTGCGGCTTCCAGCTCGACAATCTGCCGTACTGGCTCAAGGACCAGTCGATCAACAACTGGTCGCTCGTGTTCTCGTCGGTATGGCGATACCTCGGCCAGACGATGATCCTGTTCATCGGCGCGATCATGTCGATCGATGGGTCGTTGTACGAGGCGGCCGAGATCGACGGCGCGAACAAGTGGCAGCAGTTCAAGCACATCATCCTGCCGGGCATCCAGACCATCCTCGTCCTCAACATCATCCTGTCGATCACCGGCTCGCTGAGCGCCTTCGAGGCCCCGTACGTCATCACGTCGGGCGCCAACGGCACCGGCACGTTCTTCGTCCAGATGGACAAGATCGCCCACACCGACCAGAAGGTCGGCCTGGCTTCGGCCATGGCCGTCGTGTTGCTCTGCATCATCATGATCTGCGCGCTGTTGCAGAAGATCATCATGGGCTTCCTGTTCCGCGACGCCGACGACGGCACCGCCAAGGCCCGCAAGCACGCGAAGAAGGTCGAGAAGGCCCGCAAGAAGGCGATGCGCCAGGCCAACCGCGTCCGTCCGGGCGCCGCCCCGGTCTTCACGAAGCGCGCGAAGCGGCCGGCACGGGCGAATCGTGCCGTCCTGGCCGCCGGCAACGTGGTCGGCAACGCAGCCGGCAGCGCGACCGTCGCCGCCGCCGAAGGGAAGTGAGCGCGATGACCACCGCAACCATGAATGCCAACAACACCGGAAAGGGTACCGAGATGGAAGCGACTGTCAACGGACGCGAGGCCAAGTCGGCCGGCGTGCTCTACCATGCGAAGATCTGGCTGCTCACGTTCCTCAAGTATCTTTCGCTCGTCTTCATCGTGTTCTGGATTCTCGTCCCGCTCGTCAGCTGCGTGTTCACGGCGGCGAAGACGGACAGCGAGTACCGCAGCACGTCGGTGATGACGCTGCCGGAGAACTTCTTCAACTTCTCCAACTATGTCGAGGCCTTCAAGCTGTCGAACATGGGCGTCGCGTTCCGCAACAGCTTCATCGTCCTCGTCTGTGTCTGCTTCTGCACGACCGTCATCGGCACGATGCTCGCCTACGTGCTCTCGCGCTTCCAGTTCCCGGGCAACGGCATCATCCGCGGCGCGTTCATGATGGCGTCGCTGCTGCCGGGCATCGCGATGCAGGTCGCCGTCTACAAGATCATGTCGGTCCTCGGCCTGATCAACTCGCTGCCGGGCTACATCATCATGTCGATGGGCACCGACGTCATCTCGATCTACATCTTCATCCAGTACTTCGAGAACCTGTCGATCTCGCTCGACGAGGCCGCGATGATCGACGGCGCCGGCTACTTCACGATCTACTCCAGGATCCTGCTGCCGCTGCTCAAGCCGGCCATCGTCACCGCGCTGATCCTCAAGGGCGTCGCGATCTACAACGAGTACTACGCGGCGAACCTCTACCTGCAGGACAAGTCGAAGATCGGCACCGTCGCGATCGCGCTGTACGCGTTCACCGGCCCGCAGGGCTCGAAATACAACCTGATCTGCGCGGGCGTCATCGTCACGCTGCTGCCGGCCCTGATCCTGTTCCTGTTCTTCCAGAAGCAGATCTACAACGGCGTCGCCGCGGGTGCCGTCAAGGAGTAAGACGTAAGATCCTCCGCTAGTGGGGGATCTTCTACGAAGAAGAAGGATTTCGATATGACTCACGTACCATCGACGTTCCGGCCGCTCCACGACGGGTGGACGCTCAAGGCGCTCAATCCGGCCGCCGCGCCGGAGGAGCTGCGGGCCGCGCTCGCGGCCGGCATTCCGGCCACCGTGCCCGGCGAGGCGACGCTCGACCTGCTCGCCGCCGGCCTCATCGACAACCCGTTCGACGGCGACAACGAGACGAGGCAGCAGTGGATCGGCGACGTCGACTGGAAGTTCAGCTGCCGGTTCGACTGGAATTCGGACGATTCGTCCGAACGGACCGACCTCGTCTGCTACGGCCTGGACACGGTGGCGACGATCATGCTCAACGGACGGCCGGTCTGCAGCTCGCAGAACGCGCACCGCTCGTACCGCTACGACGTGCGCGAGCTGCTCGTCGACGGTGCCAACGAGCTCGTCGTCAGCTTCATGTCGCCGGTGCGGTTCTCCGACCAGGAGGAGCAGCGCCGCGGCTACTATCCGCACACCGAGCACCACGCGTTCAACCAGATCCGCAAGGCCTGCTACACGTTCGGCTGGGACTGGGGCATCGACGTCGCGAACGCCGGCATCTGGCGCGAGATCGGCCTCGACTGCTGGTCGGGCGTGCGCGTTGCCGAAGTGCGGCCGCTCGTCGACGTCGCCGCCGACGGCACCGGCATCCTGACGGCGCACGTGGCTATCGAGCGCGCGGGCGTCGGTGCCGGCGAGGCCGGACGCGTGATGAACCTCGACGAATCGCGCAAGAACCTGGCCGATCCGGTCGCCGTCCATGTCGCGCTGTCCGGTCCCGATTGCGAGCTCGAGGCCGTCGCCGAAATCCCCGCCGGCCGCAACGACACGACCGTCACGATCGCCGTCCCGGACGCGAAGCTGTGGTGGCCCGTCGGCTACGGCGAGCATCCGCTGTACGACGTTGCCGTCACTGCCGCCGTCAAGGACGCCAAGGAGTCCGGCGAAGGCAAGTGGACCGGGCGGGTTGGCTTCCGGACTGTCGAGGTGGATACGCGGGCGGACGAGGTCGGCAGGCCGTTCCAGATCGTCGTCAACGGCGTTGACGTGCATGCGCGCGGCTACAACATGATTCCGGACGACGCATTCCCGAGCCGCGTGACGCTGGCCGACTACGAGCGCGCGATCGACGACCTGATCGGATCGAACTCGAACATGGTGCGCATCTGGGGCGGCGGCATCTACGAATCGGACGAATTCTACGACCTGTGCGACGAGCACGGCGTCATGGTCTGGCAGGACTTCATGCTGGCCTGCGGCGCGTTCCCGGAGGACGAATCGTCCAGAACCGAAATCGAGGCGGAAGCCCGCGAACAGATCGTCCGGCTGTGCCCGCACCCGAGCCTGACCGTCTGGAACGGCAGCAACGAGAACTGGCAGGCGTACGCCGAATGGGGCGGCTTCAAGCAGGCGCTGCGCGACGACGACCTGCGCGCCAACGAGTTCGGCTACGGCGAGAAGCCGTGGGGCGACTATTACTACAGCGAGCTGTTCCCGAGGCTGCTCGCCGAGCTCGACCCGACGCATGTCTACCTGCCGAGCTCGCCGATGAGCTTCACGAAGTACGTCGGCGCGAACGCCGACGGCGACGGCACGATGCACATGTGGGAAGTCTGGAACCGGCAGGATTACCGCACGTTCCGCAACCACGTGCCGCGCTTCGCCGACGAGTTCGGCTACCAGGCGCCGCCGGCATGGTCGACGCTGACCGGCGCCGTCCACGACGAGCCGATGGATCCGTTCGGCAAGCAGATGCTCGTCCACCAGAAGGCGTCCGGCGGCAACGTCAAGCTCGCCCGCGGCATGCGCTCGCACATCACGCCGGGGCGCCTTTCCGACGTCGCGTTCGGCGGCGTCGTGAATGGCCGCCCGTCCGACGGTCCTCACTCGTGGCTGCTGCCGACCGACACCTGGCCGGCGCTCGAGGACTGGCACTGGGCGTGCCAGCTGCAGCAGGCGCAGGCGATGAAGTTCGGCGTCGAGTACATGCGTTCGCTCAAGCCGGTCAACGCCGGCACGCTGATCTGGCAGCTCAACGACGACTGGCCGGTCGTCTCGTGGGCCGCCGTCGACTTCTCCGGCCACCGCAAGCCGTTGTGGTACGCGAGCCGGTCGTTCTTCGCGCCCCGCCTTGCCACCGTGCAGCCGCGGGTCTCCGACGAATACAAGGCGACGCACGACTGGGAAGGCACGTCGTACGGCGACCCGGCCGGCCCGGATTCGCAGGCCGGCGACCAGCTTGCCGTCGTCGTGCTCAACGACACGCTCGCGCCGTGGCGCGGCGACTGGACGGTCAGCCGCGTCGCGCTCGCCGACGGCACCGTGCTCGCGTCGCAGACGTTCGCCGGCGTCGTCGTCGACGCGAACTCCTCGCTGGAACTCGTGCTCGACGAGTCCGTCGCCGACTTCGCCAACGCTGCCGGCGAGCTGATCGTCGCCGTGCCGTCCGCCGCCGCGGAGGCCGGGAACGATTCGTCCGGTGATGACGTTCGCGAGACCGACGGGGAAGCACGTGAAACCGGTACGACAGCACGTGAAACGGCGGAGGCTGCACGTGAAACCGTCGTGATGCCGGGCACGCCGGCGACGCAGGTCGGCTCCGACGAGATGCCGCGATTCGCCCGCGTCGTCTACGACATGGCCGAGATTCTCGACCAGCGGTTGGCTTCGCCGGACGAATCGTTCGAGGCAACGGCCGTCCGCGACGGCGAAACCGGCCATGTGCTGCTGACCGTCACGGCGAAGTCGTACGTGCGCGACCTGTTCGTCATGGCCGACAAGGTCGATCCGGCCGCCACCGTCGACTCCGGCATGGCGAGCCTGCTGCCCGGCGAATCGCTGACCTTCGTGATCGCCGACACCGGCACCGCCGACCCTGCCGCCTACACCGCCCCCAACGTCCTGCGCAGCGCCAACGACCTCAAGCGCGAGTGGTGACCACTACAAGCCCCCTGGAAGGGGGCTGCCGAGCGCAGCGAGGCTGAGGGTCGACCGCACGTCGTCGCCGAAGGCGACGCGTGCGCGCTGGTACGCGAGATGTTCCGTCGAACGCAAGGAACGCCGTTATCAGACGTTCCGGCGCGCTCTCGCCGCCTTCGGCGGCATCGGCGGTCGACCCTCAGTCGGCTTCGCCGACAGCTCCCTTCCAGGGAGCTTGGACTCGTCCTTGTTGTCATCACCAACCCGGGGCTGCGAGCTCGGGCTGGTGACGGCGAGGGGGAAGGGGCACGATGTTCAACGGGGAGGATCGTGCCGAATAACTGAAGATAACTGAAAATTAGTCGAAAAAACTGAAATTGACGCCGTGTTGGGCGCGACGGAACTTAAGATTTTCAGTAGAATGTTGTGAAGTTTACTGAATCATCGAAGACTGCTCGCCTGCAACGCTGGGGACGGGGCGCAACCGACGGAGACAACAATGGCTGGAAATAAAGGGAAAGTAACGATCTTTGACGTCGCGAAGGCGGCGGGAGTATCCAGCAGCGCCGTATCTTATGCGCTTAACGGCAAGCCGGGCGTATCGGAAGCCACCCGCGCGAAAGTGCTTCGCGTCGCCAGCGAGCTCGGCTGGAAGCCGAACGGCGCCGCGCAGTCGCTCGCCGAGTCGAAGACGCGCAGGATCGGCCTCATCCTCGGCTACGATCCGAAGCTGCTCAGCGTCGAGCCGTACATGATGGGGCTCATTTCCGGCCTCGGCGCCGAACTCGAGGAGCACGACTACTCGATGCTCGTGCGGCTGTCGATCGGCGAGGAGGACGAGCGCGCGATCATCGAGGACTGGATCGCGACCGGCAACGTCGACGCGCTGCTGCTGACCAACCTCGAGATCGGCGACCCGCGCGTCGACCTGCTCAAGGAACATCCGACGATGAAGGCGCTCGCGATCGCCGACGCGTCGCTGACCGGCGGCCTGCCGACGCTGACGTCCGACGACGCGGCCGCCTGTGGCATGGCCGTCCAGCACCTCTACGAACTCGGCCACCGCAACATCGCGCGCGTCGCCGGTCCCGAGGAACTCGGCCACTCGTACATCCGCGACGCCGCGTTCTCCGAAATCACCAGCGAACTCGGCATCAAGTACCGCTGCCTGCACGCCGACTACACGCCGGAAGCCGGCGCCGACGCGACGCGGCGGCTGCTGTCCGTCAGCCCGCGGCCGACGGCGATCATCTACGACAACGACGTGATGGCGCTTGCCGGCGAATCGGCGGCGAACCAGCTCGGCGTCTCGGTGCCGGGTGACCTGTCGATCATGAGCTGGGACGATTCGTTCATGTGCACGGCCGCCCACCCGAACATCACGGCGCTCAACCGCGACATCGTCGAGGCCGGCCGCATGGCCGCCGCGCTGATGCTCAAGCTCATCGACGGCGAGGAAGTCGGCGTCGTCGAGGAACCGCCCTATCACCTCCGGGCCAGGGAATCCACCGGTCCGGCGCCGGCGGAGGCGTGATCTTCTTGCGTGTCACACAACCCGAGCTGCGAGCCCGGGTTGTGTGACACGCAAGAGACGGATGAATCGTTCGATCAGATGCCGAACGAGCGACGAACTAGCAGCATGATCAGCCAGTAGCCCAGGCCGCCGCAGAGGACGAACCAGAGGAGCGGGACGAACGAGGCGGCGCCGGGGACGAACAGCAGCAGGACGATCGGCAGCACCTCGATGACGAAGGCGACCAGCGCGACGAGCGGCTTGGCGAGCGCCATGCGGGAGGACCGGCGGATCTGGCGCCACGGGCCCTTTTCGGCGCGGCCGGCCATCGGGAAGACGAACGCCGTCAGCATGCCGACGACGACGCAGACGGCGATCGTCACGCCGAAGATCAGCGAGCCGGCATCGCTCGTCTGCGAGCCGGTGAAATAGAGATCGAACGCGGCGAGCAGCCAGAAGACGGCGAGGATGCCGGTCATCGCGACGCTCGTGCCGAAGCGCCGCCTGAACGCGCGCCAGTAGCCGCGGAAGATGCCGTCGTCGGCGCCCTCGAGCATCTCGAGCGCCACCTCGCTCGCGGCGGCCGTGCTCGCGCCGATTGTGAAGACCGGAATGCAGCCGACGAACCACGCGACTGACAGCATCGCGAGGTCGCCAATCCTGCCCATGACGACGTTGTACGGGTTGTCCTGCCGGAAAATCTTGGCGGCCATCGGGAGTCCTTTCGGGAAGTGAGTGGAGATGGTGGGGATGCCGGTGCCGTGCGACATCGGCGGTCGGCTAGTCCTGTGCCTGCGTTGTCGCGGAGTCGTTCGCCGGTGAAGTCGCCGCCGGCGCGGCGTAGAGATAGTCGAGGAAGTCCAGTGACACCGAGGCGTCGTCGACGTTCGCAACGATGCCGGCGATCGCCGTCGTGCTCGCGTCGTCGAGCGCCGTCCAGCTCGCGGCGTGCTCGAGCGCGAGGCCGTAGGGGAGCGACTCGCCCTTGCCGGAGCCGGACTGGTCGTAGGAATCGTACTGGTCGTCGTCGCTGTAGCCGGCGAACGAGACGGCATACGTTTGCAATGCGGCATTCGTTTGCGACGATTCGTCCTGCTGTGACGATTCATCCGATGACGACTGGTCCTGGGAAGTGGCGCTTGCGGACGAATCGTCGGCGCTGTCCGACGACGCGGCGTCGAGAAGCTCGACGACGTTGCCGAAGTAGCCGTAGCCGGCGAGCTCGGCGAACGTGTCCTTCGGCGCGATGACGACGTCGATCTGCTTGTTCGAGATCATCGTCTGCAATTTCGACAGCCCGTCGTCGCTCATGTCGAAGTAGTCGTCGACCGTGACGTCGGCGCCGAGCTTTGCCGAGTACTCCGACTGCAGTGTCTGCGCCGAGCCGATCGGCAGCGCGTCGTCGAGCACGGCGACGTAGAGCGCCGGGCGCGGCGACGGCACGAGGAACTTGAAGACGAGAAACGCGGCGAGGCCGGCCACGACGAGCGCCGCGACGAGCGGCAGCAGGAAGTGCGTCTTGAAATACGCCGGCTTCTGCCTCCACGGCAGCCGCAGGAACGTGCGGATCTTCGAGTCGCCCGCGTACTTCGGCGCGCTTGTCAGCTCGTCGATCGCCGCCTGCTGCGACTCGGTGAGGCGGACCTGACCGCCGTCGTGCCTTGTTGTCATCGTCCTCGCCTCGTTGCTGTTCGTTGTTCGTGCCCTGCGGCGTTGCCGGCGACGTCGTCCTCGTCGACGAAGGCCACGCCAGGCTGCCGCCGGCCGGGTTGGCCGGAGCGCTCCGGCATCGGGTTCACATCGAAACGCACATGGAAAATGGTAGGGTTCCGCTGTGTGTCGCCGTTGTTCTACTTAAGCGTTTAATATATACTCTTTGCTGGGAAAAGTCAATCGCCCGGCATGTGTCGCCACGGCACTATGATGGGGGATTGCACTGCTCAAGTCAAGATCGTCGCGGACGGCCCGACAGCGGCTGGCGGCGCGACGGTCGGTCAACGGAGACGGACAGGAAGGACGAGACGACGATGTTCGACAACGGTTCCCATGTGATGCTGCGGCGCGACGGCACGACGATCGTGCTCAAGACGCCGGAGAACGAAATGCCGCAAGTGGAGTACTGGGGTGATAGTTTCACGTGCTGCGGTAATGAATGTTCCACGTGCGACAACGGCGGTTCCGTGGCCGATGGCTCTGGTTTCACGGGTAGCGGCGCAGGTTCCGCGGGTTCCGCAGATGATAGTGATGGCTGTGCGTACGGTACCGATGGTGTCGCGAACGCCGATGGCGACATCCTGCGGGCCCTCGACATGATGACGCTGAAGGTGACGCCGCCGGCGGAGAAGCCGGATTCGTCGCTGCGGCCGTCGCTGCTGCCGCAAGGCGCGGAAGCGTACGGCGGCCGGCCGGCGCTCGAGGCGTATCGCGGCGGCCGTCCGGTCTTCGTGCGCTGGACGAGTGTTTCCTGTGAAACAAACGCCGACCGGACCGCCATCACGATCGTTTCACGTGACGAAGTGAATGCCATCGAGCTGACGATCACGCTCGAGATCGCCCCCGGCGGCCTCGTCATCGTCAGGCAGAAGATTGTCAACATTGGTTCCGGTGAAACAGCGCCGCTCGTCGTCAACTGGCTCGAATCGACGCTGCCGGTGCCGAAGCGGGCGAACCGGCTGACGCAGTTCACCGGCCGGTGGGCGCTCGAGAAGCAGCCGTCGACGACGCCGATGCCGGTCGGCGCGACGACGCGCGAATGCTGGCACGGCAAGACCGGCCACGAAAGCCCGTGGCTGTTCATCCTCTCCGACGGCGAGCCGCAGTGGAGCGACGGCGATGTCTGGGCCGTCCACCTCGCCTGGAGCGGCAACCAGCGCTACCGCCTCGACAACCTGCCGCACTACGAGCCGCTGCTCGGCGCCGGCGAGCTGCTCGGTCCGGCCGAGGTCCGCCTCGTCCCGGGCGAATCGTACGAAACGCCGCAGGTCTGCTTCTCCCACTCGAGCCGTGGCCTCGACGGCATGGCCGCCCGCTTCCACCGCTGGCTGCGGTCGCTGCCCGGCCACGTGAACAGCGAGCGGCCGGTCACGCTGAACACGTGGGAAGCCGTCTACTTCGACCACGACGAGGCGACGCTGACGAGGCTCGCCGACGTCGCGGCGGCCGTCGGCGTCGAGCGGTTCGTCCTCGACGACGGCTGGTTCCACGAACGGCGCGACGATTCCCGCGGCCTCGGCGACTGGGTCGTCGACCCGGACGTCTGGCCGAACGGTCTCGACGGCCTCGCCGCGCATGTCCACGATCTTGGCATGCAGTTCGGCCTGTGGTTCGAGCCCGAGATGATCAACCTCGATTCCGACCTCGCGCGCGAACATCCCGACTGGATCCTCGCGGCGCCCGAGGCCGTGCCGTACCGCGGCGATGTCTCCTACCGCAACCAGTACGTGCTCGACCTCGGCCGGCCGGAAGCCTATGCGCACGTGCGCGGGCAGATGGCGGCGCTGATCCGCGAACTCGGCATTGACTACATCAAGTGGGATCACAACCGCGACGTCACCGAGCCGGTCAGCGGCGTCGACGGCGGCTACGGGCTGCACCGGCAGACGGAAGCCTGCTATCGGCTGTTCGACGACCTCAAGGCGGAGTTCCCGACGCTGGAAATCGAGAGCTGCTCGTCGGGTGGCGCGCGCACCGACGCCGGCATCCTGCAGCACGCCGACAGGATCTGGGCGTCGGATTCGAACGATCCCCGCGACCGCGTCGACATCCAGCGATTCACCGAGCTTGTCGTGCCGCCGGAAATGATCGGCGCGCACGTCGGCCCGTCGCCGGCCCACTCTACCGGACTGGCGACCGACCTGTCCTACCGCTGCGCGATCTCGCTGACCGGCTGCCCGGGCTTCGAATGGAACCTGCTCGAGCTGGGCTCCGATGAGCTCGAGCAGGTGCGCGGCTTCGTCGGCCTCGTCAAGGAACTGCGCGGCCTGCTGCACTCCGGCACCGTCCATCACAGCGATTTCCACGATCCGATGCTGCGCGGCCGCGGCGTCGTCTCCGCCGACGGCCTTCACGCCGTCTGGACCGTCGCCTCCGTCGGCAACCCGGCTAACGTCCTCGCCGAGCGGCTCAGGCTGCCGGTCATGTGCGCAAACACGGATAACTGTGGAACGGGGCGCGACGGTACTGCGGAGGGTGCCGAAACCGCGGTGAATGCCGCGGACGGTCGGGGCCGTGATGGCGCAGGTTCCGGCATTGACCCGAACCGCTGGTACCACGTGAAACTGCGCGAGGAAGCCGGCGCCGCGAAGATGTTCTGGAACACGCCAGCATGGATCGGTGCCGCTCGCACCGCCGACGGCTTCCGCGTCCCCGGCTTCCTGCTGGCCGAAGTCGGTCTCCAGCTGCCGCAGCTCTGGCCCCTCCAGGCGATGACGCTCGAGTTCGTCGCCGAATAAGTCGCAATGGCAGGAGCCTGATCGCCTGCGAGCCTCACGAGACCCCATTTGGATGCCGCAAACCTCAGCTGACAGCTCGGGTTTGCGACATCCAAGAAGGGGGAAATAAGAAATTCGAGTGTACTCGAAAATCTTCGTAAGAATCGTTAAAAATTCGAGTATACTCGAATAATCAATGATTCTGCGAGAAAAATTCGAGTATACTCGAATTTTTCATTTCGAAGGAGACGGCGATGTACATCGAGCGAACGGCGCTGATGGAGACGCTCGCGGGCCACCGCGATACGCCGGAAATCAAGGTGCTGACCGGCGTGCGGCGATGCGGCAAGAGCACGCTGCTGACGAAGTTCGCGGAGATGCTGCTGGAAGACGGCGTGCCGGAAACGAACGTTTTCGTGCGCCGGCTCGACGACTTCGGACTGCCGCTCGACTACTCGGCCGAATCGCTCTACGCCGAGCTGCAGGAGGCGGCGGCGCAGGCGGACGAATCGTTCCCGTTGTATGTCTTTCTCGACGAAGTGCAGGCGCTCGCGGGCTGGGAGCAAGTCGTGCGGCGCCTGCACACCCGCGACAATACCGACGTCTTCATCACCGGCTCGAACGCAAGCCTGCTGTCCGGCGAGCTCGCGACGCTGCTGACCGGCCGGTACGTCGAGATTCCGGTCTTTCCGCTGTCGTTCGCGGAAGTGGCCGCGTTCATGGCACGACTCGAGTCGCCGCTGGCCGCCAACCGGGACCGGCTGTTCCGCGAATACCTGCGGATCGGCGGCATGCCGGCGCTGTACGAAACGCTGACCGACGCCGAACCTCCGACGACGCTGCTCGGCACCGCCGGCGAGACGGTTGCGGTGGCCGGCGGCGCCCGTCGCGTGGAGGAAACACTGACGGCGATCTTCGACAGCGCCGTCATGCGCGACGTCGCAAGTCGCTGCCAGCTGCGCGACGTCGCGACACTGCGCAAGATGTGCCGGTACCTCTTCTCGACGTCCGGCAACCTCGTCAGTGTCAGCGGCCTGGTGAAGTCGCTGAAGGGGCTGGGCGTGCGCACGTCGTTCGAGACGCTCGACGGCTGGCTCGACGCGCTGCGCAACGCCTTCATCATGTACGACGCCGAACAGGAGCGACTGCGCGGCAAGGCGATGCTCAACCCGCTGCGCAAGTGGTATCCGGTCGACAACGGCTTCCGCAACCTCGCGAGCGCACAGCCCGATTCCGACCTCGGCGCCCAGCTGGAAGGCGTCGTCTACATGGAGCTGCGGCGCCGCGGCTACGACGTGACAATCGGCAGCCTCGGCGGGGACGGCGGGTCGGCCGGAGGTCGCAACGGCGGGTCGGCCGGCGGCGGCCGCGAGATCGACTTCGTCGCCCGGCGCAACATGCTGCTGTCGGAGGAACGCGAGTACATCCAGGTCACGCTCGACATGGGCTCGGCGACGACCCGCGAGCGCGAGCTGGCGCCGCTGCGCGAGCTGACCGACGCGTTCCCGCGCACCGTCGTCACCGACAGCTGGAAGGACGTCGGCCAGACGCCGGAAGGCGTCCGGATAGTCCACGTGACCGACTGGCTGCTCGAGTAGCGGCCAGCTTGGCGGCGGCTTGCGTGCGGTTGGCGGGAACGATTCGTCCGGCTCCCGCCGACCGCACGGAAATGGGCTGGTTTGCGTGCGGTTGGCGGGCAAAGTTGGCGCGATTCCCGCGGGCCGCACGCTGGAGGGGTTGTTTGCGTGCGGTTGGCGGGATGGTCGGAAACGATTCCCGCGGACCGCACGCTAAGGAGGCTGTTTGCGTGCGGTTGGCGGGAACGGGCCGGGCGGAGCCCCGCGATTCGCACGCCGGGCGGCTGGCCTGCGCGCGCGCCGGTATACGGTGACACGCGAGTGGGGAATGGGACAGCTGCCGGGGGAAACGCCGGTTGTAACTTAAGCGCTTAACTGATACGCTGGGAATGGATTCGCGGCAGTCGCGAAGAAGCTGGCCGCGGATGAATCGTACGCAACCGTGCGCACGGACTGCACGGACTGCACGGGACCGTGCAGGGCGCGCGAATCGTGCCAAATTGCGCAGGTTGCGCACACAGACATCGAAAGAAGCGTGGTCATGATGACTGAACCCAAGTACACACTCGGCACGCCGGAGAACGCGGCGTTCCTGAACGCCGGTCGCGACGACCTGCTCGATTTCGGCCACCGGTTCCCGTCGCCGGACGGCAGCAGCTACTGGCTCGGCGACGACGGCACGCCGTGGACCGACCGCAACCGCGCGACGTGGATCACGTGCCGCATGACGCATGTCTACGCGCTCGGCACGCTGCTCGGCCACGAAGGCTCCGAGGAGCTCGTCGACGCCGGCCTGAAGGGCCTCAGGGGCGCGCTGCACGACGACGCGAACGGCGGCTGGTATCCGGAAATCCGTCCGGAAGGCGGCTTCGAGCCGACGAAGCAGGCATACGCCCACGCGTTCGTGCTGCTCGCCGCCTCCTCCGCGCTGCTCGTCGGCCGGCCGGGAGCACAGGAGCTGCTCGACGACGCCGAGGAGACGTTCCTCAAGCGTTTCTGGGACGACGAGACCGGCCTGTCGGTCGACACGTGGAACACCGAGTTCACCGAGCTCGACCCGTACCGCGGCCTCAACGCGAACATGCACTCGGTCGAGGCGTTCCTCGCCGTCGCCGATGTCACCGGCGACGAGGAGTGGCGCCGCCGTGCCGGCCGGATCATCGACCACGTCATCGGCTGGGCGCGCGAGAACGACTGGCGCATCCCGGAGCACTTCACGTCCGACTGGCAGGCGGACCTCGAGTTCAACGCCGACAAGCCGGACGACCAGTTCAAGCCGTACGGCGCGACGCCGGGTCACGGCATCGAGTGGGCGCGGCTGATCACGCAGTGGGCGCTGTCTACGTTCGGATTTGAAGAGTCGAACGATTCGTCCGCGTCGTTCCGCACCGTGATTCCGGCCGCCGCGGCCGAACCGTACATCGACGCCGCCGAGCACCTGTTCAACCGCGCCGTCGAGGACGCCTGGAACGCCGACGGCGAGCCGGGCCTCGTCTACACGACCGACTGGAACGGCAAGCCGGTCGTGCACGACCGCATGCACTGGACGCTCGCCGAGGGCGTCAACACCGCCTCGACGCTCGCGCACGTCACCGGCAAGCAGCAGTACGCCGACTGGTATGCGACGTTCCTCGAGTACATCGACCGGTACCTGATGGATCACGAGCGCGGCTCGTGGTTCCACCAGCTCGACCGCAACAACAACGTCATCGACACCGTCTGGCCCGGCAAGTCCGACCTCTACCACGCCACGCAGTCGATGATGATTCCGCTGCGCGACCCGTCGCTGTCGATCTCCGTCGCCACGAAGAAGAGCGAGGGAAAGTAAAGACTCCCTCTTGAGAGGGAGTCGAGGAGCGGCGCAGCCGCGACTCGGTGGGAGTCGCACGTCGCCGCGCCAGCGACGCGTGCGCGCTGGTACGCAAGAAGTCCCGTAGAACTTGTGTTGTACGGGACTTCTTGCGTACCGTCCCGCTTCGCGGCTCCGCCGCTCGCGGACTCCCACCGAAAACGCTTCGCGTTTTCGACTCCCTCTGAAGAGGGAGTTTTTATTTTTGTATTCGTTGATCACGTGCCGAGATTTGTGCGCATTTCGCGAAAGTGTTCGCCAGTGCTCGAACTACACTGAATCATGTCCGCGGCCATGCCCTGGCGCGGACATGATTCAGTAAGGAGCAGGGTTCATGAAATCGGAGCAGAACATCGGCAAGCAGACGGCCAACGCAGCATCGCGCGCCGCTGCCTGGCGTGGCACTGCGGCCGACCAGACCGGCCCCGGCCGGTCTACCGGCCTCTGGTGGCACAGCCAGGATACTGACAACACATCGTCGAACGATTCGTCCAACACATCCTCTTCCGCGGCCTCGGCCCAGTCCGCCATCGACGCGGAGGACGCCGTCGTCGACACGCCGGCCAACGTGGCGCCGGCCGTGGACGCGGGCCATCCATCGGCGGAAGAATCGTTCAACCATGCCGCCCACGACGGCGACGAGGCGCCGACGCTCAAGCGGTCGCTGAAGAACCGGCACATCCAGCTCATCGCGCTCGGCGGCGCGATCGGCACCGGCCTGTTCTACGGGTCGAGCGAGTCGATCAGCCTCGCCGGCCCGTCGATCCTGCTGGCGTACATCGTCGGCGGCCTCGCGATCTTCATGATCGTGCGCGCGCTGTCCGAAATGTCGGTGGAGGATCCGCGCGCCGGCGCGTTCTCCTTCTACGCGACGCGGTACTGGTCGAAGCGGGCCGGCTTCGTGAGCGGCTGGAACTACTGGTTCAACTACATCCTCGTCTCGATGGTCGAGCTGTCCGTCGTCGGCAGCTTCGTCAACTACTGGTTCCCGAACATTCCGCAGTGGGTGTCGGCGGCGTTCTTCCTCGTCCTCATCACGATCTTCAACCTGCTCGGCGTCAGCAAGTTCGGCGAGTTCGAGTTCTGGTTCGCGCTGATCAAGATCGTCGCCGTCATCGCGATGATCGTCGGCGGCGCGGCCGTCATCGTCATGAACCTGCCGACCGACTCCGGCATCCGCGCGAGCTTCGCGAACTGGTTCGACGTCGGCGGCGGCTTCCTGCCGAACGGCATCATGCAGCGGTCGGCCGACGGCCAGTGGACCGGCCTGCTGATGGCGCTCGTCGTCGTCATGTTCAGCTTCGGCGGCACCGAGCTCATCGGCATCACGGCCGGCGAGACCGAGAACCCGAAGACGACGATCCCGAAGGCGACGAACGGCATCATCTGGCGCATCCTCGTCTTCTACGTCGCCGCGCTCGGCATCATCATGGCCGTCGTGCCGTGGAACACGATCGACGGCACGATGTCGCCGTTCGTCCAGATCTTCGATTCCGTCGGCGTGAAGGTCGCCGCCGGCATCTTGAACTTCGTCTGCCTGACCGCCGTCATGAGCGTCTACAACTCCGGCCTGTACTCGAACTCGCGCATGCTGTACTCGCTCGCGAAGCAGAAGAACGCGCCGGCGTACCTCGGCAAGATCAACTTCCGCGGCGTGCCGGTCGCCGGCGTGCTCACGTCGGCCGCCATCACCGTGCTGGCCGTCGTCGTGGTCTTCCTGTGGCCGGAATTCGCGTTCAACTACCTGATGTCGATCGCGACGATCGCCGGCATCATCAACTGGACGATGATCCTGATCACCGAGCACAAGTTCCGCAAGGCCGTCGCGCGCGGCGAAGGCCCGAACGAGCTCGCCGGCCTCACCGGCAAGGCGGCGCTCGACAAGATCCAGTTCAAGCTGCCGGGCGCGCCGGTCATGGAATGGGTCGTCATCGCGTTCATGGCGCTCGTCGTCGTGCTGATGCTGTTCTCCGCGAGCTACCGCATCGCCGTCATCGCCGGCGTCATCTGGCTCGCCGTCCTGCTCGTCGCCTACGAAATCGTCGAGAAGGTGCGGCTGCGCAACGCCGGCCGCGACCAGCTCCGCCTCCCGGTCGCGATGCCGGAGAAGACGGAAGAAGAGTAAGCCCCAAACTCCCTCTTCAGAGGGAGTCGAGGAGCGCGAAGCGCGACTCGGTGGGAGTCGCACGCCGCTGACGAAGTCAGCGCGTGCGGTACGGAACGCAAGTGGTCCCGTAGAACTCGAGTTCTACGGGACCACTTGCGTTCCGTACCGCTTCGCGGCTACGCCGCTTGCGGACTCCCACCGAAAACGCTTCGCGTTTTCGACTCCCTCTGAAGAGGGAGTTTTTATTACTCGGCCAGGCCGGTCTGGTAGTCGCTCTTCTCCTTGGCCGCGGCTTCCTCGGCGCGCTCGGCGTGCGTCGTCTTCGCGTGGGCCTCGTGGGCGTCGCGCTCGTCGCGCTTCTTGCCGTATTCGAAGCGCTCCTCGCGGCGCTGCGCCTCGTACGCCTCGTTCTTGTCGACGATTTCCTCGTCGTGCTCGAGAATCTCCTCGCGCGCCTCGTCGAGCGTGATCGGCTGGCCGTCCGTTGCGTCAGTCATGATGTGTCCTTTCCTCCGGTAATTCAAGATATTGCTGAGGAAATTCTGGCACGATCCCCGCGCCCTCCGCCGAGCGCATACAATCGGGCGGCTGCAACCGGTCCTCTCGCGGAGGTTGCCTCCTTGTTGGTGGCATCAACGACAAAGCTCCCTGGAAGGGAGCTGGCCGCGAAGCGGCCTGAGGGTCGACCGCACGACGTCGCGAAGCGACGAGTGCGCGCTGGAACGTTCGGTCACGACGGTTCTCAAGTTACGTCGTAACCGAACGTTCCAGCGCGTCCGCGCGCCTTCGGCGCGACGGCCGGTCGACCCTCAGCCTCGCTCCGCTCGGCAGCTCCCTTCCAGGGAGCTTCTACCTTGGATGTCGGATGTCAGATCGTCAGCCTGACATTGACCTCTTCGGTGCCGGCCGGGGCCTGCGGAATGACGTTGCCGTCCACGGGCTGGCCGTCGACGACGAGGGAGCGCTCGCCGGTGCGCTCGATGTCGATCAGGTAGCGGGTGCCGCGCCACAGGCGCTCGACGTGGAGCTGGCCGAAGCGCGACGGCATGTGCGGATCGAGACGCAGGCCGTCGAATGTCGGCTGGATGCCGAGCAGGAACTGCGAGACGTCGACGAACGTCCAGGCGGCCGTGCCGGTCAGCCACGAGTTCTTGCCCTGGCCCGGCGTCGGCGACTCGGGGCCGGCGACCATCTGGCAGTAGACGTACGGCTCGGTCAGGTGGATGTCCGAGTACGGCTCGAGATAGGCCGGGCACGTGCGCCGGTAGACCTCGAACGCCTCGTCGTCGTCGCCGACCTTCGTCTCGGCGATCGAGATCCACGGGTTGTTGTGGCAGAAGATGCCGCCGTTCTCCTTGTAGCCGACCGGATACGTCGAGATCTCGCCGAGCTCCACGTGATAGGTCGTGTACGCCGGCGCGAGGATCGCCGTGCCCCAGCGGCACGTCAGCCGCTCCTTGACGGAGGCGAGCGCCGTCGCCGCGCGGCCGTCCTGCACGCCGAGGCCGGCCATCACGCACATGCCCTGCGGCTCGATGTAGATCTGGCCCTCGTCGTTGACGTGCGAGCCGACCTTCTCGCCGAGCGCGTCGTAGGCGCGGACGAACCAGTCGCCGTCCCAGCCGGCCGTCATCGCGGCCTCGGTGACCTCGGCGACGGCGGCGCGCACGTCGCGGACTTCGTCGGCGACGGAAGAATCGTCCATGTTCAGGTCGGTCGCGCCGTACCGCTCGAGAATCTGGCAGTACTGCTCGCCGTACAGCACGAACATGCCGGCGATGAAGACCGACTCGGCGACGCCGGTGTCGTTGTTCTCGACCGTCTGGAAGCTTTCGCCCGGCGTCGTCGAGAAGCAGTTGAGGTTCAGGCAGTCGTTCCAGTCGGCGCGGCCGATCAGCGGCAGGCCGTGCGGGCCGCGGTGGGTCATCGTGTAGTGGACGGAGCGGCGCAGGTGCTCGATCAGCGGCTGTTCGGAGCCGGCGGCGTTGTCGAACTGGACCGATTCCCGCAGCACGGACGCGTCCCCGGTCTCGTTGAGGTACGCGAAGACCGACGCGACGAGCCACAGCGGATCGTCGTTGAAGCCGCCGCCGATGTCGGCGTTGCCCTTCTTCGTCAGCGGCTGGTACTGGTGCCATGCCGAGCCGTCCGGCAGCTGCGTGGCTGCGATGTCGAGAATGCGCTCGCGGGCGCGCCCCGGGATCATGTGCACGAAGCCGAGCAGGTCCTGGTTCGAGTCGCGGAAGCCCATGCCGCGGCCCATGCCGGACTCGTAGTACGAGGCCGACCGCGACAGGTTGAACGTGACCATGCACTGGTACTGGTTCCAGATGTTGACCATGCGGTCGAGCCGCTCGTCGCCGGTCGTCACCTGGAAGCCGCCGAGCAGCTCGTCCCAGTAGGCGCGCAGTTCCCTGAACGCCGCGAAGACCTTCTCGCTCGTGTTGAACCGGTCGAACAGCTCGTGCGCCGGCTGCTTGTTGATGATGCCGGCCTTCGCGTCGCCGTCCTGCCACTTGACCTCGGGGTGCTCGGCGGCCTCCGGGAACTCGACGTAGCCGAGCAGGAAGACGAGCATGCGCTCCTCGCCGGGCTGCAGCGTCAGCCGCACGTGGTTGGCGGCTATCGGGTACCAGCCGTAGGCGATCGAGTTCTTCGATTCGCCGCTGGCGATGACGTCCGGGGTGTCCCAGCCGTTGAACTTGCCGAGGAAGTCGGCGCGGCACGTGTCGAAGCCGACGGTCGGCTCGTTGACCGAATAGAACGCGTAGTGGTCGCGGCGTTCCTTGAACTCGGTCTTGTGGTACAGCATCGTCGACGTTTCGGTCTGCTCGACCTCGACCTCGCCGGTCGACAGGTTGCGCTGGAAGTTCGACGAATCGTCGACGGCGTTCCACAGGCACCATTCGACCGAGCCGGTCACGTCGACGACGACCTCGCGGCCGGTCGTGTTCTTCACGGCGAGGTGGTTGATTTCCGCGGTGGTGTGCAGCGGCACGAACGCCGTCAGTTCTGTCTCGATGCCGGCCTTCGCCGCCCTGAACACCGTGTAGCCCATGCCGTGGCGGCACTCGTAGGCGTCGAGCGGCGTCTTCGACGGCAGGAACGTCGGCGACCACGTCAGCGCCGGCCTGAGCGTGCCGGCGGAGGCCGGGGCCTCGGCCGGGGCGGAAGAATCGTCCGCGGTATTGTCGGTGACCGGCTCCATCAGCGAGATGTAGTAGTTGCGCGAGCCGCTGTCCTCCGGCACCGAGTTGTAGCGGTAGCGCGTGATGCGGCGCAGCTTGGCGTCGCGGTAGAACGAGTAGCCGCCGCCGGTGTTCGAGATCAGCGAGAAGAAGTGTTCGTTGCCGAGATAGTTGATCCACGGCAGCGGCGTCGCCGGCGTCTCGATGACGTATTCGCGGGCGTCGTCGTCGAAGTGTCCGTACTGTACCAAGGGAGGTCCTTTCTGTTCCGTCCGTCCGTCGCGTGCGTCGATGCATGCGACGGGCCGGTGTCGTTGAGCCGTCAGCGTAGGCGTCGCCGGAGGATGGCCGGACGGTTTGCGCCCTTGCGGTCCGCTGTTCCACGACGCCGACGACCCTGTGTGGTCATCCGGAGCCGCGATGGCCGGCTCCGATGCCGCTCCGGGTCGACCGGTGCGTTGAACATGAGTATAGACGAAACCGTGGAAACGTTTCCAATACTGTGTCGTATATAATGAGGCAAACCGACTGGACAGCGACGGCCGACATGGCCGGACGCGAACGGCGCGGCGGTGGCCGGTCCCGCTATCATGGGGCGGCATATGGCGAGGAGGATGATGGCGATGGGCGATAACGGCGCGGCGACTATCCGCGATGTCGCCAAGTTGGCCGGGGTGGCCGTCTCGACGGCGTCGCGCGCGCTCGGCGGCGGCTCGGCCTCGTCCCGGACCCGCGCGAAGGTGCAGGAGGCGGCGCGCCAGCTCAATTTCGTGCCCAATCAGTCGGCGCGTCGCCTGACGGGGCGCCGGAGCGGCGTCGTGGCCCTCGTCGTCGACGAATCCACGAACGCGCTGTTTCAGGACGACTTCATTTCGGCCCTTCTCGGACAGCTGGGAGTGTCGCTGGCGGGAGCCGGACTGCTCCCGTTCCTCGTGCTCGCGCCGCCGGACGACGCCGAGGGATTCCGCGAACTGCTGGGCCGGTCCGAGGCGGATGGCGTGATCGTGGCCAGCATGCACGAGGGACACCATCTCGCCGGCATGCTGGAGCACCTCGACAGGCCGGTGGTGTTCATCGGCCGGCCGCCCGGAAAGATCAAGTGCCCCTACGTGGACGTCGACAACTACGGCGGCGGATACCTGGCCGGTCGCCGCCTGCTGGAGCGCGGATGCCGCAGGATGGCCGTCATCGAGGGACCGAAGGACATGCCGACGCCATACGACCGGACGGCCGGATTCACCGACGCGCTCGCCGAGGAAGGCCTGGAGCCGGTCATGAAGATCAGCGGCAGCTACGACATGGAGCATGGCCTGGCGGCCATGGCCGCGGTGCTCGAGGCGGTGCCGGACGTGGACGGCGTGTTCGCCCATTCCGACAAGATCGCCGCCGGCGCGCTGCGCGTCCTGCACCAGGAAGGGCGCCGCGTGCCCGAAGACGTTGCGATCATTGGGTTCGACGACTTGCAGGCGGCCCGGTTGCTCACGCCGCAGCTGACCACGCTGGCGCAACCGCTTCCGGACATGGCGCAGGCCGCGACGGAGATGCTGGAACACCGTCTGGAGCACGGGGAGTGGAAAGTGTCGGCCCAGCGATTCCCGGTGCACCTGACTGTCCGCGACTCGGCATGAGGACGACCGGCTCGCCACGAACTGCCTCTTTTCGCTGGAAATATTGACTTTCCGTGCATCATGCACAGGTTCATGCGACCATGCCCGGGGTGCGACAGGCCGGGGGCATAGTGCCGTCGACGAAACGACACGCCGATGGTTTCGCGGTTTGCGCCGGTGTACTGTTGAAGTAATGATGGAAACGGTTCCATCATGATTGCCTAGTATGGGGTGTCTGTCAACGACGACGGGGCACGCTTGCCGTCCGGGTTGCATGACACCGGCACGGAGCCGCCAAGGGGAGGTGGCTCCTCCGCAGGGAGAAGATGCAGGGTCCGCCACGTCACCGACGACGATGGCGGCCAGGAGAAGAATCACACGCTGTTGTGTGGCACGGCGCATCGCTGTGTGGGGAAAGAGCAAGCCATGAACAAGTTCAAGTCGGTTCTCGCTTCGGCGGCGGCGCTGGCGCTGCTGCTCGGAACGGCGGCATGCGGATCGGGCTCGACGGGCAGTTCCGGCGGCACCGTCACGCTGAAGATCCAGACATTCAACAATCCGGGCTACGGCGCCCCGACCTCCGAGAGGCCCGGCGCCGACCTGTGGAGCAAGTACGAGGCGGCCAATCCGGGCGTCAAGGTCGAGGAAACGGCCGCCGCGTCCTCCGACGACGCCCGCGCCGCCTTCAATACCGCCATCTCGACGGGGTCCAACGCCTACGACGTCTACGTGGTCGAGGTCGACTGGATGCCGTCGCTGATGGCGATGCCGGACAAGTTCGTGGACCTCTCGTCCTATATCTCGTCCGACAACGACTGGGTGAGCTGGAAGACCGAGAACGCCACCGTCAACGGCAAGCTGATCGGCGCCGGCACCGACATCGGCCCGGAGGCCGTCTGCTACCGCGGCGACCTGCTCGAGAAGGCCGGATACGACGCGGATCCCGAGGCGGTCGCCAAGTGGCTGGGCGGGGACAGCGCCACGTGGGATTCGTTCTTCGCCGCGGGCAGGGAGTACACCGCCAAGACCGGGCTGCCCTGGTACGACTCGATGGCCAGCAACTGGCAGTCGATGATCAACCAGGTGGAGGAATCGTTCGTCTCCAAGGACGGCGAGGTCATCGCGACGACCAACACGAAGATCAAGGAAATGTACGACCAGCTGACGTCCACGAAGGACCTGTCCGCCCACCTGTCCCAGTGGTCGGACGACTGGAACGCCGCCTTCAAGGCCGATGACGGCTTCGCGACGATCCAGTGCCCGCCCTGGCTGATCAACAACATGAAGGGCAACACCGGCGAGGACTTCTCCGGCTGGAGGATCGCCGACGTCTTCCCGGGCGGAGGCGGCAACTGGGGCGGCTCCTACCTCGTCGTGCCCGAATCGTCGCCGAACAAGGAGGCCGCCGCCAAGCTCGCGGCATGGCTGACGGCTTCCGCGCAGCAGGTTGCCGTGTTCACGACCGCCAACAACTATCCGAGCTCGGTCAGCGCGCAGTCCTCGTCCGAGGTCTCCGGCAAGACCGATTCCTATCTGGGCGGAGCCAAGGTGGGCGAGATCTTCGCCAACCGGGCCCAGGCCTACGACATCGTGCCGTACAAGGGCAGCCAGTATTTCGACATCGAGACGAAGCTGACCGACGCCCTCAACCGCGTGGACGTCACGCAGGAACAGACGGCCGAGCAGTCCTGGAACCAGTGGCTCGAGGACGTGAAGGCGCTCTCGTAGCCACGGTGTCGCGGGGAGGGTCGCCGCGACGGCGCGGCGACCCTCCTCCGGCCCCCGGCGAAACCGGCCGGGGCGGCGATGTCGCCGGCAGCCATGCCGCTGGCGTCGCCGTCCCCGCCCTAACAAGGTGGGTAATCTCATGACTGTTGTCCAATCAAGGGCGGCAACGGACAACTGGCGCACGCGGCTCGGACGGTTCGAGTGGAAGGCGTCGCCGTATCTCTACGTTGCCCCGTTCTTCCTGCTGTTCGCCGTCGTCGGACTGTTCCCGCTGCTGTACACGATGTACATCGCGACGAGACAGTACAACACGCTGACCGGCGATTCCGGCGTGGCCATATGCGGTGCCACCTGTGGTGCCGGCGGCGCCGATGCCAGCATCTGGGCGAATTTCCAGTGGGTCCTGCACCAGCATTCGTTCTGGATAGCGCTGCGCAACTC
This sequence comes from Bifidobacterium choloepi, assembly GCF_010667615.1. Taxonomy (GTDB): domain Bacteria; phylum Actinomycetota; class Actinomycetes; order Actinomycetales; family Bifidobacteriaceae; genus Bifidobacterium; species Bifidobacterium choloepi. The sequence continues at coordinate 1,116,979 of NZ_VYSG01000001.1, read as the reverse complement.
CTTCTCGATCTTCCTGCTGAGCACAGTTCCGCAGATGATCCTCGCGCTGTTCCTCGCCTGGGTGCTCAACGCGAACCTCAAGGCACGGACGTTCTGGCGCATGGGCGTGCTGCTGCCGTACGTGGTGGCCCCGTCGGCGGCCGGCATCATTTTCTCGCAGATCTTCTCCGACAAGATGGGCGTCATCAACGTCGCGCTGTCCGCCATCGGGCTGCAGCCCATCATGTGGCATGCCAGCGCGTTCTGGTCGCACGTGGCCATCGCCACGATCGTCAATTTCCGGTGGACCGGCTACAACTCGCTGATCCTGCTGGCCGCCATGCAGGCCATCCCGGACGACGTCATGGAGGCGGCCGTCGTCGACGGCGCGGGCAAGTGGCGCACGTTCTGGTCCGTCACGCTGCCGATGCTGCGTCCGACGCTGATCTTCGTCATCATCACGTCCACGATCGGCGGCCTGCAGATCTTCGACGAACCGCAGATGTTCCACAACGGCACGTCCGGCTACGGAGGCCCGAACGGCCAGTACCTGACGCTGTCGCTCTACCTGTGGGACATGGGCTTCAACAAGGTGACGATCGGCCAGCCCAACCTCGGCCGAGCCGCCGCCGTGGCGTGGCTGCTCTTCCTGATCATCGTGGCCATCGCCGTCCTCAACTTCTTCCTGACGCAATGGCTGGCCGCCGGGTCGCACGCGAAGACCGACCGCGCCAGGCTGGCGGAATACCGCGATCGCCAGCGCCGCGAATACGAATCGGCGAAACGCGCGGGCCTCGACGCGCGGCAACGTGCCGCACGGGAACGGAGCCGGATGGACGCCGCCGCGGCGCCACAGGCCGGGGCGCAGGCCGGGGCACGGGCCGAAGGGAGGGCATCATGAGCGGACAACCGCGCAATGCCGGGCGCCGGAACGAGCTGAGCGGCGCCGCGCTGTCGCAACTGTACGGCGCGGGAGTGGGCCGCGCCGCCACGAGAACACGCCGCAGGAAGGCGCTCGCGATGACAAGCGAGGGGCGCCGTGCGGGCGCCGGCACCTACATCGTCCTCGTCGTGACGATCCTGCTCTTCCTGGTTCCGCTCTACGTGGCGGTCTCCATCGCCTCGCAGGACAGCTCGGCCACGCAGTACGGCGTGCAGGCGCTGATTCCGGGCGGCGGACTGTGGCGGAATCTCGTCCGCGCATTCGGCGCGATCAGGTTCTGGCAGGCGCTCGGCGGCACGTTCTTCGTCGCGACGGTCGTGTCGCTGTCGACGGTGTTCTTCAGCACGCTGGCCGGCTACTCGTTCTCGAAGCTGCGCTTCCGCGGACGCGGCGTGCTGTTCCTGATCGTCATCGGCACGATGACGATCCCCCAGCAGCTGAGCGTCGTGCCGCTGTACATCATGGCGAACAAGGCCGGACTGTTCGGCTCGCTGTGGGCCGTCGTCATTCCCGGCCTAGTCAGCGCGTTCGGCGTGTTCTGGATGACGCAGTACCTGCGGGATGCGCTGCCGTACGAGCTGATCGAGGCCGCCCGCGTCGACGGGTGCTCGATGTTCCGCACGTTCCTGTCGGTCGCGATGCCGGCGGCGAGGCCGGCCGCGGCCATGCTGTTCCTGTTCACGTTCATCGCCCAGTGGACGAACTATTTCTGGCCGATGCTGATCCTCGGCCCCAACAAGAACAGCATGCTGACGGTGGCGGCGGCCGCGCTCAAGGGCGCGTACTTCACCGACTACACCGTCGTCATGGCGGGCGTGTGCCTGACGACGGCGCCGTTGCTCCTGCTGTTCTTCTTCGCCGGCAAGCAACTGGTGTCCGGCATCATGGCCGGCGCCGTCAAGGGATAGGCCGGAATGGCCGCTACGCGACCTTCGCGATGCCGACGGCCTTGCTGGTGTCGGTGATGACGCCGTCGACGCCTTCGGACAAGAACTTCGCGATCCTCGTCGGCGAATCGACGGTCCAGACCCAGATCTCCTTGCCAGCGCCGTGGATCTGCTTGATGACGGCCTTCGACGCGACTTTCTGGTTGACGCCGAACGAGTCGACGAAGTAGAGGCCGGCGTCCGCGTTGATCTCCTCGCGGCTGGAGACGAGCAGCTGCTTGAACATGTTCGGCAGCAGCCTGTCGAGCTTGGCGAGCGGCTCGGCGTAGAACGAATGGACCTCGACGTGGTCGATGATCGTCGGATACTGCTCGAGCAGCCTGTAGAACGCGTCGATGTCGACGTTCTTCTCCTTGAACTCGATCAGGTAGATCAGGTTGCTGCCATAGCGGTCGAACAGCTCGGACAGCCGGTGCATCTTCTCGCCGTTCTTCTGCGTGATCTGGTCGATCTGCGTGCTGGTCAGCTCGGAAATCTTCTTGTTGACGCCGGCGACGGCGCGCATCGTCGCGTCGTGGCTGATGTAGAAGACGCCGTCCTTGCTCGTGCGGATGTCGAGTTCGACCTGCGGGTTGCCGGCGGCGATTGCCGCGTCGAACGCCTGGAACGTGTTCTGCAGCTCGTGCTTGTCGGTGAAGCCGCGGTGGGCGAAGATCTTCGTGCGCGCCTGGTAGTCGAGCGGCTCGTTGAGCGCCGCCGACAGCGGCTTGCTGATGCCGTGCGCCGCGCTGCACGCCGTGCCGCCGGTGAACGAGAACGTGCGGGTCGCCGTCGTCGCCGCCCCGGCTGTCGCCGACTTGGTCGCGCTCGACGTCGACTTGGCCGCGCCGGCGCTTGCCGTCGAGTTGGTCGCGCTCGCCGAGGAGCTCGCGCTCGCGGACGCGGATGAATCGTCCGAAGAAGAAGCGCTCGCGCTCGCGGACGAATCGTTCGAGGAATTCGAGGAAGCGGCGGTGGTGCCGCTCGCCCACGTGCAGCTGTCGGAGGTACCGGACGATCCGCCCAGCAGGTCGCCGACCGTCGGGCTGACGGTGGCCATGATGTCTTTCTGCACGACCTTCGTCGAGGCTGGCGCGCCTTCCGTCGGCGTCGACACGGACGGCGCGTACTTCGTCTGCGCTGCCTGCGCGACCGTCGTCGCCGCCGTCGCGGTGCCGACGGCGATGGCCAGCCCGAGTACGAACGTGATGATTCGCTTCAGCATGGTCTCTCTTGCCTGTCTACGTCTGCGCGCCGGCTGTTGCGTCAGCCGGCGTCATCCTGTCTTGTCTCTCCGCGGCCTTGTGCCGCAACTACCGTCACAATACGGGCTTCAAGATGGGAGTTTCCCGAATATTTGCGCTGTCGGGGGCAGATATAGCTAACTGCGAAACCGGTCCGCGCCCCCGTTCGCCGGAGGAGGTGTCGCTTGCCCAGAGTTCTGCGGTACACTGAGGTTGTTTACAGCGTAAACTATTTTTCCCCGGTGAAGTATTTCGGCGGCGACGACGAGGTCGGGCGGCCGGAAGCGGAGCAGGGGGACGGTGGCCGGATGCCGTCGGTCGCCGCGGACGGCAAGCAGTGCAGTCAAGCAGTGCAGTAAGGGGTGCGGCCATGGCCTACATCGAGTTCGACCACGTCGTCAAGGAGTATCCGTCGGGCACGTCGGTCATCCGCGCGCTCGACGAGGCGAGCTTCACGGCCGAGCAGGGCAAGCTGACCGTCATTCTCGGCCAGTCGGGCGCCGGCAAGACGACGGCGCTGAACATCCTCGGCGGCATGGACACGGCGACGAGCGGCCACGTCGTCGTCGGCGGCACCGACATCACCGGCTTCAATCACAAGGAGCAGATCACCTACCGCCGCAACGACATCGGCTTCGTCTTCCAGTTCTACAATCTCGTGCCGAACCTGACGGCGCTCGAGAACGTCGAGCTCGCGTCGCAGATCTGCGCCAACCCGTTCGACCCGGCGGACACGCTGCGGAAAGTCGGCCTCGGCGACCGCCTCGACAACTTCCCGGCGCAGCTGTCCGGCGGCGAGCAGCAGCGCGTCTCGATTGCGCGCGCGATCGCGAAGAATCCGAAGCTGCTGCTGTGCGACGAGCCGACCGGCGCGCTCGACTACGAAACCGGCAAGGAAGTGCTGCAGTTGCTGCAGGACATCTGCCTGCGCGAGGGCATGACGGTCGTCATCATCACGCACAACTCCGCGCTCGCGCCGATGGCCCATGCCGTCGTCCGCTTCCGCTCCGGCAAGGTCGTCAGCCAGGACATGAACGAGCACCCGACGCCGATCGCCGACATCGAGTGGTGACGTCGGCGTGACGGTGACGGCAATGGAGACGGCAGGCAGGACGGCGACGATTCGCGCGACGGTAACGGTTCTCACGGCAGGACGGAGGTGACGGGCATGGGCAGGCATATTCGGCGCCCGAATGGCGGCGCGGGCGGCGCGACCGGCGACGAGGCGCGCGACATGGGCTCGCTCGCGCCGCGAAGCCGCACGCACGCGTTCGGCAAGGCGTTCGCGCTGGACACGCTGCGGTCGTGGAAGGGCGCCTGGAAGCAGTTCCTGTCGATCGCCGTCATCGCGCTGCTCGGCGTCGCCGTGCTCACCGGCATCTATGCCGGCTGCCGCGACTGCCTGCTCGCCGCGAATCGCTACTACCAGCAGCAGGGGCTGCACGACCTGCAGGTGCTGTCGACGCTGGGCCTGACCGACGACGACGTCGCCGCGCTCGAGAAGGTCGACGGCGTCAAGACGGTGCAGGCGACGCGCAGCGAGTCGGTCACGTTCGCCGTCGACGGCTCGACGAAGTCGGCCACGCTGCAGGAACTCGGCGACAAGGGGCTCGACGAGCCGTACGTCGACGAGGGCACGATGCCGACGAAGGCCGGCCAGGTCGCCGTCACGCAGAAATTCGCCGACGACACCGGCCTGACGATCGGCGACACGTTCACCGTCACGCCGGACAGTTCGTCGGACAGTTCGTCGGACAGCTCGGACGATTCGTCCGGCATATCCACGGACGAATCGTCCGGCATTTCCTTCCCGACCACGCTGACGATCACGGCGATCGTCACGCCGCCGGACGACCTGACGAACTCGAGCGGCTACATGGCGAAGTCGTCGTTCCGCTCGACGGCGACGAGCGACTACACGTTCTATGTCCCGGACGACGGCGTCAGCGGCGACGTGTACACGGCGATCTCGATCGCCGTCGAGAACGCCGACATGTATTCCACGTTCGACGACAACTACGACGACCTCGTCGAGACGGTCGCCAACCGGATCGAGAACACCGTCGAGAACGAGCGGCAGCAGGCGCGCCGCCAGCAAATCGTCGACGACGCGACGAAGAAACTGGACGACGCGAAGGCCGACGCCGAACAGCAGTTCGCCGACGCGCAGAAACAGATCGACGACAACCAGACCACGCTCGACGACAAGAAGCAGGAACTCGCCGACTCGAAACAGGAAGTCGAGGAGAACGCGGCGACCGTCGCCGACGGCGAACAGCAGCTCGCCGACGGCCAGTCGCAGCTCGACAGCGCGAAGCAGCAGGTCGCGGACGGCAAGACACAGCTCGCCGACGCGCAGGCGCAGTGGGAGAGCGGCAACGAGCAGCTGACGAGCGCGCGCTCGCAGCTCGACAGCGGCATGAAGCAGGTCGAGGACGGCATCGCGCAGGCGCAGAGCGGCCTCGACCAGCTCGATTCGGCGATCTCGACGGTCAAGGCGACGCAGTCGCTCGTCGCGCAGGCGCAGGGCATGCTGCCCAGCAACGGCTCCGGCGACAGCGACGGCAGCGACGATGGCGAAACGTCCGGCACCGACGGGTCGTTCGACGACGCGACGTGGGCGCGGATTGCGCCGCTGCTCCAGCAGCTCGGCATCTCGACGTCGCCGACGCCGTCGGTGAGTTCGGTGCGCACGCAGCTCGCGGCGATGAGCTCGCAGCTCGCGAGCCAGCTGTCGAGCCTGCAGTCGCAGCGCGCGACGACGGCGTCGACGCTGGGCGACCTCCAGTCGAAGCTTGCCGACCTCCAGGCGCAGGACAAGACGCTCAAGGAGAAGGAGGCCGAGTCCGCCTCCGCGAAGCAGCAGCTCGACGAGCAGTCGGCGAAGCTCGCCGCCAGCGAGCAGCAGATCGCCGACGAGCAGGCGACGCTCGACGAGAAGTCGGCCGAGCTGGCCAGCGCGAAGCAGCAGCTCGAGGACGCGCGGCAGCAGATCGCCGACGGCGAGACCGAGCTCGAGGACGCGCAGAAGCAGATCACCGAGGCGCAGGACGAGCTCGACTCGAAGCGGCAGGAAGCCGAGGACGAATTCGCGAAGCAGCAGCAGACGATCGACGACATCGGCACCGCGACCTGGTACGTGCAGGACCGCTCGTCGCTGAGCGGCTTCAGCTCGCTGAAGTCCGACATCACGTCGATCGAGTCCCTCGGCAACGCGTTCCCGGTCGTGTTCCTCATCGTCGCCGTCATGATGAGCCTGACAACGATGGCGCGGCTCGTCGAGGAGGACCGCGGCGTCATCGGCACGTACCTCGGCCTGGGCTACTCCGGCCGCACCTTGTCGGCGCGCTACCTGCTGTTCGCGCTGCTCGCCTGCCTGATCGGCGGCGCGCTCGGACTGGTCGCCGGATTCGTCGGCATTCCGGCGTTCCTCATCGTCGTCATCAAGGGCCTCTACGTCATTCCGGACATCACGCTGCAGTACGACTGGGTGTACGGCACGCTCGGCATCCTGCTGTTCGTCGTCGGCGTCGGCATCGCGGCGGCCGTCGCGTCGATGAACGAGGTGCGCCAGATGCCGGCGACGCTGATGCGGCCGAAGGCGCCAAAGGCCGGCGCGCGCATCCTGCTCGAGCGGATCAGGCCGCTGTGGAAGCGGCTCAACTTCCTCAACAAGGTCACGTGTCGCAACATCTTCCGCTTCAAGTCGCGGCTGATCATGACGGTCGGCGGCGTCGCCGGCTGCACGGCGCTGATCGTCTGCGGCCTCGCGATCAACGACACCGTCGCCGCGCTCGGCACGTCGCAGTACCTCGGCGTCGACCAGTACTCGATGATGGTCGTCTCGTCCGACGACGACGCGGCGACGACCCGCAAGACCATCGTCTCCGACGGCAAGACGACCGAGATCCTCGACGCGAGGATCGTCTCGGCGACGATTTCGTCGGCCGCGTCCCACTCGGAAACGGTGCAGCTGACGGTCGTGCCGGAAGACGAGCTCGCCACGCTCAACGACATGATCGACCTCAAGGCCGTCGACACGACGTCGTTCGTCGACAAGGTCGAAAGCCTGCTGTCCGGTCACGGCTGGCCGAAGACGACCGTCGATGTCGGCTCGACCGTCCAGCTCGGCGACACGGGCGTCATCGTCTCGCAGTCGGCCGGCCAGTCGCTCGGCATCGCCGCCGGCTCGACGGTCTCGCTGCGCGCCGAGGGCGGCTCGCCGGCCAACGCGGACGTCGCCGCCGTCACGCGCAGCCTGATCGGCTCCGACGTCTTCATCAGCGAGAACTACTACGAGTCGCTGTTCGGCTCGTCGTCGACTTCCTCTTCCTCGAACGATTCGTCCGGCAGCTCGGCGTCCGCGGACGGCACGACGGACGAATCGTCCGGTTCCTCGGCGCTGACGTGGAACGCGATCTACGCCAAGCTCGCCGGCAGCGACGACGAGAACACCGCATACGTCAACCAGCTCAAGGAAGAGGCGTCGGTGATGACGGCCGTCAGCACGGCGCAGGAAGCGGAGGACTTCAAGTTCGACCTGATGGGCGCCGTCGTCGCGCTGATCGTCTGCCTCGCCGGCGGCCTGGCGCTCGTCGTGCTGTTCACGCTCGCGCAGACGAACGTGTCCGAACGCACGCGCGAGATGGCGACGCTCAAGGTGCTCGGCTTCTACGACCGCGAGGTCCACCACTACGTCAACCGCGAGATGATGGAGCTGACCATTGCCGGCATTGTCATCGGCCTGCCGATCGGCCGCTTCATCGCCGGCCTGCTGACCAGCGTGCTCAACATGCCCGGCATGTACTTCGAGGTGCGCGTGGACTGGACCAGCTACGTCATCGCCGCCGTCGCGACGCTCGTGTTCGCCTTGATCGTCCAGCTCTTCGTCAACCCGGTGCTGGACCGCATCGACCCCGTCAGCTCGCTGAAGTCGGTGGAGTGACAGGAGCTCCCTTCCACGGGCTTCTTGCCGGCAAAATACGCTGGAGGCGAGCTTCACGGGGGAATCGTTACGATCAAGATGATCAACTGTTCCCCGACGAAAAGAGGCGGCAATGGGCGAGTGGATGCATACGGGGGAGGAACACCGGCGCGACGTGCGCGAACGCGAGGAGCGCGAGCGCAACGAGCGGCACGATGACGGCGAGCGGCACGATGGCGGCGGCGAGCGGCCGACGATGACGATCGTGCCGCACGGGCCGTATGTCGTGCGCGGCAAGGTCAGGATCGTCGAGGACGCGATCGTGCCGGCGGCCGACGGAACGCATCTCGAGTACGACCGTGTCCGCGAAATCGAGACGAAGGACGACGAGGAGGTGGCGCTGTGCCGCTGCGGTCACAGCTGCCACACGCCGTTCTGCGACGGCACGCACGCGAAAGTCGGCTTCGACGGCACCGAGACGGCGTCGCGCGCGCCGTACGCCGAGCGCGCCGACGAATACGAGGGACCGCTCGTCGACCTCGACGACGACAACCGCTGCGCCTACGCGCGCATGTGCCACCAGGCGCACGGCGACGTCTGGACGCTGACCGAGGAAGGCAACACGGTGCCGCTCGAGGACGAGGCGATCGCCGGCGCATGGAACTGCCCGACCGGCAGGCTCGTCTCGATGAACGCCCATACCCGCGAGGTCTACGAACAGCATTTCGAGCCGACGATCGTGCTGCTCGAGGACATCCAGGAAGGCGATTCCGGCCCGATCTTCGCGGCCGGCCACATCCGCCTGGTCGGTGCCGACGGCAAACCGTACGAGGACCGCAACCGCTACGCCGTCTGTCGCTGCGGATCGTCCGAGAACGAGCCGTTCTGCGACGCGATGCACATCAACGTGCAGTTCCGCGACGCCAGCCCCGCTTGGGCCGGCGCGATCGGCTCCACCGACCCGCTGTTCGACTACCATCCGCACGCGTAGTAGGAAGAAAGCGCCCTGGAAGGGAGCTGCCGAGCGTCAGCGAGGCTGAGGGTCGACCGGCCGCCGCGCCGAAGGCGCGCGGACGCGCTGGAAGCCGAAGAGTCCCGTAGAACTTAGGTTCTACGGGACTTCTTGCGTTCCAGCGCGCACTCGTCGCTACGCGACGTCGTGCGGTCGACCCTCAGCCTCGCTTCGCTCGGCAGCTCCCTTCCAGGGCGCTTTCTCTTGATGCCGCAAATGTGCGGAAGGCGGAGGTTCTAGTCCTCGTCGGGCATCGGCAGGTCGGGGATGTCTTCGGGGGCGAAGAAATCAAGGGACTCGCCGTGGGCGGGAAGGGACTCGCCGTGGGCGGGGGAGGACGCCGTGCGGTTGGGGGCGCCCGTTGCGGCGGCGTGGGCCTTCTTGGCTTCGAACTTGGCGGCGGGCAGGGGACTGTCGCCAAGGGCCAGGCTCGGGATTTCCTCCGGGGTCACGTTATTGCGCAGGCCGTCGCGGTCGAGTCGGGCGGCGGACTTGCTTGCGGAAGGCAGCGGGCCGGGAGAATCGTTCAGTTTCATTTCGAGATCGAACGATGCTTCCTCCGCACGCTCGGCAACGCTGGCGCCGCGGCGCTCCCGCACGGTGCAGTACGTGCCGAAGCCGACGAGCCAGATCAGGCCGATGATCGCCGGCCAGCGCGTGCCCGAGCCGATGAACAGCGTGAAGTAGACGAAGCAGAAGAAGATGATCGCGACGGTGTTCCAGAGCCGGTAGCACGGCAGCTTGAAGCCGTCGGCCATGAAGTCGGGCGAACGGCGGTAGCCGCGGTGCGCGAGCATCGTCAGGATGTAGATGAAGATGATCACCGCCGACGAGGCCGACGCGAACGTCTCGAACGCCGAGCTGATCTGCGGCACGAGCGAGACGATCGGGCAGATCAGGATGACGATGGCCGACGCGACGATCGCCCGGCCCGGCACCTTGCTGGCGCTGACCTCGCCGAGCTTCGCGAACTTCGGGTTCTCCGACTCCGACGCCTTCTGGAACAGGTGGCGGCCGGCCGAATACAGCAGCGAGTTCAGGGCCGACGCCGACGCCGTCAGCACGACGAAGAAGACGAGCGCGGCCGCCCAGTTCAGCCCCGCGTACTCGAAGACCATGATGAACGGCGACGTGTACGTGCCGTCGGCGTTCTGCTTGAAGTTCGTCCACGGCACGATGCACATGATCGCCAGCAGCGCGCCGACGTAGAAGATGAGCACGCGCACGATGATGTTGTTGATTGCCTTCGGCAGCACCTTGCGCGGGTTCTTCGTCTCCGAGACGGTGACGCCGACGAACTCGATGAGCTGGTACGCGAAGAACACCATCTGGAAGCTCATCAGGACCTTGAGCCAGCCGTTCGGCGCGAACGAGAAGTCGATGAGCAGGTTCTTGACCGACACGGCGCCGGCGGGCGAGACGCCGGTCTCGCCGGGAATCTGCACGGCGGCGTAGTGATAGCCGATGACGAGCATGACGATGGCGGTGACGATCATCGCGACGATCAGCGTGATCTTGATCATCGAGAACCAGAATTCCGCCTCGCCGAACGCCTTGACTGCCTTGAGGTTGAGCAGCACGAGCGCGACGAGGAAGATGAGCTCGATCAGCGCCTTCCAGCTGCTCAGGTCGATGCCGAACGTCCCGAAGAACGTCACGCAGTAGTCGCCGACGGCCGTCAGTTCCGTCATGCCGATGAGGATCAGCGCGATCCAGTACGTCCAGATCGCGAAGTTGCCCCACCCCTTGCCGAGGTAGCGGCCGATGAAGTTGATGAACGTGTGCTGGCTGGGGTCGCGGTACATCATCTCGCCGATCGCGCGCATCATGATGAACATGACGAGGCCGACGAGAATGTAGACGAGGACGATGGCTGGTCCTGTGTAGGAAATCGATTCGCTTGACCCGAGGAAAAGCCCCGTGCCAATCGTCCCGCCGATCGCGATGAACTGGACGTGCCGGTTGGACAGTCCGCGGTCCATCGAGTTGTTTTCGTCAAGCTTGGCGAGCGAAGCTGAGCTGGGTTGCTGGTCAGTCATAGTGTTTGGCACCGTACTATTGCCCCCCGTGGACACTCTCGTGGACACGCGACCGTTCCGCGGGCGGCGGAGAAATTCATATACAGGGGTAAACTTCGGCGACACTCCGATCGGCGATTTTTGGCACGATTCCCCCGTGGAAGGGTGATGACGGGGGGTATTGACGTCGGACCGTGACGTAAACTATTTACATCTATCAACCAGTTTGTTGACCAATTTGTCGACCGGATCCGAAGGAGCTTCGATGGCCGAGCCCAACTATGCACAGCAGGCGCTCATTGACCTGATGGCGGTCTTTGGTAGCAGCCATTCGAAGGTCGGCGCGACGATGCAGCGCACGATGCACGGCGAGGCGTTCGTCATGCGGACATTGGCGCTCAAGGGACCCCAGACGCCGTCGCACCTGGCCGTCGCGATGAACGTGACGCCCGGCCGCGTCTCGTCGGTGCTCGCGTCGCTGACGAAGAAGGGGTGGATCGAGCGCGTCGAGGACGAGAAGGACCGCCGCAGCGTCCATGTCCGCCTCACCGACGCTGGCTACGAGAGCTTCCGCGACCACAGCGTCGAGATGCGCGACGACATCTGCTGGATCTTCTCGCAGATGGGCGAGCGCCGCACGAAGGCGTTCGTCGACCTCGCCACCGAATTCATCACGTACCTGTCGCTGATCGGCCCCGGCAAGGAGATGCCGCCGACCCAGCAGGCGATCGAGGCCGCCTTCGAGGAGCGCGACCGCCGCATCGACGCCGCCCGCGAGGACAATCCCGACTCCCCGATGCGCAAGCTGTTCGGGCTGCTCGAGGACGAGGACTGACTTGACGATTAACACCCGTCAATTATTCGTGGCAGTGTAGTAATTCCCAGCGAATTCCCAGCGTGCTGCGCCGGTTCATATCATCCCTCAGGATGATCATCTGGCCGTTTTCTCATTATTCGACACGCCGACCAGTGACGTACTGTTGTCAAAATATAGTTCATAGTGTAAATAATTAGTTCAAGATCAATTTCGTCAGGATCCTGACAAAACAGCACAATTCACGGGATCCAGTGCAAGCCAGAACACACAAGACAGGAAAGAAGTAAGCGACATGCTTCGCATCATGAAGTACCTCTCCAGGACGGAGTGGGCGCAGATGGTGGTGGCGCTCGTCACCATCGTCGGGCAGGTGTATTTCGATCTGCAGCTGCCGACGTACATGTCCGAGATCACGACGCTCGTCGAGACGCCGGGCAGCCACATGCACGACGTGTGGATTGCCGGCGGCAAGATGCTGCTCGTCGCGCTCGGCTCGATGGTCTGCGCGATCATCACCGGCTGGATCTACGCCCGCGTCTCCGCGAGCTTCGGCCAGCGGCTGCGCTCGATGGAGTTCCGCAAGGTCGAGAGCTTCGGTCCGCCGGAGATGAACCGGTTCTCGACGGCCTCGCTGATCACCCGCTCGACGAACGACGTCACGCAGATCCAGATGTTCATCACGATGGGCCTGCAAATGCTCATCAAGTCGCCGATCATGGCCGTCTGGGCCGTCTGCAAGATCGCCGGCGACGGCTTCGAGTGGACGGTAGCGACGGCGATCGCCGTCGTCGTGCTCATGGTCGCGATCGTCGTGCTGATGATCTTCGTCATGCCGAAGTTCAAGGCCATGCAGCGCCTGACCGACAACATCAACCTCGTCGCCCGCGAGAACCTGACCGGCATGCGCGTCGTGCGCGCCTACAACGCCGACGCCTACCAGGAGAAGAAGTTCGCGCACGCCAACGACGAGCTGACCGACACGCAGCTGTACACGCAGCGCGGCATGGCGATCATGATGCCGCTGATGAACACGATCATGAACGGCCTGTCGCTCGCCGTGTACTGGATCGGCGCCGCGCTGATCAACGCGGCCGGCATTGCCGACAAGCTCACGCTGTTCTCGAACATGGTCGTCTTCTCGAGCTACGCCGTCCAGGTCATCATGAGCTTCCTGCTGCTGTCGATGGTCTTCGTGCTGTGGCCGCGCGCCGACGTCTCCGCGCAGCGCGTCATGGAAGTGCTCGACACCGAGCCGCTCGTCCAGTCCGGCACGCAGCGCGACGGCATCACGGCCGGCGAGGCCGTGCGCCAGGGCATCATCACGGCCGAGGAGGAAGTCGACCGCTACGCGGGCGAATCGTCGCAGCCCATCCGCGGCGAAGTCGAGTTCCGCGACGTCACGTTCACCTATCCCGACTCCCGCGAGCCGATGCTCGAGAACATCTCGTTCACGGCGAAGCGCGGCGACACCGTCGCGATCATAGGCGCGACCGGCTCCGGCAAGTCGTCGCTGATCAACCTCGTGCCGCGCTTCTACGACGCGACCGACGGCCAGGTCATCGTCGACGGCGTCGACGTGCGCGAGTACGACGTGCAGGCGCTGCGCGACAAGATCGGCTACGTGCCGCAGCAGTCGTACCTGTTCGAGGGCACCGTCGCGTCCAACGTCGCCTACGGCGACAAGCCCGGCGGACCGGAAACCGTCCCGGTCTTCGACACCTCCACCCGCAAGGGCCGCGAGGAAGAGCACGCGATGATCCACAGGGACCCCGAGCTCGCCGTCTCGGCCGAGGACATGAAGGTCGTCGAGGAATCGTGCGCCGTCGCCCAGGCCACCGAGTTCATCGACAAGATGCCGAAGAAGTTCGAGGCGCCGATCGCCCAGGGCGGCACGAACGTCTCCGGCGGCCAGCGCCAGCGCCTGTCGATCGCCCGCGCCGTCTACCGCCGGCCGGAAATCCTGATCTTCGACGATTCGTTCTCGGCGCTCGACTTCAAGACCGACCGCCAGCTGCGCGACGCGCTGAACAGGGAAGCCGCCGACACGACGAAGATCATCGTCGCCCAGCGCGTCGGCACGATCATGGACGCCGACACGATCCTCGTCATGGACAACGGCCGCGTCGTCGGCCAGGGCACCCACAAGGAACTCCTCGAGAACTGCGACGTCTACCGGCAGATCGCCCGCTCCCAGCTCAGCGAGGAAGAGCTGACGGCCTGAGGATTGCCTCGGCACGCAAGAATCGTTCAACGAAAGCATTAAGAAGGTAACCATGCCAGGACCCATGGGGCACGGCGGGCGGGGACCCGTCGAGAAGCCGGAGAATTTCGGCGACGCCATGAAGAAACTCCTCAAGTATTCGAAGAAGTACGTGCCGGTCATCGCGATCGCGCTGATCCTCGGCATCGCCGGCACCGTCTGCCAGATCATCGGCCCGAACATCCTCAAGGACATGACGAACGTCATCACCGAGGGCCTGCCGGCGATCGTCGACGGCAAGGCGATCGACCGCTCGATCGACATGACGCAGATCGTGCGCTACGGCTGGACGCTGATCGCGCTGTACGTCGGCTACGCGCTGCTCGGCTACGTCCAGGCGTGGCTGATGGCCAACGTCACGCAGCGCACGGCGCAGAACCTGCGCACGTCGATCTCCGAGAAGATGAACAAGCTGCCGCTGCGCTACTTCGACAACCACTCGACCGGCGACGTGATGAGCCGCATCACGAACGACGTCGACGCCATCGGCCAGACGCTCGGCCAGTCGCTCGGCTCGCTGATCACGTCGATCACGCTGTTCGTCGGCGCGTTCGTCATGATGCTCGTCAACAACGTGCTGCTCACCGTCTGCGCCGTCGTCATCACGATCATCGGCCTCGTGCTGATGATGGTCGTCATGAAGGTCTCGCAGAAGTACTTCACGCAGCAGCAGATCGCGCTCGGCGACGTCAACGGCCACGTCGAGGAAATGTACTCCGGCCACACCGTCGTCAAGGCGTTCAACGGCGAGTTCGACTCGATCCGCCGCTTCGAGCGCTACAACGACTCGCTCTACGAGTCCGGCTGGAAGTCGCAGTTCCTGTCCGGCCTGATGATGCCGATGATGAACTTCGTCGGCAACCTCGGCTACGTCGTCGTCTGCGTCGTCGGCGCCGCGCTCGTCATCAACGGCAACATGGAATTCGGCGTCATCATCGCGTTCATGATGTACATCCGCTTCTTCACGCAGCCGCTCTCGCAGATCGCCCAGGCGTTCCAGAACCTGCAGCGCTGCGCCGCCGGCACCGAGCGCGTCTTCGAGTTCCTCGACGAGCCGGAGCTGTCCGACGAGTCGCACAAGCCGGCGCTGCTCGGCAAGAACGCCCCGGTCAGGGGCGACGTCGAGTTCTCCCACGTCCGCTTCGGCTACACGCCGGACCGCACGATCATCCACGACTTCTCGGCGCACGTCAAGCCCGGCCAGAAAGTCGCCATCGTCGGCCCGACCGGCGCCGGCAAGACGACGATGGTCAACCTGCTCATGCGCTTCTACGAGATCGACGACGGCCAGATCCTCATCGACGGCGTCGACACGAAGTCGGTCCCGCGCTCGAACGTCCACGACCAGTTCTCGATGGTCCTGCAGGACACATGGGTCTTCAACGGCACCGTCAAGGAGAACATCCGCTACTCGAAGCAGGGCGTCACCGACGGCCAGATCTACGACGCCTGCCGCGCCGTCGGCCTCGACAAGTACATCGAGTCGCTGCCGGACCAGTATGAGACCGTCATCGACGACAAGACGTCGCTGTCGCAGGGCCAGCGCCAGCTGCTGACGATCGCCCGCGCGATGGTCCAGGACTCGCCGATCCTGATCCTCGACGAGGCCACGTCGTCGGTCGACACCCGCACCGAGGAGCTCATCCAGACGGCGATGGACAAGCTGACCGTCGGTCGCACGTCGTTCGTCATCGCGCACCGCCTGTCGACGATCCGCGATGCCGACATGATCCTCGTCATGAAGGACGGCGACATCGTCGAGCGCGGCACCCACGACGAGCTGCTCGAGCGCGGCGGCGCCTACGCCGACCTCTACAACAGCCAGTTCGCGCTGGCCGAGTAGGTCCGCAGGCTCCGCCGTCGAGGGCGGGAATTATTTCCCACCCTCAACAATTCAATGCTTACCCGTGTGCTCTCTCCAGTGGCGACGCGGGAGCCGGCGGCCGTTCCGGTCTCTTTGGCCCCGGCTTCCCGTCGCCTTCCTCTTTTGGAGAGTTTCCGGCGTTTTGTCGGCATGCTGCCGGCCGTATTGGGCACGATTCGTCCGTCCGTGCGCCTGTCTAGACGGATGGATCGTGCATAATTCATCCATCCGGATGATGGCAGAAATAATTTACAGTAATAAAATAAAACTCAACAACTGAACGGCCGCGCCGGCCGGCGAGCACACGGCGGCGCGGACAGGTCGAATATCCGGACTTACCCCTGTGCTCTCTCTCACCGGCCGGGCCCCGCATTTTTTCTTCCCTTTTTGGCGGGGCCGGGTCACTTCTTCCCAGGCTCCCTTCGGGGAGCTTTTTCCTTATGCGCCGACGGTCGGCCATAGCAGCGACGTCATCCGGGCGGCCCAGGCGGAGGCGCGGGCGGCGGAGTCGTCGGCGGGTTCGCCGAGCGCCTGCGTGGCGAGCATCGAGCCGAGGACCGTGTTGAAGACGAACGCGACGTCGATGTCGGCGCGGAACTGGCCGCCGTCGATGCCGCGGCGGACGAACGACGCGAAGCGCTCGCGGGCCGGATCGATGACGTTGTCGGCGATCGCGTGGACGTATTCGCTGCCGCTCGACAGCACGATGCCGACGGCCTTGAGGCCGAGCTGGCCGTCGAAGCTGCCGACGATCCGGCCGAGCAGCTCGCGCAGCCCGTCGCGCGACGCCGGCAGGTCGTCGATCTCGAGCGGCTGGCCGACCGAGAACGACAGCCGGTGCAGCAGGTCCTCGGCGTTGCTGTAGCGTCGGTAGATCGACGTCTTCGCGACGCCGGAGCGCCGCGCGACCTCCTCGATCGTGACGGCGCCGACGCCCTCCTCGATGATGATCTGCAGCGCGGCGTCCATGATCTTGCGGTCGGTCGCCTCGCGCCGCCGCTCGTGCCGGTCGCGGTGCGCCTGCACGGCGCAGGCAATCTTGTTGTCGGACATGAACGATTCCTCCGTTGGAATGTGATGTGGAAAAGTGGTGCGGCGCGGACTACCCGAGCAGCTTCGTGCTCTCGACCTTGGCGGCGTACCAGCGGTTGAAGCCCATCAGCGGCTTGCGGACGAGCAGCCCGAGCAGCAGCAGCGGCGGGATGAACAGCGCGAGGTGGCCCATCGCGATCCAGTAGTCGTTGGCGTAGATGCCGGCGATCGCGCCGCGGATGGCCTTGATCGAGTACGTCATCGGCAGCCACGGGCTGATCTCCTGCGTCAGCGTCGGCAGCAGCACGAGCGGATAGGCGCCGTTCGAGCCGGATATCTGCATGACGAGCATCAGGACGCCTATGGCCTTGCCGATGTTGCCGAAACTGAGCACCATCGTGTAGACGAACAGCGAGTACACGAGCGCGCTGAGCCAGCCCGAGCAGAAGAACAGCAGCGGATGGATGGCCTGCACGCGCAGGAACAGCAGCGTGCCGGCCATCGAGAACGTGACCTGCAGTTCGGCGAGCAGCAGGAAGAACAGGTAGTGGCCGATGAACAGCTGGTGCGGCTTCGGGTTGCCGAGTTCCTTCTGGCGGCGGCGCGAGACCGACGTCTTCAGGCACACGACGAGCAGCAGCGAGCCGGTCCACAGCGGAATGAACGTGTAGTACGGCGTCATCGACGTGCCGAAGTTCGCGACCGGATAGATCGCCTTCGTCTCGAGCGAGACCGGCGCGGCGAGCGTGGCCGCCAGCGTCGAGGTGTCGGTGCCGATGATGTCCTTGACCTTTTGCAGGTCGCCGGACTTGAGCGCGTCGTCGAGCTTCGTCTGGAAGTCGGTGAGCTTCGACGCCGTCTGTGTCATCGACGACGCGGCGTCGGCGATCGCGCTGCGGGCGTTGGCGAGCGCCGTGTCGGCGTCGGCGGTCGTCGAGTCGAGGTCGCCGAACGCCGACTTGAGCTCGCCGACGGCCGTCGACAGCTCGCTCGCCGCCGACGTGAACGCCGTGTTCATGCTCGTCAGGTCGGGCTTGACGTCGCTGTCGAAGTCGGAGGAGATGCCGTCGATCGCGGCCGTCGCCTGCGAGATCAGCGACTTGACGGCGGCCTTGTCGTCGGCGGCCGCGGAGGTCTTGTCGGTGATCTTCTGCGACGCCGTCGTCAGGTCGCTGCTCACCTGCTTGATCAGCGAGATCGCCGAGTCGAGCCGGGTGACGACGGATTCGAGCGTCGACTTCGCCGTGCTCGCGACCGTCGTCGCCGTCGAATTGTCGGACGATTCGCCCGAAATGTTGCCGGCGAGCGTGTTGATCGCGTCCCTGACCGACTGGAAGTCGGAGGCGACGGTGTCGACCTGCGTGTCCAGCGACGTCAGCGACGTGGCCGCGTCCGTGGCCGTCGTGGACGAATCGTCCAGCAGCGTGTCCAGCTGCGTGCTCACCGAGCCGAGGCTCGTCGACGCCGCCGAGATCGCGTTGCCGAGCGTCGTCACCGTCGTGTCCAGCGCGCCGGTCAGGTCGTCGACCGACGACTTGGCGTCCTTGAGCTCGTTGACGGCGTCCTGCGCCGACGAGTCGGCGTTCTTGACGAGCGCGACCGACGAGTCGAGCAGCTGCTGCGTGGCGGTCGTCAGGTCCGAATACGTCGTCAGCGCCGTCGCCGAGTCGCCGAGCGACGACGCGAGGTCGCCGATGTTGCCGCTGAAATTCTGCAGCCGCGTCTGCGCCTCCGGCGTGCTGAGCTGGTCGATCAGCGACGACATGATCGACAGCGCCGACGACGTGATCGTCTTCGCGAACATCTCGTTGATTTCGTAGGCGATCTCGTCGGCGCCCTGGCCGGTGATCTTCGGCGCGAGCGCGTTGAGCTTCTCGTTGTCGTAGTAGTCGAGCGTCGCGTGCGTGGCGTCGGACGTGAAGAACGTCATCAGGTCCTTGCTGAAGTCCTTCGGGATGACGACGGCGCCATAGTAGGTGCCGGACTTCGTGCCGTCGATGGCCTGGTCGGCCGTCGTGAACGTCCAGTCAAGGTCGGAGTTCTCGTGCAGCGTGTTGACGATATCGTCGCCGACGTTGATTGTCGTCGGCAGCAGGTCGCTCGTGTAGCCCTCGTCCTCGTTCGCGATCGCGAACTTCAGGTTGCCGGTGTTGGCGAACGGGTCCCAGCAGGCGCCGATGTTGAACCACGCGAACAGGCCCGGGATGACGACGAGGCCGATCGCGATGATGATCGAGACGACGTTGCCCGTCATGTGCCTCACGTCGCTGACGAAGAGTTTCCAGGTCTTCACCGCTCAGCGCTCCTTTCCGTTGTGGTCGTTGCCGTTGTGGTCGTTGCCGTTGTTGCCGTTGCCGTTGTTGCCGTGGCTGCTGCCGTTGTTGCCGTTGTTACCGTGGCCGTTGCCATGCCCGGTGAAGTCGTCGGGCACGGCATTGTCCGTCCTGACGGCGGGAATCTGCCGCGTGTCAGGCTCCGGTTCCCCGTGACGCCCGTGCTTCCCCGTGTGCTTCGCGCGCTTGTCGGCGAGCTTGCTGGCCCGCTTGGCGAGGCGGACGTGATGCCGCCGCTGTCTCTTCGCTTCCCGTTCGTCGCGGGCGACGGAGCGGGCGTGGTTCGACTTGTAGAGCAGCCCGACGATCGCGTCGTCGTTGAGCGTCGACAGCTCGGCCTGGCGCGACAGCGAGTCGCGGATGTACTCGACGATCATCAGGAACGCGATGATGATGAGCAGCCAGATGCACCAGGCGGCCAGCGCGACCATCTTCTTGCCGTCGTTGACGACCGAGAACACGATGAACAGCGCGAACGGCACGATGATGCCGGCGATCAGCGCGCCCTTGAGCAGCTTCGGATAGCGCTCGGCGAACCGTTGCGCGCGGCCCTGGATCTGCTTGCGGTAGCCGCCGCGGTCCGACAGCGCCTCGAGCGCCATCGCCGCCGAGTAGCGGCGTTCGGGCAGGTAGATCTTCTCCGAGTTGATCATGTCGCTTTCCTCGGCCTCGCGGGCGAACAGCCGGATGAGGTTCGTCAGCAGCGGCCGCAGCAGCAGGCCCATCGCGAACGCGATCGCCGCGAACAGCAGCAATGTCAGGATGTCCTTGATCCAGTGGCCGTCGTAGAACCCGCCGATCGTCTCGCGGAACGCCGCGATCGCGTAGGTGAACGGGAACAGCGGATGGAGTTCCTGGAAGAACTTCGGCAGCATCTCGATCGGGTACAGCCCGGAGGCGCCCGGAATCATCACCATGACGAACACGATGATCAGCGCCTTGCCGACATGCATGAACACCGTCGACAGCATGTAGCAGATCGACAGGTAGCACAGCGATATGAGCATCGCCGTCAGCACGAACACGGGCCGGTTGACGCACTGCACGCCGATGATCAGGTCGCCGATCGAGCAGAGGATGCCCTGCAGGGCCGCGATCGGCGCGAGGAGGAGGAATCGTGCCCAGTATTTCTGGCCGGCCGTCACGTAGCGGTGCTGCAGGCCCTCGTCGTCGACCTCGAGCTTGAACAGCGCCATCAGCATGAAGACGCCGACCCACAGCGACAGCGACGTGAACAGCGGCGCCATGCCGGAGCCGTACGAATTGATCGGGTAGAGCGTCGTCGTCTTGAGCACCGTCGGCGACATCATGAACTCGGCGATCGCCGACGTGTCGAGCGTGCCGTCGTTGCCGAGCAGCGTGGCGAGCGTGTTCGAGCTGGCGAGCGCCGTCAGGTCGGTCGACAGCTGGTCGATCTTGTCGACGAGCCGGCCGAGCAGCGTGTCGGTCGACTCGAGCGCCGTCGTGCCGGAAGACGCGACGGTGTCGAGCTGGTCGAGGACGGCCGACGTCTGCGAGATCAGCGCCGTCGAGCCGGCGGCCGAGCCGGACAGCGAGCCGGCCGCCGTCGCCAGCGAGCTCAGCCCGGAGTTCAGCTGCGGCAGCGCGCTGTCGGCGAGCGTCGAGCTCGCGGAGTCCAGGTCGTCGACGGTCTTGTCGGTCGCCGAATTGAACGTGTCCATGAAGCCGTCCAGGCTCGTCGCCGTCTTGTCGATGCTGGAGCTGAGCGTCTTGAGGTCGCTGATCGACGTCGCGGCGTCGGCGTTGCGGCTCTCGAGCTCGCTGATCAGCGACTGCAGCTGCGTGTTCGCCGACGTCGAGACCGACGACAGGTCGATGCCCTTGAGGTCGGTCAGGATGCCGTCGACGGTCGAGTTGACGGTCGACAGCGTGCCCAGCGCGCCGCTGACATAGCCGTTCGCCGTCGTCACGCCGCTCGTGATCGCGGACACGTCGGACGTGGCGTTGCGCGCCGCCTTCGTCAGCAACGATCCGCCCGTGTTGAACGCCTGCTGCGCCTGGGCCTGGAAGTCGTTGACGGCGCCCTGCGTCTTCGTGAGCAGGTCGCTTGCCGTCTTGAGGCCGCCGGAGGCGTCCGTCGCCGCCGACTGGACATGGTCGAGCGCGTCGCGGGCCGTGGCCGTCTTGCCGGGAATCGACTCGAGCTTGCCCTCGAGTCCCTCGAGCGTCTTGCGGGCGTCCTCGAGCTTCGTCTTCGTCTCCGTCAGCGTGTTGACGGCCGTCGAGACCGTCGTGCCGGTCTGCGTCTGGATCTGCGTGTTGGCCTTGTTGAGCAGGTCGGTGACAATGCCGCTGACCGTCGAGACGAACGTGCTGTTCACCTCGCGGTCGACCGTCGTCGCGCCGACCTCGGTGATGCGCGGCGCGATCGCGTTGGCCTTCTCGTTGACGTAGTACTCGAGCGTCGGCTTCGACGACGTGTCGGTCAGGATGTTGGCGACCTTGCTCGAGAAGTCGGACGGAATGACGATCGCCGCGTAGCATTCGCCGCTCTCGACGCATTGCATCGCCGTCGACTCGTCGTCGAACTGCCAGCCGAGCTCGTCGTTGGTCTTGAGCTTCGCGACGATCTGGTCGCCGAGGTTCATCTCGCCCATCAGCGAGCTGTCGGCGCCCTTGTCCTCGTTGGCGATGGCGACCTTGATCGCCGACGTGTTGCCGTACGGATTCCAGAATCCGTAGATGTTGAACCATGCGTACATGCACGGGATCACGATCAGGCCGATCGTGATGACCCACGCGCTCGGCACCCTGATCAGTCGCTTGAAATCGCGGCGCAGTATGGCCAGTATGTTCCCCATGCGCTCTCTTCCGTCGCCGTCCTCTGTCTTGTCTGGCGCACTATCATAAACGCAACGCTGTACGTAGCGCTACGGACTGCGTTTCGGAATACAAAAAGAGCGCCCTGGAAGGGAGCTGCCGAGCGCAGCGAGGCTGAGGGTCGACCGCCGATGCCGCCGAAGGCGGCGAGCGCGCGCTGGAACATAAGCGTCTGACGGAACTCGAGTCACGTCGTAAGCGAACGCTCCAGCGCGCACGCGTCGCTTCGCGACGACGTGCGGTCGACCCTCAGGCCGCTTCGCGGCCAGCTCCCTTCCAGGGCGCCTGGTATTGCGGACGAATCGTCCTACAGATCCTTCTCGAGGAAGATCGCCGACTTGACCGGGTTGCCGTTGTAGTTGCCGATCTCGTGGAAGCCGTAGCGTTCGTAGAGCCTGACGGCCGACTTCATCGACGGCAGCGTGTCGAGGCGCATGTGCTTGTAGCCGATGTCGCGGGCGTCCTCGCAGGCGCGGTCGAGCAGCGCCCGGCTGACGCCCTGGCCGCGGTACTCCGGCCGCACGTAGAGCCGCTTGACTTCGCAGTGCTCGTCGTCGTTCTTCGTCAGCGCCGCGCAGCCGGCCGGATGGCCGTCCTCGATCGCGACGTACATGCGGCCGTACGGCATGCCGTACTTGCGGCCGACGTCGCTGAGCTCGGCGTCGAGATCCTGCGACGCGAACAGCTCCTCGGCGTCGACGCCGTCGCGCCGCGCCTGCTCGGTGTACTCGCGCACGAGTCCGACGAAATCCTGCGGATCGTCGTGCGCCGGCACGATCTCGATGACGTGCCTCGCATGCTTTTCGACTTCCGGCGAAATGGCCGCCGGATCGGTATTGGTTCGCTTCTCCATGCCTCCAATATGGAACGATTCCTCCGGTTGCGCCCAGCGCCGATCAGTACGGGACTGCCTTCCCCGATGTCAGAGGCGGCCGGCCGACTTCGGGTTCAGGCTCATCGTCTGGAACCGGTTCGCCATGAAACTGTTGTCGAAATAGCGGGCGAAGAACTCGGCGACCGGCGTGTTCTGCGAGATGTCGGCGAGACGCGAGTACCAGGCGTCGAGCGCCAGCAGCGTCATGACGCCGTCGAAGAGCAGCAGGACGAAGCAGACGATCGTCAGCCAGTAGCGCACCTTCCACGGGATCTTCTGGATCAGTTTCAGCAGCGGTGGCAGGATGATCTTGAGCCACGCCAGGCCCAGCAGGCCCCAGCAGCACATGAACGCGACCGACGTGCGGCCGTCGATGTTGCCCCATTCGTTGCTGTAGTTCCACGCCGTGATGCCGAACGCCGTCTGCATGAACCAGCTCGTGAAGTACTCGAACGCGCCGCCGATCACGGCCGAGGCGCAGAAGATCAGGAACCAGTTCGACTTGTACAGGCGGTTGAGGAAGACCGTCATCAGCACGGCGCCGAAGCCGTAGATCGGCGAGAACGGGCCCCACAGCATGCCGGCGCGGTCCTGATAGGCGCCGAAGACGATGAGGTGGAAAATCGTCTCGAGGATCAGGCCGACGACCGACGCGACGACAAACATCCAGAAGATGTTGAAGAAGTTCAGCGAGACATAGCCCTTGCCAGTCAGGTCGCGGCCGGCCATGTTCTCGGCCTTCGCCTTCTCGTATTCGGCGTGCCGGTCCATTTGCCTGAGCTGGTGCTGGACCTGGCGCTCGCGGCGCAGCTGCGGGTCGACCGTCACCGACAGCACGACGAGCACGACGAGCTGCACGAACGGCAGGATCAGGTGGTAGTCGAGACCATGCAGGCAGACGACGAGCAGCCCCTTCGCGATGACGAGCGGAATGAGCACGTACGCCCAGTACATCGCGTAGCGGCGCTTGCCGACGATGAGCAGGAAGCCGAAGACGACCATCGCGAGCGCCGTGACGATCTGCACGACGATGTGGATGGCCTCGAGCAGGAACGTCAGGCTCTTGACCTCGACGCCGACCGACCCGTCCGTCACCTGCTGCGTGAACTGCATGATCTGCATCGCGAGGAACGGCAGCGCCGCCAGTCCGCAGATCGCGATGACGCCGCCGAGGATCCTGACGAAGACGTTGAGCTTGTGCTGGCTGGCGTCGACTTCCTCCTCCTCGTCGTGCCACTCCTTGTCGAGCTTGCGGTGCCGCCGCCGGTCGGCCTCGAGGTCGGCGACGTCCTGCTTCACCGTCTTCGTGGCCGTCGCGGCCGCCGCCTGTCCGGCCGCTACCGCGTTCGTGACGGCCTGCGTGACGGCCGTCTTGCCGGCGGCGTCCTTCTCCCTCTGTGGTTCCTTCGGCGCGCGGGCCTGCCTGTCCTCGCTCATCGTTCCCCATCCCTGTCGATCGATCTCGGTACCTCCAGTTTCAGGCACCTTGCCGCGACGAGTCCAACCAGCCCCCCGTTTTTTCGTCGCCGGCTGAACGGCGCTCGGTCCGGCATCAATCGGGAACGATTCTTCCGGGACGGATCACTCGCCGAGAAGGACATCAAGGGCGCGCGCGTCATGCAGCCCCTGTTCGTAGAGGCGCCCGATGGCGGGAATGTCCTGCTTGAGCGTGTGCATGCCGGCGATGCTCGACGGCGCGAGAATGGTGACGCGGCCCGCGGCGGCCAGCCGCTCGGCCTGGTCGACCTCGCGGTTGTAGGTGGCGGCCCGCTGCAGCAGCGCGCGGGCGGCGTGCGGATAGGACAGCGCGAGCAGGCCGCTGGAGGCGACGTCGTGGGCAGCCGACCGGCGGAAGGCGCGGGGCCTGGTCAGGATGACGACGACGTGCGTGCAGCCGTCGGCGAAGGCCTGGCCGATCGGCACCGGGTCGCTGATCGTGCCGTCGAAATACGGGATGCCGTCGATGACATAGGGCTTGTCGAGCACCGGCAGGCAGCTCGATGCCTTGATGACGTCGTAGTTATCCTGTCGCAGGTCATCCTCGCGGAAGAATCGTGGCCGTCCAGTCCGTGCGTCCGTGGCGCACACGCGGATGTCGGCGCCGCTGGCGACCATCGCCGCATAGTCGAGCGGATCTTCGCCGTCGTGATTCATCAGCGTGCCGTAGATGTAGTCGAACCCGAGGTAGGAGCCCGTGCGCAGGAAGTTGCCGATGCCCATGTACTCCGGCCGCACGAGATACTTCGTGTAGAAGCGGCGCGCACGACCGCGCTGGCCGGCGAAGAACGACGTGACGTTCGCCGAGCCGGCGCTCACGCCGAGGCCGTAGTCGAACCGGATGCCGCGATCGAGACAGTGGTCGAGCACGCCGGCCCCGTAGGCGCTGCGCATGCCGCCGCCCACGTCGATGACTCCGATTTTCCGCCGCATTGCCCACCTCTCCGATAGCGTGTCCGTCCCTCAATTCCAGCGGATCGGAGGCAGGCGACACGGGAAGGGGAGACTACAACAATGGCGAAAGTGTTCACTACGATGGGGCGGTAGCGATCGCGAGCGGTGGTGGGCGATCGCGAGCGGTGGCGGGCGGCGGCGAGCGCCGATCGGGGCACAACGGCCTGCGGTCGCGGGCGGCGGCCGACGCGACGGCCACGAATGGCGGAAAGGAGACCCACGTGAAGGACGACGAATCCTCGTTCAGCGGCAGCTCCGCCAATCCTTACGCCGACGCGCTGCCGCGGCCCATGCCCGACCGCACGCCGGCACGCGCCGCAATGGAAGACGCGCTCGTGCAGTGGATGACCGGAAGCGGACGCCGGCCCGGAGAACTGACAGTCAGCGACCTGTGCCGTCGCGCATTCGTCGCTCGCAGCACGTTCTACGCCAACTATGCCCGCGTGGAGGACGTGCTGGGTGCCGTGGAGGAACGGCTGATCCGCGAACTCGCCGCCGCCGGTCGCGCCATGGAAGACCTGTCCCGGGGCGGCGACGGCGTGCTCGAATCGTACGACGCGTTCGTCGCCGTGCTGAAAACCAATCTCGGGACGTTCCACCTGCTGCTCATCCAGACACCCGACGTCCAGTTCATCGAACGGTGGAAACGGCTGCTCGAATACCATTTCTGGCAGCGGCTCTTCTCGCGCGGGAGCACGGGTGACGAGATTCGCCGGCACGACCGGCCAAGCACCGTGAATCGCGCGCTCGTGCTGGAGATGATCGCGAGCGCCTTCATCGCCGGCGTGCGCCTGTGGCTCGTCGACGAGGAACAGGTGGGCACCGCCGAACTCAAGGCGCTGATCCTGCGGCTCATTCACGACATCGACGAGGTATGGTGACGATTCGCGCGGCATGTCGATGCGGGAATCGTGCACAAGACGAAACGGAACGAGGAAAAGACGGAACGATTCGTCCGCCGGAATGGCGGCGCGTAACCGAAGAGGAAAAGTGCCCCCCGTGGGATTCGAACCCACAACCCACGACTTAAAAGGACGCTGCTCTAACCGTTGAGCTAGAGGGGCAACAAGGTGCAACTATACAACGAGGGGGAACTTTTTCCAAGTCGTGTCGGTCGCTTCCTGCCCCTGTCCCGGATGTCGCAAACCCGAGCTCCCGGCTCGGGTTTGCGACATCCGGAAGAAGACGCGAGCCGAAGCGGGAGGCAGCGAGGAGAGCGGGACAGGGGAGCGGGGACGGGGCGACTTACAATGTCCGGTAGTTTTTGTCCCCAATCGTCCAGCTGTCAGGAGAGTCCCCGGCCATGGCCAAGCTGTACTTCAAGTTCGGCGCGATGGGCGCGTCGAAGACCGCCAATGCGCTGATGGTGCGCTACAACTACCTCGAGCGCGGCAAGCGGCCGCTGCTGCTCAAGCCGCGGCTCGACTGCCGCGACGGCAAGACGATGATCCGCTCGCGCATCGGCCTCGAGGCGGAGTGCGGCTTCGTCGAGGACTTCCTGGACGAAATGGCGGCCTACGAAGCCGAAGTGGACGGCGGCGTGGTGACCGGCGACGGTGCGGTGGCCGGTGACGTGGCGGCGACTGGTGACGGTGCGATGGTCGGTGACGGTGCGGTGGCCGGTGACGTGGCGACGGATGGCGTGACCGGCGGTGCGGTTGACGACGGCGCGCGGGCACGTGAGACGCGCAAGCCGCTCGACTTCGACGCCGTCATCGTCGACGAGGCGCAGTTCCTGACGGCCGAACAGGTCGACGCGCTCGCGAGGATCGTCGACGAATTCGACATTCCGGTGATGTGCTACGGCCTGCGCACCGACTTCCGCGGCGTCGGATTCGAGGGGTCGACGCGGCTGCTGCTCATCGCCGACAAGATCGAGGCCATCAAGACGGTCTGCTGGTGCGGCAAGGCGGCCTGCTTCAACGCGCGCCTCGACGCCGACGGTCACGTCATGCGCGAAGGCGACCAGATCCTGCTCGGCGGCAACGGCACCTACATCTCGCTGTGCCGCAAGCACTACTACGCCGGCCTGGCCTCCCGGCCCGAATAATCCGTAGGATCCGTGGCGTGCGCTTGACCGCGGGTGTAGTTGTAGTTGGTGACGCGGGAAAACGCACGCCACGGGACTGCTTTGTGTGCGTTTGATTGCGGCATGGCCGGTGGCGTAACCAAACGCACGTTGTAAGACTGTTTTGCGTGCGTTTGACTGCGGGTGTGGTTGGTAATGCGGGAAAACGCACGCTGCGAGACTGTTTTGTGTGCGTTTGATTTCGGCATGGCCGGTGGCGCAACTAAACGCACGCTGCGAGGCCGCTTTGTGTGCGTTTGACTGCGGCGTGGCCGGTGGCGTAACCAAACGCACGCAAGACACCGGCTACTTCGTCCAGTGGTCGCTCATCGCGAAGCTGTTGTGCATCAGGTTGCTTGTCGTGTAGAGGACGTCGAACAGCAGCTTCGACGTGCGCTTCCGCAGCCACGCGGCCGTCGACTCGTTCGCCTGCTCGAGGATGTCGCGGACGGCGTCGGCGCCCGCGGCCGGCTCGGCGGCCGGCTCGGCATGCGAACCGGCCACCGAGCTGGCGGACAAATTGACGGATGGACCGGCGGCCGGCTCGACGGCCAGCTCAGTGGCCAGCTTAGTGGACGATTCGGCGGACGGTTCGTTGGACGATTCGGC
This sequence comes from Bifidobacterium choloepi, assembly GCF_010667615.1. Classification (GTDB taxonomy): domain Bacteria; phylum Actinomycetota; class Actinomycetes; order Actinomycetales; family Bifidobacteriaceae; genus Bifidobacterium; species Bifidobacterium choloepi. The sequence continues at coordinate 1,088,784 of NZ_VYSG01000001.1, read as the reverse complement.
GGACGAATCGTTCCTCTTGCCGGCGCGACCGGCCGACTGCGCGAGCCTGTCGGTCTCGGCGACGGTGCGGTGACCGTGGGCCTGCACGTCCTCGATGTACTGCTCGACGAGATTGCTCGTCTCGAAGTAGTGGGCGTCGGCGAGCGCGGCGATCAGGCGGTTCGACCAGTACAGGCAGTCGGTCGAGACCTCGTCGACCGGCGTCTCCCGCAGGTATGCCGGCGTGGCGGCGACGTTCGCGTAGAACGGCGCGGCCGTCGTGAACGGGCCGGAGCCGTACGCGATCCACATGACGGAGCGGTAGGCGTCGGGCACGTACGGGCGGATCTGCATCGCGACCATCTGGCCGGTGCGGTTGACGCCGATCGGGCGGTAGCGGTGGCGGCTTTCCGGCGTGCCGGTCGTGCCGTACGGGTCGTACGGCGTGCCCTCGAAATGCGAGCTCATCAGGAAGTCGACGTCCTCGATCGTCACCTTGTCGTCGGGCACGCGGCACCACGGGATGTCGTTCGACTCGGGACGGAAGACCTGCCGGTCGACGTCGACGGCGGCCGGCGACGCCGCCGAGCCGAGGCCGATCTCGTAGGCGGCCGCCGACGACGCGGCGCCGCCGCCGTCGCACTCGGCGAGCTCCCACTGCGACGACGGGTTGAGATGGCGCTGCATGTACCAGGCGCGCGGCGTGTTGTAGATATGGTCCTTCGGCGTCGCCGTGCCGAACGCGCGGCGCGGGTTGAACGCGTTGATGCGCGCCGGCGACGGGTTCATCTCGCGGGCGAGATGGTGCTCGGCGATGAAGTCGACGAGGTCGGCGGAGCACATGAACTCGCGCTGCTGGCCGAACGCGTCGTCGATGTCGAAGAAGTCGATGCCGAGCTGGTTCGGCACGACGGCGTACGCATCGTCCGGCACGCGGCGGGCGATCCAGTGGTGGCCGCCGATCGTCTCGACATACCAGATTTCGTCGACGTCGGCGATGATGATGCCGTTCGATTCGTACGTGCCGACGCTCTCGAGCAGGTCGGCGACGCGGCGCACGCCCTCGCGGGCCGTGTGGACGTACGGCAGCACGAGCGTGATGATGTCCTCCTCGCCGAAACCGCCCGGCTGCTCAGGTTCGTAGCCCGGCTCGCCCTCGGCGCCGGTGGCCGGCCGGTACTCGACGAACGGATCGGCCGCGAGGACACGCGAGTTCACCGAGATCGTCTCGGTTGCCGACATCGCGACGTTCCTGACGGAAACGGCCGACTCGGCGAGGATGCCGCGGTCGGGGCCGGCGTTCGGCACCATCGCGTAGGCGCACGGATCGTCCGGCAGCGTCAGCGTCATCCTGCTGATGACGCTGTGGTATTCGCGCGGCTGCTCGGCCGGCGAGACGGCGACGAACTTCTTCGGATCGTAGCGTCCGGAGCCGGAGTCGTCGTTGCGGGCGATGATCGTCGAGCCGTCGTAGCTGGCGTCCTTGCCGACGAGGATGGTGGTGCAGGGCATGGTTCCTCACTTTGCAGAATTGTCGAACGATTCGTCCGACGGAACGATTCAACCAATGCAGCCATTGTATTTCCCTCATGACATGTGAGGACGAGCTCCCTGGAAGGGAGCTGCCGAGCGCAGCGAGGCTGAGGGTCGACCGCCGATGCCGCCGAAGGCGGCGAGAGCGCGCTGGAACGGTCGGTTACAACGTGACTCGAGTTTCCGTCCGGCCGCTCACCTTCCAGCGCGCACTCGTCGCTTCGCGACGTCGTGCGGTCGACCCTCAGGCCGCTTCGCGGCCGGCTCCCTGGAAGGGAGCTCGATAGGTCAGTTGAAGCCGAGGATCATGTTGGCGATGCGGTAGCCGACGCGGACGCAGAAGCGGCCGGCGGGGCCGGGGAGGTTCATCGCGCGCGAGACGAGCTTGCCGCGGGTGTCGCGGTAGATCGTGGGGGAGTACTCGCGGATGTTGTTCCACAGCTCCTTCTGCACGCGGTAGTTGTTCGAGTCGCGCGACAAGATCAGGAACACCGTCGTGATCGAGCTCTCGATCGCGAGGAAGTGGATCATGTACCGGTACAGGCCCGGCGTCACGCCCTCGTCGGTGGCTTCCGGCGTGGCGGTGAGCATCTGGCGGTTGACGCGGCACAGCTGCTGGACGCGGCGGATCATGACGTCGGTCTGCACCGACTGGCCCTCGCGGCCGATGAAGTAGTGGTAGAACGGCGTCGACAGGTAGTAGATCGACTTGACCCACGGGAACGGCTGGTAGGAGTAGATGAAGTCGACGTAGAACGTGTGCTCGGGCAGCGTCATGCCGGACATGCGCACGACCTCGGTGCGGAACGTCAGCGCGTGCATGATGATGTACTGCGCGATGCCGAAGTCGCCCAGGTCGTCCCACGTGATGCGCCTGTTGGCCTCCATGACCTTCGAGAAGTCGACGACGTGCTTGTGCTTGCGGCCGACCTTGTCGTAGACGTAGTCGGTGACGAGCATGTCGAGCGGATCGTCCGAATCCCTTTGCCGGCGCAGGACGTCCAGCACCTCGGCGAGCGACGACGCGCCGACCCAGTCGTCGGCGTCGACGACCTTGACGTACATGCCGGCCGCCTCGGCGATGCCGGTGTTGACGGCGCCGCCGTGGCCCTTGTTCTCCTGGTGGATGGCCCGCACGATGCCCGGGAACCGTCGCTGGTAGTCCTGCGCGACGGCGAGCGTGCCGTCGGTCGATCCGTCGTCGACGACGAGCACCTCGACGTCGACGTTGTCGGGGGACGCGAGCAGTGCGTTGAGGCAGCGCTTGAGGTAGGTCTGCATGTTGTATGCGGGTACGACGAAGGTAAGGATCTTGTCCTGATCCATCTTTTCCCCCAGGGGTCGGCTGTCCGGCCGGCGACGTGCGGTCTCTCTTGGTTCCTCGCATGGCCGGGCAGGGATAAACGGTGTCTAGCAAGCTATCTTAGACACGACTCGCCGAACTGTGCGCGCGTCGCCCTCCCGAATCGTTGCAGGCTGAAACTTTTTACGGGAAAAGCTCCCTGGAAGGGAGCTGGCCGCGAAGCGGCCTGAGGGTCGACCGCCGATGCCGCCGAAGGCGGCGAGAGCGCGCTGGAACGGTCGGTTACGACGTGACTCGAGTCTCGTCCGGCCACTCACCCTCCAGCGCGCACTCGTCGCTTCGCGACGTCGTGCGGTCGACCCTCAGTCTCGCTACGCTCGACAGCTCCCTTCCAGGGAGCTCTTGCCTTGCATGGCGCAAACCAATAAGCGGCGTCAGTCGTCGAGCAGGGCGTCGACGACGGCTTCGGTCACGGCGTCGTCGCCCGGCTCGGCGTCAGACTCCGGCCTGACGTCCGGTTCGGCGGCGTCTGGTTCGGCGGCGTCTGGTTCGGCGTTGGCGCCCGGCTTGGTGTCGGCGCCCGGCTCGGTGTCAGCGCCCGGCTCGGTCTCGGCGGCTTCTTTCTTCGCGGCCTTGCGCTGCTTCGCGGCTTCCTTCGCGGCGAGCCTTTCTTCCTTCGCGGCCTGCTTTTCCTCGCGGGCGGCTTCCTTCTCGGCCTGCTTGCGGGCTTTGCGCTCGGCTTTTTCGGCGGCCTTCTCGGCGGCCTTGTCGTCGGTCTTCTCGGCGGCCTTGCCGTCGGTGACGCCGGTGGCCGCGGTGGCGGACGAATCGTGCGAATCGTTCTTCTTCTGCGACGATTCCCGCGACGATTCGCCGACCTCGGCGATGATCTCGACGCCGGCGTCGGCTTCCTTCCCGGCGGCGTTCTCGAAGACGAGCTGCGGGCGCGCCTCGAGCCTCGACAGGCCGTGCCAGCCGAGGTTGACGATCAGCGCGGCGAGCTGTTCCTTGCTCATCTTGCGGTTGCTGGCCCAGTACTGGCCGGTGAACACCGTCATGCCGACGAGCATCTGCGCGTAGTAGGAAACGCCCTTGAGCGGCAGCTTCTGCTTGCGGAACCAGACGGTCAGGATGTCCTCGACGCGCAGCGAGATGTCGCCCCACAGCGACGAGAACGAGGAATTCGGGTCGGTGATCGGCGAGTCGCGCACGAGGACCTGGAAGCCTTCCGAATTCTCCTCGATGTAGGTCAGCAGCGCGAGCGCCGTCCGCTCGACGATCTGGCGCGGATGGACGTCCTGGTCGGACAGCGCCGTCAGCAGCGTCTCGGTCAGCGCGCGCATCTCGCGGTCGACGACGACGGCGTACAGCCCCTCCTTGCCGCCGAAATGCTCGTAGACGATCGGCTTGCTCACCTTCGCGTGGGCGGCGATCTCCTCCACGCTGACGGCCTCGAACCCCTTCGCGGCGAACAGCGACCGGCCGATCTCGATGAGCTGCTCGCGGCGCTGATACGCCGACATTCTTCCAGTACTAGCCATGCGCCCAGTTTCGCACGATTCCCCCGACACTGCCAATGGCGGGAGTTTTAACTGATTCCTTGCATGTGTCCGTTTTTGTTTTTAGGCTTGAAAGCTATGGAAAACAATACGATCATTGCCATCGTTGTCGTCGTGATCATCGCCGCGGTGCTGATCATCGGCGGCATCCTGATGGACAAGTCCCGCAAGCGGGCGATTCGCCGCGCCGACGAGGCCGCGAAGGCGAAGGCCGACGAGCGGCTCGCGGCCGAACGGGCCGTCAAGGCCGCCGAGGCGAAGACGAAGCAGGCGGAGGCCGAGGAAGCCGAAGCCCAGGCGCAGGCGGCGAAGCAGTCGCCCGTCGCGACGAACACCGCCGCACAGGCGCCGCCAACGCAGGCCGCCGAAACCGCTACCAAGGCCGGAACCGGGGAACTCCCCCCGGCTCAGCCTTCGGCTTCGCCGACCCCCTCTGAAGAGGGGGTCAAGGAGGAATCGGCTTCAACTCCCTCTGCAGAGGGAGTCGGCGAGAGCGAAGCTCGAGCCGGTGGGAGTCCCCGGGCCGTCGAGGAAGTGCCGGTCCCGGCGAACGAGCAGATCGAGAAGCCGGCCGGCCGCAAGACCCGCCTCGAGACGCTGCGCGCGAAGCTGTCGAAGTCGAGCAATCCGTTCGGCAAGGCGCTGTTCACCATCCTGACGAAGGACAACCTGACCGAATCCGACTGGGAGGACGTCGAGGACACGCTGCTGATGGCCGACGTCGGCGCCGAGGCGTCCGAGGAACTCACCGAGAAGATGCGCACCGACGCGCGCGTCACCGGCAAGTCCAATCCGGCCGAGGTCAAGGAAGCGCTGCGCGGCGAGCTGGTCGCCATGGTCGGCAAGGACACCGACCGCCGACTCAACGCCGACAAGCCGGACGCGCACCGTCCGAGCGTCATCATCATGGTCGGCGTCAACGGCACCGGCAAGACGACGACGGCCGGCAAGCTCGCCCGCCTGTTCGTCGGCCAGGGCAAGTCGGTCATGCTCGGCGCGGCCGACACGTTCCGCGCCGCCGCCGCCGACCAGCTCGAGACGTGGGGCGCGAAGGTCGGCGTGCCGGTCGTGCGTTCCGACCGCGACAGCGCCGACCCGGCGTCGGTCGCGTTCGAGGCCTCGCAGAAGGCGAAGGAAGCCGACGTCGACGTGCTGATCATCGACACGGCCGGCCGCCTGCAGAACAAGGCCAACCTGATGGACGAGCTCGGCAAGATCCGCCGCGTCACCGAGAAGAACCTGCCGGTCGACGAGGTACTGCTCGTCCTCGATGCGACAACCGGCCAGAACGGCATGGCGCAGGCCAAGGTCTTCGCCGAGGCGATCGGCATCACCGGCGTCGTGCTGACGAAGCTCGACGGTTCCGCGAAGGGCGGCATCGTCATTTCGGTACAGAAGGAGCTCGGCGTGCCGGTCAAGCTCGTCGGCGTCGGCGAGGGTCCCGACGACCTCGCGCCGTTCGAGCCGGCCGCCTTTGTGGACGGCATTCTCGAATAGTCCGGCGGTCGGTCGCGCGAATCGTGCCGGCCATTTCCGCATGTCGGGCACGATTCTCGCGCCGGTTGGGCCGCGGGAATCGTGCCATATTTACACGATCGAAACAACCCTTACACAGCCGTAACGGCGTGTAACGAAACGAAAACGTCAATGGCGTTCGATTGGCAACCGTGAAGTTCCGCCGGGGCACGGCCCGACGGCGCGAACCACAACGCCAAGAAGAAAAAGGAAGCGCACGGCGCGGCGCAGGGCAAGGAACGCCGGCCGGCGCGAACTGGAAAAGGGAGGTAGACGCATGGGACAGCTTGATTCCGGAAATGCCGCGTGGATCCTGACATCCGCGTCGCTGGTGTTCCTGATGACGCCCGGCGTGGCGTTGTTCTACGGTGGCATGGTCCGCGCCAAGGCGGTGCTCAACATGCTCATCATGGAGGCGGCGGCGCTGTCCGTCACGATGATCATCTGGGGCCTGTGGGGCTGGTCGATCGCCTACGCGGGCCAGGACGTCGGCGGCATCTTCGGCGATCCGGCCACCGGGTTCCTACTGCGCGACACGATGGTCGCCGACAACGGAGTCTTCACGTCCGCATCGATCAACGACGACAACTATCCGGTCAGCTGCGACGTGGCGTTCCAGGCGGCGTTCGCGATGATCACCGTCGCGCTGATCTGCGGCGCGATCGCCGAACGCGTCAAGTACTCCACGTGGATGATCTTCGTCGCCCTGTGGGTGACGTTCGACTACGCGCCGATGGCGCACATGGTCTGGAACGGCGGCCTGCTGTCCGCCGAGGGCGCCATCTCGCAGGCGCTCGGCGCCCAGGCCCACGACTTCGCAGGCGGCACCGTCGTCCACATCAACGCCGCCGTCGCCGCGCTCATCATCGTCCTCATCATCGGCAAGCGCAAGGGCTTCGGCACCGAGCCGATGCGCCCGCACAACGTCCCGTTCGTCATGCTCGGCGCGTTCCTGCTGTGGTTCGGCTGGTTCGGCTTCAACGCCGGCTCCGCCTTCGCCGCCAACGGCACCGCCGGCTACGCCTGGGTCTCCACGTCGCTCGCCGCGGCCGCCGCCATGCTCGCCTGGGGTTTCACCGAAAAGATCCGCACCGGCCACTACACGGCGATGGGCGCCGCCTCGGGCATCGTCGCCGGCCTCGTCGCGATCACGCCGGCCGCCGACGTCGTCTCGCCGATCTGGGCGATCGTCCTCGGTGCCGTCGCCGGCGTCGTCACCTGCCTGGCCTGCGGCCTCAAGTACAAGCTTGGCTATGACGATTCGCTCGACGTCGTCGGCGTCCACGGCGTCGGCGGTCTCGTCGGCACCGTCGCCCTCGGCTTCGTGATGGAAGGCACCGGCCTGTTCTACTCCGGCAGCTGGCGACAGCTCGGCGTCCAGGTCATCATCGCCCTCCTCGCGATCGTCTTCTCCGCCGTCATCACGGCGATCATCGCCTTCGCGCTCGAGAAGACGATCGGCTGGCGCGTGACGCCGGCCCAGGAAGTCGCCGGCATCGACATGGCCGACCAGGGCGAACGCGCCTACGATTTTGCTGGCACCGCCAGCTCCGTCCTCAAGGAGATGAAGTGACATGAAGCTGATCACCGCTATCATCCAGCCCCATAAGCTCGACGAGGTCAAGGAAGCGCTCGCCGCCGCCGGCGTCCACGGCCTGACCGTCTCGGAAGCCAACGGCTACGGCCGCCAGCGCGGCCACACCGAGATCTACCGCGGCGCCGAATACACCGTCGACCTGATCCCGAAGATCCGCGTCGAGGTCATCGTCGACGACGCCGACGCCGAAACGCTCGTCGACGTCATCGTCAAGGCCGCCGCCACCGGCACGATCGGCGACGGCAAGGTCTGGGTCACGCCGCTCGACATGGTCGTGCGCGTGCGCACCGGCGAAACCGGTTCCGCCGCGATCTGATGTTTCGCGATCCCGCCGCCCGCCGGCGGGATTTTCGTATCCGGTGGTCCTGTGAACGGGCAAGCCCCTGGAGGGGGGGGCTGTCGAGGACGGCCGCTGATCGATGAATTACACGCTCGAGGCAAGCCCCCTGGAAGGGGGCTGTCGAGCGAAGCGAGACTGGGGGTCGACTTACGGAACGTAACCGCCGGCCCTGCGCAAGCCGACGTCCCGGTCTCGTCGCCTCTCGGTCTTTCTTTCGGGAAGTTTTTCTTTACAGGTACCAACGGCATCAAGGCAAAGGAAGGTGACGATGACTGCTCCGGCTTCTCCTTCGGTCTCCCTTGCATCCCTCGGGCAGACGCTGCTCGACCTGAGCAGGCCGGATACCGACGGCGTCTACCGCGACGGCCCGGCGAAACGGGCGGCGCGGACGGACGCGGCGATGACCGCGTTGCGGGGCCTGTGGGACGATGCCGTCGCGGCATCCGCCGACGCCGGCGCCCCGGTGCCGGAACGCGGCGTCGCGCTCGCGGCCGTCGGATCGCTGGCGCGCGGGCAGCTCGGGCCGTGCTCCGACCTCGATCTCGTGCTCGTGCATGCGGACGGATCGTTCGAAAGCGACGAACGACTCGCCGGATTTGCCAACCGGCTGTGGTATCCGGTGTGGGACGCGGGGCTCGGGCTCGACCACGCCGTGCGCACGCCGGCCGAGTGCGTCGGCGTGACCGGCCGCGACCTGCCGGCGGCGATGGGCTGGCTCGACGTCGTGCCGGTCGCCGGCGACGCCGGGCTCGTCGGCCGCACGGCGACGGCGATTCTCGACCGGTGGCGCAAGTCGGTGCGCAAGCGGCTGCCGGAACTGCTCGCGTCGGTGACGGCGCGGCAGGAACGATTCGGCCGGCTCGCCTACGTCAACCAGCCCGACGTCAAGGAGACGCGCGGTGGGCTGCGCGACACGGTGCTGCTCGCCGGCATCGCCGCGTCGTGGCTCGCCGACCGGCCGCACGGCCGCTACGACGACGCCGTCGAGCGGCTGCTCGACGTGCGCGACTGCATTCATCTGGCCACGCGGCGCGACACCAACCTGCTGCTCGCCGGCTACCAGCCGGCCGTCGCCGCGATGCTCGGCCTCGCCGACCCGACGCTGCCCGACGGCATGCGGGAAGCCAAGTCGATCGACGACCTGCAGACCCTGCTCGCCCATCTCGGCCGCGCCATCGCGTTCGGCCTCGACTCGACGGCCTCGCGTGCCGCCCGCACGCTCGTGCACGACAGGCCGCGGTTCTCGTTCTTCCAGATACGATCCCCGCGTGCCGGCGGCCGCCGCGAAGCCCCGAAATTCGACGTCGTCGCCCCGGGCGTGGCGCTCCACGAAGGGGAAATCGTGCTGGCGCCGGGCGTGAGCGTGGACGGTTCGGCGGTCGGCGGAGCCGTTGCCGTTGGCTCGGTCGGGACGGCCGCCGAGGCCGCCGTCGCGCCGGCGAAGGGGCTCGTGCTCGAACGGGAGCCGCTGCTGCCGCTGCGGGCCGCCGTCGAGGCGGCGAAGCGGGGGCTGTCGATCAACACGTCGACGCTCGTCAACCTGCGGCGCGCGCTGGCCGGCGGCGTGACCTGGAACGACGAGGCGCGCCGGCTGTTCGTCGAGCTGCTCGGGTACGGCCCGGCGCTGCTGCAGACCTGGGAGGAACTCGATTTCGTCGACATTCCCTCCCGCTGGATGCCTGAATGGTCGGCGATCCGCAACCGTCCCAGCGCCAGCGCCGCCCACCGCTTCACGATCGACCGCCACATGGTCGAGGTGACGAGCCGGCTGGCTTCCTCTTCAGATACTCACTCTCCAGGCACCCCGTCTTCAGATACCCACTCTCCAGATACCCGTTCTTTACGTATTCCCTCTTTAAATACCCATTCTCCAGATATTCATTCTCCAGATACCCATTCTCTAGGCGCCCACTCTTCAGCCACTCCCTCTTCGACCATCCGTTCTTTACACACCCCCTCTTTAGAGGGGGTCGGAACTGCGAAGCGGTTCCGGGGGGAGTCCCCGGCGGATCGTTCCAATTTCTCTTGCCGTACCGCCTACGATTCCTTCCACCGTCAGGCCCTGCTGCTCGCCGGCATCCTGCACGATATCGGCAAGCGGCCCGGCGTGACCGATCACGCCGCCGAGGGCGCGAAGCACGCCCGCGCCATTCTGCGGCGCATGGGCTTCGACGGGGCGACCGTCGATCTCGTGACATTGCTTGTCCGCGAGCACATGACGCTGTCGCAATGCGCGCAGACCAGGTCGCCGGCCGAGGGCGGCCGGATCGTCGCCGACGCCGTCCGCCACGATCCGGTCGTCCTTGACATGCTGTTCGACCTGACCCGCGCCGACATGTGCTCGCTCGGCGCGACGTCCGGCGAATCGATCTCCGGCCAGCTGGGCTGGAGCAACTGGCACGCCCAGCTCGTCACCGCGATGGCCGCCGCCGCCCGCGACGCGCTGTGAATCGTCACCGCGATGGCCACGAGTCGCCGATGGTCACGAGTTGCCGGTTGGCTGCGAGGCGCTGGTTGTCTGCGAGGCGCTGGTTGGCCGCGAGTCGCTGGTCGGCCGCGAGACATGGTGACTTGACGCCCGCGATCCGTGAACTTCCTGATCTGGCGGTCGTCGCGGCGGCAGCCTTTCCGGTAACGGCGGCCGTCGGCGCCGATACCCCCGTGCGATTTTGGAAATGCGACAGTCATGTCTAAACACGCGCGGAGTGGAGAATGTGGATGGAGAATTCCCCAAAAACACCGACTTATCCACAATCTGGGGATAAGGACGTGGAAAACTTTCTCATTTATCCACAATGCGGGGATAACTATGGGGAAAACTGGGGGATAAGGTTATCCACACCTTCCAGTTCCCGTCATCCCGATTTGCAGATTTGAAGAAACGGTGTTACAAGCTGCGCTTTCAGTTTCTCAAGTGTCGAGAAATGAACACTGATCTGTCCGCAATCGTTATGGACACAACATGGATAAAACTCGGTCGCGTCGATTCGCTCAACTCCGGCTACGACCTGTTCGCAATCGTTATGGATAAAACCGTTTCCGTAACTCGGCAATATTTCGAACGACAATCGGCCAGTTGCCGTTATGAATGAGCCCGTGCTGAAAGGACGGCAGTATTTCGAACGAAAAACAGCCTTCCTGCGTTATTGACGGGGCCGCAGTGGCTGACTGGAATTTTTTTGAACGAAAAACAACTGGTTGGTGTTACTTATGAAGCCAGGGGACGGCATCGGAAATATTTTGAACGATTCTTCGGGAAGAATCGTTCAAAATATTGCTGTCGGTACGAGGCGGCGTTTTATGTAACAGTTTTATGTAACGACGGGGTGGTGCCGAGTAGGGGCAATGTCGGGTGACGGGGAGCCGGCGTCGGGTACGTGGGAACGAGGTCGGGTGACGGGAGCCGGCGTCGGGTACGCGGGAACAAGATCGGGCAGGAGAGACAGAGGTAAACAGCGGTAAGCTGCCATCTCGTTTCATCCTGTGACTTCTCGTCTCGTCGCTCGTCCTCCCACGTCGCTCTGCGCCTTGCGCTCGTCACCCGCGGTCACATCTCATTGCGCAGCAGGGCGAGTTCGGTGTCGACGACCAGCAGCCGCGAGCCGACCGGCGCCGACAGCCGGGGAACGCCGGCGGCGAGCATCTTCGCGATCATCGGCTGCCGTTCGAAGACTTCCTTCATCGTCAGCCGGAAGATCGTCGTCACTCCCCAGCCGTACAGTTGCCGCTCCCGCTCGACGACGTCGTGGGAAATTTCCTCCGTCGACCGGCCGCGCGTCATCGTCGGGTCGGTGAGCTTGACGGCGCCGTCGAGCTCGCCGACGATGATGACGCCGTTCGGCAGTTCCCAGCAGAAATCGACGTCGCGGTAACCGCGCGTGCAGCTCGCGTTCGGGAACCGCCGCTGAAGCGTTGGCGGCGGGAACCCCTCCTCGATCATGACGGCGCGGGTGAACGACTCGCCGCCGTTCATGCTCCTGCCGTCGACGTACCGGAGCAGCTGCTCGACCGCCGGCATCGCCGCGCGAACCTGCTGTGCTTCGCGGAGAACGGCGGAACGATCGAGCTTGCCGGCCCGTTCGGCCGAGTCCCAGATCGCGAGCGCGTTCGGGAACGGCTCGAGGACGGCGGCGTCGACGAGCGTGCGCGTCACCGTCGTCGCGTGGCGTCCGTCGCGCGCGGTGACGGTCACGTCGCTCCATCGCTCCTTCGGAATGGCGATTCGCACCTGTCGGCGCCCGAACGGCGTGGCGTCGGCGTCGTGCAGGTGCGCGAGCGGCGTGCCGTGATCGGGTACCAGCGTGAAGATGCCCGGCCGCTGAATATCGAACTGGTATTCGAGATGGTGGAGCGCGACGGCCGTGGGGCCGGCGAACACGGTTTCCGGCCGCCGCAGTGCGATCGCGCGCGTGGTCCACTCGATCTGTTCAGTGACCGTCAGCGACGACCAAATCGCCGGCGACGTGAACAGCGAGCGGTACGGTGACGTCAGCTCGCCCCTGGCAAGGCGCCGGCTGACGGCCATCCGGTCCGCCTCCGTCTCGGTGTACGCCAGTCGGCGCTCGCGCCGGCTCGTTTCCAGCATCCGCTGGATGCGTGCGTCGCAACCCATCTTGGCGCTCCTTTCTCTCTTTTTCGAATGATCCTCACGCTAGGATCATTCCCGTCGCCACGCCGACTTCGTGGATCGATGTGTGCGGATGCGTCGGTTTCCACAATGACTGCCTGTTCCCTGCCGCCATTGACGTCCACCGACGCTGACGATGGGCTGTGACATGGCAGGCGGCTGGCTGGTGTTACGGATGGTCCTGTGCCGTTGGAATGGAAGATTATTGAACGATTCTGGCGGGAGAATCGTTCGGAATTCTGCCGGGTACATGTCGGCGGGACTTATGTAACGGAACGGAACCGGTTTTTGTTCGGAATTCTGCCGAGTGCATGTCGGCGGGACTTATGTAACGGAACGGAACCGGTTTTTGTTCGGAATCGTTCCGCCCGTCGATGACGGAATTTTGAGTAACGAAAAACGACTGTTTGACGTTACGGATTGGTCCTCGAGAGGGACTCGGAAATATTCTGAACGATTCTGCCGCAGGAATCGTTCGAAATACTGCCAATAAGGCGGAGCGGGAGAACGCTGAACGAAATTGACGGCGCGGGCATGACGATGGGACGGTGGTGACGGCGCGGACGTGACGATGGAACGGTGGTGACGGCGCGGGCATGATGGTAGGGACAGTGGTGATGGTGCGGGCGCGACGGTGGTGACGACGGGGGACGGCGGTGACGGTGGTGACGGCGGGGACGGCGGTGACAGTTGGTCACGGTTCCTGCTTGCGGAACGTGACTGATCATCGGTTCCGAGTTGGGAATGACGGTCGGTCATGATTTTGACGGGAGAATCGTGACAGATTGTCGGTTGTAAGTTGGGATTGACAATTGGGCACGATTCCCGCGGAGAAATCGTGGCCGAACGTCATCGCAACCGTCCGCCCGCTCATCCGCCCAACCGTCCACCCAACCGTCCACCCAACTGTCACATCGGCGAACTGTCGGGTCAGCAGGCTGATCGCTATACTCGAACGTATGGCTGATTCCTCCTTTACCCCCAGGTCGTCGTATGCCCGCGACGACGGCGCGTACGCCGGCGGATCCGGCGCCCGTGCCGGCCGCGGCGACGGTTCCGCGAACAACGCGACGCTGTTCGACCGCGTGCCGCCGCACGACGACAACGCCGAGATGGCGGTGCTCGGCGGCATGCTGATGAGCAAGGACGCAATCGGCGAAGTGACGCAGATGATCGAGGTCTCCGACTTCTACCAGCCGAAGCACCAGACGATCTACGAATCGATCATCGACATGTTCTCGAAGTCGCAGCCGGTCGACGCCGTCCTCGTCGCGAACCGGCTCGCCGACGAGGGCAACCTCGAGAAGGTCGGCGGCACCGATTACCTGCAGAGCCTGCTGTCGTCGGTCCCGACGGCCGCCAACGCGACCTACTACGCCGAGATCGTCCACCAGCGCGCCATCCTGCGGCAGGTCATCGCCGCCGGCACGAAGATCGCGCAGCTCGGCTACAGCGCCGAGGGCGCGCAGGCCGAAGACATCGTCAACCTCGCGCAGTCGGAAGTCTATGAAATGGGCGCCGGCCGCGTGCGCCAGGATTACTCGCCGATCCAGTCGGTCGTCGAGGAGGCGCTCGAGCAGATCGACAAGATCCAGAAGGGCGAGTTGCAGAAGGGCGTGCCGACCGGCTTCCGCGACATCGACGAGGTGACGCAGGGCCTGCAGCCGGGCCAGATGATCGTCGTCGCCGGACGCCCGGCGATGGGCAAGTCGACGCTCGGCATCGACTTCGCGCGCGCCGCCGCGCTCCATCACGGCATGACGTCGGTCGTCTTCAGCCTCGAGATGAGCAAGGTCGAGCTCGCGCAGCGCATCATCTCGGCCGAGACGAACATTCCGCTCGCGGCCATGCGCCACGCCGAGGACATCACGATCGAGCGCTGGGACACGCTCAACAAGTTCTTCACGAAGCTCGAGAACGCGCCGCTGTTCATCGACGATTCGCCGAACATGTCGCTGATGGAAATCCGCGCGAAGTGCCGCCGGCTCAAGCAGACGAACGACTTGAAACTCGTCGTCATCGACTACCTCCAGCTGATGAGCTCCGGCAAGCAGGAGGAAAGCCGCGAGAAGGAAGTCTCCGGCTTCTCGCGCGCGCTCAAGCTGCTCGCCAAGGAGCTCGAGGTGCCGGTCGTCGCGCTGAGCCAGCTCAACCGCAATTCGGAAATGAGAAACGACAAGAAGCCGCAGCTGTCCGACCTGCGCGAGTCGGGCTCGATCGAGCAGGACGCCGACGTCGTCTTCCTCGTCCACCGCCCGGATTTCTACGACAAGGAAGACCGGCCCGGCGAGGCGGATATCATTATGGCCAAGCACCGCAACGGCCCGACGGACACGTTCCATCTCGCCTTCCTCGGTGCGAACTCGAAGTTCAAGGACATGCCGCAGGATTATCAGCAGGGAGTGTGAGTCACGTTGGCAAAGTCTTCGGAAACGACCGGGAACGATTCCCGCGACACTGGCGAGCCGCGAAACACGGCCGGTTCGCGTGACGGCGCGGCCGCCGGCGCCGGCCAGTCCGCCGCCGGCAGCGCGGCCGACGCCGCGCTCGAGGCGCGCCTGAACCGCCGCCCCTGGCACATGTTCGCCACGCCGCTGATCGGCAAGGCCGTGCGCGTCGCCTCGCGACTGACGCATCACGGCGGCTCGGCGTTCCCCGGCAAGGTCGTCGAGCGGATCGACCCCGGATTCCTGCGCCGCACGCTCGGCCGGCTGCCGCTCGGCGTCGTCCTCGTCTCCGGCACGAACGGCAAGACGACGACCACGCGCATGGTCGCGACGATGCTCGAGGAACTCGGCCTCAAGGTGTTCACAAACCCGACCGGCTCGAACTTCACGCGCGGCGTCGTCTCGTCTGTCCTGGAACAGTGCTCGCTGGCCGGCCACGTCGACGCCGACATCGCCGTCCTCGAGCTCGACGAGGCCTACGCCGTCCACTTCGTGAAGCAGGCGAAGCCCCGCTACGCGCTGCTGCTCAACGTCATGCGCGACCAGCTCGACCGCTTCGGCGAGATCGACAACACGGCCCGGCTGCTCGCCCATGTCGCCGCCGCGACGACCGGCACCGTCGTGCTCAACCGCGAGGATCCGCGCATCGCCGCGCTCGAGGCCGACGTCCACGACGGCGTCGACGTCAAGTGGTTCGGCCTGTCGGACAAGCTGCGGCCGTTCTTCCCGTCCGACGACGAGATGGCGACGACGGTCGCCTCGCAGGCGGCCGCCGCCGACCGCGCGGCCGGCGAGACGTCGGTGCTCGCCAACTCGGAAGAGGCCGGCTCGGCTCCCGAGCTCGTGAACGATTCCTCCGTCGACATGGTGCCCGCGGACGTGACGCTGCTCGACGTCGGCGACCACCGGGTCACGCTCGACATCGACGGCGAGACCGAGACGACGGCCGTCAGGCTCGAGGGCGTCTACAACCTGTTCAACGCGGCCGCCGCGCTGACCGTCGTGCGCGCCGTGCAGCACGATGTCTACGATGCCGCCGTCGTGCGCAAGGCGTCCGGCCGCCTGCCGCGGCGTCGCGTCGCCGCGTTCATCGAGCGCGCCCGCAAGCTCGCGAAGGCCACTGTCGCCGATGAACTCAAGGCATTGTCGACGGTGACGCCGGCGTTTGGTCGCGGCGAGACGATCGACGTCGACGGCACGCCGGTCGAGCTGCTGCTCGTCAAGAACCCGATGGGCTTCCGGCTGTCGCTCGCGTCGTTCCCGCCGGACGGCGCCGAGACGATGATCTGCATCAACGACGAGTACGCCGACGGCCGCGACATGAGCTGGCTGTGGGACGTCGACTTCACGTCGCTCAGGGACACCGGCGTCGCCGCCGTGTCCGGCGTCAGGGCGTACGACATGAAGCTGCGCCTCGAATACGACCAGGTCGCCGTCGCCCGCGCCGGCACCGAACTCGAGGACGACGTCGTCATGTTCGTCAAGTCGAACCCCGGCGTCCCGAAGCACATCTACTGCACGTACACGGCCATGCTCAGGGCCCGCGCCGCGCTCGGCCGGATCGCCAGCGTCAGCGACGCCGGCGTCGGCAAGTGAGCCGGACGGCCGGATCCCGAGGCCGGATCGCACGGTCGAATCGTGCAAATTTTCCAACCAATGAAGAGAAGGTGGGCGGATGACGAACCGCGACATTGACATCGTCTCGCTGTATCCGAAGGACATGAACATCTACGGCGACTCCGGCAACGTGCTGACGGTGAGCCGGCGGCTGGAGCTGTACGGCTACGATCCGCACATCCATGCCTACAACCAGAACGATCCGTGGCCCGAGCACGTCGACCTCATCCTCGGCGGCGGCGGCCAGGACACCGGCCAGAAGAAGATCACGGCCGACTTCTTCCGCCGCGCCGAGCTGCTGCGCGGCCTCGCCGGGGACGGCGTGCCGATGCTCGTCATCTGCGGCCTGTACCAGCTGTTCGGCGACTTCTTCGAGACCGTCGACGGCGCGCGCCTCGAGGGCATCGGCATCATCCCGTCGTTCACGAAGGGCCGCGACGTGAGGATGATCGGCAACCTCGTCGAGCAATCTGACGAGTTCGGACAAATTGTCGGCTATGAAAACCATTCCGGCCAGACGTTCCTGCGCGAGGGCGTCCAGCCGCTCGGCCACGTCGCCGGCGAGGGCATGGGCAACAACGGCGAGGACCATACCGAAGGCGCCCGCGTCCACAACGTCATCGGCACCTACATGCACGGCTCGCTGCTGCCGAAGAACCCGAAGATCGCCGACTTCCTGATCACGACCGCCGCCGAACGGCGCTACGGCAAGTTCGAACCCGTGCAGACCGACGACCAGAAGGCCGCCCTCGAGGAGCTCGACCGCACCGCCGAGCAGGCCCGCTCCGTCGCCATCGGCCGTCCGCGGTAGCCGCCGCCCCGCTCGCGTGGCCGCCTGGCCGCCTCTTGCATGTCACAATCCCCGGGATCCGATCCCGGGGATTGTGACATGCGGGGGAGAAACGTGGGGGCGGGGTCGTCGTTCGCCGGTGTTGAAACGGTGGGCGAGGGGGACCGCTGGCGGCCGATTTCGGGTAGAGTTGGGGGCGTGCGGCATGCCCGCGCACAACCTTTGGAAGGGGCTTGAGATGGCAGATAACAACAACGACGTGTTCGGCGGCCTCGGCGAAGGCCTGCACAAGGTGTTCCTGGCCGGTGTCGGCGCGCTCGCGACGAGTGCCGAGAAGGGCCGCGAGATCATCGACGACCTGGTCAAGAAGGGCGAGCTGACCGTCGAGCAGGGCAAGCAGCTCAACTCCGAGCTGCAGCACAAGGCCGACGAGAAGAAGGACACGCTTCGCGACAAGGCGAAGGACGCCAACGAGACGATGAAGAACGCGGCCGCCGGCCTGCGCGAAACGGCCAAGCCGACGAAGACGGCCGAGGCCGAGGGCGACGAGCTCGCCGAGGAAACCGAAGAGGAAGAGAACCTCTGAGCTTGGCGAAGCGCAACCACAGGCACCACGTCTCCCGGCGCAAGCGCCGGGCCGAACAGGCCGCTGCCGAGCAGCGCGCCGAGGAACAGGCCGAGAAGGACTCGCTCGAACGGTATGCCGACAAGATGGGCATGCCGGTCGACATCGATCGGGAGACGAAGCCGGTGGCCGGCATTGACGTCGAGTCGTCCGCGGACGACTCCGGCGTCGACGCCGGACCGCTGCATGTCGCGGACGACGCCCTGCGCGGTGCCGTCCGCGGCGTGCGTCATGACGCCGACGACCTCGAGCGGGCCGTCGGCGACCTCGTCGACGATCTCGACGGCCACCGGCGCGAGAACGGCCCGCTGTCGTTCGACCGCGCCGCCGACGAGGGGACGCTCGACGACGAGGCCCGCGACCCGTCGTCGGATTATCGGGACTGGGACGATCCGTCCTACTGGGCGAAGCGCGAGGCCGAATCGAAGGCCTCGGCCAGCGGAAAAGCTGGCGCGAAGACCGGCAAGAAGACGGCCAGGAAGGCGAAGGACGGGGACGCCTCGGCGGCGGATGAATCGACGGACGAATCGTCGCAAGCTTCCGCTCCGCCACGCCAGCCGCAGCCGTACATGACCGGCATGCACGACACGTCCGGCGACTCGATTCCGCGGCGCGGCGAGGCCAACGAGACGATCGGGCTGTTCGGCACGCACCGCCAGTCGTTCTCCGAGGAATACCACCTGACCAGGCTCAGCAAGGCCAAGCGCCTGCGCCAGATCATGCACATCGCGATGCACTACGACGTGCTCAAGGGCCTGACGCCGGTGCGCATGCGGCTCATGCTCGAGGCGCTCGGCCCGACGTTCGTCAAGGTCGGCCAGATCCTGTCGATGCGCTCCGAAATCCTGCCGCAGTCATTTTGCGACGAGCTCGCGCTGCTGCGCGCCAACGCCGACCCGATGCCGTACGGCGTGGTGCTGCAGACGCTCGAGCACGAATACGGCCGGCCGGTCGGCGAGATCTTCGAGCACATCGACACGACGCCGCTCGGTTCCGCGTCGCTCGCGCAGGTCCATCGCGCCACGCTGAAGACCGGCGAGGACGTCGCGATCAAGGTGCAGCGCCCCGGCGTGCGCGAGACGATGGCCGAGGACGTCTCGATCATGCGCTCGATCGCGAGGGGTGCGACGAAGATCATGCACAACGCGCAGATCGTCGACTTCCAGGGCGTCGTCGAGGAGCTCTGGGAGACGTTCGAGGAGGAGACCGACTTCCTCAACGAGGCGCGCAACCTGTGCGAATTCAAGCGGTTCTGCCGCGACTACTCCTACATGGACTGCCCGACGCCGTACGTCGACCTGTGCACCGAGCACGTGCTCGTCATGGAATACATCGACGGCATCGGCATGGCCCGCACCGCCGAGCTCGAGGCCGACGGCTACTCGCTCAAGGAAATCGGCACGAAGCTCGTCGACAACTACGCCTCGCAGATCCTCGACGTCGGCTTCTTCCACGCCGACCCGCATCCCGGCAACATCATGATCCGCGGCGGCAAGATCGTGCTCATCGACCTGGGCATGACCGGCCGGCTCGACGCGCCCACGCGCGGCGCGCTGAAGCAGATGCTGTTCGCCGTCGCCAAGCAGGACTCGCCGCAGCTCGCCAACGCGCTGCTGCGATTCGCCGGCACCGGCGCCGACGCGGCCGACTATCCGGAACTGCTCGCCGACCTCGACGGCATCGTCAAGGAATTCGGCACCGTCGACCTCGCCGACCTCAACCTCGCCGACTTCCTGCAGTCGCTGACGTCGCTGGCGCGCCGCCACGGCATCGAGGTGCCGAGCTCGGTGACGACGGTCGGCCGCGCGCTGGTGACGCTGGAAGGCACGCTCGACGAGTTCATTCCGGACGTCAACATGATCCAGATCATTTCCCGGCACATCGCCGGCGCCAAGTCGACGAAGCAGCGCGTCGTCGACGACCTGAAGTCGCTCGCCGTCGAGAGCCACGAGGCCCTGCACAGCTCGCTGCGCACGATGAGGGAGACGGAGACGGCGCTGCGCATGCTCACGCGCGGCGAACTGCGGCTCAACGCCGAGGTCGTCGGTTCCGAGGAACCGATCCAGCAGCTCTCCGACATGGTCAACCGCCTGACGATGGCGCTCATCGTCGTCGGCCTGTTTGTCGGCTCGTCGATCGTCTACTTCGCCGGCATGAAGCCGATCATCTTCGGCATCCCGGTCGTCGGGTTCATGGGCTATGTCGTCGCGTTCGTGCTGTCGGTGTGGATCGTTCTCGACATCATTTCCAAGAGTCGTGCCAACAGGAAACGTCGAAAATAACCGGCTTACGCTGTAAGCCGGCCTTCACCCGACGCCATGGTTTCCCGGCTACGCTACCAAATCAGGCAACCGTGGCGCCCTGGAGAATGGAAACGAGGACACAGATGGCGAAAACGATGAAGAAACTGCTGATCGGCGGCACTCTGGCCGCCGGCGCCGCGCTGTGGGCGACGATGCCGCGCACCCATGGCAACAAGCGCGCAAACTACGTTCCGACGATGCCGAACGTCATGTACGCCCACCGCGGCCTGCACGACGCCGGCAGCGGCCTGTCCCAGCAGTACGCCGGCGAAAGCGGCGCCTACGTGGCGCTCGCGCGCCGCATGGCGATGAAGGCAGGCTTCGGCACGCCGGACGAGCCGGGCCCGATCGCGCCGGAGAACTCGCTCGCCGCGTTCGCGGCGGCCGCCGAGGCCGGCTTCGGCATGGAACTCGACGTCCAGCTGACGCTCGACGGCAAGGTCGTCGTCTGCCACGATCCCGACCTCGCCCGCGTGGCCGGCGACCCGCGGCTCATCCGCGACCTGACCTACGACGAGCTCGTCCGCATCCCGCTGTTCCCGACCTGCGCGCCGGGCGCCGAGAAGGCCCCGCTGCTGCCGGGCGCCGACGAGAATCCGCCGCTCGTGACGACGCCCGACCAGGCGCCGACAGGCTACTACCAGCACGTGCCGCTGCTCGAGGACGTCCTGCAGGTCGTCGCCGGCCGCACGCCGATCATCGTCGAGTTCAAGTTCGCCGACCCGCGCCAGTGGGACGACCGCGACGAGGAGCTCATGGAACACGCTTCCGACCTGCTGCACGCGTACAGCGGTCCGTACGTTGTCGAATCGTTCAGCCCGATCGCGATGAACTGGTACCGCACGCACTATCCGGAAGTCTGCCGCGGCCAGCTCGCCGAGGACACGAGCTTCACGAAGAACCCGGGCGAATGGCTCGCCGGCATGCTCGGCTTCAACTGGCTGTCGCGGCCGGACTTCGTCGCCTACGACTACCGCGACGGCGACAAGACGCCACTGCGGTTCGACCGCTCGATGGGCGCGCTCGCCGTCGCCTGGACGGTGCGCTCGAGCGACGAGCTCGACTACGCGTTGCCGTACTTCGACCGCTACATCTTCGAGGCGTTCGTGCCGACGATCAAGCCCGACGAGGTGAAGATCGAGAGCTGAGCCGCGAACCGCCGACGGGGCCGGCGTGGAATTTCCGCGGGACGGCGGAACCGTGGCGGCCGGACCGGATGGCCGGACCGTGACGGTTGGACCGGATGGCCCGGCTACGCGAATGCATTGCGCGACGGAGCCATGCGACCGAACCATGCGACCGGCGCGGCCGACGCCGTGAAGATCGCGCGGGGGAGAGGCATGCCGGAGCGGAAGGGACTTCCGCTCCGGCATGTCGCATGTACAATGGAAGGTCGCGTCGGGCCGTGCATAGCCCCGGGCTCCATTTTCTGCCGCTGCGAGCGGCCTGTGCGCCGACATGGCGCTTTCTCGGTCCGGCGCTTTTCCTTTCCCTTTCCTTTTCTTCCTTCTTTTTCTTCTCTCTTTTCTTTCCCGTTCACGATCCGCCTTCGGCGTGTCTTGGCCGCCGATCCGCCGGCACGGGTGTCCGATTTTTCGCGCTTCGTTTCTTCCAGTCGTGGGCTTACTCTGGAAGACATGGAACTTCAAGTTTTGGATCACCCGCTCGTCGAGCACAAGCTCACGATTCTGCGCGACAAGAACACGTCCTCCTCCACTTTCCGCAATCTCGTCTCCGAGCTCGTCATGCTCGAGGCCTACGAAGCCACCCGCAACCTCGACGTCGTCGACAAGCCGATCGAGACGCCGGTCGCCCCGATGGTCGGCAAGGCCATCGCCAAGCCGGTCCCGATCATCGTCCCCGTCCTGCGCGCGGGCCTCGGCATGCTCGACGGCATGATGAAGATGATGCCGTCCGCCGAAGTCGGCTTCCTCGGCATGAAGCGCGACGAAGAGCATCCGACCCAGCAGATCACCTATGCGAACCGCCTGCCCGAAGACCTCAGCGGTCGCCAGTGCTTCCTGATCGACCCGATGCTGGCCACCGGCGGCACGCTCGTCGCCGCCACGCACTACCTCGCCGAACGCGGTGCCAAGGATGT
This sequence comes from Bifidobacterium choloepi, assembly GCF_010667615.1. Classification (GTDB taxonomy): domain Bacteria; phylum Actinomycetota; class Actinomycetes; order Actinomycetales; family Bifidobacteriaceae; genus Bifidobacterium; species Bifidobacterium choloepi. The sequence continues at coordinate 1,066,448 of NZ_VYSG01000001.1, read as the reverse complement.
CACCGCCGTCTGCATCATTGCCGCGCCGGAAGGCATCGAGTACGTCCAGCAGAAGATCGACCCGTCGATCGACTTCAAGGTCGTCGTCTGCGCCGTCGACGAGAAGCTCAACGACAAGAGCTACATCGTCCCGGGCCTCGGCGACGCCGGCGACCGCCTGTACGGCGTCATCGACTGACCTCGGCCGGACCTCCGGCTCGTCCAGGTCCGGGTTGCCGGGCGGCGACCGTCCGGTCGGCTCGACCGGTCCAGGATCCGGTCCAATGCGAAGCGGCGCCCCTCCTTCGGGAGGGGCGCCGCTCGTCGTGGACGCCGCCGGGACGATGTGTGACGGCCCGGACAGCGGAAGACCCGCCGGAGCGGGTCTTCACTACAAGTTCAACTCGGCAGAATCTCTGCACAACTCCATCGTTGTAACGGTAAGTCCTTCCAATACCCGCCCAACGTAATAATCTTGCTGACCATATACTTTTTGTGGGTCTGCTCTTGAGTTGTTCTTGTAGTTGATAAATATAGTCGAGAATCCCCGGCTTGCCAACTTTCACGAGGGCGAAACGGGGGTATGTTCGCAAATTGTTTCATTTGCTCGATTCGCCCCTCGAACGCACATGCCATTGAGCTCTTGGAGGGCCAAGCGAACAGGCAAATGTGCAAGTGAACATGTTCGCCGACGATCATTGGCGTGTTGCTCCCATGTGCGCCAATTGTCCCGGGGATCGGGCCGCGTGGCCCCTACACTTCGTAATGCTCGTGATCGAGGGCGTAGCAGTAGAGCTCAACCGACGACCTGCACTTCAATTTGCGTTGCAGGCGCTTCATGCTCTTGCGGACTGTGTCCCGGGAAATGCCGAGCTCCTGGCTCATGGCGTCGAGATCGGCCTTGTAGAACAGGAAGCAATGGAGCAATTCGCAATCGTGCGCGGTAAGGACCGGATCATTGGCTTCCTGCCGGGCGCATATCCTGGCGTGGGCAAGTTCCGGCATCCTGAAGTCGGGCATCACCATTCCCGACGCCATGGCCAGAACACTGCGGATGACGGTGCCCGCGGCCGTCTTCGACGCGAGCCCCTGCGCTCCCGCGCTCACCATGGCGGCGTGAAATCGTTGCAAGGGAAGCGCGGTGATGCCAAGGATCGGCGTGGTGCCATTGCGGCGCCGAATGGCCTGGCAGAAGGCCGGTCCGCTTGTGCGGTCGAAGACCATGGATACCACGATCACCTGGTAGGCGCCGCATCGGGCCAGGTCGTCGAGGATCAGGGGTTCGTTGCCCCTGAATGCCCGTACGGTTGCCTGGAGCTTTCGCTGGAGCAGCGCCGTCAATGCCTGCCGTGCGAAGTCATCCGGTTCCACTATGGCGATGTGTAGCTTCGGTCGGCGCATGGTGTGTACGCCACCTTCTTTCGTTCCCTCCGTTACCCGGCTCTCCGTGCTACGAACATCTTAGATAGCGCCCCCGTGGCGATGTGCGCTGCCGATTCATGATACGGACATGGACGAAGGCGTGGTTACGAACCGCTCACATTGTCGTACTTGAGGCGCATCTCTCGTGGGGATAGAGTGAACGCTGGTCACTTGCTCTCCCCGGGAGTACTGCTTTGGTCTTCTCTGCGTACGACCGGTTAGGAAGCGCGGTGGTGCGACATCTTTCGCAAGCACCGCGCAGCCGTCAGGGCGTCGTCGCATGGAGGGAGAAGATTTAAGCCGTGCTGTGCCATCACAATCCAAAACAAAGAAGAGCCAGACATGGCCCCCAGCCACAGCGCTGTCATTGCTCCCGCACAGGGTCCGGTGACGGCACAGAGAAGGCCGCGACCTACAGGAAGACATTTCTGGCAATGGATGCCAATGCTCAATATATGGGAAGAGACGATTAATTCTGTTGTCGTCTCTCCCCACGCCAAGATTATTGCGTGTGCCAGTTCGTGTGTAACGGTTGCGGTAAACGCTATGGTTGCTAGCTTTATCAGACCTCCGAAGAGTCCTGGACATTCGGGGAGTTGGTTCATGACGATCATGAGGAGATCCACGAACAGTAGTGACGGCATACAACCTGCCATCACGATCCTCTTGAGGAGCAGGAGCCATGAAAACGGCGATGCTGGGTGAAAGACGACGACATGCGTTGCCGTTTTTCTCTCCGTCTTGTGTCTCATAGACTTCTATTGGACGCAAACTGCTTGTGATGACAATGATTCACCAGAAGCCCTACTCCTGTGCACGCCAGTATGCACGTCAGTAAAAGAATATAGGCTACCTGCACATTTCCGAGACCGATGACCATGTCTGCGTAAGTGTCATGTTGGATGGTCTCAAAGTACACTGCGCCCCATAGTGCGGATGTGCGTTGATTCACGTAGCCGGGTGTGGTGAACATGGCATATAGGAGGCCTCCTACCAATAAGGTTGCCCACAGGACCGCTCCGATTCCTGCTCCTATGACAGCAGCTTTAAAAGCTTTCATATTTTTTCACTTTCCAAAAGTTTTGAATTCCAAAAATAGAATATATAACAATAAAAATAATGGACAATAATGAAAATAAAATAACGAAAATAAAATTAATATTGAGAATACATAATGCAAAAATAAATACTATTGCCATAAGGAAAAATGATAAAATTCCCGCAATGGATGTCAGTGGATTGTCTTTAAAGGCGGGGAAAAGTATCCCTATCATCGTGAGGATCAGGGTTGTTCCCACTAGGGCCGCATAAGTACCCAGCCGTGTCAGGCCTGTCAGGGGAGTCCAAACCAAGCTGATCGCAAGCAGTATCCCCCAGAATGTCGTATATACGACGAGCTGTGACCCCAGCATGCAGCAATACATGTATGTTGCGGATCGTCTTACTGCGGCCCATGCAGGTACAATGCCATTTGCGAACTGAGACATACCGGTAAACGCCAATACGCAAGCATATGCCGGCGCAATGTCTGCGTGCCCTCCCATGCAGGAAATGAGCGCGAAAGCTATTGCAACGACTATGGAAAGCATAGTGTCGCGAGATCGCATTATGTATGTCGTGAACATGCACAGGTCGTTGCGTTCCGAGTACGGAATGGGAATATGGATGAAGTTGGCCTGTCGACAATACTGGGAGGGTGTGATGGCGATGTCAAGGGCTGTCATCCCGAGCAGTGCCAGAATCGACAACAGCGCGGTCGGAAGGGCTCCGAGATAATGTGATAGATCTGGCACGATGGTTGCCCAAAAGAGTGAGTAGTCCTGCTGTATATACCTTTCACTTATGTCGGATATCAGCTGGAACTGCAAGGCGGAATAGCTCATGAGTATTCCGGCCGTTACGAGCAGTGCAACAGAGGAGGCAAACTGGGGGATGCCTATCATATGCATACTGCGATTAATTCCATCCCATACCAGACTGAGAGCTATATAGAGTAGCAGGGCGGGCACGAGAAGATGGAGGAAAGCTAATTGAAGGACGCCGGCACTGTGGAGAACGGCTGCCGAGACGAGCACCGCGCATGCGGTTCCTACAGTCAAGATGAGTACGATGCATGCCTCGCATGCCTTAAGGGCCAGATTCCTCATCATGCTTGAAACGGGAAGATAGCTGATGCATCTGGTGGCGGAATCTGTCTTCGAGAAGAGAAGCTTGACGATGAGAAAGAATGCAATGACTATCCCCGACAGGGAGATGGACTCGATGTTGAATATGAAATCCCACATTCCCTGTTGCTCGCCTATGGAGCGAAAGAACGCCACGGCGATAAAGCTGCTGAACGCCATCCACAAGAGGGCCAAGGCTATTAGTGCCAATCTCACCGATCGCTTTCGCAGGACGCCATACTGCAGCATCGTCCGCTTGAAAAGTTTCGCTAGAAACAAGAATGTCTCCGTGAACTGACAAATGCGCCTCTCGAAGTTGATCGTCACGAGGCTTCTTCTAGTAGGGTAGTTCGATACCATTCGGCGATGCCTCCGTATTCGTCCATGAGATCCGTTAATGTCACCTGCTGTCCCATGTACCCATTGCGGAGCAGGGCCAAGCTGTCGGCGGTCTTTTCTAGTAACGCGAAATCGTGGCTACAGAGCAAGATGGATAAACCGTTCTCTCGCATCCTGTGAAATTCATTGATGCATGTGTACCATGCGTCAATATCGATGCCGTTCAGTGTTTCATCGATGATGGTCAGCGGACGCTTCAGTAGAAAAGCGCAGCCCAGTTGCATCTTTTTCTTCATGCCGTGGGAATACGATTCGATGAGCCGATGCTCTGCTCCGCCCATTCCGAAGTGCTCGAACATCATGGCTAGTTTTTGGTATTCAAGAGAAACACCATATAGTCGCGCCAACGTTGAGGCATATTCCCAGCCGGTAAGGAAAATGGGCATGTCGTCGTTGCTTCCGATATGCATGACCGCAGCCTTTGCGTCAGGTGAAGAGGAGGAAAATCCTTGAATGTCTATGGTTCCTGTCTGCAATGCGTACAGATCGCATATCAGCCTGATAAGCGTAGTCTTCCCGGAGCCATTTGGTCCAATGAGGCCAACTATTTCTCCAGAGGCAACGTCAAAGTCTATCGAATGTAAGACGGCATTGTGCCGTCCGTACCTAAACGAAACTCCGTGAACCTGTAACATGGTTATCCTCTCGCCAAATAGGGCGTTCCTCCGTATCGGCGAGGAACGCCCCGGAAATCCAATCAAGCCGTGCACCTGATGGATGTTGAGATGCCGAACGTCACCCACCTCCATTCACCGGTGAATGCACCATGCTGATTGACCACGCACCAAACAGCCATGCCGGCGATCATGACGGCGCCTAGGGCAATGAGGACGGCGATGAAAACTAGAAACCATCCGGCGTATTGGAGTTCCTCGTCTTCTTCCCTCCTACCGCAGGCGAGAACGAGTGCCTGTGAGAGCAAAGCCCAAATAGACATGCAAGCATTGTCGTATGCCTGATGACACTGTTGGATCATTTTCTGGAACATATTTTTCCCCCTGGTAATTTGATATGCGTATTTCCCGCTAGGGGAGGGGAGGTGTAATTCAGCGTACGAGTCGCCGAGGCAAATGGGAAAGCTGTCTGCCGGATCCGGCATGCGTGCCCGGCGAGGCCATGCGGAACATGGCCGACGGCCCCGATAATTGCGGGAACGAGGTGGCTCCCGGCCCGGTTCGTGCTTCACGAAATCTTCACGTCGAACCGGTGGCATCGCGGTCGGTGGGCGATCCTGGAGGCCGTCTCGATTCGGCATGGCGGGCAGGAAGACACGGGCGGTCCGGCGGCCCCCCCATGGCGTCGCGGAACGCGACGTCGACGGCGCACGGATCGGCACGGACGAATCGTGCGTAAATTATTCGAAAAATCAATGGACTTTTCGATGACTTGCAGCAATGAAACAGTGAAAACCCCGTACAGTAGTGACTATGAGTCAGATTTTTGATGCACCCTCGAAGGCGTTTCTGCGCAGCCAGATCGCCGAACACATCGCGGAGACCGACAAGCCGGACAAAAGCGACGTCCAGGCCGACGCGGCGCCGCTGCCGCCGGACCGGTTCTTCGATCGCGAACTGAGCTGGCTGAAGTTCAACAAGCGAGTGCTGGAGCTCGCCCAGGACGAGGACCTGCCGATCATCGAGCGCGCAAGCTTCGCCGCGATCTTCGCGAGCAACCTCGACGAGTTCTTCATGGTCCGCGTCGCCGGCCTCAAGCGCCGAATCGACACCGGCATCGCCGTGACTGCCGCCTCCGGCCTGAGTCCGCGCCAGCAGCTGCGCGCGATCGGTGAGCACGCCCACCAGCTGCAGGACGAGCACGCCCACTACGTCGTGGACCACATCCTGCCCGACCTGGCCAGGGAAAACATCGTGCTGCTCGACTGGGACAAGCTCACCGTCTCCGAGCAGGAACGCCTGTCGCGCTACTACCGCCAGCAGGTCTTCCCGGTCCTGACCCCGCTGGCCGTCGATCCGGCCCACCCGTTCCCGTACATCTCCGGCAACTCGATCAACCTCGCCGTCCTCGTCGAGAACCCGACGAGCGGCAAGTCGCACTTCGCCCGCGTCAAGATCCCGGACAACCTCAACCGCCTCGTGCCGGTCGACGACATGACGGCCGACGAGGCCCACGACGTGCGCTACGGCTTCATCACGATGGAGAACCTCATCATCGCCCACCTCGAATCGCTGTTCCCGGGCATGATCATCAAGGAGGCGCGCTCGTTCCGCGTCACGCGCAACGAGGACATCGACGTCGAGGAGGACGACGCCGAGAACCTGCTCAACGCGATCGAGAAGGAACTGCTGCGCCGCCGCTTCGGACCGCCGATCCGCCTCGAGATCTCCGACGCGACGTCGCCGTTCCTCTCGCAGCTGCTCGCCGACCAGCTCGGCGTGACGGCCGACGAGGTGTACCGCCTGCCGACGCCGCTCGACGCCACCGTGCTCTACGAACTCGGCGCGATCGACCGGCCGGACCTCAAGTTCCCGCCGTTCGTGCCGACGACGAACCGCCAGATCGCCGAGGTCGAGTCGAGCCGCGCGCAGGACATCTTCGCCGCCATCCGCGAGCACGACATCCTGCTGCACCACCCGTACGATTCGTTCTCGACGTCGGTCCAGGCGTTCCTCGCGCAGGCCGCCGCCGACCCGAAGGTCCTCGCCATCAAGCAGACGCTGTACCGCACGTCGTCGGACTCGCCGATCATCGACGCGCTGATCGACGCCGCCCACGCCGGCAAGCAGGTGCTGGCGCTGGTGGAGCTCAAGGCCCGCTTCGACGAGGACGCCAACATCGCGTGGGCCCGCAAGCTCGAACGCGCCGGCGTGCACGTCGTCTACGGCATTGTCGGCCTGAAGACCCACTGCAAGCTCTCGCTCGTCGTGCGCCAGGAAGCCGACGGCCTCAAGCGCTACTGCCACGTGGGCACCGGCAACTACAACCCGAAGACGGCGCGCATCTACACCGACCTCGGCCTGCTCACCTGCGACCCGGTCGTCGGCCAGGACATGACGCGCCTGTTCAACCAGCTGTCCGGCTACGCGCCGAAGTCGAGCTTTCACCGCCTGCTCGTCGCGCCGCGCACCGTGCGCACCGGCCTGATCCAGCGCATCCAGCGCGAGGAAGCCGCAGCCCGCGCCGGCAAGGAAGCGTGGATCAAGATCAAGGTCAACTCGATCGTCGACGAGAAGACGATCGACGCGCTGTACCGCGCCAGCCAGGCCGGCGTCAAGATCGACATTGTCGAGCGCGGCATCTGCGCCCTCAAGCCCGGCGTCCCCGGCCTGAGCGAGAACATCCGCGTGCGCTCGATCCTCGGCCGCTTCCTCGAGCACAGCCGCATCTACGCGTTCGCGAACTCGAACGGTCCGCAGATCGGCGAGGGCCCGATCGCCGGACCGGAAGTGTGGATCGGCTCGGCCGACCTGATGCACCGCAACCTCGACCGCCGCGTCGAGGCGCTCGTGCGCATCACCGCCCCGGAGCAGGTCGAGGAGCTCATCAACTACGTCGACCTGCAGATGGCGGACACGACGGCATCCTGGCACATGCAGCCGGACGGCACCTACGAGCGTCATTCGAAGGACGCCGAAGGCAAGCCGCTCGTCGACTGCCAGGAGTTCCTGATCAAGAAGCACATGCGCAGGCCGCGCTCGAACAGCTGAGCGCCGTGCGGCTTGTCGCCGGGAAGGCACGTTGGCGGAGGGATCGTTCCGGATTGGCGGAACGATCCCTCCGCCTTTCCGAGCGCGAACACGACGCCGACGCCCCCTTAAGATGGGTGGCATGAGCAAGACACGAACAGTGGAAGCGGCCGGAGGCATTCTCTATCGCTGGCGCAAGGACGGCCCGGGCACGAACGGCGCGACGGGCAGCCGGCCGGCGGGATGGACGGCCGACGTCGACCCGCTGAACGGGCTGGAAGTGTGCCTCGTGCACCGGCCGAAATACGACGATTGGAGCTGGCCGAAGGGCAAGCTCGAACCGAACGAGACGTTCCGTCACGCCGCCGTGCGCGAGATCGGCGAGGAGACCGGCTGCCACGTGGCGCTCGGTCCCTACCTTGGCGACGTCGCCTATCCGATGTCCTCGGAAGGCAAGAAGACGCGCGGATCGTCCGCGAAGTCCGGACAGGTCAAGCACGTCGAGTACTGGATGGCGACCGTCATCGACTCCGCCGACGCGCGGCACCTGCGCGACGCGTTCGGACCGGTCCATCCGGCCGACCTCGGCGAGATCAACGACGTCGAATGGCTGCCGGTGACGGCGGCCCGCAGGAAACTGACCCACTCGACCGACCGCGACATCCTCGCGCTGTTCGTCGACCGGATCGAGGAAGGCGCGGCGGCCGCGCACACCGTGCTCATCGTGCGGCACGGCAAGGCCGAATCGCGCAAGCTCTGGGACGGCACCGAGGAGAACCGGCCGATCACGCCGAAGGGAGCGGCCGATGCGTACGCGCTCAACCGCGAACTGGCCTGCTACAACCCGACGAGGCTCGTGACGTCGCCGTGGATGCGCTGCCAGCAGACGATCCAGATGCTCTCGTGGCAGACGAAGCGGCCGATGGAATACGTCGAGGCGCTGACCGAGGACTCGTTCGCCGCCGACCCGGCCGAAACGTGGGCGGCCTTCTTCGCGCAGATCCAGCAGACCGTCGGCTCGTCGTCGACGACGGCAATCTGCATGCACCGGCCCGTCATCGGCGGCATGTTCGACCGCCTGCGGCCGATGTGCGCCACGCGGACGCTCGGCAAGCAGCTCGCCGCGAAGTCGCCGTACATGCCGACCGGCAGCGCGCTCGCGCTATTCTGGATAAGCACGCCGCACGGTCCGCGGATCATCGACATACAGAAAGTCCTGCCTCTTGTCTACTAACTCGATGCATTTTGGCTCCGGCTCGATCGTCTCGTCCGGATCCGGATTCACGCATACCGGCTCGCCGCGCCCGTCGCGGCCGGGCCAGCTCGACCAGGCGATCGCCGACAACATCGTCGGCGGCCTCGACCCCGAATACGTTACCGAAATGAGCCACGCGACGGCCGCCGCGCTGCTCGACCACGTCCACTCGACGGCCGATCCGGCCGTCGTCGAGCGCGTGCTGACGATCGTCGACCGCGAAGGCGTCGACGTCATCGCCGAACTGTGGAGCCACGCCGAACCGGACTCGCTGCCCGGCGTGCTGTGGCGCCTGTACTGCCTGCGGTCGTGGGTGCGCCTGCACCGCGAGGCCGTCACGAGGCTGTGGCGGCTCGGCGAGCCGATGGTCACGAGCGCCTCGGCCGTCGCCGGCGTCGATTCGGCGCCGACCGAGGACGACCTCGTGCGCACCGCCGACTCGATCCTGCGTGGCGCGTTCCGCGGCGACTTCGCGATGGCGCTCGACCGTGCCGCCGCGTTCGTCGAGGTCATCGTGCTCGGACTGCGCATCCAGGCCAGGCGGCTGACGTCCCGGGCGGCCATCGCCGAACACGACGGCGACCTGCGCACGAAGGCCGCGCGGCTGCTGCACACGGCCGGCAACCTGACGCAGACGGCGAAGGACCTGCGCGGCGGCGCTCACCTGTGGAGGATTGGCAAGCTCGAATAGGCCACCCTGTGGAATCCGGGGCAGCCGTCCACAACGGCGTGGAAAGTTGCCCGGCGCGTAGCACCGCCGGTTGAATCGAACCATGACCACGATGCCAACACTGCCAACAATGTCAACGACGCCCGCGACGCCGATGGCGCCGACGATGCCGATGACGCCGACCACGCCGGCCACGCCGACGCGAGCCCGGAAATCGCCGTCCCCGGCCATGCCGTCCCCGAACATGCCGTTCCCGGATACGCCGTCACCGAATACGCCGTTTCCGGACATGTCGTTTCCGGACACCATGCCGGCCATGCCGGCCGCGCCGGCCGCGCCGGACGACGGGACATCCGGCAACGTCGTCGTGCTGACGTCGGCAACCGGCGGCGCCGGCACGTCGACGTTCGCGGCAATGCTCGCGACAGCGCTCGCCGACCGGCCTGGCGACGAAACGGTGCCACGCGTGGCGCTCGTCGATGCCGACATCGGCACCGCCAGCGGCGGCCTCGACGTGCTGCTCGGCGCCGAACGCGAAAACGGCCTGCGCTGGCACGACGTCCACGCGCCGCTCGGCACGCTCGACGGCGCCGCGCTCTGGCACGACCTGCCGGTCTGGCACGACGGCGTGCGACTGCTGGCGTTCGGGCCCTGGCAGTCCGGCGAGCCGCCGGCCTGGTGGGACATCCACGCGGCCGTTACGGCGCTCGCCGGATGGTGCGCCATCGTCGTCGTCGACGCCGGCCGCGGCGCGCTGCTGCGCGAAGTGCCGGCGCTCGCCGCCGCCGTCCAAGTGCCCGTCGTCCAGCTGTCGGTCCTCGGCGCCGCCCGCGGCCGCATGCAGCTCGAATGGCTCGCTGCCGGCATTCCCGACGCCGTCGTCCACCGCGCCGTGCTGGCGGAGGCGGAGCATGACGGGAAAGCGAGACACGCGGGGAACGCGGCGAGCGGAGGCGGCGGCCGCGACGGACATGACGATCGTGACGGCCGTGCCGGCCGTGCTGGCCGTGACGACCGCAACGGAATCGGTGACCGTGACGGGACGGCGAGGCGCATGCTCATCATCGGCGCGGAACCGTTCGGGTCGTCGCGCGGACGCGGCGCGCTGTCGCCGGACGCCTTGGGCGACTACCTCGGCCACACCGTCCACGGCCCGCTGCTGGCCGACCCGCAGCTCGCGCTCGACATGCTCGAGGGCCGCGGACTCGCCGGCATGTCGCGCCGGCAGCGCCGCGTGCTCGACGGCATTGCCGGCCTCGTCCTGGACCTGTGCGGCATCGAGGGCGGCCGGCGATGAGCGCGCTCGAGCTCGGCCCGCTGTCGCAGCTGGCCGCCGACGGCGTCGTCACCGACATCGTCGTCACGTGCGAGGGGACCATATGGATCGACCGCGGGCGTGGCATGGAGGAGGTGCGGACGCCGATTCCGCTGACGTCGGCCGCCGTGCTGCGCCGGTTCGCCGTGCAACTGTGCGCCCAGCTCGGCTGCCGGCTCGACGACGCCAGCCCGATCGCCGACGCCTGCGCGCCGGACGGCACGAGAGTGCATGCCGTCATCGCGCCGATCGTGCCCGCCGGCGCCGCCATCTCGATCCGGCTGCCCGACCGCGTGGCCGCCGACCTCGCGTCGCTCGGCATGGCCGGCCTGTGTCCGCCCGCGTGGATGGAACTGCTGCGCGCGCTCGTCGACGGCCACGCGAACATCCTCGTCGCCGGCGGCACAGGCAGCGGCAAGACGACGCTGCTCAAGGCCCTGATGCTGGAATGCGCCGCCAACGAGCGAATCGTCACCGTCGAGGAAGTCCGCGAACTCGGCGCCGTCGGCCATCCCCACACCGTCTCGCTGATGGCGCGGCAGCCGAATGTCGAGGGCGCCGGCGCCGTCGGACTGTCCCAGCTCGTCAAGGCGACGCTGCGCATGCGGCCCGACCGCATCGTCGTAGGCGAATGCCGCGGCGAGGAAATCGCCGACCTGCTGCGGGCGCTCAACTCCGGCCACAGCGGCGGCATGACGACGCTGCACGCCGACGGCGTCGGCCGGGTGCCGGCCAGGCTGGCGGCGCTCGGCCTGCTCGCCGGCCTCGAGCCCAATGCGCTCGAATTGCTGGCGGCCGGCGCCTTCGACGTCGTCTGCTTCATGAGAAGGTCCGGCGCCCACCGGTTCATCGGCGAACTCGGCGTCCTCGATCTCGACGGCGACGAAGAACGGCTGACCGGCCACGTCGTCGCGTCGTGGGACGGTCACGGCGCCTTCTCGATCACCGACCGCTGGCAGCCGTTCGCCGCCCGCTGGGGCGGCACGATGGCCGCGTGACGGCCCGGCCGCGGCGAATCGTTCCCATCCGGATGCGACGAATCGTTCCGGTCCGGTCACGGCGATCCGGTCATTGCCCCGTCACGAGGAGACACCATGGAAACAATCGCGATGGCGCTCGCCGTCTTCGGCATCGTGGCGCTGGCACTGACGACGGGCTCCGGTTCCGTCGCCGAACGCAGGCTCGGCGACCTCGGGCGGCCGGAGCAGGGCGGGGCGGACGATGGCGAGTCGGGCGGGAGTGGCGGCGGCATCGTCGTTAGCGGGGTCGCCGGCGGGGTCGCCGGCGGGGCTGCTGGCGGGGCTGCTGGAGGGGTTGCCGGCACGGGTGGCGGTCGTTGGACGCGATGGCCCGGACAGAACAGGCAGCGCCGGCCGGACGGGATCGGTGTCGACGCCGTGCTGATGGCGCTCGTCGCCCACCTCAAGGCCGGCTCGTCGGTCGGCGACGCATTGCGGCGCGCGATGCCCGCGGATGCCGCGGTGCCGGCGTCCGGCTTCGTGACGCTGACAGGCGACCTCGACGCCGACGGCCTCGGAGAGACGCTCGAATCGTGCCGCCGCCGCGACGAGAAACCCGCCCTCGCCCGGCAGGCGGCGAGCGGGCTGGCGGCAGCGTGCCGGCTGTCGGCGGCGACGGGTTGCCGTGCCGCCGATGCCGTCGCGGCCGTCGCGCGCAGCTGCCGGCGCGGCAAGCTGCGCGACGACCTGCAAGCCAGCGCCTTCGCCGTGCCGAAGGCGACCGTCCAGATGCTGACAGTGCTGCCCCCGGCCACGCTGCTGCTCGCCGGCCTGCTCGGCGCCCGGCCGCTCGCCTTCCTGTTCGGCTCACCGTCCGGCTTGCTGTGCCTGTTCGCCGGCGCCGGCTGCTATGCGCTCGGCCTGGCGTGGATCCGCCTGCTCATGGACGATTCGTCCGGCTCCCCGTCCGGCGCGCTCCATCTGGGCCCGGCACTCGTCCTCGAGCTCGTGGCCGTGACCATGCGGCAGGGCGCGTCCATCCCCGCCGCGCTGCAGTCGGTCGGCGACGTATGCGGCGGCCCGGTCGGCGCGGCCATGCGGCACGCCGCGCATGCGCTGCTCGCCGGCGCTACCTGGCACGAAGCGTGGCGGCCGTGCCGTCGCGACGGGATCGGCGAGCTCGACAAGTCCGACGACGGAGAAGAACCGGGGGCCGACGGCGAGGCGACGCTGGCGGCCGAGACGACGACGATGCTGTTGCGGGATGCGCTGCGCTCGCCGTGGGAAGACGGCTGCGGCGCCGACATCCAGCTCGACGCGGCAGCCGAACGACTCGACGCGGCCGAACGCATGGCGATCGAGCAACGCGCCTCGCGCCTGTCGGTCAGGTTGCTGATGCCGATGGGGCTGTGCTTCCTGCCGGCGTTCCTGCTGCTGGCGATCGTGCCGGCAATCGTCTCGTTCGCCATGCAGGCGTAGGCGCCGCGGCGGCCCGTGAAACAACGGTGGCCTGCGAAAGGCGATGGCCTGCGAAAAGCGATGGCTGTGGAAAACCGGTCATCCGCCCACAGCCCCCGGAAAAGTTGGCTCCGGCTTGCCGCCGGGAGCACAGTGGAGGGTATCCGGTCACCGCCGGAACAGATGTTCGGCCGACATCTCCCATAACCGAAGATCGATCCCGTCCATGACGACAAGAAAGGAATCAACGACACATGACACGCATGGTCCTCAACAACGATGTTGGGCGGCCACTCTTGGAACCGAAGGTCGGTGACCGGATGGAACGCCTGACGCAGACGGTACGCCGGGGCCTCGTGGCCCTGGAGCTCCGGATGCGTTCGATTTCGGCGGAACCGGAAGAAGGTGCCGCGACCGCGGAGTACGCCGTCGTACTCGTGGCCGCCACCGGATTTGCAGCCGTGCTGATGGCGATATTGAAATCGGATACGGTGAAGACCACCCTGACCAACATCATCCAGAACGCGCTGAGCGTGAGCTAGATGATCGCGACACACGGGAACCCGGACCGCGGTCGCCGCCGGACAGGCGACGACCCGGACGGTCGCCAACGTTTCCGCGACGCCCCGCGCCGCGAAGACGACGGCGCCGCCACCGCGGAATTCGCGGTGGTCATGCCGATGGTGATCGTCCTGGCCTCGTTGCTGCTCTACATGGCCCGTGCATCCGTCGTCTCGATGGAATGCCAGGAAGCGGCGGCGAACGTGGCCCGGGTTCTTGTCCTCCAGGGCGACAATGCCGACGTCGAGGGCATTGCGCAGTCCTCGACGTCGACGGACGTGCAGCTGGCCATCGCCACGGCGCAGGACACCGTGACGGTCACGACGACATGTGCCGTCGTGCCGGATCCGCTGCACGTCCTGCCCACCACCGTCACCGTCACCGCCGTCAACGTACGGCAGTGACGGCGGTCGGTGCTGCCCGCGGGCCGGCACCGTGAACCGGCACCGCGAACCGGCACCGCGAACCGGCATCACGAACCGGCATCACGAACCGGCATCGCGAAGCGGACGACGCACACGAACGGCACGGCAACCGCGACATGACACGAGAGACACGGGAGAAAGGAACGGCGCATGGGCGACCGACACGATGACGAAGGCACCATCACGGTGGTGGGCGTGGCACTCGTCGCCGCCGTGGGCCTGTTGCTGACGGTGCTGGCCGCCGGCGCCGACATCCTGCTGTGCCAGCACCGGGCGAGAACGGCGGCCGACCTGGCGGCCATCGCCGGGGCGACCGCCGTCCTCGGGGGAGCGTCGTCCAGCGCCGGCTGCCTGGCGGCGCAGCGGACAACGCAGGCCAACGGCGCCGAACAGACGGAGTGCGTCGTCGAGGACGGCGACGTCCAGGTCGGCGTGCAGGTGGCCACCGGCATCCCGCTGCTGGCGAATGCCAACGCGATGTCGCGGGCCGGACCCGTGCCATGCCAGTGAGGTCCCGGGCGCCGGGACATCGCTGGCCGGGGAAGTACCCGGGAGAGTGCCCGGGAAGGAGGGAACGGGGAATCGTCCTACGTCAGCCGGTAAATCAACACCACGAAGTGAGCCTGACCTATTACTGTTACAAGCATGACAAGCGAACGCAAGACAGTGGCCGTCATCGGCAATCCTTCATCGGCGAAGGGCGAAGGCGCCAGGGCCAGCGAACGGGTGCTCGAGCTGCTGCGGGACCAGGGCGACGTGCACGGGTTCGACGTCATCGACCTGACCGGCGACAGCTTCGACGGCTCGACGGCCAATGCGCGCGAACGCTGGGACGACTACGACTATCTCGTCGTCGTCGGCGGTGACGGCATGATCTCGCTCGGCGTCAACGTCGTCGGCGGCACCGGTCGCCCGCTCGGCGTCGTCGCCATCGGCTCCGGCAACGATTTCGCCCGCGGACTCGGCCTGCCGGTCAACCGGCTCGACACCGCCGTCGAGGGCATCGTCGGCGCGATCGTCCACGACTGCCACGTCGAAGTCGACCTCGGCCATGTGCGCTCGCTCGCCGGCGGCACCGCCGTCGACACGACGACCGGCGACGCCTACGACGAGCCGAAACCGGTGAACCGCTACTACGCCGGCATGCTGTCGTGCGGACTGGACGCGCGCGTGAACGACCTGGCGAACCATTCGCACCTGCCAAACGGCTCGCTGCGCTATCTCGTCGCGCTGATCCGCGTCGTGCTCCACCTGACCAACTACGGCTTCCACATCCGGACGACGCTTGCCGACGGCTCGGCCAGCGAATACGACCTGGCCACGCCGCTGCTGACGGTAGCCAATTCGCGGCATATCGGCGGCGGCATCGAGGTCTCGCCGTATTCGCGGTTCAACGACGGCATGCTCGACCTGGTCTGGCTCGAGCGCAAGCCGACATTGCGCGAGGTGGCCGTGGCGATCAGGAGGGCGTATTGCGGACGCATCCTGAGCTGCCCGTTCCTCGGCTGGCAGCGCGTGCGCGACGTGCGCATCTCCCGCGGACCCGACGGCGACGAGCCGCCGATCCTGATGGCCGACGGCGAATACGTCGGCACGGTGCCGGTCGAGGCGTCCGTCGTGGCCAACGGGCTGCGCCTGCTCGTGCCGCCGGCAGTCAGGGAGGTCTACGACCACACCGACGAGGCGGACACGATCGCGGCCATCCACCGCGACGGCCGCGATCCGCTCACCGGCAAGTTCCTGGCCGGGACGGAGGGAGCCCCGGCTAGGTAGGAATCCGCAGGCCCGGAGAGAGCCGGGAGACCCAACGAGAGTCCGGGAACCTGGCGGGAATCCGGGAACCCGACGGGAACCCGGAAAGGAGGACGGTCAGCTGTACTGCATGCCGCCGTCGACGATGATCGTCTGGCCGGTCACGTAGTCGGCGTTGTCGCTGGCCAGGAAGGACACGATGCCGGCGACGTCGCTCGGATACTCGCAGCGGCCCAGCGCGATGGTGTCCACCATGTCCTTGAAGTTCTGGCCGATCGGCTTGCCGTTGAGCTTGCTCATCTCCTCGTCGATGTACGTCCACATCGGGGTGTCGACGATGCCCGGCGCGTAGGCGTTGACGGTGATGTTGCGGGCGGCCAATTCCTTGGCGGCGGCCTGCGTGAGGCCGCGGACGGCGAACTTCGTCGACGAGTAGGCGGGCAGGATCGGGAAGCCCTCGAAGCCCGCGATGGAGGAGGCGGAAATGATCTTGCCCTTTTCCTTGCCGAGTTCGCCGAACTTGGCGGCCGCGGCCTGGATGCCCCAGACGACGCTGAACAGGTTGATGCGGTAGATGGTTTCCAGCTGCTCTTCGGTCACGTCGGTGATCGGGACGATCTGGCAGATGCCGGCGTTGTTGACCATGACGTCGAGCGTGCCGAGTTCCGCCACCGTGTCGTCGACGAGGCCGAACACGGCATCGCGGTCGGAGACATCGGTGGGGCGGAAGAACGCGCGGCGTCCAAGCTTGGCGATCTCGTCGAGCGTGGTCTGTGCATCCTCCCGCTGGGCGGGCAGGTCGGCGACGGCGACGTCGAAGCCGTCCTGGGCGAGCTTGAGGGCGATGCCGCGGCCAATACCGCGGGCGGAACCGGTGACGATGGCGACTTTCTGATCGGACATGATTGCTCCTTTGCCCATCGCGGCGGCGAGGCGGCACATCCTTGTCCGCCGGGGAGCGCCGGACGCGATTGGCCAACATTGTAGACGATTCATCCCGGACGACGTCAATATTTGCGGATTGTCGGCCGTCGGATGACCGGCGGCGACCCGCGGACACGTCGCGGTTTGACACGAATTCCGCGGCATTCACTCGTGTTGCCGGCGGGGTTGGCAGTAGGTTAGATAACACGGAAAGGCATGGCCGTGCGCTCCCGGCGGAGCGGTGGCCATCACGAGGCAGTCGCCCTGGCGACTGCGGAAACGGAACGGAACACGATGGCACTAGCGCTATATCGCCGGTACAGGCCGGACACGTTCGAGGGAGTGATCGGGCAGGACCAGGTCACGGTACCGCTGATGCGCGCCCTCGACGACAACAGGCTGACGCACGCCTACCTGTTCTCCGGTCCCCGCGGCTGCGGCAAGACCAGCTCGGCGCGCATCCTCGCGCGCTGCATCAACTGCGTGAACGGTCCGACGTCCACGCCGTGCGGCGTGTGCGACAGCTGCCGCGACCTGGCGACGGGCGGTCCCGGATCGATCGACGTCGTCGAGATCGACGCGGCGAGCCACAACGGCGTCGACGACGCCCGCGAACTGCGCGAACGCGCCGGGTTCGCTCCGGCCCGCGACCGCTACAAGATCTTCATTCTCGACGAGGCGCACATGGTGACGCAGCAGGGCTTCAATGCGCTGCTCAAGATTGTCGAGGAACCGCCGGAGCACGTGATGTTCATCTTCGCGACGACGGAGCCCGACAAGGTCATCGGCACTATTCGCTCGCGCACCCATCACTATCCGTTCCGCCTGGTGCCGCAGGAAATCATGGGTCCCTATCTCGAGGGCATCTGCGAGCAGGAGCACATCCAGCCCGAACCGGGCGTGCTGCGCCTGGCCATGCGCGCGGGCGGCGGCTCCGTCCGTGACACGCTGTCGGTGCTCGACCAGCTGATGGTCGGCGCCGTCGACGGCTCGATCCAGTATTCGTCGGCCGTCGCGCTGCTGGGATTCACGCCCGACGTGCTGATCGGCAATGCCATCGACGCCATCGTCGACCAGGACGGCGCCGCCCTCTACGGCGTCATCCAGAAAGTCGTCGTCGGTGGCTTCGACCCGCGGCGCTTCGTCGAGGACCTGCTCGCCCGGACACGCGACCTGCTCGTGCTGACATTGAGCGGCGACCAGGCCGAATCGGTTCTCGGCGACGAGGCCGCCACCGAAGACCTCGACGACATGCGGCGCCAGGCCGCCGCCCTCGGCCTGGCGACATTGACCGGCATGGCGAAGACGATGGACGACACGCTGGCCGAGATGACCGGCGCCGTCTCGCCGCGCATGCGCCTGGAACTGCTGGCCGCGCGCCTGATGGCCGGCCGCGAGCTCGGATTCGCTCCCGTCGCCATGCCGGTCGGCGCGGCCCCCGCCGCTGCCGGAGCCGCCGTGGCCGGTGCCGGGCTGCCCGACGACGGCAGCGCCAGCGCCAAGACGCGGTCGATGGCTGCCGCGCAGTCCGGTGGCGGTTTCGTCGGTTCGCGCAAGCAGGCCACGGCGACCGCGTCGACGGTGCCGACCACGTCGGCCGCGCCGACCACTGCTCCTGCGCAGGCTGCGGCGCCGGCTGCCGAAGCTCCGGCTACCGTTGCCCACGGCCTGCATGACGAGGCCTTCGTGGACGACGGCATTGGCGGATTCGGCGCCTCCGCGCATGCGGGCGACGCCGCACCGCGTGCCGGGAAACAATCGCATGCCGGCGGACAGGCGCCAGCGTCGGCCGCTCCGGCTGCTCCGGCCACCGGCGGACATGGCGCCGTGACCGTCGGCGCGGACAAGGCCGACGAGACCTGGGACAGGCTCGTTGCCAGCCTGCCCGAGGACGTCGCCCAGTACGTCAACCGGACGAAGGTGCCGCGCGTGCTGCTGTCGATGCACCGGCCTTCCGGTCACATGCGACTGTGGATCAAGTTCGACAAGCCGCTGAGCAAGTATGCGTTCGCGCTGGCCGTCGCCAAGGAAACGGTCGACAACACGAACAGCGTCCAGAAGATCGTGCGCGCCAAGGTCCGCGAATTCTTCGGCGACGGCGTCCAGCTGGCACCGACCGAGAAGATGGCCGACGGCCAGGCCGCGCCGCCGTTCGGCAAGCTCGACGCGGCCGCCCAGCAGAAAATCAAGGCCGAACTGCTCAAGGAAAACCTGCGCAACAGCCTCAAGGGCCAGGCGCCGGTCGGTGTCGCCCCGACAACCGCGGACAGCGGCTCCCGCAGTGACGGCCAGGCCACTGGCGGCCAGCATGCATCATCCGACGCTTCGGAAGGAGGTGACGAGGGCCGCGAGCCCTCGGACAGTGGACGCTTCGTATCCGGCGTGAGCGACGACGGCGTGGACCCCTGGGCCACGCCCGCGGGCGCCCGGTCCGTTGCCGGCCTCTTCGACCACCAGCAGGAAACGGACGCTCCGGCGCAGGCCGCGGCAGAGACCACCCATCACCGCAAGCAGGTGGCCGTGCCGGATCCGGACGACGACTTCGATCCGTGGGCCAACGCCCCGGCGCCGGCCGAACCGTTCCCGGACCCCCGCGATGCCGAACCGGCCCCGGAAGAATCACCCTTCCATCCCGACATGGCTCCCGGCATGGATGCGGAAGCATCGTTCCATCCCGACGAGGCCGACTCGCCGTCCGGCGACGCCGAACAGGACCGACCGTCCGGCGACGTGCGTCCGGAAGACGACAGCTACTCGCTGGCCGACCAGTCGCTGGACGCCGCCGGCGACGTGGGAATTGACGAGCTCAAGAAAATGTTCGACGTCAGGAAAGTCGAGGAATTCTCCGCCGACGATCCCCACAATCCGAAGAACATGCATGCCAAGAAGGAGGAGGCGTAACCGTCCATGGCCCTTGCATATGACGGCGCCATCCAGCGCCTGATCGATTCGTTCGCGTCGCTGCCCGGCATCGGCCCCAAGGGCGCGCAGCGCATCGCCTTCTACCTGCTGTCCGCTCCCGACGAGGAATCCGACCGGCTCGTGGAGGCCATCCGCGAGGTCAAGGACAAGGTCATGTTCTGCGAAGTCTGCGGCAACGTCTGCGAGGCCAGCCCCTGCACAATCTGCTCGGATCCGCGCCGCGACCGGACGACGATCTGCGTCGTCGAGGAGCCCAAGGACGTCATGAGCATCGAGCGCACGCGCGAATACCGCGGCCTCTACCACGTCCTCGGCGGTGCCATCAACCCGATGGCCAACATCGGACCGTCCGACCTCAACATCGCCGGCCTGCTCAAGCGCCTCGATAACGACGAGGTGAAGGAAATCATCGTCGCCCTCAACCCGAACATCGAGGGCGAGGCGACGACGACCTATCTCGGCCGCCTGTTGCTGCCGCTCGACCTCAAGGTCACGAGACTGGCCAGCGGACTGCCGGTCGGCGGCGACCTCGAATACGCCGACGAAATCACGCTGTCCCGCGCACTCGCCGGACGCCGGGCCGTCTAGCAGCCGGCTCGCCGGAGTGTCGACGCGCCGTGTCCCGTCGGGGACGACGCGGGACGGTTCAGATCGTGGGAGTCACGGCATGCGGCGGGGGTACCTGTTCCTATAATCGTGGTGCTTGCGTACTTTCGTGAAGAGAGAGAACGCCATCCCCGCAATACAGATTGGATTACCGTGGCTCTTATTGTCCAGAAATACGGTGGATCGTCGGTTGCCGACGCCGACTCGATCAAGCGCGTGGCACGACGGATCATCGAAACCAAGAACGCCGGTCACGACGTGGCCGTCGTCGTCTCCGCCATGGGCGACACGACCGACGACCTGATCGACCAGGCCATGAGCATCGATTCCGATCCGCCGGCCCGCGAAATGGACATGCTGATGACGGCGGGCGAACGCATCTCGATGAGCCTGCTGGCCATGGCCATCCACGCCGCCGGTTCCCATGCTTACTCCTTCACCGGTTCCCAGGCCGGTTTCATGACCGACACGCTGTTCGGCGCCGCCCACATCAAGGCCGTGCGACCCGATCGCGTGCGCCGCGCACTCGACAAGGGCAGCGTCGCGATCGTCGCCGGCTTCCAGGGCCGCGACGACAACGGCGACGCGACGACGCTTGGCCGTGGCGGCTCGGACACGTCCGCCGTCGCGCTCGCCGTCGCCCTCGGCGCCGACATCTGCGAGATCTACACCGATGTCGATGGCGTCTTCACGGCGGATCCCCGCATCGTCCCGACGGCCCGGCGCATTCCGGTCATCGACTACGAGTCCATTCTCGAGATGGCGTCGTGCGGCTCGAAGGTGCTGGCGCTGCGGTGCGTCGAATATGCCCAGCGATTCAACATGCCGCTGCATGTGCGCAGCTCCTTCTCGCACCGCCCCGGCACGCTGGTCATTCCCGCCGGCGTCGATCCGCGCGAGCTGCCGAACATCTGAGCGCACCGCCCATTCAATCCCAACCACTTCAGGACGTTTCATCAAGCAGGAGAGAGCAATGAACGACAATCAGGACAAGTCGATGGGCGATCTGTTTCCCGATCTGGGACAGGAAACGCCGGTCATCTCGGGCGTGGCCCACGACGGCAGCGAAACGCTTGCCACCGTGCGCGGCGTGCCGGACGAGCCGGGCATGGCCGCCAAGGTCTTCAAGTGCCTGGCCGAGGCCAACGTCAACATCGACATGATCGTGCAGGCCAGCGCCTCCACCGGCACCGCCGACATTTCCTTCACGCTGCCGGGCTCCGCCGCCGCCAAGGTGCAGGACGCGCTGTTCGCGAACCAGGACGAACTCGGCTACGCCTCGTTCGACGTCAATCCGAACGTCGGCAAGGTCGCCGTCGTCGGCGTCGGCATGAAGACACATTCGGGACTGGCTTCCAAGTTCTTCCAGGCGCTCAGCGACGAGGGCATCAACGTGCTGATGATTTCCACGTCCGAAATCCGCATCGCCGCGCTGGTGCCGCTGAACCAGCTTGACGACGCCGTCCGGGCGCTTCATACGGCCTACGGCCTCGACGCCGACAAGGTGGAGGCGGTCGTCTACGGCGGCACTGGTCGCTGACCGGCATCCTGCCGGCGGCCGACCGGTCGCCGGGCGGTGACGGACACGATTCACGGCGCATTACGCGCCACCACGACGGAACACAGACAACGACGGGCCTCCGGAGAGGCCATCCGCAAGGAGATGGACAGATGGTACAGATCAACGAACGCGGCGTGAACGTGGCGGTGCTGGGCGCCACGGGCCAGGTGGGCATGGTGATGCGTCGCGTGCTCGACGAGCGCGACTTCCCGGTCAGGGACCTGCGATTCCTCGCCTCGGCACGCTCCGCGGGCCAGGTACTCGACTGGCGAGGCCACGCCATCGAGGTCGAGGACGTCGCCAAGGCCGACCTTTCCGGCATCGATATCGCGATCTTCTCGGCCGGCGGCGGCACGAGCCGCGAATGGGCGCCGAAGTTCGCCGAAGCCGGCGCCTACGTTATCGACAACTCCTCGCAGTGGCGCATGCACGACGATGTCCCGCTCGTCGTCGCCGAGGTCAATCCCGACGATCTCGACGAGATCCCGTCCGGCATTGTCGCCAACCCGAACTGCACGACAATGGCCATCATGCCCGTGCTCAAGCCACTGTCCGACGCGTTCGGTCTCAAGCGACTGATCGTCAGCTCGTACCAGGCCGTGTCCGGCGCCGGCCGCGCCGGCGTCGAGCAGCTGATGAACGAGGCCAAGGCCGCCGTCGACCAGGGCGCCGACAAGCTCGTGTTCGGCGGCGACGCGATCGACTTCCCGGAGCCGACGAAGGTCGTCCGCACGATTGCCTTCAACGAGGTGCCGTTCATCGGCGACATCGTCGACGACGGCTCCGAGGAAACCGACGAGGAACAGAAACTGCGCAACGAGAGCCGCAAGATCCTGCACCTGCCCGACCTCAAGGCGTCCTGCACCTGCGTGCGCGTCGGCGTCTTCACCGCCCACGGCATGAGCGTCAACGCCGAATTCGAGCGTGACGTCACGCCGGACGAGGCCCGCGCTGTCCTGCGCGAGGCCGAGGCCGTCGAGCTCGTCGACATTCCGACGGCCCAGCTCGCCGCCGGCAAGACGCCGAGCTTCGTCGGCCGCATCCGTCAGGACCAGGCCGTCGACGGCCACAAGGGCCTCGCGTTCTTTGTCACCAACGATAACCTGCGCAAGGGCGCGGCGCTCAACGCCGTCGAACTTGCCGAGATCATCGCCCGCAAGCACTTCCCCGACCAGCTCTGATCACCGGGCCGGCGCTACGCCGGTCCACATGCACGGATCCGGTTGCGGCCGTACGGCCGCAACCGGATCATGTTGTTTGCGGGGCTTGCCGGCCGGTTGCCGCCCCTCCCGTTCCGTACGCCACGGCGGTTGTGTCCGTCGAATGGCCTTGCGCTGTCGGTCTGCATCGCGACGACATGCGCCAGCATCCACGCTAAGCTGGAAGACATGTCAGAGGCATCACGTGAAGCGCAAAAACAGCTGGACCGCATTGTCGCGTTGGGTTATCCCGACGTGGCCGACATGAGCGCGGCATCCTTCCGCGCGCTGGCGCGGCCGCTGATCAGGGCGCTCGAGGACAGCGATCTCGGCTCCGACATCCTGCTCGTGCCGACAAGGGAACTGGTCTCGCCGGAATCGCTGATTGCCCGAACCTCCATCAACCGCATGGCCGGCTTCACGACGATGCCCCCGCGCGACATTGCCAGCTTCCTGCCGCAAGGCGGTTTCGAACCGCCGGAAGGACCGTTCTACCTCGTCATCGAACCGCATACCGGCACTTGCTACGTCAACCGCGAACCCGACGTGGCCCGCAAGCTCATCGACTCCGACGAACGCATTCCTCTCACGCTCGAGGAGGGTCTCGCCATCGCCACGCAGCATCCCGAATGGCTGCTGGAGAAGAACGGCTTCAACCTGCTCGGCTCGCGCAGCAACGACGGCCGCGTGCCGAGCATCTGGATGAGCCAGAACGCGCCGCGACTGGGCGCGGTATGGCCGAATTCCAGGCATACGTGGCTCGGCAACGCCTTCTGCATGGCGCGCCGTGGCATCTCGCTGTTCTGCTGACGTGCCGCCAATGTTCCCGTCGCCACCGTCTCACCGAGGCTCCCGGCGTCGCCATCGCACCGAAGTTTCCGATGTCGCCGTTTCCTCCCTTTCCGTGGGTTCTTCTTCGCTGGCCCTGCGTTGTCCGCATTCCAAGTTTTTCGTTGACATGTGGACTACCCATGTCCTCCCCAAACCGTTGCCGTTAGGATGAAGGCAGCCGTCACGTCGCCGGCTCCAGCCAGCCAACGGAGGACGGCCGCCCATGTCCGGAACAGCGTTCCGGCGGGGCCATGACAACCATCGCGGATAACACATGAAGAAGGAGGAGTGATGGGTCAGGGTCAATCGTCGGTTTTTGATCTCGCTGCGGTCGCCGCGGCATCCAACGGAGGGAACAACGACCCGCTGCTGCCTCCGGCACGTTTTATTGGCGCTCCGCAGAAGCCCAGTTCCATGCCCTACACGAAGTACGTGGCGTATGACAAGCAGGTGCCTTTTGACTACCCGGAGCGTACGTGGCCGGGCAAGCGACTGCAGCGGGCGCCTCGCTGGTGCTCCGTCGACCTGCGCGACGGCAACCAGGCACTGGTCAATCCGATGGACGCCGAACGCAAGCTGCGCTTCTGGAACCTGCTCGTGAAGATGGGGTTCAAGGAAATCGAGGTCGGCTTCCCGAGCGCGTCCGAAACCGACTACGATTTCATCCGCATGCTGATCGAGCGCGAACTCATCCCGGACGACGTCACGATCGTCGTGCTCACGCAGGCGCGCGAGCACCTGATCCGCAAGACCTACGAATGCCTGAAGGGCGCCAAGCGCGCCATCGTCCACTTCTACAACTCGGTATCGGTCCTCCAGCGCGAGGTTGTGTTCCGCAAGGACCGCGACGGCATCAAGAAGCTGGCCACCGACGCCGCCGAACTGTGCAAGGAACTCGAGGGCGACGCCGGCGACATCGATCTCTATTACGAATATTCGCCCGAATCGTTCACCGGCACCGAGCCGGAGTATGCCGTCGAGGTCTGCAACGCCGTCATCGGCGTCATCCGGCCCACGCCGGAGCATCCGATGATCATCAACCTGCCGGCGACCGTCGAGATGACAACGCCGAACGTGTTCGCCGATCAGGTGGAGTACGTCTCCAACAATCTCGACGACCGCGACGCCGTCGTGCTGTCGCTGCACCCGCACAACGACGAGGGCATGGGCGTGGCCGCCGCCGAACTCGGCATTCTCGCCGGCGCCGACCGCATCGAGGGCTGCCTGCTCGGCAATGGCGAGCGCACCGGCAATGTCGATCTCGTCACGCTCGGCCTCAATTTCCTGACGCAGGGCATCGATCCGCAGCTCGACCTGTCCGACGTGCCGGAAATCCGCCGCACCGTCGAGTACTGCAACCAGATCAAGATTTCCGAGCGCCATCCCTACGCCGGCAACTTCGTGTTCACGGCCTTCTCCGGCTCCCATCAGGACGCCATCAAGAAGGGACTCGAGGCCCGCGAGATGGCGGCCGAGGCCGCCGGCGCCGAGCTCGACCGGTTTGTCTGGCTCGTGCCGTACCTCCCGATCGACCCGAAGGACGTCGGCCGTTCGTACGAGGCCATCATCCGCGTCAACTCGCAGTCCGGCAAGGGCGGCATGGCGTACCTGCTCAAGGCCAACCACAACCTTGACCTGCCCAAGCGGCTCCAGGTCGAGTTCGACAAGGTCGTGCAGGCCCATGCGGACGCCACGAAGAAGGAAGTCAAGGACGAGGACATCTGGCGCCTCTTCAAGGACGAGTACCTGCCGGTCGAGGAGACCGGCGCCACGCTGGCCGGCGATATCGTCGGCGACGTCCACGACGATTCGCTCGAGCAGTGGGGCCGTCTCAAGCTGCTCAAGGTCGCCGTCTCGTCCGGCGAGGACGGTTCGGATACCGAGATGACGGCGAAGGTGCTGGATCGTGGCCTCAACGTCGGCACCGACGAGGAGGTCGTTCGCGAGATTTCCGGTACCGGCAACGGTCCGATCGACGCGTTCCTCCATGCCGTCCAGTCGTTCGGCATCGAGGCCCGCGTGCTGGACTATGCCGAACACACGATGTCCGTCGGCACCGACGCGATGGCCGCGTCCTACGTCGAATGCGAGATAGGCGAGGACGCCGAGAAGCGCGTGCTGTGGGGCGCCGGCATCGACTCCTCGATCATCACCAGCTCGCTCAAGGCCATCATCTCCGCCATCAACCGTTCGCAGCGATGATGCCGTAACCCAGAAGATGATATGGAAGGGCCCCTCCGGAGAATCCGGAGGGGCCCTTCCATATGCACCCGAATGACGTCTATCTGACCGACGAAACACTGTCATCGGTCAGATTGTCAGCGCATACTCACTGTCCGCTGGAAGACGTCGAGGAGTTGCCGGACTTGGCGTTGCCATTCGCGTTAGACTGCGATTGCGGCGTCGCCGTGCCGGTGTCGGTCGGCTCGCTGGTGGATGGCGTTGTCGGAGTCGTTTCCGTCTCCGGGGACGCTGTCTGCGTCGGCGCCGGTGTTGTCGCAGTCGCCGTGGGCTCGGGCGTTTCAGTCGTCGTGGTGGTGGACTCGTTGTCGTCGTCACCACTGCCACTGCCACCGCTCGTCGTGTTGGTGTCCTGGTCGGTGTAGTCGTTGTTGTTCTCGGTGCTCGGCGCAGTGGACTGCGTGCCCGAGCTCGAGGACGACGTCGAGCCGCCAAGGCCCCAGTCGCCGTCCGGACCGCCGATCTTGCCGGTGTCGGTCGGCTTCGTGAACGTCTCCACGTCGTAGTTGGCCAGCGCCTGCGACATGAATTCCTGGAACAGGTGCGACGGGTAGCCGGTCGACGAGACGCCGTAGCCGGAGAACGACGGCACCACCTGGGCGCTGCCGTCGTCGGCCGGATTCCAGATGGCCCAGACGTTGAGCAGCTGCGGCGTGTAGCCGACGAACGACGCCGCCGTCTCGTCGTTGGCGGTACCGGACTTGCCGGCGACCTCGCGTCCAAGCGCGCTCTGGATCGTCGGCGCGGTGCCACCGGTCGTCGTCGTGCCCAGCATGGCCTGCTGGACAAGTTCGCAATCGTTCGCGTCGAAGACTTCGGTGGTGTTCGGATTGGCCGTGTACATCGTCTTGTCGTCCTTGGTGACCTTGTCGACGACGTGCAGCGTGTTCTTCGTGCCGTTGTTCGCGATCGTCGAGTGGCCCTGGGCGAGATCCCAGACGGTGATCGAGTTGATGCCGAGGATGTTGTAGAGCGTGTCGGCGTCGATGTCGCTGGTGATGCCGGCTTCCTTGGCGATCTCGGCGAACTTCTGCGAGGTCAGGTGCTCGTTGACGTTCATGAAGACGGTGTTCACCGACTTGGCCGTCGCCGTGTAGAGGTTGATGTAGCCGTAGCTCTTGTTCAGCGCGTTCGGGACCTGGGCGTAGACGCCGTCCTGCGTCTCGAACGTCAGGCCCGAGTTGCCGTTGAACAGCGTGCTGAAGCTGACGTCGTCCTGGGCCGCGCCGAGCAGGCCGAACGGCTTCATCGTGGAGCCGGGCTGGAACGTGGCCTGCGTGGCGTTGTTCAGCTGCTTGGTCAGGTAGTCCGAACCGCCGTACATCGCCTTGACGCCGCCGGTGGTCTGGTCGACGGCTATGCCGCCCACCTCGATGCTGTCCGGCATGTCGTCGGGCCGGTTGTCGCCGACGGTCTGCATTTCGGACTGCATGTCCTTGTCAAGCGTCGTGACGATCTTGTAGCCGCCGGTTTCCAGCTCGTCCTTCGTGAAGGCGCCACTGTTGACCAGTTCGTTCTCGACGGTGGTGAGCAGGTAGCCGTTCGGCCCCGAGAAGTCGTTGCTGACGGTGTAGTCCTTCACCTCCGGGAACTTGGCGTCCGAGGCCTGCTCGTCGGTGATGTAGCCGTCTTCCTTCATGATCCTGATCACGCGCTCGAAGCGGGACTCGGCCTGCTTCTCGTTGATGGCCGGATCCCACGTGCTCGGCGACGGAATGATGCCGGCGATCATGGCCGCCTCGGAGACGGTCAGGTCCTTGGCGTCCTTGCCGAAATACGCCTGCGCGGCGGCCTGGATGCCGTAGGCGCCACGGCCGAGGTAGATCGTGTTCATGTAGTTGCACAGCACGGTGCTCTTGTCCTGCTGCTGGGCGATCTTGATGGCCAGGATCGCCTCCCTGAGCTTGCCCGAGTAGCTCGTCGTTTCGCCCAGGTAATACCGTTCGGCATATTGCTGGGTGATTGTCGAGCCGCCTTGCCGGGAGCCCGTGGTCAGGTTGTTGTAGAGCGCGCGCATGATGCCGCCGAGATCGATGCCCTTGTTCGTGTAGAACGTGCGGTCCTCGGACGAGACGATGGCGTCGCCGACGTAGCTCGGCAGCGTCGAGCAGTCGATGATCTCGCGATTCTGCTCCTCGAAGGAACCGATCTTCGTCGTGCCGTCGGAATAGTAGACGCTCGTCTTCTCGGACAGCGCGATGCTTTCGGGCTGCGGGATGTCGGTGGTGATGTACAGGTACGCGAACAGGGCGATGCCGGCGACCAGGATGACGCCGATGACGCCAAGCAGGATCTTCCACCACAGACCCTTCTTCTTGGACTTCTTCTTTTTCCTGTTCGGCTTCTTCTTGAGATTCTTCGGCTTGACCGGCTTGCGATGCGAAGTGGACTGCCGGTCGCTCCGGGTGCCTCCGGAGTACTGCGTGGTTGCGTCGTCGCCGCTGCGGGTGGTGCTGGAACCATCCCCATCAGGACGCGAGCTTGCGGTTCGTGTCTTAGAAACCATGCCATCAACGGTAATCGTCACACCAGAAAAACTACCGGGATATCGGCTTCGCCGACATGCGTCAAGGATTTTTGTCACCAGATTTACATATCGGAACAATTCGTCCCATCGTCGGCGCCGTGACGACGGGCATGCGTGCCGACAGGGAACCGCACATGGCCGGACGTGAACATCGATGTGAGAAGAACGGGACGTTTTCCAGCACTTCGACTATCTTTCCTGTATAACCCCGATGGTTCATCGAGGTATAGGAATGTATGCTTAAGGATTGAAAACACGCAAGCAACGTAGAGGAGTCGTTTTAGATGAGCATTCGCGTGGCTATCGCCGGTGTGGGCAATTGCGCCTCGTCACTGGTGCAGGGTGTCGAGTACTACAAGGGCACCAAGGACGAGGACAAGATCCCCGGCCTCATGCATAACAACTTCGGCGGATACCGTGTGCGGGACATCGAGTTCGTCACCGCGTTCGACGTCGACGCCGACAAGGTCGGCAAGGACCTGTCGGAAGCCATCGGCGCCTCCCAGAACAACACGATCAAGTTCGCCGACGTGCCGAACCTCGACGTCGAGGTCCTGCGCGGTCCGACGTACGACGGTCTCGGCGAGTACTACCGCCAGATGATCACCGAATCCGACAAGGAGCCGGTCGACGTCGCCCAGGTTCTCAAGGACAAGAAGGTCGACGTGCTGGTCTCCTACCTGCCGGTCGGTTCCGAAGAGGCCGACAAGGCCTACGCCCAGGCGGCCATGGACGCCGGCTGCGCCTTCGTCAACTGCCTGCCGGTGTTCATCGCCTCCGACCCGGTCTGGGCCCAGAAGTTCCGCGATGCCGGTGTCCCGATCGTCGGCGACGATATCAAGTCGCAGGTCGGCGCCACCATCACGCACCGTGTCATGGCCCGCCTGTTCGAGGACCGCGGCGTGCGCCTCGACCGCACCTACCAGCTCAACGTCGGCGGCAACATGGACTTCATGAACATGCTGCAGCGTTCCCGTCTGGAGTCGAAGAAGATCTCGAAGACCCGCGCCGTCACCTCCATCGTGCCTCACGAAATGGATCCGTACAACGTCCACATCGGTCCGTCCGACTACGTGGCCTGGCTCGACGACCGCAAGTTCGCGTTCGTCCGCCTCGAGGGCACCACGTTCGGCGATGTTCCGCTGAACCTCGAGTACAAGCTGGAAGTCTGGGATTCCCCGAACTCCGCCGGCATTGTCATCGACGCCGTCCGCGCCGCCAAGATCGCCCTTGACCGCGGCCTGGCCGGCCCGGTGCTCGCCCCGAGCTCCTACTTCATGAAGTCCCCGGCCGTCCAGCACGAGGACAACGAGGCCCGTCAGCTCGTCGAGGAGTTCATCGCCGGCGACGTCGAGGCCAACGAGGAGCAGCTCAACGCCGATGTCGCGGCCGCCAAGGCCGCCGGCAAGGACGTGTGGAAGGCCTGATTCTTCCGGACATGCAGCCCGTCAGTGCCGCATGCCATCGGCATGGGACCGCGCATGACCGCCGAAGGCGTTACGCCTTTGGTGAACATGCGCGGTCTTTTCGTTGACTGACGACAATGTCAGCTCGACGGGGGCGTTTCGTCGGGTGTCCGACGATCCGCCGACTTGCGCGAAGGGAAATGTGGTGTACACTGGGCAGAGCCTCCACGCGGCGCTATGTCACCCAATCCCCCCAGGGCAGGAATGCAGCAAGGGTAAGTGGCCTCTGGCGGGTGCGTGGAGGTTTTTCTATATGTTCGCGCGGCGCGTGCCGGCGGCGGTACAGTCGGTGCCGGTACAGTCATAGCCATGAGCAGTAGCGAGGAAACACAGATGGCACAGCAGAAGGACGAATCGCCGAAGTCCGGCGCCCCTGCGTCCGGAGATTCGACGTCCGGCGCGCCTGCGCCGCTCTGGCAGCCGATCGAGGAACGGCACGACGCGCGGACTGAAGTCGATCCTTCCGCCGACGCCTCCGTGTCCGGCGGCTCGGCGTCCGATCGTTCCACCGGACAGCCCGGACCTGATCGTTCCGTATTCACCGACGAATCGCTCGGTGACGATCTCGACGAGGGACTGGCCCAGGTCGATCCGCTGGCGAACCGGCCGCGCGTGTCCAGCATCGTGCTGTGCGCGGTGTTCGCCGTGCTGTTCGCCGCGCTCGCCGCGCTGGCGTACTGGCTGGGCATTCGCACCGTCACCGGCCAGTCGTACGAAGACGAGGTCATCACCACGTATGCCGGCATCGTCCCCGATTTCCTTGCCGTGCCGCAGGCCATCGTCGGCAAGTCGGCCGTCGTCATCGCCGCCGCCACGCTGCTGGGATTGATTGCGCTGCTCGTCGTGCTGGTGCGCCGTCGCTGGTGGCTGCTCGGCCAGCTCATTGCCTTCGCCGCCGTGTGCTTCATCGCCGCGAAGGTGCTCAAGCCGCTGCTGCCGCGACCCTTCCTGATCAACGTCGAATCGTCCACGGTAAACTCGGCGCCTTCCGGGCACACGATGCTGGCCGCCGCGGCGGGACTGGCGCTGTTGTGCGCCGTGCCGCATGCGTGGCGTGCCGCATGCGCGGTCATCTCGACGCTCGTCGCCGTGTCCGTCGGATGCTCGGTCATCGTCGACCAGTGGCACCGGCCCGTCGATGTCATCATGGCCATGCTGATTACCGGGGCGTTGATGATGGTGGCGCTGGCGTTCACCCGGGGCAGCGGCATGGACCGCCCCGGCCAGCGCGTCTCGTCGCCGAGCATCCAGATTGTCGCGGCGGCGCTGATCACCGGAGGACTGTGCTGCTGGGCATACGCGGCCTACATCATCTGGCAGATCCAGATTGGATTGCAGCTCAGCGCCAGCTGGACGGCGTCGGGCGCGGCCAGTTCGGCCACGGCCCTCGTCGTCGGCACGGCCTGCGTGGTCAACGGCATGGTGCTGATGATGCGCCAGATCACGGCCGCCCCGCTGACACGGCTCGGTCTGCTGGGCGCCCCGCCGGCACCTCCGCGCCGGTAACGGCGCACGCGTCCGTGGACGGCCTTGACGCCGACGCCGCGACGATGCTGCCGGCCGGTCCCTGTCCAGTTCGCAACGCGGGGAAATGGCGCCTGCGCGGGCGTATTGAGTAATATGACGTCCGAAAGCTTGAATGGGATCAAGCGCGTAAGGAGAAAGCATGACTAAAGGCAGCAAGCTCGTCATCGTTGAGTCTCCCACGAAGGCCAAGAAGATCGGCGGTTATCTGGGAGATGACTACACCGTGCTGGCGTCGGTGGGGCACATTCGCGACCTTGCACAGCCCAGTCAGATTCCGGCGGCCGACAAGGAGAAGTTCGGTCGGTTTGGCGTGGATGTCAACGACGGATTCGAGCCGTACTACGTCGTCGGCGCCGACAAGAAGAAAACCGTCGCCGAGCTGCGTGCTGCGCTGAAGCATGCCGACGAACTCTACCTCGCCACCGATGAGGATCGCGAAGGCGAGGCCATTGCCTGGCATCTGGTCCAGACCCTCAAGCCGAAGGTACCTGTCAAGCGCATGGTCTTCCACGAGATCACGCCGGAAGCCATCCGCGCCTCGTTGCAGCACACCCGCAATGTCGACGACGACATGGTGGACGCGCAGGAAACCCGTCGAATCCTGGACCGCCTGTACGGCTACGAGCTCTCGCCGGTGCTGTGGCGCAAGGTCGGTCCCGGCTTGTCCGCCGGCCGTGTGCAGTCCGTCGCCACGAGGCTGATCGTCGAGCGCGAACGCGAACGAATGGCGTTCGTGCGTACCGCCTACTGGGACGTCGTCGCCACGCTGGCCGCGAAGGATGCCCAGGGTCGTGACGCACAGTTCGACGCGCGCCTGATCTCCCTCGACGGTCACCGCGTGGCGGCGTCGAAGGACTTCACCGACCGTGGCGAGCTGACCGACGCGGCCGTGCGCGACGGCGTCGTCCGCGTGGACGGTCATGTCGCCGATGCCGTCGCCGCCGAGTTGAAGGGGCATCGTTTCCTCGTCGACTCGCTGGACACGAAGCCCTACCGTCGCCGTCCCCAGCCGCCGTTCACGACCTCCACGCTCCAGCAGGCAGCCGGCAACCGGCTGGGCATGAGCTCGCGCCAGACGATGCGCGCCGCCCAGGGCCTGTATGAAAACGGCTACATCACCTACATGCGTACCGATTCGGTGACGCTGAGCCGGGAAGCCATTGCCGCTGCCCGCGAATCGGTGGCGAAGACCTATGGCGACCGGTTCCTGTCCGAGAAGCCGAAGCAGTACGCCACGAAGACGGCGGGCGCGCAGGAAGCTCACGAATGCATCCGCCCCGCCGGCGCCCATTTCCGGCACCCGTCCGAAATCGCCGCGCATGTCTCGCCCGAGCAGCTCAAGCTGTACAAGCTGATCTGGCAACGCACGCTCGCCTCCCAGATGGCGGACGCCACCGGCTCGACGGCCGTCGTCAAGCTGTCCGCCGGCACGGACGGCTATGGCACCGCGCTGTTTCAGGCATCCGGCACCGTCATCGAATTCCCCGGATTCCTGATGGTCTACGGCGACGGTTCCAAGTCGGACGGCGACGACGCTTCGCTGCCGCCGATGGCTCCCGGCGAACAGCTGCAGTCGACCGACGTCGTGGCCGACGGCCACGAGACGCAGCCTCCGGCCCGCTACACCGAAGCATCGCTGGTCAAGACGCTCGAGGCCAAGGAAATCGGACGCCCGTCGACCTACGCCAGCATCATCTCGACGATCATTGACCGCGGATACGTCTACGAACGTGGCCGCGCGCTGATCCCGTCGTGGCTGGCCTTCGCCGTCGTCAAGCTGCTCGAGACGAAGTTCCCGAAGTACGTCGACTACCAGTTCACCGCGGACATGGAAAGCGGCCTCGACCAGATCGCCCACGGACAGGAAACCGGACGCGACTGGCTGACCCGGTTCTACTTCGGTTCCGGCGACGGCGCCGCTCAGTCCGAGGACGAGGCGCACGCCGGCCTGCAGCAGCAGGTCGCGCAGCTCGGCGAAATCGACGCGCGCGCCATCAACACGATCGAGATCGGCGACGGCATCAACGTGCGCGTGGGGCGCTACGGCCCCTACATCGAGGACACGAAGGACCTGGACGCCGAAGGCAACCCGAAGCACGCGTCCATTCCCGACACGCTCGCTCCGGACGAGCTGACCGTCGACGAGGCGCGCAAGCTTGTCGCGACGAATTCGGGCGGCCCGCGGATCCTCGGCACCGATCCGGTCACCGGGGGCACCGTCGAGGTGCGTAACGGCCGCTTCGGGCCATATGTCGCGCTCGTGGCGTCAGACACGGCCGATGCGGACGCCCACACCTCGCACAGGGACGAGCAGAAGCCCAAGATGGCGTCGTTGTTCAAGTCGATGTCTCCCGACACCCTCACGCTCGACGAGGCGCTGAAGCTGCTGAGCCTGCCACGTGAAGTCGGATCGTACGACGAGGTGGATGCCAAGACCGGCGAGACGCAGACCGTCACCGTCACGGCCAACAACGGCCGCTATGGTCCGTACTTGACGAAGACCGGTGCCGACGGCAAGCAGGAGACGAGGTCGCTCGCCAGCGAGAACGACATCTTCGCCATCGACCTGGCCGGTGCGCAGGAACTGTTCGCGCAGCCCAAGTATGGTCGTCGCCGAGGCAGTGCCAAGCCGCCGCTACGCGAACTCGGCAACGATCCGGAGACGAACAAGCCCGTTGTCATCAAGGACGGCTTCTATGGTGCCTACGTCACCGATGGCACCACGAACCGGTCGCTGCCCAAGCAGACCGACCTCAAGACGATTACCGCCGAGGAATGCTTCCGGCTGCTTGCCGAGAAGCGCGCCGCCGGACCGGCCAAGCGCCGTGGTCGCGGCAAGGCCAGGAGCTCGTCGGCCAAGTCGTCGTCCACCGGCGGTCGCAAGAAGGCGACGACGCGCAAGACGGCGTCCGGGAAAACGTCCGCCGCGGACACGGCCCGTCAGGAACGCCGCGCCAAGGTGAAGGACCTGGCTTCGCAGGGCTGGGCCAACACCCGCATCGCCAAGGAAATCGGATCCACGCCGGCCACCGTGAAAAGCGACATCGAGTGGCTGGCCGCCAACGAGGGATTCGATCGTCCGCCGGTCGTGCCGGCCCGCTAGCGTCCGGCGTGACGTCTCGCCGGACGCTCCGGGGCGGACACTCGCCCCGGTTTGCGCCACCCATCGTCGATGGGTACGGTTGAACCATAGTCGTTGTTGTGTTCTGGTCCTGTGTAATCTGCAGTGATGCTCTGGAAAGCGGTGCGTTATGTCTACGTGCGGAATGTTCATTACGTTCGAAGGGGTGGATGGAGCCGGCAAGACCACCCAGGTCAACCGACTGGCCGAGTACTGGCGTGCGCAGGGCAGGGAAGTGGTGACTACTCGCGAACCCGGCGGCACGGAACTCGGCATCACGATCCGCAAGCTGCTGCTCGGTCATGACGATGCGGACGAGCCGATCGCCCCGCGTACCGAGGCCTTGCTGTTCGCCGCCGACCGTGCCCAGCACGTGGCGCAGATCGTGCGGCCGGCGTTGCGCAGGGGCGCCATTGTCATCTCCGACCGCTACTTCGACTCGTCGATCGCCTACCAGGCGGGAGGCCGCGAGCTCGGCTCCCAGGAAGTCCGCGAGCTGAGCATGTGGGCAACCGGAGGTCTCGTCCCGATGCGCACCTACCTGCTCGACATCGATCCGGCCGAATCGCACAAGCGCATGATTGCGCCCGAAGACCGCATGGAGTCGACCGGCGACGACTTCCAGCAGCGCACGCGCCGCGCATTCCTCGCCATGGCCGCCCAGGAGCCTGACAGGTTCCTCGTTGTCGACGCGACGGCATCCGAGGACGAGGTCGCCGAACAGATCCTGTCCGACAACCTCATGCTGTCCGCCTTCACCGGCGTCGCCGAAGTCCACGAATCGGTGGAAACCGAACCCGCTCGTTGACCTCCCGGCGCTTCTGTCCGCCCGATGGTTGCGAAACCGGCTGGTAGGCTGGATATTCGACAGTATTGACGACGCGGCCACACGGAGGGAACCGTCGAATGAGCGTATGGGACGAAATGGTGGGGCAGCGGCAGGTCGCGGAGCGGCTGAAGGCCGTTGCCGAAGGCGACCCGCGGGCCATTGCCCAGTCATGGCTGATCTGCGGTCCTCCGGGATCCGGCCGGTCCAACATGGCGCGGGCCTTCGCGGCCGCTCTCGAGAGTCCCGACCACGGCCTGGGCGACGAACCGACCAAGGTCACCAGGCAGGTGCTGGCTGGGGCGCACCCCGATGTCAACATTCTCGCCACCGACAAGGTGACGATCGGCATCGACGAAGTCCGCGCTTTGGTGGCGCAATCCGAGCAGATGCCGACGACGGCGCCGTGGCGCATCATCATCATCGAGGATGTCGACCGCATGCTCGAGCGCACGACGAACGTGCTGCTCAAGGAAATCGAGGAGCCCAGTCCTCGCACGATCTGGCTGCTGTGCGCGCCAAGCGCGCAGGATGTCCTGCCGACGATCCGCTCGCGCACCCGCATCGTCAATCTCGCCGTGCCGCAGGCGTCCGACGTGGCCTCCTACCTGCGTGCCACGCTCGGTGTCGACGACAATACGGCGGCGCGCGCCGCGCGCCTGTCGGAAGGCCACATCGGCATAGCCAAGCTCTATGCGTCCGACGAACAGGTCATGCGGGACCGCGACGATCTCGTTGTCGGCGTGCTCGACCTGCGCAAGACGTCGCAGGCCGTGCTGCTGGCGGCCACGCTCAACGACGCCGCCAAGCGCCAGGCCGAAGCCGACGTCGAGGCCCAGGCCGAACGCCGTTGCGCCGAATTCAGGCGCGTCAACGGCCTCGGCGCCGACGAGACGGTGCCGGCCAAGTTGCGCGGCGCGTACAACCAGCTGGCCAAGAAGGACGAACTCAAGCGACAGACCACGCGTCGCACGCGCGACGTCCTCGACCGGGCCCTGAACACCGTCGCCAGCATCTATCGGGACGTGGCGGTCCTGCAGAACGGTGCGGAAGACGAAGTGGGCCTCGTCAATGTCGAGAACCGCAGCGCCATTGCCGCCTTGTCCGTCAAGCTGACACGCCAGGACACGGTACGTCGCCTGGAGTCGGTTTCGACGGCCCGTCGCCGCCTGTCCGGCAATGGCAACATCCCGTTGCTGTTCGAGGCCCTGTTCAGCGAACTCATCGCCTACTGACCGACTGTCCGGCATCGTCGACGGAGACGGCCTGCCGACGGAAAATGTCGGTGCGATGAATCGGTGAATGCGTGACGATGCGGTGGCCACCGGCCAGGCGAAAAATGCGTAAGAGTGGAGGATACTCGGAATCATGCCGAAGGCGCGATTTGGCGAGATCTACAAGGATCTCAAGGACTTGATAGAGGCCGGTGAATATCCGGAAGGCGCGCTCTTGCCAAGCGAGAACGACCTGGCGACGCAGTACGACTGTTCGCGCAACACTGTCCGCCGCGCCCTGGCCCGTCTGGCGGCCGACGGATACGTGCAATCACAACAAGGCAAGGGCGTGCGCAGCATCTATGCGCCCGCTGACATGACCACGTGTGTCGCCGGTACCATCGAGTCGTTTCAGGAGCGTGCCGAGCGCAGCCACCGTGACACGCGCAGTGAAGTGCTCCTGTTCGAGGATATTGTCGCCGATGACGACCTGGCTTCGGAAACCGGGTTTCCACACGGTATCTCCCTTATCCACATCATCCGGGTGCGGTGCTTCGACGACGAGCCGCTTATCGTCGATCACAATTGGTTCCGTCGCGATGTCATGCCGTTGCTCACGCCGCAAATCGCCACCGGGTCCATCTATGACTATCTGGAAAACGATCTGGGGCTCGTCATCGCCACGAGCAAGCGAGTCATCACGGTCGAGCTCGCGGACGACATTGATCGACAATGCCTTGACTTGGGCGACTACAATTCCGTGGCGGTCGTTACCAGTCAGGTATTCAGTTCGGACGGCGTCCAGTTCGAGTACACTCGTTCGCGCCATCAACCGGATGTGTTCCGGTTCCAGGATGTCGCCACGCGCAGTCGGCTGATGCTGTGATATTCCAGGGCGACGTCCTACCGCGCCGTGATCTGGCGGGTGGTGGCGGTGCCAACGGTGGATTCGCGGACGATGAGCTGGGAGGTCAGCGAGACCTCGGACGGATAGTTCGGTCCCTGCGCGATGAGGCGCAGCGATTCCTCGGCGATCTGTTCGAACGGCGGACGCAGCGTCGTGATGGAGGGCGACGCCGTTTCGCACAGCGGCGCGTTGTTCTGGCCGACGAGCATGACGTCTTCCGGTGCCCGCAGGCCGAGGGAATGCAGGGCGACGATGACGCCGAGCGCCACCTTGTCGTCGCAGCAGATGACGGCGTCCGGCTTGTCCTGGGCGAAGATGCGCATCGCGCAGTCGTAGCCGCGCTGCACGGTCTGGTCGCCGAACTGGTTCCAGGCGGCCTTCGTTTCCAGGCCGAAGGAGCGTAACTGCGTATGCAGCATGGAAAATTGTTCGGCCGATTCGAAGGACACTTTCCGGCCGGCCATGTAGGCCACCGTCTTCGCGCCGAGTGATGCGAGATGGTCGACGATCTGCTCCATTGCGAGCAGCTCGTCCAGCGACACCTGCGAATAGTTGCGTGAACGCCGCCCGTTGCCGATCTGGACGATCGGGATGCGGCCCGCGTGGCGTTCGAGGATCGGCGTCAGGTCCGCGCCGGTAGCCGGCAGCACGATGAGTCCGTCGACGTTCCTGCTGATCAGCGATTCGACGCGGGCGGTCTGCAGGGCCTTGGTGCCACCGACGCCGAGCAGCACCTGGCTGTCGCGGTCGTCGGCGGCCGATTCCAGCGCGTCCAGTAGCTGGGCGGCGAATTCGTCAGTGGCGCTGGGGATGACCAGCCCGACGGTCCTGGTACCGGCGCCGCGCAGCGAGCTGGCGGCGACATTGACCGAATAGTTCAGCTGTTCGGCGGCCTGGCGGACGCGGCGGGCGATGTCGTCGTCCTTCTGTCGCTTGCCGGACAGCACGCGCGAGACGGTGGCGATCGACACGCTGGCCAGCGCGGCGACGTCGGTGATGGAATGGGCGGACGAGGATGAAGGCGACGTGGACGCCCGCGATGGGGCGTTGGCTTGGCGAACCATTTACTCCTCCAGTTCTTCCAGGTCGCATGGGGCCCGAACCTGTCTATCTGATCAGCCTATAGCGTAATGGGCTTCGAATCAAAAGGACCGCCCGCGTGGGCGGACGGTCCTTGTCGAGACGTTCGCCGTCGAGCCGTGCAGTGACGGCTCGACGGCCATTGCTCACCTGGTGCTCACTCGGCGGCGAGCAGGATGTTCAGCAGGTTGTCCGCGACGGCTTCGGCGTTGTCGCCCTCGACCGTCACCTCGACGGTGTCGCCCTGCTTCACGCCGAGACCCATGACGGCGAGAATCGAGTTGGCGGCCACCGGGGCGCCGCCTTCCTTGGCGATGGTCACGTTGGCGCCGGAGCCTGCGGCGGCCTGCGCGAACTGGGCGGCCGGACGGGCGTGGATGCCGACGGGATCGTTGATGACGGTGGTACGGGTTGCGGTTGCCATGTGGCACTCCTTTGCGCAAAAGAGATACAACTTGCGCCGTTCACGTGGATGTTGCCTTCCGCGTGTGCGGCATAGCAACACAGTATAACATGACACACGGTTTTTTAGAAAACGTTTACACGTTATAATTGGTAGGCTTTTGGAATAAATAATTCCGAGATTGAAAAACGGTTTACCGGTAAATCCTGAAAAACTGATACCCGCGGCAGCAACGTGGCGTTTGGTCCAGGGGGAAACGGTCCTGTGTGGATAAGGAGTTCACATGATTATCAAGGGTGTTGGCATTGGACGCGGTGTGGCCGTCGGGCCGGTGATGCGCATGGCGGATCCGCTTCCGGAGCCGAAGGACGAACCCCGTGACGCGAGCATCGACGCCGCAGTCGAGACCGAACGCGTCATGGCCGCGCTCAACACGGTGAACGCCGACCTCAACCGCCGCGCCGAGGAAGCCGCGAACAGCGATGACAAGAGTGTGCAGTCCGCCGCCCCGATCCTGCAGGCGATCGCGATGTTCGCGTCCGACCCGCAGCTGGCCGCCTCGATCAAGGACCTCATCGAGCAGGGCAAGACCGGCGAGCGCGCCGTGCTCGAGGGCTTTGGCGCCGTCGAGGACATGTTCCGCGCGATCGGTGGCTACCAGGGCGAGCGTGCGGCCGACCTGCACGATGTCGGCCAGCGCGTCATCGCCGACCTCATGGGTCTGCCGGCTCCGGGCGTGCCGGACAGCGACAAGCCGTTTGTCCTCGTTGCCAAGGACCTGTCCCCGGCGGACACCGCCGGCCTCGACCTCGACAAGACGCTGGCGATCGTGACCTCCGAAGGTGGCCCGACGTCGCACACCGCCATCCTGGCGCGTGCCCGCGGCATCGTCGCCGTCGTCTCCGCCGCCGGTGCCGTCGACCTCAAGGACGGCGAGGAAGTCATCGTCAATGCCGCGAAGGGCGAAGTGATCGCCGAGCCGACGAAGGAGCAGGTCGAGGAAGCGCACCAGGCCAAGTCCAAGGCCGACAAGGCCAAGGAGCTGCGAGGCCAGCCGGGTCAGCTGGCCGACGGCACCCGCATTCCGCTGCTCGCCAACGTCGGCAAGCCGTCCGATGCCAAGGCCGCCCACGAATACGGCGCCGAGGGCGTTGGCCTGTTCCGCACCGAATTCCTGTTCATCGGCAACAGCGAGCCGCCGACTGTCGAGGAGCAGACGAAGGCCTACGCCGAGCTGCTCGCCGAATTCCCGGGCAAGAAGGTCGTCATCCGCCTGCTGGATGCCGGTGCCGACAAGCCGCTGCCGTTCCTGACGCCGGAAGACGAGCCGAACCCGGCTCTCGGCCTGCGTGGCCTGCGCACGCTCGTCGCCCATCGCCAGGTGCTCGAGGACCAGCTCAAGGCCCTCGCCGCCGCCGACGCCCAGACCGATGCGAACCTGTGGGTGATGGCCCCGATGGTCGCCGACCAGTACGAGGCCGACTACTTCGTCAAGCTTGGCAAGAGCTACGGCCTGAAGTTCGTCGGCGCGATGGCCGAGGTGCCGTCTATCGCGCTGATGGCCGACAAGGTGGCCGACGTCGCCGACTTCGTCTCGATCGGCACGAACGACCTGACGCAGTACACGCTGGCCGCGGACCGCACGCTCGGTTCCGTCGCCAACTACCAGACCGCCTGGCATCCGGCGGTGCTGCGCAACATCAAGATGATCTGCGAGGCCGGCAACGCCAAGGGCATGCCGGTTGGCGTGTGCGGCGAAGCCGCCGCCGATCCGGATCTCGCCGTCGTGCTCGCGGGCCTCGGCGTCAACTCGCTGTCGATGTCGCCGGCCGCGCTCGACGATGTCCGCGCCGAGCTGGCCAACCACACGATGGCCGAGGCGCAGGAGCTGGCGAAGAAGGCGCTCAACGGCGACTTCTACAAGCCGATGGACTGGGATTCCGCCTACGCCGACTGAACGGTACGCTGACGGTCCGGACGCGGTCTTGCCGCGTCCGGACCTTTTCATGTTCGCAGCCGCGAGCGGAATCGGGCACGAAGTTGTGGAATGATGGCATGTGGATGGCGCCGCATAGTTGCCGGATCCCGCGGGATCATTGCGGACGCCGTCGGATTGTCGGAACCCGGAAAGGGGAACAATAGAGACATGATTATTTCAACCGACTTCACCGTCATTCCGGACGAGTACGCCAAGCAGGCGCCGCAACAGGACAGGGTCGATGGCGAACCTGCCATTTCGTTCCCGTTCTACCTCGACCGGCTGCGCCCGGACGTCCACTACCTGCACTGGCAGTTCCTCGACCCCGACTCGATTCCGGTCTGCGGCTTCGAGTGGATTCACTGGACCGTCGCCAACCTGCCCGTCGACGCGCTGATGTTCGACCCGAACGATTCGCACGCCCTGTCCATTCCGGCCGATTTCTCCCGCAAGCTGCCGGCCATGATCCCCGAGGCGGTGCAGGGCCGCAATTCCTCGGCCTCGCCGTTGCTCGGCCGCCCGCAGGAGCCTGCGCTGACGATGCGCTACAACGGGCCGGTGCCCCCGGACAAGGATCACCGGTACTTCCTCGAGGTCTGGGGCACGAGCAAGCCGCTGGCCGGACTCGAACAGGGATTCTGGATGAACGAGATGATCCGCGCGTTCGCGTCCTGCAACGACGTGCGCGACGAAGGCGCGATCTTCCTGACCGGTCGCGCCTGACGGCGCGCCCGTGGCAGCCGGCGCAACGACGCGCCGGCCCGGAAAGCACGCACGTCGGCGTATAGTCCCGGACGGTTCCACGAACGGCGCGGCACCGGAAAACCGGGTGCGGCGCCGGAGAACGATTTGTTGACGAAGCACTCCGGAACACCGTTCCGGAGCAACACAAAGGAGCATTGCAACCAATGGCATGTACGACCCTGCTGGTGGGCAAGGACGCGAGCTACGACGGCTCGACGATCATTGCCCGCAACGAGGACAGCGGCAACGGCGAATTCAGCCCGAAGAAACTGATTGTCGTCAGGCCCGACGACCAGCCCAAGACCTACACCAGCGTCATCGCCCACCTGACGATCGAACTGCCGGACAACCCGCTGCAGTATTCGTGCGTCCCGAACGCCGATCCGTCGGAGGGTGTCTGGGGCGAAGCCGGCGTCAACGAGGCGAACGTCGCGATGAGCGCCACCGAGACGATCACGACGAACGAGCGCGTCCTCGGCGCCGATCCGTTCGTCGAATACCAGCCGGCCGTCGGCCGCGAAGGCGAGGAAGGCTACCGCGCCGCGGTGCCCGGCGGCATCGGCGAGGAGGACCTGCTGACGATCGTGCTGCCGTACGTCAAGACGGCTCGCGAGGGCATCAAGCGCCTCGGCGCCCTGCTCGAGCAGTACGGCACCTACGAAATGAACGGCATTGCGTTCTCCGACGCCGACGAGATCTGGTGGCTCGAGACTGTCGGCGGTCACCACTGGATCGCCAAGCGCGTGCCGGACGAGGCCTACGTGACGATGCCGAACCAGCTGGGCATCGACGAATTCGACATCGCCGACGCCCTCGGCGACCAGGAAGACCACATGTGCTCCGCCGACCTGCGCGAATTCATCGAGCACAACCACCTCGACCTCGCCGTCGAGGGCTCCTCGATGTTCAACCCCCGCTATGCGTTCGGTTCCCACTCCGACTCCGACCACGTCTACAACACGCCGCGCGCCTGGTACATGCAGCGCACGCTCAACCCGTACGACGAGGTCTGGGACGGCCCGGACGCCGACTTCAAGCCGATGAGCGACGACATCCCGTGGTGCCGCCAGCCCGACAACAAGATCACGATCGAGGAAATCAAGTACGTCTTGAGCTCCCACTACCAGGGCACCGAATACGACCCGTACGGCCGTCTCGGCACCGACGTCACGCGCCACCTGTTCCGCCCGATCGGCATCAACCGCAACAACCAGCTGGCGATCATGCAGATCCGTCCGTACCGTCCGCAGGCCGACCGCACCATCCAGTGGATGTCGTTCGGCTCGAACCCGTTCAACGCGATCGTCCCGTTCTACCCGAACGTCGACACGATGCCCGACTACGTGGCCAACACCACGACGCACGTCACGACCGACAACCTGTACTGGGCCGACCGCATCATCGCGGCGCTCTCGGACGCGCAGTTCTCCGACACGGCGGCCGACGTCCAGTCCTATCAGGAGAAGGTCGGCGGCAAGGGCCACCGCATGATCAAGGACACCGACGCGCAGGTCGACGCGCTCGACGGCTCGCTGTCCCTCGACATCGCCGCCGCCGAGGAGGACTACTCCGAGGACGGCATCAACGAGGACGTCCAGCCGATGACGCCCGACGACGTCATCGCCGCCTGCCGCGACGAGAAGGTCCGCACCATCCTCGAGGCCGCCAACCAGCGCATGGCCGACGAAGTGCGCACCGAAACCGACGCGCTGCTCGGCAAGGTGCTCTATACCGCCTCGATGGGCATGAAGAACTCGTTCAGCATGT
Source organism: Bifidobacterium choloepi (assembly GCF_010667615.1). Taxonomy (GTDB): domain Bacteria; phylum Actinomycetota; class Actinomycetes; order Actinomycetales; family Bifidobacteriaceae; genus Bifidobacterium; species Bifidobacterium choloepi. Next base: position 1,022,600 of record NZ_VYSG01000001.1, on the reverse strand, counting down.
CCGACTTCTGATCGGCGCGGATCCCGCGTCCCGGACGCTGTCCGAAGATCAGACCCCATGACGGCCCGGCTCCCCATTTCGACTACGGTGGGGAACCGAGCCGTTTTTCCTGAACCAGAAAGGAACTCCCTCAAGTGACCGGTATTGAGGACTACACCCGCCAGTACGGCCTCGTCGACAAGATCGACGCCTTCGGCTATCTCGACTATCTCGCCGCCAACCCGGATGCGCCGCGCAAGCACGGCAAGGTGGTGCTCGTCACCGCCGACACCCCGCTCAAGGCATCCCGCGGCGAAGGCAAGACCACGACGACAATCGCGATGATCGACGCGCTGCGCGAACGCGGCATCGATGCGGCCGCCGTGCTGCGCCAGCCGAGCATGGGCATCACGGCCGCCGGCTCGAAGGGCGGTGCCTCCGGAGGCGGCAAGGCGTTGCTGACCCATCCGGAAATCGTCGACTGGGGGCTGTGTGGCGAAATGGGCGCCATCGAGGCCGCGCAGAACCTGCTCGTCTCGTTCGCGGAAAAGGCCATCGACGACGGGCTGCTGGATACCGTCCTCGTGCCCCGCGTCAGCGAGGTGCCGTCGCGCTCGCTGCGCCAGATCGCCGTCGACCGCGGCAAGGGCAACGTGCCCGAACGCGTGGTGCTGACGCCGACCTGCGAACTCATGCAGATCGTCGTGCTGTCGCGCTCGATGGACGAGATCGCCGAGCGCGTCTCGAAGATGGTCGCCGGCACGAAGGACGGCAAGGCCGTCACGTTCGGCGAGTTCATTGACCTGTGGCGCATCACCGGCATCCTGACCGACGCCGTCAAGCCGGCGAAGACCGAGACGGTCAACGGCTCGCCGGTCTACGTCCACGGCGGCCCGTTCGCCAACGTCTCGCTCGGCATCCCGACACTCGTCTCCGTCGACCTGGCCTGCGCGCTGCACGACGTCGTCATCGTCGAGGCCGGCTACGGAGCCGACGCCGGCGCCCAGAAGTGGCTCGACATCGCCTGCCGCGAATTCGGCGCCCAGTGGCCCGCGGCCGCGATCGTCGTCACGCGCGCCTCCACGTGGCGCGACGATCCGGCGCTGTCCTGGCGCTATCCGTTCCACGTCCAGCGCCTCGAGGGCCTCGGCATCCCGACGTTCCCGCTGATCAACCTCTGGGAAGGCGAGGACGACCAGGTGCCGGCGCTCGAGCAGACGGCCGCCGAGCTCGGCTTCCGCAAGCCTGTCATCGGCAACCTGTTCCGCGACGGCGGCGACGCGCTCGCCCCGCAGCTCGACGACTTCGTCGCGGCCGTCACCGGCGAGGAGGAGACCGACGTCCCGGCTTCCCACCGCGGAGAGCCGCTCGTCGACAACGTCAAGTGGGTCGCCTCGCACGCCTACGGCGTGCCGGCGGAGCGCGTGATCGAGAAGGCCGGCTTCGCCGAGTCGCTCGCCGACGCGCGGCGCCTGTGCGAATCGGCCGGCATTGCGCTCGACGACCTCGCGCTCGTCGCCGTTAAGTCGCCGGCGACGATGACCGACAACGATGCCGCCCCGGCCGACGACCGCACCGTCACGCTCAAGAAGGTCGAGGTCCATGCCGGCGCCGGCGTGGTCCATGTCAACCTGACGACCTCGCTGACGACGCCGATGCCGAAGATCGTCTGATCCGGGTCGGTACCGGATACCAGATGAGGGGCGGCTCCCGTTGTGGGAGCCGCCCCTCGATATGTTTTGTTGGACGCGGTGGTTCGGGTACGTCGCCTTCCAGCGCGCGCATGGCGCCCTAGGGGCGCCGTGCGGTCGACCCCTCGAGTCGACGTCGCGCTCGCGCGCCCGTCTCCTCGATCCCCTTCCAGGGGATTAGGACGCGTCTAGAAGTTGGAACCGTTCCAGCCCCAGTCCGGGGTGGCGGTGTAGCGGATGTAGGTGCGGTCCTTCGGGATGCCGGCTTCGGCCTCGAGGGCGTTCATGATGTCGGCGGTCAGCTTCTCCCACGAGTCACGCGGGACGTCGTTGCCGTAGACATTGACCTCGATGTAGGCGCTCGGCTTGCTGTCGTCGCCGCCGAAGTACATCGGGCTGTCATCGAAGATGCACATCAGCCAGCGCTCGGTCTTGCCCGGCACGTGGTGGATGGACTCGCCGTACGCCGTCTTCAGCGCCTCGCGGGTGCCCAGCTTGAGATGTTCGGACGTATGGGTGTGGATGACCGGCATGGAAGCCTCCTTGGAATGCTGGCGGCGCCGCGACCGGCGTCGCCGATGGTGTTGTGATGGTTTGGCGGTCGCTGCGCGGGCGGTTGCGCCGCCGTCCGGATATCGTCGGAACGGCGGAACGGGCCGCGCCTGCCTGTCGGTTTCCAGTGTAGGAAGCGGCGAATCGTCCGGTGGCAATTTGCGCCACAGGCTACAGAAAACGATGAAAGTCGGCGAGTGCCCATTGCCCGTGACTACGCCACGGTGTTAAATGGAACATCGTGAAAAAACTGATCGAGCAGATCCTGAAGTTCGGCGTCGTCGGCATCATCGCATTCTTCATCGACTGGGGCATCCTCAACCTCCTGGTCGGCCTCTTCCACATGCACAATGTCGTCGCCGCGACGATTTCGTTTACCATCTCGCTGATCTTCAACTATTGCGCGAGCATGAAGTATGTCTTCAAGCACCGGCCGGACATGGCTCGCTGGATGGAGGTCGTCATCTTCGTCATCTCGGCCGTCATCGGCCTGCTGATGAACGACTTCATCGTCTGGCTGTCGACGTACGGCATGAACCGCGACGCCTATGTCAGCCAGCACATCGAGTACCTGATCCGCACGAATGTCGGCAAGCTCATCGCGACGGCCATCGTCATGGTCTGGAACTTCATCATCCGCAAGTGGCTCCTCGACGACACGCACACGCCGCTGATGATGCAGTTCCGCCGCGCCGGCGCCGAGCTGACCGAGGAGGAAATCGAGCTCAAGTGGGAGGAAAGCTTCTCGCACAAGCTCGGCATGTGGTCGATCGAGCACACGCCGAAGGGCTGGCATTAAGCCTCCACTGCGAACTGTCTACCGTTCGCCCGTCTGTTTGAAGCGGCCTCTCCTTGATGTCATGAACCCGAGCTGACAGCTCGGATCGTGACATCAAGGAGAGGCCACTCGCGTAGGTGATCGTGCTTGAGCAGGTGAGGGCGCCCTGGTAACGGGACGGTCCGGCTGGAAGAGCCTGGCGGAAGAGCGGAACGATTCAGCCCAGTTCGGTCAGTACCGGCGTCTCGGTGCTGGTCTTGATCTGTTTCAGGCCGCAGAACGCAATCGCGAGCGAGACGAGCGCGAGGATCGTGACGACGGAAAAGCCGCCGTGCGAGCCGTAGCGGTCGATGAAGACGCCGGCGATCGCCGAGCCCGCCGAACCGCCGATCGAGTTCATCGCGCCCATCCACGCCATGCCCTCGGTGAAGCGCGTCTGCGGCACGAGGTGCAGCATGAGCTGGTTGCCGTTCACCCATGTCGGCGCCTGGCACACGCCGATGACCAGGTAGATGATCATGATGACCCACAGGTGCCTGGCGAACAGGAACGTGCCGATGCCGAGGTTGACGACGGCGAGGCAGAAATAGAAGCGCTTCCACAGCGGAATCGTCCAGTTCTTTGCGCCGTACAGCAGCGCGCCGGTCAGCGAGCTGATCGAGAAGCAGGCGAAGACGAAGCCGGTGTACGACTTCATGCCGGCCTCGGTGGCGAACGAGACGATCGAGATGCTGGCCGCCGACTGGAAGGCGCCGAGGCCGAACCAGGTCACGCACACGGCGACGAGGCCGGGACCCCAGATCGATTCCTTCTTGCCGGCCATCGCGCGATCGTAGGCCTCCTGCTCGGCCGCCTTCGTCGCCTCGGGGGAGGCGCCCTCGGCCGTCATGCGGCGGCGGGCGTCCAGCCTGGCCGTCTCGGCGCGCAGCTTCTTCGCCTTCTCGTCTTCCAGCCGGCGGAATTCGGCGCGCGAGACGCCGTCCATCTTCGCGAGCCGTGTCTGGCTCATCGGCTCGGTCGTCAGCTCGGTCAGGAACATCAGCGCGCCGATGATCACGCACATGCCGGTGAACGAGAACGCGAGGACGCCGGAAATGACGGCGAGGATGGACGCCAGCGGATTGCCGACCACCCACATCGCCTCGTCGAAGACGCCGCACAGGCTCATCGCGCGGTTGACATCGCCGCGGTTGTGCCTGAGCAGGTTTGTCCAGCGCTGGCGGCTCATCGCGCCCCACGGCGGCGTGGCCGCGAGGAACGGCACGATGCAGAACAGGATCCACGGCGCGACGTGCGCCTTGATGCACGTGATCATCGCCGTCGCCGCGACCATCCAGACGACGATCGTCGGAATCGAGACCTGACGCTGGCCGAACCGGTCGACGAGCGTGCCGAGCACCGGGCCGAGCGCCGCGCCGGCGATCGCCTGCACGGCCGTCAGGCCGCCCGCCAGCGAATAGTTGCCGTAGTAGAACTGGACGGCGATCGTGATCGTCATGCCCACCATCGGATACGGCATGCACGCGATGACCGCGCCGACGGTGAAACGGGCCGTATGGGGAATGCTCAACAATTCTGCGTAGCCGCCGAAAATACGGTGGCCAAGGTCCTTGATGCCGGAAACAACGCCATTGGTCATGGGCATGCCGCTCCTTTCTTCTCTCGGGGTCGGGGTTGGTGGCCGATCGGCCGTGATCGCATTGACGTGCGAGGGATACTTTACGAGCGGGTAGGGTGGCGACACGCGGTATTTTTCCAACGATTGGAAAAGTTGCCAACTTAAATTTTCACGATGTTGCTTAAGTTGTCGACGCAACATAGTTTATTCACAAAACTATTCGTCTGGGATGAACGATTCCCGCGTCCGGAGGAGGTCCGCAACCAGCCGGTTTTCCCGGGAAGAAATTCCGTCCGACTGGGTTGGGAGAATCGTTCCATTGAATTCCAGCGAAGGAGACTTGAACGATGACGGCGACGACGATCAACTTTGTGCGGCACGGCAAGGTCTACAACCCCGACCATCTGCTCTACGAGCGACTGCCCGACTTCCACCTGTCGGCGCGCGGCCGGCGCATGGCCGAGGCGACCGGCAAGTACATCGCCGAGAGCCCGCAGATGAACACGGCCGTCGCCGTCTACTCGTCGCCGCTCGACCGCACGCGCGAGACGGCCGACGCCATCCTGACGGCGCTCAACAGGGAACGCGCGTCGAAGGGCGAGGCGCCGCTCGACCTGATCACCGACGAGCGGATCATCGAGGCGGGCAACGAGTTCCGCGGCAAGAGGATCGGCCACGGCGAGGGCGCGCTGTGGCGCAACGGCAACTGGAAACTCGTCGCCAACCTCTGGAAGCCGAGCTGGGGCGAAACCTACCGGTCGATTGCCGAAAGGGTCGGCCAGTTCGTCGCCGAGAAGGTCGACGAGTACCCGGGCCAGCAGATCATCGTCGTCTCGCACGAGTCGCCGATCTGGTCGTTCCGCCACAAGCTCGAGACCGGCCATCCCGAACACAACATGCTGCTGCGCAAGACCGCGCTCGCCTCGATCACGTCGATCACGTTCGACAACGACACGAAGGAAGTGTTGTCAATCACCTACGTCGACCCGGCGAGGGACGTCAGGTAACCTGTGCGGACCCCGCCGGCGGGGATCGCTCGGAACGCTGTTCAACGATTGCCGACAGCGACGGTCGACAGCGGTACGATGGTGCGCAGAAACAACGCAACCGGCAAGCGGAAGGATGAACGATGACGTTTGAGGGCGAGCCGACGATCGAACGGGTGGCGGCACTGGCGAAGGTGCGCGAGGCCGGCGAGACGGCCTCGGAACTCGAGGCGCTCTGGCCACTGACCGACGCGGCGCAGATGGACAATGACGCGAAGTACGTCGAGAACCTGCAGGTACGGATCACGACGGCGCTCGCCGAGGCAATGACCGGCGAGGAAATCCGGCCGGCCGACGCCGAGTACGTCTACGAAGGCGCCGAGACGATCCCCGGCTGCGACCAGCGGATCGTCGACGCGCTGCTCGCCGCCAACGACGCCTACGACACGATCGACGAATTCAGCGAGACGAAGAACACCGACGTGCTATTCGAGGCCGCCAGCCTGCTCGGCGCCGGCTGGGACGACGCGACCGTCGACGCCGTCCGCGCGCACGTCGCCGACCTCGAGGCCTACATTGACGCCAGGATCGCCGCCGACGGCCACTTCCTGCTCGAAACCACGCCGGCCGCGCTCGCCGGCCGCTTCGCGATCGTCGTCGTCGCGATCGACGACTTGCTGCGCGTGCTGCTGCGCCAGCTGGGCTGCACGGCTCCCGCGCCGCAGATCGGCGGCGCGGGAGCCGCCCGCGTCTCCGAGGTCGGCAAGGCCGCCCTGCCGCTCGTGCCGTTCGCCAACGAGCTCGCCGAACAGCTGTCGGTGCCGCGCCTGTACGCGTCGGCCGGGCAGCTGCGCGGCCTCGTCGCGGCCTACGAGACACCGAACGGCGATTACTCGACGGCCGACGCGGCCGTCGTCCTCGGCGAGACGCTCGCGCCGATGGCCGCCGCCGAATGGCGCCGCCACCGCGAGGACGTGCTCTGGGACGCCGAGAAGGCCAAGGAGGAAGCCAAGGCCGAGGACGAACGCAAGAACAAGGAGGCGCTCGCCGCCAAGTTCGCCCACGTCAAGGACGATCCGAACAAGGAGACGGTCGAGCTGTAACTTCCACCGGCTCGAATTCGCCTCGCCGACTCCCTCTATGGAGGGAGTTTTGTCTATTTGCCGGTCCTTGTTTCGCGCCACAATGGAACCCATGAGTGAAGAACACACCGTTGATCCCATTGATTCCGCTTCCAATCCGGTCAAGGCGCAGGAGCAGGCGCTCGACCACGTGAAGCCCGAACTGCCCGAAAACGTCCGCGTGCGCTTCTGTCCGTCGCCGACCGGCACCCCGCACGTCGGCATGGTGCGCACCGCGCTGTTCAACTGGGCCGAAGCCCGCCACACCGGCGGCACGCTCGTGTTCCGCATCGAGGACACCGATGCCGTGCGCGACAGCGAGGAAAGCTATAACCAGATCATCGACGCCCTCAAGTGGCTCGGCATCGACTGGGACGAGGGCATCGAGGTCGGCGGTCCCGACGGTCCGTACCGCCAGTCCGAGCGCGGCGAGTTCTATAAGGAAGCCGCCCGCAAGCTGCTCGAGGCCGGCTACGCGTACGAATCGTTCTCCACTCCGGAAGAGACGGCGGCCCGCAACGTGGCGGCCGGCCGTCCCAAGGAGTTCGGCTACGACGGCTACGACCGCACGCTGACCGAGGAGCAGAAGGCCGCGTTCCGCGCCGAGGGCCGCAAGCCCGCCATCCGCATCAAGATGCCCGACGAGGACATTGTCTTCGACGACCTGATCCGCGGCCGCATCGAGTTCAAGGCCGGTTCGGTGCCGGACTACGTCATCGTCCGCCCGAACGGCGATCCGCTGTACACGCTGACCAACCCGGTCGATGACGCGATGATGAACATCAACGTCGTGCTGCGCGGCGAGGACCTGCTGCCGTCGACGCCGCGCCAGATCGTGCTGTACCAGTACCTGATCAAGCTCGGCATCGCCAGGCAGATGCCGCTGTTCGGCCACATGCCGTACGTCATGGGCGAGGGCAACAAGAAGCTCTCCAAGCGCGACCCCGAGTCCAACCTGTTCCTGCACCGCGAGAACGGCTTCATCAAGGAAGGCCTGCTCAACTACCTGGCGCTGCTCGGCTGGTCGATCAGCCCCGACAACGACATCTTCTCGATGGAGGAGATGGTCGAGGCGTTCGACGTGCGCGACGTCAAGGCCAATCCGGCCCACTTCGACCTCAAGAAGGCCATCTCGATCAACGCCGAACACATCCGCATGCTCGAGCCGCAGGACTTCCTGAACCGCTCGGTGCCGTACCTGTTCAAGGAAGGCCTCGTCTCCGCCGACAACTGGGACGCCCTGACCGAATGGGAGCAGGAAGTGCTGACGAAGGCCGCGCCGCTCGTCCAGTCCCGCGTGCGCCTGCTCGGCGAGGTTGGCGGCATGGTCGGCTCGCTGCTGTCCACCGAGGAATACATCGCCCCTGACAAGGACGCCGTCAAGCAGCTCAAGGATTCGTCCGCCGACGTGCTCGACGCCGCGATCGCCGCCTGCGAGAACATCTCCGATGACGGCTGGACGACCGACAACCTGCACGAGACGCTGACCGACGTCCTCGTCGAGAAGGGCGGCTACAAGCCGCGCCTGGCGTTCGGCCCGGTCCGCGTGGCCATGTCCGGCCGCCGCGTCTCGCCGCCGCTGTTCGAATCGATGGAGATCGTCGGCAAGGACATCTCCGTCGCCCGCCTCAAGGGCCTGCGCGAGCACCTCGCCGAGATCAGGGGCTGACAGGACTCGCTTTCCCCCGAGGAGCTGGCCGAGGCATGACCGAACCGGCGGAAGCTCTTGAACGGGCCGGAACGTTGTGTCGATCAATCGACGCGGCGCTCCGGCCCGTTTGCATGCTCCCGCCGGAAATCCTCCGGATTTTCGCCTCTCTCCGGGATTTCCGCCTCTCTTCGGAGAGGAGAGCGGACGTTGGGCGTGGGCGCAAAATCGTTGAAAAATGGCGCGACACGCCGAGACTTGCGCAGTCATGGGCATCCGTGTATATTTTCTTTTCGTTGCTTCACGGAGCAGCAAAGAACAGGCCCCCGTCGTCTAGCGGTCTAGGACTACGCCCTCTCACGGCGCCAACACCGGTTCAAATCCGGTCGGGGGTACGACGCAACAACTGAAGATGAATGTCGACAGTTGTCACGCCTGCCAAATTGGGATGTGGTGTAATTGGCAACACAGCTGATTCTGGTTCAGCCATTCTTGGTTCGAGTCCAGGCATCCCAGCCAATGACCCTCGCGAAACGCGAGGGTTTTTTGTTTTCCGGCACCGTTGCGCCAACGCCGTCCGGACAGTGCCGGCATCGCGGCGCCGGAAACGTTCCGGTGGTGAAACGCCATGCCGGTGGGCTATCGTAGAGCCTATGAGTGAACACGGCGCGCAGTTGCATCCCCGGACGGATGAGGGGGAGAATCGTCCGTTGTCCGTCTCGGCGCGGCTGGGACGGCTGCAGTTCCATCATTCCGGCAAGTTCCGCGTGCTGCAGTTCGCCGACATCCAGGACGGTCCGAACGTCTCGAAGGACACGATCCTGCTCATCAGGGCGGCGCTCGAGGCCGCCCGGCCCGACGTCGTCATCTTTACCGGCAACCAGATTGCCGGCTACGATGCCGCCTACGCCGCCACGTACCGCAAGCGTCGCTGGCAGACGCCGAATCCCCGCCCGAACAGTCCCGAAGCCAAGCGCCGGCAGGCCGATCTCGAGAAGACGAGAGAGACGGTCCGCGCGCAGATCGCGAAATTCGTCCAGCCGCTCATCGACGCCGGCGTGCCGTGGGCCGTCACGTACGGCAACCACGATTTCCAGTGCGGTCTTGACAACGCCGAGCTTGACGAGATCTACCGCGGCTTCGAGGGGTGCCTCAACGGCGACGCGTCGCTGTGCGGCGACGACCTGATGGAATTCGAGATGTCGAAGACGCTGCCCGACCAGTACGTCTACGCCTGCGAGCCCGGCACGTTCGCGCTGCCGGTGTCCGACGCCGAGCATCGGCACACCGTCATCGGCCTCGTCCTGCTCGATTCGGGCGACTATGCCCGCGCCGGCGGCTACGGCAGCCCGTCCGCCCGCGGCCTCGAGTTCCTGCGCAAGCTGCCGGCAAAGCTCGGCCACGACGTCGAATCGATTGTCTTCCAGCACACGGCGATGCCGCAGTACTACCAGCTGCTCAAGCCGGTCTCGCCGACGACGGCCCACGCCATCGAGGGCTACCGCATGTTCGCCGGCCAGTACTACGCGCTCGACGAGGATCGCGCCGACCCCGGCAGCTACGTCGGCGAGGGCGTCAGCTGCCCGGACAACGACGCCGGCGAATTCGCCGTCCTGCACGATACGCACGGCTACTTCGCCGTCGCCGCCGGCCACGATCACCGCAACGCGTTCTCGGGCCGCGTGGAAGGCGTCAAGCTGATCGAGACGCCGACGGCCGGCTTCGAGTCGTATGGTCCGGTGCCGGCGAAGCGCGCGGCCCGGCTCTTCGAGTTCGACATCCGCCATCCGTACGATCCTCGCACCCAGTTGCTCGAATACGGCGACATCGTCGGCAAGCCCAGCTCGAAGAAGGCCTATGTCTACGGCATGACGGCGGCCTCGAAGTCCGAAAGCGAAGGCGTCGACCTGCTGCACAGGCCCAGCTGGTTCGCCCGCGTCCTCGACCGCATCCTGCAGCGATAACGGCGGCGATGACATGCAAGGACCCCGGCACGGCTCGCAGGCTCCCGGAGGAGCGCGCGGGTGGATACCGTGCCGGGGTCGGTAGAAATTGACGTGATGACTGCCTGGGACCCTTCGGCCGGCCAAGGCGGATCAGTGTAGAGATCCACATTGGCCGCGAATGCGTCCGGTTCGCAGGCGGTCGTTTTCCAGCTTACCCGCCGGCGTCGTCGCGATGGGCGGCGTCGTTGGCGTCCGTAGTGGCCTGATCGATGGTTGGCGGACGTCGGCGGAAGCCGAATCGTACCGGGTTCGAGGTCAGCCGCGGCTGACGGACGCCTTGATCAGCGCGTCGGTCAGGTACTTGCCGGCGCCCATGACGAGCGGGGCGTAGCGGCGGCCCGGATTGGAGCCCATGCGGCCGGAGGGGCCGGAGATCGAGATCGCGGCGATGACCTGGCCGGACGCGTTGCGGATCGGCGCCGAGATCGAGCAGACGCCTTCGTCACGTTCGTTGATCGATTCGGCCCAACCGCGCTTGCGGACGGCGGCGAGCTTGGCGGCCGTGAACTTCGCGTGGCGCAGGCCCTGGTGCAGGCGCTCGGAATCTTCCCATGCCAGCAGGATCTGTGCAGCCGAACCGGCTTCCATCGACAGCATGGCGCCCACCGGGATCGAATCGCGCAGACCGGACGCGCGCTCGACGGACGCGATGCAGACGCGCTGCTCGCCCTGGCGACGATAGATCTGGGCCGATTCGCCGGTGCGGTCGAGCAGCGTCTGCAGGATCGGGCCGGCGGCGGCCAGCAGGCGGTCCTCGCCGGCGGCGGCCGCGAGCTCGGCGAATCGAGAACCGAGCACGAAGCGGCCATGCTGGTCGCGCAGCACGAAGCGGTGGCGTTCCAGCGCAATTGCCAGCCGATGAGCCGTCGGACGCGCCAGGCCCGTCGCGGAGACGAGCTGGCCAAGCGTGGCGGGACCGGACTCGAGCGCATCGAGGATCTTGACGGTCTTGTCCAGCACGCCGACGCCCGAGTGGATTTCGTTGTCGGTGGCGGGCAGGCGCGGGGCGCTGTCCTTCGATGGGCTGGTTGGATTGGCGGCGACGTCGTCTGGGACGCGCTTGGTGCTTTCGGCGTTGAGCGTAGAAGTTGTCATGGTCACGATTATTACATCTCAAATACTGAAACGCAAAACGACAATGAAGAGAAAATCGTTTATGGGCCCCTTGAAAACCGTTGGAAACTGGAACGATTGGCGTTTGTCAACATAATTTACTTACAAGAGGGATCACCATCAAATCTCCCCATCTCACCATTCGACACATTAATGTGAACACCCTTCTGGAAAATCTACGCTGGTCTGACGAAAAACGACGCAAGGAGGTTTCGTCATGGGCATGACGCTGGCCGAGAAAGTGTGGGCCGATCACTTGGTGCGCAAGGGCGACAACGGAGCGCCGGACCTGCTGTATATCGACCTGATGCTCATGCACGAGGTGACGAGCCCCCAGGCGTTCGACGGCCTGCGCCTTGCCGGCCGCACGCCGCGCCACGTCGACCAGCTCATCGCGACCGAGGACCACAACACCCCGACCGTCGACATCGACCGGCCGAACCCCGACGAGACGAGCGCGCTGCAGCTGACGACGCTCGAGAAGAACTGCAGGGAATTCGGCGTGCGCCTGCACCCGCTCGGCGACGCCGACCAGGGCATCGTCCACGCGTTCGCGCCGGTGCTCGGACTGACGCAGCCGGGCATGACGATTGTCTGCGGCGATTCGCACACCTCGACGCACGGCGCGTTCGGCGCGCTGGCGTTCGGCATCGGCACCTCCGAGGTCGAGCACGTCATGGCCACGCAGACGCTGAGCCTGAAGCCGTTCAAGACCATGGCGATCAACATCGACGGCGACCTGCCCGACGGCGTCACGGCCAAGGACATCATCCTCGCCATCATTGCCAGGATCGGCACCGGCGGCGGCCAGGGCTACGTGCTCGAATACCGCGGCAAGGCGATCGAACAGCTCAGCATGGACGCGCGCATGACCATCTGCAACATGTCGATCGAAGCCGGCGCCCGTGCCGGCATGATCGCGCCGGACGAGACGACATTCGCATACCTGAAGGGCCGTCCGCACGCGCCACAGGGCGAACTGTGGGACCAGGCCATCGAGTACTGGCGCACGCTGAAGACCGACGACGATGCCGTGTTCGACGCCGAAGTGACGCTCGACGCCGCCGACCTCGAGCCGTTCGTCACGTGGGGCACCAACCCCGGTCAGGGTGCGCCGATCTCGGCCAGCATTCCGGATCCGGCGACGATCGCCGACGCGACCGAGCGCACGGCCGCCGAACGCGCGATCGCCTACATGGGCCTGACGCCGGGCCAGAAGATCAAGGACATTCCGGTCGATACCGTGTTCATCGGCTCGTGCACGAACGGCCGCATCGAGGACCTGCGCACGGCAGCCGCAATCATGAAGGGCCACAGGAAGGCGGATTCGATCCACCGCGTCCTCGTCGTCCCGGCTTCCTCCCGCATCCGCCTGCAGGCGGAGGAGGAAGGCCTCGACCGGATCTTCAAGGACTTCGGCGCCGAATGGCGCAACGCCGGGTGCTCGATGTGCCTGGGCATGAATCCGGACAAGCTCGTCGAGCACGAACGCTCGATCTCGACGTCGAACCGCAACTTCGAGGGCCGCCAGGGCAAGGGCAGCCGCACGCACCTCGCGTCGCCGGCCGTCGCCGCCGCCACGGCCATCCGCGGCACGATCTCGTCGCCGGCCGACCTGTAGGCAGCCGGCCCGTGACGGACGAATCGTTCCCAATATTTCACTGAAGAACCGAAGGACTTCGCGACATGGAGAAACTCACCACGCTGACCGGCACCGGAGTGCCGCTTCGCCGATCCAACGTCGACACCGACCAGATCATCCCGGCCGTCTTCCTCAAGCGCGTCACGCGCAGCGGCTTCGACGACGCGCTGTTCTACGCGTGGCGCCGCGACCCCGACTTCGTGCTCAACCGCAAGGAGTACGCCGACGGACAGATCCTCGTCGCCGGACCCGAGTTCGGCATCGGCAGCTCCCGCGAGCACGCCGTCTGGGCGCTGCACGACTACGGTTTCCGCGTCGTCATCGCGCCGAGCTTCGCCGACATCTTCTACGGCAACACGGCGAAGAACGGCGTGCTGGCCGCGATCATGCCGCAGGAATCGGTCGAGTTGCTGTGGAAGCTGCTCGAGGAGGAGCCGGGCCTGCAGATGACCGTCGACCTCGGGGCCCGCACCGTCACGTGCGGCGACGTCACGTTGCCGTTCGAGGTCAACGACTACGTGCGCTGGCGCCTGATGAACGGTTACGACGACATCGACCTGACGCTGCAGCACGAGGACGACATCGTCGCCTACGAGAAGATGCGCGCCGAGCGCTTCCCGTTCAAGCCGAAGACCATTCCGGCCCTGAGCGAGCCGCCGGCGACGGTCGCCTCCGCCCGCGAACCCGAGCCGACCGAGTGGGCGGGGCCGCTCGGCGACCGCTGAATCAATGCCCGTCGATGTCGGAACCCCGAGCCGCAAGCTCGGGGTTCCGACATCGACGGGCATTCCTGGCAAAAGAAAGCCTACCGCTCTCCGGCAGCCTTCATCGCGACGGCGCCGACGTAGTAGACGGGCTGGTCGAAGTTCGGCTGGAACAGGAAGTCGACATTGGCGAGCTGGTCGATCGTGAAGCCGGCCTGGATGGCGACGGAGACGACGTTCGCGGCGCCGGAGATGTCGGCGGTGGAGCAGAACTGGCCACCGAGCACCTTGCGCGTCGCCGGATCCCACGTCAGGATGCAGGTCACCGGCGCCGTCGACAGCATGAACTGCGGACGGTACTCCTCGACGAGCTCGGTCGAGCGGGCGACGATGCCGCGGCGGCCGGCGCCGGCCTCGGTCAGGCCGGACGCGGCCAGCGACAGGTCGTACAGCTGCACGGCGCTCGTCGCCTGCGTGCCCATGTACTTGACGGTCGGCTTGTCAATATTGAGGCCGACGAGCAGGCCCTGGCGCACGGCGTTCGTGGCCAGCGGAATGTAGTCGTGCTTGCCGGTCGGGTTGTAGAACACCGTCGCGGCGTCGCCGGCGGCGTAGACGTCCGGCACCGACGCCTGCATGTAGTCGTCGACGACGATCGCGCCGTTGTCGAGCGTCTCGACCTGGTCGCGCACGAGGTCGGTGTTCGGCACGAAGCCCATCGCCAGCACGGCGAATTCGGCCGTGTACTCGCCCTGCCCGGTCGTGACGGTGACGGTGCCCGCCTCCTCGTCGGTCGAGAACGCGACGACCTTCTGGCCGAGCGCCAGATGCACGCCGTGCTCGGCGAACTTGTGCTCGACGAGGTCGGTGACCGGCCTGTCGAAGTTGTTCGCGAGCACGCGGTCGAGGCCGTCGATCAGCGTCGTGTCGATGCCGTTCAGGCTGAACTGCTCGGCGAGCTCGGCGCCGATGTATCCGGCGCCGATGACGATCGCCGACTTCGCGCCGTGCGAGCGCTCGCGGATCGAGACGGCGTCGTTCCAGTTCTTGCAGGTCGTGACCAGCGGCGAATCGATGCCGGGAATCGGCGGCACGACGGGCCGCGAGCCGGTCGTCACGACGAGCTTGTCGAACGGCAGCGCCGCCGTGTCACCGGTCTCGAGCGACTTGTAGACGAGGCTGTGACCGGCGACGTCGATGTCGGCGACGTCGGTCTCCATGTGCACGTGTGCGCCGGCTTCCTCGAGCGCGGCCGGCGACGAATAGAACATCTTCTTCGGGTCGGACACGTGGTTGCCGGCCCACAGCGCGATGCCGCAGGACAGGAACGAGACCGTCGCGTTGCGTTCGAACACGTGGACGTCCCAGTCGGGATGCTGCTGGAGGATGGAATTGGTGGCGAACACGCCGGCGTGCGTGCAGCCGACGACAGCGACAGTAGTCATGAATGCTCCTTTGCGGGGACGGTGCCGGAGCCTCCTGGTTCCGGACGATTCTTCCTTCCCAACCGTTACGCCAAAGTGTAGGGGGCCCGTCCCGGAAGACCCTCGATGTTCGCCGGCGGGGGAGGAATCTTCACCTCGATTTCCCGTCACGCCGGTCAATTGTGGATGAATCGTCATCATTGACGACGGTTTGGCAGCGTGTGAAATAGAATTGGATGTCGGATTGTTGCATCTGGGAGTTCCATTCCATCTGAAAGTAGGTTGTGACTGTGGTCGAGAACAAAGACGACGTTTTGCACGTTGAGGGCGGCAAGCCGCTCAACGGCACCATCAAGGTGCGCGGCGCCAAGAATTTCGTGAGCAAGGCAATGGTCGCCGCGCTGCTCGCGCCGGGCACGTCCGTCCTGAAGAATGTCCCCGAGATCCGCGACGTGCACGTCGTCTCCGATCTGCTGAGGCTGCATGGCGTCGACGTCGACGTCAACGGCGACGAGGGCATCGTGACGATCGACGCGACGAACGTGCAGCTGGCCGACGTCGCCGACGTCGACACGCTGTCCGGATCGTCCCGCATCCCGATCCTGTTCTCCGGACCGCTGCTGCACCGCCTTGGCGAGGCCTTCATTCCGGCGCTCGGCGGCTGCAACATCGGCGGACGGCCGATCGACTTCCATCTCGAGACGCTGCGCAAGCTCGGCGCGAACGTCGACAAGGAGCACGAGGACGGCATCCACATCACGGCCCCGAACGGCCTGCACGGCGCGAAGATCCACCTGCCGTACCCGTCCGTCGGCGCGACCGAGCAGACGCTGCTCGCCGCCGTCCTCGCCGAGGGCAAGACGGAACTGTCCGGCGCCGCGACCGAACCGGAAATCATGGACCTCGTCGCCGTCCTGCAGAAGATGGGCGCGATCATCTCCGTCGACGTCGACCGCACGTTCCGCATCGAGGGTGTCAAGGAGCTCAAGGGCTACACGCACACGTCGCTGACCGACCGCATCGAGGCCGCGAGCTGGGCGTCCGCCGCGCTCGCCACCCACGGCGACATCTTCGTCAAGGGTGCCACGCAGCCGGAAATGATGACGTTCCTCAACACGTTCCGCAAGATCGGCGGCGAGTTCGACATCACCGACAAGGGCATCCGCTTCTGGCATCCGGGCGGCGACCTCAAGCCGGTCGCGATCGAGACCGACGTGCACCCCGGCTTCATGACCGACTGGCAGCAGCCGCTCGTCGTCGCGCTGACGCAGGCCAACGGCCTGAGCATCGTCCACGAAACCGTCTACGAGAACCGCTTCGGCTTCACGAAGCCGCTCGTCCAGATGGGCGCGACGATCCAGCTGTACCGCGAGTGCCTCGGATCGCTGCCGTGCCGCTTCCAGCAGCGCAACTACAAGCATTCGGCCGTCATCTTCGGACCGACCCCGCTCGAGGGCCGCGACATCGACGTGCCGGACCTGCGCGGCGGCTTCTCGCACCTCATCGCGGCGCTCGCCGCGAAGGGCCCGTCGAACGTGCGCGGCATCAGCCTGATCGACCGCGGCTACGCCGACTTCCGCGGCAAGCTCGCCGCCCTCGGCGCCGACGTCGACTGATTGTCATTCTCATTCCCTCAGGCCTCCGCCCGTGGCGGGGGCCTTTCCATTGGCGAACGTGACGGAGGCTCGTACGGTTCTCGGGGCACAATAGGCAGCATGACTTCCAAAGGAAAACCATCGCCGCGCAAGGCCGTCAAACCGCTCAGTGACGAACAGGTCGCCCGTCTCGCGAAGGAACACGATCTCGTCGACCCGACCAGGCCGTTCCCGTGCGGCCCGCGACAGCCCAACGAACGCGAAATCAACGAACAGAATCCGAAGATCACCCGCCGCCTGCTCAACGGCTGCGCCCGCGTGCTGCGCGGATCGTGCAGGCTCAAGGCGTGGGGCCTCGAGCGCGTGCCCGAGGACGGTCCCTACATCGCGGCCTGCACGCACGTCACGCAGTTCGACGTGTTCGTGCCGATGTGCGCGCAGTTCCAGTGCGGTCGCCGCCCCCGCTACATGGCGAAGGCCGAGATGGGCAAGTGGCCGCTGATCGGCAAGTGGTTCCAGGCCGTCGGCATGCAGCCGGTGCCGCGCCGCAGCGGCAAGGCCCGCGCCATCGAGGAAACGTCGATCGACATCCTCACGTCCGGCCGTCCGCTCGACGTGTGGCCCGAGGGCACCGTCACGCGCGACCCGAAGAAGTGGCCGATGTCGATGAAGAACGGCCTCGGCTTCATCGCGCTGGAAGCCAGCCGCCGTCTCGGCCGCCAGATTCCGCTGTACTGCGTCGTCGTCTGGGGTGCCGCGTCGATTAACCACTTCTGGCCGTGGCCGCGCAAGAACGTCGTCATGTGCTTCGACGCGCGGCTCGACTACTCCGACCTGCTCGCCGACGCCGACACGTGGAACGGCGAGCCGCCGAAGGCCTACGCCGACGAACTCGTGCGCCGCGTGCGCCTGCGCATGAAGGAAGTCATGGCCGACATCCGTGGCGAACGGGAGCCGGACACGTTCTTCGACTTCAGGATCATGAAGGAAGTGCCGGAGACGCCCGACCCGTACGTCACGCCGGCCGAACGGGACGCGTGAAGATCCGGGGGCTCCCGCCGAAAACGCTTCGCGTTCTCGACTCCCTCTTCAGGGGGAGCCTGAAGGAAATGCGCGATTCTGGTTCTCGCGGGAGAGAGTTCGCGGGAGTCCAGCGAACTGCCAGCCCCTTTATTAGACTTACGAAACGAAACTAGACGACCAAGGAGTGAACAATGGCGAATGTGACGGTGCTGGGAGCCGGAGCGTGGGGAACGGCGTTCGGACAGGTGCTGGCCGATGCCGGCAACGACGTGACGATGTGGGCGATCGAGCCCGAGATCGTCGAGGCCATCGAGAAGACGCACACGAATCCGGTCCGGCTGCCGAGCGTCAAGCAGCTGCCCGCCAACATGACGGCGACCGGCGACCGCGCTGCGGCCGTCAGGGGCGCCGACGTCGTCGTCGTCGCGATCGCCGCGCAGCACGCCCGCGAGGCGCTCGTCGAGTTCAAGGACCTCATCCCGGAGACGGCGCTGATCGTCTCGCTGATGAAGGGCATCGAGCAGTCGACCGGCAAGCGCATGGACCAGGTCGTCTGCGAGGCACTCGGCCTCGAGGACGAGCGGTTCCTCGCCGTCTCCGGCCCGAACCTCTCCAAGCAGGTCGCCGCCCGCGAACCCGCCGCCACCGTCGTCGGCTGCACGAACATCGAGAACGCCTACGAAGTCGCGAAGCTGTGCACGACGAAGTACTTCCGGGCCTTCGTCACGTCCGACGTCATCGGCCTCGAGATGTGCGGGTCGCTGAAGAACGTCGTCGCGCTCGCCGTCGGCATGTCGCACGGCGCCGGCTACGGCGAGAACACCGCCGCGATGATCGAGACGCGCGGCCTGGCCGAGATCGCCGCCGTCGGCGAGGCGGCCGGCGCCATGCCGGAAACGTTCCGGGGCCTGGCCGGCGTGGGCGACCTGATCGCCACGTGCGGCTCGCCGCTGTCGCGCAACTACACGTTCGGCTACAACCTCGGCAAGGGCCTGAGCGTCGAGGAAGCGACGAAGGAAAGCAACGGCGTCGCCGAGGGCGTCGCCACCGCCTCCGCCGTTGTCGCGCTCGGCGAGCAGTACCACGTGCCCACGCCGCTCGCGCTCGCGATGACCCGCGTGCTCAACGACGGCATCTCCTGCGCCGAAATGCTCGGCGAAATGTTCCCGGAGGGCGTCACCGAGGAGTGAATCGCACGATTCTTCCATTTTTTGCGACGAAGGAAGCTCCCCTGTCGGGAGCTTCCTTCGTTGTTACGACTCTCTACTAGACTCGCTGGCTAGGAACCATCCGTATTTTCCGGGCAAGGAGCACTGAACAGGACTATGGCTAAGCAGCGCGTGGCGATCTTCTATGGCGGCAGGGCCGACGAGCACTCGATTTCCTGCATCTCGACGGCCGGCGTGCTGCGCGCGCTGGACATGGAACGATTCGAACCGGTCCTGATCGGCATCACGAAAGACGGCCAGTGGATCACCGATGGCGAGAACCCGCTCGACTGGGACCTGGCGAAGGGACTGCCGACCGTCGAGAAGACCGACGGCTCGCGCGACGTCGTCGTCGACTTCGCGCTCGGCGCCGAGGGCCTGCTCGCCCGCGACGACGACGGCACGCTCGCCAGCCTTGGCCACATCGACGCCGTGCTGCCGGTGCTGCACGGTCCGTACGGCGAGGACGGCACGATTCAGGGCGTCTTCGAGATGCTCGGCGTCCCGTACGTCGGCTGCGGCGTGCTCGCTTCGGCCGCCTGCATGGACAAGCACTACACGAAGGTGCTGCTGGCCGCCGCCGGCATCCCGGTCTCGCCGGGCATCACGCTCGACGCCCGCGAGTACGTAGCCGACCGCCACTTCGCCGAATACGGCGACGAATTCGTCGCGAAGGTCGAGGAAGCGGGCCTGCAGTATCCGCTGTTCGTCAAGCCGTCGCGTGCCGGCTCGAGCTTCGGCGTCACGAAGGTCGAGCACGTCGGCGACGCGGCCGAGCTGGCCGCCGCCGTCTGGGAAGCCTCGCGGCACGACTGGCGCATTCTCGTCGAGCAGGGCATCGACGCGCGCGAAATCGAATGCGCCGTGCTGTGCCCGAAGCCGACCGACAGCCCGCGGGCCAGCCTGCCCGGCGAGATCGTCCTCGACAAGCGCAACGAGGGCGACGACCAGTTCTACGACTTCGACAGCAAGTACATGGATTCGACCGCGTCCCACGTCGAGGTGCCGGCCAACATCGACGCCGCGCTGCTCGAGAAAGTCCGCGAGACGGCCGTCAAGGCCTTCCTCGCCGTCGACGGCGCCGGACTGAGCCGCGTGGACACGTTCGTCACGCCGGAGGGCGACGTGCTCGTCAACGAGATCAACACGATGCCTGGCTTCACGCCGATCTCGATGTACCCGAAGGCCTGGGAAGCGACCGGCCTGTCCTACGGCGACCTGATCACCACGCTGATCGACGGCGTCATCGCCGACTGAGTCGCCCGCATGCCCGCATGCCCGGAAAAAAGTCCCCTTTCAGGGGACTTTTTCGATGACATGACCGGAGCGGATATTGGAACGTGCCGCTAGACTTGCACTAACGAGGCGTGGGAGGGGCCATGCCGCCATTGGAGGTACAGAGTCATGACACAACCGAATTCGCAGCCCGACGGCACGAACGATTCGTCCGGCCAGCAGCAGTATCCGCAGTCGGACCCGTATGGCCAGCAGTATCGGGAGGACCAGCAGAGTAATCTGTATGCGCAGCAGACGTCCGGGCAGGGCTACGGACAGCAGGATTATCGGCAGGCCGGCTATCAGCAGCCCAATTACCAGCAGCCCAGCTATCAGGGTGGCTACCAGCAGGGTTACGGCCAGCCCGGCTACGGTCCGAACGGCTATGGCCAGCCCGGCTACCAGCCGCCGGTGCCGCAGTATCCGAACCGCTGGAACGGCATGGCCATCGCCGGCTTCATCTGCTCGTTCTTCTTCGCGATCGTCGGCCTCGTGCTGAGCATCGTTGGCCTCGTCCAGGTCAACAAGACCCGGGAGAGGGGTCGCGGCCTGGCGATCGCCGGCATCTGCATCTCGGCCGTCGAGATCGCGTTCGTCGTCATGTCGATGGGCAGCCTGTCCACCTACGTCGACGACGCCTTCGAGGAAACGTACGGCACGTCGACGAGCCAGACTGCCTCGCCGTCGGCCAGCGCGACGGACGATTCGTCCGCGGCATCGTCGGACGAATCGTCCGGCTCCGCCGACGGTTCCGTCATCCTGACGACGCTCGGCTTCGACGACACGAAACTTGCCGCCACCCACTCGACGAGCGTCGAGAACCTCGTCGACAGCGACGCGTTCCAGTCGCAGCTCGCGACGGTGCGCGACAGCCTGCCGAGCGGCCTCGACATCGACTTCGCGGCCAGCGGCGACGACCTGACCATCGACGTCACCGTGCCGGACAGCTACGCGACGACCGTCACGTCGTATCTCGACGGCGTCTCCGACAGCCAGCGGCAGGCGAACATGCAGGCGCTCGCCAACACGTTCGACGAGCTCGCCGGCAACAGTGGCCAAACATCCGTCACCCTCGACGTCACCACGGCCAGCGGCACGTCGCTGCTCGGCCAGACGGCCACGGCCGACTGACGGCGCCATGACCGCCCACCCGCCAGCAACGATTCCGGAGCGACGATGACCAGTCCGAATCCCCACATGTATGCTCCGCCGCAGCCGGTGCAGCCACCGACCTCCTGGCCCATGCACCTGCCGCGCGCCCGGCGTCCGCGCGCGCCGATTCCATACAACCGCCAGGCCGCCGCCACGGCGCGCCGCCGCTACGCGCGCGCCGGCGCCGCGCTGCTCGCGATGCTCGTCTGCTACGTCGGCTTCGCAATCGCGGCCCAGCAGATCATCGTCGACATCGCCGGTGGCCAGCACAACGCGTGGCTGGCCTACCTCGCCAACGACATCCCGCTGGTCTGCATCGGCGTGCCCGTCTTCTTCGGCATCATCTCGACGGTGCCGTCGCTCGCCAGCCGCCGCTTCGACCTGACCGGCGGCCAGTTCTTCCGCTACCTGCTCATGGCGTTCGCGATCACGTACGTCGGCAACCTCGTCGGCCTGACCGTCACGGCATTGCTGTCGGGCGGCACGTCGACGAACCCGATCGACGAGACGATCGGCGCCAATCCGTGGGCCGACCTCGTCTTCGCCGTGCTGATCGGGCCCGTCGTCGAGGAATGGGTCTTCCGCAAGCAGCTGCTCAGCCGCCTGCGGACGTACGGCGAGAAGGTCGCGATCCTGTTCTCGGCGCTCGCGTTCGCGCTGTTCCACGCGAACCTCTACCAGTTCTTCTACGCGTTCGGCCTCGGCCTGCTGCTCGGCTACCTGTTCGTGCGCACGAACCAGCTGAAATACACCATCGCCATTCACGTGCTCATCAACTTCAACGGCAGCGTGCTCTCGCTCACGGTACTGTCGCTCGGTTCGGACGATTCGTCCTCCGAGCTCACGTCCGGCGACCTCGTCATCATCGCCTACGCGCTGCTCGTCCTGGCCGCGGCGATTTCCGGCCTCGTGCTGCTGTGGAGGAATCGTTTCCGCTTCACGGCGTACCTGACGCCGCAACAGCTGCCGCAGGAATGGGGCGGCCACTTCGCCATCGCGAACGCGCCCATGATCGTCTTCATCGTGCTGACCGGTTTGCTGACGCTGCTCAGCCTGTACGGCTGATCGTCCTTCCGTCATGCCGTGTTCCAGGATGTTACAAACCCGGGCTGCAAGCCCGGGTTTGTAACATCCTGGGGGAGAGGAAGCCGCCCCGGACCGTCCGGTTCGGCCGCTTCGGTAGAATCGTCGGGAATACCCGTCCACTTCGAGAAGGAATGCACGCCGATGAACCTGCCGCTGCCATTCGCGACCGCCATGCTGGCCGACGACGCCGACGACGTGCCGACGCTGACCGAGGTCGCGCACACCGATGTCCTCGGCATCGTCGGCGATTTCTTCCGCGACAATCTCGGCAAGATCATCTGGCTCGTCGTCGTCGCCGTCTGCGCGGCGCTGCTGGCCAAGGTACTGACGAAGGTGCTGCGAAAGGCCCTCGCGAAGGCCGCCATTCCGAACGTCTCGCTGTTCGTCAACATCATGCGCGTGCTCGTCTGGACGCTGGCCGCCACGCTCGTGCTCAAGCCGGTGTTCGGCATCAGCCCGACGACGGTGTTCACGGCGCTCGGCATCGGCGGCCTGGCGCTGTCGCTGGGCCTCAAGGATTCGATCGCCAACGTCATCTCCGGCTTCGAGCTGATGTTCGGCAAGGTCGTCAAGCCCGGCGACGTCGTCACGATCTCCGGCGTCACCGGCGTCGTCGAGGACATCAGCTGGCGACAGACAATCGTCCGCGCGCGTGGCGGCAACGTCGTCATCGTGCCGAATTCGGTGCTGAGCACGACGGCCATCCAGAAGCTCAACCCGTCCAACGAGGCGCTCGTCAAGGTGCCGTTCACGGCCAAGTCCGGCGTGGACACGCACGAGCTGTCCCACGAGCTGACCGGCCTCGTCGAGTCGCACTGCAAGGACATCCTCAATGCCGAGCTGCCGCCGCTCGTCAAGTTCAGCGGCCTGACGCCGTACGGCATGAGCGGCGAGGTCTTCGCATACGCCAAGGACGGCGTGGCGCTGTCGTCGGTCGCCGACGCCGTCACCCGCGCGATCTCGAACTGCGACGAACTCGAGCAGCGCGCCGCCACCGGCGAATAGGGAAGGCCCCGCACCGTCCGGCGACGGCAACGAAAGGCAACGGAAAAACGAAACGAGAAGGGTGTCGCCATCCCGCGGACGAACTGCGGGATGGCGACACCCTTCTCGTTTTACTTATTTATTTTCAGGGTATTCGTGTCCTCACGAGACCGTCGAATGCTGCAGGGCGAACTTGTGGTGCATCGGACGGTCGGATTCGAAGATGCGGCGCCAGTAGGCCATCATGCTTTCCTTCGACATCGACAGGTAGATGCCCATCGCCAGCACGGCGATGTCCTCGCTCATCAGGTCCTCGACGGACAGCGACTCCTCGAGCGTCGGCCACTGCTGCAGCACCGACAGCAGGCCACCGATCGTGAAGTTGATCAGCAGGCTCGTCTTGACGTCGACATGCGCCGAATCGAGGTCGAGGATGCTCATCAGCGTCATGCGGACGAAATCGTGCAGCGATTCCTGCAGGTCGGGCGAGCTGTGCGGGCCGGCGAGCAGCGCCAGCCGGTCGAGTCGCTGCCGCTGGTCGGGATCGGCCAGCAGCGCCGAACAGTAGCGCATCCATTCCTCGTCGGGATCGAGGTCGGGCTGCGGCGGTGCTGGCGTCGGGATGTTCTGGACTTCGTGCAGGATCGCCGAGTCGGCAAGCTCCGGCAGTCCCGAGAAGTGGTAGTAGAAGGAGTTGCGGTTGACGTCGGCTTCGCGGACGACATCGGTCACGGTAATCCGATGGAATTCGCGGTCGGCCAGCAGCTCCCAAAAGGCGTTCTCCAGCCGGTCCTTGGCCGGAAGGATTTCCGAGTCACGGCGTGGTCTGGGCATTGGTGTTCTCCTCACAACGGTAGGTTCCGCCGGTACCGGCCTGACGGCCCTCGTCGGGTGGCCGGTGCCGGCGGAATGGGTGGCGCCGCCCGGTTCCCCTTCAGTTCCGCGCGGCTCCCGGAGACGTTCCCGCCGACCCGTGCATTCGGGAAGAAACGTTCCGATTCGATGGTTTTGTTCAGTTATGGTCGTCCCGGCCGGCGACGGTTGTCGACCGCCGGTCAGGACCGTCGTTTTTGTTGATTTTTCAAGCACTTGGATGCTCCGAATACCTTGTTGGTTTCAGTCTATCCATCCTCGTGCGCTATGCTGCCAGCGTGAAGGGTTGCGCCGGTGGCCTTCGATAGTGTCCTCGCCTCCTCACTGCGGTCCGGTCGGGCCATCGTCGGTATTCGATTCGTCCGTCTGGCTCGGCGAATGGTTGAAAGCCGCCGTGGCCAGCAGCCTCATCGCCTGGTTGATGTACTTGCGTTCCTCGCCGTTGAGGCCCACGTAGCTGCCGACCATGCCCGGCAGCACGCCGAGGCCGCCGCTCATCAGACCGGAGACGTTCGCTTGTCCAGACGATTCGAGGACGCGGAACAGCGCCTTGACGGCGTGCTCGCGCTGTCGCTGCGTCATGCCGGACAGCCACGCGTTGACGGCGGCGTTGAACGTCCTCGAGCTCTCGGCGACGTCCGGCACCGTGTTGAAACGGTCGCCGCGCATCTGCCACGTGAATCCCGAATGCTGCATGAGTCCGTCGACCGACGACGTGACGACAATGCGGTGCTCGTCCTTCGGCGCCTCGAGCAGCATGCCGATGATCGAGTATTCGGGCACGATCTTCGTGACGCGGTCGGCGACCGTCGAATACTCGTAGCTCGCGATGACGGGCTGCTGGAAGCCGGGACCGTCGAGCGAGTAGATTTGCTCGATCCTGTCCTTGACGTCGTCGCGCGCGTTCATCGCGGCGTAGATCGCGAGGTTACCGCCCTTCGAATGACCGGTCAGGACGATTCGTCCGGGCCAGAAGTCGGCCACGCGGTCGAGGTAGTCCGCCGCCTCGCGCTGGGCCGGCACCGGATACTGGAACGACATGTTGAAGTCCTCGCGCCAGCCGACGAGCGAGTCGTCGGTACCGCGAAACGCGATGACGAGCGTGTCCGTCGGCAGGCGAAACGTGACGGCGGCAAACTGTGTCTGCCTGTCCTCGTCGAACTGCTCGTCGGCCGCGTTCATCTCGCAGACGGCGAAGCGCGGGTTGCGCGACGTCGAGCGGTAGAAACTGTGCGCGATCCTCGGGTCGACGAGGCCCGGGTGCATGTCGTAGTCCGGATCGAGCGCCTCGTGCTCGGCCAGCTCCTCCTCGACATGGCGCAGCGTCACGCCGTCGTAGGGCACCGACCACAGCGAGCGGACGGACTTGAACGGGTGGCGCGGATTGAACGACTTGACGCGACGCCCCAGCGTGCCGTAGCGTTCCTCGAGACGCGCGAGGCGCGGAACCTGCCCGGGAATGCGGTCATAGGACAGCAGCGCAAACACGAGCGCGTCCGGCGCATGGAACGGGTACTCGGTGAAATCCCGGGTCTCGTCCTTCACATAGTCCATGACGGTATCCAACGTGCGTGTTCCCCTCCTGCATCCCGTTGCGGATACGCTCGTGCCAACGAAATAGTCATTTGTTTCGTCAATGTCTATACCATTATAGTGCGCGGCCAGTCAATGCAATCGCTTTTCGCTCCCGGAACCCGACGATCCCAACGATCCGACGACTCTCCGGAGGCGACCCCTTCGTGCCCATCGTAGGTGGCGGCGCCGAACCCGCGCAACTTCGCGACACATGATGGAATTTCCCGATGCCGCCATCCCGCGGCCGGACTCCCCGGATCGCGCCATGCCGGGAAGGGATACGGTCGGGGTCCGGTCTCGGCGACGGCGGCTAGAATCGTGAATCGTCATGGTCCTGACGACAGCCGACAGCAGCGAGACGAAGGGGAAACGCGATGATTAACGAAGTCTACCGCAACATGCTGGCCGAGAAATCGGTCATCCGCACGATCGCCGAGCAGGCGACGAAACGACGGGGCGAGATCGGCGCCGACAACGTCTTCGACTTCTCGATCGGCAACCCGAGCGTGCCGGCGCCGCGCACGTTCGACGACTCGATGATCGAGCTGTACCGCACCGCCGACCCGATGGCGCTGCACGGCTACTCGCCGTCGACCGGCAACGTCCGTTTCAAGGAGACGATCGCGGCCAGCCTCAACGAACGGTTCGGCTTCGACTACAAGCCGAACCACATCTATCCGACGTCCGGCGCGACGGCCGCGCTGTGCCACGCGCTGCGCGCCACCGTCTGTCCAGGCGACGAGGTCGTCACGTTCGCGCCGTACTTCCCCGAGTACCTGCCGTACGTCCAGGCCTGCGGCGCGAAGCTGACGGTGCTGCCGCCGGACACGACGGCGTTCCAGATCGACTTCGACGCGCTCGGGCAGGCGTTCAACCCGAACGTCGCCGCCGTGCTGATCAATACGCCGAACAACCCGTCCGGCGCCGTCTACAGCGAGGAGACGCTGACGAGACTCGGCGAGCTGATGCGCCGCAAGCAGCGCGAGTACGGTCACGACATCTTCCTGATTTCCGACGAGCCGTACCGCGAGATCGTCTTCGACGGCAAGACGCAGCCGTATCCGAGCAAGTTCTACGACAACACGCTGTCCTGCTACTCGTTCTCGAAGTCGCTGTCGCTGCCGGGCGAACGCATCGGCTACGTCGCGATCAACCCGCGCGCGACGGATGCCGACGAGCTCGGCCCGATCTTCACGCAGGTCAGCCGCTCGACCGGCCACAACTGCCCGACGTCGTCGATCCAGCTCGCCGTCGCCGACGTCGCCGGCGAGACCGCCGACCTCGCCGTCTACGAGACGAACATGAACATCATCTACGACACGCTTGTGCGGCTCGGCTTCGACGTCGTCCGCCCCGGCGGCACGTTCTACATCTTCCCGAAGGCGCTCGAGGAGGACGCCGTCGCCTTCTGCTCGAAGGCGATGAAGCACGACCTGTTCATGGTGCCGTCCGACAGCTTCGGCATGCCCGGCTACCTGCGCATGTCCTACTGCCTCGACACCGACAAGGTCCGCGCCGGCATGGGTCGCCTCGAGGAGTTCGTCCGCGAGGAGTACGGCAAGTAACAGGTGGAAACGCCCTTCCGGGGAGCTTGTTCGCGAGTCGTTTCGGGTGCCGGAATCGTGCTGGGCAACGGGGCCGGTTTGTGCCTAGGATGACGGCATGACCGGCGGTCGACGCCCGGGGTCGCAACGGCGCGGCACCGGCCGGCAGTGGCCAGGGGCGCCGGGCGCCGCCGACGGCGGACGGGAGGGACCGACGATGGACACGCAGGCAATGACGCTGCCGGGAACGGCGGTGACGGCGAAGCTCGCGCCGCTGCCCGGCCAGCGGGACGGCGAACGGTTCGCCGTCGTCACGAACGCCGAGCTGCCTGGCTTCCGCGGGCGCGACGTCGAGGGATACATCGTCGCGCTGCACGACCGGCGCGAAGTCGACGTGCTCGCCGTCGTCGGCGCCGACGGCCACGTGCGCCGCGCCGACGCCGACGGACTGCACGACGACCTGTGGCTCGTGCACTGGAACGGCGACGAGCACGCCGGCGCCATCCTCGTCGAGACCGAAACCGGCGACCGGCAGCGCACGATGGGGGAGTACCTGACGCGCGACGGGCTGTGCCGCGTGCTCGGCGTCGTCTCGCCCGAATCGTTCGGCCCCTACCGCGAGCGCTGGCTGTCGCCGCTGCCGTTCCTCGCCGTGCTGTGGCTGGCGCTGTGCCGCATTCCGCGCGAACAGGGGCGCAAGGTCGGCGCCGGCGGCGGAAGGATCGTCGAGCTGTTCGGCGACATGGCCGGCCAGTCGCTGCCGGACGCGCTGGACACGGTGATCTGGAAGGGCGCGACGGCGGCCGGCGACCGCACGGCGTTCGAGCGGTTCGCGGCGCGCCAGCTTGTCGAGGCCGGCGCCGCGCAGGTGCGCGGCATCGCCGCCGAGCACGACCTCGAGCTCGTGCGGCTGGCGACGACGGGCATGTTCTGGATCCGCTTCGACGACGACGCGCTCGAGGGCCTGCAGCGCGACGTCGTGCTCGCCGTCGAGGCCGCGCTCAACCGGCTCGCGTTCCTCGACGTCGTGGCCGGCGAGCATGACAACAAGCTCGGGCTGATGGCGACGATGGACGAATCGTCCTGCTATGCGGCCACCGAATCGTTCGCCCGCCGGTTCGCCGGCCACGCGAGGTTCGTCGACGAGCAGGCGCGCCTCGACAACCGGCTGCTGGGCGTCGAGGGCGCCAGCGGCGTGCGCGGCGGCAACTGGGACGCGATGACGCGCTTCGGCGCCGTCGCCGAGCGGATGGCGCTGCCATTCCGGCTCGACTACCGCTTCGACGTCGACACGGCGGCCGGCGTGGCGGCCGTGCGCTGCACGGTGCCGACGGCGATGATGTTTCCGGCGACCGGCACGGCCGGCGACGTGCGGC
The DNA here is from genome assembly GCF_010667615.1 of Bifidobacterium choloepi. Taxonomy (GTDB): domain Bacteria; phylum Actinomycetota; class Actinomycetes; order Actinomycetales; family Bifidobacteriaceae; genus Bifidobacterium; species Bifidobacterium choloepi. The sequence goes on along the minus strand of NZ_VYSG01000001.1, from coordinate 993,647 downwards.
ACCTGCGGCCGGCGGCGGCGTCGGCCTACGCGTTCCGGCTCGCCGCGCTGATGGCCCACGCGGCGTTCCGCTCGAGCCTCAACGTCACCGGCGTGCAGGTCGACTGCCACGCCGGTTCGCTCGCCGACGCGTGCGTGCTGTCGCTGCGGTTCCGCCGCACGCCGTTCCTGATGGAGGCGCTGCCGGCCATGCTCGACGGCCGGCTCGACAGCCCGCGCCTCGACGCCGATCCGCTGGCCATCTACCGGCTGCTCGGTCCGGCGAGATATTCGGCGAGGTTCGCCGCCGACCGCGGCCTGACGGCCGTCGAGCCGCTGCCGCTCGACAGCCGGCTTGCCGCGCGCCGGCTGCCGCTGTGGCGCGACGAACGCCCGCTGCCGGCGCCGCTGCGCACGTTGCTGCGGGCCGACCGCGCCTGCGAGCTCGACGTCATGCACGACGACGCCGTCGTCAGGGGCTCGGAAGTCACGGCGATCGTCAGGGAGAACGAGGACTCGCCGCTGACGGCGGCGATCGAGCTCGAGGCGACGCTGCTGCGCCTCGAGGACGAGCGGCGCGGGAACGGAGGACCGCCGGACGACGGCGGACACGATTCGCGCGGATCCGGCGGCGACGACGGGGACGCGGACCGCGATGGCCGCGCCGGCGGTGACATCGGCGCGTCCGACGACTTCGACGGGCTCTTCGACGACGACGGGCGCATCGTCAAGCCGCTGTATTGCGAACGGCCGCTGATGCGGCTCATGGTCGGCCTCGACGGCGAGCCCGGCGACGGCGACGCCGTGCGCTACCGCAAGGTGCCCGACGCGCTGTTCGACGCGACGCTGTTGCTGTCGCGGATCGACGCGCAGGCCGGCAACCATGCGCGCGCCGTCGAGAGGCAGCGGGCGTGCGCGGCGATGGCTCCGACGACGGCGCAGCCGCTGATCGACCTGTCGATGACGTTCGTCGAGCAGGGCGAGGCCGGCGGCGAACCGTTCGGCGGCCTCGGCGGCGACGATTCGCGCGGCGATGGCGCCGGCGAGCCGGCCGCCCGCGGCGGGGACGCGGCGGCGGCAATGGCGGATGAATCGTCCCCGTTCTCGAAGGCGGCCGCCACGCTGCGGCGGGCGCTCGCGATCGCCGTCATGCCGGTCGACATCGCGTTCATCTACTACCGTCTCGCGTTCGCGTACTGGCAGCTCGAGATGCCACAGGCCGCGCTGGCCTGCTACGGCAAGACGCTCGCGGTGCCCGGCACGCCGTTCTACGACCACGCCGTCGTCGAGGTCAGCGAGCTGCTCGCGCAGGCCGGCGGCGACCACGTGCCGACCGACGCCGAGGCGACGGCGACGCTGCGGCTGCTCGGCATTCCGGTCGCGCCGTCCGCGCGCGCAAGGAACCTGATCGCCGAGGCGACGATCGGTCTCGTCGACGCCGGCTTCCCGCGCGCCGCCGACGAGGGCGCATGGTTCCTCGGCCGTCTCGTCGACGGCGACGTCGTCTCCGCGATGAGTCCCAGCCTGCGCTGGGGCACCGGCGACCCGGTCGGACCGACGCAGTGAATTCCGACCGAAGTGCCGAAATGTCACGAGACCCGAGCTTTCAGCTCGGGTCTCGTGACATTTCGGGGCGGAAAGGCCAGGCGGGGCAGGACGGTCCGGAGGACAGGTCCGTCTGGCCTGCGGCCTACTCGGCGTCGTCGCCGGCGAGGTCGACGAACGTCGTGTCGACGGGACCGTCGTCGGGAGCGGAGGGACGGGCGTGGCCGCCAACGGGCGGCTCGTCGAGCTCGGCGTCGGTGTCCTTCAGCGCGGCCTTGAGCTTCTCGAACGTCGTCGAGCTGTCGTCCTCGCGCTCGATCGCGGTGGCGGCGAGCGCCGTCGCCTCCTCGAACGTCGGGCACAGCGGCACGCCGTGCTTGTTGCGCACGATCGCGATCGACGCGGCCGCGTTGGCGATCTGGACCGCGTCCTCGAGGTCCCAGCCCTCGGCGAGCAGCGCGCACAGCGCGCCGGTGTGCACCGGGCCGGCCGAGCGCGTATGCGTCGCCTTCGTCTCGAAGCCCTCGATGTGGACGAGGCGGCGGCCGTCGCGACTCACCCAGGCGCCACGGGAGCCGGCGCGCAGCACGATCGGCGCGCGCAGCGCGTCGGCGAGCGCTTCGGCGAGCATGCGCATCGACTCGTCGAAGCCGCCGTTGACAGTCATCGTGCGCGACTCGTCGATCTCGATGCCGAGCCTGCGCGACAGCGTGCGCGCCTCCTGGCGGTTGAGCGACCAGATCGGCTTGGCGAGCACCATGTGTTCGAGCAGCTGGTCGGAGACGAGCGACAGCGTGTTCGTCGGGTTGATGACGATGCGGAAGTTGCGGCGTTCGGGTGCGCATTCGGGCCGGCGGATGAACTCGTTGACCGAGATCGCCGTCTCGTTCATCAGCGCGTTGCCGGAAATGTAGACGACGTCGCCTTCCTCCGGGTGGACGCCGGCGAACGTGTCCGGCCGGCCCATCGCCTCGGCGCCGTAGGTCGCGACGAACGTCTTCTTCGCGCCGTCGTTGAGGACAATGCGGAAGCCGTTGTCGAGGTGGCTGTTCGTCGGGCCGGTGTGGACGATCTTCGAGCGGCGCAGGTGCTCGAGGATCATGTTGGCGCACGGGCCGGTGCCGATGATGCCGGCCGATTCGGTCAGCGCGCCCATCCGGCTCGCCGCCTGCAGGATCCGGTAGCTGCCGGACACCGCGCGGGAGACATGCGTCGTCGCGATGAACTCGCCCGGCTTGGGTACCTCGGCGACATCCATCATCACGTCGATCCACACCTGGCCGAGCGAAATGACCGTCGGCTCGTGGTCGTGCTGGATATGGAACCGGGCAATGAAATCGCTGAGCATCGTCGCACCCCTTCGTCGTCATGGCCGCGCCGGCCCTCCATCGGGCCGGACCGGCTGGCGGCCACTCGTCGCCCGCGGCCGCCGCACCCCCGTAATGCTCCATATTGTAGGGGACGATTCGCCCGCCGCGGGCCGTTGTCTTATTCTTTCCGCTGTTTTCTTTATAGTCACCTCCGCCACGCCCCGGGGCTCTCCGTCACGAAACCTATACAAAACTGCCGGTGTCCTCGGGAAATTGCGTTCAAGGAGGTGCGAAAACCGTTGCAAATACTGGCCTTGCTTGTGTTGTCAAGAGGGGTGCTGTATGCTTGTGAAGTTGTGTGTTCGACTGCGCCCTTGCGCGGCCGGATGCGCAGACTTGCAAGTCAATATTGTTAGAGGAGTCCATTATGGCAGCTCGTTGCGCAGTGTGCGGCAAGGGACCGCGGACCGGTTACTCGGTTTCCCACTCCCATATCCGCAATAAGCGCCTCTTCCGCCCGAACCTGCAGCCGGTTCGCACGACGATCGACGGCGAGAACGTCCGTATCCGCGTGTGCGCCAAGTGCCTCAAGGCCGGCAAGGTTTCCCGCGTCAAGGCGTGAACATGCTGAAGATGGAACCCCGGAGAGCCTAGCTCCCGGGGTTCTTGCGTATCCGGTGACGTAGGATGGGAGGATCAGGGCTAGGCAAGGAGACAACGCGGATGGTGGATCTCAACACGTCGATCGCGTCGCTGCTGACGAACAAGCGCAGGGCGGGCGCGCTCAAGTCGCTCGGCATCGTGACGGTCGGCGACGCGTTGACGTATTATCCGTTCCGCGTGACCGATCCGGTGCCGGTGCGTTCGCTGCGCGAGGCGACGTTCGGCGCGAAGATGGCCTGCGCCGTGCGCGTGCGCGGCGTGCGCTCGCACGCGATGCCCGGCCACGGCGGCTGGCGGCTCGAAGTCGCCGTCGACGACGACGAGTTCGCCGCGAGCCGCAGGCAACCCGGCGGCGTCGCGTCGCTCGTCTTCTTCTCGCGCCGCCGCTCGTACGTCGACTGGCTGTCCGGCCGCCTCGTCGCCGGCCAGTTCGTCGTCATCGCCGGCACCCCGAGCGTCTACAACGACCGCCTCCAGTTCACGCATCCGGAACTGCTCACCGTCGCACCGCCGGCGCCCTCGAATCCGGACGATTCCTCCGTGACATCGAGGGAAGACGGCCGGACCGCCGGAGGCGGCGGCCTCAGGTACGACGCCGCCACGCCGCTCGAGGCGCTCACGCGCGTGTGCCGTCCGCGACCCGTCTACCATGCCACGTCGCGCATCTCGAGCGAGCACATCCACGACACGATCCTCGGCTGCCTGCGGCTGCTCGCCGGATTGCCGATGGAGGAACCGGACCCGCAGGCCGCCCCGGCCCCGATGACCTCGCTGTACCGCACGTCGGCCGCGACGGCCGCCGCGCTGACGGCCACGATTCCCGACATCCTGCCCGAACGGATCCGCGAGTCGGGCCACTACCTGCACCGCGCCGACGCGTTCAGCGAACTGCACGACCCCGACTCGGTCGCCGCGTTCCGCTCCGCCCTCGACACGCTGCGCTACGAGGAGGCGTTCATCTGCCAGGCCGCGCTGTTGCAGTCCCGCGCGAACGCCGCCGACCATGCCGCCTGGGCCTGCGATGACGTCTCGCAGCGCGACGAATTCGTCGAATCGTTGCCGTTCAGGCTGACGGCCGGCCAGCGCGACGTCGTGAACGACATCGGCCGCGACATGGCCACCGACCATCCGATGCAGCGGCTGCTGCAGGGCGAAGTCGGCTCCGGCAAGACCGTCGTCGCGATCGCCGCCATGCTGCAGGCGACCGGTTCCGGCCACCAGGCCGTGCTCGTTGCGCCGACACTGGTGCTCGCCGAACAGCACTACGAGTCGATTTCCCGCCAGCTCGCCGCCATTCCGGCGCTCGCCGACCTGCCGGTGCTGCTGCTCACCGGCGGCATGAAACTCTCGCAGCGCCGCAAGGTGCTCGCGACGGCCGCCAGCGGCGACCCGTGCATCGTCATCGCCACGCACGCCGCGTTCTCGAAGACGTTCCAGGCGCCGAACCTCGCGCTCGCCGTCATCGACGAGCAGCACCGCTTCGGCGTCGAGCAGCGCGAGACATTGCGGGCGAAGGGGGAGAAGGAACCGCACCTGCTCGTCATGACGGCGACGCCGATCCCGCGCACCGCCGCGATGACGTGGTTCGGCGACCTCGACATCTCGTGGCTCACCGAGCTGCCCGGCGGCCGCAAGCCCATCCGCACGTTCGTCGTCAACGAATCCGACAACCGGCTGATGGCCTCGATGTTCGCGCACATCCGCGCCCGCATCGACGCCGGCGAGCGCGCCTACGTCATCTGTCCCCGCATCGAGGAGGACGACGCCGGGGAAGAGCCGGACGATTCCCGCGGCGGTTCGTCCGCGGCAGCCTCGCGCGCCGCCGCGAAGGCGAGGAAGACGGGCGGCGAATTCGAGGAAGGATCGTACTTCCTGAGCGACGAGGAGCTCGGCGAAGAGGACGGCGAGGGGGAGCCGCCGGCGCCGCTGCACTCCGTCGACGAGATCTTCGCGAGGCTGCAGAAGTTGCCGCAGTTCAGCGACGTCGCGTTCGCGCGGCTCACCGGCCGCGACGACGACGCGACGAAGAAGGCCGTCATGGACGATTTCTCGAGCGGCCGCACGCCGGTGCTCGTCGCGACGACCGTCGTCGAGGTCGGCGTCGACGTGCCGGAGGCGAGCTGCATCGTCATCTTCGATGCCGAACGCTACGGACTGTCGCAGCTGCACCAGCTGCGCGGCCGCGTAGGCCGCGGCGGCACCGAATCGTGGGCGTTCCTCGTCTCGCGCGCCCGGCCCGGCACGATCGCCGAGGAACGGCTCGCCGCGATCGAGGGCACGCTCGACGGAGCCGAGATCGCCGAGAAGGATCTCGAGCTGCGCGGCGCCGGCGACGTCCTCGGCGACTCGCAGTCCGGCGGCAACACGTCGCTCAAGCTGCTGCGCGTCGTCAAGGACGCCCCGCTGATCGAGGAAGCCCGCTCGCAGGCCGGCCTGCTGCTCGACGACGATCCCGGCCTCGCCGCCTATCCCGAACTCGCCGGTGCCGTCCTCGACTTCACCCGCGGCAACGAGGCGTTCCTGACCAGCAACTAGCTGTTCCTTCCCGGATGTCGCCGACCCGGGCCGCAGGTTCGGGATTGTGGCATCCGGGGTTGCGACCTGCTGATTTTTGTGTTTGTTTCCGCTTGTTTTCCTTCAGTCCCGTTTGCTTGCCGGCACCCCCGCACGGGAGGTACGATGACATGTAGAACATTTGTTCGACCATGAGTGTGCGAGGGAGGTGGACCGTGCTCAGGGGTGTCAGGGTGAAACTCGACCCGACTCCGCGTCAGGAGCGCATGTTGCGTTCCCATGCGGGCGCGGCACGGTTTGCCTACAACACCATGCTGGGCATGGTCAAGGACGCTCTTGACGGCAAGATCGAAGGGTTCGGCTGGTCGCGTGCCGAACTGCGCCGCATCTGGAACGCCTGCAAGGTTCGTGTCGCGCCGTGGTACGCGGACAACTCGAAGGAGGCATACTCGTATGGCGTCGAGTGCCTGGCCAGCGCGCTGAGGAACTGGTCGGACTCGAAGAAGGGCCGGCGCAAGGGCCGCAAGACCGGGTTCCCGAAGTTCAAGTCGCGTAACCGTCACATGAAGTTCGCGTACACCACCGGCAGCTTCGGCCTGGTCAGGGACGATCCGAAGGCGCTGAAGCTGCCGCGTATCGGACGGGTGCACTGTTTCGAGGACGTCGAGAAGCGGGTGGGGGTCGGCCGGGTAATCCGCATGACGGTTTCGTGCGTGGCGGGATGCTGGTATGCGTCCCTGTGCGTCGAATACCCCGACCCCGCAGGCCTGGGGAAAACCGGGGGCGGCACGGTCGGTATCGACTTGGGCGTCAAGACGCTGGCCACGCTCTCGGACGGCGCCGTGGTGGAGAATCCGAAACACTACCGGCGAAACGAGCGGAAACTCCGCAGGGCCGGCAAGCGGCTCTCCCGCCGCGTCAAGGGATCGAACCGCTGGAAGAGGGCGAAACTGGCGGTGCAGAAGCAGCATTCGCGTATCGCCAGCCAGCGTCGCGACACCATCGGCAAGGCCACGACCATGATCGCGCGTACCTACGGGCACGTGGTTATCGAGGACCTGAACGTGGAAGGCATGAAACACGATCACTGTCTTGCCAGGGCCGTGTCGGACGCCGCGTTCGGGGAGTTCCGCCGCCAGCTCGAATACAAGTGTTCGGACACCGGTACCGTGCTTACCGTGGCGGACCGGTGGTATCCATCCTCGAAGACATGCTCTCGGTGCGGGACGGTGAAAGCCAAGCTGTCCCTCGCGGAGCGCGTGTTCGTGTGCGACAATCCGGACTGCGAGTATGCCCGCGAGGGCGTGGATCGTGACTGGAACGCCGCGAAGAATCTTGAACACTACGTCGCCGGGAGTGCCCCGGGAGACGGTAAACGCGCGCCGAGGAGCCGTAAGACGACCAGCCCTCTTGAGGTTGGCAACGCGGGAACCGTTGAAACGCGAACCAAGCAGCCCGGAGGGGCGTGAGCCTTGGAGCCTTCCCGCCGCAAGGTGAGGGAGTACAACCGGCCTTGATATTCGTTGGACAAACGAAAACAAAGCCAGTTGCAACGGAAAGCTATGATGGTGACCATGCGCATTATTGCCGGACGATTCAAGGGACTGCCGCTCACCACGCCGAAATCGACGACGCGGCCGACGACCGACCGCACGAAGGAGGCGATCTTTTCGCGGCTCGACTCGTGGGGCGTGCTCGACGACGCGCGCGTGCTCGACCTGTTCGCCGGCACCGGCGCGCTCGGCTTCGAGGCGCTGAGCCGCGGTGCCCGCGAACTCGTGCTCGTCGAGGCGAACGCCGCGGCAGCGCAGCTCGTCGCGAAGACGGCGACGCTGATCCGCCGCCAGCGCGGCTGGGAGCCGGACATGGAAGTGCACGTCGTGAAGGCGAAGGCCGAACAGTATGTCCAGCGCATGGCCGGCCGGACCGAATCGTTCGACGTCGTGCTGATCGACCCGCCGTACGCCTTCCCGACCGACGACTGCAACGCCCTGCTCGCCGGACTCGTCGATGGCGGACTGGCTGGCGAGGATGCCGTCATCATGCTCGAGCGATCCACCCGCACCGAGCCGCCGACGCCGCCGGCCGGCTGGACCGAAACCGACCGCCGCGACTACGGCGAGACCGCCGTCTACTACTACGAGGCAGCCTGACCGGCATGAATCCGTTGGAAAGAATGGCGGCAAGTCGCGTTCCAGCGCGCACTCGTCGCTGACGCGACGTCGTGCGGCCGACTCTCGGCCTCGCTCCGCCTGGCAGCTCCCTTCCAGGGCGATTATGCTGTCACTTGCGCTTCGGATGGTCGCCGGAGACGTTCCAGCCGAGGTCGATCAGTGTCTTGCGGTCCTTCTTGTCGAGGGCGTGGCAGTCGAGCTTCTCGATGAGGTCGGGGCGCAGGCGGCTCGTCTTCGCGAGCGCCTCGTCGCGGCGGAACCGGTCGACCTTGCCGTGGTCGCCGCCAAGCAGCACCTTCGGCACCGACAGCCCGCGCCACGTGGCCGGCTTCGTGTACTGGTAGTGCTCGAGCAGCGCGTTGTCGCCGGTGTACGATTCCTCGACGATCGACTCGGCGTTGCCCATGAACCCGGGCAGCAGGCGCGTGATCGCCTCGAGCATGACCGAGACGGCGACTTCGCCGCCGTTGAGCACGTAGTCGCCGATCGAGTACTCGCGCACGTCGATGCCCTGCGCGCGGTAGTAGCGCGGAATGCGCGCGTCGTAGCCCTCGTAGCGGCCGCAGCCGAAGACGAGCCGCTGACGGCCGGCCAGCTCGGTCGCATCCTTCTGCGTGAACATCGGTGCCGACGGGTTCGGGAAGATCAGCACCGGTCCGAGCGGCTCGGCGTCGCCGGCATCGTAGTCGGACAGCGCGTATTCGCCTTCGGCGTCGAGTTGCGGGGACGATTCGTCCGCTGACGCGCCGTCATTCGCGACGGCATCGTTGCCGAACCGCGAGGCGACGGCGGTCTGGAAGTCGAGGGCGTCGACGGTTACCGGGTCGAGGCCGAGCAGGTCGTCGAGGCATTCGGCCCACACTTCCGGCTTCATGACCATGCCGGCGCCGCCGCCGACCGGGGTGTCGTCGACGGAGTGGTGGACGTCGTGCGTCCAGTCGCGCAGGTTGTGCGTGCGGACGGTGACGAGCCCCTTCTGCTGGGCCTTGCCGAGCAGGCTCAGGTTGAGCACGTCGAAATACTCGGGAAAAACGGAGACGATGTCGATATCCATGCGACTCATCGTAGTGGAAACGGGGAATGAGCCTCGCGCACAACGCAGGCGGGGTGTCGGTGGCCGGTTCATGGGAACCGGACGCCGACACCCCGCCTTGCAGGACAGGACCCTAGAGTCCCGGAATCAGGCCGCCGGGAGGATCCAGCGTCAGGTAGCCTTCGGCCGGGTCGATCTCGGGGACCAGCTCCTCGACGAACGGCACGAGCGCCGTCTTCTCGAGGACTTCGCCGCTTTCCGGATCGCGCACCGGCGTGGCCAGGCGGATCTTGAGCAGCCACTGCGGCCCCTCGATGACGTCGACGACCTTGCCGACGACGAGACCGGCCTCGTAGCCCTGTTCGTTGTCGGGATCGATGCGCGCCTCGAGGCCGACGAGATCCTTCGGATACCACAGGTCCTCGTCCATCATCTCGTCGAGACCGACGGCCGGCGTATACAGCTCCGTGCCGTTGAGCGCCTCGGCCGCGTCGCGGTCGTCGACGCCCTCGAACTTGAGGATCCAGCGGCCCTTGAACACGCGGGACCGTTCGACGACGAACATGTAGCCCTCGCCGCCGTCCGGCGTCTTCGCGAACAATTCAGCACCGGGAGCGAACCGGATCTCCGGTTCGTCCGTGAAGATGCGCACGGTGACTTCGCCCTTGAGTCCCTGCGCACGACCGATACGACAAACCCTCAGCAGCTCGGGGCGGTCACCCGTCCCGCCCTGCCGAGGGCTGTCATCAAGCATTGACGTCGTCAAGGTCGGCGACTCACTTGCGCACGTCCATGATGTCGACGCGCACCTTGTGGTCCGCCATGGCCTGGACCACCGTGCGCACGGCATTGGCGGTACGGCCAGAGCGGCCGATGACGCGGCCGATATCTTCCGGATTGACGCGCACGCGAATCAGTTCCCCGCGGGCGTTTTCATGGGACTTGACCGAGACGTCGTCGGGAAAATCAACGATGTTCTTAATCAGGTGTTCCACGGCTTGTGCGAGCATGATCACTCAGCTTCCTTCGCGGCTTCTTCGGCCTCGGCGATTTCGGTCTTCTCGTCGGCGGCCTTCAGGGCGGCTTCGGCCTCGGCCTTGGCCTTCGCGTCGGCTTCGGACTTGGCGGCCTTCAGCTTCTGCGCCTTGGATTCGGCTTCCTCGACGAGGACGGCGGCTTCCGGCTTCGGAGCGACGGTCTTGAGCTTGCCTTCGGCGCCGTCGAGACCCTTGAACTTCTGCCAGTCACCGGTGATCTTGAGCAGGTTCTTGACCTGATCGGACGGCTGGGCGCCGACACCGAGCCAGTACTGGGCGCGATCGGAGTTGATCTCGATGGTGGAAGGCTGGGTGTTCGGGTTGTACAGACCGATCTCCTCGATGGCCTCACCGTCGCGCTTCTTGCGCGAATCCATGACGACCACGCGGTAGACCGCGTAGAACTTCTTGCCCATGCGCTTCAGACGAATCTTGGTTGCCAAAATGGCTCTCCTTGGTAATTAGGGGTGTGTCTCTCGCCTGCTTAAGTGGGGCAAAAGCCGGCTCGATCCACGTGTTCCTTGTGCACCGCGGTGAGTAGAGGGCCCCGCGACCACAAATAACTTCCCAAGTATAGCTCACGGGGGTGGAAAAGAAAACGCCTAGTCCAGCGTCGTCCCGTCCCAGCGGTCGGCGGCGGGAATCGTGCGAAGGCGGCGGCTGGCGAGCATGATGATGGCGGCGGCGACAAGCGTCGCGGCGAACGTCGCGATCGACCAGCGGTAGCCGACGGCGGCGAGCAGCGAGCCGGCGGCCGCGCTGCAGAACATGCTCAGCATCGACGCCGGCACGCTGACCGTCGTCGCGAGCCGCCCCTGCATTGTCGTCGGCGCCTTCGCGAAGATGTAGCCGAGCAGCATCGCGTTGAACATCGGGAACGGCAGGCCCAGGAACATGTAGACGACGAGCGTCGGCCAGAACGCCGTGACGGCCGTCAGCGCGACGGCGAGCGCGGCGACCAGGACGGTGGCCGCGCAGACGGTCCGTCCGACGGGCAGCTTCCTGGCGAGCTTGCCGGCGAGGAAGGCGCCGACGAACATCGCCGCGGCGATCGAGCCGTCGAGCAGGCCGATCTTCGCGCTGCCGGTGCCGTCGGCGACCAGATGCAGCGTGATGGCATACGAAATCCCGTTGACGCCGAAATTGATCAGCGCGGCCGCCGCGATGACGACGATGATCAGCCGTCGGCGGACCGTCCACTTCCAGCCGCCGACGAAGTCGTGGATGAACGATTCGTCCGTCGACGGGTTGTCCCCGGACTGGCCGGCGTCGTCGGCCAGCGAATCGTTGACAAGGGGATCGGCAAGTGTCTCGAGGGCCGCATCGGTGGCGGAAGAATCGTTCAGATTCCGGCGTTTCTTCGGCAGCCGGATGAAGCAGGCAGCGGCGCCGGCGGCGGCATACGCGACGGCGGCGACGAGGAACGGCAGCCACGGGCCGACGGCGTACAGCACGCCGCCGAGCGGGCTGCCGCCCATGCCGATCGCGGCGTCGCGGCCCTCGTTGACGCTGCGGGCCGTCGGGTAGTCGGCGATGTCGATGATCGAGCGCAGCATCGCGTCCGACGCGCTGCCAAGGAAGCCGGCGATGCCCGACTCGACCGTCGCGATGGCGAGCAGCGTGACGAAACCGAGGTGGCCGAGGAAATCCAGCCCGGCGACGGCGCCCCACGCGAGCGCGCCGGCGACGCCGTTGACGATGATGAGCAGCCTGCGATCGTGCCGGTCGACGAACGTGCCGCCGAACAGCGCGAACACCTGCTGCGCGATCGATGCCGACGTGCCGAGCCAGCCGGCCAGCACCGTCGAGCCCGACAGCTTGTAGCCGATCAGCGAGATCGCGAGCCCGCGCAGCGACAGGCCGAGCGCGGCGGCGGTGTCAGCCGTGAACCACGGGATGTACGCCGGAGATGTCCAGAACGGGCGGCCGCTCTTGCCGGAAGTGCCGGAAGCGGCGGCGGTTGCCTTGGTCGATGTGCCGGTCATCGTCGGTCACGGAATCCAGCGGAACAGTTGCAGGATGACGGCGACCTTCTCGGTGTCGGCAGCAGAGTCGGCAGCGGTGTCGGCAGTGGCGTCGGTGCCGTCGCCGTCGGCGGTGTTGTCGGTGGCGGCGCCGTTGCCGGCGACAACACCGTCGGCCGTTCCGCCGCCCCCGGCGCGGCCGCTGGTCCTGCGTTGCCAGCGGTCGAGGACGCCGAGCAGCTCGGTGCCGAGCTCGGCCGCCTCGTCGACCGTCAGGTCGAGGACGAAGTCGCCGCTGAGGCCGGCGTCGCGCCACTCCTGTGGCAGGCCGCCTTCGTGGTCGAGATAACGCTCGTACGTCGTCTCGTACGTGAGCGCCGTCGACCGGCGATACTGGTTGAGCACGGTGTTGGCGACCGACGATTCGTCCGCCATCAGCACTGCCGAATCGTCGGCGTTGCGCTCGCGGTCCAGCTGCTCGGGGGAGCCGATGAGCATGCGCCGGTGCGTCGCCTTCCACCAGCTCTTGCGCTTGTCGCCGTCGCGAGGCGTCGTCTTCTCGACGAGTCCGGCGTCGGCGAGCTGGGCGAGGTGGTAGCTGACCGATCCGACCGCCTCGCCGAGCTTCGCGCTCAGCTCGCCGACCGTCTGCACGCCGTCGATGCGCAGCGCCCCGAGGATGCGCATGCGTACCGGATTGGCCATCGCCCGCAGCTGTTCCGCCACCGGCGTGACTCGCGCCTCGTCGATGGTGTTGGTGTCGATGTTGGTGTTGTCGTCATGGGTTGTCGTGTTCATGCCGTCAACTATACAAATAATTTGTACAAATTAATTGTGGAGTTTTCGAATAGTGAACGGGGCCGGGCGTGTGTGCTGGTGCTTTGATGTCGCAAACCCGAGCCGGCAGCTCGGGTTTGCGACATCAGCAAGAGAAGGGAGTGGAGAAATTACTTCCTCACGGTGCCGTTGCGGACGATCTCCGGAACGGTGGTGGTGGCGCTTCTCGGGCCGAGATGCAAGGTCGCGGCCAGGGCGAGATGGTCGCTGCCGTCGACGCGGAAGCTCTCGACGTCCTTCGGGGCGAGGCGGCCGGTGAAGAGGATATGGTCCAGCACGATGCGCGGCCACGGCAGCCAGGACGGGAACGTCGTCTGCGGGCCGGTCGCCTGGACGAGGACGGCGTCCTTGAAGCCGGACTGCAGGAGCTTGCGGAAGCTCGGGTGGACGATGCTCGAGTTGAGGTCGCCCATGACGACGGCGACGAGTTCGCGGGTCGGGCGATTGTCGGCCGTGCCGGCGGCGCGCCGGCGGTCCGCGTCGCGCTGCGCCAGCAGGTCGGAGAGCTTGACGTCGCTGGCCTTCGCGCCTTCGGCGACGTGGACGGCGTTTGCCTCGTCGAGCTCGACGGTGCTGCGCGAGCGGTCGCCGATTGCCGCCACGCGCACGTCGTCGGCGGCCGCGGGCTGCGTGCCGCCGGAAGAATCGTCCAGATCGCGAGAATCGTTCCCGGTCGCCTTGCCGGCTTCGCGGAACGACTGTCCGTCGACGCTGCCGGTCGCGAACGTCGGCTTGCCGGTGAACGTCGTCGCCGGCGTGACGTCGTCGATCCGCAGGTAGGCGCGGTTGTTCTTCTCCACCCTGTCGGCGAGCTCGCCGAGGCCGATGATGCCGGCCGACCAGTCGCGGCAGCCGCGCATTGGCGATTTCGGGTGCGCTGACGCGATGACGACGGCCTCGGTGTCGGTGACCGGCACGGTGACGGTCGGGACGTCGGCGGCCGGGATCGCGACGCCGGTCGGCGTCGAACTCTCCGGCTTCACGCGCAGGAACAGGCCGTTGAAGCCGCCGTTGTCCGACGGTGTCGCGTCGCCGAGCTGGCGGAACGGCAGCAGCTCGTCAATGCCGGCCGCGTCGAGCTCGTCGACGAGCTCCGGCGACATCTCCTGCAGCGCGAGCACGGCGACGTCGCGTTCGCGCACGGCGCGCACGATCTCGGTGGCGTTCGCGCGGCCGTAGCGGCAGTTCAGCGTCATGACGGCGAACTCGCCTTCCAGCCGGGTTGGCCGGGTGTCGCCGGCATGATTCGTCCCGCCGTTCGTGGCCTGTTCGGCACGCTGCGCCCGCTCGGCCTGTCGCCGCTCCCGTTCCTTCTTCGCCGCGATCCGGTTCGCGATCATCTGGGCCGTGTTCGGCGCCTGCATGTTGTTCATGAAGTAGAGCATGCCGCGCGCCAGCGTGGCCGCGAGCGCGAACGCGCTGACGAGCACGTACGTCCACTCGCCGAGGAAGACGCCGATGACGACGAGCACGAGCGCCGGAATCCACAGGAACGGCGTCAGCGCGAGCACGTACGGCAGCGGCGCGTGCCCGTCCCAGCCGGCCGGGATTTCGGTGAGGCAGACGAACAGGAACACGAGGAACACGAGAATCCAGAGAATGACCATGAGGCTCGATTCGGGAGAAAAAATGCGAAAAAGTAATCACTGGAGCTCCCTGGAAGGGAGCTGTCGAGCGGAGCGAGACTGAGGGTCGACCGCACGTCGTCGCGTCAGCGACGCGTGCGCGCCGGGACAGCCGGTTATGACGTGACTCAAGTTTCGTCAGCCACCTGCGTTCCAGCGCGCTCTCGCCGCCTTCGGCGGCATCGGCGGTCGACCCTCAGGCCGCTTCGCGGCCAGCTCCCTTCCAGGGCGCCTTGCAGTGCTGGCTCAGTGCAGCAGGCCGGAGAGGCCGCCGCCGAGGTTCGGCGGCACTTCGCCGCCGTTGGCGTCGAGCATGTCCTGCAGGCCGGCGGGCAGCGCCGGGTTCTGCTTCTTGAACGCCGAGCCGCCGTTGGAGCCCTTGTTGCCGCCGGCGAGCTTGGTGCGCAGCGCCTGCTCTTCCTGCGCGCGCTTCATCGGGTTGCCGGACTTCGAGGCGCCCTTGCGCTTCTTGCCCTTGCCCTTCTTGTTCTTCGACGAGCCGCCGCCCATGCCCGGGTAGCCGCCGATGCCGGCCTTGTTCGACATGCGCTTCATCATCTTGGCGGCCTGGTCGAACCGTTGCAGCAGCCCGTTGACGGCAGAGACGGTGACGCCGGAACCGTACGCGATGCGGGCGCGGCGGGAGCCGTCGATGATCTTCGGGTTGCGACGCTCCTCCGGCGTCATCGAGCGGATGATCGCCTCGGTGCGGTCGATCTCGCGCTCGTCGAACTGCTCGAGCTCCTTGCGGTGCTGCGCCATGCCCGGAATCATGCCGAGCAGCGACTTCATCGAGCCGAGCTTGCGCACCTGCTGCAGCTGGTCGAGGAAGTCGTCGAGGCCGAACGATCCTTCCGACAGCTTCTGTGCCGCCTTGAGGCTCTCTTCCTCGTCGAACTCGCGCTGCGCCTGCTCGATGAGGGTGAGGATGTCGCCCATGTCGAGGATGCGGGAGGCCATGCGGTCCGGGTGGAAGACCTCGAAGTCCTTGAGGCCCTCGCCGTTGGAGGCGAACAGGATCGGCTTGCCGGTGACGGACGCGACCGACAGCGCCGCGCCGCCGCGGGCGTCGCCGTCGAGCTTCGAGAGCACGACGCCGGTGAAGTCGACGCCCTCGTCGAACGCCTTGGCCGTGCGCACGGCGTCCTGGCCGATCATCGCGTCGATGACGAACAGGATCTCGTCGGGGTTGACGGCGTCGCGGATGTCGCGGGCCTGCTGCATCAGCTCCTCGTCGACGCCGAGACGGCCGGCCGTATCGATGATGACGGTGTCGTAGAGCTTCTGCCTGGCGAGCTCGACCGAGTCGCGGGCGACCTTGACGGGGTCGCCGGTCGTCTGGCCGGGGGAGACGACGGCGTCGCCGCCGTCGGACTGCACGCCCTTTTCCGGCGCGTAGACCGGCACGCCGGCGCGCTCGCCGACGACCTGGAGCTGCGTGACGGCGTTCGGACGCTGCAGGTCGGCCGCGACGAGCATCGGCGTGTGACCGGCGTCCTTGAGCCAGTAGCCGAGCTTGCCGGCGAGCGTCGTCTTGCCGGCGCCCTGCAGGCCGGCGAGCATGATGACGGTCGGCGGGTTCTTCGCGAAGTTGAGCGGCCGGTCCACGCCCTGGCCGAGGATGTCCGTCAGCTCGTCGTTGACGATCTTGACGACCTGCTGCGCGGGGTTGAGCGCCTCGGACACTTCGGCGCCGAGCGCGCGCTCGCGCACGCGCGCGGTGAACGAGCGCACGACCTCGAGCGAGACGTCGGCGTCCAGCAACGCACGCCGGATCTCGCGGATGGTGCCGTCGATGTCGGCTTCGGAAAGCTTGCCCTTGCTCTTCAGATGCTTGAACGCATTCGAGAGCCTGTCTGTCAAAGAACTAAATGCTGCCATAATGCCGCCATTCTACCGTTGCGTTTGGAATAAATGGAACTGGGCGAACGATTCTTCCGTTGCGGCTTTCCTTCCGGACAGCCGCAACCGGACGCGCGAATCGTTCACGACCAGCCAACCTTTTCCGGCAGTCCAAAGTTCGGTAAGCTGGAAATCGGCTGAATTTCGCAGACTTCGGGGAATAAAGGGGGCTGGTGGATGGACCAGAAGCACATCGAGAAGCAGGCGCTCGTCGTCGGCATCGTCGTCAACATCATCATGGTGATCGCCGGCTTCATCGTCTTCTTCATGACCGGCCTCAAGGCAATGTTCCTCGACGCGGCGTTCACGGTGATCTCCGTCGTCTCCGGCGGCGTCGCGGCGCTGCTGAGCGCGAAGACGGTGCGCACGACGAAGCGATTCCCGAACGGCATGTACGCCCTCGAGCCGATCTACGCGATCTGCAAGGCCATCTTCACGCTTGCGCTGCTGGCATTCTCGTTCCTCGACGTGCTGCAGGAAGCGATCGACTACTTCTTCTTCCACACCGGCGAGCCGAACGAGTTCGGCCCCGTCGTCTTCTACCAGATCGGCTCGGTGACGCTGTGCCTGCTGCTCGTCTGGTATTACCGCCGCCGCAACCGCTCGATCGGCAACGTCTCGACCATGCTCAAGGCCGAGGCGAACGGCACGTGGGTCGACGGCATGATCTCGCTCGGCATCGGCGTCATCGCCGTCATCGTCTGGATGCTGCCGGCGAACTCGCCGCTCGACTTCCTCCGGTACACCGGCGACTTCTTCATCACGACGATCATCGTCGCCGTCACGATCAAGGAACCCTGCGTCGTCCTGCGCGACGCGTTCGTTGAGCTGATCGGCGGCGTGCACGACGACGAGGAGACGGAAGCGTTCGTCGCCGCCACCGTCGAGCGGCACCTGCCCGCCAACACGACGTTCTACAAGGTGCACGTCTTCAAGACCGGCATGAATTTCGACGTCCAGGTCTTCCTGCACGGCAAGTCGGACGATTCCTCCGTCTCCGTCGCCGACCTCGTCGCCAGCCGCGAGGCGATGGAGAAGGCCCTCCACGAACGGCTCCACCTCGTCAACGTCGACTTCGTCTTCGAGTAGGACGGTCATGACAGCCGGTCTAGGCCCTTGCCGGACGTCTCGGCCTGCTCCGCCGTCGCGGTCTTCCCGGTTTTCTCGGTCTGCTCCGCCTTTTCCGTCTTCCCGGTCTTCTTCTCCGTCTTTTCGGCCTTTTCGGTCTTTTCCGTCTTCTCTTTCTTCGGCTTGAGGGTGGGGAGGAGGGCGAACAGCTGGGGGATGGTCAGCGTGGGCAGGTAGGAGCGCAGGACGGCGAGGCCGATGGCGGCGAGGGTGGCGGAGTCGGCGTAGCACAGGTAGACGGGCTCGGTGGACGGCTGGAACTTGCGCTTGAACCGGTACAGCGACTTGAAGCCGTACGCCGGCTCGAGCAGTTCGGCCATCGCCGCGAGCGCGTGCTGCAGCGCCCGGCCGTCCTCGTCGTCGGCGTCGTCGAGTCCCGACAGCGGGGCCGCCGACAGGCTGACGAACTCGACGGCGTGCTCCGGATCGCGCTCGCCGTCGTCGTGCATGCGCTGGGCCATGCGGGCGATGAGCAGCTCCATGATGCCGTTCGGCGCGTCGTCGCGGTGGCGCATGACGTCGAGCGTCCAGCCGACCACGCGGCCGTCGCGCCACGTCGGCAGCCAGCTCGTCACGCCGAGCACGGTGCCGTCGGCGTCGATCGCGTACAGGATCAGCACGCGCGAATCGTGCAGCTCGTCGAAGCCGCCGAGCGTGAACTTCATCTCCGGCAGCGGCTTGTCGCCCGACCACTGCTCGCAGATGTCGTGGATCTGCCGGCGCACGTCGTCGGACAGCTCGTCGAACCGGCACAGCACGTCGTCGATGCCGGTTTTCCTCGCCTTGTTGATGGCGGTGCGGATGTCCTGCCACTTCTTGCCGGTCGTCTTCCACGTGCGCGGATCGACGATCATCTCCTGGCCGACGAGCAGCGAATGCCAGCCGGCGGCGGCAAGCCGGTCGTGCGCCTGCCGGCCGACGGCGTAGAACGCCGGCGTCCAGCCGTTCGCGCTGCAGTACGCCGGGAACGCCGCGAGGTCGTCGGCCCACTCGTCCGGGTCGCCGAACGGTCCCGTCGTCGTCAGCGCCACGCCGTTGCGCACGCGGAACGCGACGGCCGACCGTCCCGTCGGCGACGTCCAGTAGCGGTTGCCGCTCCACGTCGTCATGAAGCTCATCGACGATCCGCCCGTCTCGACGAGATCGTCGACGGGAACGATTCCCGCCATCCTGCCGACCGCGAAACTGCGCCAGTTGACGACGATCGCGAGCATGAACGCGAGCGGCACGGCAACGCCGACGGCCGCGGCGAAGGGGCCGGGCGCCGGCAGCGCGACGGCGGAGCCGGGCGCCGGCGACTGTGCGAACGCGCGGACAAGCTCGATGCCGGCCATCAGGCCGTAGCAGGCGATGCCGGCGACGGCGGCGACGCGCCGGCCGAGAAACAGGCCGACCGCGATGACGGCCATGACCGCCGTCAGCGCCATCATGACGGCGAGCGCGCGGAGGGCGTTGCCAGCATTGGCGCCGGAGAAGCCGGCGACGCCGTGACCGGCGGCACCCAGGCTGGCTGCCTCGAGTCCGGCGCGGCAGGCGTCGGCGCGCAGCCCGACGCCCGTGCACAGCGCGAGACGCTCGCGCGTGCCGGTGCCCGGCGCCATCGTGATCGCCATCGCCATCAGCGGGCCGACGCGGCCGCGCGACGTCGCGGCCATGAACGGCGCGGCGGCGAGCACGAGGCCGACGGCGCCGACGAGCTTGCGGCGCTCGCAGTATGGCGGACGCTGCCGGCGCCAGACGGCGTTGACGCCGGGCCGGCCGGCGAGCAGGCGGCCGATCAACTGGCCGGCGACGGCGGCCATCAGCGTGCAGTAGTCGCCGGGATTGCCGCCGTAGAGCAGCACGACGAGGATGACCGAATAGCCGACGATGCGCACGCGCCGGCGCCACAGTTCGCCGTCGAACGCCGTCGCCGCCATCAGCGCGCCCACGACGAGCGTCACCGGCGTCAGCGTGAACGGCATGTCGACGGCGCCGGTCGCGCCGTCGAACAGCCGGGCGACGAGCATGCAGCTCGCCAGGCCCACGGCGGTGCCGACGACCGCGCTGGCGACGCCGACGAGCAGCGTGCGCAGGTTGCCGAGCTTCGGCGTGGCCATGCACAGCACGGCCGCGACGACCGGCAGGCCGACGACCAGCTGTGCCGGACCGTGCACGAGGACGAGCGACAGTGCCAGCCGGCCGGTGTCGAGGTGTGCGAGGTCGGTGGCCAGCAGCCCGAGCGGGCGGCCATGATGGCCGAGACCGCACCACAGGAACCAGCCGGTGTTGACGGCGAGCAGCAGCGCGACGACGACGAGCGGCACGGCGCGCCCGCGAGTCCAGTCGCGCAGGTCGTGCAGCAGCGGGGCGCCGCCGGCGACGGGGTTGGACGTATGCATGGTCATGGCCTGATCACCTCGATGCCGGTATTGTCGGCGAACCAGTGGTTCGTGGCGGCGCTCGCGGTGGAGGAGGCGGCCTGCCGGGCCGCGTCGCCGCCGAGGCCGAGCCGGTCGCACAGCCATGGGACCGCCGACGTGAACACGGCGTTCGCGGCCTTCCACGTGTGGGCGGTGCCGTAGGCCTTGAGCGCGACGACCTGCCAGCCGTGCGCCGCGGCCGCGTCGCCGATCGTGCCGATGTTGGCGAGCGAGTAGCGGTCCTCGGCGCCCGAGCCCATGACGAGCGTCTGCGTCGATGGCGCGTGCGCGGCGATCGCGTTGACCGGCACGAGTCGGTCGTAGGCGGACCGGTCGCCGTTGAATTCACGTGAAACCATCTCGTCGACGTTGCCGTCGGTCGGCTGCAGTTCGGCGCCGATCGACAGCACGGTGCCGAACAGGTCGGGATGGTTCGGGCCGAGCTCGACGGCGCACGTGCCGCCCTGCGAATAGCCGCCGATGACCCAGCTGTCCGGACTCGCCGCGACCGGCAGGTGGCGGCGGATCCAGTTCGGCACGTCGACGGTCAGGTAGGTCTCGGCGGCGCCGTGCGTCGTCGTGTTCGCGCACAGGCTGTTGACGGTGTTGTCGCCGTTCTGGTCCGGCGAGACGATGATCGGCGCCACGCCGCCGTGAGTCGCGGCGTATTTGGTCACGAGCTGCCGCACGTCGCTCGCGTCGAAGAACCGGCCGGGGGAGCCGGGCTGGCCGGCGAGCATGATGAAGACGGGCAGCTGCGCGGCCGGCTCGGCGAGCGCCGCCGGCGGCAGCCAGACGAGGGCCGGCCGCGCCTTGAAGCCGGAGACGGTCGCCGGGATCGTCGCCTCGACGAGCTTCGGCTCGGCCGGCACGCTCACGCGGCCGTCGGCGACCTGCTTCAGCCAGTCGTCCAGCGGGACGGCGCGGGACGTCGCGGCCGTGCCCTTGACGGAGGAATCGTGCAACGATTCGAACGATTCGTAGCTGCCATAGTCGAACAGCGAGCCGACGGTGCGGTACTGGCCGGTGACGGCGACGATGCGCAGCGCGAGCGACAGCAGCGCGAGCGGCACGAGCACGATCGCGACGACGCGACGCCAGCCGCGGTTGAGGACGGCGGTCGCGATCGCCCAGCCGACGACGGCAACGGTCACCGTGATCATCCAGATCATCGTCCAGCCCATGTAGATGCCGAAGACCATGTACTTGTTGCCGATGAGCCATGCGGCGACGGCGCCGACGCCGCCCGCGAGCGCCGCGACGAGCAGCTCGGCCAGCAGGCGCCCGACCTGGAGCCGCAGCAGCTGCGCGGCGACGAGCAGTCCGGCCGCCACCGCCGTCGCGACATATACGGTGGTCGGCAGCCAGCCGTCCATCAGGCCGACGCCCATGACGGCGTCGAGCGTCGACTTCCATGCCGCGCCGACGTCGACCGACGGCATGGCCGCGACGACTCCCCAGTGTTCCCCAATCATGCTTCCGAAGCTACCGGCTTCGGGGGCATGTCAGCATCGGTCTCGAGGATGAACGCGGCCCCGGCCTCATCCTTGCGGATGTCCGGGCATGTAAAAGGCATATGAAAAATGTCGCGAACCCGAGCCGTGAGCTCGGGTCCGCGACATCAGGGGGAAAGTTCCCTCCGGGATCAGGTTACTTGAGGATGCTGTCGGTGTCGGTGACGGTGATCAGCGGGGCGTAGAGGCTCATCAGGTCGCAGGCGAGCTTGGCGTTCTCCGGCGACGTGCCGGCGCTGGCGTCGGCGGCGACGCGCACCGAGATGCCGGCGTCGCAGGCGGCGAGCGCCGTCTGCAGCACGCAGAAGTCGGTGGCCACGCCGCACACGGTGATCTTCTTCGCGCCCCGGATCACGTCGGCGAGCTCCGGACCCCACTTGCTGAAGACCGTCTTCGTGACGACCGGGTGACCTTCCACGAGCGGCGCCGTGTCGTCGGTCCAGTCGAACATCGGATGGTCCTTCGGCACGATGAAGTCGGGCCAGTCGGCGAAGTAGTCGGCCCAGGCGTCCTCGGGCGGCTCGGGCGAGACGTACCTCGTGTACGCCACGCGGTCGCCGAACGCCTCGGCCAGCCGCCTGTAGTTTTCGGTCGTCGTGTCGTAGCTGTGGTCGGGCACCGCCCACGTCGACCAGTCGCTCTCGGCGAACACCTTCTGCCGGTCGATGACGACCAGCCATTCGTTGTCACGGATCATGCTGTCTCCTTTGATTCAGCCTGGCAATGGGCACGACTCCCGCGTGTCATTCGCGCGCGGGAATCGTGCAAAATTCCTCAGCGGACGTCGACGAGCGGCTCCGCGTCGGCGAGCGGTTCCGGGTCGATTTCCTCGGCGACCGGCTCCTCGTGGTTCGGGATCGCTTCCTGCTCGCGGATGTCCTTCGCCTGGAAGATCAGCGAGCCGAGCAGGCCGATGGCCAGCGCGACGATGACGCCGAGGTTGGCCGACGCCCACGTGCCGTCCTTGCCGCCGAACAGGCCGAGGAAGTAGCCCTGCCAGTTCAGCCAGCCGGCGGCCGTGTTGACGACGAGACCCCAGCCGACGATCGTGCCGATGCCCAGGATGACGAACGACTTGACGTTCCATGCGCCGTAGCGGCCCTTCGGGTTGTACAGGTCGACGGTGTCGTAGTCCTTCTTGCGCAGGATGACGTCGGCGACGAACATGCCGGCCCAGACGGCCATCGGCACGCCCAGCGTGATCAGGAAGCCCTGGAAGACGCCGATGAACGACTCCGAGAAGAAGCCCATGTAGACGACGCCGAGCACGGTCAGCACGGCGGTGATGGCGACGGCGACGGTGCGCGGCAGCTTGATGCCGAAGCTCAGCAGCGCCAGGCCGTTCGAGTAGTTGTCCATGATGGCGCCGGACATCAGGCCCAGCAGCGCGACGATGGTGAACGGGATGAGGTACCAGGCCGGCAGGATCGACGAGATGGCGCCGATCGGGTTGTCGCCGACGGCTTCCATGAGATCGGCGTTCGAGCCGGCGAGCAGCAGGCCGTAGCCGACGAGGAAGATGTTGGCGATCGACGCGCCGAACGTCGTCCAGAAGACGATGCCGGCGTTCGACGACTTGCGCGGCAGGTAGCGCGAGTAGTCGGCGGCGATATTCACCCAGCCGAGGCCGAAGCCCGTCATGATGAAGAAGCAGCAGCCGAGCATCGCCGGCAGCGAGCCGGACGGGATGTCGGCGATGGCCTGGAAGTCGATGTGGCTCCAGCCGAGCACGAAGAAACCGAGCGTGACGATGCCGGTCACGATCGTGATGACCTGCTGGCACTTCATGATCAGGTCGTAGCCGAACAGGCTCGCGAGGACCACGAGGCCGACGATGACGATGGTGGACAGGATGCTCGCCGGCACGGCGCTCATCCAGTTGAGCTCGACGAGCGCGCTCGAGAACGCGAGCACGGCCGTCGTCGTCAGCGAGATGCCCCAGCCCAGCGTCGCGATCCAGCTGAGCACGGCCGGGACCTTCGCGCCCTCGACGCCGTACGTGGCGCGCGTGATGACCATCGTCGGCGCGTTGCCGCGCTTGCCGGCGATCGAGATGATGCCGACGAGCAGGAACGAGACGACAAGGCCGATGACGCTGACGATGAACGCCTGCACCAGCGAAATGCCGAAGCCGAGCGCCCACGCGCCGTATGACATGCCGAAGACCGAGATGTTGGCGGCGAACCACGGCCAGAACAGGCTGCTCGGCTTGCCCTTGCGGTCCTTCTCGGCGATCGTGTCGATGCCGGTGTCCTCGATGAGGGAATCTTTTTCATCACTCATGGTGTTCTTCTCCTTCGCTCAGGCGGTTGCCTGGGTGATTTTCTCTTCCGCTTCCTGGCGGGTAGGGCATGCTGCGGGACCGTGCCGGGTGACGGCAATCGACGCGGCGGCGTTGGCCAGCCTTGTCGCGTCGACGAGCGACCGTCCCCGGACCAGTTCGGCGCAGCATACGCCGGTGTGACAGTCCCCGGCGCCGTTGGTGTCGACGGCGCGGGTTGGGAAGCCCTCCACGGCGACGGTCGTGCCGTCGGGTTGGGCCACGATGGCTCCGCCCTTGCCGATGCGGGCAATGACGGGAGCAAGCAGTCGTTGCGACAGCGCGGCGACGTCCGGCACGTCGAGCCGGTCGGCGAGCAGCCGCACTTCGCGTTCATTGAGCGACCAGATCGGCCGGTAGACGATCATCGTCGCGAGCGTCGCGTCGTCGAGGTCGGCGACGATGGGACCCGGATCGAAGACGGCGAGGAAGTCGCGCTGCATCGTCCGTTCGAGGAACGCCTTCAGTCCCGCGGCGACCGGATGCGTCAGCGTGTAGCCGCTGATGTGCACGACGTCGCCGGCCTGCGGCTCGATGCCGGCGAACGCCGTCGCGTCGCCGTGTGCCTCCGCGCCGCGGGTGGACACGAACGTGCGTTCGGCGCTCGCGTCGATCATCGCCACGCAGAAGCCGGTGTCTTCGTCGGGAACGATTCGCCCGACATGGTCGATGCCCGACCGCGCGATCTGCTCGCGCACCATCGTCGCCATCGGCCCGGTGCCGAGCTGGCCGCCCCACGCGGCGTCGACATCCATCTGCCGCACGGCCTGGAGCGTGTTGTAGCTGCCGCCCACGTAGAAATGGTGGTCCGTGGCGAACTCGTCCTGGCCGGGCGCCGGCACGTGGTCGACGTCCATCGCGATGTCGACGATGATCTGTCCCAGTGAAATGACGCGATTGCCCATGTTCGATGCAACTTCCTTGTTGGTGTCCCGTGGTGATTCGTGATGGCCGGCGATTCCGGACCGCCCTTCGCGGACCGGAATCGTGGCGTTTTCGTTGTCGGCGAAATTGATTGTACGTGTATCAGCACAGCGTGGCGAGCCGTATCTCGCCGAGCGCCTGCGCCGTGGCATCGAGGTCGAGGCCATTGTCGGCGAGCAGCTGGCCGGTGACCTGCGTGCGCATCGCCTCGTCGAAGGCTTCGGGGCCGTGCTGGGCGCCGAGCATCGCGCCGGCCATCGCGGCCATCGTGTCCGTGTCGCCGCCCAGCGACGCCGCGAAACACAATGCCTCGGTCGGATCGTTCCCGAACCTCGCGACGATCGCGAACGCCGCGGCGACCGACTCGCTCGACTCGACGCTCGTGCCGCAGTCGTACTGCAGCGCGTCGGCGAACCGTGCCGTCGTCACGCTCGCGCCGTCGCCCGCCGTCGCCCAGCGCAGCCACGTCCTCACGCGCCGCAGCACCGACGCCTTCGCCGACCAGTGCGCGCGGACATGCGACTGCTCGACGTACTCGACGGCATGCCGCAGCGGATCGTCGACGCCCTCGATGCCGAAGCTGACGGCGGCGGCGACGAGCATCGTCGCCTGGATGCCCTGCACGGTGTTGTGGGTGACGAGGCACGATTCGCGCGCCATCCGCGCCAGCAGCCGGTCGGGAGCCGATGGCGCGAACGCGATGCCGATCGGCGCGGCGCGCATCGCGCCGCCGTTCGTCGTGCCGAGCTTGCCGGTGTCCTCGATGGAGACACCCTCCTCGAGCGCATGCAGCGCCGCCATCGTCGACGGGCCGAGCAGGTCGAGCGAGCCCTTCGCCTTCATCTTCGCTTCCCAGTCCAGCAGGTCGCGGGCGTACTGCGCGTTGTCGAGGTCGCCATCGCCCTCGATGAGCCGGCGGGCCAGCACGAACGCCTGCTCGGTGTCGTCGGTCACGGCGCCGGCCTTCATCCCCGGCGCGATCGGCTGCTCCGGCACGGCGTCGAGCAGGCCGTGAATGGGACCGCCGTAATATTCGTCGATCTGCTCCGCCGACATGCTCTGCGTCGGCATGCCGAGCGCGTCGCCGAGCGCCAGGCCCGTCAGCGCGCCGCGGGCACCGCGCAGCACGCGCTCGCGGTACCCGGGATCGGCGGAAGGAAGATGGGTCGTCATGATTGGCCTCCATTGATCGTCACGTGGATGGAAAAGTGCCGCGGGTCCAGGAACGACTCGACGTACTCGACGAGGACGCCGTGCAGCCGGTAGTTGAACCGCCGGGAGAAGAGAAAGACGTCGGCGGGGGAGGCGTCCAGCTTGGCGGCGTCGTCGCCGATCGCCTTCGCGGAGACGTCGAGGTGGCCGGAGAGCGGCGCCATGCCGGCGGCGCTGACCGTGTGGTAGATCGAGCCGTCGATGAGGCCGCCGTGCGCCGAGATGATCTCGCGCAGCGCCGTCGTCGCCGGCAGGAACGACGTTTCGAGGGAGACGGGATGGTCCTGCAGCTTGCGGCGACGGCAGATGCGATAGAACTCGGCCTCGTCGCTCTTGCCGTCCAGCATGGCCGGACGGTTCACGAGTTCGAGGCTGATGAGTTCGGTCGTCGTCGGCGTGCCCGAGCGCACCGTCGCGTCGGTCCAGCTCGCCGCGTCGCCCATCGCGGCGCCTTCGAACGTCACGTAGCTGCCCGACCCGTTGCGCTTGTCGATGAGGTTGGCCTGGCGCAGCTGGTCGAGCGCGCGACGCACCGTGTTGCGCGAGACGTGATAGGCCTCGGCCAGACGCGATTCCGACTGCATCTTCTGTCCCGGCCGCAGCTCGCCGTTCGTTATTTGCCGCTTCAAGTCCTCGGCGACTTGTTCGGTATAGGTATAGGCTCCCATGCCAATCGTTTTCCCGTGTGCAAAAAGGTGGATACAGTTCCGGGACGAACAATCTCCACGCGGCCTCGCTGTCGTGGGAGTGAACAATCCCGATACAGGAAAGAATAGCTTGGTACAGGTTTTCCGTCAATCCGACTCGCCGTGCCTGTTTGCTCCCCGGGTGTCACGAACCCGGGCCGGCGACCCGGGTTCGTGACACCAAAAAGAGCTCCCGTCTAGGGACTTCTCCGGGAGAGGCTACTCCGGAAGGGGCTACTCCAGTTCCTCGCTCAGCGTCAGCCACTCTTCCTCGAGGGCGTTCGATTCGTTGTTCAGGGCCTGCAGTTCGCCGTTGAGGGCGTTGAGGTTTTCGTAGTCGCTCGGGTTCGCGGCGGCCATGCGCTCCTCGAGGGATTCGCGCTGTTCGCGCAGCTTGCCGAGCTTGCGCTCGATCGCCGAGATGCGCTTGCTGACCTTCGTGAACTCCTTGCCGCTGAGCTTCGGCTTTGCCGATTCGCCCGCCGAACCGCTGCTGGACGCCGCCGCGCCATTGGCTGCGGACGAGGACGAATCGTGCGAATCGTTCGAATTCGAATGATTCGTCGACGAAGCCGAACCGCCGGCCGAACCGAGCCCGAGCGGGTCGCCGCCGCGGGCGAGCTCGTCGACGATCTCGAGATACTCGTCGACGCCGCCGGGCAGGTGGCGGATCTGGCCGCCGATCAGCGCGAACTGCTGGTCGGTGACGCGCTCGAGCAGGTAGCGGTCGTGCGAGACGACGATCAGCGTGCCCGGCCACGTGTCCAGCAGGTCCTCCATGACGGCGAGCATGTCGGTGTCGAGATCGTTGCCCGGCTCGTCCATGATCAGGACGTTCGGCTCGTCGAGCAGGATGAGCAGCAGCTGCATGCGGCGCTTCTGGCCGCCGGAAAGGTCCCTGATCGGCGTCATCAGCTGCGCCGACTCGAAGCCGAGCCGCTCCATCAGCTGTCCCGGCGTCACTTCCTTGCCGTCGACGATGTAGCTCGGCTTGTAGCGGCTCAGCACTTCCTTGATCTTGTACTTGCCGAGCTTCTCGAGCTCGTCGAGCCGCTGCGACAGCACGGCGAACTTGACCGTCTTGCCGATCGTGACGTGGCCGGCCGTCGGCGTCAGCGTGCCGTCGAGGATCTTGAGCAGCGTCGACTTGCCGGCGCCGTTCGCCCCGACGATGCCGAACCGGTCGCCCGGTCCGATCAGCCATGTCTGGTTGTCGAGAATCTTGCGGCCGGTGACGGTGACGTCCTGCGCCGCCGTGACGTTCTGAAGATTGAACGATTCGTCCGCCTCGTCGCTGTCCGCGCCCTTCGCACTGGTCGCGGTGCCGGCCGTGGCGTTGGCGACCGAGCCGGGCGCCGAATTCATCCGGCCGGTGTGGTTCTCCTCGTTGCGCGGGTTCTCAATGCCGTGCGCGGAGAGCAGGCGCGGATCGTCCGGCGAGTCGACCGAGATCGTCACCGAGCCGTAGACGTGCGGCTCGGGGATGAGCGACGGGACGATGTCGACCGGCTGCGAGTTCTCGAGCGACGACTCGGCTTCCATCGCGGCCATGTCGGCGGCGACGTCGGGGTCGATGGCGGAGAGGCTGGCGCCGGCGTCGACGCCCTGTTCCTTCGCGAAGACCTGCGTGACGTCGACGAGGTCGATGACGGTCTTGCCGAGGCGCGACGTGGCCATCTGCTTGAGCACGAGCTCGTTGCGCATCGGCGGCACGTCGGCGATGAGCTCGCGGGCAGCTTTCACGTGGAACTTCTGCTTCGTCGAGCGGGCGCGGGCGCCGCGGGACAGCCACGCGAGTTCCTTGCGGGCGAGGTTGCGGCGCTTCGTCTCGCGCACGTCGGCCTGGCGGTCGCGCTCGACGCGCTGCAGCATGTACGCCGAATAGCCGCCCTCGAACGGCTCGATCTCGCCATCGTGCACTTCCCACATCGACTCGCAGACCTCGTCGAGGAACCAGCGGTCGTGCGTGACGAGCAGCAGCGCGCCGGTGCCCTTCGGCCAGCGGTTCTTCAGGTGCTCGGCGAGCCAGTGGATCGTGACGACGTCGAGGTGGTTGGTCGGCTCGTCGAGCGCGAGGATGTCCCAGTCGCGCAGCAGCAGGCGGGCGAGGTCGGCGCGGCGACGCTGGCCGCCGGAGAGCGAGCCGACCGTCGCGTCGAGGTTGATGCCGCCGAGCAGCGCCTCGACGATCTCGCGCGAGCGCGTCTCGGCCGCCCATTCGTAGTCGGCGCGGTTCTCGAGCGCGGCCTGCCGTACCGTCATCGCGTCGTCGAGTTCGTCGCGCTGGTCGAGCATGCCGAACGTCAGGCCGTTGCGCTTTGTCACGCGGCCGGAATCGGGGTCCTGCGTGCCGCGGAACAGGTGAAGCAGCGTCGACTTGCCGTCGCCGTTCTTGCCGACGATCCCGATCCGGTCGCCTTCGAAGACGCCTTGCGTCACGTCGGTGAAAATCGTCTTCGTCGCGAACTGAAGCGACACGTGTTCCAGACCAAGATCATAAGTAGGCATGGTCTTCACTGTAGTTGGAGCGCGGGAAAGGCGAGTCCGCCCGATGTCACGAACCCGGAGATCAGCCCTGCAGCGCCTTGGCGTACGTGTTGCAGCGGGCGGCAAAGCCGGAGAACGTCGATTCGGCGAGCGCCGAGATGTCGGCGTAGGAAGCGGCGAAGGCGTCGCGCAGGCCGCTCTTCGTGCCGCCGGCGGCCTTGAGCTGCTTGACCATCGACGGTTCGTCGAGCCACTCCTCGAGCAGCTGCGGCGTGACCTCGAGATGGAATTGCAGGCCGAGCGCGGAGCCGAAGCGGAACGCCTGCACCTTCGTGTCGGCGGATCGGGCGAGCAGCTCGGCGTGCTCGGGCAGCGTCACGCAGTCGGAGTGCCAGTTGAGCACCGGCGCCTGCTTGCCCCAGATGTCGAGGAAATCGTGCTTGCCGACGCGCTTGACGGGCCCGACGCCGATTTCGGTCACGGCGTTCTTCTTGAGCTTGGCGCCAAGCGCCGTGGCGACGAGCTGGTGGCCGAGGCAGACGCCGAGCACCGGCTTGCCGACGGCGACGGCCGCGCGGATCAGCTTGGATTCGGCCTTGAGACCGGGGTAGTGGTCGACATCGTCGGCCGACATCGGACCGCCCATGACGACGAGGCCGGCGACCTCGTCGAAGTCGGGCAGGTCGGGCTTCTTGCTGCCGGCAATGTCCAGGATCTGCGTCGGCATCTCGCATTCCTCGAGACAGTCGAGAATGCGGCCGGGGCGTTCCCACGGTACGTGCTGAAGGACAAGCACTTCCGGTTTCGTCATAATCCCCCGATGGTAGGTGGACAGGTTCCATTTGGAGCCTAGGCCAATCAATCGACCGGCGAAAGGGCACGGTGGGTAGAGTTGGTAAATCTCCGCGTCAACTCCCTCTTGAGAGGGAGTCGCTGAGCGGCAACGCCGCGAAGCGGTGGGAGTCCCGGACGCGGGCGTGCCGCCCGCGGACTCCCACCGAAACTCCTGCGGAGTTTCGACCCCCTCTGAAGAGGGGGTCTGCACCGTCAGGACAGCGACCAGGTGGGGCCCTGGGGAGTGTCCTCGATCACGATGCCGGCGGCGGTCAGTTCGTCGCGGATGGCGTCGGCCTTCGCGAAGTCCTTCGCCTTGCGCGCCTGCTGGCGGGCCTCGAGCTGCGCGGCAATCAGCCTGTCGAGCACGTCGTTGGCTTCGGACGATTCGTCCGCCGCCCACGGCTCCGCGAGCGGGTCGAGTCCGAGCGTGTCCAGCATCGCGCGCACCGCGAGCAGCGTCGAACGCACGTCGTCGGCCGGCTCGGCCGCGTCCAGCGCGGTGTTGCCGCGGCGGATGGCGGAGAAGATCGCGGCGAGGGCGCCGGAGACGTTGAAGTCGTCGTTCATCGCGTCGACGAAGTCGGCCGGCAGGTCGTCGGCGGCGACGGCCGCGACTTCCTCGCGCGCCGGCTGGCCGACGAGGTCGCCGGCGCGGTTGATGAAGTTCGTCACGCGCTCGTAGGCGGCGTTCGCCTCGGCGAGCGTCTGGTCGGACCATTCGAGCATCGAGCGGTACTGCACGCCGCCGAGCGCGTAGCGCACCACCCATGCCGGATGCTCGGCGAGGACGGCCGGCACGGACAGGCCGTTGCCGAGCGACTTGCTCATCTTCTCGCCCTTGGCCGTCACCCACGCCGAATGCATCCAGCGGGCGGCCGATTCGTAGCCGGCGGCCTTCGTCTGCGCCATTTCGTTCTCGTGGTGCGGGAATCGCAGGTCGAGTCCGCCGCCGTGGATGTCGAACTTGCCCTCGAGATAGCGGTGCGACATCGCCGAGCATTCGATGTGCCAGCCCGGGCGGCCGACGCCGAACGGCGACGGCCAGCGGGCCGACTGCGGATCGGTGTCCTTCGGCGCCTTCCACAGCGCGAAGTCGCGCACGTCGCGCTTGTCGTCGGACAGGTCGGCCGGATCGACCGGATTGTACTTGTCGCTGCCGGTCGCGTCGACCGACGGGCCCATCAGGTCGGCGATCTTCGCGGCCTCGTCCGGCTCGCCGGCGCCGACAGGGACGGAAGAATCGTTCGAATTTTCCTTCTGGTGAGTCAGCTCGCCGTAGTCCTGCCAGCTGGCGACGTCGAAGTAGACGTTGCCGGTCGGCTCGCCGTGCTCGTCGCGCACGACGTACGCGTGGCCGTTGTCGATGATCCGCTGGATCAGGGCGATCATGTCCATCATGTGCCCGGTCGCGCGCGGCTCGTAGGTCGGCGGCAGCACGCCGAGCTCGTTGTAGGCCTCGGTGAACTCGCGTTCGTACACATAGGCACGATTCCACCACTGCTGGCCGTTCGCGGCGGCCTTGTCGAGAATCTTGTCGTCGATGTCGGTGACGTTGCGGATGAACGTGACCCGGTAGCCGAGCTTCATGAACCAGCGACGGATGATGTCGAAGGCGACGGCCGCGCGGATGTGGCCGATGTGCGGCGAGCTCTGGACCGTCGCGCCACAGACATAGATGCCCACTTCGCCCGGATTGATCGGCGTGAACGCCGAGATGTCATGGGAAGCGGTGTCATAGACCCTCAGGCCGGCGGCGGCGTTGGCCAGCCCCGGCTCGACGGCGGCCTCGATGAGGTCTTGCTGCGGTGCGTTGTTCATACCCGTCAGCGTATTCAATATTTTCGACAAGCGGCAACGACTCTCCGGACAAGAGGAGCTCCCTGGAAGGGAGCTGTCGAGCGAAGCGAGACTGAGGGTCGACCGGCCGTCGCGCCGAAGGCGCGCGGACGCGCTGGAACGCAAGGGAGCCTCGTAGAACCGGTGTCCTACGAGGCTCCCTTGCGTTCCAGCGCGCGCTCGTCGCTTCGCGACGTCGCACGGTCGATCCTCAGGCCGCTTCGCGGCCAGCTCCCTTCCAGGGAGCTCCTCGCTACCGACCCTTGATCTCGCTGCCGATGACCTTTTCGCTCAGGGCCTTCGGGCCGCGGGTCATCGCGACGGTGCCGGAGCGGACGAGCTCGATGATGCCGTAGTGCCCCAGCAGGCCGAGCAGCGCGTCGAGCTTGCCGTTGGCGCCGGTGGCCTCGATCGTCAGCGACTCGGGATGGACGTCGACGACGTTGACGCGGAAGAGCCGCACGATTTCCAGCACGTCGGAGCGGTTCGACTCGTCGGCGGCGACCTTGATCAGCACGAGCTCGCGCTCGACGGTCGTCTCGGAGTCGAGGTCGACGATCTTCAGGACATGCAGCAGCTTGTTGAGCTGCTTGATGATCTGCTCGAGCGGGACTTCCTCGACGTCGGCCGTCACCGTGAGGCGGGAGATGTCGGGCCGTTCGGTCGGGGAGACCGACAGCGAGTTGATGTTGAACGCGCGGCGCGCGAACAGGCCGGCGATGCGGGCGAGGACGCCCGGCCGGTTCTCGACGAGCACCGACAGCGTGTGCCGGCGCGAACCCGGCTGCGAGGCGGGATAGTGCTGTGCCATGATCCTGCGGTCCTTTCCTGAATCGTCCATTCGTCAGCGCCGTTCGTCGGCGGTCGTGTCGCCGGCGGTGTCGGCCGCGTTGCCGGTGTCGGCCGCGCCGTCGGTGCCGGCTGCGCCGGCCGCCCGGTGCAGCGGATGCACGCCCGGCATGTAGGAGACGTCGTCGTTCGAGGCGCCGGCGGCGACCATTGGCATGACGAGCGCGTCCTTCCAGACACGGAACTCGACGAGCACTGGCCGGTCGTTGATCTCGTTCGCCCTGTTGATCGCCTCGATCGCCTCTTCCTGCGTGAACGCCCGCAGTCCCACGCATCCGTAGGCCTCGGCGAGCTTGACGAAATCGGGCACGCCGGCCATCGGCACGCCTTGCGGCTCGCCGTCGTCGAGGTTCGTCGCCGAGTAGTGCTGGCCGTAGAACAGCGTCTGCCACTGGCGGACCATGCCGTAGACGGAGTTGTTGAGCAGCGCGATCTTGATCGGCGTGCCTTCCTGGAACGCCGTGGCCAGTTCTTCCGAGGTCATCTGGAACGATCCGTCCCCGTCAACGAGCCACACGGGCTTCTCGCTGTGGAAGAATCGTTCCGACGCGATGCTGGCGCCGATCGCGGCCGGCAGGCCGAAGCCCATCGTGCCCAGGCCGCCGCTGGAAATCCAGTCGTGCGGCTGCTCGAAGTCGATGAGCTGGCTCGCCCACATCTGGTGCTGTCCGACGCCGGAGACCCAGATCGTGTCCGCCGGGTTGAGCTTGCTCAGCTGCTCGACGACCCACTGCGGCGCCAGCGACCCGTCGGTCGGTTCGGCGTAGGCGACCGGATAGTCGTCGCGCAGCTCGCCGACGATCTTCCACCACGTCTCGAGGTTCGGCTTGCCGAACTCGGCATGCTGCCGCTCGATCTTCGGCATCAGGTCATCGAGCACGGTCTTGGCGTCGCCGACGATCGGGATGTCGGGAACGCGATTCTTGCCGATCTCGGCCGGGTCGATGTCGATGTGGATGACGCGCGCGTTCGGCGCGAACGTTTCCAGGTTGCCGGTGACGCGGTCGTCGAAGCGGGCGCCGATCGCGACGAGCAGGTCCGACTTCTGCACGGCGCCGGTCGCGGCGATCGTGCCGTGCATGCCGAGCATGCCGAGGTTCTTCGGGTCGCTGTCCGGGATGATGCCGCGGGCCGGCAGCGTCGTGACGACCGGCGCGCCGGTGAGGTCGGCGAGCGCCTTGACCTCGGCGCCGGCGTCCGAGCGCACGGCGCCGCCGCCGACGTACAGCACCGGCCGGAAGCTGCGCTGGAACAGCCGGGCGGCCTCGTCGAGGACGCGACCGTGCGCCTTCGTCGTCGGATGGTAGCCGGGCAGGATCATCTCCTGCGGCCACGTGAACGTCGTCGTGCCGGTCTGCGCCGTCTTCGTCAGGTCGACGACGACGGGACCGGGGCGACCGGTGTTGGCGATGTGATACGCCTCGGTGAGCACGCGCGGGATGTCGTCGGCGTTCGTCACGAGGTAGGAATGCTTGGAGACCGGGTAGGTCGCGCCGACGATGTCGGCTTCCTGGAACGCGTCGGTGCCGATCGAGTTGACGCCGACCTGGCCGGTGATGACGACCATCGGGATGGAATCCATGTTGGCGTCGGCGATGGCGGTGATGATGTTCGTCGCGCCGGGGCCGGAGGTGACGATGCACACGCCGACCTCGCCGGTCGCGACGGCGTAGCCTTCCGCCGCGTGACCGGCCGCCTGCTCGTGGCGGCACAGGATGAAGCGGAACTTCGTCTCGTCGTCGATGGCGTCGTAGACGGGCAGGATGGCGCCTCCGGGAATGCCGAAGACGTCCTTGACGCCGAGGCACTCCAGCGAGCGGATCAGCGCCTTGGCTCCGGTCATCGTCTCGCCGGCCGCGTTGCCGTTGGCGGCGTCGGCAGTGCCGTTCGCGCCGGTCTTCGGGCCGACTTTCGCGACCCCGCTGAATGCCTGCAAAGGTGTGGGTGCCACTGTGCTCTCCTCCCCGAGTAGTCCCGTCGATTGCTTCCGATGAACGGGGCGCCGCGGCGCCCCAAGTGAAGCCCCATCCTAACGGAAGAGCGACGGGGAGAAAACGCCCATGACCACATGCTGGCGCCGTTTCTGAAACGATGCCGCCGGAGCCTGAGGGCAGAGGAGAAGACCGAAAATGGAAAAAAGCCCCCTGGAAGGGGGCTGGCCGCGAAGCGGCCTGAGGGTCGACGCGATCGCGTGGCGATCGCCGGCTGGCGAGTGGAGGCCGGAGGCCTCCGCGAGACAGCCGACAGTCAGTGCCTCCGCTCGGCCTCGCGTTCGTCGAGGACCTTCCACGCCTGCTCGGCGGCGGCCAGCTGGGCCTTGCGCTTCGACGATCCGGTGCCGATGCCGAAGATTTCGGACGAATCGCCCAGCAGCGCCTGCGCCATGAACTCCTGCGCATATTCGGGGCCGGACACCGACATGCGGTAGTGCGGCTCGCCGAGGCCCATGTCGTGCGCCTTGACGGTCAGCGACGTCTTCCAGTCGAGCGCCGGACCCTCGGTCGCGACTTCGACGAGCGTGTCGTCGACGAGCCGGTGGACGACCGCGCGGGCGCCGTCGATGCCGTACTCGACGAACGTCGCGCCGATCAGCGCCTCGACGATGTCGCACAGGATCGAGCTCTTGTCGGCGCCGCCCTGGTCGGACTCGCCGTGGCCGAGCAGGATGTACGGGCCGACATGCAGCTTCTCGCGGGCGATTTTCGACAGCGATTCTTCCGAGACGGCCTTCGCGCGCATCTTCGCGAGCTGGCCTTCCGTCATGTCGGGATGCGTCTTGAACAGCGTCTCGGTCGAGACGAGCTCGAGCACGGCGTCGCCGAGGAACTCGAGCCGTTCATAGTTCTTGACGCCGGGATGTTCGTGGGAGAAGGAACGGTGTGTCAGCGCCTCGACGAGCAGGTCGGGCTCGATCGTCGTGCCGAGGGCCTCGAACAGCTCGGTCGCCGCCGCGACGTCGTGCCCCGCGCTGTCGAGATGGTCGGCCTCGCCGCCGGTGAGTTCGGTGGCGGCCGCCTTGATCCGGTCGTCTTTGCCGGTGTGATTGTGCTTTGTCATCGGTTCTTCTTCGTCTAGATTGGCACGATCGGCCGGCCTGTCGCCTGCCGTCCGTCGTCCCGCGGTCGTGGACATCCCCTTCTAATTTGTACCAATCGTCCATTCTAGTACGATTCATGCCAATCACTCCGGCCCGTGATTTCGCGCCGCATTGGATGACATCCGGGAAGGAAGTCCGGGGAACGGAGAATGGCGGGAGAATCGTTCGAAAAAATGCGAAACCCCACCGCCCGTCGACGGTGGGGTTTCTCAAGCTACGCTAGCGGTCCGCTCACTTGGAGTAGGACGCGCGGACGGCCTCGCTGTAGGTGCGGCCGCGGTAGGCGCCGCAGGACGGGCAGGCGACGTGCGCCATCGTCGGGGCGCCGCAGTTCTTGCACTCGATGGTCGGGACGGCCTGGGCCTTCCAGTTGGAGCGGCGAGAATGCGTATTCGCGCGCGAGGTCTTGTACTTAGGCAGTGCCATTTTCGTTTCCTCTGTTTCGTTCGAACAAATATGAGCTTAAGCAATCGGCAAGTCTAACGCACCCCTTGTACAAACCGGCGCGGCCTGACTTTCCTTCTGTTTCAGCCGCAAGTCGGAAGAAAGATCACTTCTCCTGCTGCTCCAGCTGGGCCTTCAGCGCAGCGAGGGCGTCGAAGCGCGGGTCGACGACGTCGTGGACGTGGGCGGGTTCCTCGTTGAGATCGGCGCCGCACTGCGGGCACAGGCCCTTGCAGTCGGGGCGGCACAGCATCTGCAGCGGCAGCGCCGTGACGAACGTGTCGCGGATCAGCGGCTCGATGTCGGCGAACGATCCGTTGTCGAGCAGCGGATACAGGTCGCCGCTCTCCTCCTCGCCGGCGATGATCTCGGTCTCCTCGTCGTCCTTGCCGGCGGCGAGGTCCTCGCCCTTGTTCTCGTAGGGGAAGAACGCCGTGACCTGCTCGGCGAAGTCGCGCGACAGGTCGACGTCGCAGCGGGCGCAGACGGCGTCGACCGGCGCCGTCAGCGTGCCGGTGAAGATGAGGCCGTCGACGATCGAGTCGAACTGTCCGGCGACGTGCACCGGCGCGCCCGGCTTGACGCCGACGATCGTGTCGCCGATGCCTTCCGGCGCCGGAAACTCCTGGTCGATCTCCTTCGTCTGCCCGGGCCGGCTGCCGACCTGCGCAACCGGAATCGTCCAGTCGGTGAATTGGATACGTGCCATCGTGTTCTTCCTTTTGTGTCTGTCCTGGCTCCCGCTGGCGGGAGCCGTCGCCGAAGGCGACCGAAAGTGGGCTGAAAAGCGGGTGAAAAGTGGTCTGAAAGTGAGCCGGGGCGGGTTGGGCCGCGAGTCCGGAGAGCCCGCGTCGCATGGAACGATTCTGGGACGATTCGTCCGCGCCACCAGATCCCGGGGCCTCACCCCTGCGGGTAGTCGCCGGGCTGCAGGTGCGGCAGGTCCTCGGACGCTTCCTGCTGGCGGTCCTTGAGGACGGTGAGTCCCGACTGCACGTCGTGGCTGTACTTGCCGAGCTGGCCCTGCAGTTCCTCCATCATCGTGATGCAGTAGCGGTCGGCGCCGTGCGTCAGCTTGTCGGCCTTGGCCTGCGCCTCGTCGAGGATCTGCCGCGCCTTCTGCCGCGCGATCTCGGTGACGTGCTCGTGCCCGGCGAGGATCTGCGCCTGCTGCTGGGCCTCCTTGACCATGTCGGCCGAGCGGCTCTGCGCCGTCGTGATGATGACGTTGGCCTGCGACTGCGCCGTCTCGAGCCGGTGCTCGGCCTCGCGCATCAGCGCCGACGCGCGCTCGAGCTGCACCGGCAGCTTCGACTTGAGCGATTCGAGCTGCTCGGTGAACTCGTCGCGGTCGATCTTGACGACGCCGGGGGAGAAGACGGTGCCCTTGGCCTCCTCGAGCTTCTCCTCGAGCGCGTCGATGATGTCGTAGACGGTCGTGAATTCGGCGCGGTTGCGCGCGATCTCGTCGTCGCCGGCCTCGGCGAGGTCGTCGTCGGCGCGCCTGTTCTCGCGCAGGTCCGGCAGCTGCTGCATGCTGAACCGCTGGCCGGCGACATTGCCGGACGCGCCATAGTCGGCCGGATCGCCGGACATGCCCGCGGCGGACGAATCGTTCATTGCCGCCGTCTGGCCGCCCGGTCGCCTCGTCTCGTTCGTCACGTCGTCGGCGGAAGGATCGTCCCGCCAGTGCTTGCGTGGATTGACATCGCTCATCCGAACTCCTTCGCCGTCGTTTCCCACCAGCCTACGCCACTGCGCGACGATTTTCGAATTGTTCTGCCGCCCGCCGGCCCTCTTCCCGATGTCGCGAGGCCGGCCTCCGGGCCCGGCCTCGCGACATCGGGAGATGAATTTACAGCAGCAGCCGCGCCAGCATCGGCACGACTTCGTCCGGTACCATGCCGGTGACGTCGCCGCCGTGCCGCGCGACGTCCTTGACGACGGAGCTGGAGATGTGCTCGAGGATCGGGTCGGCCGGCAGAAACAGTGTCTCGACGCCGGCGAGCTTGCGGTTGACGAGCGCCATGCCGAGCTCCGCCTCGTAGTCGCCGTTCTGCCGCAGGCCCTTGACGATGACCTCGGCGCCGACCTGGCGGCAGTAGTCGGTGATCAGGCCGTCGGTCGACGCGACGGTGAAGTTCTCGATGCCGGCGTCTTCCAGCGCGCGGCGGATGATGGAGACCCGCTCCTCTTCGGTGAACAGCGGCGTCTTCGCGGCGTTGACGGCGACGACGACGTGCACCTCGCTGAACAGCTTCGCACAGCGCATGATGACGTCGAGATGGCCGTTCGTCACAGGGTCGAACGACCCGGGGCATACAGCAATAGTCATGCGGCCAAGCCTAGCCGTCCCACTGCCCGTTTCGCCAGTCGTTGCCAGTGGTTGCGCAAGTCGCGGGCAATTGCGAGGCAGGCGATGGCAACCGTGAACCAGTCGGCAGCGGCCGCGAAACGTCCGCCGGCGACCGTGCAACACTCGCCGGCGCCGCGGCCGCTGGCCGGCGGCGGCGAGCGGCTACAATTTTTCTAGTTATTCTCTAGTTGCGGAGGTTTCGTGGGTGGGCTCGGCGGCGGAGACGGACGGCTTTATAGTGGAACGAGCGAATAATTTAGAGGAGTAATGATGTTTGCCAGCGACTTGATTGGTGATGAAATTCTGAACGATGCGCCCGTCGGCACGACCATCCGCAACTTCGGCGGCGACGATCCGATGGATCCGTCCGCCAACCCGGATTCGTCGACCGGCACGGCCGTGCTCGAGCGTCCGAAGGAAGAGGAGCAGACCCGCCGGTCCGACAACGGCGACGCCGACCGCTTCGCCCACTACGTGTCCCGCGAGCGCATCGCCGAGTCCCGCATGACCGGCCGTCCGGTCGTCGCCCTCTGCGGCAAGGTCTGGGTCCCCAAGCACGACCCGAGCCAGTATCCCGTCTGCCCCGACTGCAAGCGCATCTACGAGGAGATGATGCGGTAACACTTTTCCGCAGGAACGCAACCCCACTCGGCTCCCTGGAAGGGAGCTGGCGAGCGCAGCGAGCCTGAGGGTCGACCGGCCGTCGCGCCGAAGGCGCGCGGACGCGCTGGAAGTTGAAAAGTCCCGTAGAACCAGAGTTCTACGGGACTTCTTGCGTTCCAGCGCGCACTCGTCGCTTCGCGACGTCGTGCGGTCGACCCTCAGCCTCGCTCCGCTCGGCAGCTCCCTTCCAGGGAGCCAGGGCGCCAGGGCGCCAGGGCGCTTCTACCGGGCCTCAGCGGCCGGCGATCTCGTCGATCTTCGCGAGCTCGTCGTCGGAGAACGTCGTGTTCTGGATGCCGCGCAGGTCGTCGAGGACCTGGGACGGCTTCGAGGCGCCAACGAGGACCGACGTGACTTCCTTGTGGGCGAGCAGCCACGCGACGGCCATCTCGGCGAGCGTCTGGCCGCGGTCGGCGGCGATCGCGTTGAGGTCGCGGATCTGCTGCAGGCGCGACTCGGTGAGGTCCGCCTTCGACAGGAAGCGCGGATCGTGCGCAATGCGGCTGTCGGCCGGAATGCCGTTGAGATAGCGGTCGGTCAGCAGGCCCTGCTCGAGCGGGGAGAACGTGACGAGTCCCTTGCCGAGCTGGCCGCACGCGTCCAGCAGGCCGTTGTGCTCGACGGTGCGGTCGAGGATGTTGTAGCGGTTCTGGTTGATGATGAACGGCACGTGCATCTCGTGGAGCATCTCGGCGGCCTTGGCCATCGTCGGGCCGTCGTAGTTCGACAGGCCGACGTAGAGCGCCTTGCCGGAGTGGACGGCCTGCGCGAGCGCGCCCATCGTCTCCTCGAGCGGCGTCGACGAATCCATGT
This sequence comes from Bifidobacterium choloepi, assembly GCF_010667615.1. Classification (GTDB taxonomy): domain Bacteria; phylum Actinomycetota; class Actinomycetes; order Actinomycetales; family Bifidobacteriaceae; genus Bifidobacterium; species Bifidobacterium choloepi. The sequence goes on along the minus strand of NZ_VYSG01000001.1, from coordinate 953,497 downwards.
GGTGATGGTAGAAGATGTCGACGTAGTCGAGACCGAGCCGCTGCAGGCTCTGGTCGAGGCCGGCGAGCAGGTGCTTGCGGGAACCGAGGTCGCCGTACGGGCCGAACCACATCTCGTAGCCGGCCTTCGACGAGATGACCATCTCGTCGCGGTGGCGCGCCATGTGGCGGTGCAGGATCTCGCCGAAGTTGCGTTCCGCCTGGCCCGGTTCCGGACCGTAGTTGTCGGCGATGTCGAAGTAGGTGATGCCGTTGTCGAACGCCGTGAAGATGATCGACTTCATCTGCGCCATCGGCGTCAGGTCGCCGAAGTTGTGCCACAGGCCGAAGCTGACCGGCGGCAGCTTGAGGCCGCTGTCGCCGCAGCGACGGTACTCGAGCTTGTCGTAGCGGTCTTCGGCGGCGACGTACGGGGGTTGCTGTTCCAGCATGGGTTGGGTTCTGCCTTTCCAAACAGGACGGTGCGGTTCGCGGCTCGTGGCGCCGCGTTCCGCACCGTCGGATAATTGACGAGTTAGACGATTCACATGACGTGAATGGCTACTCGGGGTCTTTGATTGGCGTGCGTGCCGTGCACGATTGGGTCGAATCGTGCGAGTCCGTTCGCATGATTCGCACGATTATTGTTGTCCGGTCAGACGCCGACACGGTAGCGGCGCGTCGCCTTCGCGAGCGCTGCCTTCCGGGCCGTGCGGCGCAGCAGCCTGGCGGTCCGGGCGGTCATTGCGGCGGCGGGCGCCCCCATGACCTGCTCGAGCGTACGGGTCGGCACCGCCCTGCGGCGGCTTACATGACGGTTCATCAGATCATCCTCTTCGTTGAGTTTTTCTTCCTTTTTGCGGCCGTCCGTCTCTCCGTTGATCAGATCGGCCGTCTCCCAATTATGCCCGTTTCCGCCGCGTTTGTCACAGGCGTTTCGTGCGTCTTTCCGGACGAACTGGAAGCAAGGTCATGTTCCGGAGGAGCCCGGCGTGACCTCCCTTCCAGTTTGCCGGACAAGCTGGAAGCAGGGTCATGTTTCAGGGGTCTCAAGCGTGACCTTCTTTCCAATTTTCCGGACGAACTGGAAGCCGGGACATGTTTCGGGGGTCTCGGGCGTGATCTTCCTTCCAGTTTGCCGGACAAGCTGGAAAGAAGGTCACGTTTTGAAGGGGTTTAGCGTGACCTTTCTTCCAGCTCGGCGGACAAGGTGGAAGGAGCATCCGGAGAGGGGCGCATCACTGCATCGTCGCCAGCCGCAGGCGGACCAGGCCGATGGCGGTGGAGTCGATGTCGAGCCGGTTGATGTCCTTGAGACGCGTGACGACGGGGACGCGCTTGTCCTCGCAGAAGGCGTCGGGGCCGTACTGGGCACCGAGAATCGCGCCGGTGATCGCCGCGATCGTGTCGGTGTCGCCGCCGAGCGACGCGGCGAAACACAGCGCGCGTGTCGGATTCGTCATGAATCGTGCCGCCGTCGCGAACGCCGCCGGGACGCTCTCGTTCGCCTCGACGCTGGTGCCGCAGTCGACGCGCAGCGCCGCCGCGAACTGGTCGTCGTCGAGCGCCGTCGCCGCGCTGGAACGGCTCCATTCGAGGAAGTAGCGGGTGCGCGCGAGCACGGAGGCCTTCGGACTCCAGTAGCCGCGGCCCGGCAGCCCAGCGACGTACTCGAGCGCGTGCGCCAGCGGATCGTCGTCGCCGCCCATGCCGAGGCTGACGGCGGCGGCGACGAGCGTCGTCGCCTCGATGCCCTGCGTCGTGTTGTGGGTGACGAGGCACGATTCCTGCGCCATCTTCGCGAGCAGCCGGTCGGGCGCCTTCATCGAGAACGCGATGCCGATCGGCGCGGCGCGCATGGCGCCGCCGTTCGTCGTGCCGTAGCGGCCGGTCTCGTCGATCGGGACGCCCTCGGTCAGCGCCTGCAGCGCGGCCTTCGTCGACGGGCCGAGCAGGTCGAGCGATCCGCGCGCCTTCATCGCGGCTTCCCAGACGAGCAGGTCCTTCGCGTAGCGGTCGTTGTCGAGGCGCGGGCGCGGCGGCATCGCGAGGCCGCCGGTGTCGATGACGGCGGCCGGCGCGTCGAGCCTGGCGTGGACGTCGGTTTCGTCGCTGATCAGCGTCTTGTTGTCATTGATGAGACGATTCGCGAGCACGAACGCCTGCTCGGTGTCGTCGGTCACCGATCCGGCCGGCATGTTCGGCGCGATCGGCTGCTCGGGCACCGCATCCATCAGCTTCGTGACGGGGCCACCATAATATTGGTCGATCTGCGCGGGGGACATGCTCTGTGTCGGCATGCCGAGCGCGTCGCCGAGCGCCAGACCCGTCAGCGCGCCGCGCGCCCGCATGATCAGGTTGTGCACGTGGGGGACGTCGTCCTCGACGATGTCGTCGTCAAAACTGGTGGTCATCATGCCTCCAATCGAGTCCGCGGACGGGGGTATCCGCGGCCGGTTCACGCAACTGCCACGTGTCCTGGACGTGCGATCCGGTCGCGCCCGTGCGACCAGCGATCCGACGCCCGACAACTCTCATTTTTTTCACGTGGCGCGGCGGCTCACAGGCCGCCGACTTGACCACACCAGTATAGGAGCACGTCCTTGTGACTCCGTCATTCCGGCGGTTCGGGGGTATGACTTGTCGGATTGTGGCATCCAAAGGAAAAGCCCCCTGGAAGGGGGCTTCTTGCCTTGTGCATGTTGTACATGCAAACGGGACTACTCGGCGAGCGCCGCCTGCTGCGCGGCCTGCAGTTCCCTGTTGCCCTTTTCGGCGAGGTCGAGCAGCGTGCCGAGTTCGGCGCGGCTGAACGGCCGGTGCTCGGCGGTGCCCTGGATCTCGATGAAGTCGCCGGAGCCGGTCATCGCGACGTTCATGTCGGTCATCGCGGCCGAATCCTCGATGTACGGCAGGTCGAGCATCGGCACGCCGTTGATGACGCCGACCGAGACGGCGGACACCGAGTCCTTGAGCACCCTCTTCGCCGAGCGGATGTGACGGTGCTTCTCCGCCCAGCGCAACGCGTCGACGAGCGCGACGTACGCGCCGGTGATCGATGCGGTGCGCGTGCCGCCGTCGGCCTGCAGCACGTCGCAGTCGATCTGGACCTGGTTCTCGCCGAGCGCCTTCATGTCGACGACTCCGCGCAGGCAGCGGCCGATCAGCCTCGAGATCTCGTGCGTGCGGCCGCCGATCTTGCCGCGGACCGATTCGCGGTCGGTGCGCTCGGCCGTCGCGCGCGGCAGCATCGCGTATTCGGCCGTCACCCAGCCGAGGCCGCTGTCCTTGCGCCAGCGCGGTACGCCCGCGGTGAACGTCGCCGTGCACATCACTTTCGTGTTGCCGCACTGGATCAGCACGGAGCCTTCCGGCACGTCGGTGAAGTTTCGCGTGATCGTGACCGGACGCAGCGCGTCGACGGCGCGCCCGTCGGCCCGCTTGACGTCGCGGTCGCCCAGCATGTCGGTAATTTGCACCATGATTCTTGCCTCTCGTCGTTGGTTGCGCTGGCTCGCCTGCCCAACATGCGCCCCAACCGCACGTCCCGGAGCCCGCGTCATTGCATTCTCCATCCTACCCGAGCAGCGACTCGACGGCTGGGGCGAGGGCGTGCAGGGCCTGGCCGCGGTGGGAGATCGCGTTCTTCTGCTCGGCGGTCAGCTCGGCGCTCGTCAGCGATGCTCCTTCGACCGGCTGCTCGTCGGGCTGGAAGATCGGGTCGTAGCCGAAGCCGTTGGCGCCGCGCGGCTCGCGCAGGATGACGCCGGGCATCTCGCCGACACAGACCGTCTCGTCGGCGATCGCATACGTGCCGTCGTCGCGCCGCTCGCCGGGCACGACGAGCGCGGCGGCGCAGCGGAAGCGCGCCGTGCGCTGCCCGTCGGGAATGTCGGCGAGCTGCGCGAGCAGCAGCCGGTTGTTCGCTGCGTCGTCGCCGTGCACGCCGCTCCACCGCGCCGACAGGATGCCCGGCGCGTTGCCCATGACGTCGACGATGAGCCCCGAATCGTCGGCGATCGCCGGCAGCCCGGTCAGCCCGGCGACGAAGCGGGCCTTGAGCAGCGCGTTCTCCTGGAACGTCACGCCGGTCTCCACCGGATCGGGCAGGCCGAGCGCGCCGGCGGAGACGAGCTCGAACGATCCTTCCGCCTCGAGCCCGTCCGCCTCCAGCCGCTCGGCGACGATCCGGTTGATTTCGCGAAGCTTGCCTTCGTTGTGCGTGGCCACGACGATCTGCTGCATTGGAGTTCCTTACTGTTGAAAAATCAGAGCACTGTGATGTCGGTGGGGATGGCCGGGTCGCCCTTCATCAGGGACTGGGCGGTGACCGGCAGCTCGGCGAGGCTGGCGGCGTGGTGGGCCTGGGCGTTGACGATCGCGTCGTGGCCCTGCCAGGACGAATCGTTCTCGCCGTGGCGAACGAACTCGACGAGCAGGTCGCGCCAGTTGTCGGGAGCGGTCGCCGGGAACGCGGCGAGCTTCTCTTCCGAGCCGGCGACGACGTGCTCGCCGTCGGCCAGCGCGACGGTACCGTCGCCGGCGCCGTCGAACGAACGATACGCGAGCTTGCGGCCCGGCACCGTCGCCTTGTCCTTCGACTTCTTGGCGACCGGCACCATCCGGCCGTCGTCGCCTTCGCGTTCGGCGAGCTTGTAGACCATCGCGCAGGTCGGCGCGCCGGAGCCGGTGACGAGCTTCGTGCCGACGCCGTACGAGTCGACCGGCGCCGTCTGCAGGCTTGCGAGCGCATACTCGTCGAGGTCGTTCGTCACCGTGATCTTCGTGCCGGTCGCGCCGAGCGCGTCGAGCTGGTTGCGCACGCGCTGCGCGAGCGACGCGAGGTCTCCGGAGTCGATGCGCACGCCGCCGAGATCCGGTCCGGCGACCTCGACGGCGGTGCGGACGGCTTCCTCGATGTTGTAGGTGTCGACGAGCAGCGTCGTGTCGCGGCCGAGCGCGGCGACCTGCGATTCGAACGCGTCGCGCTCCGAGTCGTGCAGCAACGTGAAACAGTGGGCGGCGGTGCCGATCGCCTTGAGGTCGTAGAGTTGCGCGGCCAGCAGGTTCGCGGTGCCCTGGAAGCCGCCGATGACGGCGGCGCGCGCGGCGGCGACGGCGGCCCATTCGTTCGTGCGGCGGCCGCCCATGTCGAAGCAGGGGCGACCGTTCGCGGCCGACGTCATGCGGCTCGCGGCCGACGCGACGGCGGAATCGTAGTTCAGGATCGACAGCAGCAGCGTCTCGAGCAGCGTGCATTCGCCGAACGTGCCCTCGACCTGCAGGATCGGCGAGTTCGGGAAGAAGCACTCGCCTTCGCGGTAGCCGCGAATGTTCCCCGTGAAACGGAAGTTCTCGAGCCAGCGCACCGTCTCCTTGCTGACGATGTGTCGGTCGGACAGGAACTTGAGGTCCTCGTCGGACAGGTGGAACTTCTCGAGTTCGTCGAGAATGCGGCCGGTGCCGGCGACGACGCCGTAGCGCCGTCCCTCCGGCAGGTGCCTGGTGAAGATCTCGAAGACGCACTTGCGGTTGGCCGTGCCGTCGCGCAGCGTCGCGTCGAGCATCGTGTATTCGTACATGTCGGTCATCAGCGCCGGTGAGTAATCCATGCCGTCCCTTTCAGCAAAGCCGTCTTGCGTGGCAAGCGTGCCGCCCGTTCGGCGGCATGCGGCTTTTTCAGCAAGCGTTTGGTCTCCAGCGTAGTCGGCTCCCCGCATCTTCGCCGGCAATGGTCGCCTTCCGGCGCGGGTTGCGTCCTCTTCCTGGTGTCACGATCCGGCGGTCCGGTCACGGGATTGGAACATGAAAAGAAGGAAGGCCGGATTGCTGGAGAACGACTCAAAAATTCGTGGCAAGTTGCTCAATGGTGGAGGGGTTCGCCGGCGGAGAACGGGGGCGATTTGGCGGGAGAATCGTTGCAATTGCAACGATTCATGGATTCTTTCCATTGGCTGAATATTGTCTGGATGTCCAGTTACCGCCGACGTCACCGTGTTATGTTGCCCCCTAACCACCCCCGTTTCCCTTCCGACCCCTTGAGAGGATTGTCATGCGCACGCTCAGCTTCGTTCCGTTGTCGGCCGACGAATTCGAGGAGTTCGCCGCCCGGCAAGCCGACGCCAACTTCCAGCAGACAGCGGCGATGGGCAAGCTGCGACGACGCAGCGGCACGAAGGTCGCCTACGTCGGCGTTCGTGCGCGCACCGTCCCCGGCTCTTCCGTCGCCGACGCGCTTCGCGCCGTCGCCGACGACGTCGAGGAGATGGACGATTCGCCCGTCGACGACGAGACGGCCGACGTCGAGCCGGTTGGCGACGTCGAGCCGGTTGGCGACGTCGAGCTGGACAATGACGCCGAGTCGGCCGATGACGCCGAGTCGGCCGATGACGCCGGGCTGGCCGACGGCGCCGAAACTGATGCCGGGCTGGCCGATGGCGCCCCCGAGGCGGCCAATGTCCCCGCCGAGCCGGCTGTCCGGGACGATCCGATCGTGGCGGCGGCGCTCGTGGAGATCCACGGGTCGGGGCTCGCGAAGTTCGCCGTCGTCCACGACGGGCCGCTGCTCGACTACCACGATGCGCCGCTGCTGGAATTCTTCATGCGCGCGCTGACCGGCTACGCCCGCAAGCGGGGCGCCGCACAGCTCGAGATCACGCCCGAGTCGCCGTACCTCGTCCGCGACTCCGAAGGCCGCAGGATCCGCCCCGACTCGACGCCGGTCACGTTCGCCGCCGGCAACGCGATGCCGCGCCGTGCGAAGAAAAGCGCTGGCAAGCGCTTCGGCGCCCGCGTGGCCGCCGCGGCCGATGTCGCGACTGATGCGACTGGCGCGCCGGCCGGCACGACTGGCGCTCCAGCCACCGGGGCGTCCGCGAAATCCGGAACGTCCGCAATTTCCGACCGGCCGGCCGCCGACTTCGCCGGCCTCGGCCCGCTGCGCCCCGACGGCGGTACCGTGCGCGCGCTCGAACGGCTCGGCTTCCGCCACGGCGGCTTCACGACGGGTTACACGGCGATCCCGCGCTGGCGGTATGTCAAGGACCTGCGCGGCATCGGCGACGAGGACGAGCTGCTGGCGTCGTATGCGAAGAACACGCGCCGCAACGTCAGGATCGCGAACGATTCCGGCGTGACAGTGCGGCGGATGGATCGTGCCGAACTCGGCACGTTCCACGACGTCTGCCAACTGAGCTGCGAGAAGCAGGGCTTCACGAACCGGCCGGTCCAGTATTTCCGCGACCTCCACGATGCGTTCGGCGACGACGCCGAGTTCCTCGCCGCCGAGATCGACTTCCGGCAGTACCTCGGGACCTGGCAGGCCAAGCGCGACCGGTTCGCCGCCGACGTGGCCCGGCTGGAGGAATCGCTGAAGACGGCGAAATATCCCGACACCGTCGAGCGCAAGCTCGCCGCGGCGAAGAAGACGCTCGCCGCCGCCGACCGCCGCGTCGGGCAGGCGGAGCAATACCTCGCCGACTTCGGCGACACCTTCGTCGCCGCCGTCGGGCTGTTCGTCTGGAACGGCCGCGAAGCCGTCTACCTGTTCTCGGGCGCCGACGAGCGATTCGCGAAGTTCTACGCGCCGACCGCGCTGCAGCATCAGGTCATGAGCGAGTGCGTGCGCCGCGGCGTCGACCGCTACAATTTCTACGGCATCGACGGCGTCTTCGACGATCCGTCCGACGCCGGCCGCGGCGTCCTCGAGTTCAAGCAGGGCTTCGACGGCTACGTCGAGGAACTCCCCGGCGAATTCGACATCGTCCTGCGCCCCGCCCGCTACACCCTCAAGCGACTCGCCCACAAACTGCTGCGCCGGTAGTCCCGCAGTCCCGGCAGGCTTCCTCTCCGACTCTCGGAGCCGTTACGAATCTTCCGTTTTTCTCCGGCCCGGACGATTCATAACGAAATTTGCCCACGAATCGTTACAAATCGTCCCTTTCCCGGCGGAAGGGGCGGATAGTAACGGAATCAGCGGTTGGAACGTTACTTTTCGCCCGTTTCCCGGCGGGACGGGCGAATAGTAACGAAATTGGCGGTTGGAACGTTACTTTTTGTCCGTTTTCCGGCGGAAGGGGCGAATAGTAACGAAATCGGCCACCAGATCGTTACAAATCGTCCGTTTCTTGGCGGAAGGGGCGAATAGTAACGAAATCGGCCGCTAGAACGTTCCTTTTCGCCCGTTTCCGGCGGGAACGGGCGGTTGGTAACGAAATCGGCCCCGATACTCGCCGGCGGGTTGATACCGGCACCGGTCTATTATGCAGAGATTGTTAGTGACACTTCTTGCATGGACGGCGCCGGCGGCCGAGGGCCGCGACGGCGCGACGGCGACGAGACGAGGGACACGAGGAAGCCGATATGCGTTCGTTTTCAATGATCACGCTGACGCCGAAGGAATTCGACGAGTTCTCGGCGGCGCATCCGCACGGCAATTTCCAGCAGACGTCGGCGATGGGCCGGCTGCGCGCGATCGAGGGCACCGAAATCGAGTATCTGGGCATCGCCGACGGGGAGAAGGTCGTCGGCGGGGAGAAGCTCGCCGATCGGGAGAAGCTTGCCGGCGGGGAGAAGCTTGCTGGCGGAGAGAAGCTTGCCAGTGGGGAGAAGTTCGCCGCCGACGGTGGTGAAAACGTTGGCGGGACGGGCGACAATGCAAACGTTGCGCAGGGAGACAGGAAGGTGCCGAACGTCGTCGCGGCGTGCGTCTTCGAGACGCATCGGTCGCGCATGAGCACGTTCTCGGCCGTCCACGACGGCCCGCTGATGGACTACGACGACGCCGAACTCGTCAGCTTCTTCCTCGCCGCGCTCAAGCAGCACGCGAAGGCGAAGGGCTCGGCGCAGCTCGAGATCACGCCGGAACAGCCCTACCGCGTGCGCGACACGAACGGCGCCGCGCTGGACGGCTTCGTCGCTTCGGTTTCCGGGAACGATTCGCACATGTCGGACGATTCGCGCATGTCGGACGATTCCCGCGGCTCGGACGATTCCCGCGGCGCGTCCCCGTCCGCGGCTTCCGCGAGCGCCGCCGATTCGTCGGCCTCCTCGAAGTCCGCCGCACCGAAGTCCGCCTCCTCGAAGTCCGCCTCCTCGAAGTCCGCCGCACCGAAGTCCGCGAGCGCCCCCGCGCTGCCCGCCACCATTCCGGCGGACTCCCAGCTCGTCCCGGACGACCGGATCGTCGACAACCTCTCGATGGTCGGCTTCCGGCATGGCGGCTTCACGACCGGTTACACGGCGGTGCCACGCTGGCGCTACGTCAAGGACCTGACCGGCATCGAGACGGCCGACGAGCTGCTCAAGTCGTTCACGAAGCGCACGCAGTGGAGCGTCAAGCGCGCCGCGTCGATGGGCGTGCACGTGCGCGAGCTCGGCGCCGACGAACTCGGCACGTTCGCGAGGATCGAGCAGGAGACGGCCGAGCGCCGCTCGTTCGGCTTCCGCGGCGAACAGTACTTCCGGGACTTCAAGGAAGCGTTCGGCGACCGCGCCCACTTCCTCGCCGCCGAGATCCACACGGATGAATACGTTCGCAGCATGGAGGAGAAGTGCGAACGTTTGCGCCAGTCGGTCGCCAAGCTGCAGGCCAAGTACGACGCGCACCCGACGACGAAGACGGAACGCCAGCTGGGGGAGGAGTCGCGCAACCTCGCCGCAGCCGAGAAGCGGCTCGCCGAGGCGAACGAATTCGCGAAGGAAGGCGACGTGCTGACCGCCGCCGTCTCGCTGTTCGTCGAGCATCCGCGCGAGACGATCTACCTGTTCTCCGGCTCCGACGACCGCTTCAACTCGTTCTACCCGTCGGCGCTCATCCAGTACGAGGCGATGCTGCGCTACTGCGTCGAGGCCGGCGTGCCGCGCTACAACTTCTACGGCATCGACGGCGTCTTCGACGATCCGCATTCGGAAGGCCGCGGCGTGCTCGAGTTCAAGCAGGGCTTCGACGGCTACGTCGAGGAGCTCGCCGGCGAATTCATGGTGCCGGTGCGCCCGCTCGTCTACCGCTTCAAGACGTGGGCGAAGCGCTTGATGAAGTAGAAGAAGCAGGCGAAGCAGGAGAGGCGGGAACGGCGGAGGCGCCCGCCGGAATCTCGCGGGCGGCAGGCCCGCGGGAATCGTTCCGGCAGGCGGCCGTCCAGCCGTCTCCAAAGAAGACAACCCTATAATTTCAATAATTTTGACGATTCTACCGACGGGACGACGTCCCGGAAACTGGCGAAAGGCTGCTGTGGTGCGGATGAGCGAAGCGTGGAGGACGCGCGAACTGACCGAGGAAGAACTGGACGAACTGTCGGCGACGAGTCCGGCCGGCGGCTTCCAGCAGACGTCGCGGTTCGTCGAGATGGAGAAGGCCAGCGGCACGCAGACCGAGATCGTCGGCCTCGTCGACGAGCACGACCGGCCGGTCGCCGGCACGCTCGTCGCGTACACGCCCGGCAAGATGGGCGTGCAGGGGTCGGTGTGGCTCGGCCCGCTCGTCGATGCCGACAATCCGGCGATGGTGACGGCGATGACCGGGGCGCTCCGGGCGTCGGCGAAGCGGCACGGCGCGATCAGTGTCGCCGCGTGGCCCGGCGACCTGTACCGCAAGTACACGTCGGACGGCGAGCCGGACGGCCAGCCGGAGGCGGCGCTGATGGAGAACTACGGCAACGCCGGCTGGCGGCACGAGGGCTTCACGCGCGGCTACGGCTCGATCATCAACAACTGGGTGTACGTCAAGGACCTCACCGGCCTGGACACGCCGGACGCCCTGCTCAAGACGTATTCGAAGAACACGCGCCGCAACGTGAAGATCGCGCGCAATTCCGCGGTCCAGGTGCGGCGGATGGATCGTGCCGAACTCGACGTCTTCCATGCGATCTGCGAGCTGAGCTCCGAAAAGCAGCATTTCCAGAACCGCGACCTCGCGTATTTCCAGCGGCTGTACGACGCGTTCGGCGACCATGCCGACTTCATGGTCGCCGAGATCCACCTCGACGACTACCTCGCCGGTTGGGAAGACAAGCTCGCGAAATTCTCGAGGGACGAGACACGGCTCGAGAAGTCGCTGCAGACGACGAAGTATCCCGAGGACGTCGAGCGCAAGCTGAAGACGGCGAAGCAGAACGTCGAGTCGGCGCACCGCAGGATCGCCGACGCGAAGCAGCGCATCGAGCGCGACGGCCACGTCGTGCCGGCCGCCGTCGGCCTGTTCATCTGGCACGAGCGCGAGCTCGTCTACTACTCGTCCGGCTCCGACGAACGCTACGCGAAGTTCTACGCGCCGACCGCGCTGCAGCACGAGATGATGAGCCGCGCGATCGCCCGCGGCCTCAATCGCTACAACTTCTACGGCATTTCCGGCATCTTCGACGATCCGTCCGATCCCGGCCGCGGCGTCCTCGAGTTCAAGCAGGGCTTCAACGGCTACGTCGAGGAGCTGCCCGGCCAGTTCACGCTGCCGGTCTCGAAGCTCCGCTTCGCCGCCCTGCAGGCCGCCCACAAGGTGCTGGGCCGCTAGCGGGAACGGTTGCTCGCCGGAGGGCTCCGCCCTCCACCTCGCAACCGGCGTTCGCTTCGCGAACGCGTCGACCCTCAGTCGGCTTCGCCGACAGCTCCCTTCCAGGGAGCTCTTTCCGTTGAGTCCCCCAGTGGTTCTTTCCGTTTCCTAATCCCCTGGAAGGGGATCGCTGAGGCGAAGCCGAAGCGAGGGGTCGACTTACGGAGCGTAAGTGGTTGCGTTCCGTAAGTCGACCCCCCCCCAGGCTCGCTTCGTTCGCCAGCCCCCCCTTCCAGGGGGCTTTTCTTTCCTAGGCGACCACCAGGTTGACGCAGGTCATCAGGACGAGGCTGATGACGGCGGTGAGGCTCAGCGTGAAGCCGGCGAGGCGGGCGTTGCCGATGACCTGGTCGGTGAACAGCGTCGAGAAGACGGGGATCGGCGCGAGGCAGCAGAGCATGACGACTTCGCGGGTGGCCGGGTCGAACGGCAGCAGGAACCACGCGGCGACGGCAAACAGGATGCCGAGCGGCAGCCGCCAGCCGAGCACGCGCAGCACGGCGACGACGTCGGCCTTCGACGACGGCAGCTCCATCAGCATGCCGACCATCAGCATCGCGAGGAACGCGTTGGCGTCCGACAGCGGCTCGATCGCCGTGACGATCGCCGCCGGCAGGTGCCAGCCGAACACCATGAACAGCACCATGACTACATAACAGTCGAACGGCACCGACGAGACGAAGCCGCGCACGACGTTCTTCAGCAGCGCCACCCGCTCGAGCCGCCGGGCGTCGCGGTCGTGCGGGCGCACCCGCGGCAATGTCGGCGCCTCCGGATCGGCGTGTTCCTCCTCGATCTGCTCGCCGAGCGTGCGGCCCGGCTTGATGTGCAGCATCGTCTGCGTCATGACGTTCGTGCCGCCGGCGACCATCAGGCTGTTGCCGATGTCGAACATCGCCGCCGGCACGATCGCGGCCGGCCCGAAGAACGCCTGCGCCACCGGAAACACGAAGCAGCCGATATTGAAGCCGCTGGCGTTGAGCATGAAGAACGCGCGGTTCGCGACCGGCATCCGCTTGCTCGCGAAATACTGGATCACCACCGGCAGGAACGCCGCGACGAAGCCGAACAGCGTGATCCACAGCAATGACAGGTCGTGCTCGCGCGTCGAGAACGAGTAGACGATGGCGCACGGCAGCACGAGGTTGAACAGTGCTTCCTGCACGATCCGGTAGTCGCGCGGGCCAAACTTCCCGCATCGCTTGAACAGGTAGCCAGCCACGATGACGGCCAGCAGGCCGATCGGCTGCACGATTGCGGACACGATGCTCCCTCGACTTTCTCGGCCCCGTTGCTCCGGCCACGTTGCGACGGCCACGCCGGGCCGGCCGCCACCGCTGACCCGGCTGTCCGGAAAGTGCGCGAGATGGGACTCGAACCCACACGACCGAAGTCACAGGAACCTAAATCCTGCGCGGCTACCATTACGCCACTCGCGCGTGCTAGTCATACTGTATGACGATTCTTCCGTCATGCGGTAAAACAAAAGCCCCGGTGTCCGTGGACATCAGGGCAGTGGAGCCGCCTGACAGAATCGAACTGTCGACCTGCTCATTACGAGTGAGCCGCTCTACCGACTGAGCTAAGGCGGCGCGCGTCAGGCAGCCATCCGGCCGCTATCAGTGCACAATCACGAGAGTTTAGGGGAACGGTCCGGCGAACGCAACTCGGCGTGTCGTGGCTGCAATTGCTACGATTGCCCCCATGAGTGTTTCGAATGGATTCGACGATTTCTACGCCATCATCCCGGCGGGCGGGACCGGCACGCGGCTGTGGCCGCTGAGCCGCGAGGATCGTCCGAAATTCCTCTACGACCTGCTCGGGCAGGGCCGCACGCTAATCCAGTCGACGTTCGACCGGCTTGCGTCGATCGCCGGCATCGACCACGTCAGCATCTCGACCGGCGAACGGCACGTCGCCGCCGTGCGCGAACAGCTGCCGGAGCTGACCGCCGACCATATCTTCGCCGAGCCGATGCCGCGCGACAGCACCGCCGCGATCGCGCTCGCCACTGCCGTGCTCGCGCGCCGCCACGGCGACGACATTGTCGTCGGATCGTTTGCCGCCGACCATGTCATCCGCGGCAAGGCGGCGTTCATCGAGGCCGTCCGGCAGGCCGTCGAGACGGCGCGCGCCGGCTACGTCGCGACGATCGGCATCGCCGCCAGCCGCCCGTCGACGGCATTCGGCTACATCCACGAGGGCGACTCGCTCGCCGCGAAGATTCCGGACGCCCCGGACGCCAGGATCGTCGAGCGATTCGTCGAGAAGCCGAACGCCGCGACGGCGCAGGCGTACCTGTCGACCGGCGAATACCGCTGGAATGCCGGCATGTTCGTCATGCGCGCCGACGTGCTGCTCGGACGGCTCGCCGAATACAAGCCGGCGCTCGCCGAGTCGATCGGCAAGATCGCCGACGCCATCGTCGAGGACGATCGCGACTACGAGCAGGCCGTCGCCGGCTACCGCGCCGCGAGGGCCGACGGCTCGGCCGTCTCCGACGCGCCCGACTACGCCGACTTCCATGCGCACCGTGACGCGGCGATGGCCGAGTACTGGCCGGGACTCGAGAAGGTGGCGTTCGACTACGCCGTCGCCGAGCCGCTGTCGGTGGCCGGCGGCGTGGCCGTCATCCCCGGCGACTTCGGCTGGGACGACATCGGCGACTTCAACTCGGTCGCCGCGCTGCTGCCGAGCGCGAACGAGAAGAACATCAAGATCCTCGGCGACGTCGACCAGGTCGTCTACGTCGACTCGGCCGGCGACGTCGTCGTTCCGGCCGCCGACCGCACGATCGCGCTGCTCGGCGTCAACGACATGGTCATCGTCGACACGCCAGACGCCCTCCTCGTCGCCCCGCGCGCCCGCAGCCAGGAAGTGAAGACGATGGTCCAGCACCTGCAGGACTGCGGCAACGAGGAAATCCTCTGACTGCGAACTCCCTCCCTGGAGGGAGGGAGTCAAGGTCTAGGCCGAATCGTTTTACCTACCCCCGTGAGAGTTTTTGTGCGATCTACCATCAAACGAACACCCCGCACTGTCTGCTTTTGTGAGTATCTTTTACGGTGAATGCAAACGGTTGCAGGAGACGTCGTCACATGCGCAGACGGTTTCCCGCGACGAGGCATCGCATGATGATGAAAGGAACCAATCCCATGGCTATCAATCCGCCAGTTGACGCCACTCAGACTCCGGCGTGGGCCGCGCTGCAGAAGCACTACGACGAGCTCCAGTCCGAGGGCATCAGCCTGAAGCAGTGGTTCGCCGATGACGAGGACCGCGTGGAGAAGCTGTCGTTCGACGCCGGCACGCTGCACTTCGACCTGTCCAAGAACCTGATCAAGCCGGAGACGCTGAAGCTGTTCGCCGACCTCGCCAAGGATGTCAAGCTCGAGGAGCGCACCAAGGCGATGTACGAGGGCGTGCACATCAACAACACCGAGGACCGCGCCGTCCTGCACACCGCGCTGCGCCGCCCGGCCGAGGACGAGGGCAAGTACATCGTCGACGGCCAGGACACCGTCAAGGATGTCCGCGAGACCCTCGAGCGCATCTACGCGTTCGCCGACAAGGTCCGCTCCGGCGAGTGGAAGGGCGTCTCCGGCAAGGAGATCAAGACCGTCGTCAACATCGGCATCGGCGGTTCCGACCTGGGTCCCGTCATGGCGTACGAGGCGCTGAAGCCGTACGCTGACGCCGGCATCGAGGCCCGCTTCATCTCGAACATCGATCCGAACGACCTGGCCGAGAAGACCAAGGGCCTGGATCCGGAGACCACGCTGTTCATCGTCGTTTCCAAGACGTTCACCACGCTGGAGACGCTGACGAACGCCCGCGAGGCCCGCACCTGGCTGCTCGAGGAGCTCAAGGCCAAGGGCGCCATCGACGGCTCCGACGAGCAGAACAAGGACGCCGTCCTCAAGCACTTCGTCGCCGTCTCCACCAACCTGGAGAAGGTCGCCGAGTTCGGCATCGACCCGCAGAACGCCTTCGGCTTCTGGAACTGGGTCGGTGGCCGCTACTCCGTCGATTCCGCCGTCGGCACGTCGCTCGCCGTCGTCTTCGGCCCGGCCCGCTTCGAGGAGTTCCTGTCCGGCTTCCACCAGATCGACGAGTACTTCGCCAACACGCCGTTCGAGAAGAACGTCGTCGTGCTGATGGGCATCCTGAACGTCTGGTACCGCAACTTCTTCAAGGTCGCCTCGCACGCCGTGCTGCCGTACGACCAGTACCTGCACCGCTTCCCGGCCTACCTGCAGCAGCTGACGATGGAATCCAACGGCAAGTCCGTGCGCTGGGACGGCACCCCGGTCACGACCGAGACCGGCGAGATCTTCTGGGGCGAGCCGGGCACCAACGGCCAGCACGCCTTCTACCAGCTCATCCACCAGGGCACCCAGCTCATCCCGGCCGACTTCATCGCGTTCGCCAACACGCCGAACCCGCTGAAGGACGGCGACCAGGACGTCCACGAGCTGCTGCTCGGCAACTACTTCGCGCAGACGAAGGCCCTCGCGTTCGGCAAGACCGCCGACGAGGTCCGCGCCGAAGGCACGCCGGAGGACATCGTCCCGGCCCGCGTCTTCGAGGGCAACCGCCCGACGACGTCGATCTTCGGCGTCCGCCTCGATCCGTTCGCGCTCGGCGAGCTCATCTCCCTCTACGAGATGATCACGTTCGTCGAGGGCACCGTCTGGGGCCTCGATTCCTACGACCAGTGGGGCGTCGAGCTCGGCAAGCAGCTCGCCAAGCAGATCACGCCGGCCATCTCGAAGGACGACGACGCGCTGCTCGCGCAGGACGCCTCCACCCGCAGCCTGATCAACTTCTACCGCAAGGTTCGCGAGTTCTGATCGCCGCTGCGAGCGCCTAAGACTTTCCGTCGGCGAACACGCACACATCCGTCGTCGGGAAACCAGTGAAGGAAAGTGAATGTCCCCGGCTCCGCAAGGAGTCGGGGACATTTGGCTTCTGGGAAAGAGCTCCCTGGAAGGGAGCTGCCGAGCGAAGCGAGGCTGAGGGTCGACCGGCCGTCGCGCCGAAGGCGCGCGGACGCGCTGGAACGCTCCGTTACGACGAAACCCGAGTCCCGTCCGTAACGGAACGTCCCAGCGCGCTCTCGCTGCCTTCGGCAGCATCGGCGGTCGACCCTCAGTCGGCTTCGCCGACAGCTCCCTTCCAGGGAGCTCTGTGTTGCAGGGCGCTTCTGCTTCTTGATTCGGTCCCGGTACACCCTTATAATCGACGCTTGTTGTGCCGGAATTTCGGTTGCCGCGTAGGCCGGAATTCCCGTGGGTCCAGCCGGGCGTCCGCGAGGATTGCCTCCCGGCGGATCGGCATCCTCCCGCCGGCAAACCGGCGGGTCGAGAATCGAACGGAAGAATCGTGCAAATAATCATGGAACGATTCCTCCGCTCCTACCCGTCATCGATGCGCGGCGGTGAGTAGAGGAAACATTATGGTGAACGCAATCGAAGCTTTTGACGCCAAGCACATGAAGCCGGCCGAGGAAATCCCGGATTTCCGTCCCGGCGACACCGTTGACGTCAACGTGAAGATCCAGGAAGGCAACAACAGCCGTATCCAGACCTTCACCGGCGTGGTCATCGCCCGCCAGGGCGCCGGCGTCCGCGAGACGTTCGTCGTCCGCAAGATCAGCTTCGGCACCGGCGTGGAGCGCCGCTTCCCGCTGCACTCCCCGGCCATCGACTCGATCAAGGTCGTTCGCCGCGGCCGCGTCCGTCGTGCGAAGCTGTACTACCTGCGCAACCTGCGCGGCAAGGCCGCCCGCATCGTCGAGCGTCGCGACAACAAGGCCAAGTGATCGGCCGACTCGCCAATACTGCAACGGCGGTTCCGGAATGCTCCGGAACCGCCGTTTTCGTATGTCACTCCATCGCCGCTGCGGAGACCGTGTCGCCGACGTCGGTGGTGCGGTCGGAGACGGCGAGGTTGGCGGTTTCCGACGTGTCGACCGGGGTGACGGCGTCGCGGGTCAGCGGGTGCTTGCGCATGATGTCGATCGTCTGCTCGGCGGTGCGCAGCATCCATTCGCGGTCGGGGTCGTCGAGCCCGGACAGATACTCCCAGACGGAATCGTGCATCGCCTTGAGGTAGCTGGCGATCTGCCTGCTGCCGGTCCCGGTCAGCTCGGCGACGACGACGCGGTGATTCTCCGGGCTGCGGCTGCAGGCTACGAGCCCGAGCGCCTTGAGGTGCTTGACAGCGCGCGACGTCTGCTCGGGCGCGCGCTCGAGCCGCTTGCTCAGCGCGCCCATGCTCTGCGGCCCGTTGAGCGACAGCGAGACGAGGACGTCGATCTGCGTCTTCGCCGTCACGCCGGCCGGCTTGCCGGCGGACATCGCGCGGGTGAACAGTCCCGCCCATCCCTGCGCGCCGAGCAGGATAATCCCGAGATCCTTGTCGTCCAAGTTTCGCTCCTGTGTTGGGTTGTTGCTGGCGAAGAAAAGTATTCATTGGAACGATTCGTCCACCCTGCGGTGCGTCACGCTCCGATAGTCGTGTTTCACGGTCCATCTGCCGTGTGTCGTGCCCGCCTTGCGGTGTATCACGCTCTCCGGTTGGTGTTTCACGGACGCATCGCGATGCTTCATGTTCGATTTTCGCCGTTTTGCGTCCGGTCTGCACCGTTTTGCGTCCGGCTTGCGCCGTTCCTCAATCCAGTTATAGTCCGCATTTGCCGCCTGCGCCCGGCGCGGACGACACGGAGTCTGTGATCTTCGCCACATTAGTTGACGATTGTCAAGTGTACTCGTTACGATTGACGATCGTCAAGTAAGAAACGTCACGGCACCGTTTCGGACGGCCATCAATCAGCCGCGAAACCGCGTGCCATCGCCGATTCGCCGCACCCAACCCCGGACGAATCGTTCGAACATAACAAGGGATCCCCAACCAATCACTTCCGGAGGCCAATTTTGAGTTCCCCAGCAACGCAGGCGGCTACCCAGCCGTCGCAGAAGATGACCAAGAAACAGGTTGTCATGGTCGTCATCCTCATGCTCGGCGCGGCGCTGTCCGTGCTGAACCAGACGTCAGTGTCCCCGATGCTGCCGTCGATCATGGAGCAGATGAACGTCAGCTCCGCCACCGCGCAGTGGCTCGTGTCCGGCTACACGCTGGTCATGGCCATCTTCGTGCCGGTCAGCGCCTACTTCATGGAGCGCTTCACCACCCGCAAGATCTTCTTCACCGCGATCATCATGTTCATCGTCGGCTCGGTGCTGTGCGCGATCGCGCCGAACTTCGCCATCCTGCTCATCGGCCGCTGCCTGCAGGGCGGCTCGGCCGGCATCCTGATGCCGCTCGCCACCGCCGTCATGCTGCTCGTCTTCCCGCTTGAGAAGCGCGGCACCGCGATGGGCCTGTACTCGCTCGTCAACATGCTGATGCCGGCGCTCGGCCCGTCGCTGACCGGCTTCCTGACCGACGCGATCGGCTGGCAGCGCGTCTACATCGGCATCGGCGCCATCGCGCTCGTGCTGGCGCTGCTCGCCATCCCGACGCTGTCCAACTACGGCGACACCGCCGACGTCAAGCTCGACATCCCGTCCGTCATCCTGTGCTCGCTCGGCCTGATCGGCGTGCTGTACGGCATCTCGGAGATCGGCAACAGCGGCATCGACGTCATCACCGTGCTCGCCGTCGTCGTCGGCGTGGTCATCCTCGGCTTCTTCTGCCGTCGCCAGTTCAAGCTCGAGCAGCCGCTGCTCGACCTCAACGTCTTCAAGTTCTTCCGCTTCACGATGGGCCTGTGCATCCTGATGGGCTTCCAGCTCGTCGTCAACGCGAACGCCGTCGTGCTGCCGCTGTTGATGCAGCAGGGCCTCGGCATGACCGCGTCCCAGTCCGGCCTGGTCTCGCTGCCGGGCTCGCTGATCGCCGCCGTCGGCGCCCTGTGCGCCGGCAAGCTCTTCGACAAGTACGGCGCCCGCATCATCGCGACGATCGGCGCCTGCGTGCTGCTCGTCGGCTACGTCGGCCTGACGTTCACCGGCATGGGTACAAGCCTGGGCATGCTGATGTTCTGGAACGTCTTCTGCTCCGCCGGCCTGATCTTCGCCACCACGCCGCTGAACACCTGGTGCCTCGGCTTCCTGCCCGACGAGCTGATCCCGCACGGCAACGCCGTCTCCAACACGATGCGCCAGGTCGCCGCCGCCGTCGGCACCGCCGTCCTGGTCTCCGTCATGAGCATGGTCGAGACCGGCCGCATCAATATCGGCGAGGCCGTCACGACCGCGACGATCGCCGGCGCCAAGACGATGTACATCATCGTCGACGTGTGCATCGTCGTCATCGCCCTCGCCATCGCGATCTTCGTCAAGGGCAAGGAGAAGACGTACGAGAAGGCCGCCGCGACGGTCCTCGAAGCCCGCGAGGACCTCGAGGAAATGGAGGAGGCTGATGCCGCAAAAAAATCGATGGAGATCGTCGAATGACTGACCTCGTCGACGACTGACTGATCCCGCATCATATGGAGCTCCCCGTTCGGGGAGCTCTTTCTTTGTGACATCTGTGCATGTGACTGCCGTTCGCGCGAATCGTTCTGTAAGATGGGAGCGTTTGGACGAAACGTCGCCGGCGTCGGCGGCCGGGCAGCGAAGGGAGCCGCGATGACGAGCAGTGACGGGCACGATTCCCGCGAGAACCGTACCGATTCCGCCGACGCCGACGACCTCAAGCCGTTCACGTGGCGCGACATCGTCGTCTGGTGCGCCATTCCGATCCTCATTGTCCTCGTGCTGCGCCTGTTCCTGTTCGGCATGTACGTCATCCCGACGAAGTCGATGGAAGACACGATCATGCCCGGCGACCGTGTCATCACGACGAAGCTCGCGCCGAAGCTCATCAAGCTGCAGCGCGGCGACATCATCGTGTTCAAGGACCCGGCGAACTGGCTCGCCGACGAGCAGGGCGCCGGCACCGAATACCTGATCAAGCGCGTCATCGGCCTGCCCGGCGACGTCGTCGCCTGCGAAGGCAACGGCGCGCCGATCACGATCAACGGCGTCGCGATCGACGAGTCGAGCTACCTGAAGCCCGGCGTGGAACCGAGCTCGTTCTACTTCAAGGTGACGGTGACCGCCGACCACGTCTTCGTCCTCGGCGACAACCGCGCGAACTCGTCCGACTCCCGCTTCCACCAGGACGACGGCGACAACGGCCTCGTCCCGATCGGCGACGTCGTCGGCCTCGCCTTCGCCCGCTACTGGCCGCTCAACCGCATCGGCTGGCTGAGCTCCCATCACGACGTCTTCGCCGACGTCCCCGATGGCACGGCGACGACTTCGTCGTCTTCGTCGTCTTCGTCGTCTTCATCTTCTTCATCCTCGTCTTCGTCCGCTTCGTCCTGATGTTTTTTGTTCGTGACATCCCGGGAAAGTCCCCTGGAAGGGGACCGGCGAGCGCGTAGCGCGAGCCGAGGGGTCGACGCGTTCGCGAAGCGAACGCCGGTTCTCGAGTGGAGGGCGTAGCCCTCCGCAAGAGAACCGATGGCAACCGCTATAGTTGACCTCATGGCAGTCACCGAAATCCCCACGCTCGCATTGGAAACGGCGCTCGCGACCGACGGCCCGCTCCCGCAATTCTCGAAGCATGCCGGCGAAACCGCTTCCACCGTCGTCGACGGCTACGATTCGCCCGACATCATCGTCGGCTTCGACGAAGTCGGCCGCGGGTCGCTCGCCGGCCCGGTCATGGTCGGCGCCGCCGCGATCCGCGCGGCCGACTTGCCGGTGCTGGATGTCCCGGCCGGTGTTGCCGACTCGAAGATGCTCACCGAAAAGCGCCGCGAATCGATCTACGACGAACTCGAGAACTGGGCCGCCGCCTACGCCGTCGGGTCGTCTACCTCCGCCGAAATCGACGAATGGGGCATCTCGCATGCGCTGGGCATCGCCGCCCTGCGCGCGCTGGCCGCCGTCGAGACGCTGTTGCTATGCCCGGACTTCGAGGGCATCGCGGTGCCGGCGGAGGCCGCCGTCGAAGACATCCTTGCCCGGCCGGTCATCGTGGCCGGCAGGGGAGCGGACGCCGCTTCCGACCGTCACGATCCCGTGATCGGATCCCGGGAGCGCGACACCCAACAAGAAACGGAAGAATCGTTCCATTCCCGCGACGAAAACCGTCCGCTGCGCATTCTCGGCATCCTCGACGGGCCGTCGGACTACATTTCGAAGGCCATTTACACGTTCGACGCGCCCGATCTCCCCGTCGTCCCGCGGATGACAACGCAGGTCAAGGGCGACCGCCACTGCGCGACGATCGCGACGGCGGCCGTCATCGCGAAGGTGACGAGGGACCGGCTGATGGAGCAGCTCGGCGACCTGCCGGCCTACGCGCCGTACCGCTGGCGCGACAACAAAGGCTACGGCTCGCAGGCCCACCGCGACGCCATCCGCGACCACGGCGTCACGCCGTTCCATCGCACGAGCTGGAAGCTGCTCAAGGACTAGCTCAGCAGGAACGCCACAAGCGCGATGACGATGGGGCTCGTGACGGTCGACAGCAGGATGCCGTCGCGCGCGAACGTCATGCCGACGTTGTAGCGGGCGGCGTAGTTGTAGACGTTCTGGCCGGTCGGCAGCGCCGCGAGCACGACGCACGCGTACAGCGTCGGGCCGCGGAAGCCCATGACGAAGAATGCCAGGATGAACGCCGCGATCGGCATGACGACGTTCTTGAGCACGGCGACGGTGATCGTCGCCGAGCGGCCGCGCTTGTCGGCCATCGGCTTCGTGCCGTACAGCGACATGCCGAACGCCATCAGGATCATCGGGACGGCCGAGTCGCCGATCATCGAGATCGGATCGTCGATGAAACTCGGGATGACGAAGTAGCCGACCTTCGACGAAATCAGCGAGACAATGATGCCGAGCAGCGTGCCGATCAGCAGCGGCTGGTGCAGCGGCTGCTTGAGAATGTCGCGCACGCGCACGCGGCCCTTCGTCGTCACGTCGAGGACGGTCAGGCCGACCGGCGTGAACACCGCCTGCTGCATCAGCAGGATCGGCGCGACGAGCGCCGGGTTGCCGAGAATGTACGTCGCGATCGGCAGGCCGATGTTGTTCGAGTTCAGGTACAGCGAGTTCAGGCAGCCGATCGTCGCGTCCGGCGCCTTGAGCTTGAAGAAGAAATGATTGAGGATCAGGAAGACGACGCCGACGGCCATCGCGGAGAAAAAGGCGACGATGATCGACGAGTCGAAGATGACGCCCAGCGATTCCTGCGACAGGATGTCGAACATCAGGCACGGGCTCGCGACGAAGAAGCTGAATCGGTTGAGCACATACTGGGCGTTCGGGCCGCCGATCCGCATCCGCGCCGCAATGTATCCGACGAGGATCACGATGCCGATGACGCAGAATCCTTCCATCGCGCTGATCAGCCCAGCCATACCACTTCCATCTCTCTCTCACGGTTTTGGGAACAGGCGAATGCCTCACCCAGTCTGTCACCATGGTTTGTCTTTTTTCGTTCCGGTTCCACACTGCGATTGTCGCTGGCCGTAGGCGGCCCAGACGGGGGCAAATGAGAACGGCCGACCGACAAGGACGGTTCTTGCCTACAATGAAACGGTTCCGGCGCTCGCGGACGCCGCGCCGCCCCACTCGTAGAAGGCTCACGATGACTGACATTCCAGCAAAGACTTCCGGCCCGCTGACGTTCGACCCGGCGGCCGGCCGCACCGCGGCGCTCGGCTCGCTGCTCGAGCAGATCATGGCGGTCGAGTCGGTTTCCGACGACGAGACGCTGCTCGCCGATCTCGTCGAGGATTTCCTGCGGCAATTCCCGCACCTCACCGTCCGTCGCCACGGCGACACTGTCGTCGCGCAGACGAATTTCGGGAACGATTCGCGCGTCATTCTCGCCGGCCACCTCGATACCGTCCCGATTGTCGGCGGCAACTTCCCGCCGAAGTGGCTCGAACCCGGCGATCCGCTGATCCGCGAGGACATCGCCGCCACCCACCCGGACGAGCGCGTCCTCTGGGGCCGTGGCGCCACCGACATGAAATCCAGCGACGCCGTCTTCCTCTACCTCGCCGCTACCTACGGCAATCCCCAGACCTCCTCTTCAGAGGGGGTCGGCGAGTCCGAAGCGTCTCATTCCCAGACCTCCTCTTCAGAGGGGGCCGTCGAGTCCGAAGCGTCTCATTCCCAGACCCCCTCTTCAGAGGGGGTCGGCGAGCGCGCAGCGCGAGCCGGGGGGAGTAACCAGCCATCTTCGGATCGCCCCAAGTACGACATCACCTACGTCTTCTACGACCACGAGGAAGTCTCCGCCGACCAGAATGGCCTGCGCAAGGTGGTGGAATCCCACCCGGACTGGATTCAGGGCGACTTCGCGATCATCGGCGAGCCGACGGACTGCGGCATCGAGGGCGGCTGCAACGGCACGATGCGCTTCGACGTCGTCACGCACGGCGTCGCCGCGCACTCGGCTCGCGCCTGGATGGGCGACAACGCCATCCACAAGGCGGCCGAAGTGCTCAATCGCCTGAACAATTACGAACCGCGGACCATCGAGGTCGACGGCCTCGAATACCGCGAGGGTCTCAATGCCACGCTGATTTCCGGCGGCAACGGCACGAACGTCATCCCCGAGGAGTGCCGTATCCACGTCAACTACCGGTTTGCCCCGGACAAGACGCTCGCGCAGGCGAAGGCCCTGATGATGGGGGAGAAGGGGAACGATTCATCCGCCGACTATCCGGAACTCGGCAACGGCGAGCACGTCGCGACCGGCGGCGTGTTCGAGGGATTCGGTATCGAGATGAAGGACGAGTCGCCGGCCGCGCGACCCGGCCTGACGAGCCCGCTGGCGGCCGACCTCGTTCGCCTGGTGAAGGAGGCGACCGGCCGCGACCCGCTGCCGAAGCTCGGCTGGACCGACGTCGCCCGATTCGCGCAGCTCGGCATCCCCGCCGTCAACCTCGGCGCCGGCAGCCCCCTCCTCGCCCACAAGCACGACGAGCAGCTCCCCGAATCCGACCTCCCGAAGCTCCTCGACCTCCTCGAGTCCTGGCTGTCGTAGTTCACTTGGCTTCTTGCCATTCTGATGTCATGAACCCGAGCGCTTGGCCCGAGTTCATGACATCAGAAAAGAGACTGAAACGTTTACAGTATTATGAAATACAGTATTACGATACTGTAATTTTTCTTCACATCATCTAACAATACTTAACATTTCGTGCGTCTGTGCAGCGACCTTCTTTGAACTTTCTGGGCTTTTCTCCCTACAAGGCACAATTCTGAGTTGAAATCTCAGGATTGTGTCATCCGAAGGTGGGCAGCAATCAAACCGGTCACCTCTGGTCACTGTCGTGCAAAAATTGTTCACTTGGCCTGTTTGTCGGTGGAAGTGTGCCATACTGGTGGACAGTGATACACTCGCCGGCGCTGCAACTCCGGCGACTGCATCCCGATGGCGTCGATCCCCTCGCGCCACGGATGATGAGCACGGGCGGCCGCACGGCGGGACAAGCCGGACAGGCCAGACAAGCCGGAGAGGCTTGCAGCCCGGTCTCGATCGCTCCAACGAACGGAGCGGCGGGACACGCGTCAGTCCGCGAGCCCGAGCGCCGGTGTCCGCCGTCGGTAACGAATGACTTTTGGAACAGACTTCCAGCGGGCGCGAATCGCGCGGTCACGGTGAGAGCGTGACGTGAGACCCTGGACCCGGACCAGCGGCCCGTTGCAGCGGCTCGCTAGGAGCATTGTGCCCAGAAAACTGAATGAGGATCCCGAAAACGTGAACGATTCCTCCGCCGAAGCCGCATCCGATTCCTCGGCGAATACTTCCGCTACTTCCGTTCATTCCGCCGACGCCGCTTCGTCGGATTCGTCGGCATTGTCGTCGACCACGACGACGCGCCGCCGCGGCCGCCGCGTGACGCGCGGCGCCGGTGCCGCCGGCGCGTCGGTCACGCTCAAGGTCGAGGGCGAGAAGGCCGCGCTGCCGTCCGGCGAATCGCGCCCTGCGCTGCCCGCGGGCTCCGCCGACAAGGCCGACGAAACTGACAAGGCCGACAAGGCTACCTCTTCGACCACGCGTCGCCGTCGCCGCTCGACGACCGCCGCGGCCGCCGAGGACACCGATGCCGAGTCGACCTCCACGACCACTCGCCGCCGCCGTCGCACGGCCGCGACGGAGGAGGAGATGACGGCGCCGCGTCCGGCTCGCCGCCGCTCGCGCCGCGCATCGGCCGACGACGACCTGTTCGACGATCGCGGCCATGACCGCCGCGACGACGACTATGACGACGATTACGAGGACCGCGGCGGCCGCGGCCGCTCCCGTTCGTCCCGTGACGACCGTGATGATCGCGACTACGACGACGAGGAGCCGCGTTCGTCCCGCGGCTCGCGTTCCCGCGGATCGTCGCGCACCGGCTCCCGCGGCTTGGCCTCGTCGTCCCGCCGCTCGAACCACAACGACGACTTCGACCGCGAGGACGGTGCTTCGTCGCGCACGCTCGACGCCATCGACGCGCTCGACGACTTCAACATGCCGCCGACTCCGCGCCGTGGCAGCCGCCCGATGACGTCGCTGCTGTTCCAGGAACCCGTCCTGCCGTCCGTCGGCAACCATGACGATCATGACGACCGCGATGACGAGGACGAGGACATGCCTGTCCCGGGCTCGCGTTCGCGCCGTCGTTCCCGTGGATCGTCCGCCGACGAGCGTGACGAGCGCGACGACAATCGGAACGATTCCCGCCGCAAGTCGAACCGCCGGCTGAACGCCGAGGAGCGCCGCGCGGCGGCCGAGGTCGAGCAGATTGAGGAAGACCTGCTGCTCGACGACATCACCTATTCGCCGATCGACGATCGCGACGCGGACCGTGCCGACCGCGACCGCAACGCCGATGACAACGATCGTAACGAAGACAACGTGCGCACCCGCACGCGCCACCGCCGTCGCGGCGCCGTCGCCGCCCGCGAGGCGGCCGATCGCGCCGACCACTCCGAGAACGGCACGCGCGGCCGCGAGGACAAGGAGCGCGAGGAAGAGGAAGAAGAAGCCTCGCAGACCCGCACGCGTCGTCGCCGTCGTCGCGGCAAGTCGTCCGAGTCGGACGAATCGTCCAACGAAAACGGCGGCTCCCGCAACGATAACGGCAAGGAGAACGGCAACGGCCGTCGCAACTCCGGCAAGAACGGCAACGGCAACGGCTCCGATAACGAGAACGGTGCCGACGACGACAACGAAGCCGGCCACAACCACGACGAGGATGGCACCGTCACCCGCCGCCGTCGCCGCCGCCGCGGCAAGGGCGGCTCCGACGACGAGGAGCAGCAGACCACCCGCCGCAGCCGCAAGCAGCAGTACATCGACGAAATCACCGACGTCGAGGGCTCCACGCGACTCGAGGCGAAGAAGCAGCGCCGCCGCGACAACCGCCGCGAACGCAGCCGCCAGAACCAGCTGCTCGAGCAGGACTTCCTCGCGCGCCGCGAGAAGGTCGACCGGCTCATGGTCGTGCGCGAGCAGGGCCGTCACACGCAGATCTCCGTCATCGAGGACAACATCCTCGTCGAGCACTACGTCTCCGACATTCAGGAAGTCGCGACGGTCGGCAACATCTACCTCGGCCGCGTGCAGAACGTGCTGCCGAGCATGGAGGCCGCGTTCGTCGACATCGGCCAGGCGCGCAACGGCGTGCTGTACGCCGGCGAGGTGAACTGGGATTCCACGCGCCTCGAGGGCCAGCCGCGCCGCATCGAGCTCGCGTTCCGTTCCGGTGACCCGGTGCTCGTCCAGGTCACGAAGGATCCGATCGGCCACAAGGGCGCCCGCCTGACGAGCCAGGTCACGCTCGCCGGCCGCTTCCTCGTGCTGGTGCCGTCCGGCGGCATGACCGGCGTCTCCCGCAAGCTGAGCGACCGCGAACGCAGCCGCCTCAAGACGATCGTCGGCAAGATCGCCCCGAAGGACATGGGCGTCATCATCCGCACGGCCGCCGAGGGCGCGTCCGAGGAAGCGATCACGAAGGATCTCGAGAACCTCGTGCGCCAGTGGGAGCGCATCGAGGCGAAGCGCGAGGAATTCAAGAACGGCAAGCGTCCGAAGCTGCTGCAGGGCGAGCCGGACGTCGCCATCCGCGTGGTGCGCGACATCTTCAACGACGACTTCCGCAAGTTGATCGTCGAGGGCGACGGCGTCTACGGCCGCATCGAGGAGTATCTCGACACGATGGCTCCCGACCTGCGTGACAAGCTCGAGAAGTGGGATCCGGCCGAGCATGACGGCAAGGATGTCTTCGACCGCTGGCAGATCGACTCGCAGCTGCGCAAGGGCATGGAGCGCCAGGTCTACCTGCCGAGCGGCGGCTCCATCGTCATCGACCGCACCGAGGCGATGACGACGATCGACGTGAACACCGGCCGCTTCATCGGCAAGGGCCGCTCGCTCGAGGAGACGGTCACCCGCTGCAACCTCGAGGCGTCGGAGGAAATCGCCCGCCAGCTGCGCCTGCGCGACATTGGCGGCATGGTGATGATCGACTACGTCGACATGGTCATGCCGGCGAACCGCGACCTCGTGCTGCGGCGCCTGGTAGAGTGCCTGGCCCGCGACCGCACGAAGCACCAGGTCGCCGAGGTCACCTCGCTCGGCCTCGTCCAGATGACGCGCAAGCGCATCGGCCAGGGGCTCGTCGAGGCATTCTCGGAAGAGTGCCCCGCCTGCAAGGGCCGCGGCTTCATCGTCCACGACAAGCCGACCGTCTCGGCCGACTTCGACGATCCGTACGCGCTGAAGGGCGGCGACCCGTTCATCAAGACGAACAAGCACGGCCACGGCACCGAGATCCACGCCCCGCAGGGCAGCTCGGCCGCCGTCAAGGCGAAGCTCGCGCAGATCGCCGCGGCCGCCGTCGCCGCGAACGAAGCCGCCGAGGAAGCGGAAGAAGCCGCCGAGGCCGACGCCGCCGCGGTAGCCGACGCCGCCAGCGTCGCCGGTACTGCCGGCGCCTCCGCCGACCAGCAGGAGTAATACCCGCCATCTCGCTATTCGAAATGCCCGCGGCATCCGTGCCGCGGGCATTTCGCGCATGCGCCCCCATTTCTTCACAATCTGCACAATTTTTGCTTTACATTACCTCGCATTTTCATTAGACTTGAAGGTAAGTTTTCGCCATCGGCTGAGCGACAGGATCGCAGACGAGGCGAGAAGGGGAAGTCAAGGAAACAACCGAAAATCCGGCGGCAGGGGACCATCGCGCCCAGCAGGAGCGGCCATTGGCCGTGGGCTGGCCATCCCGCCGTCGGAACGAAGAGCGAGGGGGCTTGCAGTTCTGCCCTCGCCGCCTCCGAGGAGTTCTTATGTGGGATGCAAGGGATAATTGGAACGATTCATTCGACCCGTCGCCCCCGGCATGGCAGCCGGCTGACGGCAGCGGCCACGAGCCGCACGACGATTCTTCACGCCGGACGCGCCACACGGTGCGCATCGGCGCTTTCGCGTATGCATTGCGCGCGCTGATGGCCTTCATCGTCGCCTTCTGCATGCTCGCGATGACCTGCGGCACCGCCACCGCCGTGGATATTGATAACGATTCCTCCGCCGATAGCCTGATCGAGGGGCTCAACGAGGAGGAGGAGCTCGAAGTCTCCGACGAGTATGCTGACGCCGACACGGATGCCGACGTCAATGCAGAAGCCGACGAAACCGAAGCAACCGACGAAGCGGACACCGAGGCTGTCGACGACGATGCCGAAGATGCCGATACCGCTACCGACGCGGACGCCTCGGATGATGCCGGCATCTCGCCGCTCGCCGACGATGACAGCGAGCTTGTCTGGAAGCGTTCGATCACGCCGTCCGTGCTGGCGAAGGGCTCCGCCATCGCCATTCTGGACACCACTGGCCAGTATGCCATGACGTGCTCCGAGGATGGCAAAGGTGGTCTGTTACCGGAAGCCGTGACACTTGCCAACTATGGTAGTCCGACGTCGGCGGAGGACACTGCTGCCCTGAACAACGTTGCCTATTGGAAACTTGTCCTGCAGAGCAACGGCTCGAACTTTATGCTGCAGTGCGTGGCCGAAGATGCGCAGAATTCCGGCAAGTACATTAAGGTTGCGGACAAAGCCGTTTCGATGGTTGACGAGGCCAATGCAAGCGGCATGCAGATTATTACTACTGGTAGCACTCCTAGCGGGCAGGGCATCATCCAGATGCTTTCGGAAAACAACTGGGAGCCGCTTTCCTATAATGTAAATAATTCGAACTACGGTTTCACGTCCAATGGCGATATGTGGGCATCCCCGAATACCAACCTGTACGTCAAGCAGGAGCCGACGACGTATACCGTCAAGACCGACACGGTCTCGCCGAACTCGGCCGTCATCAACCTGTTCGATTACTGGGAGCTCTCGGATGACGACGGTGGCCGATGGGGCTTGACGCCGAGCTGGAACGACCCTACTACTCCAACTACTCCTGTAAACCACCCCAGCACGGCAATCAATAGCGATGCTGACGCATCGAGTGGTCAGCGCGCACTGCAGTTTGTCCTGAATCCAAGTACTGATCAGGTTGTCTGGAGCGAAAGTGAAAACCGGAATGTCCAATATAGCTTAGGCTCGTTCAACCAGTACGTGGGCGACGGCAACCCTCCCGTAAGCGGGCTGGTGCAGAACACGCTGGTCAATCATTACCCGGTGTTGAGTGAAAATGCCAACTTCCTCGGCAATTCCGAACGTACTGCAAATACGGTGAATACCAAGGCGTCGCTGGACTACCTGTTCGATCCGACCATCGAACATGAAGGCAAGGTCTCGTACCGTAACGTCCAGGGCCTGCTATCGCTGGATGAGGACGGCTATTTTGGCTATGACAGTAGCAAGAACTATGCCTATTTCGACGAAAGCGGTTCGAACTCGTTTACTGTCTATGAGGATCCGATCGCTTGTGACAGCACGAGCTGGAGCGGCCAGTTCTTCCCGTTCAATGCACCTGAGGAAGTCGATGGACTCACGAGCTGCCAGGCCGGCGAGCTCAACCACTTCTTCGGCATGAGCATCACCACGCGCTTCAAGCAGGACAACGGTGGCTATACCAACGCCTCGAGGGACACGGCGACGACGTTCGAGTTCTCCGGTGACGATGACGTGTGGATCTTTATCGACGACGTGCTCGTCGCCGACCTCGGCGGCATCCACCAGCCGGCGTCGGTCACGATCAACTTTGCGACGGGCGAGGTCGATATCCCCGGCACCACGGCAAAGTCGTTGAGAGAAAGTTTTGAGGCCGCGAACGCCACCACGACCGTGGCATGGAACGAAACCGACACCACGTTCGCCGATGACACCACACACGTGCTGCGCTTCTTCTACCTCGAACGCGGCGCCGACGTCTCGAACATGAGCCTGCACTACAACCTCAACGAGGTGCCGGAAACGCGCATCTACAAGGTCGACCAGTACGGTCAGGCTCTGGAAGGCGCGACGTTCGCGACGTACAGGACGAACGGCGAGACGGACGAGGATGGCAACAAGCTGTACCTGGTCGATGGCACCGAGGACAAGTACATGGCATGGCCGTCCAACGCCTACGTCGACACGGCCACCGGCAACGTCTATGCGGACTCCAGCATGGGCACGCTGCTCTTCAGGGCAACCTACGTCTCCACCACCGACGCCGACGGCAGTATCCTGTTCGTTGACGAGGACGATGCGCTCCTGTCTCTCTCCGAATTGGAAGATATGCTGGGACCGACGTTCATCCTGAGGGAGATCGTCGTGCCCGGTGGCTACCACGTCGTGTCCGATGACTGCTTCCTGTACTTCCTCGAGGGCCAGCTACTGCTCAACGACGATCCGTACCACACCGGTATCTGGGCGAGCCCGACCATCATGTCGACGGCCACGGAGAATCTTTACGGTATTCAGTACGATCCCTCCGACCCCAACGGACATACGCATGTGGAAATCCCGTACTACTCGAAGTACGCATCCGGCGGCAACGTCCAAGGCACGCTGTTCGCCGTGCTGTTGAAGCGCAACGGATCGTCGCTGGACAACATCTACGACATGCGTAGCTGGACGCGAGTCTACGGCAACGACGACTACGGCTATACGCAGATCGACGTGAACGACGTGAACGAAGGCACGACGACAGCCATCCAGGCCGCGCTGTGCCAGACGGGCCAGGCGGACGGTGCTGCCGTGCCGACCAGCTGCACCAGGAACATGAAGTACGGCGACGCCGTCTTCCAGTACGTGTCTGGCGACATGCAGCTGTACCTCACCGACCTGCCGGGTGACCCGACTCAGTACTATTCGTTCATCGAGTCGGCCTATTTCAACGGCTCGTCCGAAACGCTGCTGAAGGCGATTGAGGAAAAGAACAACAACGTCACGCCCTGTGCCAATGACGCGGACTGCGTGCTGACCGAGGAACGTTCCGAGGCCCTCGACAACATGGAATACATGGTCGCCTATTTCTGGACTAGTGCGAAGGACTTGACCGAAGCCAAGGCGGACAACACCATGCGCGTGCACTCGCATAAGGGTTCCGTGCAGTATGAAGTGGGCCTTGAAGAGTATGAGGGCTTCGGCCTCGAGTACGGCGCGAAGATCCAGATTCCGAACATCGAGAATCGCCTGATCTTCCAGAACCACGTCTATTACAGCCATCCGACCGACACTGACGGCCAGGAATCGAACTTGCCGTACGTCGGCACCGGTTTCGCGCTGTACGACGTGGACGAATCGTCCACCAATAGTCAGCTGTATTACAAGGCCGATACCGGCGAGACGATCGTGCTCGATAAAGTTGCCGACGGTGTCACGGCTGACGGTGACGTCGACACGACGCCGAGCGAGGAAGCCGAGCAGGAAAGCGCCGTCGTCAAGGGCGACGCGTGGCTGTTCGACAGCGAAACCGAAACGGTGAAGGCGCGAGGATCCTACGTGATCAATGACGAAGTCGACCGCGACGAAAGCGCCAGTGCCGGCGTCATCACCGTGACGATCGGCAACACCTCCTACACGATCTCCCCGTCCGAAAACGCCGAAGGACGTCCGCAAATCAAGCCGACGCTCGACATCGACGACGAGGACAACTACATCGGCCGGCAGGGCTCGAACTACTTCAAGCGACTGCTGACCGGCAGGTATGCCCTGCGCCAGACGACGGCACCGTGCGTCGTGCGCGACCGCAACGTGCCGTACGGCGACGAAGGCTATCTCGTGGCCACCAGCGACGGCACCCGCCTGGCGTCGTGCTCCGACGTCGACAGCGGAGCGGTCATCCTGGGCGCGGGACAGTCGACGGAATATCTCGCCGCGAACAAGTCGGTCTCGCTTGTCGAGGTCGCTTCGGGAGCTGTCTACGGCAACGCCGGCACCGACAACGACGGCATCATCGTCGGCAACGGCGCAGGCTTCATCGCGACGACGATGAACGTCGTGGCGTCGCGCGGCACCATCGACGAGACGCTATCGTGGATCGCGACGATGCTGAAGACGAATTACTCGACGACGTTCAGCACCGTCGATGCGTGGCAGGCCGCGTCGGGATATGCGAGGGATACGTATTCCAGTAGTAGCGGCACCGCCGTCGGCATCGCCACCGAGCAGACGGGCTCGCTGAGCGACGCCATGGTGACGTATCTCGAGTACGATCCGGGTGCTGACGGCGTGATCTTCGACTACGCCCCGAATGCCAATCAGGACATGCGACAGCTCGAGATCAACGGTACGGTCACCAATGCCACCACGAAGGGCGAGGGCACGATGCGCCTGTTCACCGACGCTGGCTGGGCATCGCTGCAGATCTACCAGGATTACGGCTACGGTTGCGCCAACAGGGCCAAGACCACGCACTACGAGAACCTGATGGTGCTGGAAGACAACGGTATCGATATCGCCTGCGTGGTCACGGACGGCGATGACGGCATTGCCGCGCTGGCGGAAGCCGGCGAGGACGTAGACGACTCCGATTCGTCCGTGCTGCCGATCAGCCGT
Source organism: Bifidobacterium choloepi (assembly GCF_010667615.1). Taxonomy (GTDB): domain Bacteria; phylum Actinomycetota; class Actinomycetes; order Actinomycetales; family Bifidobacteriaceae; genus Bifidobacterium; species Bifidobacterium choloepi. The sequence continues at coordinate 919,973 of NZ_VYSG01000001.1, read as the reverse complement.
AGTGCCACGGAGATCACGTCACTGTTCTCGAACTCGACGTTCATCCGCGTCTATAACCACCCGAGCCAGACGATCACGATCGAGAAGGTCGAGGCCGGCACGGAGGAGTACAGCACCTATGTGGATGCCGACGGATCCACGTTCGAGGCGGTCAGCGACTACTCCGTCAAGGTCGCGGGAGCCACGTTCCAGCTGTACAAGTACGTGGCCTCCAGCCCCGCTTATGCTCCGGGTCTGGTCCTGTCCGACGAGGAGGACCTCAAGTCCACGTGGTCGCAGGACGGCACGGATTATTATCCGGCATACGCCAAGACTTGCGAGATAACTGACAGTGACGGCAAGGTGACCGGCACCCAGGCCGAGTGCCTGAAGCTGTATCTGGAACCGTCTACCGACGGCACTGTCATCGACACGGCCGCGGACCTGTGGACGTGGACCACGGACGGCACTTCCGATGCCACGCAGTTCACGTCGGACAAGGCCGGTACCGTCATCGAGCATCTGCAGTTCGACGAGGACGACGGATACTACTACGTCGAGGAGATCGCGGCGCCAACCGGCTACATCTCCGTCGTGGGCGGCCGCGTCGAGCTCGTCATCAAGGACAGTTCCATCGATGCCGGCCTGACCAGGTCCCTGGCCAACGACTCCGATGCATTCTTCGAGATCAAGGTGAGTGTCGACGGCATGACCCTGTGGATCGAGAACCAGACCTACAAGATCATCAAGACGATCGCTGGTTATGAGGAGCGCGATTCTCAGGACAACGTCACCGGCTACAGCCAGCAGGGCCTCGTCGCGGGTGCCGGCTTCCAGTTGTACCGATGCTCGTCAGGTACCGTGGACGACAACGATTGCGTTGCCGAATACCTCACGGTGGACTCGGACGGCACGATGATCTGGGGCACCACCCCCGGTCAGACGTTCACGTCCGATGACACCGGCGTGATCCTGAAGGCGGTTGCCCTTACCGACGGCACCTATTACCTCGTCGAGACGGTGACGCCGGACGGCTTCCGCTCGATGGAAGGCGCCACGGTCCAGATCGTGTTCGCGAACGGTTCCATGCAGTCGGCAACTGCCCTTGCCGACGAATCCGGCGACAAGCTGCTGACCGTCTATCTTGTCGACGAGTTCACGCTGTACATCGAGAACTCGTCCTATCCGACGATCGTCAAGGTCGCCGCGGGCACGGATGTTACCGATGAGTACGGTGCTGTCACTGGCTACCGTGTCCTGTTGTCGGATGCATCGTTCCTGCTGAAGACAACGGGAGCCGATAGTTCCACTGTCTATCTGAAGGCGGATGGTGACTACGAGAGCGGCTGGACCTGGACGACTGACGAGAAGCTCGCGACGACGCTCACGTCCGACGCGTTCGGCGTGGTCCTGCGCAGCAGTGTGCTGTCCGACGGCACGTTCACTATCGTCGAGACGGAAGCGCCGGAGGGCTACCTGTTCGTCAAGGACGGCGCGGTCACCGTCACGACCGCGAACGGCAAGATCACCGACTTCAGCAGCTCGTCGTTCACGACGAAAACGAGCGCCGACGGCCTGACGCTGTGGATCGAGAACGAACCGGCGTTCACGCTGCCGAAGACCGGTGGCAACGGATTCCCGTGGTACTGGGTGTTCCTCGGGCTGGTGCTCGTGCTGGTCGCCATCCGGCTGGCCAGGAAGATGGCCGACGAAGCCAGCGGCACCCCGGCGATGAGCCAGTAACCATCCTTTGGTTGGCATGAACCCGAGCTCCGGCTCGGGTTCATGCCAACCAAGCCCCATAATCCAATCCAATTATCCCGATCCAAAGGAGGAACGAGAGAAGAAGAGAAACCCCAACAATCCCACAATGGCGGCCCCGGACCTCCTCTCCGGAGCCGCCATTTGTCGCTGCGGTCCTTCCCTCCCAGACGTCATGAACCCGAGCCTGAGGCTCGGGTTCATGACAATAAGAAGAGGGGACTGGGCGGATGAATCGTTCAAACTTTATTCGTCGACGAACGAAATCTTCAGGCGCTTGCCAACGCTGTTGGCTATCTTTTCCAGCGAGCTTACGGACGCGTCGATCCGACCAGCTTCCAGCTGCCGAATGAACGACAGTGGCCGGTGCGACTGCCGTGCCAACTCACGCGCCGACAGGCCAGTCTCGTCCATCAGGTCCGTCATCGCCACGGAGATCTCAAGCTTGCGAGTTTCCTTGCGATAGGCCTTCTTGAACTGCGGATCCTCGGCCGCATACCGCGCCGCGAGTTCCTGAATCGCGCTCATTACTGCCGTCCTTTCCAAGCCGCCCGCACGGCCCGGGCGTGCGAGAGCTCTTTCTTCGGGGTCTTCTGCGTCTTCTTCATGAACGTGTGGGTGATCAGATACATATTGTCATAAGCGTGGAAATACAGGGAGCGGTACTGGTTTCCCTTGACGCGAATCCGAATTTCATACAGATCGTTCTCGAGCTTCTTTACCCACTCCTTGCGCATGGCAACCGACAATCCTAGCTCTTCGATTTGCTGGATCTTGGCGAGTGTTGCCGACCGGCTAGCGGGGTCCATTGTCAGTAGATAATCCTCGAATTCGCTGGTTCCATCCGGCCTCCTTACCCAATCGAACCGCACATGCGATGACCTTGATGATAGCATTCCGTCCCTCACTTTCTTCCTCGGAGGTGAGTTGGTCTGCCCATCTTGAGGGAGTGTGCGAAGTCGGGCAATTGAAGCAAGAAGGCATGTGGATGAGGGGGAGTGAGGGGCGACAACCATGACACGAATGTGGGCGATTAGACGCCTTTCCACATATTGACTTTTGACGGAACAGGAATGCTGCAATATTGAGGTTGAAGCCTGGGGCTGGCACGTCCGAAAGAGAGATGTGGCGGGACGCGCGGGAGGATGCACATGCCGGGCGAAACGAGGAAAATAGGGGGTAGGAACAAACTGGACGGATCGTCAATGGTGACGGTCCGATTCGCGACGTTCAATGAGCCGGGTTGGCCGGCGTCGCTGGAACCCCAACCGCCAGCGGCGACCGGACGGCCCGGGGACGCCGGCACGATCCCTCGCCAGCGCCAGGACAGGCGGCGCGGCGTCGGCTATCGGCGGCGACCGGCGGCGTGGCTCCGGAATCCCAGAGGGAATCGTGCGATGCTCCCTTCACCTCGCACCTCCCGCCCGGAGCCGCCGCCGGTTTTTCATGCGCGGGGCACTTCCTTCCTCTCTTTTCGCAAAACGCAAGCATGAAATGATACAAAATAATGATCATCAGGAGTATCATTATTCGTATTCACTCAAGCTCGCCAAGAAAGGAACCGGTCATGGCTGGAACGATTTCGCTGGACAACCTCGTCTCCGTCTCCGACTTGAGCCACGGAGGAGCCAGCAAGACGCTGAATCGTGTCGCCGACAACAATCCTGTCGTCGTCATGCGCAACAACCGGCCGGCCGCAGTCATGATCACGCCAGAGGACTACAAGCGATTCACCGAGGCACAGGAAGACTTCGCTCTCTACCTCGAAGCGCTCGAGCGCGACAAGAACGACGACGGCACGCTGCTCACTACCGACGAAGTCTTCGGCGAGAACTATCGGCCAGTCGATGACGGATTCGAGCCGGAGTTCGAGTAATGGAAGCGTGGGATGTTCGCTACACTCGCGAGGCGCAGAAGGACATTGCCAAGCTTCGCGAGCCTGCCAAGAGCCATGTGCATGTCATGCTGGAGCGCGTGCGGCAGAATCCACTGCCGGCCACCGAGGGCGGATACGGCAAGCCGCTAGGGCACAAGCGCGACGGCAACCTCACCGGCTACTGCAATGTCAAGCTGAAAGGCGACGGGTTGCGGGTGGTCTACCGACTCGAGCGTCGTGATCACGAGATGGTCGTTGTCGTCGTCTCCGTTCGCGACGACAACGTCGTCTACCGCGAAGCCGTTCGCCGGATTACCTGATTCCGCGCGGTGGCTGTCTTTTCTGGCGGCGAACATTCCTGTTCATGTGGACAGGCGTGACCCATTATGGCCAATGAACGATATCTGAAGGGGGTATCCATGGCAGATGACATCACGCCGGCCGCCGCGAAGGCCACCATGAACGCCGGCAGGAAGACCGCAGTACGCACGCCGTTCTGCTCCGCGCCCGCGGGGATCAAGCCGACGCATCTCAAGGCATCGCTTGACGAAGCACTCAGCGAAGGCGTCGGCACTGCCGCCGCGCACCTGGCGTCCAAGGAGGAACACTGATGGATGAAGACATGCTCACCGACGAACAAATACAGCAGCTGGAAACGCTATTCGCGTCCCTGACCGTCCCGGTCGAGTTGCGGCTCTCGCTGGACGGCGGCGAGGCGTCCGAACAGACGCACGCCCTGGCTAATCAGCTTGCGGACGCGTCGCGCGGCAAGCTGACCGTGCATGCCGAGGAAGTGTCGTCGGAAGACGGTGGCGGCGACATTTCCGACCCGACTGCGCCGTTGCCGCATGCGCTGCCGACGACGCGCGTGCTGGCGGCCGACCGTTCGGGCACGATGCGCGAGACGGGCATCGCGTTCCATGGCGTGCCTGGCGGCCGGCAGTTCGTCGCGCTGCTGGCCGGCATCCTGGACGCCGGCGGCAACGGACAAGGGGTCGCGTCCGACGAGTTGGCGCGTATCGACTCCCTCGAGCAGGATGTGGACATCCTGCTGCTCGTGTCGCTGACCTGCCCGTACTGCCAGGCCACCGTCGAGGCGTGCGACCGCATCGCCACGCTGACCGGCCACGTGCGCGCCGAGGCCTACGACATCGCCGAGTATCCGCAGCTGGCCGATGAATACCAGTCCGACGGTGTTCCCGTCGTCGTCGTGACGCCGCGGGCTGGTGCCGACGGTTCCGAACCCCTGATGGCTGTTGGCGGCCGAGACGTTTCCGGCATCCTCGACCTGATCGACCAGACCCTCGGCTGAGCCCGAGGCCCGGTTCCTCTGTGCCGATCATGCCGACCATGCCGGCCGTGCTGTCGACCGTGCTGCCGCCCGCGTGCGTGCGTTCGCGAAGAATGGCCGGCGCGGTTCTGTGTTTCCGCACGTCCGTGCCGATCGTGTGCGTGCGACTTCTGGGACGGGACCAGTGCTGTTCTTCGTTTTCGCACACCCTGCCTCCCGCGAGCGTGCGATTTCTGGGACGGCCCAGTCTGCGTTCCCTCCGAACGCACGCGGACTGGCCTGTTTGCGTGCGGAAGTTGGGAAGGGGTTGCGGGGCATCCCTTCAACTGCACGGAAATCGCCCCGCCCGCATGCGTTCAGTGGGAACCTGTGCTGCTGATCCCCGGAAAACGCACGCTGCCGTTCCTCTTTGCGTGCAGACGCCGAGAAGGAACGCTGATTATATGGAAGACCTCATCGGCAATGTTGATTATTTGCCACATTCCGTGATGTGGCAAATAATCAACAGCCATGAGATGTATTGCGGCCTCTGTTGCAAGCCCTGGCGGCGAGTTCGGGTTTGCTTTAGTGATGTCTGTTTTGTCCGTGCTGTCCGTTTTGTCGGTTTGTGATAGAATGGTTCGCATCGCAAATGACGATGGATGCTCAATGGCGAGCGCGGATGACGGGAGGCTGCGATGGCACTCAGGATTGTTGACGATTCGGCGCCGGTGCAATTTGCGCTGCGCGGGAACGGCATGACGTACGAGCTGGACGAGCGCGCCTATGAAGCGGCGTTGAAGGCAGCCGAGGAGGCGATGGCCGATGAGCTGGCTTCATCAGTCGAGGATCGGCTGACGCATGCGGTTACCGGAATTTCCGGGACTGCCGGTGTCGACGATGCTGCCCTGGAGCCTCATGTTGACGAGTCCGACAGGATGGTCACGACTGGAAAGGCGGCGAAGATCCTGCATGTTTCCACACGTACGGTCGCGCGGATGGTAGATGCGGGAAAGCTGGTGGCGTTCCGCTATGGCGAGACCGGGCATCGGCTGATTTCGCTCGAATCGTTGCTGGCCTATCGTGACGAACATCTGCGCCGGTGCGAACTGCTGTCGCAAGCCCGTGACCTCGCCGATGACGCTGGCCTGCATGACGATGATCCGGCATCGCTGCCGAAGAGGACAAGGTAGCACAAGACCGGGCCGCGGACGTGAAACATCGTTTGCGTTTCCGGGCTTGGTTTGCGGGACGGAATCGTGGCCATGGAAAAAGTTGTCATCGATGCCAACATCGTTGTCAGGACGTGGCTGTTGGATCCGCTGCTCTGCCTTGCGGAAGCATATTTCTTCGAGCCGAAGTGGTCGGATGCCATCATGAACGAAGCGTATCGGGCCATGATTGCCCATCGCCACCGGCAGGATGCCCGCGAGATTCATCAGTATATCGTGACGGTCGAGGCCGCTTTCCCTGACAGCATGGTGACCAACTGGCGCGGATACGGAAACACGGTAAGGCTGCCCGATCCCGACGACCAGCATGTCGTTGCTGTTGCCTTGGTTTCCGGTGCGTCGTCCATTGTCACCTACAATCTGGAGGATTTTCCGTCATCCGTACTCGAGCCGTACGGCATTCGCGCCATCCATCCCGATGAATTGCTGGTTCGTTGCTATGAAGAGGATTCCGAGTCCTTTGTTGAAATTCTTCGGGAAATGGTTGCCACCAAGAAACATCCGACTCGCACCGTTCGCGATCAGATCGAGTATTTTGCCGCGGCTGGCTGTAATGGTATTGCCGATAAGCTTGCCGCTTGTTTTCCGGGGTTGTAGAGCCAGTTGACGGCGGATCCGGAGAATGGCTGGCATCCTTCTCCGGGTCCGCACGTCCGTGCTGCCCGTGTGCGTGCGATTGCAGGGATGGCCCGCCCTGCATTCCCTCTGAACGCACGCGGAGTGGCCTGTTTGCGTGCGGAAGTTGGGAAGGGGTTGCGGGTCATCCCTGCAACTGCACGGAAATCGCGCCGCCCGCGTGCGCTTGGTGGGAACCCGTGCCGCGGCTTCCCGGATTCCGCACGCTGCCGCCCTCGTGCGCGTGCGTTTGTAGGGAACGGCCGGACTGCTTCCCGGATTCCGCACGCTGCCGCCCTCGTGCGCGTGCGTTTGTAGGGGAACGGCCGGACTGCTTCCCGGAAACCGCACGCTGGAGGTCGTGCGCAATACCGTGGTCCGGAGTGGCATTGCCTGATTCGCGTTTTTTGGAAGTCGTCTAGTGGCTGCCTTCCGAAATCCGTCCGATGGAACCAGTTCCCGCGGATTCCTGAAGGGCTGTACTGGGTCCCTCGCTAAGTCCACGCAACGGATCCTGTTCCCGCGGATTCCTGAAGGGCTGCGCCGGACCCCTTCCAAATTGCGCGCAGCAACCCCTGTTGTCGCGGATTATGGAAGGATTCGGCCGTGGCATGATAGGGGAGCGAAACCGCGAAACGTGCGCTTTGGACTTGATGGCCTACTCCTCTTCCAGCAGCCACTCCGGGGCGTACTCGATCCGGATGCCTTCGTCGGTGATGCCGGTGTCGTAGTGGTTCAGCGTCAGCACCTTGATCAGCCCGTTATCGCGATACTGCTCCAGATACGCCATCAATTTCGGTCGCTCGGTAAACATAATTTTCAGTATGCTGAAAATTTCGCACGATTCTCGCCAAAATTTTCAATATGTTGAAATTTTTATCTCGCTAGGCCTCTGTTTCTTCCGTCCATTTCCTCGCTTTCTGTTCCTCTCCTTTGATGATGTCACGGAGGCCGGGCTGCCGGCTCGGGCCTGCGACATCCAGACGAGAGTGAGGGGTGGATGGTTGCGCTTCTCCCGCTGTAGATTATTTGCTACATTACGTAATGTGTCATATAATCTACATTTATCGGGCGGCCACAGGGAAAGATGACGCAAGGAAAACGGAGGTAGGCCGTGACGGATTACGGGTGCGTGCCCAATCTGCTGCTCCTGGGGCAGATTGTGCGCGATGCGCGGAAACAAGAAGGACTTACGCAGCAACAGTTGGCCGACAAGATCGGAGCGGATCGTACCTGGATTAACCGTCTGGAGAAGGGATTGCTGATGAACCCCGGGATGAATCGTCTCTTCGACGTCTTCGAAACCCTCCACCTCGCGATGTTTCTCCGCCGCGACGACGCTGCCGGCATCCCCGCCGCCAACATGCCGGCCGCCGACCCTGCCGCGCCGCGGCCGTTGCTGCAGAATCTCACCTACGAAGAAGCCCGCGCCGCCATCCTCGCCGCGAAGGCTTCCGCCGGGGAAGTCGGGGAGGAGGGAGCGAAATGAGTGTCAAGGAACTGCATGTCTTCCTCTCTGGCGAGCATGTCGGCGTTCTGTCGGAAAACGCCGGCGGTCGGCATGAGCTTGAGTATGACGATGGCAGCGGTCCTGCACTGTCGGTGGCGCTGCCGCGCGGCAACCGGCATTGGTCGGGATTGCCGGTGGAAGCTTATATTGACGGGATCTTGCCCGACGATCCTGCGGTTCGTGCGCACATTGGCGCCATGCATGCCGTTAACCCGAGGAATCCTTTTGCGCTGCTGACGGCGGTTGGCCTGGACTGTGCCGGCGCCGTCCAGTTTCTGCCAGAGGATCGTCTGGGTGAGCTTGACCGCCCTGAGCTCCTGCAGCCCATCGACGAACAGCAGATTGCGGAACGACTCAGCCGTCCGGCGCATGCTGAAGGCGGCGTCTGGCAAACTGCCGAAGAGCGGTGGTCCCTCAACGGTGCCCAGGACAAGATAGCGTTGCGGCTTGATCCGTTCACGGCGCAATGGCAGGAAGCGCTGGGGGCCGCGGCGACCACGCACATCTTGAAGCCCGGAGTGACCAGTGTCGCCGAACATGCGTTCAACGAGACCGTGTGCATGAATGTCGCTGGCAGGCTTGGGCTTGAATCCGCCGCGACGACGTATCGTGTGTTTGTCGGCGTGCCGGCCATCGTGAGCGAACGCTGGGACAGAAGTTATGGGCTGGGCCCCGACGGGCTGATCGTGCAGCGAATTCATCAGGAAGACATGTGCCAGGCATTGTCCGTCATGACCGACAACAAATATCAGTCCGACGGCGGTCCGGGAACCGACAGGATTCTCGCGCTGCTTGCGTCCATTCGAGCCGGCGAGGAGAGTGAGCGATTGTTCCTGCAGGCGCTCGCCTTCAACTACTTGATCGGCGGCACCGATGCCCATGCCAAGAACTACGCGCTGCTCGAGCCCGGAGATGGTTCCGTCAGACTGGCGCCGCTATATGACATCGCCTCGATTTTCCCGTATGGTCCGCAACGTCGTGACCGTCGCATGGCGATGAGCATCGGCAAGCAATACCGATGGGATTGTCTGGAAGAATGTCACTGGCGTCGTCTTGTGGATGGCCATGCGCAGTATGTTGACGGAGACGAGATGCTGCGGATGCTTCACGACATGGCCGAGCGACTCCCGGATGTGTTGTCGCAAGTGCTTGATGAACAGCTGGCTGCGCTCGCTCATGCTAGAGTTTCGGAAGATTCTCTGAGCGACAAGCGTCATCTGGGTGATCTCATGGTGGAGGGCGCTATTGCGCAATGCAGGGCGATCGCTGGGTGATATCTCTTGGTGCGTTGATTCCTGATATGCGTGGATTTCGGAAGGGGCCTAGTGGTGGCCTTCCGGAATCCGCAATCAGGGGCTGGTTTTCGTGGATTCTGGAAGGGCTGTACCGGGTTCCTTCCGGATTGCTCGCAACGGATCGTGTTTCCGTGGATTCTGGAAGGTTCCCGCTGGGTTCCTCTGGAAATCTACGCAGCGGCGGAGGTGGGGAATGAGTCATTCGCGGCGCTGATGTGTGATTGCGTATCGGTGATGGCGAATTTTTTATGTGACTATTTCATATGTTATGCCACTCGAAAATCTCTTTTTATTTATGCATGAATTTAATTTTTGGCGAGTGAATTATTTTTTAATTTGTGCATAATTAAAACCTGAGAGAAGAGATTTATGCGCAGGGATGCGCGATAGAGGGGAATGACGATGAAGCATGCGAGTCGCCGTGGGGAAGTGTATCCATCAAGCCCAGTATCCGTGCGGAAAATTCATGGTATCCATGACGACTCGCAAATAATCGGATCATTAAACTCTCAAATAACGGAGCAAATTCCCGATAAAAAATGTCTTCCGCGCGTTCCTTTCCGCCCGCTCCTCCGTACTTTCTGTACTTTCCGTGCTTCCCGTGCTTCCGGTCACGCCGCGGCCTGGTCCCGCCTGACCGGCGCCGTCGTCGTCATGCTGCTGACCGTGGCGGCGCTGCTGGTCTCGCCGCTCGCCGCCGACGCCGAGCAGGCCACCGGTTCCAGTTCCGCGAGCTCCGGCTCGACGTCCGGCTCGACGGCCGACTCCGAAACCGGACTGGCCGCCGGCGCGTTGTGCTCGCCGTCGTCGGTGACGATCGGCGACGGCACGGACACGTCGGTGCCGGACTACGGCGTGGCGACGTGGGTCGGCGGCGACATGTACGTCGGCGCGCCGAGCACGGCGAGCGACGGCACCGTCAACACGGCATACGGCAAGGACGCCGCGACGCCGGTCAGCTCGTACGCCGTCGAGGCCGAGGGCCTGACGCTCGTGCAGGGCAAGCTGGCGATCAAGAGCGTCAAGAATTCGTGGAGCAACCGCGGCTTCCGCTTCGGCATCGTCGGCTTCGGCGCGCAGTACCGCGGCGAGGAAGGCAGCGACACGCTCGTCGTCGCCGGCCTGTCCAGCGCCAGCAAGATCACGCTCGCCGACTACGACGGCAACGACGTGAACGCCCTCGGCTACGGAGCCACCGGCCGCGGCTGGATCGGCAAGGATCCGACATACGGCGACAATGCCTACTACAATGCGCAGATCGCCGGTACCAGGAGCCGCGCGATGGGCACGGACGGATGGAGCAAGCAGGTCGAGTCCGTCTACAACTACACCGGCGACGGCACCGTGACGTGGACCGGCAGCAATGCCAATCCGCTGACTGGCGTGCGCATCGTCAAGAACGGCACGGCGACGACGAGCGACCTGTCCGGCTACGGGCAGACGGTGGCCAGCCAGTCGGCAACGCTCGCCGCCGTGGCCGCGAACGGCACGGTGACCGAAAGCGCCGCGCCCGACGATGCCGCCTACTGGCGCTACAAGTACAACAGCAACACGATCAACTACCAGTTCGTCTTCGACTCCTCGAACCGCGAGAAACTGCTGACATTCACCGGTGACGGCAGCAGCGTGCTGCAGGTCTTCGACGTGCCGGCATCCTACCTGAGCGACACCGGCCAGGACGGCACCGTCTATCGCGGCGTCGATTTCGACTTCGAGAACATCCCGTCCGGCGCGTCGGTCGTCGTCAACGTCGTCGCCGACACGACGGGCAGTTCCACGGGAAACATCAGCTTCCATAGCGGCTGGCGCTTCTGGTGGAACGGCAACGAGATCGGCGACGGCTACGTGGACGCCGGCATCGGCGACGGCACGGTGACCGACGAGGACCGCGCCGACTACAGCACCGCCGCAAAGTCGATCATGTGGAACTTCGCCGGCCTCGCCTCGTCGGAAACGCTGACGATCTACGGTGGCCAGTACAACTCGGGCAAGTCCGGCGACGATCCGGCCGCAGCCATGCTCGGCTCGATCATGGTGCCGTACGGATCGTTCGACGACCATGTCACGACGAACGGCCGCGTCTGGGTCGGCGGCGACTTCATGATGGACAACCCGACCGTCGCCGCGACGTTCGGCAAGGGCGTCGGCGAGGGCGATTCAGCGTCCGTCATCGACATGGACCAGGAACGGCACAACTTCCCGTGGTCCGGCTCCGTCAGCACGTCCTGCTCGTCGATCGGCTGGAGCAAGACCGGCAGCGACGGCACCGTGCCGGAAGGCACGAAGTGGGCTGTCTACGGCACGCTCGACGACGCGAAGTCGTCGACGAACGCCATCCTCACCGTGACCGACAACGTCGTCTCGTCGGGCGACTGGAACACGGCGACCGGCGAACTCGAGCTGCACAACCTCGCGCAGGGCGCCGCCTACTACATCCGCGAGGTCGCGACGGCCGACGGCTACGACCTGAACACGAACATCTACCGGATCGAGACCGGCGCCGACAGCGGCACTGTCGTCACGCGGATCGCGGCCATCTACACGACGGATTCGTCGAACGATTCATCCGCCAGTTCGGCCACGAGAATCTGGGCAGCCAGCGATTCATCAGGCACGTTCACCTATCCGGCCGACGACGAGGCCGCGCTGATCGACTCCGACGGACGGATCGTCAACAAGCTGTCGACCGGCGGCATCTCCTGGACGAAGGTCGACGCGACGAACCAGCAGGCGATCGCCGGCGCGACGTTCGCCGTCCAGCAGTTCGCCGACGGCGCCTACGCCGACGTCGACGCGACGATCACCGCCGACGGCGGTCAGTACCAGGTCGCCGGATTGCCGGCGGGGCACTGGTACCGGATCGTCGAGACGGCCGCGCCGGACGGCTATCAGGCCGACGTCGACAGCGCCTACTACTTCTATGTCGGCGCCGGCACGGCATCCGGAACGGCTTCAGTGTCGGTGACGGTCGGCTCCGCGACCTACGCCGCCGGGACGTTCTACCATGACACGACCGCGAACTTCGACGCGCAGACCGGCGCCCCGGTCACGACGACGGCGATGGAGTCCAACACGATCGCGAACGACCGCGTGCCCGGGTCGGTCAGCTGGACGAAGATCTCGTCCGATCGTGCCGACACCGCGCCGCTCGCCGGTTCGGAGTGGACGATCACCTATTACTCCTACAACGGCGAGGGCACCGACGACTACGCCTACAACGGCAAGTCGTACACGATCACCGACTGCACGGCCGACGGCAGCTGCACGTTCGCGGACGTCGACGGCGAGACGCCGTATCCGGCGTGGGCGAAGGACGTCGATGCGACGACCGGCAAGTTCTCGTTGACCGGCCTGGCGTGGGGCAAGTACGTCGTCGCCGAGAAGACGGCGCCGACCGGCTACGCGAAGACCGACCAGACGTGGACGTTCCTGATCGGCGGCGACGCCGTGAAGACTGCGATGGGCGACAGTGGCTCTACGGACTCGGCAGGCGAGGCCAGTTCAACCAGTACGTCCGCTTCCGCCGACTCGACGTTCGCCGAGCAGTCCGACTCCTTCACCGTCGATCTCGGCGACATCGAGAACACTCCCGGCATCGTGCTGCCGTCCGCCGGCGGCTCCGGCAACGCCCGGCTCGTCGTCATCGCCGGCGTGGGCATCACGCTGCTCGCCCTCCTCGGCCTGGCCTTCCTCCTCAGGCGCCGGAACTGAGCCGGGCCTGATTCATACCCGTACCATCTCCCTCCTGAACCGCAGCCCCGCCACGGGCGATCGGTGAAATCCCGATGGGATTCCTCGCCGACCATCCGTGGCGGGGCTGTCTTGCGTGCGGGTGGTGAGGACGAATCGTTCGTGTTCAAGTAGCAGCGCACAATGAAGAAAAATTTAGTCATATTACTGAAGAATGCGTCAAAAAATTGCCGGGAATAGTCGCGACAAATTCATGGTTATGTCTGCTGAATTGCAAATGGCGCCACGATGGGGGTATTGGCGGGGTGCCGGACGAAGGACGTGTGGAGATGGTGAAAAGATTGGTAAATATTGGGTTTGCTTAGTGGACACGGGTTGCCCTCGCTGCATAACTACCATAAAATCGTAACCAAAGCCGACGGTTCCGCCACTGGTGGAGTTTCGCTGACGGCTAATAAGTAAAGAGGATGAGCGGTCGCCGCCCGGCGATCCGCGAATGTGCTTCCTGTAGGGGTGACTGAAGGGGAGCAGGGTCCGCCCGGACCGGATCGTTCGGCAAGAGATGATGAACGATCCTTCCATCATCGGACTTGACGGTTGCATCGACGGAGATGCGGCAGGCCAAGCCTACGCAGCGATTCAGCCGTCGGAAGATGATGACCGGGAAGACCTGCGCGATGGGAAACGCGCCTCCGACCTAAGAACGATTCTTTTCCTCAATTCTCCCAGGAATCGTCCATCACAGGGGAATGGCCAAGGGAGGGCCGGATTTTCCACAAGTGAATAAGGGAAGTGCAAGGAGAATCATGAAAAAGCTTGGAAGGGCGATAGTCGCCCTGATTTCAGTAGTAGCCATGGCTGCCACCGGCCTAGTCGGCGTCTCGTCCGCCTATGCCGACGATGACACTTATACCATTACTATCGATAGTCAGGTCTCTGGCCATACCTATGAGGCGTATCAGATCTTTGCCGGTACTGTTGCCGATTTCGGCGATGTCGATGATGACGGTGATATTGATTGGCGACTGTCCCAGATCATCTGGGGTGCTGCGGTTCAGGACACCACTGTTCAGAACGCCATCATTGCCTGGGTAAATGAAAAGATCAAGGCCGACGCCGATGAAAGCGCTTCGGATGAAGAGGTTAATGCTCTTCTGGTGGACGACGCCGCTGGTGTTGCCGAATGGCTGTCCGAGAACTCTTCGTATGCCGAGGAATTTGCGAAGATGGTTGCCGAAAAGGTGACGGTTACGTCCGGTACCATGACGGAAAACAAGGCTGACGGTGCGACCACCAATTACACCATTTCGGGTCTGCAGCCGGGCTACTATCTCGTCAAGGACCAGGACAATTCGATTGCCGCTGATGCGAATGACGCCTACACTGCTTACATCCTTCAGGTTGTCGGCAATGTTGAAGTGACGCCGAAGTCCACTCTGCCGACCGTTGACAAGGACGTGGAGGATACTGATGGATCCTACGCTGATGTTGCCGACCATACGATTGGCGAGTCCTTCAACTTCAAGCTGACTGCCACGCTTCCGGCCGATAAGGACGGCGAGCAGGATCGCGCAGTCTATTCCTCGTACACGCTGGTGTTCAAGGATACGATTTCTACTGGTATCACCTTTGAGGAGATCGTTTCCGTGACGATTAACCCGGATACCGATGACATCGAGGTTCCGCTGTATGAGGCTGCTGCCGAGGATGGCAGCACTGATGAGACCAAGGGCTACACCACGACTGCTGTCGATGGTACTGACGGTGAAGCAACTTGGACGCTGACGATTGCTGATCTGTATGACTTCATGGATGATATTTCCGGTGCCATTGAGATCGAAGTTGTCTACGCTGCCCACCTCAACTCGGATGCGACTGTGACGACCAACACCGGTGACGACACCTCTGCCGCTATCGCGAACAACAACAAGGTCACTCTCCAGTACTCGAACAACCCCTATGCCACCAGCATGGGTACGACTCTCGAGGACGTCGTCTACGTCGCCACCTTCAAGGTCAACACCAAGAAGACTGCGGAAACTGCTACTGGCGATGCCCTTGAGGGTGCGGAATTCTCCGTGAAGAATGAGGCTGGCCAGTACCTGGTCTTCAGCAGCACCTATGACACGACGAATGGTGGCTACAAGGTGACCGGCGCTGCCGTGTACAACGCGACGGCTGACAAGTACTACCTGGTCGATGCGGATGGCAACGCCACTACTACTGAGGTTGATGCGACTGACGTCACTATTGCCTCTCGGAATGATGGTAACTTCAACATCCTCGGCCTCGGCTCCGGTACCTACACGCTTGTCGAAACGAAGGCTCCGGACGGCTACAATCTGGCTGCCGACTCCACCTTCACGGTCACCGCTGATTATGGCGACGACGAGAGCACTGTGATCTACAACCAGGCTACTGTCGTCGTTGTCAACCAGAAGGGCTCCACCCTTCCGGAGACCGGTGGCATGGGCACCACTCTCCTCTACATCATCGGCGGACTCATCGTGCTGATGGCTGCGGTGGGTATTGCGGTGGCGATGCGTCGTCGTCGCAACGCCTGAGGGCAATAACTGAAGAGAGCTACCGATCTAATGGTCTCTTCTGGATGCCCATTGGCGAGGTGACTTGACAAGGCGGGCATTCCGTTCGGGCTGCACGGCCCGGGCGGCTGTCCGCCTTGTTCGTATTACGCATCACAACCAACAGGCATCACAAGAAGGGATCAGAAGAGCGCAGTGAACCAGCAGAACAAACCCGTCAAGAAGAAGGGCAACCTCGGCTTCAACCTGTTGATCGGCTTCTTCTCGGTGCTGCTGCTCGCCGGCGTCGGGCTGCTGTGCTATCCGACGTTCTCCGACTGGTGGAACCGGATGCATCAGTCCAGGGCCGTCGCCGGATACGTCGAGGCCGTCGACAACCTGTCGGCCGAACAGAAGGCCGACATGCTCGCGAAGGCGCACCAGTACAACACCGACCTGCTGAGCGTGCCCGACCGCTGGCACCTGTCCGACGACCAGCTCGACTACTACAACGAGACGCTCGACGTGACCGGTACCGGCATCATGGGCTACGTTTCGGTCCCCTCGATCGACGTGCGGCTGCCGATCTACCACGGCACCGACGAGACGGTGCTGCAGATCGCACTGGGTCACCTCACCGGGTCGTCGCTGCCAGTCGGCGGAGACACGACGCATGCCGTCGTCTCCGGCCACACCGGCTTGCCGTCCGCGCGACTGCTCACCGGACTCGACCGCGTCGAAGTCGGCGACCAGTTCTACGTGACGGTGCTCGACGACGAATACTGGTACGAAGTCGACCAGATCAACGTCGTGCTGCCGAACGAGATGGACGACCTGGCCATCGCCGACGGCGAGGACTATGTCACGCTGGTCACCTGCACGCCGTACGGCGTCAACTCGCACCGGCTGCTCGTGCGCGGTCACCGCATCGAGGCTCCGGCTACCGGCGACAACACGAAGTACGACGATCCGAACCTGATGATGGCGATCACGGTCGCCGCGATCGCGCTGCTGTTCCTGCTGCTCGTGCTGCTGGCCGTCTGGCTGGCACGACGGTCGGCGAAGCGTCGGCGAGGGGAATTGAAGCCTCGCAGCCGGCACGCTCACGGCGGACAGTGAGCCGGGAGCAACGCAGTTCCGGCGGGGGACTGGAACTGACGGAAGAATCGTGCAAATTTCAACGATTCTCCAACGAAAACTTGAGATGAAGAATACGCCGGGCGGGCGGTGGTCCGCTCGCAACGAAGGGAGAGAGCATGGGCCGCTTGACCAAGCTTTGCACCGCGGTCGCCGCGTCGCTCGCGCTCGCGGGGGTGGCCGTCGGGCCGGCGTTCGCGGGCGAGTCGTCCGGCGGATCGTCGACAACGACGTCGACCATCGACGCCGGCAACGGCACCATTACCGTCGACTATCACTACACGTACACGTCGTCCGCCGGCGAGCAGACGCAGTTCCCGGTCAAGGGCGCGAACGTCATGCTCTACAAGGCCGCCGGATGGAACGATTCTGGCGACCTGGTGCTGACCGGCGACTTCGCCGCGCTGTGCGAAGGGGCGTCGCTGGACTGCTCGGCGATCACCGATACCGGCCGCCTGGCCGACAACGACACGCAGCGCGACCTCGCGACGTCGCTGCTGACGGCGCTGGCGACGAGCGACATCGCGTTCGATACGCAGGACGCCGTCATCGTCTCCGACGGCACGGCGCGCTATGTCGACGCCGATGGCGAGGCGACTGACGACGTCGCGTTCACCGGGCTCGGCGACGCGCTGTATTTCATTCGCGTCGGCGGCCAGATCCTCGATGCCGATGCGTATAGCCACCTGATGTACTGCAACGAGACGGCGATGTTCATCGACCTGAAGTCGGCGGTCTCCGGCGACGATGTCGCCGGCACCGTGAGCCGCACGGTGTCCCTCGAGCCGAAGGCGTCCTGCACGCTCGGCCCCGACCCGATCCACGTGACGAAGGTGTGGGACGACGGCGACTCGACGGCGCGACCGTCGTCGGTCGACGTGACGCTGTACGGACGGTATACCGACATCGAAGGCAACGAGGTCGTCGAGACGATTGAGACGCAGACGCTGTCCGCCGACAACGACTGGACGTATGTCTGGAGCGGCCTGCCGGACGACTATTACGAGTACTTCGTGCAGGAAGTCGACGTGCCCGACGGATACACGGTGAGCTACTCGAGGACCGACGTGACCGAGGAATCGGCGACGTGGACGGTGACGAACACGTCCGAGTCCGAATCCAGTACTCCGGGCGACTCCGAGACGCCGGGCACGTCCGATTCCGACGACGGCACGACTCCGGGAACCTCCGGTTCCACCGGCTCGACGAGCGCCTCCGCCTCGGCCACCGCGACGTCGACGACGCCCGCGCAGACTGGTGCGAACATCGCCCTCGTCGCCCTCGTCGCCGTCTCCGCGCTGATGCTCGGCGTCCTGCTAATCGTCGAGATCCGCAGGGCCTCGAAGAAGGCGTGAGCCGGTACGTGAAACTTACCCCTCCTTGTACACCAGCGGGAGGTTGGCTTTCTCCAGGGCTTGCCTCCCGCTTTCTCACGGAGCGGGCACCTATCTAAAGAGCTAACAAGAGCTCCCTGGAAGGGAGCTGCCGGCGAAGCCGACTGAGGGTCGACTTACGGCGCGCAACCAGTTACGTTCCGTAAGTCGACCCTCAGCCTCGCTACGCTCGGCAGCTCCCTTCCAGGGAGCTTCTTGCTTAGGGCCAAAAGGAACGGTCAGGCCGTATGGAAGCGGAGGTGGTGATGGGGGCGCGTGAGGCGGCGCAGCTTCGGCAGGTGGATGCCGGAGGCGAGGGCGATGCCGAAGATGCTCATCGCGCACATCAGCGCGACGATCATCAGCGCCATCCACCATGTCGCCGTGTTGTCGTTCCAGGCGAGGCTGCTGTCGGTGGTGTCGGACAGCGTGCCGCCCGCCGTCTCGCCGGTGGTTTCATCGATGGTCGCGTCGAAGGCGGCTTCGTCGGTGGCTTCGGGAGTGAGCTCCACGGCGCTCGTGGCCGGGGCGCCGATGCCGTCGACCGATTCGGCCGAGTCGGCAAGGACGGCGGCGAAGTCGGTGTCGGTCAGGACGTGCGTCGCGCCGGAGATCGTGCCTTCGGCATCGGTGCCGGAGTAGTCGATCGTGACCGGGGCCGGCTGCGCGACGGACGAATCGTCCGAAATCAGGATGGTGTCGCCGACCGATGCGCTGGCAGCCGGCCGCGCGATCTCTCCGGCGGCGAAACTCGTCACGATCGCGAACAGCACGATGACGAGTGTTGTCACGGCCACTCTCAGGTTCTTGTTCCAGTTCATGATCACGCCTTTGTGTTCGACAACTGACATTCTCTCTGTCTAAAATAATAGGCTCGCTTGCTGTGCATACGGTGAACGATTCGCTTATGGCGGTGGGATTCCCGGCCGCTGCTGGCGAGTCGGGGGAGTCTTCTTGTCCGTGTCGCAAGCCCGGGCCGCGAGCTCCGGTTCATGGCGCGAACAAGGGCAGTCCGGACAGGGCGAATCGTCAAAATTGACAACGCGAGCCATGACACGCCGGGCGACGGGTTGATTATGTACACGGGTGTATGTAGATTTGATTGCTGGTGTCTGGCCGCGAGGCTCGAACGTGCCGGGCAGTAAGCTTTCCAAGTAAATAAAGGAATAGATTATGTACGCGATTGTGAAGGCCGGCGGCCATCAGGAAAAGGTCGAGGTCGGCGACGTCATCCTCGTCAACCGTCTCAACGCCAAGAACGGCGAAACCGTGGAGTTCCCGGTCGCCCTCGTCGTCGACGGCGCCAACGTCACGCTGGGTGCCCAGGATCTGGCGAAGGTCTCCGTCAAGGCCGAGGTCGTTGACGACGACGCCAAGGGTCCGAAGATCAACATCCAGAAGTTCAAGAACAAGACCGGCGTTGCCCGCCGCAAGGGTCACCGCCAGAAGCTGACCGCCGTGAAGATCACGGCCATCGCCTGATTATTCGGTGGATCGTTCAGATCAGCAGATAGATCAGTAGATCGGCACAGATCGGCAGATCAAAACTCAACAAGAAATTACCCCGGCGGAAATCGGTAGAATAGTGAATACTGTCCGGCCGCAAGGGGGAGAGTAACCGAAAGGAACAGACAATGGCACATAAGAAGGGTGCGTCCAGCTCGCGCAACGGTCGCGATTCAAATCCGCAGTACCTCGGTGTGAAGAAGTTCGGTGGCGAGGCTGTCGTCGCCGGCAACATCCTGGTCCGCCAGCGTGGAACCAAGTTCCACCCGGGCATGAACGTCGGCATGGGCAAGGATCACACGCTGTTCGCCCTCGTCGATGGCAACGTCAAGTTCGGTGAGCGCCGCGATCGCAAGGTCGTCGACGTCGTCGCCGCCGAGACTGCCGAGTGAGCTGACTCGTCAAAGATTTTTTGAACAGGCCACGATTCTTCCGGATCGTGGCCTGTTTGCATGTTCGGGTTTTCCAAATCCCCTGGAAGGGGATCGCTGAGGCGAAGCCGAAGCGAGGGGTCGACTTACGGAACGCCACCGGTTGCGGCGCGTGAGTTGCGCTGGGACATTATCTTGTGCTCCAGCGCGCGCTCGCTGCCTTCGGCAGCATCGGCGGTCGACCCTCAGCCTCGCTCCGCTCGGCAGCTCCCTTCCAGGGAGCTTCATCCAAAAACGCACGAATCGTTATCGTTTGCCAATACTGTCCAAACTGTTGGTGTTCAAGTAAAGTTGGGTTTCATGAGTGATTTTGTTGACCGCGTGAGCGTACACGTGAAGGGCGGCGACGGCGGCAACGGGTCGGCCGGCATCCGCCGCGAGAAGTACAAGCCGATGGCGGGGCCGAACGGCGGCAACGGCGGACGCGGCGGCTCGGTGATCTTCGTCGCCGATCCGAACGCCAACTCGCTGCTCGATTACCGCTTCATGCCACACCGCACGGCCGGCAACGGCACGATGGGTCTCGGCGACACGAAGGACGGCTCGCAGGGCGAGGACCTGCGGCTGCCGGTGCCGGTCGGCACCGTGATCTTCGAGGCCGTCGGCGGCGTCGGCGAGTCGAAGAAGCCGGGCACGCTGCTTGCCGACCTGCGGCATGCCGGCGACGAGTTCGTCGCGGCGGCCGGCGGCGCCGGCGGCCTGGGCAACGCGGCGCTGGCGAACAAGACGCGCCGTGCGCCGGGCTTCGCGCTGCTCGGCGAGCCGGGCGACGAACGCGACGTCATCCTCGAGCTCAAGTCGATCGCCGACGTCGCGCTCGTCGGCTTCCCGTCGGCCGGCAAGTCGTCGCTGATCGCCGCGATGAGCGCCGCGAAGCCGAAGATCGCCGACTATCCGTTCACGACGCTGGTGCCGAACCTCGGTGTCGTGCAGGCCGGCGACGTGCGCTACACGATCGCCGACGTGCCGGGCCTGATCCCCGGCGCCTCGCAGGGCAAGGGCCTCGGCCTCGAATTCCTGCGGCACATCGAGCGCACCGAGATCATTGCGCACGTCATCGATTGCGCGACGCTGGAGCCGGACCGCGACCCGCTGAGCGACTATTACGCGCTGGAAAAGGAGCTCGGCGAGTACGCTTCCGAGCTCGAACTGCCGCTCGGCGCGATCCCGATTCCGGAGCGTCCGCGCGTGATCATTCTGAACAAGGTCGACATGCCGGAGGCCAAGGAGCTCGCCGAGTTCGTTCGTCCTGAATTCGAGAAGCTCGACCTGCCGGTCTACGTCATCTCGACGGCGTCGCACGAGGGCCTCAAGGAACTCAACTTCGCGCTGGCGAAGCTCGTCTCGCAGATGCGCGAGGACGTGCGCGCCCGCGAAGCCGCCGCCGAGGAGGAGCGCGTCGTCATCAACCCGCTCGACCCGACGATGGGTCGCCAGCAGCCGGCCGGCAAGAAGGGCTTCGTCGCCGGCGTTCACGGGAACGATTCGTCCGCGTACGGCGCAGGTGCCGGTCGCATGGCTGGTGGCCGCGGCGGCGCAATGCCGGAGTTCACGATCGAGCGCGAGGACGACGGCCACGGCAACTTCTGGTGGTCCGTGCGGGGCCGCAAGCCGGAACGCTGGGTGATGCAGACGAACTTCGACAACGACGAGGCCGTCGGCTACCTCGCCGATCGGCTTGCCCGACTCGGCGTCGAGGACGCATTGCGCGCCGCCGGCGCTCATCCGGGCGACGAAATCCAGATCGGCCGGGGCGACCGCGCCGTCGCGTTCGACTGGGATCCGACGATCGCCGCCGGTGCCGAGATGCTCGACGGCACGCAGCTGGGCCAGCGCGGCTCGGACCTGCGACTCGAGGAAGAATCGGGCCGCGGACGCCGCCGCACGAACGCCGAGCGCCGCCGCGAATACCACGAGATGATGGACGCCCGCGCCGCCGTCCGCGCCGCGATGGCCGCCGAACGCCAGGCCGGCCACTGGGCCGACCCCACCGTCGACGACGACCGCCACGACGAAACTTCCCTCTTCGGCCGCGGCGACCCGGAAGAGTACGAGTCGGACGAGTCCGGCGAGTAAGTCTTTCCGGAAGAAGCTCCCTTCCAGGGAGCTTCTTCCCGTGACATCCCATTGTGTTGCTAGCATGGGGGCCATGACTATGGCTCAATGGCAGGCTCTTTCCGAGCGAATTGACAAGGTGTCCCCGAGCGCGACGCTGGCCGTCGACTCGAAGGCGAAGGCAATGAAGGCCGAAGGGATCGACGTGATCGGCTTCGGCGCGGGCGAACCGAACTTCGCCACCCCGGCGCCGATCGTCGAGGCGGCGGCGCTCGCCGTCCGCGACGTGCGCAACTACCGCTACACGCCGACGGCCGGCCTGCCGGAGCTGCGGCAGGCGATCGCCGACAAGACGCTGCGCGACTCGGGCTACGCCGTCGAGGCCGACCAGGTCGTCGTGACGAACGGCGGCAAGCAGGCGGTGTACGAATCGTTCCAGATCCTGCTCAACGACGGCGACGAAGTCATCATCCCGACGCCGTACTGGACGAGCTATCCGGAGGCGGTCAAGCTCGCCGGCGGCGTGCCGGTCGAGGTGTTCGCCGGCGCCGACGCCGACGGCGGCGCGTTCGAGCCGTCGATCGAGGCGATCGAGGCCGCGCGATCCCCGCGCACGAAGGCGATCATTGTCACGTCGCCGAACAACCCGACCGGCGCCGTCTGGTCGGAGCAGACGATCAGGGCGATCGGCGAGTGGGCCATCGAGCACCATGTCTGGGTCATCTCCGACGAAATCTACGAACACCTCAACTACGACGGCGCCCGCACCACCTACGTCGGCGCCGTGGTGCCGGAAGTGCGCGACCAGCTGATCGTCCTCAACGGCGTCGCGAAGACGTACGCGATGCCGGGCTGGCGCGTCGGCTGGATGGTGGCGCCCGCGCCGGTGGCCGCCGCCGCGTCCAAGCTGCAGGGCCACATGACGTCGAACGTCAACAACATCGCGCAGCGCGCCGCGCTCGAGGCAGTGTCGGGAACGCTGGAAGCCGTCGAGGACATGCGGCAGGCGTTCGACGCGCGCCGCAAGACGATCGTCCGGATGCTCAACGAGATCGACGGGGTGTCCTGCCCGACGCCGACCGGCGCGTTCTACGCGTTCCCGGACGTGCGCGGCCTGCTCGGCAAGCCGCTCGGCGCCAGCGGCACCGTCTGCGAGAGCTCGTCGGCGCTCGCGGCGCTATTGCTCGACGAAGCCCATGTCGCCGCCGTCCCCGGCGAGGCGTTCGGTGCCCCCGGCTACCTGCGCTTCTCCTACGCCGTCGCCGACGACGACATCGTCGAGGGCATCACCCGCTTCCAGCGCTGGGTCGCCGACTCGAAGCGGTGAGTTTTCTTCTTGCCTGCGCCGTTTTGTATGTCACCAACCCGGGCTGCAAGCTTGGGCTTGTGACATCCAAAACGCAATGGCAACACGCCGGACGGCAGGATTTTTCCGGAAGAATTGGACGAAGTCGGCTTCTCGGGTTATAGTTCTGTCTTGGCGGTTTTCGCCGGTCGGCTTCGGCTGGCCCGGAAATCCCGTAGGGATGTGGCGCAATTGGTAGCGCAACGGTCTCCAAAACCGTAGGTTGTGGGTTCGAGTCCCGCCGTCCCTGCCAGTCAAGGCCCGCGAGCGATCGCGGGCCTTTGCTTTTTCCTTGGGTGCTGACATGATGACGAGAGCATCGTTTCCGGAAATATGTCGAGAAACGGCGAATTCCAGTCACCGTGTGGACAAATATCGATCCCCGCGAGGTAGAGTGGAGCGAGTGTGCGACGGGGCCGCGCGACCGGCGCCGGCGACAAGGACTGATTACTGGAGGGAACATGGCTCGCAAAAAGATCGACGGCGAAGTCGCCGTGAAGCCGAACGTGTTCATGCGCATTGGCATGTTCATCAAGCAGATCATCACGGAACTCCGCAAGGTCGTCACGCCGACCCGCAAGCAGCTGTTCTTCTGGTCGCTCGGCGTGTTCATCTTCGTCGTCATCCTGATGATCGCCGTCACCGCGATGGACTTCGGCCTCGGCAACCTCGCGTTCCTGATCTTCGGCTGATTTTTGCACGATTCGCGCGAATCTATCTTTTTCACGTCACAAACCCGAGCCCCGCGCTCGGGTTTGCGACGTCTTGGGGGAATAATCCCCTGGAAGGGGATCGCTGAGGCGAAGCCGAAGCGAGGGGTCGACTTACGGGACGGAAGGTTGCGTTCCAGCGCGCTCTCGTCGCCTTCGGCGACGTCGGCGGTCGACCCTCAGGCTCGCTACGCTCGCCAGCTCCCTTCCAGGGAGCCGAGTTCCTTTTTGTGGCAGCCAAAACTTACAATGGTCGCGAAGATGTCGAGAGAGCAAAGGATTCGAACAGTGGATGAGCATAGCGTACGCGCGGCGGTGGCCGCGGCCCGGACCGTCGTCGTGAAGGTCGGCTCGAGTTCGCTCACGCTGCCGTCCGGCCATCTCGACCCGGAGAAACTCGAGGCGCTCGTCGGCGCGATCGCGCAGGTGCGGCTGCTCGGCGGGCGCGTTGTCCTCGTGTCCTCCGGCGCCATCGCCGCCGGCTTCGGCCCGCTCGGCTTCGAGTCGCGGCCGACCGACATCGCCGTCCAGCAGGCCTGCGCCTCCGTCGGCCAGGGACTGCTGATGATGAAGTACGAGACGGCCTTCGCGCGGTACGGCGTCAAGGTCGGGCAGCTGCTGATCACGGCGGAAGACACGATTCGTTCCCAGCAGTACCGCAGCGCGCGACGGACGATGGAGACGATGCTCGACCTCGGCATCGTGCCGATCGTCAACGAGAACGACGCGCTGGCCAGCAACGAGATCCGCTTCGGCGACAACGACCGGCTGTCGGCGCTCGTCGCGAACATGGTGCGCGCCGACGCGCTCGTGCTGCTCACCGACGTCGACGGGCTGTACACGGCGCCGCCGAGCGAGCCGGGCGCGCAGCGCGTCTCCTACGTCGAGAACGTCGCCGACATGATCGACTCGATCAAGGTCGGCGGGTCGGACAGCGGCGTCGGCACCGGCGGCATGGTGACGAAGCTGGAGGCCGCACGCATGGCGTCCGTCTCCGGCATTCCGGCGATCCTGACGTCGGCGCCGACCGCCGGTCCGGCGCTGATGGGCGATCCGGTCGGCACGGCGTTCGCGCCGGTGCGCCGCCGCGGCAACTCGAAGCGGCTGTGGATCAAGTTCGCGTCGTACCCGAAGGGCACGCTGATCGCCGATGCCGGCGCCGCGAAGGCCGTGCGCGGCGGCCGCGCGTCGCTGCTGTCCGCCGGCGTGCTGGAGGCGCGCGGCGAGTTCTCCGCCGGCGACGCCGTCTGGATCGACAACGAAGCCGGCGAGCACCTCGCCCGCGGCCTCGTCGCCTTCGATTCCGAGGAAGTCCCGCACATGCTCGGCCGCACCACGTCCCAGCTCCACCGCCTGCTCGGCGAGGAATACGCGCACCCGCTCGTGCACCGGGACAACCTCGTGCTGGTGTGAATCAGGCGAATCGTTCCAAATAAAGCTCCCTGGCGTCCGCCGCTGAAATATGCAAACGCGAGCTGGCGAGCGTTTGCGGCGCTTCCGGGAGCTATGTCCCCGATGTCAAGAAAGACTCGTATGCTGGAAGGTCGGAATACCGTACTTTCATTGTTCACATCCTGACTGCCGACGTAAGGTGATTGCATGACTGAAGAAAATCTTGAGAACGCGGCTGTCGCCGCCGCCGAAGCCGAAGCCGAGACGGCTGCCGACGCCGCCGAGCGCGAGGCCGAGACCGTCGAGGCCGGCGAGGACGTCATCGACCAGATCGAGGCCGAATCGCTCAGCGAGGACGTCGCCGAGGGCGAGGCGTACGACGAAGTCAAGGAACGCCAGGACGAGCAGGATCTCGACGCGATCGCCGAGGGTGCCGCCGAGGCCGCCGTCTCCGCCGAGGAGGCCGAGTCGGGCGAGGAGGACACCGACGCCGAGGCCGCCGTCGAGCTCGATGCCGGCGAGCAGGCCGTCAAGGACTTCTCGCAGTCGCTGCGCACGCTCGAGGGCAAGTGGTACGTGCTGCACACGTACTCCGGCTACGAGAAGCGCGTGAAGAGCAACATCGAGTCGCGCGTGGCCTCGTTCGGTCTCGAGGACCAGATCTTCCAGGTCGAGGTCCCGATGGAGGAAGTCGAGAAGCACACCGAGAAGGGCAAGAAGGTCGTCACCCGCGTGCGCGTGCCGGGCTACGTGCTCATCCGCATGTGGCCGGACGAGAACGCCCGCCGCATTGTCCGCGAGACCGAGGGCGTGACCGGCTTTGTCGGCCCGTCCCGCGAGCCGGCGCCGCTGAGCCGCAAGGAAGTCGTCCAGATGATGGCGCCGATGATCGCGTCGCAGGCACTCAAGCAGGCCGGCGACAAGCCGGCGGCCGCCAAGAAGCGCACGCTGGAAGTCTCCTACAAGGTCGGTGACCAGGTCACCGTCACCGACGGCCCGTTCGCGTCGATGGCCGCCGTCGTCTCCGACGTCGAGCCGACCACGCAGAAGCTCACCGTCCTCGTCTCGATCTTCGGCCGCGACACGCCGGTCGAGCTCGGCTTCGACCAGGTCGAGCAGCTCGACTGAGGTATCTGGAACGATTCATCCGTTCCTGTTGATGCCTTGTTGATGTCGCAAACCCGGGCTACCGGCCCGGGTTTGCGACATCTTTTTGGTTGTTGCGGTATGTCGGGAAGGGGTGGCATACTGGGGAAGTTGTGTCTGGAGGAGATTCGGACGTGAGCATCGTCCGGAAGTCCGCTGGAACAGCCAACGAAATATCCGAAGCGGAAGGTCGGCGCGCGACGCAGGCCGCTTGTACCGCTGGAAAGAAAGAAGAACCATACTATGGCTCCCAAGAAGAAAGTCTCGGCGCTGATCAAGCTCCAGATTGAAGCTGGCAAGGCCAACCCGGCCCCGCCGCTGGGCCCGGCCCTGGGCTCGCACGGCGTGAACATCATGGACTTCTGCAAGGCGTACAACGCCCAGACGCAGGACAAGATGGGCCAGGTCATCCCGGTCGAGATCACCGTCTACGAAGACCGCTCCTTCACCTTCATCCTCAAGACCCCGCCGGCCGCCGACCTGCTGAAGAAGGCCGCCGGAATCAAGAAGGGCACCGACAACCCGCTGACCCACAAGGTCGGTTCGGTCACCAAGGCCCAGGTCCGTGAGATCGCCGAAACCAAGATGGCCGATCTGTCCGCCCGCGACATCGAAGCCGGCATGAAGATCATCGAGGGCACCGCGCGCTCGATGGGTATCACGGTTACCGAGTGAGCTTGAGAGGATAGAAGACAAATGGCTAAGCACTCCAAGAAGTATCGCGAAGCGGCCGAGCGCATCGACCGTAACAACCTGTACACGCCGGAAGAGGCCATCGCGCTGCTGAAGACGCTGCCGACGTTCAACTTCGACCAGTCGGTCGAGGCCGTCCTGCGCCTCAACGTCGACCCGCGCAAGGCCGACCAGCTCATCCGTGGCTCGGTCAACCTGCCGAACGGTACCGGCAAGACCGCCAAGGTCCTCGTCTTCGCCCGTGGCCCGAAGGCCACCGAGGCCCTCGAGGCCGGCGCCGACATCGTCGGTGACGACGATCTCGTCCAGAAGGTCGCCGACGGCTTCCTCGACTTCGACGCCGTCGTCGCCACCCCGGACATGATGGGCAAGGTCGGTCGTCTCGGCCGCGTCCTCGGTCCGCGTGGCC
Source organism: Bifidobacterium choloepi (assembly GCF_010667615.1). GTDB lineage: Bacteria > Actinomycetota > Actinomycetes > Actinomycetales > Bifidobacteriaceae > Bifidobacterium > Bifidobacterium choloepi. The sequence continues at coordinate 892,026 of NZ_VYSG01000001.1, read as the reverse complement.
TGATGCCGAACCCGAAGACCGGCACGGTGACCATGGACGTCACCAAGGCCGTCAAGGACATCAAGGGCGGCAAGGTCGACTTCCGCGTCGACAAGAACGGCAACCTGAGCTTCCTGTTCGGCAAGCTCTCGTTCACTGCCGAAGCTCTCGACGAGAACTTCCGCGCCGTTGCCGACGAGATCAAGCGCCTGAAGCCGTCGACGGTCAAGGGTCGCTACATCACGAAGGCCACGATCACCGCCACGATGGAGCCGGGCATCCCGGTCGACACCGCCGCCATCTGATCGCCGGCTTGATGCTGGCTACCGATTGATGCCGCGTCCCCCTGCGCGCCCTCGCTTCCTTAAGATGCGGAACGCCGCCCGCCTCATGGTTTCTGGGCCCGCGGTCAATACGCTTCTGGGCGAACCGGCGCGGAGTGCGAACGGCATATAATCGGTGGCGTAAGTGGCTTCGGCTACTTCATGCACACATCGCTTCCGGCCCCGCAGGGTTTCCTGCGGGGCCGGAAGTTTTTTCGTTGGTGTTGTTTTTGGGCAAGATTGCGTTCCAGCGCGCTCTCGTCGCCTTCGGCGACGTCGGCGGTCGACCCTCAGCCTCGCTACGCTCGGCAGCTCCCTTCCAGGGCGCTCCTTGCCGTGATGTTACGTGATGTTACCGGTCCCGCATGCGGCCGATGGCGATGGCGGTGGCGAGGACGAAGGCGTCCCGCGGATCGGTGGCGTCCCAGCCGATCGTCTCGGCGGCGCGCTTCAGGCGATAGCGGACCGTGTTCGGGTGGACGTTGAGGTCGCGGGCGGTCGCCTCGAGCGAGCCGCCGTGGTTGAGAAACGTGGAGACGGTCAGGTAGGTCGGATCGTCGTCCGACTCGCCGCGCAGGACCGCGTAGACGTTGTAGTAGAGCTCCTCGCGGGCGTAATCGTCGCCGAGCAGCGCGCGCTCCGGCAGCAGCTCGTCGCCGCGGATCGGGCGCTCGGGGGACGGCAGCGCCGGCGCGGCCTGCAGCGAGAACAATGTCTCGCGGACGGCCTGGACGGCGCCGGGGACGTTCGAGCGCATCGTCGACAGGTAGACGGGCGACGCGTCGGCGAAGACGCCGGCGTCCAGCAGCGCCGCGCAGGTCGCTTCCGGCGTGACGGTGGCGTTCGCGCGGATGGCGGCGATGACGAACGTGCCGTACACGCCGAACACGACGCGGCGACCGCCGAGATCGGCGACGACGCGGCGGAGGGCGGCGAGCGCGGCGGCCGGATTGCCGCCGGCCGGCTCGCCGCCGACGGCGAAGCAGTCGAAGTCGCCGAGCCAGCCGAGGATGTTCATCAGCGACACGATGCGGTCGTCGGCCAGCCCGTGCACGAGGCACTCGAACGCCAGCCGCTCGATCGTCGCATCGTCGGTGCGGCCGCCGAGCAAGTCCAGAACGTCACCTTGATCAGAATCCATGCGCCCAGTCTATCCAGCTTCCTTGAGAAGGAGGAAGTACGGAAGCGTAGGTTTTGTGGGGGTTGGCGACGGCAAAAAGATTCGTGACATCGGGCGAGGACAGCTCATTCGGCGCTCCGGCTAGAATCGCTTCCTATGACTAGTTCCCCCAGCTCTTCCGACAACCGTGCCTCCATGTCCGGCGACAGCGCAGCGGCCTCGGCGCCGGTGCACCGCGGGCGCGAGCGCGCCGGGTCGGTGTTTCGCTGGGGCGTGGCGGTGCTCGCATGCCTGTGGATCTCGTGGTGCACGTGCATCGGCCCGATCATGCGCTCGGACGTCGGTCTCGCGGCATTCGGCGTCAAGAACGTGCTGATCTTCATCGCGGCGTTCGCCGTGACGTTCGGGATCGTGCTCGGGCTGCGCTGGCTGGGCTTGCGGCCGGCACGACGGATGGCCGACAGGACCGGGGGAGCGGTCACTGCGGACGCCGCGGACAGCGCCGGCAACGCCGGGAAGGCCGGGAAGGCGTCCGGCCGGGCGAATCGTGCCGAATATGTGCGCAAGCTGCTGTCCGGCAAGCTCAGGATGCCGGCGAAGCTCGCGCAGCCGCACCCCCGGCTGCGCAAGTTCGCGGCGGCGTGCGCGAGGATCGTGACGAAGGCGACCGACCGGTGGTGGAAGCTGTGGCTGATTTTCCTGATCGGCTGGCTGTGGGTGCCGGCGACGCTGCTGACGGCGTACGGCGCCGACATCAACTCGCAGGCGCGCGAGTTCAGCTGGGCATGGAACCAGTGGATCGGGATCAAGGAGCCGTACATCGGGTTCTTCTCGTTCGTCCCGATGGACATCTATCCGACGGCGCACTACCTGTGGCCGAGCACGACGACCTACCTGACCGACCAGCACAACATCGTGCTGACGGTGTTCTACGGCGCCGTCGCCGCGATTTCCCGCTACTTCACCGGCTCGAACGACGCCGGCTACGTCACGCTGTCGGCGCTGCAGTGGCTGTTCGCGACGTTCGCCGTCGCGTCGTGCGCGAACCGGTTCTTCAACGTGCCGTGGGTGCGCCGAAAAGCATTGAACGATTCGCACGATTCGCGCGGTACCTGTGTTTCACGTGACCGATTCCGCCGGCCCGAGCTCGGCGCCGGCTGGACGCAGGTCGACTTCGCGCACCCGGAGCGGGGCGTGCGGATGGCGACCGGCACGGGCGCTTGCGCGGCGGCCTGCGCAACGGGAGCCGCCGACCGCGGCAACCGGCCCGCGAAGGCGATCGCGCGATTCCTCATCGTGCTGTTCTTCCTGACGTGCCCGCTCGTGCTGTTCTCGACGATCTCGATCACGAAGAGCCCGCTGTTCGCGTTCGGCTTCGTGTGGTGGTTCGGCTGCCTGTACGAGATGTACATGACGACGAAACCCAAGCGGAAGCGGGACAGGACTGGTTACTCCCCCCGAAACCGCTCCGCGGTTTCGACCCCCTCTGAAGAGGGGGTCGCCGAGCCGATGACGAAGCGGGGGGAGTCCCCGGAGCGGGTGCGCAGGTCGACCGTCGTTGCGATGGTGCTGTCGGTGTGCGTCATGCTCATTTCGGCGAAATACGCGTGGTACATTCTCGTCGCGCAGATCGTGCTCGCCATCCTCGCCGACCGTCGCCGCTGGAAGTTCTACCTGGCGACAATGCTGCTGCCCGTCATCGTCATCCACGGCGGCACGATGGCGCTCGTCGCGACCGGCAAGATCATCGACGGCGACCCGATCGAGAGCAAGGGCGTGCAGATCCAGATGATCGCGCGCGTGGCGAAGTACGATCCGGAATCCATCCCGCAGTCCGCCCGCGACAAGCTCGAGCCGATCTTCAACCTCGACCAGATGGCCGAGGCGTACTCGCGACAGGACGCCGATCCGGTCAAGTCGTCCGGCATCCAGTCGAAGAAGGTGAGCTACAAGTGGCGCACCGTCACGGCCGAGGACATGAAGCAGTTCAACTCGGCGTGGCTCGAGATCGTCGAGGCGAGCCCGCGCGTCGCCATCGACGCGTTCTTCATGGAATGCTACGGCTACTTCGACATCTTCGATCCGCCGTACGTCGAGATGACCTACTACGTCAACAACGACTACGTGCAGGGGTCGAGCACGTGGATCAAGGACTACAACCACGAGTGGCGCGACACGGTCGCCGGCTCGGTGTTCAGCTGGAGCAGGATTCCGGTGCTCGGATGGTACGTGCACGGCAACTTCTACGTGACGCTGACGTTGCTCGTCGGTGCCGCCGAGCTCGTCCTGCGCCGCTGGAGGACGCTCGCCTGGCACATGCCACTGCTGATCCTGATGGGTGTCATGGTGATGGCCCCGGCCAACAACTTCGAGCGCCACATGCTCCCGCTCGTCTTCGTCTTCGGCTTCCTGCTGCTGCAGTTCTACCGCGACAGCCACCGCTACGCGCGGCGCGATGAGGAAAAGCGCCCTGGAAGGGAGCCGAAAAAGACGGTGTAAGCCGATGGTGAAAAACCTTTGACCACTATGTAGTCGCATGCCTAGTCGAATTAGACTGTTCTCGCTAGACTGTCGAAGCGTGCCACCGGCTATGGGAGCGGGCCGGCACCTCTGGACCTATCGAGAGGGAAGCGATGAAGCTGCAGAACTTGATGGCGTTGCGGGCGATGGAGCCCCGCCTTGCCGAAAGCGGCGCGGTCGCGCGGTTCGTCCGCGTGCTCGACGCCGTGGATTCCACCGACCGCGAAGCCAGGCGCCTGCTGGCGGACGAATCGTTCGTCAGGTCGCTGGCGTACGACGGCGATTCCTGCGGCGAACTCGGCACCATTACCGACCCGCGGCAGCTTGACGACGCGACGATCACGGCGAACTCCGGCCACGGCATCGGCGCCGTCGTCGCCGACTTCGAGCTCGAGCCGCACGGCCGTTTCGGCCGCCGGTGGGTGAGCATTCCCGGCCAGTCGCTGTCGATGACGCTCGTCACGCTCGTGCCGACGGCGCTCGTCGACGACGCGGCGCTGCGTGGCTGGCTCGCGCCGGTCGGCTGCCTCGCCCTGATCGACGCAATTCGCGGCGTCGTCGGCGCGAGCGGCGCGGCGAGCGCCGACGGGCTGCGCGGCCTGACGCTGAAGTGGCCGAACGACATCTATCTCAACGGGTTGCGGCTCGGCAGCGTCAACGTCGACGCCGTGCCGGTCGACGGCGTGCCCGGCCATACGGCGATCGTCTATTCGTTCGGCGCGAACCTGACCGTCCGCGCCGACTACCTGCCGACGCCGCAGGCGACGTCGCTGCGCATGCACGTCGGCAAGCTACCGGCGTTCGAGCGGCTGCGCGACGAAATCGTCGCCGAGACGATGCGTGCGCTCAACGTCCGGCTCATCGAGCTGTCGGCCGAGCCGAGCTTCGCGCGCGTGCGCTTCCACGACGAGGCGCAACGGCTGTGCCCGATGCGCGGCCGCGTCGTCACGTTCCAGCTCGACGACGGCAGCCGCCTCGGCGGCCGGATCGTCGCGCTGAACGACGACGCGTCGATCACGATGGAAACGTCCGACGGCCCGCACGTCCTGCGCACCGTCGACGTCGGCATCATGGCGTAAGTATTCCTGACATGACTGTTTCCCGGACGCCCGAGCCGTTGCCATTGACCCGCGAAGTGGCGGGGGACGTGCGGTGGCTGGCGTCGGTCGACTCGACGAACCGGCTGGCCGCGCAGCTCGCGGCGAGCGGCGAGCTCAACAGGGTCCTGCCGGGAAAGTACGCCGGAAACCTGAACGATTCGCGCGTGGAGGCGGGGCCCGACGATGCGGCCGGACGCCGGCCCGTGGCCGTCATTGCCGCCGGCGAACAGACGGCGGGGCGCGGCAGGCTCGATCACAAGTGGGAGAGCCGGCCGGGAGAATCGTTCATTGTCTCGTTCGTCACCGCCGTGCCGCGACGGCTGGCGACCGACCCGGGCGTCGCCGGCTGGCTCCAGATGATCGCCGGTCTCGCCACCGTGGACGCGTTGCGGGAAGTATTGCGTGTGTTCCCGCCCCAACCACGCTCGTCCTCCCCTTCCTCCTCTTTCTCTTCCTCTTCCGGATGTCACGAGCCGGTTCCCGGGGAACCGACTCGTGACATCGAACAGGGAATGCGACTGAAGCTCAAGTGGCCGAACGACATCTTTGCCGTCGAGACCGTCGGCAACGGTGCCAGTGAAGGTCGCAAGCTCGGCGGCATTCTCGCGCAGATGGTGTCGCTCGACGGCGTGGCTGCCGCGGGCAACGCGGCGGATGGCGAGCCGATGGTCGCGATCGTGTTCGGCATCGGTCTCAACCTGGCCATTCCGGCCGACCGGCTGCCGACGCCGCAGTCGACGTCGCTACAGCTCATCGCGCCGGCCGTCGCCAAATTCCTGGAGGCTTCGTCCGCCAGTCACGACTCCGCGGCAGCGACCGCGGAACTGACCGACCGGATTGCGGCCGGAATCGTGACCCGTCTGGACGACCTGCTGCACGAGTTCCGCCGGGATACGCCGGGCACGGTCACGCGCCTGCTGCGGAGAATGACGGGGGAAGGAGCAGCCGCGAGCCGGGATGGCGTGGCGGAAGATGCCATGACGGCCGGCGAATGCTGGACGATCGGGCGCGAAGTCGAGGTCCATTACGTCGACGGCTCGGCGGAGCGCGGCACGGCTGTCGGCCTCAACGCGGATGCGTCGTTGCAATTCCGCACGGCCGACGGCCAACTCAAGCCCGTCACCACCGCCGACGTCGGCGTGCTGTAAGCGGCGCAATCCCGTAAACGCGTGGTTTGGAAGGACTGTGCTGGATTCCTTCCGGAATGCGCGGAATCATGGGGGTTTGCGTGTGAAATGGAAGGACTGTGCTGGATTCCTTCCGGAATGCGCGGAATCATGGGGGTTTGCGTGTGAAATGGAAGGACTGGAATTAGGTCCTTCCAAAAACCACGCAAGCGATATTAACGACGTGTCAGCTTCAGGATGCCGGCAGCGGACAGCGAGGCGATGACGGCCTTGAGCAGGTCGCCGGGCACGAAGGTCATCGAGGCGGCGAACACGGTGGTCAGTGGCAGGCGGGTGAGCCAGGCCTGGACGAGGATGCCGAACACGTAGTCGACGACAATGCAGCCGGCGATGGCGGCCACCAGGTAGCGCGTGACCGTGAGCACCGTGCGCAGGGCGCGGCCGGACTGGACGGACTGGATGGACTGGCCCGACTGGACGGACTGACCGGACTGGGCAGCCGGCCGGCGGCCCTTGAGGGCGGCCGTCACCAGCACGGCGGGCAGGAAGCCGAACAGGAAGCCGGCACTGGGACCGACCAGCGACAGCGTCGAGCCGCCGTTGGCGAAGACCGGCAGTCCCGCGGCGCCCATTGACAGGTACAGCACGACGGCGCCGGCGGCTTGACGCCAGTCAAGCGTCAGCGCGGCGAGCATGACGACGAACGTCTGCAGCGTGATCGGGACCGGGCTGCCGGGGATCGGGATCGTGCCGGCGGCCGTCGCCAGCCACAGCAGGCCGGCGAAGACGACGGACGGCACGGCCTTCGGCAGCAGTCGCGCGGCGAGCGTGCGGGCGGAAACGATTCGGGAATCCGTCTGGACAGATGTTGTCTCGACATGGGAATTGTGCGTGGGCATGGATGCTCCTTGGACCGCGAGCGCATCTCGCGGAAACGGCAATCTGACTGGAAAACGGTGCCGGCGGCGACGGACGAATCGTGCCGAGGAAGACGAGAGAAACGGCACGGCGATCGCCGCCGGACGTTCGCCAGCTTAGCGGGCGGCGCCAGTCGCCCGGTTTGTGACGTTGGACAAAAGCGAGACGGAAGTTTTGTGATTTCCGAGTCGGCGGGAGCGGCGGATCCGGAGAACAGTGGGAACCATGCCTAATCATGTCACCAAACTGCTGGTCGCCAACCGCGGGGAAATAGCCCTGCGCGTGGTGCGCACCGCGAAGGAGATGGGAATCCCGACCGTCGTCGTCTACGCCGAGCAGGATCGCCACGCGCAGTATGTCGCGATGGCCGACGAAGCCTACCTGCTGAGCGGCGACACCTACGCGGAGACCTATCTCAACGAAGACAAGCTCATCGACATCCTCGGCCGCAGCGGCGCCGACGCCGTCCACCCCGGCTACGGATTCCTGTCGGAAGTCGCGAGCTTCGCGCGGCGGGTCGCGGCGGCCGGGGCGACATGGGTCGGGCCGAGCCCGAAGGCGCTCACCGACCTCGGCGACAAGATTTCCGCCCGCAAGGTCGCCGTCTACGCGAAGGTGCCGCCGGTCCCCGGCATTTCCCACTCGCTGACCGACATGCGCGTGCTGCTCGACTTCGCGCACACGCACGGCTATCCGCTGATGCTCAAGCGCACCGACGGTGGCGGCGGTCGCGGCATCACGCTCGTCAAGTCCGACGACGAACTGCGCGGCTTCTACATGAGCCACGACGCGCTGCAGGGCGGCGACCTCGACGAGTACTTCGTCGAACGGTTCATCGACCATGGCCGCCACGTCGAGACGCAGTGCGGCCGCGACTCCCACGGCAACTTCACCGTCTATTCGACGCGCGACTGCTCGGTCCAGCGGCGCAACCAGAAACTCATCGAGGAGGCGCCGGCGCCATTCCTGAACGATTCGACCGTGCAGACCCTGCACGAATACTCGCAGCGACTGTTCGAGGCCGTCGGGTACGTGGGCCTCGGCACCTGCGAGTTCATGGTCACGGAGACCGGGAAGGTCTACTTCCTCGAGGTCAATCCGCGCCTGCAAGTCGAGCACACCGTCTCCGAGGAAGTGTGCGGACTGGATCTCGTGCGCGAGCAGCTGACGATTGCCGCCGGCGGCGAGCTGACGCCGGCCCCCGCGTCGCGCGGCCACAGCTTCGAGCTGCGCATCACGTCGGAGGATCCGGCGACGAACCTCGTGCCGTCGGCCGGCACGATCACGAGGATCGTCTGGCCGTCCGGGCCGGGCGTGCGCGTCGACTCCGGCGTCGTCGAGGGCGACACGATCTCCCCGAAGTTCGATTCGATGATGGGCAAGCTCATCGTCACGGCGCAGGACCGCCCGACCGCGATCGCACGGGCGCGGCGCGCGCTCGCGGAACTCAGGATCGAGGGCGTGCCGACGCCGTGCCCGCTGTACGAAACGATCTTCAACGATCCCGACTTCACGGCGGGCGCCGACGAGAACGGCATCGTGCACGACTACGCCGTCTCGACGAAGTGGCTCGAACGCAAGTACCTGAACCGCGAACCGAAGTCCGGCGCCGCCGGACAGCCGGCGTCGCTGGCCGGCGCCGGCGCGGCGGCGCTCGCGGGCGGTGCCGCGGCCGCCGCCGGTACTGCCGGTGCCGCCGGGAGCGCCACCGGACTGGTGGCCGCCGGGAAGCCGTCGTCCGAGGAGTTCGTCATCGAGATGAACGGCCGGCGCGTGGCGCTGACGATCCCGACCGACGTCGTCGAGACACTGACCGGCGCCGCCCGCGCGCGGCATGCGACGGCGGTCCGGCAGCCGCTGCGTGGCCAGGGCCTGCACCATGTCGACCGGGGCCGCGGCGCCGGCGCCGACCATGACGAGCGCTCCGGCGTCATCGCGTCGCCGATGCAGGCGCTCGTCACCCGCATCACCGTCGCCGAAGGCCAGGAAGTCTCGAAGGGGGACCTGCTGGTGGTGCTGGAGTCCATGAAGATGGAGAACTACGTCTACGCCCCGGTCAACGGCACCGTCCGCAAGATCTCCGTCTCCCCGGCCACCGGCGTCGAGGCCGGCCAGACGCTGCTCACGCTCGACGTGGACGGCGCTTCTCACGGGAAGTCCAATGACAAGCACGAGGGGGAAGCCAAGTGACGGACATCATTTCTTCACCGGCAGTGTCCACCGTCATCGACCACGGGCCGGACGGGACGGACGAATCGCTCGAGGACAACAATCGCCAGCCGATCCGCGCGAACGTCATCCAGGCGGCGAAGCTCGCGCGCGACGCCGAGACGAAGGCGCGCGACAAGCAGCATGTCAAGGGCAAGCTGACGGCGCGCGAGCGGCTCGACCTGCTGCTGGACACCGGATCGTTCGAGGAAATCGGGAGGTTCAGCGGCGGCAACATCAACGGAAACGTCGCCGGCGCCGCCGTCATCACCGGCTTCGGCGAAGTGTACGGCCGCAAGGTCGCCGTCTACGCGCAGGACTTCTCGGTCAAGGGCGGCACGCTCGGCGTGGCGGAAGGCAAGAAGATCTGCCGGCTGATGGACGCCGCGATCGAGCTGAAAATCCCGGTCGTCGCGCTGATCGACTCCGGCGGCGCGCGCATCCAGGAAGGCGTCGCCGCGCTGACGCAGTACGGCCACCTGTTCCGGAAGACGTGCGACGCGAGCGGCTTCATTCCGCAGATCTCGCTGATCCTCGGCCCGTGCGCCGGCGGCGCCGTCTACTGCCCGGCGCTGACCGACCTCATCATCATGACGCGCGAGAATTCCAACATGTTCGTCACCGGCCCCGACGTCATCAAGTCCACCACCGGCGAGTCGATCTCGATGGAGGACCTCGGCGGCGGCACCGTCCACAACACGACGAGCGGCGTGGCCCACTACCTCGGCGAGGACGAGGCCGACGCGATCGACTACGCGCGCACCGTGCTCTCCTACCTGCCGAGCAACGCCGGCGAACAGCCGCCGACCTACTCCTACATGGCCACGCGCGCCGACCGCGAAGTCGCCGCCAGGCTCGCGACGATCGTGCCGGACAACGACCGGCAGCCGTACGACATGACCGACGTCATTCGCTGCGTCGTCGACTACGGCGAGTTCGTCCAGGTGCACGAGCTGTTCGCCGGCTCGGTCGTCGTCGGGTTCGCCTGCATCGACGGCCATCCGGTCGGCGTCGTCGGCAACCAGCCGCTCGTCAACGCCGGCTCGCTCGACGTCGACGCGTCGGAGAAACTGGCACGATTCGTCCGCCTCTGCGACTGCTTCAACCTGCCGGTCGTCACGCTGGTCGACACGCCCGGATACAAGCCGGGCGCCGAACAGGAGCACGCCGGCATCATCCGGCGCGGCGCCAAGGTCATCTACGCGTACGCCAACGCGCAGGTGCCGCTCGTCACCGTCATCGTGCGCAAGGCGTTCGGCGGCGCGTACATCGTCATGGGCTCGAAGGCGATCGGCGCCGACCTCAACTACGCGTGGCCGTCGTCGCAGATCGCCGTGCTGGGCGCGACCGGCGCCGTCAACATCATCCACCGGCGCGACATCCAGAAGGCCAAGGACGCCGGAAAGGACGTCGACGCCGTCCGTGCCGAATACGCCGCCGAATACGAACGCACGACCGTCAACGCCAACCTGTCGATGGAAACCGGCGAGATCGACGCGATGATCGACCCCGAGCAGACGCGCGAAGTCCTCGAGCAGGCCCTGCGTCTGCTCGCCTCCAAGCGGAGGGTGAAGCGCACCGGCAAGCACCACGGCAACCAGCCGCTGTAGGGACCCAAAGACCCGGAAACCATCCGGAAACCGAAGAATCGTTCAAATCCAACTACCGAAGCAATACGAAGTGAGGAAAATTCACATGGCTCAGCCAAAGTTCTTTTTCGACTCGCTGGCACAGCGTCCGCATGCGCTGATGTTCGCGGGACAGTCGACGCCGTGGACGACGGCGCTCGCCGACGAACTGCAGGATCCGCTGGTCGCCGACCAGCTGCACTCGTACGCGGATGCCGCCCGCGCGCTGCTCACGCCGGTCGCCGGCGACCTGCTCGCGACGACCGGCCGCGCCGTCGACCTGTTCGGCTTCGCGCCGAATCCGGCCCGACTGGGCGCGGCCGCCGACGCGACCGTCTCCGTCGGGGGCATCGCGCTCGCCCAGCTCGGCGCGCTGCTCGAAGCCCGCGAGCTCGGCTACGACATCGCCGCGGCCAGGCCGGCCGCGCTACTCGGCCACTCCCAGGGCATCCTCGGCGTCCACATGGCGCAGGAACTGATCGACGCCTCCCAGACCCCCTCTTCAGAGGAGGTCGCTGAGACGAGCGAAGCGAAGTCGAAGCGGGGGGAGTCTCCGCTGGAAGGTGACGGTACCAGCGTGGCCGGGGACTCCCCCCGGCTCGCCTCCGGCTCGCCGACCCCCTCTGAAGAGGGGGTCGAGAGGATCGCCGACATCCTCGCGATCGCGCAGCTCATCGGCGCGGCCGGCACGCGCGAGGCGCGCAATCTCGGCCTCGTCGCGAAGGTCGGCGACGCCACGCCGATGCTCTCCGTCAAGGGCGCCACGCCGGCGCAGGTCGCCGCGCTGATCGACCGTGTCGACAAGCCGCGCGGCCCGATCTCGGTTGCCGTCGTCAACTCGCCGACGCACGTCGTGCTGTCCGGCTACCCGCAGGACCTCGCCGCGTTCGCCGTCGAGGCCACGAAGGAACACAAGCACCAGGCCCAGCTGCGCGCCGACAAGGTCCGCGGCGGCTCGGTCTTCGACCCGACGCTCGAATACCTCGAGGTCACGCTGCCGTTCCACAGCCCGCTGATGGAACCGGCCGTCGAGCAGACCGTCATGTGGGCCGCCGCCTGCGGCCTCGACACCGACCGCGCCCGCGTCCTCGCCTCCGAAGTCCTCGTCAACCAGGTCGACTGGGACGCCCAGGTGCGCTCGCTGCTCGCCGACGTCGAGAAGTCGGACGATTCGTCCGGCAACGCCGCGTCCTCGCCGCTGGGCGACCTCTGGCTCGTCGACCTCGGCCCGTCCGCCACGCTCTCCAAGCTCGTATCGACGGTCGCCGAAGGCACCGGCATCGGCCTCGCCGATGCCACGACGAGCAAGAACCGCGCCGCGCTCGCGGTCGCCACCGAGCCGGCGAACACCGCCGCCAACTTCGAGTCGCGCGCGCACTATTCCACCCCTTCTTCAGAGGGGGTCGGCGAAGCGAAGCCGAGCCGGGGGGAGTCCCCGCTGGAAGGCGACATTACCGACAAAGCCGTTTCCGCGGCTGGCGCCGCGGACTCCCCCCGAAATTCCTTCGGAATTTCGACCCCCTCTGAAGAGGGAGTCGGGGCGAAGCAGCTCACCAAGCTGCAGGACTGGTCGCGGTTCGCGCCGCGCGTCATCGAGACGCCGGCGGGACGCAAGCTGGACACCAAGTTCACGCGCCTGACCGGCAAGCCGCCGGTGCTGCTGGCGGGCATGACGCCGACGACGGTCGAGCCGGAGCTCGTCGCCGCGGCGGCCAACGCCGGCTACTGGGCCGAGCTGGCCGGAGGCGGCCAGGTCACGGCCGACGTGTTCGACCGTCACATGGACGCGCTCGAGGAGCAGCTGGAAGAAGGCCGCACGATCGAGTTCAACGCGATGTTCATGGATCGCTACCTGTGGAACCTGCAGTTCGGCTCGCAACGGATCGTGTCGAAGAAGCGCGAGTCCGGCGCGCCGATCGACGGCGTCGTCGTCTCCGCCGGCATCCCCGAGCTCGACGAGGCCCGGGATCTCATCAGGCAGCTCAACGACGACGGCTTCCCGTACGTCGCGTTCAAGCCCGGCACCGTCGAGCAGATCCGGCAGGTCGTCCGGATCGCCAGGGCCGTCGCGCCGACGACGATCCTGATGCAGGTCGAGGGCGGCTCCGCCGGCGGCCACCACAGCTGGGAGTCGCTCGACGACCTGCTGCTGACGACGTACGCCGACGTGCGCGAGCAGGACAACCTCGTCCTCGTCGCCGGCGGCGGCATCGGCACGCCGGAACGCGCGGCCGACTACATCTCCGGCGAGTGGGCGCGCGCCTACGACCGTCCGGCGATGCCGGTCGACGGCGTCCTCGTCGGCACCGCCGTCATGACGGCGAAGGAAGCGCACACGTCGCCGGAAGTCAAGCAGCTCCTCGTCGAGACGCAGGGCTTCGGCTCGGACGCGGCTGGCGCCGCGAACTCCCCCCGAAACCGCTCCGCGGTTTCGACCCCCTCTGAAGAAGGGGTCGAGGAAGTCGACGTCTTCGCGCCGCTCGGCGAGCGCTGGGTGCCGGCGCTCGGTTCCGTCGGCGGCGTCGCGTCCGGCCTGTCGCACCTGCACGCCGACATCTACGAACTCGAGAACTCGTCGGCTCGCTGCGGCCGCCTGCTCGTCCACGTCATGAAGCATCCGGAAGAACTCGAGGCGCGCCGCGACGAGATCATCGAGGCCCTGAACGCCACCGCGAAGCCGTACTTCGGCGACCTCGCCGACATGACGTACGGCCAGTGGGCCGACCGGTTCGCCGAGCTCGCGTTCCCGTGGGTCGACGAGACGTACGCCGATCGCTTCCTGCACCTGCTGCAGCGCATCGAGGCTCGCGTCGTCGACCAGGAGTCGGGCGAGTTCACGCCGCTGTTCGGCCGTCGCGAGGACGTCGAGCACGATCCGTCCGCCGCGATCGCTCTCCTGCGCGCGACGTATCCCGTCGTGGACGAGCTGAAGATCGTCCCGGTCGACGAGGCGTGGTTCACGACGCTCGTCCGCGAATACCCGAAGCCGATGCCGTTCGTCCCGGCCATCGACCACGACCTGCTGCGCTGGTGGGGCCAGGACCAGCTCTGGCAGTCCGAGGATCCCCGCTATTCCGCCGATTCCGTCCGCATCATCCCCGGCCCGATCTCCGTCGCCGGCATCACGACCGTCGACGAGCCCGTCGCCGACATCCTCGGCCGGTTCGAGGCCGCGATGGTGAATCGCGCCTCCCTGACCCCCTCTTCAGAGGGGGTCGGCGAAGCGAAGCCGAGCCGGGGGGAGTCCCCGCTGGAAGGTGACGCTTCTGACCAGGCCGGTTCCGCGGCTGTCGCCACGGACTCCCCCCGAAACCGCTCCGCGGTTTCGACCCCCTCTGAAGAGGGGGTCAGGGAAGTTGCGTTCGCCATGCTCGGCGACGCGAAGGACCCGGCCGACTTCATCCGCAAGTCGCCGCATATTTCGTGGGTGGGGCACCTGATGGACAACCCGGCCTACGGTTCCGGGGACGACGAGACGAACTACGAGCTCAAGACCGTCGACGACGATCCGCTCAAGTTCGACCTCGACATCCATCTCGACACATTCTGGGACAACGATCCGGACGGCGGCACGTCGAAGCACGCCGTGCGCGACATCGTCATTCCGCTCAATGTCGCGGAAGACCCGACCGGATTCGTGCCGGTCGTCGACCGCGAGCGCCTGCCCGAACACGTCTGCCGCATGCTGGCGGACACGGCCGGCATCGGCAACACGGCCATCACCGGCGACAAGCTGACGGCGATGCCGGAAATCGACCTGACGGGCGACACCGAAGCGTTCCCGTTCGGCGTGGCGCATGCATCGTACACGCTGTCCGCCAACCTCGGCGCCGACCACGAAGCCGCGACCGGCCGCGCGATCTCGCAGGTCGCGAAGAACGGCGAGCTCATCGACGCGCGCATCGTGCCCGACGCCCTCGTCGGCCCGGCATGGCCGGCGATCTACGCGGCGCTCGGCTCCGTGTACGTCGACGGCTATCCGGTCATCGAGGGACTGCTCAACGCCGTCCACCTCGACCACCTGATCGAGCTGGAAGTCGACGACGACGAGCTGCTCGCCCACGTCGGCGAGACCGTCGCCCTGACGAGTTGGGCCGAACCGTACTTCGAGTCGGCTTCCGGACGAGTCGTCACGATTCACGTGGAACACCGCGCCGCCGACGGCACGCTGCTGGCCCGCGAGACCGAACGCTTCGCGATCCGCGGCCGCGCGTACTCGAAGGAACTTCCGGCGCCGGCCGCCGACTACGGCGACGTCGTCGAATTCAAGCGGGAAGCCGGCGAGCCGGTCGAGATCGTCTCGACGCCGCGCCGCCTCATCCGCCGTGTCCGCGTCGCCGCGCCGCACGAGATGACGGCGTTCGCCCGCACGTCCGGCGACTTCAATCCGATCCACACGTCGGCCCGCGGCGCCGCGATTTCCGGCCTGTTCCAGCCGCTCGTCCACGGCATGTGGCTGTCCGCCACCGCCCAGCACGCCGTGCAGGCGATGGACGACAAGGGCATGCACTACGAGATCGAAGGCTGGACCTACAACATGTACGGCATGGTGCAGCTCGACGACGTCGTGGACATCTCGGTCGAGCGCATCGGCCGCGTGGCCCACGGCGGACTGGTGCTCGAGGTCACCTGCCGCATCGACGGCAACATCGTGTCCCGTGCAACAGCGATCACCCGCGCCCCCATCTCCGCGTTCGTCTACCCGGGCCAGGGCATCCAGCAGCAGGGCATGGTGCTGGACGAGCGCGCCCAGTCGCCGGCCGCCCGCGACGTGTGGGAGCGCGCCGACAAGCTCACCCGCGACAAGCTCGGCTTCTCCATCCTCGCCGTCGTCCGCGATAACCCGACCGAACTGACTGCCAACGGCGTGACCTACCGCCACCCGGAAGGCCTGCTCAACCTGACGCAGTTCACGCAGGTGGCGCTCGCGACGGTCGCGTTCGCGCAGACCGCCCGCCTGCGCGAAGCCGGCGCCGACATCACGCCGGCCTACTTCGCCGGCCACTCGCTCGGCGAATACAACGCGCTGAGCTCGTTCGGCCGCGTCATTCCGCTCGAGACGGTGCTGGAGCTCGTCTTCCACCGTGGCTCGACGATGCACCACCTCATCGACCGCGACGAGCAGGGCCGTTCGAACTACCGCATGGGCGCCCTCCGTCCGAACCAGTTCGGCGTCGACGACGCGCACGTCAAGGAGTACGTCGCGTCGGTGGCCGAGGCGTCCGGCGAGTTCCTCGAGATCGTCAACTACAACCTCGCCGGCCAGCAGTACGCCATCGCCGGCACGATCGCCGGCCTCAAGGCGCTCGCCGCCGACTCCGACCGCCGCGTTGCCGAATACGGCGGCAAGAAGGCGTTCATGCTTGTGCCGGGCATCGACGTGCCGTTCCACTCGACGCTGCTGCGCAAGGGCGTCGAGGAGTTCCGCGACAAGCTCGACGCGCTGCTGCCGCAGTACATCGACTACCGCGGCGCGCTGGAGGGACGCTACATTCCGAACCTCGTCGCCGTGCCGTTCGAGATGACGAAAGAATTCGCGCGGAAGATTCTCGACGTCGTGCCGTCGCGCAGGATCTCCGAAGCGCTGAACGATTCGTCCGTCTGGGACGCCTACGCCGCCGATGACCAGAAGCTCGGCCGCCTGCTGCTCACCGAGCTGCTGTCGTGGCAGTTCGCCTCGCCGGTCCGCTGGATCGAGACGCAGGCGCTGCTGTTCGGCGACCGCGCCCAGGGCGGCCTCGGCGTCGAGGAATACGTCGAGGTCGGCCTCGGCAACAGCCCGACCCTGGCGAACCTCGGCACGAAGACGCTGCGCCTGCCGGAATTCGCCGGCCGCAACGTGACCGTCTACAACGTCGGCCGCGACGAAGCCCGCGTCTACATGACCGACTCCGACTCGCTGGTGGACGAGGACGACTTTGAGGAAACCGAAGTCGTGCCAACCCCCTCTTCAGAGGGGGTCGCTGAGCCGCAGGCGAAGCGGGGGGAGTCCCCGCTGGAAGGTGACGGTTCCAACAAGGCTGGTTCCGCGGCTGGCGCCGCGGACTCCCCCCGAAACCGCTCCGCGGTTTCGACCCCCTCTGAAGAGGGGGTGGGTACACAGGCTGCCGCTGCTCCGACTTCCGGCGCTCCCGCCGGCGACTTGCCGTTCAAGGCCCACGACGCCATCGCCATGCTGCTGGCGTATGCGGCCAAGGTCCGTCCGGACCAGATCGGCGGCCAGGACACGACGGACACGCTGACCAACGGCGTCTCGTCGCGGCGCAACCAGCTGCTGATGGACATCTCGTCCGAGCTCGGCGTGGCCAGCGTCGACGGCGCGGCCGACGCGTCGATCGACGCGCTGTCCGCCCTCGTCGACAAGGTCGCCCCGAACTACAAGGCGTTCGGCCCGGTCCTGTCCGACATCGTCCGCGACCGCGTGCGCGGCATGTTCGGCGCCGCCGGCGTCAAGCTGCCGGCCATCGAGAAGCGCGTGACGGAAACCTGGGGCCTGTCGGTCGACTGGGCCCACCACGTCGTCGCGGCCCTGGTACTCGGCACCCGCGAGGACGCATCCGGCCGCGGCGGCGACCTGCAGACGCTGCCGGCGACGAGCGCGTCGAACGCCTCCGCCGCCAACGAGCTGATCGACGCCGCCGTCCAGCAGGTGGCCGCCGCCAACGGGGTCGCCGTCTCGATGGCCTCCGCGGGTGGCGCCGCAGGCGGTGCCGTCGTCGACTCGGCCGCGCTCGACGCGTTCGCGGCGCAGGTCACCGGCGAAACCGGCATCCTCGCCAACACGGCCAAGTACATCCTCGGCCAGCTCGGCGTCGCCGCGCCGGTCGTGGCCGATGACGAGGACGAATCGTCCGCCATTGTCGCCGCCGTCGAGGCCGAACTCGGCTCCGACTGGCCGCAGCAGGTGGCGCCTCGTTTCGACGCCGCCAAGGCGATCCTGTTCGACGACCGCTGGGCCACCGCCCGCGAGGACCTCGCTCGCGCCTACTTCAACGGCGACCTCGCCGCCCTCGGCGGCAGCTTCGCCGGCGCCGGTTCCGCCGTCGCTGCCCAGGCGAAGTACTACGCCGGCTTGGCCGCGAAGAATGGCGAGGAAGCTCTGGCCGCCCGCTTCGAGGACATCGCCCGCGAAGCAGCTGGTCCGCTGGCGGCGGCTGACGCCGCCGCGTCGACCCTCAGTCAGCCTTCGGCTGACAGCTCCCTTCCAGGGAGCTCGGACGGTAACGCGAGCGGTTCGGCGAACGCAACCGGAAACAAGCTCCCTGGAAGGGAGCTGGCGAGCGAAGCGAGCCTGAGGGTCGACGCGCCCGCGGCAGCGGGCGCCAATGGATCAGCTGACTTCCGCGGCGTGGTCGCGGTGGTCACCGGCGTGGCGCCGAACTCCATTGCGGCGCAGGTGGTCTGCGGACTGCTTGCGGGCGGCGCGACCGTCATCGCGACGTCGCATTCGTTCAAGCCGTCGATGAAGCGGTGGGCGCAGCAGGCGTACCGCACGCACGCGACGGCCGACGCCAGGCTGTGGCTCGTGCCGGCGAACCTGTCGAGCTACCGCGATGTCGACGCGCTTGTCGAGTGGGTCGGATCGGAACAGAAGAAGACGTCCGGCGCGACGACGACGGTGCTCAAGCCGGCGTACGAGCCGACGCTGTTCTTCCCGTTCGCCGCGCCGCCGGTCCACGGCACGATGGCCGACTCCGGCGAGCTGTTCGAGTCGCAGGCGCGCCTGATGCTCTGGGGCGTCGAGCGCGCGATCGCCGGCCTTGCGAAGATCGGCGAGAACACGCACGTCCAGCACCGGCTGCACGTCGTGCTGCCGGGCTCGCCGAACCGCGGCATCTTCGGCGGCGACGGCGCGTACGGCGAAGTCAAGTCGGCGTTCGACGCGATCGTCAACCGCGCCCACGCCGAGAAGGACTGGTCGGATCGCGTCACGTTCGCCCACCCGAGGATCGGCTGGGTGCGCGGCACCGGCCTGATGGGCGGCAACGATCCGCTCGTCGAGGTCGTCGAACGCCACGGCCTGCGCACGTACTCCACCGAGGAGATCGCGGCCGAGCTGCTCAAGCTCGCCACCGAGGACGCACGCCGCCAGGCCGCCGAGCACGGTCCGATCGACGCAGACCTTACCGGCGGACTGGGCGATTCCCCGATCGACATCAAGGCCCTCCGTGCGGAGGCGGAAGCGGACGCCGCCGCGGCCTCCCTGACCCCTTCCTTGGAGGGGGTCGCTGAGCCGCAGGCGAAGCGGGGGGAGTTCGCCACCGGGCTGGAAGGTGAGGGTACGTCGCGTACCAGCGGCCTTGCGAACTCCCACCGGCTCGGCTTCGCCTCGCCGATCCCTGAAGAAGAGGGAGTTACGGAGGCGTCCGCGGCACGCGCGGCACACGCCGATGTCGCCATCAAGGCGCTGCCTACGCCGCATGTGCCGGCGCAGGCGGCCGTGAACCTCGATGAGTGGACCGGCGTCACCGCCCGTCCGGAGGACGAGATCGTCATCGTCTCGATCGGCGAGCTCGGACCGTGGGGCTCGGGTCGCACCCGCTTCGAGGCCGAGCTGGGCATCGAACCGGACGGATCGTGCAAGCTGTCTGCCGGCGCCGTGCTGGAACTCGCGTGGAACATGGGACTGGTCACCTGGCAGGATTCTCCGAAGCCGGGCTGGTACGACGTTGACGGCAACCTGGTGCCGGAAGAAGACATCGCCGAGCGCTACCACGACGACGTCGTGGCCCGCTCCGGCGTCCGGCCGTTCGAAACCGGCATGGGATCCGACTACCGCGACGGCACCGACGAGGAGGAAGCCGAAGTCTATCTCGACCACGACGTCACCTTCTCCGTCCCGACGAAGGCCGCCGCCGATGAATACGTCATGATGGACGAGGAGCACACTTCCGTCGCGGAGGATACGGAAACCGGCGAGTGGCTCGTCACCCGTCACGCCGGCTCGATGATCCGCGTGCCGCGCCGTGCCGCGATGACCCGCACCGTCGGCGGCCAGTTCCCCGACGGCTTCGACCCGACCCGCTGGGGTATCCCGGCGTCGATGGTCGGCGACGTCGACGAAATCGCGCTGTGGAACATCGTGACGACCGTCGACGCGTACCTGTCCGCGGGCTTCACGCCGGCGGAGATCCTGGAGGCCGTCCACCCGTCGATGGTCGCGTCGACGCAGGGCACCGGCTTCGGCGGCATGTCGTCGATGCGCAAGCTGTACCTCGACCGGTTCCTCAACCACGAGATCCCGACCGACATTCTGCAGGAGGCGCTGCCGAACGTCGTCGCCGCGCACGTCATGCAGAGCTACATCGGCGGCTACGGCAACATGATCCAGCCGGTGTCCGCCTGCGCGACCGCCGCCGTCTCGCTCGAGGAAGGCGTCGACAAGATTGCGCTCGGCAAGGCCGACTTCGTCGTCACCGGCGCGATCGACGACATTGGCGTGGAATCGGTGATCGGCTTCGGCAACATGAACGCCACCGCCAACTCCGAGGAGATGTACGGCAAGGGCATCGACGCGCGGTTCTTCTCGCGCGCCAACGACCGTCGCCGCGGCGGCTTCGTCGAGTCGCAGGGCGGCGGCACCGTCCTGCTGACGCGCGGCGACATCGCGCTGAAGATGGGCCTGCCGGTCGCCGGCGTCGTCGGCTTCGTGCACTCGTACGCCGACGGTGCGCACACGTCGATCCCGGCTCCGGGACTCGGCGCGCTCGCGGCCGGCATGGGCGGCAAGTCGTCGAAGCTGGTTCGCGACCTGGCCCGGCTCGGCGTTTCGGCCGACGATATCGCCGTCGTCTCCAAGCACGACACGTCCACGAACGCCAACGATCCGAACGAATCCGAGCTGCACAACACGCTCGCCCACGCGATCGGGCGCTCCGACGGCAACCCGCTGTTCGTCATCTCGCAGAAGACGCTGACCGGCCACGCGAAGGGCGGCGCCGCGATCTTCCAGGTCAACGGCATCACGCAGCTGTTCAAGAGCGGCGTGGTTCCGGCCAACGCGTCGCTCGAATGCGTCGACCCGAAGCTCGCCGGTGACGACCTGATGGTCTGGCTGCGCAAGCCGCTCGACCTGGGCGCCCGCGGCACCGTCAAGGCCGCGCTGGCGACCTCGCTCGGCTTCGGCCACGTCTCCGGCTTCGTCGCCCTCGTGCATCCCGGCGCCTTCGAGGCCGCCGTCGCCGCGACCGAGAGTCCGGACGCGCTGGAGGAATGGCGCTCGCGGGCCAACGAGCGACTCGCCGCGGGCCAGCGCCACCTGCAGGAAGGCATGATGGGCCGCGCCGCGCTGTACGAGCCGATCGACAACCGTCGCTTCCGCGAGGACCGTCACGGCTACAACGCCCACGAGGTGGAGAAGGCGATGCTCCTCGACCCGGATGCCCGCCTGGGAGCGAGCGGCTACTTCGAGATGTAGCATAAAAGCTCCCTGGAAGGGAGCTGCCGAGCGAAGCGAGGCTGAGGGTCGACCGGCCGTCGTCGCGAAGCGACGCGGACGCGCTGGAAGGCGGCCGAATCGTCAAACTTGAGTTCTACGGATTCACCCGCCTTCCAGCGCGCTCTCGCTGCCTGGCGGCAGCATCGGCGGTCGACCCTCAGGCGGCTACGCCGCCAGCTCCCGGAAAGGAAGCAAACGCTCGCTCGCTCGCGTTTGCATATTTCCGCGGTGTACGCCAGGGAGCTTTGTCCGTACGTGCCTTTGAGGAGGTATCCACTGTGATTCTTGGTCTCGGCCACGATATCGTTGCACTCGACGACTTTGCGGAGGACCTCGCTATGCCGGTCCGGCAATGCGGACTTCGCCGTCTCTTTTCGACGCGCGAGTGGACGCAGGCTGCGCAGCGCGCCGAGCTCAAGGCCGACGGCCTCGCCGTCCATCTTGCCGCAAAGTGGGCAGGCAAGGAATCGGTCATCAAGGCGTGGTGCGAGGCCGCGGCGCAGGAATCGTTCGAACCTCCCTACACCGTTGACAACACGCCCTGGGCGGCGATCGAGATCCTCGACGACAGCAGGGGAGTCCCGCACGTCGTGTTGTCAGGCGAGACCGAGATGACGCTGCGCGAATCGTTGCAACTTCCCGACGTCAGCTGGCACCTGTCCCTCTCCCACGACGGCCCCGTCGCCTCCGCCGTCGCGATCCTGACGTCACCGACTGGACGGCGGACGTGTCGCTGTGTATAATGGCACACGTTGTCTTGCGGCCCCGGCCGCGGGGACAGTCGCGAATGTAGCTCAATGGTAGAGCCTCTGCCTTCCAAGCAGATTACGCGGGTTCGATTCCCGTCATTCGCTCCATTTTCCTTTTTCCTGGTACTCCTTTACCTTTGCTTCTTCCTTGCTTCCGTTCCCCGCATTGTGCTGTCCGTATCTTTCATTTCCCCGGGTGTCGCAACTCGGGCCACGAGCCCGGGTTCGCGACGCCTGGGAACGTTCTCTGGCAGCGTCTTTGCCTACGAAATAACGTCGGGGATTCTCACGCAGTCGCTTCCTATGATGGCTGGCAACATTGGAGGCAAATCATGAAGAAGCGCACGCTGTGGTATGTCCTGGCGTTGATTTTCGCATTGACGGCATTGTGGGGATTCGGCTCGATCGGGGAGTCGGTCAGCTATTTCGTCTGGTGGTTCGTCTGCTGGGGCGTGCTCGCGCTGATCTTCTTCACGATCGGCGCCCGCACGAATCCGGACGCCCGCTTCGGCAAGCAGACGAATGCCGCCGAACTGCCCGATAACTACACCGCCATCGACCTCGTGACGACCGGCGACGATCCGAACCTCGCGTCCATCCTCGAATTCGGTGCCGTCCGCGTGCGCGACGGCCAGCAGGTCGACAAGGTGAGCCTGCTCGTCAACCCCGGCGCGGCCGTCATGGACGACATCCCCGACGATCTCGCCGCATCGACCGGCCTCGACGAGAAGACGCTGGCCGACCAGCCGGCCGTCGACGTCGCGCTGCACAAGTTCCTCGATTTCGTCGGCGACGATACGCTCGTCGCGCCGAACGTCGGCAAGGAACAGACGTTCCTGGAGATCAACGCGCAGCGCGCCGGCGTCAGGCTGCCGATGAACTCGACCGTCGATCCGCTCGCGATCGACCACGAAATCTTCCCGTCCGACAGTGCCCACACCGAAGAGGACCTGCTGCGGCGCGCCGGCGCCGGCAAGCAGCCGGCCGCCCGGGCGCTTGCGAACGCCGAGCAGACCGTCAAGTGCTACGAATGGCTCTCCGACTATGTTGCCGAGCATGGCATCCAGCTCAAGGAACCGGTCGACCTCGTCGGCGACTGAGCTCCACCGGAGATATACCGCTGGCCGATTAGACTTGACGTGATCAATACGCAATCACGGAGAGCCAGAAGGTGAACATGACAGGCGCGAGCGCAAACGACGGGAAGCTGACGGCCCCGGGCGTCGATCCGGACGCGAAGGAAGTCTCGAAGCATCCGGACGCGTCGATCCCCGAATCCGACCTGTCGCTGGCCGAGATCGAGAAGCGCCGGTCGCATCCGGTGCGCTGGATCGTCATGATCGCGATCGTGCTGCTCGGCGTCGTGCTGCCGTACTGGTTCGGTCGCCGGCTCGCCGTCAACCACACCACTGACCTGATGACGCTGTTCTCGCACCTCGACCCGCGCTCCGTCGCGATGCTGTCGTGGGAAGTCACGATCGTCGGCTTCGTCGGCATCGCGATGATGATCGTCGACCGCGCGAAGACGTTCTGGTTCGGCGTGTTCGTCGTCGGACTGGTCTGCGAGCAGTTCCTCGCCGGCCTGTCGCTGCTCAAGCTCGACTTCTGGAACTCGACGTACGTGATGTACGGCGCGGAGGCGCGCGTCGCGAACGCCGCGAACCTCGGCATCATCGGCGCGGCGATGGGGCTCGCCGTCTTCGCCGTCGTCTGGATCGGCCTGCTCGTCGTCATCAAGAAGACGTCGCCGCTCAACATCCTGACGAACAGCTGGGTGTCGTTCGCGCTGTTCATCGCCGTCGAGGTCATCGCGATCTGCATCGTCGACTTCGGCGGCCTCGTCACCGCCGTGTAGCGGTTCGTGACATGCGGGGAGAGATTCGTGACAGTTTGTTGGGGGTTCGCTGTATAGTTGCGACTTGGCGTGTTTCGCCCGCGGATTGAGAGCGCCCCGGTACAAGGCCGGGTGCACCGCGCAGCAACGAATGGAGGAAGCCGTGGCACTTACGGCTGAAGAAAAGCAGCAGATTATCGCCGAGTACGCAACGCACGAGGGTGACACCGGTTCCCCGGAGGTCCAGGTTGCCCTGCTGAGCAAGCGCATCGCCGACCTGACCGAGCACCTCAAGGAGCACAAGCACGACCACCACTCCCGTCGTGGCCTGCTGCTGATGGTCGGCCACCGCCGCCGTCTGCTCGACTACCTGAAGGGCGTCGACATCAACCGCTACCGCTCGCTGATCGAGCGCCTGGGTCTGCGCCGATAGTCCAAGCTTGACGCCCGAGTCTCCGCTGGGAGCTCGGGCTCTTTGCTTAGGGGCGTCGGGAACGATTCGCACGGGGGAATCGTGCACGATTCTTCCGGCAAGGCGAAGCCGCGACCGACGGGGCGATCCCGCCGCGACATGGCTCTCCGCTGAGAGGGCAGCATTGGGCGGCGCGGAAACTACAATCGTTGCTGGTGGAAAGATAACTGAACAGCGGCCAGGCAGGCCGCAGCCGGGCATGGCGAGGAATCAACGATCATTGACGAGCAATCAAGTCCCGGTGCATGTTGGAAGTTAGGTAAAGAGAACTAAGGAGGAACCCTATGGAGGGTCCCGAAATCAAGGCCGTGGAGGCCATCATCGACAATGGATCGTTCGGCAGGCGCACGGTGCGCTTCGAGACTGGTCGTCTCGCCCAGCAGGCGGATGGTGCCGTGGCCGCCTACCTCGATGACGACACGATGGTGCTGTCGACGACGACGGCCGGCAACAGCCCGAAGGAGAACTACGACTTCTTCCCGCTGACCGTGGACGTCGAGGAGAAGATGTACGCCGCCGGCAAGATCCCCGGCTCGTTCTTCCGTCGCGAGGGCCGCCCGAGCTCCGAGGCCATCCTGGCCTGCCGCATCATCGACCGCCCGCTGCGCCCGCTGTTCCCGCACACGCTGCGCAACGAGGTGCAGGTCGTCGAGACGATTCTCGCCGTCAATCCGGAAGACGCGTACGACGTGCTGGCGCTCAACGCCGCGTCCGCCTCGACGCTGATCTCCGGCCTGCCGTTCCAGGGCCCGGTCGGCGGCGTACGCCTGGCGCTCGTCGACGGCCAGTGGGTCGCGTTCCCGACGTGGAGCGAGCGTGACCGCGCCGTCTTCGAGATCGTCGTGGCCGGCCGCGTCATCGAGAACGGCGACGTCGCGATCGCCATGATCGAGGCCGGCGCCGGCAAGAACGCCTGGTCGCTGATCTACGACGAGGGCCAGGCCAAGCCGGACGAGGAAGTCGTCGCCGGCGGCCTCGAGGCCGCCAAGCCGTTCATCAAGGTCCTGTGCGAGGCGCAGGACGAGCTCAAGCGCGTCGCCGCCAAGGAAACCAAGGACTTCCAGCTCTTCCCGGAGTTCACGAAGGACCTGTACGACCGCATCGACGAGATCGCGCACGCCGACCTCGACGAGGCGCTGTCCATCGCCGAGAAGCTGCCGCGCCAGGACCGCATCCGCGAGATCAAGGAGCGCGTCAAGGAGACGCTGTCCGTCGAGTTCACCGACATGGACGAGGCCGAGAAGGACAAGGAAATCGGCAACGCGTTCAAGGAACTCCAGCGCCAGATTGTGCGCCGCCGCATCCTGACCGAGGACTACCGCATCGACGGCCGCGGCCTGCGCGACATCCGCACGCTGTCCGCCGAGATCGGCATCGTGCCGCGCGTCCACGGCTCCGCGCTGTTCCAGCGCGGCGAGACGCAGATCCTCGGCGTCACCACGCTCAACATGCTCAAGATGGAGCAGCAGATCGACGCGCTGTCCGGCCCGCAGACCAAGCGCTACATGCACAACTACGAGATGCCGCCGTACTCCACCGGCGAGACCGGCCGCGTCGGCTCCCCGAAGCGCCGCGAGATCGGCCACGGCGCGCTCGCCGAGAAGGCCATCGTCCCGGTCCTGCCGAGCCGCGAGGAGTTCCCGTACGCCATCCGCCAGGTCTCCGAGGCCATCGGCTCCAACGGCTCGACGTCGATGGGCTCCGTCTGCGCCTCGACGCTGTCGCTGCTCGACGCCGGCGTGCCGCTGAAGGCTCCGGTCGCGGGCATCGCGATGGGCCTGGTCTCCGGCGACGTCGACGGCCAGCACATCTACAAGACGCTGACCGACATCCTCGGCGCCGAGGACGCGTTCGGCGACATGGACTTCAAGGTCGCCGGCACCGCCGACTTCATCACGGCCCTGCAGCTGGACACCAAGCTCGACGGCATTCCGGCCGACGTGCTCGCCGGCGCCCTCAAGCAGGCCCACGAGGCCCGCGCCACCATCCTCGAGGTCATCAACGAGTGCATCGACGGCCCGGCCGAGATGTCCGAGTTCGCGCCGCGCATCATCACGACCACCGTCCCGGTCGACAAGATCGGCGAGGTCATCGGCCCGAAGGGCAAGATGATCAACCAGATCCAGGAGGACACCGGCGCCGAGATCACGATCGAGGACGACGGCACCGTCTACATCTCCTCCGAGGGCGGCGAGGCCGCCGAGGCCGCGCGGAAGATCATCGACCAGATCGCCAACCCGCACGTGCCGGAAGCCGGCGAGACGTACAACGGCAAGGTCGTCAAGACCACGTCGTTCGGCGCCTTCGTCAACCTGACGCCGGGCACCGACGGCCTGCTGCACATCTCGCAGATCCGCAACCTCGCCGACGGCGAGCGCATCGACGCCGTCGAGGACGTCCTCAAGGAAGGCGACGAAGTCGAGGTCGTCGTCCAGTCCGTCGACGACCGCGGCAAGATCTCGCTGGCCATCCCGGGCTTCGAGGAGTCGAACGATTCGCCCGCCGGCCGCGCCCCGCGCGGCCACGATCGCGAGGATCGTGGCGAGCGCCGCGCGCCGCGCCACGACCATGACGACCGTGGCGGCCGCCGCCGTTCCGACCGCGACCACGAGGAGCGCGAGGATCGTCGCCGTCGCGACGACGACCGTCCGCGCCGCTCGCGTCGCGACGACGACGAGTACGACGAGCGTCCGGCCCGTCGTTCCCGCCGCTCTCGCGACGATTACGACGACGAGTATGACGACCGTCCGCGCCGCCGCGCCCCGCGCCACGACGATCTCGACGACCGCGACTACGACGAGCGTCCGGCTCGCCGTTCGCGCCGCGACGACCGCGATGACGACCGTGACGATTCCCGTTCCGGCCGCGGTGGCCGTGGCCGCCGTTCCGACCGCGATGACCGTCCGCGCCGTTCGCGCCGCGACGACCGCAACCCGCGCTACGCCGCCGACGAGAACTACGACGAGTACCGCGCCGACCGCGAGGAGCGCACCGAGCGTCCGCGCCGCCGCATCCGCCGCGACTTCGATCCGTACGACGACTGATCGGCGCCGCCACGAAGGTCTCCGTCCCTAGGAGGACGTCCCCCGGGATGTCCTACTAGGATGTGACAAACCCGAGCTTCCGGCTCGGGTTTGTTGCGTCGGGACAGGAATGAAAGCTCCCTTTCGGGAGCTTTTTTGTTGTTCGTGAGACGGACCGGCGACCGACACCGGCGGTATGGAAGGATGGAACTCGTTGGGGTCCGGCGGCCGCAAAAGGGGGCGGCGTTGCCGGCAATCGTCGAGGGGAAGAAGCCGCATCATGTGGATAGCCATCATCGTCATAGCCATCGTCGTCATCCTGCTGATATGGGCGATCAGCGCCTACAACGGGCTCGTCGCGCTGCATAACCGCACGTCGAACGGGTGGGCGCAGATCGACGTCGTGCTGCGCCAGCGCGCCGACCTCGTGCCGAATCTCGTCGAGACGGTCAAGGGGTATGCCACGCACGAGCAGTCGGTATTCGACGAGGTGACGGCCGCCCGCGCCGGCGTGCTGCAGGCCATGGCCGCGCAGGACGCGTCGGTCGACGAGCGCGTCGCCGCCGAGAATCGCCTGTCGAACGCGCTCATCTCGCTGCGCGCGACGGCCGAGGCCTACCCGAATCTCAAGGCCAACGAGAACTTCATGTCGCTGCAGAACCGGCTCGCCTCGCTCGAGGAGAAGATCGCGTACGCCCGCCAGTTCTACAACGACGTCGTCTACAAGTACGACACGAAGCTTCAGTCCTTCCCGGACAACCTGATCGCCGGCATGTTCCATTTCGAGCCGGCCGACTACTTCCGCACCGAGGAGGACGCCCGCGCCGTCCCGCAGGTCAGCTTCAGGTAACAGGCCATGGCGAAGAAGGACAAGCGGGCGTCGCTGGGACGCAGGGCACTTGTCGCGGCAATCGTGGCCGCCGTCGTCGGGCCGCTGCTGTTTCTCATCATGTGGCCGTTTGGCCACACCGGCAGCTCCAGTAGCATGCGCTACAACTCATTCGACGTCCAGGCGACGGTCCAGCCCAACGGCGACCTGAAGCTCGTCGAGACGATCGACTACAAGCTCGACCGGCGCACCTACGGCGACGACGATGACGACGCCAACCCGTGGCACCAGCTCTATTTCGATTACGAGCTCGACTCGAACCAGCTGACGAACATCACGGACATCGCCGTCACCAACCTCACGACGGGCGAATCGTACAGTCAGGTCAGTCCGCGCAATCCCGACGAGGTCACCGAGGAAACGTGGAATTCGACGTACGCCAACCACTGGTACATCGCCGACGTCGACTCGGGCACCTACGATCCGCAGCCGTACGATACCGCCGGCCTGGCGTCGACGGCCAACGCCAGCGATCCCGAGCGCAAGACCGTCGAGGTCGGCTGGAACATTCCGTCGACCGAATCGGCCGACTCGCTGAAATTCAAGGTGGAAATGACGTTCGCCGGCGTCGTCACCGACTACGACGACGTCGCCACGTTCATGTGGGAGCCGTTCAGCAGCGCCAACACCGTGCCGGCGACCGTCTTCACCGGCTCGCTCGCGTTCCCGGACGGCGTGACGTCGGACGATTCCTACGCGTGGCTGCATTACGAGGGCAACGCGACGACGAGCCGCGACGCCGACGGCACGCTGCACTGGACGGCGAAGAACTTCAGCGGCGGCATGTATTTCGACATTGTCGGCATGTTCGACTCGTCGGCGACGAGCGGCGTCGTGCGGCACGTCTCCGGCGACGAGAAGGAAAAGATGCTCGCCGAGCAGGACGCCGAGGAGACGGCGTGGAACACGCAGCGACGGCAGGTCGCGACCAGGCGACTCCTCGTCTGGGGCATCGCGATCATCGTCGAGCTGCTGCTCATCGCCTGGGCCCTCTGGCTCGCCGTGCGCTCGCGCCGCCGCGCCGACTACCACGGCACGCTCGAGTACTGGCGCGAGCCTCCCGACATGAGCCCCGCGGCGGCGGCCGCGCTCTACGACATCGTGTCCGCCGAGGGGGCGTCGGATAAGAAGCTGTCGAACCGCAAGCTCGCCGCGACCATGCTCTCGCTCGTCTCGAAGCACGCGATCGCGATCTATCCGGGCGAGGCGCGGCTGTATCGCGGCATCGACCTGTCGCAGCCCGACGTCGCGTCGCTGGCGAGGATGATCGGCGCGAATCCGGACAACGCCCGGTCGGTGCGGAAGACGTCGACGATCGTGCTGCTGCCGGCCGTCTACGACTTGCCGACCGATGCCGACAGCCGCGCCGCCCTCGGCCTGTCGGCATCCGAGAACGCGCTGCTCGACATGCTGCTCGCGGTGTCGAGGCGGCTCGGCATGACGCCGGTCTTCGATCTCGCGATGATGAACGAGACGGCGAAGGACTGGCGGGACGGTTTCCAGTACATCGCGAAGTTCAAGGCGGCCTGCTATGGCGAACTCAATCAGACGGGCACCGTCACGCACGGCGGCGACTGGCGCTGGCTGCCGTCGATCGCGCTCTACGCGCTGACGTTCGGCTTCGCCTTCTACGTCGCGATCACGATGCCCGGCGCATGGGTGCTCGGCGTGCTGATGCTGATCGTGGGCTGGTTCGCCGCGATGTTCGCGGAGGTCTACGGCGCGTCGATGGCGCTGACCGACCGCGGCCAGCAGGAGGGCGGCAAGGTGCTCGGGCTCGCCCGGTACCTCGAGGATTTCTCCGATTTCTCCGACCGCGGGCCGCTCGACCTCGTCATGTGGGACCGCTATCTCGTCTACGCGACGGCGTTCGGCCTGTCGGGTCGTGCCGTCCGGCAGCTCGTCGTCGCCTATCCGCAGCTCGCCGACGCCGAATGGCTCGACGACAACGCCGTCGCGTTCGGCCTCATCTACTGGTCGATCCGCAGCGACCTGCTGTTCGGCGGCCCCGGGCCGGGCGCTCCGGGCACGGGACCGGACTTCGGACCGGGCGGTCCCGGCGGCCCCGGCTTCACGTCGGCCGACGCCGGCCCGCTGTCGGGCTTCGGTCTCGACAGCAACGGCGGCTTCGCGGGCTTCGGCGGTCTCGGCGACCTCGGCAGCCAGATCGGCGACAGCTTCACGTCGATCCAGTCGACGATCACGGCCGCCTCGTCGTCCGGCTCGTCCGGCGGAGGCTTCTCGGGCGGCGGCTTCGGCGGCTCCTCCGGCGGTTCCGGCGGCGGCGTCGGTGGCGGCCGGTAATTCCGAATCACTCCGCCTTGAGCGTCTTCTGCCTCGTCCGCGAGCGCATCGCCGCGTTGACCGGCACCTCGGTGGGCATCGGCAGCGAGAAGACGTGGGCGGGGTTGTTGACGAGGGCGACCGGGTTGCCGTCGGCGTCGCGGATGCCGTCGGCCGGCACCGTGTACTCGAGCGGCGCCTCGCCGGGCAGCAGGAACTCGACAAGCTGGCCGGGCTCGATCTTGTTGCGGCTCATGATCGTCACGCGGCCGCCGTCCTCCGGCGACCAGTCCAGCACCTCGCCGACGACGAGCCAGTCGCGGAAGTACGCGGACCGGTCGGTGTTCTGCCGCACCTTGTGTTCCGGATAGTAGAAGCCGGTCGAGTAGTCGCGGTGGGCCACCTTGCAGGGTTCCTCGAGCAGCCAGTCGGGCAGCTCGACTCGCGGCTGCGGGTGGACTGCCGCATGGTGGAACGATTCTTCCGTCGCCTCGATGCCGGACGATTCATCCGCCACGGCCCCGGTCGTGTCCGTGGCCGCGACCCCGGCGGAAGAATCGTGCCGCCCATCGCCGGCCTCCGGCACGTCGCGGGCCTCTTCCTGCCAGTCCATGTCCGGCATGCCGGCGAACGCGCGATCGGCGTCGAGCATGACCGAGTCGACGCGGTTGAAGTCGTAGTCGTCGGGCGTGCGCACCACCTGGTCGTGGAACGGCCGGAGCACCGTGCCGTCCGGCGTCTCGAAGCCGCGCTGGACCATGTACTCGTCGACGGCGGTCTTGTAGGCGTTCGTCATCGCCGCGATATAGTAGGCCGACTTCGCGCGGCCCTCGATCTTCAGCGACGTCGCGCCGCTGTCGATGAGCTCGTCGAGATGCTCCATCATGCACATGTCCTGCGAATTGAACAGGTAGGTGCCGCCGGCCGTCTCCTCGACCGGGAACACCTGGCCGGGCCGCTTCTCCTCGACCAGCGAGTACTTCCAGCGGCACGGCTGGGCGCACTCGCCGTGGTTGCCGTCGCGGCCGGTCAGGTAGTTCGAGATCAGGCAGCGGCCGGAGAACGCCATGCACATCGAGCCGTGGACGAACACCTCGACGTCGAGATCGTCGGGAATGTTCGCGCGGATGTCGCGCACGGCCTGCAGGTCCATCTCGCGGGCGAGCACCACGCGGCGCGCGCCGAGTTCGTACAGCGCGTTCGCGGCGAGATAGTTCGTCACGCCGGCCTGCGTGGAGACATGGAGCTCCAGTTCCGGCACGATCCGCCGCGCCATCATGAGGACGCCAATATCGGTCACGATCAGCGCGTCCACGCCGGTGTCGCGCAGGTCGCCGAGATACCGCTCGATCGCCTTGACCTCGTTGTTGCGCGGCAGGATGTTGCAGGTCACGTAGACGCGGGCGCCGCGCTCGTGGGCATACTTCGCGCCCTCCTCGAACTCCTCGAGGGAGAGGTTCTTCGGCGCCGACCGCATGCCGAACGCCTTGCCGCCGCAGTAGACGGCATCCGCCCCGTAGTCGACGGCTGTCTTCAGGCCCCGCAGGTTTCCGGCGGGCGCCAACACTTCCGGCTTGCGTCGCCGGCTCATTCGCGTATTCACGTCGCCATTCTACTTCGAGAGGAAGTCCGTCCTTCCGGAGGCGGCCGGCTCCCTTCCCGGTGTGGGGGGGGGGCGCGGGGGGGGGGGGGGGGGGGGGCCCGCGGGGGGGGGGGGGGGGGGGGGCGGTAGCCCACGAAAGGGCGACGCGGAGGGGGGGGCACGCG
>NZ_VYSG01000001.1:0-859638 GCF_010667615.1 Bifidobacterium choloepi | reverse complement strand
CGCCCTCTCGCGTCCTCCCCCCGCACACCTCTCCCCTCCCCCCCCCCCCCCCCGGCGGGGGGCCCCCCCCCCCCCCCCGCGCCCCCCCCCCCGCCCCCCCCCCCCCGCCCCCCCCCACACCGGGAAGACTAGGATGGGAAGCATCGTACACAATGCAAGGAGAACGCACATGGTACTGCACAGGACGATGGGTCCCTATGACACGACGGCAATCGGGCTGGGGGAGATGCCGCTGACGATCGAGAACAACCTCGGCCACGCGAAGGGCATCGAGACGATTCACGCGGCGCTGGACGCCGGCTGCCGGCAGATCGACACGGCGTGGGCCTACTACTGCAGCGGCGGCGAGGAGCAGACCGGCGAGAAGCTCGTGCGCGAGGCGCTCGCCAGCTGGAAGGGCCCGAAGGACGAGGTGCTCGTCGCGACGAAGGTTGGCCACTTCCGCAACTTCACCGACGGCAAGCCGACGTGGGACGTCGACGGCAGCCCCGAGAACCTGATCAAGCGCGCCAAGCAGAGCGCCTACGAGCTCGGTGTCGACGCGATCGACCTGCTCTACTTCCACCGTCCCGACCCGAAGATCCCGTACGGCGACTCGATCGAGGCCCTGAAGCAGCTCGTCGACGAGGGCGTCGCGAAGGAAGCCGGCGTCTCGAACGCGTCGGTCGAGCAGATCGACATCGCCCGCGAAATCCTCGGCGACTCGCTGATCGCCGTGCAGAACCAGTATTCGCCGATCTACCGCGAGACGCAGGACACGCTCGACCACTGCGCGCTCGTCGGCCTGAGCTTCGTGTGCTGGAGCCCGCTGGGCGGTTTCAGGAAGCCGAAGGACGAATCGAAGTTCGACCCGTTCCGCGAGGTCGCGGCGGCCCATGGCGTCAGCTACCAGCAGGTCGTGCTCGCCTGGGAGCTCGCCAAGGGCGACCACGTCTTCGTCATCCCGGGCGCCCACCGTCCGGAAACGATCCTCGACTCCCTGAAGGCCGGCGACCTCGAGCTCACGCCGGAGGAGCTCGCCAAGCTCGGCTGACCTGATCCCGGCCCCCGCTTGCGGGGGTCATTTTTTACTCGCTGGGCGCTTTGGCGGATGAATCGTGGCCGGTCACGGTAGGCTGGCAGTATGACTGAACACAACAGCGACGGCGGCGACGCCGACGACATCGAGGCGTTCGAGGCGCAGGAAGCAATCGAGGAAGCCGAGCAGATCGTCGACCGCGAAGCCGCGAAGGACAACAAGGAAGAGGCCGAGGAAGCCGCCGAACTGAGCCGCGCGCTCGGCGAGGCCATCAACGAGGCCATCGCGAAGGCGAAGGAAAGCCACGCCGCCGGCAAGGGGAAGGAAGCCGGCGACGATTCGCGCGATTCGTCCGCGGCCCCGGACGCGTCGTCGGACACGACGACGCTGCCCGACGGCACGAGCATCCAGATCACGTCGGTGTCCGACGCCGCGGCCGCGAAGAACGCCGACGGCACCGAGACCGGCATCATCGACGACACCAAGATCGCGCCGGTCGACGAGCACGGCAACCCGATCCCGGTGACGATCCCGATCGCGCTCGCGCCGGGCATCTCCGTCGTCTACACCACCCGTCTCGGCGGCGTCTCGACCGGCGACTACGGCAACTTCAATCTCGGTGGCAAGGGCGGCGACGATCCGGACGCCATCCGCCGCAACCGCGAGGCGCTCGCCAACGAGATCGGCGCGAAACTGTCGCTGATCTGCCAGGTGCATTCCGGCGAGGCCGTCGACGTCGACGACGTGTTCACCGAGAACAGGGCGTTCGGCTTCGACGCCTCCGGCACCGTCGCCCGTCCCGACCGGCCGGTCGTGCCGCCGCTGCCGGAAGTCCCGACCGTCTCGACGCCGGTCGGCGAGCTGCCGGCCGACGAGGTCACTCCGGGCGACAACCCCGGCATTCCGGTCGACGACGGCACCGTCTCGACGACCGTCGACGACGTCGAGGACGTGGCCGGCGACGACGTCCAGATCATCGAGGGCGACGCGCAGGTCACCACGCGATCCGGCATCGCGCTCGGCATGTTCGCCGCCGACTGCCTGCCCGTGCTGCTCGCCGACCCGGAGGCCGGCGTCATCGGCGCCGCGCATTGCGGCCGCCTCGGCCTGCAGAAGGGCGTCATCCGCGCCGCCGTCGCGATGATGATCGAGAAGGGCGCCAGGCCGGAGCGCATCGTCGCGACGCTCGGCCCCGCGATCTGCGGCGACTGCTACGAAGTCGGCCAGGACATCGCCGACGCGTTCGACCAGCAGTTCGACGGCACCTACACGCTGACGCGCTTCGGCGGCGCCGGCATCGACATCAACCGCGCCGCGATCGAGGAACTCGCCGCCGCCGGCATCACGGCCGACCGGATCGTCAGCTCGCAGCCGCGCGTGCTCGCCGCCACGCAGTACCTCGCACAGGATCCGGAGCTGCAGCAGCTGTGCAAGGACGACAACGAGGGCGACCCGGCACTCGACGAGCGCCTCGCCAACATCCGCCACAGCATGTGCACGCTCGAGAATCCGCTGTGGTTCTCGCACCGCCGCGCCCAGCTCGCCCACAAGGCCCACGAAGGCCGCATGCTCGCGCTCATCGTCAAGCAGTAAGAAGGAGACCAAGAGACTCATGACTACGCAACAGCAGGTGCCGGTCATCGCCGTCGTGCTGGCGGCCGGCAGCGGCCTGAGGTTCGACCCCGACCATCCCAAGCAACTCGTGCGGCTCGACGACCTGCCGATCGTCGGCTGGAGCATCAAGGCGTTCGAGGACAACCCGCACGTCACCGACATCGTCGTCGTCGTCAACACGACGGTCCGCCAGGAAATCGAGGAGCTGATCGACGATCGCGGCTTCGACAAGGTCAAGCTCGTCGTCGAGGGCGGCGCCGAGCGCACCGACAGCACCGAGGCGGCGCTGTCGGCGCTCGCCGACGCCGGCGTGCCGGCCGACGCGAAGATCCTCATCCACGATTCGGTCCGTCCGTTCGTCACCCAGCAGATGATCGACGGCTGCATAGGCACGCTCGACGAATTCACGGCGGCGACCGTCGCCTGCGAATCGACCGACACGATCCTGATGTCCGAGGACCTCGGCGACCGCCGCGTCGTGCGCGAGGTACCGGACCGCAGCCACTGCTTCCGCGTGCAGACGCCGCAGGCGTTCCGCTTCGCGACAATCCGCAAGGCCTACGATCTCGCCGCGAACGACGACCTGTTCCGGCCCACGGACGATTCGCGCGTCGTCGTCGAATACCTGCCCGACCAGCCGGTCGCCATCGTCGCCGGCTCGCCGACGAACATGAAGGTCACGACGAAGGACGACTTGCCGTTCGCCCGCCTGACCGCCGCCAACATCAAGGCCCGTCGGGAAGCCACCGCGGCCGCGGCCGCCGGCCAGCTCGACGACGACGCCGCCAAGGCCGCCGCCCGCGAGAAGGTCCGCGCCCTCTTCGGCCACGCCTTCGGCGCGAAGTAACCGCGGAAATCTGTCCGCAAGACAAGAAAAACCCGGGCTTTCAGGCCCGGGTTTCTGCGTCATGCCGAGATCACGGCAGCAGCGACGGCGACTTCACGGCGCCGAGGAAGTAGCGGGCCGACTGGCGGACGACGTCGCGGGCGGCCGTGACCTGCTGGTCGAGCGGCAGGCCGTGCTGCGGGTGCGGCTGCTCGTTGACAAGCGGCAGGTTGACGAAGCCGGCGAGCGCCTTGTCCTGCCGGCTTGCCCAGTTCTCGAGGTGATAGAACAGCGCGTTGCACACGTACGTGCCGGCGTCCGAACTCAGCGTCGCCGGAATGTTGTCGCGCGCGAACGCCTGCAGGATCGCGCGCAGCGGCAGGCCGGTCCAGTAGGCGGCCGGCCCGGACTCGTCGATCGGGCCGCGCTCGGGAATGACGTTGTCGGCGTCGGGCTTCTCGGCGTCCTTGAGGTTCTCGGCGCACCGCTCGAGCAGGATGCCGCGCGCCGCCCGCTTGAGGCCGGTCGCGATGACGATGTCGGGATGCTCGCGCTCGAGGACTGCCTCGAGCTGCGGCCACGCGCTGCCGAAGCTGACCGGCAGGATGACCGACCGGATCGTCACGTCGACATCGTGCAGCGGATCGTCGTAGTCGTCGGGATTGCCGGCGACGCCCTGCGCCGCGAGCGTCCGCGGCACGATCAGCGACGGATTGACTTCCACGCCGTCGTACGGGTCGAACCCGGACATGACCACCGTCAGCTTCGTCATCGTCGCTCCTTTGTCGGAAGAATCGTTCGATATTGATCGATTCTTCCATCGTAGCCGCGTGCCGAACCTGTTCGCCGGCAGAGTCCGGCCGATTGTCCGGCAACTGCCGGCCCACTCTGTCGACGAAACAACCCTCGACAACCCGCGTGACGACGGTATTGTGGTGTCAAGGACTCGCAGGTCCCGCCGACGGACGGCCGCCAACACTCGGGCGGTGTCCAGCGTTCTGGCAGTTGGTGGCAATATAGTGCTCAGCAGTTGCGACAGGTTGGCGCAGACGTGTAACGAAAGGATTGTGACGATGGTGGATCGTTTTCCGGTGGTGTTGAGGGGATATGACAAGGACAGGGTCGACGAGGCGCTGACGGCGGCGCAGTCGACGATCGACCGCCTGCGCGAGCAGGTCAAGCAGTCGGACGACACGATTCTCCAGCTCCAGGCGCAGGTCCAGGAGGAGAAGAACAGCAAGGCGAACCAGGGCAACACGTTCGCGTCGCTCGGCGCCAACGCCCAGCAGATGCTGGCGTCGGCCGAGCAGACGAGCACCGAGCTGCTCGAGCGCGCGAAGAAGGACGCCTCCAGCACGCGCAAGGAAGCCGCGTCGCAGGCCCAGACGCTGATCAACAACGCCAAGCTGGACGCGCAGCACCTCGTCGGCGACGCCACGCAGAAGGCCGAGACGCTCGTCTCGAACGCGCAGGCCGAGGCCGACACGATCGTCAAGGGCGCCGAGGAAGACGCCTCCCAGCTGCGCAACCAGACGGCGAAGATGGTCGCCGAACAGCGCCAGTCGCTCGATCTCGAGCTGACGAACACCCGCGAGGAGCACGACAAGCGCCTCGCCTCCGAACGCAGCCAGCAGGAACGCGAGCTCGCCGAACAGCAGGCCGAGGCCGCCGCGACGATCGCCGAGCAGCGCAAGAGCGCCAACGAGGAAATGGCGCGCCTCAAGTCCGAGACGAACGACCAGATCGAGGCGGCGCTCGCCGACGCGAACAAGAAGCTCGCCGACGTGCGCGAACAGGTCTCGAAGATGATGACGGAGGCGCAGCGCAAGGCCGGCGAGATCACCGACGCCGCGAAGGCGCACGCCCAGGAGATCACCGACAACGCCGAGGTCGACCGCACGCGCACGATGAGCCAGGTCAAGGCCGAGGTCGAGCAGATCCGCACCGACATCGCCGCCCAGCAGGACGAGGCCACGCAGAAGGTCTCCGAGCTGCTCGCCAGCCTCGAGGAGAGCCGCAAGGCCGCCAAGGAGGAGTCCGACCAGCTGCTCGCCGACGCCAAGCGCGTGCGCGAGGACGCCGACGAATATTCGGCGACGAAGCGTTCGGACGCCGACGCGCAGGCCGCCGACATCCTCAACCGCGCCGAGGAGGAAGCCTCGCAGCAGATCGACGAGCGTCGCAAGGCCGCGCAGGCCGAGCTGTCGAGCCTGCAGACGCGCATCTCGGACCTGCAGGCCCGCGAGGCGTCGATCACGCAGCGCGTCTCCGAGCTGCGCACGATGTTCTCGAGCGCGTTCGCCGGCTTCGGCTTCGGCATCGACGACAACAACGCGGGCGCCGCGTCCGGCGCCGCCGTCCCGACGATGCCGCCGGCCCCGTCGGTGTCGTCGAGCTCGAACCCGCTCGACTCGCTGCCGGTCGTCAACGCGGTCGCCGCCCCGGAACCCGACGAGACCGACGTCGAGGACGACGACGCCGACATGCCGATGTCGTTCCAGCCGTCGTCGGTCGCCGCGCAGCGCGACGTGCTGATCGAGGAAGGCTCGGCCGCCGGCGTCGAGACGGCTTCGTACGAGGCCTCGGAAGGCGAGTCGGCCACCGAGCTCGGCGAGGACAACTCGGGCGCCGTCGTTGAGGACACGTTCGCGGCCGAGGCGTCGGACGATTCGTCCGACTCGTCCGCGTCCGGCGATGCCGACGAACCCGACTTCGACGGCGACGAGCACCTGCAGTACGCCAGGACCGAGGCGATCGACCTGTCCGCGATGGGCGACGGCTACACGGCCGAGTCCGTCACCGAGACCGCGTCCGGCTCCGCCGATGCCGGCGACGCCGCCAACGAGGATTCGTCCGACGACACCGGCGACGTCGACGTCGTCGAGGCCTCCGAAACCGTCGAAACCGTCGAGACCGACGACTCCGGCGACGACAGCGAAACCACCGTCATGCGTCCGATCGAGTAGGTCTCGCCCGAGACAAGGCACGAGGAAAGGGCTCCCTGCGGGGAGCCCTTTCCTGTCGGATGGCACGAACCCGGGCCTGTAGCCCGGGTTCGTGCCATCGGGAGCGGAAAGGAGAGGTAGCGCCGCGGTATTACACTGGCGGATGAATCGTTTTACTTACCAATTCTTCACATGAAAGGCGAGGGGATGACGGAACTCAAGCCGCTGGACGCGGCAAAGCTCGACGAACTGACGGCCGATTTCGATGGCAACGTGGCGAACACGATGGCGATGAACGCCGTCACTGTCGCCGGCATCAACAAGGTCGCCCGCAACTACGACCGCGCGCGGCTGCTGCAGCGCCGCTTCTCGACGACCGTCGACAACGGCGAGGTGACCCACCAGGACCACTCCGGCCGCTGCTGGCTGTTCAGCTCGCTCAACGTCGCGCGATTCGTCGCGAAGAAGAACATGAACTTGAAGGAGTTCGAGTTCTCGCAGAACTACGCGATGTACTACGACAAGCTCGAGCGCGTCAACTATTTCCTGCAGGACATGGCGGCGCTCGTGCGCGCCGGCGAGCCGGTCGACGGCCGCCTGTTCCAGCACATGCTCGCCGACGTCATGGGCGACGGCGGCCAGTGGACGATGGCGCTCAACGTCTACAAGAAGTACGGCGCCGTGCCGAAGGACCTGTACCCGGAGACCGAGTCGAGCAAGAACACCGGCGAGATGAACACGCAGCTGCGCCACATGCTGCACACCGCCGTCGCGCACATGGAAGCCGCCGCCACGGACGACGCCGCGATCGACGACATCATCGCGAAGGCGACGGCCGCCGGCCACCGCATCCTGACGATCCACCTCGGCGAGCCGCCGAAGTCGTTCGACTGGGAGTGGACCGACAAGGACGGCGAGTTCCACCGCGACGGCGAGATCACGCCGGTCGAGTTCTGGAAGAAGTACGTCGGCTCCGCCGATCTCGAAAGCTACGTCTGCCTCGTCGACGACCCGCGCGCCGAGCACGCCAAGGGCCGGAAGATCGGCATCGAGCACCTCGGCAACGTCGTCGGCGGCGACGCGACCGAATACCTCAACGTGCCGGTGCAGTTCATGAAGGACTGCGTGCGCACGATTCTCACCGAACAGGGCATCCCGGTCTGGTTCGGCGCCGACTGCCACCCGATGATGGACCGCGAGCTCGGCGAATGGGCGACCGACCTGTTCGAGTACGGCAAGGTCTACGGCTACGACTTCGACATGGACAAGGAACAGCGCGTGCGCTACGGCGACTCGGCGATGAACCACGCGATGGCGTTCGTCGGCGTCGACGTCGCCGACGACGGCACGACGACCCGCCGCTGGCGCGTCGAGAATTCGTGGGGCTCGAAGATCGCCGACCACGGCTACTTCACGATGGGCGACGACTGGTTCAGCGAATACGTCTACGAAGTCGCCGTCCCGAAGGCGCTGCTGCCGGACGAGTACCTCAAGGCGCTTGACGAGCCGGCCACGATGCTCCCCGCCTGGGACCCGATGGGCGCCCTCGCCTGAGTCCGTACAGCCGATGCCCAGTGGAGGGCCCCGCCCTCCACTGGGCATCATGCGTTCGGCTGCGCCGCGGGAATGGGACGCCGCCGGCTTATTGGTCGGGAACTCGCCTATAGTATGAACGACCTATAGTATGAGAGGTCCGTCAACAATCGACTGGTGAGGTGAGACAATGAGCGCTCTTCGTGGGCCGGACAGTTCGCAGGATTCCCGTTTGCTGGATTCGCGCGCCGTCTTTCCGGAGACGGTCGACGTCAACATCCGCCAGCTGGACCCGATCCCGGCGCCCCGCTATTTCCTCAGGGAACTGCCGCTGACGGACGAATCGTGCGACCTCGTCATGACGAGCCGGCAGGAGATTCGCGACATCCTGCACGGTCGCGACGATCGGCTGCTCGCCATCGTCGGCCCCTGCAGCATTCACGATCCGCGCGCCGCGCACGAGTACGCGGAGAAACTCGCCGCGCTCGCCGGCGAGCTGCGCGACGACCTGCTGGTCGTCATGCGCGTCTATTTCGAGAAGCCCAGGACGACGATCGGCTGGAAGGGCCTGATCAACGACCCCGACCTCGACGGTCGCTTCGACATCCGCAAGGGCATGTGGCTCGCGCGCAAGGTG
Source organism: Bifidobacterium choloepi (assembly GCF_010667615.1). GTDB lineage: Bacteria > Actinomycetota > Actinomycetes > Actinomycetales > Bifidobacteriaceae > Bifidobacterium > Bifidobacterium choloepi. Next base: position 851,065 of record NZ_VYSG01000001.1, on the reverse strand, counting down.
CTCACCGACGTGCTGGCGCTCGGACTGCCGACGGCGACCGAATGGCTCGACCCGATCACGCCGCAGTACCTGTGCGACCTCGTGAGCTGGGGCGCGATCGGCGCCCGCAACACCGAAAGCCAGGTGCACCGCGAGCTCGCCAGCGGCATGTCGATGCCGATCGGCTTCAAGAACGCCACCGACGGCTCCGTCAAGCCGGCCGCCGACTCCTGCTACGCCGCCGCGTTCGAGCACCATTTCCTGTCGATCAACCTCGACGGCCACGTCATCTCCGCCGAGACGAAGGGCAATCCCGACTGCCACCTCGTGCTGCGCGGATCGGCGACCGGACCGAACTACGACGCCGCATCCGTCACGGCGGCGCTCGCCGAACTCAGGGCGTCCAAGGCCGGCGGCGCAAACAACATCGGCCTGGTCATCGACGCCGCCCACGGCAACTGCGGCAAGGACGAGGTCGTCGAGGCGTCCGTCGTCGAGGACATCGCCGCGAGGATTGCCGCGGGGGAGCGGGGCATCCTCGGCATCATGATGGAAAGCTTCCTCAAGGGCGGCCACCAGAAGCCCGCCCCGCTCGACCAGCTCGTCTACGGCCAGTCCGTCACCGACGCCTGCGTGCCGTGGGACCGCACCGAGGAAGTCCTGCGCGACCTCGCCGCCGCCGTCCGCACGCGCCGCGGCTGAATCCGGGGACTCCCACCGGCTCGGCTTCGCCTCGCCGACTCCCTCTTCAGAGGGAGTCGCTGAGCGGCGTAGCCGCGAAGCGGTGGGAGTCGGCGAGGCGAAGCCGAGCCGCCCGGACCACGCCGTACCCGGTGAGCATTCCGTCTGGGTACCGGCACGGCTGCGGTAGAATCGTCACCACTATTCATACTTTTTCTCGACGGAAGCGGAAACGGAGCGGACGATGGACGGCAAGTCATTCGGCGACGACCTTGGACGGCTGATCGACGGCGGGCGGCCGAACACCTATTCGGAGGAGTCGCTGCGGGACATCCACCGGCAGATCGCCGGCGGCGAGAACCCGCTCGAGAAGCCGGAAACGCTGCGGTGGGAGGACCAGGTCGGCATCAGCAGGATCGTCAACCGCCGCGTCCTCGAGCTCGACCCGCTGCCGACGCCGGCCGCCGTGCTCGCCGAGCTGCCGCTGTCGCCGGCGGCACAGGACATCGTCGCCTACTCGCGCGACGAAGTCCGCGCCTGCCTCTACGAACAGGACGACCGGCTGCTCGTCATCGTCGGGCCATGCTCCGTGCACGATCCGCGCGCCGCGCTCGACTACGCGCGCCGGCTCGCAGCCCTCCGCGACGAACTCGAGGGCGAACTGCTCATCGTCATGCGCGTCTACTTCGAGAAGCCGAGGACGACGGTCGGCTGGAAGGGCCTGATCAACGATCCCGACATCGACGGCTCCCACAACATGCAGAAGGGACTGCTGCTGGCCCGCAAGACGCTGCTCGGCGTGCTCGACGCCGGCGTGGCCGCCGCCACCGAGTTCCTCGAGCCGACGAGCCCGCAGTACATTGCCGACGCGATCAGCTGGGGCGCGATCGGCGCCCGCAACACCGAAAGCCAGGTGCACCGGCAGCTGGCGAGCGGCCTGTCGATGCCGATCGGCTTCAAGAACGCGACCGACGGCTCCGTCAAGGCCGCTGTCAACGGCTGCTTCGCGAGCGCGCAACAGCACACGTTCTTCGGCATCGATCACATGGGCCGCGCCTGCGCCGTCGAGACGCTCGGCAACCCCGACTGCCACGTCGTGCTGCGCGGCTCGATCCACGGCCCGAACTACGACCGCCAGTCCGTCGAGGACGCGATGGCGATGATCCGCGACGAAATGCCGGCCGACACGGCCGCCGCCCACGGCCTCGTCGTCGACTGCTCGCACGGCAACTCCGGCAAGGACGAGCGGCAGCAGGCACGCGTCGTCGAGAACATCGCCGCCCGCATCGCCGCCGGCGAACGCGGCATCTCCGGCATCATGATGGAAAGCTTCCTCGAGGGCGGCAACCAGCCCGCCGCCCCGCTGCCGCAGCTCGTCTACGGCAAGTCGATCACCGACAAGTGCATCAGCTGGCCCGAAACCGCCCGCCTGCTGCGCCTTCTCGCCGACAGCGTGAAGGCCCGCCGCTGGGCGTAGTTTCCCCGTCCCTGCCGTCACGGCCGTCACGAACCCGGGCCCGAAGCGCGGGGTTGCGACGGCAGGAGAAACCGGTTGCCTGCGGAGTAGGATTGGGCGGAAGAATCGTCCAGGAATTCGGCAGAAGGAGCCAGCATGACGTTCAAGACCGTGGCCATCATTTCCGCACTCGACGAGGAGGCGGCGCACATCGCCGACTCGCTCGACGACGTGACCGCTGTCGACGGCGCGAGCCTCAACGTGCTCAGGGGCACCGTCAAGGCCCACTCCGGCCGCACCGTCGACGTCGCCGTGACGGTCGGCGGCATGGGTCTCGTCAACGCCGCCGCGACGACGCAGTACCTGATCGACCTCGTCCACCCCGACGCCGTCATCTTCAGCGGCATCGCCGGCAGCCTCAACCCCGAGCTGCACATCAACGACATCGTCCTCGGCGGCACGCTGCGCTACCTCGACACCGACATGCGGCTCGTCGGCCAGTGGAAGCCCGGCACCGAGGAATTCCACTCCGACCCGGCGCTGATCGAGATGGCCGAGGACGCGATGGACGAGATGGGCATCAAGCACATCGTCGGCACGATCGCGTCCGGCAACTACTTCGTCGACGGCGAGGAGAAGGTCGCCGAGGTCATCAACACCACGCACGCCGACGCCGTCGAGATGGAGGGCGCCGCCGTCGTCCACGTCGCCGCCCGCAACGACGTGCCGGCCCTCGTCATCCGCGCGATGAGCGACAACGCCGACACCGACTACGAGGAATTCAAGGACTTCGACGTCTCCGAATACGCCGACACCGCCGCCAGGCTCGCCGTCAACATTCTCGAGCGGATGTGACGGTCCGTTGTTCTTCTCCCGCTCCCGCCGCCGTCAGCCGACCGCCGACCGCGGCGCCGTCGCCTCCGTCTTCGGCGACGTGTCGCCGCGCCGGCAGGGCGCGCTGACGGACAGCCTCGTCTCGATGCTGCCGGTCGCGCTCGTCGTCGTCGGCGCCGACGGCACCGTCGTCTCGGCGGACCGCCGCGCCGTCGGGTTCGGCGTCGCCGAGCCGGCCGGCGACCCGTCGCTGCCGCGGCCGCGCCTGCTCGACGCCGAATTGCGCGACCTGCTCGCGCTCGTGCGCGCCGACGGCCAGCGCCGCGAGCGCGACGTCGAGCTGCCGGACGGCCGCCTGCTGCACGCGACGGTCGGCCAGCTCGAACCGGGGGAGGGCTCCGGATCGTCGCCGCTGTTCGCCATCCTGCTCGACGACGTCACCGGACGGCGGCTTGCCGACCGTCGCCAGCGCGAATTCGTCACGAACGTCAGTCACGAACTCAAGACGCCGACCGGCGCGATCTCGCTGCTCGCCGAGACGATCGTCGACGCGACCGGCGGCTCCGGCGCTCCGGACATGACGGACGGCACCGAAACCGCCGACGGAAACATCGACATCGGCGCCGTCAGGTATTTCGCCGGCAGGATCCTCGCCGAGTCGCGCCGGCTCGCCGACATCGTCGGCAGCCTGATCGAGCTCGGCCACGCGAACGCCGCCGCCAACGGCACGGTGGCCGGCCGGGCGCCCGAGCCGGTCGACGTCGTCGCCGCCGCCGACGAGGCGATCGGCGCGACGGCCGCCGCCGCGCAGGCGAAGGACATCGCCGTCACGCTGTTCGCCGACGGCCATCCGACGGCGCTCGCCGATCCGGCCGCCGTCGCGGTCGTCCTGAAAAACCTCGTCGAGAACGCCATCCGCTACTCGCCGCCCGGCTCCCCGGTCCGCGTCGCGCTCTCGACGGAAAGCGACGGCGGGAACGATTCGCGCGGCCGCGTCGTCATCCGCGTCATCGACGAGGGCATCGGCATCTCGCCGGCCGACCGGCAGCACATCTTCGAACGATTCTTCCGCGCCGACCGCTCCCGCGCCCGCGACGGCGCGGATGCCGCAGGCAGCGCCGGCATGACCGGCGGCTCCGGCCTCGGCCTCGCGATCGTCAAGCGCTACGTCGAGCACAACCACGGCACGATCAAGGTCTGGAGCCGCGAACATCACGGCAGCACCTTCACCGTCACCTTCCCGGCCGCATAGGTTTTCCGGATGTTACAAAAGAGTCACCCGAGCTTGTAGCCGAGCCCGCGCACCGTCGTCAGGAGCTTCGGGTTCTTCGGATCGTCCTCGATCTTCGCGCGGATGCGCTTGACGTGGACGTCGAGCGTCTTCGTGTCGCCGACGTAGTCGGCGCCCCAGACGTGGTCGATGAGCTGCTGGCGGGTCATCACGCGGCCCCTGTTGCGCAGCAGGTATTCGAGCACCTCGAATTCCTTGAGCGGGAAGAAGACCTCCTCGCCGCCGACCCGCACCTGGTGCGCGTCGACATCCATCTCGACCGGTCCGCAGGCCAGCGGCAGGTTGCCGTTCGCCGCCGATCGCCCGGTTGCGCCGGCCTCCATGCCGCCTGCCGTCCTGGCATCCTCGATCTCGTTGACCCGCCGGCGCAGCACGGCGCGGATCCTCGCGTTGAGCTCGTGGAACGAGTACGGCTTGGCGACGTAGTCGTCAGCGCCGGTCTCGAGACCGACGACGGTGTCGATCTCGGCCGACTTCGCCGTCACCATGATGATCGGCACGCGGCTCTGCTCGCGGATGCGCCGCGTCAGCTCGATCCCGTCGATGCCCGGCATCATCCGGTCGAGCAGCACGAGGTCCACACCGCCGGCCAGGAACTTCTCCCAGCCCTCCTCGCCGCTCGCCGCCGAGCTGACGTCGTACCCCTCGCGCGCCAGCTGGTACGCCAGCGGCACCCGGTACGACTCCTCGTCCTCGACAATCAGGATTCTCGTCATCAGCTGCCTTCCGTCGTCGGTTCCGTCGCCAATATTGTACGGTTCTTCCGATCGTGGCTGTTCGCGACGATGTCACGACCCGGGCTTGCGGCTCCGGCTTGCGATACAGGGGGAAAGAAGAGGGGCCGGAGCAATCGGCGGACCGGAGAACCACGGGCGAATCGTTCACCATTCTTCCCCAGCTCGGGAACTGTTCACCGACAGTTCACTTTAACCCTCCATGAAACGGGAAGAAATCCTCTAGGCTGGAAGTTGTCAAGGGACAGGGAACCCCAAGGTTCCCCGAAGAACAGAGGTTCGAATACACCATGAACAAGCATGTCATCGTCCGGACGGCCGCCGCGGCCAGCGCCATCGCGCTGCTGACTTCCCTCGCCGCCTGCGGCGACAACATTCCGGCCGGCACCGCCGCCACGGCCAACGCCGACGGCCTGTCCGGCAACTTCGCCGGCGCCGGCGCCTCGAGCCAGCAGAGCGCCACCGAAGCGTGGATCGCCGGCTTCACCGCCTCGAACACGAAGGCCAAGATCTCCTACAATCCGTCCGGCTCCGGCGCCGGCGTCACGACGTTCCTGACCGGCGCGACCGCCTGGGCCGCCTCCGACAAGGCCCTGAGCGACAGCGAAGTGGAGCAGTCGAAGGACGTGTGCGCCTCCGGCACCGCGTTCGACGTGCCGGTCTACATCGCGCCGATCGCCGTCGTCTTCAACCTGAACGGCGTGTCCGACGCCGGCAAGCATGTCAACATGGACGCCGCGACGATCGCGAAGATCTTCGACGGCAAGATCACCAAGTGGAACGATCCTTCCATCCAGGAGCAGAACCCCGACATCACGCTGCCGGACACGGCGATCACCGTCGTCCACCGCTCCGACAAGTCCGGCACCACGCAGAACTTCGTCGAATATCTCAAGGCCGCCGCCCCCGACGACTGGACCTACGACCTGTCCGAGAACTGGCCGAACGAAGTCGGCCAGGGCGCCAAGGGCACGTCCGGCGTCATCTCGACGATCTCGCAGGCCGACGGCACGATCGGCTACGCCGACTTCTCGCAGGTCGGCGAGCTCGGCACCGTCAGCGTCAAGGTCGGCGACGAGTACGTCGACATCTCCACGCAGGCCGCCTCGAACGCCATCGCCGACTCGACGATCGACGAGAACGTCACCGGCGACAACCGCGTCGTCGTCGACGTCAACCACACGACGACGGCCGACAACGCCTACCCGATCGTCATGGTCTCCTACGACATCGTCTGCCCGGTCTACCAGGACAGCGCCACCACCGAGTTCGCCAGGGACTGGCTCACCTACGTCGTCTCGACGGCCGGCCAGTCGGTCGCGTCCTCCGCCACCGGCTCCGCGCCGCTGCCGAACAACATCGTCGACAGGATCAACGAGTCGATCGCCGCGATGGGCTGACGGCACGGCGGCCGGGCGCCCGCTGGGGCGGGCGACCGGCCGCCGCGGACCGTCCCCGGTACACCCAAGCTTCACCATCCGCCGGCCGCCAACGGCAGCCGGCCTCCACACACGCAAAGGAGAGTCTGTGAGTACGACATCCACGGGTCCGTCCACGGGTCCGACATCGACGCTGACGAAACCGGTGAGCGGCAAGCAGGTCGACAAGGTCTTCCGCGCGATCGCCTACGCCTGCGGCATCCTCATCCTCGTCGTCCTCGGCGCCGTCGCGCTGTTCCTGCTGTTCAGGGCATGGCCGCTGATCGGCGGCGACCAGTCGGCCGTCAGCGAGACGATCTCGAGCTTCACCGGCGGCAAGGCGACGAACTTCTGGGCCTACGTCGGCCCGCTGCTGTTCGGCACCGTCCTCGTCGCGGCGCTCGCGCTCGCGATCGCGTTCTTCGTCGCGATCGGCATCGCGCTGTTCATTTCGCACTACGCGCCGAAGAAGCTCGCCGCCGCGCTGAGCTACGTCGTCGACCTGCTCGCCGCCATCCCGTCGGTCATCTACGGCCTGTGGGGCGGCCTCGTGCTCGTGCCGGCGATCTACCCGTTCTGGAACTGGGTGGCGACGTACCTCGGCTGGATCCCGATCTTCGCCGGCCCGGCCGCCAACCCGTCGCGCACCGTCGCGACCGTCGCCGTTGTCCTGGCGATCATGATCCTGCCGATCATCACGTCGATCACCCGCGACATCTTCCTCCAGACGCCGCGCCTGCAGGAAGAGGCCGCGCTCGCGCTCGGCGCGACGAAGTGGGAGATGGTCAAGCTCGCCGTGCTCCCGTTCGGCAAGTCGGGCGTCATCTCCGCCTCGATGCTCGGCCTTGGCCGCGCGCTCGGCGAGACGATGGCCGTCCTGATGATCCTGTCGCCGGGCCTCAAGTACTCGTTCCGCCTGCTGCAGGCCTCGCAGGACCAGACGATCGCGGCGAACATCGCCGCGCAGTATCCGGAAGCGAACGAACTCGGCGTCTCGGTGCTCATCGGCACCGGCCTGGTGCTGTTCGTCATCACGTTCCTCGTGAACTTCCTCGCCAGGAAGATCACCGAGAAGAAGGCGGTGAAGTGACATGGCAGGACATGGCACGATTCCCGCGAAGGAAGGCAGCATGACTCATCCGACCAGCCACGATTCGTCCGGTTCGGCCCCCGCCTCGCTGATGGCCGACGCGCCGGTCATCGACTTCGACAAGTTCAAGCCGACCCGCTCGCATCTCGCGGCCCGCCAGCGCAAGGACACATTCATGCGCTGGCTGATCCTGCTGGCGTTCGTCGTCGCCTGCATCCCGCTGATCTCGCTGCTGTGGACGACGATCGTCAACGGCGTCAGGCGCCTGAACTGGGACTTCCTGAGCCACAACATGACGTACGTCGTCGGCGGCGAAGCCACCGGCACCGGCGGCTACGGCGGCATCCTGCACGCGATCATCGGCACGCTCGAGATCACGCTCGGCTCGATGGTCATCTCGATCCCGGTCGGCATCATGTGCTCGGTCTACCTGGTCGAATACGCGAACCGCTCGCGGCTGTCGCGCACGGTGCGCCTGCTCGTCGACGTCATGAGCGGCATCCCGTCGATCGTCGCCGGCCTCTTCGCGTTCTCGATGTTCTCGATCCTCGTCGGCCCCGGCACGATCAACGGCTTCGAGGGCTCGGTCGCGTTGTCGCTGCTGATGATCCCGACCGTCGTCAAGACGACCGAGGAAATGCTCAAGATCGTCCCGAACGACCTGCGCGAGGCCTCGTATGCACTGGGCGTCACGAAGCAGCGCACGATCTCGAAGATCGTGCTGCGCACGGCACTGCCGGGCATCGTCTCCGGCGCCATCCTCGCCATCGCGCGAGTCATCGGCGAGACCGCGCCGCTGCTGATGACGGCCGGCTACATCGTCTCGACGAACATGAACCTGTTCTCCGGCGAGATGACGACGCTGCCGGTCTACGTCTACCAGGAGTACTCGAAGCTGCGCGCCAACTGCCCGGCCGACGCCTCCGCCTCCTGCGTGACGACGATCCCGATGGAACGCGCCTGGGCCGCCGCCCTCGTCCTGATCCTGATCGTCCTGATCCTCAACCTGATCGGCCGCATCGTCGCCCGCATCTTCGCCGTGAAGACGGAGCGGTGACTCCCTCTCAAGAGGGAATGAAAGCGGAGCACATCTCCAGACCCCCTCTTCAGAGGGGGTCGCCGAGAGCGAAGCTCGAGGCGGGGGGAGTCCTGCGGCGAAGCCGCCGGCACCAGCCCAAACCCGGGTCCGGAATAACGCGGACAGAATCGTTCTTAACAAAGCAAACAAGACAGACCAAAAGGAACCACAATGGGACAGCGGATTGATGTCAACAATCTGAACATTTACTACGGCTCGTTCCTCGCCGTCGAGGATGTCAACATCAACATCGACGCGAACAAGGTGACGGCGTTCATCGGACCGTCCGGCTGCGGCAAGTCGACGGTGCTGCGCACGCTCGACCGCATGCACGAGATCGTGCCCGGCGCCCACTGCACCGGCGAGGTCCTGCTCGAGGGCGTCAACCTCTACGCGCCGGACGTCGACCCGGTCGCCGTGCGCCGCGATGTCGGCATGGTCTTCCAGCGCCCGAACCCGTTCCCGACGATGTCGATCCGCGAGAACGTCCTCGCCGGCGTGCGCCTGAACAACAAGAAGATCTCGAAGTCCGACGCCGACGACCTCGTCGAATGGGCGCTGCGCGGCGCGAACCTCTGGAACGAGGTCAAGGACCGCCTCGACAACCCCGGCGTCGGCCTGTCCGGCGGCCAGCAGCAGCGCCTGTGCATCGCGCGCGCCGTCGCCGTGCATCCGTCGGTGCTGCTGATGGACGAGCCGTGCTCCGCCCTCGACCCGATCTCCACGCTGGCCGTCGAGGACCTCATCAACGAGCTCAAGAAGGACTACACGATCGTCATCGTGACGCACAACATGCAGCAGGCCGCCCGCATCGCCGACTACACGGCCTTCTTCAACCTCAAGGCCGTCGGCCAGCCCGGTCACCTCGAGTACTTCGCCGACACGACGACGATGTTCAACAACCCGCAGAACGAGGAAGCCGAACGCTACGTCTCCGGCCGCTTCGGCTGATCGGCACCCCGCACGGCGTCCCCGCTGCTTGCGGGGACCGTGATCACATCCCCGCACGGCGGCCCCGCTTCACGCGGCGCCGCCGTGCGCTGTTTTACGATCTCGTTTTCCCCATACCCCCTACCGCTCTCGGACATGTCCAGTCGGACGAGACCATTTCGTGATATTTCGGAAAAATTCGCACATGGTTCCGGCGTATTCGCTAAACCGTTTTCGCATCAGCAGCCCCAATGGTCGGGGAGAGGCAGTGTCGGAAGAATCGTTCAAAAATCAACGTTTTGCAGACTGGCCGATGTTTTTGTTCGTAACAAAAACTCTGCTATATTCGGGAACCTCGCCGCCCGCCGAACCGTCTTCCATTTCGATCCATTGCGAACACGGTCGGTCAGACGACCTTCCGTCCCGGGAACACGATGCCGGCAGATTCGCTCCGCCCCCGTTCCTTCCCGACGCTCCGGAACCGGCAACGCGGCTGGCGAGGGCAACCCAAGAGATCGAGAAATAGGAAAACGAGTTTCCAATGGAGAAATTTTTCCATCTGAAAGAAAACGGGACGACTGTTTCCACCGAAGTCATGGCCGGCCTGACCACGTTCTTCGCGATGTCCTACATCATCATCATCAACCCGCAGATCCTCACGCAGACCGGCATGCCGTGGGGCGGCGTGTTCCTGGCGACGATCATCGCGTCGATCATCGGCACGCTGGTCATGGGCCTGTTCGCGAACGTGCCGTACGCGCTCGCGCCGGGCATGGGCCTCAACGCGTTCTTCACCTACACCGTCTGCTTCGGCCTCGGCTTCAGCTGGCAGGAAGCGCTCGCGATGGTGTTCCTGTGCGGCCTGATCAACATCCTGATCACCGTCACCAAGGTCCGCAAGATGATCATCAAGGCCATCCCGGAGCCGCTGCAGCACGCGATCGGCGGCGGCATCGGCCTGTTCGTCGCCTATGTCGGCTTCCTCAACGTCGACTTCATCAAGTTCACGACGAGTTCGGACGCGGCGAACGGCGACACCGTCGGCGCCACGCCGGGCCTGGCCACGCTGAACTCGCCGACGCTGTGGCTGTTCCTGATCTGCCTGCTGCTCACGATCATCTTCACCGTCTGCAAGGTCAAGGGCGGCATGCTGCTCGCCATCGTCATCTCCGCCGTCATCGGCATCCCGATGGGCCTGACGAACATGGGCGACTCGGTCTCGTTCGGCGAGATGTTCTCGCAGCTGCCGACGACGTTCGGCGCGCTGTTCTCCGGCGAGGGCTTCGCCTCGCTGTTCTCCGACCCCGGCCGCATTCCGCTCGTCCTCGTCACGATCTTCGCGTTCTCGATGTCGGACACCTTCGACACGCTGGGCACGTTCATCGGTACCGGCCGCCGCACCGGCATCTTCTCGAAGCAGGACGAGGAGTCGATGGAGAACGGTTCCGGCTTCTCCTCCAAGATGGACAAGGCGCTGTTCGCCGACTCGATCGCCACGTCGATCGGTTCGATCTTCGGCACCTCGAACACGACCACGTACGTCGAGTCCTCCGCCGGCATTGGCGCGGGCGGCCGCACCGGCCTGACCTCCGTCGTCGTCGCCGTCTGCTTCGCGATCTCGGCGTTCTTCGCCCCGGTCATCTCCGCCATCCCGTCGGCCGCGACCGCCGGCGTCCTCGTCGTCGTCGGCTGCATGATGGCCGGCTCGCTCAAGGACGTGCGCTGGGACGACATTTCCGAGGCGATCCCGGCGTTCTTCGCCGCCGTCTTCATGGCGTTCGCCTACTCGATCTCGTACGGCATCGCCGGCGGCTTCATCACCTACTGCATCGTCATGACCTGCAAGAAGAAGGCCAAGGAGGTCCACCCGATCATCTGGATCGTCGCCGCCCTCTTCGTCCTCGACTTCATCTGCATGGCCATCCTGTAGTTTTCCGCAGCCGGCCTCCGGCCAGCTGGACCTCCGTTCACGGTGGGCCTCTTCCCTCGGGAGAGGCCCACCGTGCGTGCGTGGGTCCTGCTGTTCCTCCTGTTTTGTTTATTACGATTCATCCGTCGTGTATTTTGGAAGGCCCCATTGGGCACCTTCCGTATCCCCCCGGCCGCAGCGACAGGAGAGGCATGGCGCCTTCCGTAATGCGCGGATCGACTCCTGTTTGCGTGTATTTCGGAAGGACTGAGTTGGGTCCCTTCCGTTTTGTGCGGGAGTGCCTCTGCTTGCGCATATTTTGGAAGGACTGGGCTGGGTCCCTTCCGTTTTGTGCGGGAGTGCCTCTGCTTGCGCATATTTTGGAAGGACTTGACTGGATTCCTTCGGAAATACGCGGGATAGGCCTTGTTTGCGCGTATTTCGGAAGGACTGGGCTGCATTCCTTTCAAAACGCACGCGCTTTCTGCTGGCCATACTGTGAGCCTAGGCGGTTACGCATTATCTGCATGGAGCTCGAACGTGTTGTCGAGAAAGCCTCCGTAGGGCTGCGTGTTGCGGGGCACGCCAAGCCGCTGCAGCTTGTTGACCAGCCGTATCGGCTGTACAAGATCGGCATAGAACACACGCGCCACGTCCCGCACGCCCCATTCCCGTAATTTGATCTCGCGGTCGGCCTGCCTGTGACCGATTGTCCGCGCATTCTGTCCGTTCGTCATGGAGGGGTCGGAGTATTTTGCCGAGCCGTCATACTCGGCGACGAGAATAACGCCGCCAGGCAGGTGCCATGAGAAATCGGTATAGTATTGCGGACGATCCGCAGACGGGAACGGTTCCTGCAACCACGGTACCGGAAACCCCTCGCCCAGCAAGATGCCGCGCATCAGTGATTCTCCCCCGTTGGCCGCCGCGGCGTTTGCATAGGTCAGTAGCCGTTCCACGCGGACTGTGGCGCCCCGGACGTGCCTGGCGTATTCGTGGATAGCGCCGGGGTCGATCATGCCCCGTCTGGCTGCGCTGTCGAAAGCCGCGAGTGCGCGCGGGAAGTCAAGTAGCATGGCAATGTCGGTCAGCGTTCGTGCCGGCGATGTCACCGGTATGCCGCTGTTGCGCAGGCGGACCACGTCGGGCAGCTGGCCGGCGCCGTCGGGAAATGAACGACGCGGCAGCCGGTTGATCTGCATGTCGACGATGCCGTTCCATCGTTCGAGCGGTCCCGGCCTCATCTTGTCCAATGCCTCGCGTTGATGGACGGGATGGTTGGAGTCGGCATGGCCGCATATCACGTAGATGCCGTGTTCGTGAGCGGAATAGTTCAGCTCGAGTCCCATCAGGACAGCGGCTGTTGGGCCTGCGAAGATATACTGGCCTCCGGAACGAGCGTGGAGTGCCCTCGCCGCATGAAGAACCTGATCGTGGGCGGACATTGCTTCCCATTCCGTTCGTATCATGAACAGGCCCGGCAGTGGACGGCCGAGTTCGCCGCTTTTGATTCGACGGTATGCCGCCGCCTGCGTCTTGCGGTCAGTGGCGAAGGCGCATCGCTGCTCGGCGCGCGCGATCGCGAGGGCCATGTCGACATTGGAGTTGTTTCGCATGCCGACCACGCTATGGGGCCCTCGCTTGTCTGGCAAAGATATGCGGCTGCTGTGCACGAATCGGCATGTTTCCACATTCGTTGAGGGCTGTTCACGATTCGTCCTCCGGCGTCAGGCGCGTCTTCCGCAAGCCCCGTCCGGATTCCGTGTGGGCTAGGGGAGCAGGCCCGCGTCGTTCTCGGCATTCACAAGGGCCCAAAGGCCCATCCGGATTTTGTCCGGATTTTGTGTGGAGCGGGGTCCTGCTTGCGCATGTTTTGGAAGGTCTGGAATGGAGGGCTTCCGAATTATGCGCAACTGCCTTTGTTTATGTGCATTTTGGAAGGTTTGGGGCTGAGGCCTTCCGAAATACGCGAGGTCGGCATTGTTTGCGTATGTTTTGGAAGGTCTGTAGCGGGAACCTTCCAAATTAGACAGAACGACACTTATTAACGTGTGTTTTGGAAGGTCTTGACTGGAATCCTTCCGAAATGCGTGCTGACAGTAGTGGGCGATGTGCGTAATGATCCGCGGCCTGCACGCCGACGGAGGAATCGTTACCGTTTCTGCGCACGGAGATGGAAAAACATGCTTATAATGAGAATCGTTCTCAATAAGGAACGTGAACCCGCGCCCCGAACCTGGACGGCAGTGGACGCCGCGACTCGGCGGAACCCGCCGTGACAGTAGGCAGGCAGCCGGCAGGCAGAAGCCAGGCCGCGGGCAAGCAGCAGACAAGCAGGCAAGTAGAAAAGAAGAGAAGAGACACGCCCATGAAGAACCTGTTCCGCACGCTGGCCGCCGGAGTGGCGGCCGTGGCGCTCGCCGTCGGCGCGGCGGCCTGCTCGGGATCGAGCAGCTCCTCCGGCAGCGACAATTCGACCGACAGCAGCTCCGTCATCGCCGTCGTCGCCTCCACCAACGTCTGGGGAAGCCTGGCCGAGGAGCTCGGCGGCAAGTACGTCGACGTCTCGACGATCCTGAACAACACGGGCGTCGACGCCCACGAGTACGAACCGACAACGAACGACATCGCGAAGATCGAGCATGCGCAGGTCGTCATCGTCAACGGCGCCGGCTACGACGACTGGGCCGTCAAGGCCGCCGAGTCGGGCAGCGCGACCGTCATCAACGCCGCCGACGAGGGTGGCAAGTCGACCGGCGACAATCCGCACGTCTGGTTCTCGTCGGCCGTGCGCAACGCGACGGCGAAGGCGATCACCGCCGCGTACGAAAAGCTGCTGCCGGCGGACAAGGATTACTTCGAGAAGCTGTACACCGAGTGGACCGCCAAGGAAGAGGACCTCGAGAACGAGATCGCCGAGGTCAGGAAGGACGATCCGAACCTCTCCTACGCCGCCATCGAGTCGGTCGGTGGCTATCTCGCCGAGGAGCTCGGCCTGAGCGACGTCACGCCGTCGGGCTACAAGCAGGCCGCCGCCAACGAGAGCGAGCCGAGCGCCAGCGACCTCGACAGCTTCGAGAAGCTGCTCAAGGCCGGCGACACGAACATGCTCATCATGAACTCGCAGGAGCCGTCGACGACGTCGGACACGCTCGTCGCGGCCGCCGACTCCGGCAACATTCCGGTCGTCGACCTCACCGAGAACATGCCGAGCGACTACAAGTCGCTGACCGACTGGATTTCCGCGATCGTCAAGGAAGTCAAGCAGGCGCTCGAGCAGGGCACGTCGGCCACCGCTTCCTCCTCGGCTTCCAGCAGCTCGAAATAATATATAGGGAACGATTCGCGCGGCCGTGCGCCGGCCGTCCGGTGTATCCGGCACGATTCCCGCGTGCGGGCCACGCCCCCGCGACACGCCGCCAAACCGGCCAATCCGCCGGCCTGGCGGCGTGTTGTCCGCGCGGACCGCTAGATTGAACATTCGTAAACCACAGACCGTTGGTTGGGGCCGCAAGGCTCCCGAAGCTTGGTTCGCCAGGCCAGCGCAGGTTGAGAAGACAAGACTTTCGTCCGGATTCGTCCGGGTCAATCGAAAGCAGTGTGTGCTCTGCCTGCGGCAGGGCTTTTTTGTTGCCGCGAGAGCGGCGCATGGCGCGCGGAACTTCAAGTCAACGGCCGACTTAGGAAGGAACGCCATGAAGAGGCCCGAAAAGGAAGCGGTGGTCGCCGAGCTTACGGAAGATTTCCGTAACGCCGACGCGATTTACCTGACCGAGTACCGCGGGCTTACCGTTCCGCAGATCTCCGATCTGCGCGAAAAGCTAGGCCGCGATACTTCCTACACTGTGGCGAAGAACACGCTCTTCCGCATTGCGGCGAAGGAAGCGGGCATCGAGGGTCTCGACGAGGCTCTCAAGGGTCCGTCCGCCGTCGTCTTCGTGCACGGCGACTACATCGAAGCCGCCAAGGTCCTGCGTGATTTTGCCAAGACGAACAAGGCTCTCATCGTCAAGGGTGCGTTTGCGGACGGCACCGTGTACGACGAAGAGGGCGCCAAGCAGCTGGCGGAACTCAAGTCCCGTCCGGAACTGCTTGCCGAGATGGCCGGTGCGCTCAAGGGCACCATGTCCAAGGCCGCTCGCCTGTTCAACGCCCTGCCGACCAAGTTTGTTCGCACGGTCGACGCCCTTCGCGAGAAGCAGGAAAAGGCTGCCTGAGTGCTCAATGGTGGCCTGAACTGGTCGCCTGAAGCATTCAATTCGAACAACCCAAGTTAGATTTTGGTAGAGTCGCACGCAATCCAGCAACGAAGACTCCGCCAGGAATGAAAGGAAGCCGTAATGGCTAAGTACACCAACGAAGAGCTCCTCGAAGCTTTCGGTGAAATGACCCTCGTCGAGCTGTCCGAGTTCGTCAAGCTCTTCGAAGAGAAGTTCGACGTCGAGGCCTCCGCTCCGGTCGCCGTCGCCGCTGTTGCCGGTGGCGCTGCCGCTCCGGCCGAGGAAGAGAAGGACGAGTTCGACGTCATCCTCTCCGCCGTTGGCGACAAGAAGATCCAGGTCATCAAGGCCGTGCGCGCCATCACCTCCCTCGGCCTGGCCGAGGCCAAGGCCCTCGTGGACGGCGCTCCGAAGCCGGTTCTCGAGCACGCCAAGAAGGAAGACGCCGAGAAGGCCAAGGCTCAGCTCGAAGAGGCTGGCGCCACCGTCGAGCTCAAGTGATGTCCCGCGGCTCGTCCGGGCCGCATGACGTGACTTGATTTCGGACGATTCGTCCGGGCAAGACATCCGAAATCCCCGCTGCGCTCCGCGCGTGCGGGGATTTCGCATTTTCGTTTCGAAAATCCGTTGCCGGTGCCCCTCGGCGGGATGGTAGCGTAGAATATTCGGAATGAGACCGGTTCGGCGCCGCCGTGCGCCGCCGCCGGCAAGCGAACGGCCGCCCGCCAGTCGGCGCGGCCATGAAGACGTGCCGAAGATGTATCGGCGGCGAGGACCGCCGAGGGGAGGAAGGCCGGCGTGAGCGGTGACCAGCGAACGACGATGAGATGGGTTATTCGTGTGGACGGCTCCGACGTGGCCAGCGTGGACGCCGGCCAGACGATCGAGATCGGCCGCAAGCCGATCCGCCCGTTGCCGGCGGGTCGCTATCCGCGCGTCGAGATCCTCGACGACACGCGCTCGATGTCGAAGCGCCACGCCGAGTTCTCGGTCAAGTCGGACGGCACGGCATTCCTGCGCGACCTCAACTCGACGAACGGATCGTACCTCGTGCGCACCGGCAGCGAACTGCGCCGGCTGCCCGTCGGCTCCGACTTCGCGCTGCGAAGCGACAGCGTGCGCATCCAGTTCGGCGACGTGCCGGTCGACTTCGTGCGCGTCGCCGTCCCGCAGTCGGACAGCGCCGTCTCCAACCTCTTCGACTACGCCACCGGCAATGCCGCCGGCAACGATTCGCCCGACATGTCGGTGGACACGATTCTCAACCTGCGCGCCGGCGAGCCGACCGACATCTTCGACGCCGGGTCCGTGCGCACCAGGGCCGCGCAGTTGCGCGCCGCCGAGCAGGAATCGTTCGCTCCGCTCGAGCTGCCGATCAATCCTCCGGCGCTCGTCGAGGACCAGCCGGACGCCAACCCCGAGGAGCATCCGCGCGACCTGTTCGCCGACGCCCACGACATCGCCGCCGGCAAGATGGAGGAGCCTGCGCCGCGCGAGGAGCCGTTCAAGCCCGAATACCACGACGGTCCGCGCCACAAGAGCCCGGACAGCGACGCGAACAGCCGCGAGCGCCTCGTCAGCATCCAGGAGATCGCGTCCGGCCGCCTGCATTCGGCGTCGCCGGACTACAGCGCCGTGAAGCCGGTCACCGGAACCCAGCAGCCCGTTGCCGCCGCCGGCCAGCCCGCGACGACCCCGGAGGAGACCGTCGCCGCCACGCCGGCGGAGCAGGCCGAACCGGCCGCGCAGGACAGCCAGCCGCTCGAGTCGACGCAGTCGTTCAACCCGCTGACCGACTTCAGCTGGCTCGTCGAGGAGCGCGAGACCGGGGCCGTGGACGGGGCATCGCCGGACGAATCGTTCCAGCGCAGCGCGGCCGAGGGAATGGCCGCTGCCGAGACGGCCGGCGAGAACGCCGCCGAGGACTACTCGCGCTTCCAGCGGCCGGCCACCGACGAGACCACCAACGAAACGGCGCCCGCCGCGGAAACCGCCGCCGAACCCGGCGAGGCCGGCTACATGCCGGCGTTCGAGGCCGGATCGGTCTTCGAGCGCATCACGGCCAGCGAGGCGGAACTCAACCGCGAGGTCGTCGAGGCCGGCGGCTTCACGTCCGACCAGGCGCGCCGCACCGACGACTACACCGAGCAATTCGAAATGGCGCGGCATCCCGAGCTGCTGCCGTTCCTGGCGATGAACCCGTCGCTGTACGAGGACCTCTACGCGTGGCTGGCGGCGCAGGGCAACGCCGACGTCGACGAAGCGCTCGGCCGCAACGCCGGCTACGCCGAATACCTGAAGAAATCTGGAAAGTGAGTGCGATGACTGAGCAGCCCAACGAGCCGGACTCCACCGGAACCGAGACGCCGGACGACGTCGAGGCGGCGCAGACCGTGGCCATGGAAGCCGACGACATCGAGAACATGGCGGGCGGCGGCAAGCGGACCGCCAACGTCGACGACACGAACGGCACGAACGAGTCGCTCGAGCGCCTGCGGTCCTGGAGGACCGATTTCAAGGCGAACCTGGCGCCGTCGCCGCTCGAGGACGTCACGCAGCTCAGCGCCAAGCTCGAGCTGACCGACGCCTTCGTCTCCGGCATCCCCGAACTGTTCATCAAGGGCAGCGCGCCGCTGCACAAGCTGTTCGACGACCGCAACAAGCTGAAGTCGGCGTCGCGGCGCATCGAGCGCGTGCTCGAGGACCAGGGCGCGAAGAAGCGCATTTCCGGCGTCGCCGAGCTGTCGCTCGTCGTCGGCGTGGCCATCTGGAAGGACTACCAGATGCCGGTGCTCGTCTACCCGGTGGAAGTGCGGCGCGACGGCAAGCCGGTCGAGCAGCACACGACGATCAAGTTCACCGGCCGCGGCCGCCTCAACGCGAGCTTCCTGGCCGCCATGCGCGAGAACGGCGTCATCCTCGACGAACGCGCGCTGTTCGACGGCTCCAACTACGCGTCCGGCACGCTCGAGAAGACGGCGCTGTTTGCGGCGATCACGAACGCCGTGCGCACCGTCCACCCCGACTTCACGATCGACAGCCAGCGGATGATCCTCGGCTGCTTCATGGACCCCTCGTCGCAGATCCTCGTGGAAAGCCAGCTCGTCATCGAGGAACTCGCCAAGGGACCGACCGGCAACCGCCTGCTTGACGCGCTGGCCGGCGACCGCGAATCGATCTACCGCCTGTCGCACGAGCAGCTGCCCGAATACAGCCCGTTCGACGGCGATCCGCACGCCGAATACGAGATCGGCGACGTCGACAACACCGTCCGCTACGCCGCGAACGCCGTCGCCGCCGGCTACTCGCTGTTCGTCGACAACGCGACGGCCGGCGACACGGCCGAGGAAGCCGCCGCGATCGCCTCGCGCGCGATCATGGCCGGCAAGTCGGTACTGTACGTGCCGTGCGTGGCGGAACAGAAGCGACGATTCTTCCGCGCCATGCGCGCCAACGAGCTCGAAGGCCAGGTCCTCGACGTCGCCGATCCGAACACGAACGCGGCGATCGACCACCAGCTCATCGCCGCCGTCGGCTTCCAGCAGGGCGTCGCCTCGGCCCGCTTCGACCAGCTCGCCGACGAACTCGTCGGCGTGCGCGCCCGCCTGACCCGCTACCTCGGCGATCTGCACGGCATCAACTCCACGTGGGGCGTCTCCGCCTACCAGACGATCCAGAACCTCGCCCGCATCGCCGAGCTGCCGAGCCATCCGGCCACGCACGTGAGGTTGTCAAAGGCCGTCGCGCAGGCGCTCAACCACACCGACCGCTCGATGGACGAGTGGGCCCGCAAGCTGCGGCGCGCCGGCGACCTCGGCGAGTTCACGCTCGAGCCGAAGGACACGGCGTGGTATCACGCGTCGATCTACACCGAGGACGAGGCGATCACCGCCTACCAGCGCGTCGTCGACCTACTGCAGCAGCTGCTGCCGGCGACGAGCGAGCAGGTCGCGACGACCGTCAAGACCTGCGGCTTCCCGGTGCCGACGACGGCCAGCGAATGGGCGCGCCAGGTCACCGTGCTGAAGAACCTGAGGCGCGTGCTCGACGTGTTCCAGCCCGAGGTCTTCGAGCGCGACATCGACTCGATGATCGAGGCGACGAAGCCGAAGCAGAACCGCAAGGCCGACGGCTCGTCGATGGGCTACTGGGAACGCCGCCGCCACGTCAAGGAAGCGAAGAGCATGCTGCGCGTCGGCGCGCAGGTCGAGAACCTGCACGACGCGCTGCTCGTCGTCAAGCGCCAGGCCGAGCAGTGGCGCATGTTCGTGCCGCACGGCGGCTGGCCGGTGCTGCCGCCGAAGCTCGACGAGATCATCGACACGCAGGAGGAGCTCGCCGCGAACATGACGGCGCTCGACGTCGTCCTCGCGACCACGCCGGACGGCGCCGACCTCGAGACGACCGACTTCAACGCCGTCGAGGCGCGCCTGCGCACGCTCTACGACGACAAGATCGCGCTCGACACGCTGCCGGAACGCTCGGTACTCGAGAAGGAATTCAACGAGGCCGGCCTCGGCGAGTTCGTCGCCGACCTGCGCGCCCGCCACGTCGCGACCGACGCCGTCACCGACGAGCTGCGGCTCGCCTGGTGGACGACGGTCTTCGACGACATCGTCCACAGCTCGCCGATCATCTCGAACCAGGACGGCTCCGTGCTGCAGACGGCCGCAGACCGGTTCATCCAGGTCGATACCGAGCACGTGCGCTCCGTCGGCCCGATGATCATGCAGGAATCGATGAAGCACCTGTGCGACCTGCTGTTCGCGAGGACGCAGGAAGCGAACATGCTGCACACCGCGCTGGCCGGCGAGACGAACGTCGCGCTGAGCCGCGTGCAGCACGACCATCCGGAGATCCTCGCCGCCGCCAAGCCGGTCATCATGGCCACGCCGGCGACGCTCGCCTCCGTCACGAACCCGGTGCCGATCGCCGACGTCGTCATCGTCGACGCGGCCGCCCACCTGCCGTCGATCCTGCTGCTGTCGGTGCTGTGCCGCGCCCGGCAGGCCGTCGTGCTCGGCCACCGCGAGACGATCACGTCGGAGTCGGTCAACACGCTCATCGACATGCTGCCGTCGATCGAGGTCGAGCCGCCGGCCACGCGCCGCGACCCGCGCGTCGACGAGTTCCTCACCGAACAGGGCTACGGCCCGATTCCGCACGCCGTCATGCAGCCGCGCGTCCAGGGCCACGTCGTCTTCCATCCGATCGACGCGAAGGCCGTGCCGCAGATGGGCAGCTCCGGCCTCGTCGAGTCCAGCCAGCAGGAAATCGACGCGATCGTCGACCTCATCCGCGAGCGCGCGAACTCGTTCACGATCGTGCCGGCCAGCTACATCCTCACCGTCGTCACGATGACGACGTCGTTCAGGATCCGCCTCGGCGCCGAGCTCAAGTCGCTCGCCTCGAAGAACGAGTTCCTGGGACGATTCCTCCGCCATGTGCGCATCGTCGACATCACCGATGTCGCCGGCGCCCATTCGTCCGACGTCATCATCTCGATGAGCTACGCGAAGACGACGCACGGCCGCCTGATGCAGCAGTTCGGCGTGCTCGACTCGGTCGCCGGCCGCGGCATGCTGCTCGACGCGCTGGCGCTGGCCGACCGCAACATCGACATCGTCTCGGCGTTCGGCCCGGCCGACCTCGACGATGCGCGCCTGCACCAGCCCGGCTCGAAGATGATCAAGACGATGCTGACGTGGGCCGAGGGCATCGCGTCCGCCGACCAGCTCGAGCCGGACGGCCGCGAGACGTCCGAGAACGTGCTGTTCAACGATCTCGCCTCGCGCATCCGCGCCCGCGGGCTCGACGTCGAGGTCGACTACGGCTTCGACAACGGCACGCGCATCCCGATGGTCGTCGGCGTCAAGGGCAAGCCGTTCGCGCTGGCGCTGTTCACCGACGACGCCCAGTTCATGGGCCTGCCGTCCACGCGCGAGCGTCACCGCCTGCTGATGCAGCGCATGGAGAGCCTGGGCTGGTCCGTCATGACGGTCTGGTCCGTCGCCGCCTTCGTCAACCCGGAAAAGGAAGTCGACCGCATTGTCGCCCGCCTGGGCGAGATCTACCAGGGGGTCCACCAGTGAGCGGCGAGCACGAATATTCGGCGACGCGCCGCACGAAGCGCGTCCACAGGCGAGTCGTGCTCAAGGGCACCGAGAATTTCGACGCCGACGGCGTCAAGCTCGAGCCGTCCGACAAGCAGACCGCCTCGCAGCGCTCCGACGACGACGACCGCCGCATCCTCGGCGAGCTTCCTCCGCATTGGGCCGTCTTCAGCGAGAAGGACTGAAGAACTGTCAGGGCGCCCGCTAGGATGTTGCTAGCGACAAACCGGGAGGAACTAGTGCCTAACTATCATTACCGTTGCAAGGCGTGCGGCTACGATTTCACCGAACACCAGGACTTCAACGACGCGCCGATCACCAAGTGCCCCGTCTGCGGCAAGGAGCAGGTGCACAAGGTCTACTCGTCGGTCCCGATCTCCTTCAAGGGCAGCGGCTTCTACCGCACCGACAGCGGCTCGTCGAGCTCGTCGAAGTAATCGCGGTCCCGCAGTTTTTAGCAGTTCCGCAGTTTTTAGCAGTTCCGCAGTCCTTTATTTGATGTCATGAACCCGAGCCGGTGGCTCGGGTTCATGACATCTCGCTGTTTTAGCCCTCTGGAGGGGGGGGCTGCCGAGCGTGGCGAGGCTGGGGGTCGACGCGAATGCGCGGCATTCGCCGGCGTCCGAGCGGAGGCCATGGGCCTCCGCGAGAGCGCCGAATACTCCCGGCGGTGGAAACGCACCCATTCGTCCACGGCCCCTTGAAAATTTGCGACGATTCCCGCGAGGGTTCCAGACTGGATGCATGGACAGGATTGGCAGTCTCAGGGACCGGCTCGGCGGCGCGGGCATGCGTGCCGGCGGGGCCGGGCATGGCGTGGCGGCGTGGCCGCGCCGGCATGTGCCGCGGCTCGGACGGCGGGCGAGGACGATGCTCATCGCGTTGTGCGCGGCGATCGCCGTCTTCGCCGCGATGACCGTCGTCACCGACGCGATCGGCGACGCGACGGCGACCGTCCCCGTCGTCGTGACGACGCGCCCGGTCTCCCGCGGCGAGTCGGTCGTCCCGCAGGCCCTGACCATCGCCGACGTCCCGTCGCATGCGGCCCTCGACGACGCGGTCGGCTCGCTCGAGGACGCCGTCGGCTCCGTCGCGAGAATCGACCTGCCCTCCGGCGGCATCGTCACCGCCGCGATGCTCGCCGACTCGCCTGCCGTGCCCGACGGCTACGCCGAGGTCGCCGTGACGCTGGCCAGCTCGACGGCCAGCCTCGACGTCGGTGGCACCGTCGCCGTCTCCGGCTTCTGCTCGGCGATCGCCGCGCTGCGCTCGTCGGCCGCCGATTCGTCCGACTCCGACGGCACCGGCGTCTGCACGATCGCCGCCGACGCCGTCGTCATCGCCCTCGGCGACATGACGGGGGAGGACGAATCGTCCGGCACGATCCGGCTCGCCATGCCGCCGTCCGACGCCCTCGCCGTCCTTGCCGCAGCCGACGCCACGCCGCTCGTCGCGATTGTTCCCTCGGAGCAAGAAACCGAACAGGATGGCACAATGGAACCGTGACTATTTTCCGTACGCTGTTCGGGGCCGGACACCGCCTGTCGCACCCGGCCATCGCCGTGCCGTCGTCGATCGATGCCCCGGCCGGCGCGCCGGCCATCCGCCTGCGTCCGCTCGTCGAGGCCGACGCCGACGAGTGGAGCGACGTGCGGCGCCGCAACGACGCGTGGCTGTCGCCGTGGGAATCGTCCGATCCCCAGCACGGCGCGCTGCTCTCGTTCAACGAATGGATCGGCCGCCAGCGCGAGGACGAGCGGATCGGCACGTCGGTCGTCTTCGCCATCGAGTTCGCCGGCCGCATCGTCGGCCAGATTTCGCTTGGAGCGATCAGCTACGGCAGCATGCGCACCGGCATCGTCGGCTACTGGATCGACCGCGAGTTCGCCGGCCGCGGCTTCACGCCGCTGGCCGTCGCGATGCTGTGCGACTGGGCGATGTTCATGCCCGGCGGTCCCGGACTGCACCGGATAGAAATCGACATCGTGCCGACGAACGACCGCTCGCGCCGCGTCGTCGAGAAGGTCGGCGCCGTCTACGAGGGCATCCGCCGCCGCTACATGTACATCAACGGCGAATGGAAGGACCACGAATCGTACAGCCTGCTCGCCGAGGACGCCGGCGCCGACGGCTTCGTCGGCCGCTACCTGCGCAACGCCGCGAACGATTCCGCCACCATGGACATTTCCGGCGTCCGGACCGGTACCGCCAGGGCCGCCAATGGCGTCATTGCCGAGCAAACCGACCGCGACACGCCCAACGTGACATTACCCACATTGGCGTGATTTCTTTTATTCTTGTGGACTATGGGTTACGAATCACTGAGCGCAATCACGGTATTGGCGGTGTTCGTCATCCTGTTGGCCGTCTGGCTTCCGCGCCGGACAGAGAAGGGCATGAAGCAGGTGACGAGGCATCGGGAGGACCGCTATTCGACCTCGCTGCACCTTGTGGACGCCCACAGTGGTACTTGTTTTTCAGATATCGTGACACCGAAGGCGAAGGGGGCCATCATGCCGGCAAATGACACGCATTCGGAGAAGAACCGCGCCTACGTCGAAGGGGTGCGTTCGCTCCGGCGCGCGGCCATCCGCCGTCGCCAGACGCTGGCGGCCGTGCTGGCGCTCGCCACCGTCATCGTCGCCGTGCTCGCGGTACTGCTCGATTTCTCGCTCTGGTATGCGCTGATTCCGCTCGCGCTGCTCGTCGTTGTGCTCGCGTTCGGCGTGCGCGCCGTCCGCCAGGCCCGCGAGTGGGAGCGCAAGGTCGCGCTCAGGCAGCAGCGTGCCGCCGAGCAGCGCAAGAAGGACCTCGCCGCCCGCGCCCGCTCGGTCGCCATGCAGCGTGCGCAGCGCGAGGCCGCCCGACAGGCCGCCGCGATGGCGGCCGGCCAGCCGCCGGTCGACGGCGGGGAAGCTTCCGGAATCCGGAACGATTCGTCCGGGAACCTCACCGCTTCCGAGGCCGCCCGCAACGAGGCGAGCACGGCCGTCATGGAGCAGCGCGAGATCCGCCGCGTCATCCGCGACGCGCAGCTCGCCAAGGCGCGCCAGATCGCCGAGCACCAGGCGCGGCTCGGCGCCGCCGAGGCCGCGGCCCAGCCGGTCGTCCAGAACACGCTCGTCGAGCACGTCACGGCGAAGAAGCCGAACGATCACGCCCAGCTCATCGTCCGCGAGGAAGAGAAGGTCGACGTCGACGGCGTCTCCTCGCCATCGTCGGACGTCATGCAGGCGGTCGACGGCCCGTCGACCGGCGAATCGAACGCCGTCGACCTCATCTCGTTCTCGCTCGGCGAGCCGCGCAACGGCGTCCAGGTCAAGACCGAGACCCCGCAATCGCTCGAGATCAAGTCCACGCGCCAGGTCGCCAAGGCCGTTCCGGTCAAGCCGTCGCTCGACCCGGTCGACGCCGACGGGCATTCCGCCGTCCATACCGTCGAGGACCCGGTTGCCGCGCAGGACACGGCGTCCGAACCGGACGAATCGTCCACGAGGTCCGAAACGGTCGAGGCCGAGCCGGTGGCAACCGGAACCGGCGACGGCCAGTCCGGTCGCGCGTCCGATGCCGACGACCGTTCCCGTGACGATGCCGCCGCACGGACGGACGGCGAGATGACCGACGAGACGGCCGAGGCGGCCGCCGAAGCCGCCGCCGTCGTCGACTCCGCCGAGGACCTCACCGACGAGCTCGCCGCCGTCAAGCCGCGCCGTACCGCCGCGGAAGCCGGCGATCGCCGTCCGGCTCGCCGCGGCGCCCAGCCGAACCGCCTGCAGCGCGAGCGCACGGCGCAGCGCCAGTCCAAGCCGCTGCGCGATGCCTCCTCCAGCGGCTCGGCGTTCCACGAGAGCGAGAGCTCCAGCGACGTCGACGCTCCGGACGCCTCGTCCGACTCCCTCGGCGTCAGCCTGGACAACATCCTCGCCCGCCGCGGCAACTGAGCGGCGCTGGCCGCCAGACGGCGTTCGCGGACAGCGACACGATTTTTAGCACTCGAGTTGGCGGAGTGCTAATTTTCGGGCTAGGATACGAAACTAGCGTGACCGGG
This sequence comes from Bifidobacterium choloepi, assembly GCF_010667615.1. Taxonomy (GTDB): domain Bacteria; phylum Actinomycetota; class Actinomycetes; order Actinomycetales; family Bifidobacteriaceae; genus Bifidobacterium; species Bifidobacterium choloepi. The sequence goes on along the minus strand of NZ_VYSG01000001.1, from coordinate 825,284 downwards.
ATGGCGCGGCGAAGTGAATCGTCAGCCTCTTCCAAGCGGCAGCCCCCGCGCGGACTATGTACCAGAAGTCTCTTTCGAAAGAGGAGGTCCACAGTGTCGATTGCACTCACACCGCTGGAAGACAAGCTCATCATCAAGGTCTCGGAGCCGGAGACGCAGACCGCGTCCGGCCTGTACATTCCGGACAACGCCAAGGAGAAGCCGCAGCAGGGCGAAGTCCTGGCCGTCGGCCCGGGCCGTCGCGACGACAAGGGCGAGCGCATCCCGGTCGATGTCGAGGTTGGCCAGCACGTCCTGTTCAGCAAGTATGGCGGCACCGAGGTCAACTACAAGGGCGAGGACTACCTGATCGTCGCCGCCCGCGACATCCTCGCCATCCTGAACTGATATCGACCGATGGCGCCCGATGGCGCGATTGTCCGGAAAGCTCCCTCCGCGAGGGAGCTTTCCTCGTTTTCGACACGCCGAAACGGGGCTTTTTGCGGCCGGCGACGACGGCATCGGCACGATTCCCGCCGTCGTCACGAACGCCAGAATCGTTGGAAAATTAGGGCAACACGCCGAGACTTGCCAAAGTCCGGGAGCGCGTGGCATACTAGCCAAGTTGCCGGTTGAGGGGTCAGCCCCTCGGCAGGAAACAGTTGGCGGATTTCCCAAGCGGTCAAAGGGAACTGACTGTAAATCAGTCGCTTCGTGCTTCAGTGGTTCGAATCCACTATCCGCCACGCCTCGATAGCTCAGTGGTAGAGCACTTCCTTGGTAAGGAAGAGGTCGTGAGTCCGATTCTCACTCGAGGCTCTCTGGCGGGATAGCTCAGCTGGCTAGAGCGTACGACTCATAATCGTAAGGTCAAGAGTTCGAGTCTCTTTCTCGCTACAAAGGTCGGGGACCATCCCCGACGACCAGTCGATAACCACAAGAGGTGAATGAGATGGCAAGCAAGAGCGCCGACATCCGTCCGGGCATCACGCTCGCATGCACCGAGTGCAAGGAGCGCAACTACATCACGACGAAGAACCGTCGCAACACCCCGGACCGTCTCGAGCTGAAGAAGTTCTGCGCCCGCTGCGGCAAGCAGACCGTCCATCGCGAGACCCGCTGAGTGAGACTTCGACGAAAGCCCCGGCCAACCGGCCGGGGCTTTTGCGTATCCGGCGCAGGGAGCGAAGCCGCCCGCGAAGTTCCCCGCGACGTGCTAGAGATGAACGTATGACTATGACATCTGGAGATCTCACGACGTTCGCCGACATCACGACGATGGGTGTCGGCGGCGCCATCCGCACATTCGTCGAGCCGATGAGCCGCGTGGCCGTCATCGAGGCCGTCGAGGACGCCGATTCGAGGGGACTGCCGCTGTGCGTCGTCGGCGGCGGCTCGAACATCCTCGCGTCGAGCGACGCTTTCGATGGCGTCGTCGTGCGCGACGCCCGCCGTAACATCACGGTGCCGGACGAGGCCGCGCCGGTCGAGGGCGGCGACCGCACCGTCCACGTCAGTGCCGAGGCCGGCGCGAACTGGGACGACTTCGTCGCGTTCACCGTCGGCATCGGACTGGCCGGTGTCGAGGGGCTGTCCGGCATCCCCGGCACCGTCGGCGCGTCGGTCGTCCAGAATATCGGCGCGTACGGCCAGGAAGTCGCCAGCGCCGTCGAGTCGGTCGAGGTCTGGGACCGCGAGGCGAAGAAGACGATGGAACTGGCCGCCGCCGACCTGAAGTTCGGCTACCGTTCCAGCCTGCTCAAGTCGACGATGTACTCGGCGCCTGGCGTTCCGGCGGACAGGTTCTTCCCGACGCCGCGCTACGTCGTGCTGTCGGTCACGTTCGCGCTGCAGCATGCCGTCACCGGCACCGTCGGCTACGCCCAGCTCGCGAAGGCGCTCGGCGTCGAGCTCGGCGCCGCGATGCCGATCGCCCGCATCCGCTCGGCCGTCCTCAAGGTGCGCGCCGCCAAGGGCATGCTCGAGGACGCCACGCGCTATCTCAATCCGGCCATGCAGTCGACGAAGCGGCAGGCCAACATCGACGAGGCCATCCGCGAGCAGGAAGCCCACCGGCTCGAGGACGACGGACGGCAGGCTTCGGACGATCCGTCCGCCGCGCGCATCGCCGACGGCATCGCGCTCGGCGAGGGCTATGTGACCGACTGGAACCGCCACAGCTGCGGCAGCTTCTTCATGAACCCGATCCTGTCCGCCGGCGACGCGGCCAGGCTTCCGGACGACGCCCCGCGCTTCGACGCGACGCTGCCCGACGGCACCGCCGGCGTCAAGACGTCGGCCGCCTGGCTCATCGACCACGCCGGCTTCCACAAGGGCTACAAGGTCGCTCCGGACGCCCGCGCCTCGCTGTCGACGCTGCACACGCTCGCCCTGACAAACCGCGGCGGCGCCACGAGTGCCGACCTGCTCGCCCTCGCCCGCGCCGTCCGCGACGGCGTGAGGGCCAAGTTCGGCGTCACGCTCGTTCCCGAACCCGTCTTCGTCGGCCTCTCTCTCGACTGACGCCTGCTATTTCATGCCGCCCTTTCCTCCATGTCGCGAGCCCGGGCCGGAAGCCCGGGCTCGCGACATGCGGGAAAGGGCGGTTCGCTCACGACGAACATTCCGCGCCTGTCCAAATTCTCGCGGCGAGTCCGTGGCGGGCGAATCGTCCACAATATGAAGCCCCCTACGGCCGCAACCGATGACGCTTCCGGCCGTCTTGCATGCACTTTTCCGCCGTTTTTGCAAAAAACATGTCCACTATGTAAAAAGGCACTGCCGGTTCCAAGCAAACTGGACCATAGTGAATATTTTGTAAAATATAACTTTGCTCGCGACATGCCAGTTATCCGTGCCCAAAAGGCCTCCCGCTGACCCATCGGTGTGCTCCTGACGAAGTGAACCGAAGAGAACATCCTTCCTGCCAACACAGGGATCTAGAGAGAGGATCACCGTGCAGATTTTCCGTACCAAGTCGGTGGAGCAGACGCTCGCCGCCACCGAGGAGGAAGGCCACAAGCTGGTCCGCACCCTCGGCTGGTGGGACCTCGCCGTCATGGGCGTGGCCGTCGCCGTCGGCGCCGGCATTTTCTCGGTCGGCGCGCAGGCCGCGGCATTCCACGCCGGCCCCGCCGTCATCATCAGCTTCATCATCGCCGGCGTGGTCTGCGGCGCCGCCGTCATGTGCTATGCCGAATTCGCGACGCTGATGCCCGTCGCCGGCTCCGCCTACACGTTCACCTACGCCACGCTCGGCGAGATCATGGCCTGGATCATCGGCTGGGACCTCATCCTCGAAATGCTGATGGCCAGCTCCGTCATCTCGAAATACTGGGGCGTCTACCTCGACGACTTCATGCGCCTGATGGGCCTCAACTTCAGCACGACGCTGCAATTCGGCTCGTTCACGTTCGACGTCGCGCCGGTCGTCATCGTCGCGTTCTTCACGGCGCTGCTCGTCGTCGGCACGAAGATCGGCGCCCGCGTCGACGGCGCGATGACGGTGCTCAAGATCGGCATCGTCCTGTTCGTCGTCGTCGTCGGCTTCTTCTACGTCAAGTCGAGCAACTTCACGCCGTTCATCCCGCCGTCCGAGGCGGCCAGCGACTCGACGAGCTCGATCATGAGCCAGCCGCTGTGGCAGTGGGCGACGGGCCTCGAGCCGTCCGTCTACGGCATCTCCGGCATCCTGTCCGGCGCCGCGCTCGTGTTCTTCGCGTTCATCGGCTTCGACGTCGTCGCCACGGCATCGGAGGAGACGAAGAACCCGAAGAAGAACGTGCCGCTCGGCATCGGCGTCGGCATGGTGCTCATCATCCTGCTGTACGTACTCGTCGCCATCGTCACGACCGGCATGGTGTCGTACAAGCAGCTCGCCGCCGTCGGCTCGCCGTCGCTCGCGACCGCGTTCGAGCTCGTCGGCGCCGACTGGGCCGCCAAGATCATCTCGTTCGGCATCGTCGTCGGCCTGGCGACCGTCGTCATGGTGCTGCTGCTCGGCCTGACCCGCGTCGTCTTCGCGATGAGCCGTGACGGCCTGCTGCCGCGCGGCATCTCGAAGACCGGCAAGCACGGCACGCCGGCGAGGCTGCAGATCGGCATCGGCGTCGTCGTCGCGCTGATCGCGGCCTGCTTCGACATCGACGTGCTGTCCGACATGGTCAACATCGGCACGCTGTCGGCGTTCACGCTGGTCGCCGTCGCCGTCCCGATCATGCGCAAGAAGCGCCCGGACCTGCCGCGCACGTTCAAGATGCCCGGCAATCCGTGGCTCCCGATCCTCATCGCGCTGGCCAACCTGTGGCTCATGCTCAACCTGTCGGTGCTCACGTGGATCCGCTTCGTCGTCTGGCTCGTCGTCGGCATCGTCTTCTACTTCGCGTACGGCTACCAGCACTCGAGGCTCGGCACCGGCGAGCTCGACAGGGAACTGGCACGATTCAACCGCGAACACGGCGTGACTTCGACCCGCAGGAAAGCCGTCCCGGCCGTGGCCGGCGCTTCCGCCGGTGGCGGCACGGCCTCTGCGGCCGCCGAAGGCGCGGCCCTCGCCGCCGATCCGGCCTTCGACATCGCCAGCGAACTGACAGGCCAGCCCGCCGCCAACTTCGCTCCCGACGCCCCGACCGAAGACAAGTGATTCTTCCCCTTTCCCGGGATTCCTGAAATGTCGCAAACCCGGGCTGCCAGCCCGGGTTCGTGACATTCTCGTGTTTTGCCAGCTCGGGGCGGGGGAGTAGGCTGGAGAGTAACTGTTTTCAGGGGATATCCATTTTCATTGGACGCACAAGGAGGGAACCGATGGCCTACGTGATTGCCGAGCCATGCGTGGATGTCAAGGACAAGGCCTGCGTGGACGAATGCCCGGTGGACTGCATTTACGAGGGCGTCCGCTCGCTGTACATCAATCCGAACGAATGCGTCGACTGCGGCGCCTGCGAGCCGGTCTGCCCGACCGAGGCCATCTTCTACGAGGACGACCTGCCCGAGGAGTGGGCCTGGTACAAGGACGCGGCCGTGAACTTCTTCGCCGAAGTCGGCGACCTCGGCGGCGCCTCCGCCGCCGGCCCGATCGGCAAGGACCCCGAGCGCGTCGCCGCGCTGCCGCCGATGAACCAGAACTGAACCGACCCGATCCCCGCTCCCGCGGGGATCTTCCGTATAAGGAGACTTCATGGGATTCCAGCCGTTTTCCACGCCGTATGACTGGAGTCGCGTGGCGCATTACAAGCGTGTCGCGCGCAATTCGCAGGGCGGACTGATCGACCTGTCGGTCGGCTCGCCGGTCGATCCGGTGCCGGACAGTGTCCGCAAGGCCCTCGCCGTCGCGTCAGACGACGCCAACGCGAACGGCTATCCGGCGACGGTCGGCACCGACGACCTGCAGCTCGCCCTGCACGACTGGTTCCGCGACGTGCGCGGCGCCGACCTGGACGCCATCGGCGCGTCGGTCGTGCCGACGGTTGGCTCGAAGGAGGCCGTCGCGCTGATGGCGAGCCTGCTGGGCCTCGGCGACGGCGACGTCGTCGTCCAGCCGCGCGTATCGTACCCGACCTACGAAATCGGCACGCAGCTGGCCGGCGCCACCGTGCTCAAGGTCGACGACGTCGCCGACGTCGCGTCGTGGAAGGACGTGCCCGGCGTCAGGGCAATCTGGGTGAACTCGCCGAACAACCCGACCGGCGACGTCTATTCGGCCGCCCGGCTCAAGGCCATCGTCGACGCGGCCCGCGCGATCGACGCCGTCGTGCTGTCCGACGAATGCTACGCGATGATGACGTGGACGAAGGCCAACCGCGACGCCGTCGCGCGGGCCGCCGTCGACGGCGGGGAAGGCCGCGCCATCCGGCCGTCGGCCTGCGCGCTGCAGCCGGACGCCTGCTCCGGCTCCGCCGACCACGTCCTCGTGCTGTATTCGCTGAGCAAGCAGTCGAACATGGCCGGCTACCGCACCGCCTGCATCGCCGGCGACAAGGCGATCATCGGCCCGATGACGGCCGTGCGCAAGCAGATCGGCGAGATCGTCCCCGGCCCTGTCCAGGCGGCGATGGCCGCCGGCCTGCGCGACGGCGTCGCCGTCGAGACGCAGTTCGCCCGCTACTCGGCGCGCCTGCTCGAGCTCGTCGGCGCGCTGCGCGCCCACGGCTACGCCGTCGACATGCCGCAGGGCGCGCTGTATGTCTGGGTCAAGGCGAAGAGCGGCGACTGCTGGACCGACATGGAGGCCCTCGCGCAGCTCGGCATCGTCCCGAGCCCCGGCGAGTTCTATGGCGCCCCGGACTACCTGCGCTTCTCCGTCACCGCCACCGACGACGCCATCGGCCAGGCCGCCTTGCGCCTGTCGACCTGGGAGTGACATCCGGCGGGGCTTTCATACGCCCAATTGCGCGCTGCCGTTGCCGAATTTCCTGCGGATGGTGTCGAGCGCGGCCTCGGCGTCGCGCAGGCGGTCGGTCTTCGATTCGGCGTGATGGAGAGTGCGATGGGCGCCATGCGTCGCCTCCGAAGCTCCCGGTGCGCCGGGCAGCTTCGCCGTGCCGGCATTGCCGGATGAATCGTCCGGCATCATGTCGTCGAACGACAGCTGGACCGCCGTCGTCGCCGCGTCCGACAGGCCGGAGACGGAGACGCCGGCGAGCCGTACGGCGCGGCGCAGGCGACTCGACGACGTCGCCTCGCCGGCGCCGCTTTCGGCGGACGGATCGTCCATCATCCCCGTCATCGCCCCGAACAGCTCGACGGCGGCCGGGAAGATGGCGGCGGCCGAGTCGACCGGCGCCGCCAGCGTGTGCGAGCGCGTCCGGTAGCTCAGGTCGGCGAACCGCAGCTTGACGGTGACGGTGCGGCCGACGAGCCCGCGGCGTCGCAGCGACGACGCGACCCGCGACGCGCACCAGCGCAGCAGCGACGTGACGGTCGCCGCGTCGCGCGTGTCCTCGTCGAACGTGCGCTCGGCGCCGATCGACTTTTCCGGCGTGAACGGCACGACCGGCCGGCTGTCCTGGCCGCGCGCCGCGAGAAACAGCCCGTGCGCCGACGAAGCCGATCCGGTGATCTGCCCGATCTGCTCCTCGGTGAGCTTCGCGAGGTCGGCGACCGACATGACACCCCAGCCGTTCAGCCGCTTCTCGAGCGCCGGCCCGATGCCGGGAATGCCGCGCAACGGCATCATCTGCACGAACTCGGCGTGCCGGTCGAGCGGGATGAGCAGCATGCCGTCCGGCTTCGCGTTCGTCGACGCCATCTTCGCGACAAGCTTGTTGCCGGCGATGCCGACCGAACAGGTGATGTTGAATCGCCGGGCGACCTCGGCGCGCACCCACCGCGCGATCGCCGTCGGCCGCTCCCACTGCCGCAGCGCGCCGGCGACATCCATGTAGCATTCGTCGACCGACACCTGCTCGATCCGGTCGGTCACCTGGCCGAGGATGCCGTGGAAGATTTCGCGGGACACCTGCCGGTAGTAGGCGCCGTCGACCGGCAGGAACACGCCGTCGGGGCACAGCCGGTGCGCCGTCGCCGCCGCCATCGCCGAGTTGACGCCGTAGCGGCGCGCCTCGTAGCTCGCCGCCGACACGACGGCGCGGTTGCCGGTGCCGATGATGACCGGCCGCCCCCTGAGCTCCGGATGCCGTGCGATCTCGAGCGACGCGTAGAACGCGTCCATGTCGATATGCAGCACCGTGCAGCCACGCTCGTCGTGGCCCCAGTCGCGTTTCGCCGCCGCGTTCCTCGGTGCCGTACTCATGCTCTTCAGTATAGAAGAAACCGCCCGGAAAGTGAACAAATGTTCGAATGATTCGCACATCATGTCCGCCTGCACAGTGCGGCCTATCCTTTCTCCCATGTTGCAATCCCGTGATCCGGTCACGGGATTGCGCTGGGCGGGGAGATTCCCGTGCCCGGGAAGGAAGATGGCGGCCGGAGAGGAAATTCACCGGATTTTCGTGAATGGGGTGTTTCGCGGGCAAAAGCATGGTATGCTCTAACACTGTTGCGCTGTGTGACGCACGCGCGACGACAATCCAGGACTTGGAGTCATGCCTGAGTGGCCGATAGGGGCACCCTGCTAAGGTGTTAGTCGTGTAAACGGCTCGAGGGTTCGAATCCCTCTGACTCCGCCATTTGCGAAACGGCTTGCCGGAATCGGCAAGCCGTTTTTCGTTGTTCTGCCCGATATTCAAGAGGCGGAATCGGGGGATTCGGCCGCTCGGGTCGAAATGGTTGGAAAGAAAAATATGGGAAAGTAGTGGAAGCGGAGGTACGCCATTGTCCGCCGCCTCTGGTCAGAGAATTTACTCTCATTGCCAAAAAATCACAACCAGCCACACAAAACCTGTACATCCGGTGAACAATCGTCGAATTGGTGGGGTTGACTGTTGGCTGAACATTGGCTGAAAACGGCGGAATCGTGCCGGTTTTTTCCGTCGAAACAATTCCGGAACGTTGAAATGGTCGACGTTCTGCGTTTCTCCGTCAGCGAACGAAAACGGGGCTACAGTGAGGCCATGACTGTTATCTACGAAACGCAACAGGACCGCACGGATCTCCCGCTGGTGGTGATGCCATGCGTGATGAAGGGCATGATCGAGCCGTTCAAGCAGTGGTTCGGCATGCTGGACGGCGTCGCCCGGCTGAAGATGTACGAGGACTTCACGTACGACGAGGACGAATTCGTCAAGCGGTGCGCCGGTGCCGAGGCCGTCATTGTCATCGGATTCCACATCAGCGACAACGTGCTCAGGCAGCTGTCCGGCCACGTCAAGTGCTTCGCGTTCGGCGGCACCGGCGTCGCGAGCTTCATCGACCTCGACGAGGCGAAGCGGCTCGGCATCCGCATCTGCAACGTCGTCCACTATGGCGACCACGCCGTCGCCGAGTTCGCCGTCGCGCTGATGTTCGAGCTCGCCCGGCATGTCGGCGAGCTCAACCGCGAGACGCACGAAGGCGTCTGGGACACGCAGACGCATGCCGGCATGGAACTGTGCGGCAAGACGCTCGGCATCGTCGGTCTTGGCGGCATCGGCCAGACCGTCGCGAGGATTGCGCAGGGGATCGGCATGAAGGTGACGGCCTGGAAGTCGCCGACGTCGAAGAAGGATTACGCCGCGCTTGGCGTCACGCCGATCGAGGACCTGTCGCGACTCATGGCAACCGCCGACGTCGTCTCGATCAACCTGCCGCTGCTGCCGGGCACGAAGGGCATCGTCAAGAAGGAGCACATCGACGCGATGCGCCCCGGCACGATGTTCATCAACACGGCCCGCGCCGAACTCGTCGAGCCGGGCGCGCTGCTCGACCGGCTGGAAAAGGGCGACATCGTCGCCGGCCTCGACGTCTACTACCAGGAGCCGCTGCCCGCCGACAGTCCGCTGCTCAAGCTTGGGAACGTCGTGCTGACGCCACACGTCGCCTGGCGCTCCGACGGCGCCTACACGAGCCTGACCAAGCAGGTCATCGAATCGATCGCCGCCTACTTCAAGGGCGACCGCTTCAACGTCGTCGTCGGCTGAGTCGTCCGGCATGATTGTCGCGGTCCGGTCTGGTCTGCCACGCCACCGGTGACAGCGCCCGTGCGGCGATGCCAGCCCTGCCGTTCCACGAAGGAGAACTGGGGAGGCGGAACCGGATCGGGTAACCGGCCCGTGAACCGCGCCGCTATTCCCCATGCCCGCTAGTGTTGACGGCATGAGGACAGTGACGAACACGGCGGACGAGCCGGCGCATGACGGCTTTGTCGAGAAGAAATCGGAGTTCATCGGCGATGCGGCCCATGTGGGCGACATGGACGAGGCGCTGCTGTTCGTCGAGTCGGTGCGCGAGCGGCATCCGAAGTCGAGGCATGTCGCGTTCGCCGCGCTCGTCACGGACGCCGACGGGCGCGTCATCGAGCGCATGAGCGACGACGGCGAGCCGTCTGGCACGGCCGGCAAGCCGATCCTCGACGTCCTGCGCGCCAACGACCTGACGGACACCGTCGTCACCGTCACGCGGTACTTCGGCGGCATCCTGCTGGGGTCGGGCGGCCTGATCCGCGCCTACTCGACGGGCGCGTCGCTCGCCGTCAAGGCGGCCGACGTCGTCGACATCGTGCCGTGCCGGCGGTTTTCGGTCACGCTGCAGTACCCGCAGCTCGGCAGTTTCCAGAATCTGCTCGCCACGCTCGGCGGTCGGCAGGACTCTGCCGACTTCACCGATGTCGTGATGTTCCACGGGCTCGTCCGGGACGAGGATTATGCGACATTGCAAGCCCGGACGACTGATTTATTCAATGGGCAGGTGGCCCTGGAGGCACTGGACTTGGTGAATGAGGGTGTTGGCCGGGAGTGAGGTTCGCACTTTTTGACCGGGCATTTGGAAAGTGCGAAGGCCGGTGGCGCATATATGGAGCCAAGGGACGCGGCAAAGAGACAAAATCCCTGAGATTCCGGGATTTCTATACGGGACAGGATCAGGAGGACTTCGCACTTTTCAAATGCCCTCCCGGGAAGTGCGAAGGCACTAAGATAGACAACCATGACAGACGAACAGAATCAGGTCGAGGCTGCCGGGGAATCCGCGCGTGTCGGGGAAAATGATGGCATGATGGCGGCCAACCAGGCCTTCCGGCTGGCCGACGAGCCGGCACAAGTGGCCAACGAGGCGGCACAGGTGGCCGACGGGGCTGCCCAGGCGACCGAAGACGAGATTGTCGCCGACGACGAGGCGATGATGGAGGCGGCCGACGAGGCCGAAGCCGACGGGGAAGTGGCCGAAGCCGGCGAGCAGGCCGCCAAGGCCGCCGCCGAGGAGGACGTGCCGGAGCAGAAGTTCGAGGCGCTGACGGTGACCTACGAGCGCCTGCGCCATTCGACCGACTCCGGCGAGCTGCACGAGTTCGCGCGGCGCCCGCTGCCGGACCGCGCCGACCAGGCGGCGTTCTCGAGGGCTACGGCACTGCTCGAGGCCGTCGCCGGCAACCTGAACACGCCCGAGGAGGACCGCGTCTTCCTCGGCGAGACGATGCCGTTCCCGAACATCCTCGTCAAGCTCTCCGAAGACCCGTCGGCCGTCGTGCGCAAGGCCGTCGCCGGCAATGTCGACGACAAGAACTGGCTCGTTGGCCGCCTGACGAAGGATCCCGACGCCGACGTGCGCGACACCGCGCTGAAGAATCCGCAGACCAGCTGGAAGATGCGTCTCGAGGGCGCGCAGAATCCCGAGTGCGACGCCGAGACGCTCGACTTCCTCGCGCAGTTCGGCGCCGAGGAGGACTCGAAGGCGCCGAAAGTCCTCGCGACGATGGTGCGCCGCGCTGTCGCGCTCAACCCGAACACGTCGGCCGAAACGCTCGCCCGGCTCGCCAACGACCGCGAGTCCGACGTCTCCAGGGCCGCCGCCTCGCGTATCGGGTAACCGGGGACGCTCCTGGATGTCTCGGATGCCGCAATCCCGGGACCCGATCCCGGTATTGCGGCATCCAGGAGCATCCAGTAAGGAGTGGCCCGGGGAACAATTCTCCCAAAATTTCACTCACAGCGTGTTCTACTGTGTGGTTTCAGTTAGGTTTCCGGCGCCCGAACCGTCTACACTTTTACGGTATGACAACTACTGAGCAAACGGAATCCCCCGAGCGTCTCGCTCGTCCCTTGGTCCGACTGGCCAAGATGCTGGGCGTGGGGACCAGCTACATGGGCATGTCCCATGACTACCACGAAATCGACGATGATGTCCTCGTGGCCATCCTGGCCGCGCTCGGCGTGGACGCCTCCACGCCCGAGGCCATCGAGTCCGCGATCGAATCGATCCTCGCGGAGCAGCGCTCCCACATCGTCGACCCGACCGTCCTGCACGTCGTCGGCGAACCGAGCGAAGTCGAGGTCCGCGCTCCCATCATGGACGTGCCGGTCGCCACGCTGACGCTCGAGAACGGCGCCCCGTACGACGGCGAGCTCAAGATCGTCGCCGATCCGGACGCCAAGGCCCATTCGGTCAACGGCGAGTTCATCGGCACGTCGATGCTCGTGCTGCCCGACGACATCCCGGTCGGCTACCACACGCTGCACGTGACCGCCGGCGACAAGGCCGAGGACGCCACGCTGATCTCGGCGCCGTCGCACATCGACATGATTCCGGAGCTCGAGGACGGCTCCCTGTGGGGCTGGATGGCCCAGGTCTACTCGATCCGCTCCGAGCGCTCGTGGGGCGTCGGCGACTTCGAGGACCTGCGCTACATGCTGACCGAGGCGAAGCGCGACACCGACGCCGACTTCATCCTGATCAACCCGGTCCACGCCGGCGAACCGGTCTCGCCGCTGACCCCGTCGCCGTACCTGCCGGTCTCCCGCCGCTTCGTCAACTTCACCTACATCTCGCCGGAATCGATCCCCGAATACTATTCGCTGTCCGACGAGGCGAAGGCCGAGATCAAGCAGCTGCACGACTCCGTCGAGCCGCTCGACCACGACGCCGAGCTCATCGACCGCGACGCCATGTGGCAGGCCAAGATGCGCGCGCTGTGGATGATCTTCCAGGCCGGCATGCCGGACGACCGCAAGGCCGTCTTCGACCAGTACAAGCTCGACTGCGGCGGCGAACTCGAGGCCTACGCCACCTGGTGCCTGTGCTACGACAAGTGGGGCGCCCCGACGACCGATCCCGACAACTGGGAGAACAAGTACACGAAGGATTCGCCCGAAATCCAGGCCATCCGCGAGCAGTTCCCGGACACGCTTGAGTTCTACCGCTGGCTCGAGTGGATTGCCACCGAGCAGCTCGCCGGCGCGCAGGCCGCGTCGCGCCAGTCCGGCATGAAGATCGGCCTCATCGCCGACATGGCCGTCGGCGTGCACCCGCAGGGCGCCGACGTCTGGTGGTATCCGGAACGATTCGCCAACGGCGCGACCGTCGGCGCCCCGCCGGACATGTTCAACCAGCAGGGCCAGAACTGGAGCCAGCCGCCGCTCAACCCGGTCGAGCTCAAGAAGACCGGCTACAAGGTCTACCGCGACATGGTCCACGGCATGTTCAACACCGCCGGCGCCGTGCGCATCGACCACATCCTCGGCCTGTTCCGCCTGTGGTGGATTCCGGAAGGCAAGACGCCGGTCGACGGCTGCTATGTCTACTACGACCACGACGTCATGCTCGGCATCCTCGCGATCGAGGCGAGCCGCGTCAACGGCGTCGTCGTCGGCGAGGACCTCGGCGTCGTGCCGCCGTACGTCACGAAGGCCCTCGGCGACCGCGGCATCTTCGGCTGCGCCGTCGAGTGGTTCGAGCAGATGGACGGCGTCTTCACGCCGCCGCAACACTGGCGCAAGTACGCGCTCGCGACCGTCGACAACCACGACATGCCGCCGGCCGCCGGCTACCTCGAGTACGAGCACGTCAAGATCCGCGAGCGCCTCGGCCTGCTCGAGGGCGACGGCTCGGCATTCCGCCAGTCCGCCGAGCTCGAGCACCAGGCGATGCTGCAGATGCTGTGCGACGAGGGCTTCCTCGACCCTGCCATGCTCGAGGACGAGGCCGCCAACGAGAACGAGATCGTCGCCGCGCTGCACCGCGCGCTCAAGGCGGCCCCGTCGAAGCTCAAGGCCGTCGCGTTCGTCGATGCCGTCGGCGAGAAGCGCACGCAGAACCAGCCGGGCACGAACAACGAGTACCCGAACTGGCGCATCCCGCTGGCCAACGGCAACGGCGAGCCGGTCATGCTCGAGGAACTCTTCAAGCAGCCCGGCATCAAGGAACTCAGCGCCATCATGAACGCCTGATTTCCGGCGCCTCTCCTTCGGCCCGTTGGATGGCACGATTCATCCCCAAGATGTCACGAACCCGAGCTTCCAGCTCGGGTTCGTGACATTCCGGGAAGGAAGCGGCATCCGTCTTGCCCTGTCTTGCCTTCCCGGGCATTTTCATTGGGTGCGCCGGCGTGTCGGGTCGCTGGAAGGGTTGGGAAAATGTCAAGGGCTGAGTTACACTTGGAGATTGTTGTGTTTCCCTAAAGGGGTCCTTCAAAGCGCTTTCCCACTCGCCAACAGGACTTTCAGGGAGCCCACGGTTAATGAGATTGGGACTAGATCGGACGGATGGATCGTTCGGCCATATCTAACCACTATGGCGACGATTCTCCCCGGGACAGTGACAGTCCGAAACACAATAGATAGAAAAGGTAATAATGAAAACCTTCACACCGAAACCAGCTGACCTGTCTCACGACTGGTACGTCATCGACGCCTCCGACGTCGTCCTTGGCCGCCTTGCCACCCACGCTGCCAACCTGCTGCGCGGCAAGAACAAGCCGACCTTCGCGCCGCACGCCGATTCCGGCAACTACGTCGTCATCATCAACGCCGACAAGATCGCGCTGACCGGCAACAAGATGGGCAAGGAACTGTACAGCCACTCCGGTCGTCCCGGTGGCCTGCGTCGCGACAGCTATCAGCAGCTCATGGCTGCCGGCAAGCCGGAGCGCATCATCATGTCCGCTGTCAAGGGCATGATGCCGAAGAACAAGCTTTCGAAGGTCCAGCTGACTCGTCTGCGCATCGTCTCGGGCGCCGAGCACCCGTACGGTGGCCAGCAGCCGAAGGTCTACGAGATCGAGCAGATCTCCCAGCAGGCCAAGTGAACCGAAGGAGAGATCAAGTAATCATGGCTGAAAACACCAACAACTCCGCGGTTGAGGCTGAAGAGACCGTCGCCTACACTTCCGAGACCAACTCCGGCGCCGGCACCGGCACCTCCACCATCGCTCCCTGCTACGGCACCGGCCGCCGCAAGGAAGCCGTCGCCCGCGTCCGCCTGGTCCCGGGCACCGGCGAGTGGAAGATCAACGGCCGCACGCTGGAAGAGTACTTCCCGTCCAAGCTGCTGCAGCGTGAAGTCAACTCGCCGATCGTGCTCCTCAAGCTCGAGGGCAAGTTCGACGCCATCGTCCTCGTCGACGGCGGCGGCACTACCGGCCAGGCCGGCGCCATCCGTCTCGGCGTGGCTCGCGCCCTGAACGCCGTTGACCGCGAGGCCAACCGTCCGGCCCTGAAGAAGGCCGGCTTCCTGACCCGCGACGCCCGCGTTGTCGAGCGCAAGAAGGCCGGCCTGCACAAGGCCCGCCGCGCTCCGCAGTTCTCGAAGCGTTGATCCCGCCGGTTCCTCACGGAACCGACAGTGGCTATCTGCAAAAAAGTGGCGGTTCGTCCGCCACTTTTTTGCATGTGCCGGCACGATTCCCGCGAAGGAGCCGCGAACCGTACCGACGGCCCAATTACTCGTTACTCGTGACTCGTGACCGGTACCTGTCACGAGTCACTTGTCACCCGGCAGCCGCCATGCAGCCCCGTTCCACCGGGTCCACCAGCCGGGCCGACCCTTCTTGCATGCCGAGTTTTTTCCCGCGCACCGGACGCAGTCCCCTAGAATGGAACGCATGCAGCTGCCACGATTGCATCGGTACGCCACGCGCCCCGGGCTGTATTTCGACGACGAGGGAGGGGCCGACGTCATCGTGCGCTCGGAAACGGCCGAGCAGTTGTGGCTGTGCATTCTCGAGCCGGTCAACGGGCCGTCGGCGTTCTACAACGAGTCCGTCAAGATCATGGATCGCGACTCGCTGACGCAATTCTTCCAGCAGGCCCACCACCACGACATCTATACGCGCGTGGTCGAGCAACTCGGCATGCGCGAGACGCTGATCAAGATGGAGGGGCCGAACTACGGCCTGTGGTACGTCCACCTCAAGAAGGCCTGGGACGGCATGCAGTACGGCTTCCGCGCCGAGGGCGCGTGGGATCCGGCGCACGGCCTGCGGTTCAATCCGAACAAGTTCCTGCTCGACCCGTTCGGCAAGGGCATCGACGGCGAGATGACGCTCGACCCGGCCGCGTTCTCCTACGAATGCCAGCTCGAGGACGGGCGCATCGTCGGCAGCCCGATGGGCGCCATCAGCAAGATCGACTCGCTCGGCTCCGTCCCGGTCTCCGTCGCCGTCGACGACCGCGACAAGGCCAAGCACGCCGGCGATCCGGTCCATCCGCACGTGCCGTGGAGCAAGACCGTCATCTACGAGGTCCACGTCAAGGGCTTCACGGCGAACGCGCCGTGGCTGCCGCCCGAACTGCGCGGCACCTACGCCGGCCTCGGCCATCCGCGCACGCTGTCCTACCTGCAGCGGCTCGGCGTGACCAGCATCGAGCTGCTGCCGATCCAGGCCAAGCAGCCGGAGATGTTCCTGCAGGAGGCCGGCCTGCCGAACTACTGGGGCTATTCGACGCTCAACTTCTTCTCGCCGGAGCCGAGCTACGCCACCGAGGCGGCGCGCCGGGCCGGCGCCACCGCCGTGCGCCAGGAAGTCATCGACATGGTGAAGTCGCTGCACGAGGCCGGCTTCGAGGTGCTGATGGACGTCGTCTACAACCACACGTGCGAGGGCGACAGCCAGGGGCCGACCGTCTGCTGGCGCGGCCTCGACAACCTGACGTTCTACCGCCAGCAGCAGCACAACGTCGGCGAGCTCGAGGACACGACCGGCTGCGGCAACACGATCGACTTCACGAACACGCACAACGTCACGTTCGCGGCCGACAGCCTGCGGTACTGGGCGAAGAGGATCGGCATCGACGGCTTCCGCTTCGACCTTGCCGTCTCGCTGGCGCGCCTCAACGGCCAGTTCACGGCCTACCATCCGTTCCTCTACGCGCTGCGCTCCGACCAGCTGCTCGGCAACATGAAGCTCATCATGGAGCCGTGGGACCTTGGCAGCCAGGGCTGGCGCACCGGCCAGTTCCGCCAGCCGTTCGGCGAATGGAACGACCGCTTCCGCGACTCGGCGCGCACGTTCTGGATTTCCGACGTCGCGCAGCCGTCGACGAATCCGTACGGCAACATCGGCATGCAGGAAATGGCGACGAGGATGTGCGGCTCGGCCGACCTGTTCGCGACCGACCCCGGCCGCGGCGCGACGAGCTCGATCAACTACATTACGTCGCACGACGGCTTCACGCTCGCCGACCTGACGATGTACGTGCACAAGCACAACGAGGCGAACGGCGAGAACAACAACGACGGCGCGAACGTCAACCATTCGGCGAACTTCGGCGTCGAGGGTCCCGTCGACGATCCGGTCGTCAACCGCCGCCGCGAGCGCACGATCCTCAACATGCTCGGCACGCTGCTGCTCTCGCTCGGCACGCCGATGCTCCTCGCCGGCGACGAGTTCGGCAACACGCAGTACGGCAACAACAACGCGTACTGCCAGGACAACGACATCACGTGGCTGGACTGGGACTGGCTCGAGGACGATTCATCGCCGCAGAAGCGCATGATGGAGTCGGTCGCCGAGCTCGTCGCCATCCGCAAGTCGCTCGGCATCTACACGCACGAGGACTTCTTCACGCGCCTGTCGCAGCTTGGCCTGCTCAAGCCGTCGTCGCGCGTGCAGTGGCTGCTGCCGGACGGCACGACGCCGATGGAAAGCGACTGGTTCAACACGGCGCTGCGGTCGTTCACGATGCGCCTGCGCACGTCGGAGGAGACGTCGGTCGCCATCGTCGTCAACGGCTCGCGCGAGTCGCTGGACTTCCACATGCCGCGCGACTGCGAGTGGCAGGTGCTGTGGAGTTCCTGCCAGACGGCCGGCGAGACGCCGGCTCCTTCCGCCGAGCCCGGCGCCCCCGACAACCTCTGGACCTTCCCGCCGGTGACGATCAGCCTGCTGACCGAGGGCGACCTGCTGATGTAATTGTCCCGGATGTCACGGACCCGGGCTGAAAAGCCCGGGTTCGCGACATCCGGAGGCCCTACTGGCAGATCCTGTACGGATGGTCGAGGTATTCGCGCACGAGCACGAGCGCGGCGCCGATGACGTCCTGCTCGTCGATGTTCAGGCTGCGACGCATGCGGAACGCCGGGGGAGCGGACGGATCGTTGTGCTCGATGGCGTTGACGCGCGAGTACAGCGTCGCGATGTCGTCGTCGTCGAGATAGTGCGCGGCCTGGCCGCCGACGATGATGTCCATCGGGATGACCGAGCGCATGTTCGCGATGGCCTGCGCGAGGTTGTCGAACCATTCGTTGAGCCGGTGGCGGTGGTTGACCTCGCCCTGCTCGAGCACCGAGAAGAAGCCCGGCAGGCTCTCGCCCTCCTCGGGCAGCATCGGCAGCGAGCAGTAGGCGTTGACGCAGCCGCGGTTGCCGCAGCTGCACATCAGGCCGTCGCGCACGAGCGTCATGTGGCCGATCGTGCCGGCGTTCGACGGCTGGCGGCGCCGGTGCAGCGTGCCGTCGACGATGACGGCGCTGTTGACGGACGGTCCGACGGAAATGTACGCGGCGTCGTCGATTGTCGGGTCGTGCCAGAGTTCCGCCATCGCCTCGGCCTCGTCGTGGCGGACGAGGATGCAGCGCTGCTGCGTGACCTGCGCGATCGTCGCGAGCGGCAGGTTGCGGTCGGCCCATTCGGCGTCGGACGCCACCGACAGCTCGGGGCCGTTGACGGACACGGTGCCGGAAATCGCGATCGCGACGCCGAGCACGTGGCTGCCCTTCTTCTCGACTTCGGCGGCGAACTCCTCGACGAGCGTGCCGACGCGCCGGTAGTAGGACGCCTCGTTGTGGAACGGGATCTGGCGCCGGCGGCGCATGATCGTGTTGCCGTGCAGGTCGATGGCCTGCACGACGAGCTCGGTCGACCTCATCGCGACGCCGATCGCGAGGAAGTGCTGCGAGTTGAACGTGAACGTCTGCGGCTTGCGGCCGCCGGTCGACTCCTGCAGCTCGGCGCGGATGACGAGCCCCTGCTCCTCGAGCGCGTTGAGGTTCTCGGTGACGGTCGGCAGGCTCAGGTTGATCTGGCGGGCGATGTCCTGCTTCGTGGCGGGGTCGCCGCGGTACAGCATCGTCAGCAGCGCGATGCGGTTGCGCTGCTTGACGGTGGTGCCGGCGTTGTCGTCGGTCTTCATCGTGTTCGTCGTTCCTCCCAAAAATTGAACGATTCTTGCTCTCGAAACTCCTGCCACTACTTATAGCAAAACCCTTCGCAAAAGGTTGCGGAGATTCTGTGCTTTTCGAAAGGGCCTTGATGGAAGTCGGAATATGGTGGACAAAATCGTGTTGTGCGGTACGGCTTAAAACCGAACAAAATGTTTCAAATGGGGCGAATCGTTCGGAAATATTTTCAAAAGAAGAACGGTTGCAAACATGAAACAAACAGAAACTCACAAACCGCCGCGACACGGCCGAGGCTGGAAAAAGTTGGCCCCGGTTCGCTAGATTTGTGAACTAGGTCACCCACGGCGCTGTAGGGTCTCGCGGGTTGACAACCACCAACCGGCCGCTCATGTCAGGCGGCAGACGATTGATGTCCGGCGAGCGTGGCCGGGTTATCGAGGAGGATTAATGGCAGAAGCAAAGAAGGACGAGCGCGTCGAGGAGCAGCAGAAGGCTGCCGAAACCGCCGCCGCCGTCAAGCCGACCGCCGAGGAGAAGCAGGCGGCCGCACAGGCCGAGGTCGACGAGCTCGTCGGCCGTGCCCTCAAGGCGCTCGACGAGTTCGAGAAGCTCGACCAGGAGACCGTCGACCGCATCGTGGCCAAGGCTTCCATCGCCGCCCTGAACAAGCACCTCGTGCTGGCCAAGATGGCCGTCGAGGAAACGGGCCGCGGCCTGGTCGAGGACAAGGCGACGAAGAACATCTTCGCCTGCGAGCATGTCACGAACTACATGGCCGGCAAGAAGACCGTCGGCATCATCAACTCCGACGATGTCCTCGGCATCGACGAAGTCGCCGAGCCGGTCGGCGTCGTCGCCGGCGTGACCCCGGTCACCAACCCGACGTCGACGGCCATCTTCAAGTCGCTGATCGCGCTGAAGACCCGCTGTCCGATCGTCTTCGGCTTCCACCCGGGCGCCCAGAAGTCGTCCGTCGCCGCCGCGCGGATCGTGCGCGACGCCGCGATCGAGGCCGGCGCCCCGGAGAACTGCATCCAGTGGATCGAGCACCCGTCGATCGAGGCGACCGGCGCGCTGATGAAGCACCCCGGCGTCGCGACGATCCTCGCCACCGGCGGCCCGGGCATGGTCTCCGCCGCCTACTCGTCCGGCAAGCCGGCCCTCGGCGTCGGCGCCGGCAACGCCCCGGCCTACATCGACACCAATGTCGATGTCCAGCGCGTGGCCAACGACCTCATCCTGTCGAAGCACTTCGACTACGGCATGATCTGCGCCACCGAGCAGGCCATCATCGCCGACAAGGACATCTACGACCCGCTGGTCAAGGAACTCAAGCGTCGCAAGGCCTACTTCGTCAACCCGGAGGAGAAGGCGCTGCTCGAGCAGTACATGTTCGGCTGCACCGCCTACTCGGGCGAGACGCCGAAGCTCAACTCGGTCGTCCCGGGCAAGTCCCCGCAGTTCATCGCGCACGCCGCCGGCTTCGAAATCCCGGAGGACGCGACCATCCTCGCCGCCGAGTGCGCCGAGGTCGGCGAGATGGAACCGCTGACGATGGAGAAGCTGTCCCCGGTCCAGGCCGTCCTGAAGTTCTCCGACAAGGAGCAGGGCTTCGAGATGTGCGAGGAAATGCTCAAGCACGGCGCCGGCCACACCGCCGCCATCCACTCGAACAACGAGGACCTCGTGCGCGAGTACGGCCTGCGCATGCACGCCTGCCGCATCATCTGGAACTCCCCGAGCTCGCTTGGCGGCATCGGCGACATCTACAACTCGATCGCCCCGTCGCTGACGCTGGGCTGCGGCTCCTACGGCGGCAACTCGGTCTCCGGCAACGTCCAGGCCATCAACCTGCTCAACATCAAGCGCATCGCTCGGAGGAACAACAACATGCAGTGGTTCAAGATCCCGGCCAAGACGTACTTCGAGCCGAACGCGATCAAGTACCTGCGCGACATGTACGGCATCGAGCGTGCCGTCATCGTCTGCGACAAGGTCATGGAGCAGCTCGGCATCGTCGACAAGATCATCGACCAGCTGCGCGCCCGTTCCAACCGCGTCACGTTCCGCATTGTCGACTACGTCGAGCCGGAGCCGAGCGTCGAGACCGTCGAGCGCGGCGCCGAGATGATGCGCGAGGAATTCCAGCCGGACACGATTATCGCCGTCGGCGGCGGCTCGCCGATGGACGCCGCGAAGATCATGTGGCTGCTCTACGAGCACCCGGAAATCTCGTTCTCCGACGTGCGCGAGAAGTTCTTCGATATCCGCAAGCGCGCGTTCAAGATCCCGCCGCTGGGCCAGAAGGCCAAGCTCGTGTGCATCCCGACCTCGTCGGGCACCGGTTCGGAAGTGACGCCGTACGCCGTCATCACCGACCACAAGACCGGCTACAAGTACCCGATCACCGACTACGCGCTGACGCCGTCCGTCGCGATCGTCGACCCGGTCCTGGCCCGCACGCAGCCGCGCCGCCTCGCGTCCGACGCCGGCTTCGACGCGCTGACCCACTCGTTCGAGGCCCTGGTCTCCGTCTATGCCAACGACTTCACCGACGGCATGGCGTTCCACGCCGCGAAGCTGATCTGGGACAACCTCGCCGAGTCGGTCAACGCCGAGCCGGGCGAATCGAAGAAGAAGGCCCAGGAAAAGATGCACAATGCCGCCACGATGTCCGGCATGGCCTTCGGCTCCGCCTTCCTCGGCATGTGCCACTCGATGGCCCACACGATCGGCGCGCTGTGCCACATCGCCCACGGCCGCACGAACTCGATCCTGCTGCCGTACGTCATCCGCTACAACGGCCAGGTGCCGGAAGAGCCGACGAGCTGGCCGAAGTACTCGAAGTACATCGCGCCGGAGCGCTACGCCGAGATCGCCAAGATCCTCGGCGTCAAGCAGGGCAAGACCGTCGAGGAGACCGTCAACAACCTGGCCGACGCCGTGGCCGACTACCGCGACAACAAGCTGGGCATGAACAAGTCCTTCCAGGAATGCGGCGTCGACGAGGACTACTTCTGGAGCATCCTCGACCAGATCGGCATGCGCGCCTACGAGGACCAGTGCTCCCCGGCGAACCCGCGCATCCCGCAGATCGAGGACATGAAGGACATCGCGATCGCCGCCTACTACGGCGTCTCCCAGGAGGAGGGCCACAAGCTGCGCGTCGAGCGCCAGGGCGTCGCCGCCGTCGAGGAAGCCTCCGAGCGCCTCTGATTGCGCCGCGCGGCGTGCCGGCTGACCGGCGTGCCAGTCTTACCGGTTTGCCGGCCTGACCGGCTTGCCGGCCTGACCGGCTTGACAGTCTGACCGACCGGCCGTCCTTTCGCGATGATGAGGGCGGGTTCCGACCAACATATGCAACATATGCCGATCGGAACCCGCCCTCATCGTCGTCTGGGGGCTTCTCCTGTTCCGCTATCGTGAGGCAGCTGCCAATACGGTCGCGGAATTGGCGGGAACCTCACGCTTATTGCCTGCAAGCGTGGGGCTCCTGCCAGTGTGGCCGTGAAAGTGGTGACAGCCTCATGCTTGCGGGCTGCTGGCGTGAGGCCGCTGCCAGTGTGGCCGCGAAGGTGGCGAGAACCCCACGCCTGCGGCTGGTTGGCGTGGGGCTTTCGCCAGTTTGGCCGTGAAAGTGGCAGGGGTCTCACGTTTGGCGTGAGGCTCCCGCCAGTTCGACCGTAAAAATGACAGGAGCCTCACGCTCAGGCCCCCTTGTGCGTGAGTTGGTTGACACGTTCTCGATGAAACCGGCGATTGCCCCACGCCGGGCAACATCCTCGTCGGCCCATTGCTCGAGCCTGGCGTCAATCCTGCGTTTTCATGGTCCCGCCTCCCGTGCGTGCCACTTTTTGGTATCAAAAAGTGGCACGCGAATACACTTTTTGATACCAAAAAGTGGCAGCCTGGCTTTGCGTGACCTGGCTGGGTCCTGGATTGGCTTGCCGGAAAGGGGCTCTTGTGAGGATGATCGTGCGGTATTCCGCATGGCACCTTTATATATAGGTGCTGTCTTTGCCTGTTCGCGTCACGAAAGCAAAGAGGAATGGTTGCTGGCCGGGGAAAGCGCCCGAGACCGGCATCCCCGCCAAGACGGAGGAATCGTGCCGAAGAAGTGGGCGAGTGGGAGGGATTCGGCGGCGAGGCTGGAAATTTTCCCGGCGCTTTCCTACGCTGGGGCGCATGGGAAGTAGCAAGTCGGCGAAGAGAAACCGCCGCAGGAAGAGGGTGGCGTCGCAGGCGGCGACGATCCGCGCGCAGCGCCGCGCCGACGAGCGCCGGCGCCACGACGAGCAGATGGCCGTCGCGTCGCGGCAGCTGGACGCGACGGCGGCAAGCCGGAAGCAGTCGGCGGTAGCCGGCCGCGCGCGCGAAAAACAGGCCGCGCCAGCGGTATCGGCCGCACCGGCGGCACCGGTGCCGGTTGACCGCACGCATGACAGACGCGCCGGCGGCCGTCGTCATCCGGTGAACTGGCGGCTGTGGCGGTCGAACCAGCCGGGCGGCTGGGTGATGGCGATGTCGCCGGCGCTGGCGGGAGTCGTGCTCGGGAGGGTCGGCTGGAACGCGTTCTGGCTGTTCTGCCTGTGGGCGCTGTGCTACTGCGTGCAGTTCACCGCCGCGCGCTGGTTCAAGTCGCATTTCCGCCCGACCTACCTCGCGCCGATGCTGAGCTACGTCATCGTGCTCGCGCTGGCGGGGCTGCCGTTCGTCGTGCTGCATCCGGGCATCCTGCGCTGGGCGCCGTGGTTTGTGCTGCTCGTCGCCGTCAGCATGCTCGGCGCGTACCTGCGCCGCGAACGCAGCCTGTGGGCGAACGCCGCCGCCGTGCTCGCGTCGTGCTCGATGGTGCCGGTCATCTATTCGTATTCCGCCGGCATTCTCGAGATCTTCCAACCGGCGCTCGACCGGCGGCCGGGCCTGCACACGTGGTGGCCGCCGTACTCGCTCGAGCAGACGGCGGTGACGTGCGCGCTGGCCTTCGTGGCGTTGCAGTTCGCGTCGGTGCTGTTCGTCAAGACGATGATCCGCAACCGCGGCAGCCGCGCCTACTACGCCGCGTCGATCACATGGTGCATACTCGTCGCGTTCGCCGGCTTCGAGACGAACCTGACGCTCGGCATTCTCGGCTGCCTGCTCGCCCTGAAGGCGACGATCCTGCCGCCGATATCCCTTGCCCGCCGCTGGCCGCCGAAGGCCGCCGGCATCGCCGAGGCGGTGACCGCCGTCGTCGGCTTCTTCATGATCGTCTGCAGTCTCTATTGAGCTGCGTGACGATTCGTCGTTGCCGGCGAGGCATTGTCAGTTGGTCACGATTCTTCCGCGAGAATCGTGACCAACTGTCGTTTCTGACGGAATCATGATGATTCGTCACGACTGGAGGGCCGAAAACGAGGAGGCGACGGGGGCTTCGAGAACGACACGCCCGGAGTGAATAGAATCTCGGGGTGATGCTTAAATAAGACAGTTGCCTGTTTAAGGCTCGCAAATTGGAATCAAAAAAGCGAGCGTAACACAAGGAGCCGCGTCAGCGGCTTTTTGCATGGTTACGCACTGATGTGGATGGCCCCGGGGCGGTGTACGCCCTGTAGTGGCTTGTTCGCCGGTGCCCTTGAGCAGGTTAGTCAAGTAGAACACGAATCGCTAGAAAGGGCGGAAGGCAATGGCGGGACAGAAAATCCGCATCAGGCTTAAGTCCTATGACCATGAGGTCATCGACCAATCGGCGAAGAAGATCGTCGAAACGGTGACGAACGCGGGTGCAACTGTGGTTGGCCCGGTTCCGCTCCCGACCGAGAAGAACGTTTACTGCGTGATCCGTTCTCCTCACAAGTACAAGGATTCTCGCGAGCATTTCGAGATGCGCACGCACAAGCGCCTCATTGACATTGTGGACCCGACCCCGAAGGCCGTGGACTCCCTGATGCACATTGATCTGCCCGCAGATGTCAACATCGAGATCAAGCTGTAAGGGAGGAGGGAACCGCATGTCTCAGAAAGCTAATCGCAACGCGCTGCTGGGCAAGAAGCTCGGCATGTCGCAGGTGTGGGACGAGAACGGCTTCTTCGTTCCCGTCACGCTGATCGACGTTTCCACCAACGTCGTCACCGCCGTCAAGACCGAGGAATCCGATGGCTACAAGGCCGTCCAGCTCGGCTATGGCCAGGTCGACCCGACGAAGATCACCAAGCCGATGGCCGGTCACTTCGCCAAGGCCGGCGTCACGCCGCGCCGTCACCTCGCCGAGGTCCGCACGGACGACGTCGAGAACTACCAGCCGGGTCAGGAACTGACCGCGGAACTCTTCCCGGAAGGCGCCCAGGTCGACGTGACCGGCACCACCAAGGGCAAGGGCTTCGCCGGCACCATCAAGCGCTGGGGCTTCAAGTCCTATCGCCGTACGCACGGTTCGCACAAGAACGAACGTCGTCCGGGTTCGGTTGGCGCATGCGCCACGCCGTCCCGCATCCTCAAGGGCAAGCGCATGGCTGGCCGCATGGGTCACGACACCAACACCGTGCTGAACCTGACCATCGTGTCTTCGGACGTTGAGAACGGCATCATCGCGGTCAAGGGCGCTGTCCCGGGCCCGAAGAACGGCATCGTTCTCGTCCGTTCGGCAGTGAAGGGAGCCTGATTTAAATGGCAAACGTTACTCTGAACGTCACCGATAACCAGGGACAGGCCGCCGGCACCGTCGAGGCTCCGGCCGAGGTCTTCGGCTTCTCCGCCGAAGAGGTCCAGGCTCACGTCCCGCTGATCCACCAGGTCGTCATCGCGCAGCTCGCCGCTGCTCGCCAGGGCACCCACGCGGTCAAGAACCGCGCCAAGGTCTCCGGCGGCGGCCGCAAGCCGTGGAAGCAGAAGGGCACCGGCCGTGCCCGCCAGGGCTCCATCCGCGCTCCGCAGTGGTACCACGGCGGCGTCGTCTTCGGTCCGACCCCGCGCGACTACTCGCAGCGCACCCCGAAGAAGATGAAGGCCGCGGCCCTGCGCTACGTCCTGTCCGACCGCGCCAACAACGGCCGCGTTGCCGTCGTCGACTTCAAGGTCGACAAGCCGTCGACGAAGGCCGCGATTGCCGCGCTGTCCCCGATCACCGGCGACAAGTTCACCACCGTCGTGCTGTCCCGCGACAACATCGACGAATGGCTGTCGGTGCGCAACATCCCGACCGTTCATCCGATTTTCGCTGACCAGCTCAACACCTACGACGTGGTGACCGCCCAGTACGTGGTGTTCTCCAAGGAGGGCTACGAAGCCTTCCTGGAAGCCAAGGTCGAGCCGGCAGTTAAGGAGGCCTGATTTCAATGGTCGCAATCCACAAGCCCGCACACGACATCATCCTCAAGCCGGTTGTTTCCGAGAAGAGCTACGCCCTGTCCGACATGGGCCAGTACACCTTCGTGGTGGCTCCGACCGCCAACAAGGTCCAGATCAAGCAGGCTATTGAGGAGATCTTCAAGGTCAAGGTGACGAACGTCAACACCCTCAACCGCGCCGGCAAGCGCCAGCGCACCCGCACCGGTTACGGCCAGCGCGTCAACGAAAAGCGCGCCATCGTGACCGTGGCAGAGGGTCAGTCGATCGACATCTTCGGTAACTGAAGGTTAGCCGAGAAAAGTTAAAGGAAGAACTAGATTATGGCTATCCGCGTTTATAAGCCGACGACTCCGGGCCGTCGCAACGCGTCCGTCTCGGATTTCTCCGATCTGACGCGCTCGACTCCTGAGAAGTCGCTGGTTCGCAAGCTCAGCAAGACTGGCGGCCGCAACTCGTACGGTCGCATGACGTCCCGTCACCGCGGTGGCGGCCACAAGCGTCAGTACCGTCTCATCGACTTCCGTCGCTGGGACAAGGACGGCGTGCCCGCGACCGTGGCTCAGATCGAGTACGATCCGAACCGCTCCGCCCGCATCGCCCTCCTGCACTACGCCGACGGCGAGAAGCGCTACATCATCGCTCCGGAAGGCATCAAGCAGGGCGACCGCATCGAGACCGGTGCGCAGGCCGACATCAAGCCGGGCAACAACCTGCCGCTGAAGAACATCCCGACCGGTACGATCGTCCACGCGATCGAGCTCCGCCCGCTCGGCGGCGCGAAGATCGCCCGCTCGGCCGGTGCCGCCGTCCAGCTCGTCGCCAAGGATGGCGCCTACGCCCAGCTGCGCATGCCGTCCGGCGAAATCCGCAACGTGCTCGCCGAGTGCCGCGCCACGATCGGCGAGGTCGGCAACTCCGACCACGCCAACATCCAGCTCGGCAAGGCTGGCCGCGCCCGCTGGATGGGCAAGCGCCCGATCACCCGCGGCGAGTCCATGAACCCTGTCGATCACCCGCACGGCGGTCGTACCCGCGGTGGCAAGCCGCCGGTCTCTCCGTGGGGCAAGGGCGAGGTTCGTACTCGTCGTCCGAAGAAGGCTTCGAACAAGATGATTGTTCGTCGTCGTCCGAATGGCAAGAACCGCAAGTAAGGGAGTGTCGAATAGATGACTCGTAGCATCAAGAAGGGCCCCTTCGTCGACGCCCACCTGCAGAAGAAAGTCGACGAGCAGAACGAGAAGGGCACGCACAACGTCATCAAGACGTGGTCGCGCCGTTCGATGATCACCCCTGATTTCATCGGACACACCTTCGCTGTTCACGATGGTCGCAAGCACGTCCCGGTCTTCGTGACCGAGTCGATGGTCGGCCACAAGCTCGGTGAGTTCGCCCCGACGAAGACCTTCAAGGGTCACGTCAAGGACGACAAGAAGTCGCGCCGCTAAAGGTAGGAGAGTAAAGACACATGGAAGCTAAGGCAATTGCTCGTCACGTCCGCGTGACGCCGCGCAAGGCTCGCCGCATGGTCGACCTCATCCGAGGCAAGCAGGCGACCGAAGCCATCACCATCCTGAAGTTCGCTCCGCAGGACGCCAGCACCCCGGTGCTCAAGGTTCTCCAGAGCGCCATCGCCAACGCGCGCGTCAAGGCCGAGAAGGCCGGCGAGCCGTTCCGCGAGAACGACCTGTACGTCAAGGAGACCTACGTGGACGAAGGCGTGACGCTCAAGCGTTTCCGCGCCCGCGCCCAGGGCCGCGCCGCTCGCATCAACAAGCGCACGGCTCACATCACGGTCGTCGTCGCCAGCAAGGAAGGAGCCCGCTAAAGATGGGTCAGAAGATTAATCCCTTTGGCTATCGCCTGGGCATCACCGAAGGCCACCGTTCCAAGTGGTTCTCGGACTCCAACAAGGTCGGCGAACGCTACCGTGACTTCGTCCTCGAAGACGACGCCATCCGCAAGGCCATGAACAAGGACCTCGAGCGTGCGGGCGTGTCCCGCATCGTCATCGAGCGCACCCGTGACCGCGTCAAGGTCGACATCCACACTGCCCGCCCGGGCATTGTGATCGGCCGCCGCGGCGCCGAGGCCGAGCGTGTCCGCGCCAAGCTCGAGAAGCTCACCGGCAAGCAGGTCCAGCTCAACATCTTCGAAGTGAAGAACCCGGCGCTGGACGCCCAGCTGGTCGCCCAGGGCATCGCCGAGCAGCTGACGAACCGCGTGACCTTCCGTCGCGCCATGCGCAAGGCCCAGCAGGACGCCATGCGCGCCGGTGCGAAGGGTATCCGCATCAAGCTCTCCGGCCGCCTCGGCGGTGCGGAAATGAGCCGTTCCGAGTTCTACCGCGAGGGCCGCGTTCCGCTGCAGACCCTCCGCGCCCTCATCGATTACGGCTTCTTCGAGGCCAAGACGACCTACGGTCGCATTGGCGTCAAGGTCTGGATCTACAAGGGCGACATGACCGAGCGTGAGTTCGAAGAGCAGCAGGCCCAGCAGGGCAACAACGGTCGCAACGGCCGCCGCGGCGATCGCCGCCAGCGTCGTGGCAACCGCGGTGCCCAGCGTCAGCAGAACGCCGCGACCGAGGCCCCGAAGGCCGAAGCCGCCGCCGCTGAAGCTCCGGCTGCAACGGAAACGAAGGAGTGAGCTGAGAAATGCTTATCCCAAAGAGGACCAAATATCGTAAGCAGCATCGCCCGGACCGCCACGGCATGTCCAAGGGCGGCAACGAGATCGCGTTCGGCGAGTTCGGTATCCAGGCGCTGGCTCCGGCCTACGTCACCAACCGCCAGATCGAGGCTGCTCGTATTGCAATGACCCGTTACATCAAGCGTGGTGGCCGTGTGTGGATCACGATCTTCCCGGATCGTCCGCTCACCAAGCACCCGCTCGGTGCCCGAATGGGTTCCGGTAAGGGCGCTCCGGAATTCTGGATCGCCAACGTTCACCCCGGTCGCGTGATGTTCGAGATCGGTGGCGTTTCTGAGGACGTCGCTCGCGAGGCTCTGCGCCGCGCCATCGACAAGCTTCCGATGAAGTGCCGTGTTATTGCTCGTGAAGGCGGTGACATCTGATGGCAGTCGGTACTGCAGAATACAGCATCAAGAATCTGAACGAGAAGACCAACGCCGAGA
Source organism: Bifidobacterium choloepi (assembly GCF_010667615.1). Lineage (GTDB taxonomy): Bacteria > Actinomycetota > Actinomycetes > Actinomycetales > Bifidobacteriaceae > Bifidobacterium > Bifidobacterium choloepi. The sequence continues at coordinate 795,920 of NZ_VYSG01000001.1, read as the reverse complement.
TTGAGGAGTTCCTCAAGAAGTCGAAGGAAGAGCTGTTCAACCTGCGCTTCCAGCACGCGACCGGTCAGCTCGACAACACGGCTCGCCTCAAGGCCGTCAAGCACGACATTGCCAGGATGTATACTGTCCTGCGCGAGCGCGAGCTCGGCATCAGCCAGGAACCCGAGGCAACCGACACGAAAGCTGAGGAGAAGTAATGGCTGAAGAGCGTAATTTCCGCAAGGTTCGTCGCGGTTACGTCGTGTCCGACAAGATGGACAAGACGATTTCCGTCGAACTCGAACTGCGTACGACCCACCCGCTCTACGGCAAGGTCGTCCGTACCACCCGCACGGTCAAGGCCCATGACGAGAACAACGAAGCGCACGTTGGCGACCTCGTGAGCATCATGGAGACTCGTCCACTGAGCAAGACCAAGCGTTGGCGTCTCGATAGCATCATCGAGCGCGCTAAGTAAACAAGTTCGGCAAGGCTCCGCTTGTCACCCTCCTTTGTCGGGGAGAATCGTTTAAATACTGTATTTGGAACGATTCTCCCCGACAAAGGCGGGTGCCTGGGGAGAACCAGCTCGGCTAAGGAGAATCAATGATTCAGCAGGAAACGCGGCTTCATGTCGCCGACAACACGGGTGCGAAGGAACTCCTCTGCATCCGAGTGCTCGGCGGATCGAAGCGACGCTATGCCGGCATTGGCGACGTGATCGTCGCCTCCGTCAAGGATGCCATCCCTGGCGGGTCGGTCAAGAAGGGCGACGTGGTCAAGGCCGTCGTCGTCCGCACCGTCAAGGAGCACCGTCGCGAGGACGGCTCCTATATCAAGTTCGACGAGAACGCCGCCGTCATTCTCGGCTCCGGCCGTGAACCGAAGGGCACTCGTATTTTCGGACCGGTTGGTCGTGAGCTGCGCGGCAAGCGCTTCATGAGGATCGTGTCCCTCGCCCCGGAGGTGATCTGATTATGGTAGCCAAGATCAAGAGCGGCGACCAGGTCGTGGTCATCCGCGGCAAGGACCGCGGCAAGGAGGGCAAGGTCCTCCGCGTGCTCAAGGACGATCGCCTGATCGTCGAGGGCGTGCAGATCGTCAAGAAGCATGTCCGCGCCACCCAGCAGGGCCAGCAGTCCGGCATCGTCTCCGTCGAGGCTCCGATCCATCGCTCCAACGTGATGCTCGTTGACCCGGAGACCGGCAAGCCGACGCGCGTGGGCGTGGTCGTTAAGGAAGAAGCCCGCGACGGCAAGGTGAAGACCGTGCGCGTGCGCGTGGCCAAGAAGTCCGGAAAGGAGCTCGCATGACGGATACCACTGTCGAAGCGCCCCAGACTCCGCGCCTCAAGACCCAGTACACCGACGTCATCGTCCCGGAGCTTGAGAAGGAATTCAAGCACGACAACCCGATGCAGGTCGCTCGCGTCCAGAAGGTCGTCGTCTCCATGGGTGTTGGTGCCGCCGCCCGCGACTCCAAGCTCATCGAAGGCGCCGTCCGCGACCTGACCGCGATCACCGGCCAGAAGCCGAAGGTCACGAAGGCCAAGAAGTCCGTCGCCCAGTTCCACCTGCGCGAGGGCCAGGCCATCGGTGCGTACGTCACGCTGCGTGGCGACCGCATGTGGGAATTCCTCGACCGCCTCCTGACGCTGGCTCTGCCGCGCATCCGCGATTTCCGCGGCATCAACGGCCACCAGTTCGACGGCCAGGGCAACTACAACTTCGGCCTGACCGAGCAGTCCATGTTCCACGAGATCGATCCGGATTCGATCGATCACACCCGCGGCATGGACATCACCGTCGTGACCAGCACCAAGGATGACAAGGAAGCCTATGCGCTCCTGAAGCACCTCGGCTTCCCGTTCAAGGAGAACTGAAATGGCAAAGACTTGTCTTAAGGTCAAGGCGAACCGCAAGCCGAAGTTCAAGGTGCGCGCGTACACGCGTTGCCAGGTCTGCGGCCGCCCCCACTCCGTCTATCGCAAGTTCGGTCTGTGCCGTATCTGCCTTCGCGAGAAGGCGCACCGCGGCGAACTGCCAGGCGTTACTAAGTCCAGTTGGTAAATATCGACGCTGAAGGTCCGCGGCTCTGTCCAGTAGGGCAGGGCGGCGGAAACCGCGGCGAGAAAGGGCGTTAGCCCATAATGACAATGACAGATCCGATCGCAGACATGCTTACGCGTCTGCGTAATGCGAGCGCGGCCAAGCACGAAACCGTGGATATGCCGTACTCCAAGTTCAAGGCGAACATCGCCGAGATCCTGAAGCGCGAAGGCTACATCGCCGATTTCAGCGCCAAGGAAGCCAAGGTTGGCCAGACTCTTGAGATCACGCTCAAGTACGGCAAGCACGGCGAGCGTTCCATCCAGGGCATCAAGCGCGTGTCCAAGCCGGGCCTTCGCCGCTACGCGAAGTCCGACGCACTGCCGATGCCGCTCGGTGGCCTGGGAATCGCCATCATCTCGACCTCGTCGGGACTGATGACTCAGAAGGAATGCCTCGACCGGGGCATTGGTGGCGAAGTCGTCGCCTTCGTGTGGTGAGAAAGGAGAGCTGAACTACTATGGCATCGCATATTGGCAAGCTCCCTGTCGTCATCCCGGCAGGCGTGGAGATCACCATCAACGGCCAGGACTTCTCGGCCAAGGGCCCGAAGGGCACCGACTCCTTCGTCATCCCGGAGGGCATCACGGCCTCCGTCGAAGGCAACGAGATCATCCTGACCCCGAAGGACGATTCGCGTGACATCCGTGCCAAGCACGGTCTGGCCCGCGCTCTCGCCGCTTCGATCGTCAAGGGCGTTTCCGAGGGCTACTCGAAGACCCTGGACATCATCGGCACCGGTTACCGTGCGCAGATGAAGGGCAAGGGCATCGAGTTCTCGCTCGGCTACTCCCACACCATCACCGTCGAGCCGCCGGAGGGCATCACCTTCGAGCTGCCGAACCCGAACCAGGTGATCGTCAAGGGCATCGACAAGCAGGCCGTCGGCCAGGCTGCCGCCAACATCCGCAAGCTTCGTGCTCCGGAACCCTACAAGGGCAAGGGCATCAAGTACTCGGACGAGACGATCCGCCGCAAGGCTGGAAAGGCTGGTAAGTGATATGAGCGTCAAGATTCTCGGTAAAGGCAAGAAGGTCGCGCTGAAGCGTCGCCACGCTCGTATCCGCAAGCGCATCTCGGGCACCCCGGAGCTCCCGCGTCTGGTGGTCACCCGTTCCAACCGCCACATGGTCGCCCAGATCGTGGATGACACCAAGGGCATCACCCTGGTCTCCGAGTCCACGCTGATGAACGACTTCAAGGGCTTCGAGGGCACCAAGACGGAAGCCGCGCACAAGGTCGGCGAAATGATCGCCAAGAAGGCCCTGGATGCCGGCATCACCGCCGTCGTCTTCGACCGTGGCGGCAACAAGTACCATGGCCGCGTCGCAGCTGTTGCCGACGGCGCCCGCGAGGGAGGTCTGGCACTGTGAGCGACAACGAAAAGGAAACCCAAGTGGCTGAAGAAACTGAGAACACTCAGGCAACCGCTGAGTCCAACAACGATGAGCGCAAGTCCCGTCGTGGCCAGCGTGGCGAAGGCCGTCGCGGTGAGCGTCGCAACCGTCGCGAAGAGAAGGGCGGCGACGAGCTGCTCGACCGCGTGGTGACGATCAACCGCGTGTCCAAGACCCATAAGGGTGGCCGTACGTTCAGCTTCGCCGCCCTCGTGGTGGTCGGCGACGGCAACGGCACCGTGGGTGTCGGCTACGGCAAGTCCCGCGAGGTCCCGGCCGCTATCGCCAAGGGCCAGCTCGACGCCAAGAAGCACATGTTCACCGTTCCGCGCATCCGTGGCACCGTCACCCACCCGGTGACCGGTCACGATCACGCCGGCACCGTGCTGCTCCGCCCGGCCGCCCCGGGTACCGGTGTTATCGCCGGTTCCGCGGTCCGCGCCGTCATGGAGTGCGCCGGCATCACCGACGTCCTGACCAAGTCGATGGGCTCCACCACCGCGGTCAACGTCGTGCGTGCCACCGTCGACGCCCTCAAGCAGCTCGAATCCCCGGAGGAGATCGCTGCCCGTCGTGACCTCAGCCTGCAGGAAGTCACCCCCGACGCCCTGCTCCGCGCCCGCGCCGAAGGCATTGCCGACGCCGCCAAGGCTCGCGAAGAGGCTGCCGCCAAGGCCGCTAAGGATGGTGAGTGATAGATGGCAAAGCTCAAGATTACGCTCGTGCACGGCGTTTGCGGCGCAAACCCGAAGCAGCGCGCGACCGTCCAGTCCCTCGCCCTTCGCAAGATCGGCCAGAGCACTGTGCGTGAAGATACCAAGGCTGTCCGCGGCATGATCGATGTCGTGCGTCACCTGGTTACCGTCGAGGAGGTCGACTGATCATGGCAAACGAAGAAGAGACCACGATCCTGCAGATGCATGACCTCAAGCCGGCTCCGGGCGCCAAGAAGGCGAAGACCCGCGTCGGCCGTGGCGAAGGCTCCAAGGGCAAGACCTCGGGCCGTGGCGACAAGGGCACCAAGAAGCGCTACCAGGTCCGTCCTGGCTTCGAGGGTGGCCAGCTGCCGCTGTACATGCGCCTGCCGAAGCTGCGTGGCTTCAAGGCCCCGTTCAAGAAGGAATACCAGGTCGTGAACATCTCCGCTCTCGTGGAGCTGTTCCCGCAGGGTGGCGACATCACCGTCGCCGACCTGGTCGCCAAGGGCGCCGTCCGCGCCAACGAGCCCGTCAAGGTGCTCGGCGACGGCGAGACCTCGGTCGCCTTCAACATCAAGGGCGTCAAGGCTTCCGCTTCCGCGAAGTCCAAGATCGAGGCCGCCGGCGGCTCCATCTCCGAGGACTGAGCGATCCGGGCCCGACGGCCCGGTCCGTTCCCGGACATGACCTCCGGCACGCCTGATCGTGCCTGACAGGGAGGGTGTTCCAGCATCGACTGGAACACCCTCCCTCTTTTTTGTTCATGTCATCGAAGTGCCATGGAAGCGCCACGGAAGTGCCACGGCAGAGGGTCCCCGGGGAAAAGAGGGAAGAAGGAAGAGACGAGAGCAGAGGGAAGACCGAGATACGGAGGAATCGTTCCCAACATGACCTCGTTTGCAATATTCGCGGCGAAGGTGTGTAATCTAGGGAGCGTGAAATTAGCCGGACCCGGGAAAACCGAACAATGCAAAGGTTGTCATCGGCGACGGCAAGCGGCACTGTTCTCGACCCCCGGGCCGATGTCGCCGAGTTGTGGCGAATTATCCAAGAAGTCGGCGGGCCGTCTGACAAACGTAGGGACGGTACGTTAAACTCGACCGCTAGAGTGTGTTATTCGTGTGCATTGCCGCACAGCTACGACTGGAGGGAACACAAGGTGAGGACACTAATCCAGGCCTTTCGCACCAAGGAGCTGAGAAACAAGATTCTCTTCGTCCTTGGCATGGTGATCATCTACCGCATTGGATCGTTCATCCCGACGCCAGGTGTCGACGAGACCGTCGTGCATGACTGTGTGGCAAACACGACCAACAATGCCGAGAACTTCATCGGCCTCGTGAATCTCTTCTCCGGCGGCGCCATGCTGCAGCTGTCGATCTTTGCACTGGGCGTCATGCCGTACATCACGGCGTCGATCGTCGTCCAGTTGCTGCGTGTCGTCATCCCGCGCTTCGAGGCCCTGCACAAGGAGGGCCAGTCCGGCGAGGCCAAGCTGACGCAGTACACGCGTTACCTGACCATCGGCCTCGCGCTGCTGCAGTCCACGACGATCATCGTCACCGCCCGCTCCGGCGCGCTGTTCAACTACCAGTGCTCCCAGGTCATCCCGGACGGCTCCGTCTGGAACCTCATCGTCATGGTCCTCGTCATGACCGGCGGCACCGGCCTGATCATGTGGATGGCCGAGCTCATCACCGACAAGGGCATCGGCCAGGGCATGTCCATCCTCATCTTCCTGTCCATCTGCTCCGGCTTCCTGCCGCAGCTGTGGGAGATCGGCTGGGGCACCAACGGCACCGACGGCGACTGGACGTCGTTCGGCATCGTCACCGGCGTGCTCGTCGTCATCATGATCTTCGTCGTCTACGTCGAGCTCGCGCAGCGCCGCATCCCGGTGCAGTACACGCGTCGCATGATCGGCCGCAAGATGTACGGCGGCTCCTCCACCTACCTGCCGCTCAAGGTCAACATGTCGGGCGTCATCCCGCCGATCTTCGCTTCCTCGATCCTCGCCATCCCGACGCTGATCGCCCAGTTCGGCAACAGCGACCAGTCGTGGGTCACCTGGATCAACAACAACCTCGGCAACACGACGTCGGTGTGGTACATCGTGCTCTATGCGCTGATGATCGTCTTCTTCTGCTTCTTCTACACCGAGATCACGTTCAATCCGGACGAGACGGCGGACAACATGAAGCAGTACGGCGGCTTCATTCCGGGCATCCGCGCCGGCAAGTCGACGTCGCGCTACCTCAAGTACGTCATCAACCGCCTGAACACGGTCGGCGCCGTCTACCTGCTGTTCGTCGCGCTGCTGCCGACGGTCCTGATCATGGCGCTGAGCCTGAACACGCAGCTGCCGTTCGGCGGCACGACGATCCTGATCATCGCCGGCGTCGGCCTGGACACGCTGCGCCAGGCGAAGGCCCAGACCGAGCAGTTCCAGTACGCCGGCTTCCTGTTCGAGAACACCGACCACGTCGAGGGCGGCGACCTGCACGCCTCCAAGTCGGAGAAGGCCGAGCGCAAGGCGCTGAAGGCCGAGCGCAAGGCGCTCAAGAAGGCCGAGAAGTCCGGCGAGAAGGCGGCTGAGAAGGTTGTCAAGGCCGACGAGAAGGCCGAAAACAAGGCCGAGAAGACCGAGGATCGCGACATCGAGAAGGCCGAGGCCGACGAGGTCAAGGCCGAGGTCAAGTCGGACGAGGCCACCGAACACTCGATCGCCGAGGCCGAGAAGCTCGAGGAGCGGGCCGCGAAGGACGAATCGTCCAAGTAGTCTCCTCCGCACGCTCGAAGGGCGGGGCGAACGTTCCAGCAGGAGCGTTCGCCCCGCCCTTTTGCGTGCGGTCGGTGGGACGGTTGGCGGAGATTCCTGTTTTTCGCACGCAAATAGGGCAGTTTGCGTGCGGTCGGAGGGATGTGCGGGGAAGTTTCCCGCTATTCACACGTAAACAGGCTGGGTTGCGTGCGGTCGGTGGGGCGGTTGGCGGGAGTTCCCACAATTCGCATGCCGGGAGGCTGGCTTGAGTGCGGTTGGCGGGGTGGTCGGCCAGGGGTCCCACGATTCGCACGATTCCTCCGACGTTCCAGCGGCCGGAGTAAATTGGGGAAGGTTTGAAATGACTGTTTCCCGACGAAAGGAACCACGATGCGACTGCTGATCATGGGCCCGCAGGGCGTTGGCAAGGGCACGCAGGCTGCGCTGCTCGCCACCCACTACGACATTCCGGCGATCTCGACCGGCGACATCTTCCGCTACAACATCAAGAACAAGACCGAGCTCGGCCTCAAGGCGCTGTCCTACACCGACAAGGGCGAGCTGGTGCCCGACGAGCTGACGAACACGATCGTCAAGGATCGCCTGGCCATGGATGACACGAAGAACGGCTGGATCCTCGACGGCTACCCGCGCAACGCCTCCCAGGTCGAGGCACTCGACCAGATGCTCGAGGAGCTCGGCACGCCGCTCGACGCCGTCGTCGCCCTCGAGGCGTCCCGCGACATCCTGCTCGAGCGCATGAAGAAGCGCGCCGAGGAGCAGGGCCGCTCCGACGACACGCCGGAAGTCATCGCCAAGCGCCTGGAGACCTACGAGAAGGAAACCGCCCCGCTGCTCGACATCTATCGCGACCGCGGCCTGCTGATCTCGGTCAACGGCGTCGGCGAGATCGACGCGATCTCCAACGAGATCATCGCCAAGCTCGACGCGACGGTCAAGGCTAGCTGAGTCCGCTGCTTCATGCGCTAAGGCGCTCCACAGCTTCGCTGCTCCGCTGACTCCCACTGAAAACGCTTCGCGTTTTCGACTCCCCCTAAAGAGGGAGCGGGATAAGGAACGACACGCCCCCTTCCTGTTTGGGAGGGGGTTGTGTATTATTGCAGGTTGGTGTGTCTTCTGGGCGCACCATAGGTAAATCGATCAACTTCAACGGAATCGAGAAACATGGCAAAAGACGGTGTGATTGAAGTCGAAGGCCAGGTAGTGGAAGCACTGCCGAACGCGATGTTCCGCGTTCAGCTGGAGAACAAGCATATCGTTCTCGCCACTATCTCCGGCAAGATGCGGAAGAACTACATCCGCATCCTCCCGCAGGATCGCGTGGTGCTCGAGATGAGCCCGTACGACCTGAACCGTGGTCGAATTACGTACCGTTACAAGTAAAGGTACAAGTAAGGTACAAAACCAAGCAAAGGAAAACCATGAAGGTTAGCCCAAGTGTGAAGCGAATCTGCGAAAACTGCCGCGTGATTCGTCGCCACGGCCGCGTCATGGTGATCTGCACCAACCCGCGCCACAAGCAGCGCCAGGGCTGAGAGCCAGATCCTAGCGGCATAGAGACAAGGCACTAAGCCACAGTTTTCCGGCAAGAATCGTTCTAATTTCCAAAATTGAAATGATTCCTCCGCCGAGAGGCTGAACCCCGGGAACGCAGGCCCGGGCCGGTCACCGTCAGGTGTGCCGGGAGGCTCGGTGCAAGACCTGCGTGAAAACAGAAGGAATTCGCAATGGCACGTCTTGCCGGAGTCGACATCCCCAATGACAAGCGCATCGAGATCGCCCTCACCTACATCTTCGGTGTCGGCCGCACCCGCGCTAAGGAAACCCTTGAAGCGACCGGTATCAGCCCGGACATCCGCGTCAAGGATCTTACCGACGAGCAGCTGATCACGCTGCGTGACTACCTCGAGGCCAACTACAAGATCGAGGGCGATCTGCGTCGTGAAGTCGACGCGGATATCCGTCGCAAGATTCAGATCAACTGCTACCAGGGCCAGCGTCACCGTAGGGGACTTCCTGTTCGTGGTCAGCGCACCAAGACCAACGCCCGCACCCGCAAGGGCCCGAAGCGCACGGTCGCCGGAAAGAAGAAGGCCACCAAGTAATTCTGGTGTCCTAGGGGTTCCGGGCCACGGGTTCTAGACTGCCCATCGTCCGGACCGCACACACAACAAGAAGTTCGTTACAAGGAAACGAGGGTCAATTGGCAGCTCAAAAGCAGGCCGCGCGCAAGACCCGTCGCCGCGATCGCAAGTCGATCCCGGTTGGTCAGGCGCACATCAAGTCTACGTTCAACAACACTATTATCTCGATCACCGATCCGTCCGGCGCAGTTGTCTCCTGGGCGTCCGGTGGCGATGTCGGTTTCAAGGGCTCCCGCAAGTCCACGCCGTACGCCGCTGGCATGGCGGCCGAGTCCGCGGCCCGCAAGGCCATGGAGCACGGCGTCAAGAAGGTCGACGTCTTCGTGAAGGGCCCGGGTTCCGGTCGCGAGACCGCCATCCGTTCCCTGCAGTCCGCCGGTCTCGAGGTCGGTTCCATCACCGACGTCACCCCGGTCGCATTCAACGGCGTTCGTCCTCCGAAGCGTCGCCGCGTCTGAGCACTACTCCACGAGACAATATCCATCCAGAGCCGCTTGTAGCCGGTGAGTGCACCACCGGCTAAGAAGCTGAAAGGATAACCACAGTGCTTATCGCACAGCGTCCGACACTTACCGAGGAATCAATCACCTCTCAGCGCTCGCGTTTCGTCATCGAGCCGCTCGAGCCTGGATTCGGCTACACGCTTGGTAATTCGCTTCGTCGCACCCTGCTGAGCTCGATTCCGGGCGCAGCGGTGACTTCGGTGCGGATCGCCGGCGCCCTGCACGAGTTCACCACTCTGCCGGGTGTCGAGGAAGACGTTACCGAAATCCTGCTGAACATCAAGGGCATCGTGCTCACCAGCGAATACGATGAGCCGGTTGTCATGTATCTGCGCAAGAGCGGCCAGGGCGAGGCCACCGCCGGGGACATCACCCCGCCGGCCGGCGTCACCATTGCCAATCCGGAGATGCACATCGCCACGCTCGCCGAGGATGGCGAACTCGAGATCGAGTTCACCGTCGAACGCGGCCGCGGCTACGTGCCCGCCCAGATGAACAAGCAGGATGGCGATGAGATCGGCCGCATCCCGGTCGATTCCATCTACTCTCCAGTGCTCAAGGTGAGCTACAAGGTCGAGGCCACCCGCGTGGAACAGCGCACCGACTTCGACCGTCTCATCCTGGATGTCGAGACCAAGCCCGCCATCTCCCCGCGTGACGCCGTCGCGTCCGCAGGCTCCACGCTCGTCGAGCTCTTCGGCCTGTGCCGCGAGCTCAACACGGCCGCCGAAGGCGTCGAGGTCGGTCCGGCCCCGGTCGTCGAGGAGTCCAACCCGGAGCTGGCCATCCCGATCGAGGATCTCAACCTCACGCAGCGCAGCTACAACTGCCTCAAGCGCGAGGGCATCCACACGGTCGGCGAGCTGATCTCGCACAACGAGCAGGACCTGCTCGACATCCGCAATTTCGGCATGAAGTCCATCGACGAAGTCAAGGAGAAGCTGCAGGCTCTCGGCCTGTCGCTGAAGGCCTCGCCGCTCGGCTTCGATGCCGCCGGCCTCGACGGCAGCACCACCTTCTTCTCGCCTGACGACGAGTGAGGGGCTGCCTCGCCGCACGGTAGGGCTATCGGCGGACGAATCGTCCAGTAATGGCTCCTTCTACCTACTGGACGATTCTTCCGCCAACTGAGCCGCCTGCGGCTGGCCAACCATTCAAAACCAGAGTGTTCCGAACGCCGGCCGGATGTTCGGGCATCCGGCCCACCTGGCCGGCGACGGAACATATCCCAAGGAGAAACCAATGCCTACACCGAAGAAGGGCCCGCGTCTGGCCTCGAGCCCGGCGCACGAGCGCCTGATGCTCGCCAACATGGCGACCAGCCTGTTCAAGCACGGCCGCATCGTCACCACGCTGCCGAAGGCGAAGCGTCTTCGTCCGCTCGCCGAGCGCCTGATCACGTTCGCGAAGCGCGGCGACCTGCACTCGCGCCGTCGCGTGATGCGCGTCATCCGTGACAAGTCCGTCGTCCACAAGCTGTTCACCGAGATCGCCGAGCAGATGGAGCAGCGCGAGGGCGGCTACACCCGCATCGTCAAGATCGCTCCGCGCAAGGGCGATTCGGCTGCCCAGGCCATCATCGAGCTCGTCACCGAGCCGGTGTCCGCCAAGCAGGCCGTCGTGAAGGAAGCCGAAGCCGCGACGAAGGTCGCCGCCAAGGAAGAGGCTCCGGCCGAGGCCGAAGCCGCTCCGGCTGCCGAGGAAGCCGCCACCGAGGAGTGAGCTTCTCGCCGGCGTTCCCGAACGTCGAATGAATTGGGGAGGATCCGTCAGGGTCCTCCCCAATTTCGTATATTCTTGACCATTGTGATACGACTGCGCATTGATCTTGGGTATGACGGGACGCGATTCTTCGGGTGGGCGAGGCAACCGGAGCTGCGGACCGTGCAGGGCGTGCTCGAGGACGCCCTGGCGAAGGTGCTGCGGTGGGGGACGCTCGGGGACGGCAAGCCGCTGCGTCTGACCGTCGCGGGACGCACGGATACCGGCGTGCACGCGAGCCATCAGGTCTGCCACGTCGACGTGACGGAAGAATCGTTCGGGCATGTCGTCGGGCACATGGACTGCACGCCGGCCGAGGCGCTGACGCGACGGTTGCGGCGGATCGTGCCGGCGGATGTTTCCATTCACGGCGTGTCCGTCGCGCCGGCCGGCTTCGACGCGCGATTCTCGGCGCTCGAGCGGACGTATGTCTACCGCGTCGCCGACGACATCGCCGGCCGCGATCCGCGCACCGCCGGCTTCGTCCTCGACCTGACCGGCTACTCGCTCGACGTCTCCGCGATGAATGACTGCGCGGCGATGACGATCGGCCTGCACGACTTCGGCAGCTTCGCGACGCCGAATCCCGGCGGCACGACGATTCGCGACGTCAAGACCGCCTACTGGGCGCGCGTGCCGGCCGCACAGCCGCTCGTGCCCGACGAGCTGCGTCGGGACGAACGTTACGTCACGCCGCTCGTCGAGTCGGGGCTGCTGTGCTTCACGATCGTCGCCGACGCATTCGCCCGCAACATGGTCAGGTCGCTCGTCAACGGCTGCGTGGCCGTCGGCATCGGCAAGAAAACCGTCGACTGGTTCGCCGCCAAGATGGCGACGCCGCTGCGCGAAGGTTCCACCGGTCCGATCGCGCCGCAGGGCCTGACGCTTGAGCACATCGCCTACCCGGCGACGTCCGGGGAAATGGCGACGCGGGCCGAGGCGATCCGCGCCGTGAGGACGCTGGAATAGGGGAGGGCGACGGCGCCGTCATCGTCCCGCTGTCCTCCCGTGACCAGCATGGTAGCTGTCGGAATCCTTTGTGCGATTGACGGTGTTCCCAGCCGATTCCTTCTTGTAGCTCCTGTAGAGCGTGACCAGTACGACGATGATCGCCACAAGTGCCACGACATTCAGGAGAACCACGACGAAAATAATGTCCATGTCGACTCCTTCCGGGTTGGGATGGGTACGGGGAGGGGCGGAATTAATTCACGATTCAGTAACGACTCAGAGTAAGGCGAGCACCGTCAGCACCGCTGTCAGGACCACAATGACTATGACCTGGAACGCGGCTCCGTGCTTTTTCGGCCAGCGCCGACGGGATGTCGTGCCGTCGTCCGCGGTGTCCTGAACCATGAAGAGGCCGATTTCAAAGAGCAGGAAACACACCAGGAAGCCAAAGGCATTGGCGATCATGGTCCCGACCGATCCGTGCCATCCCCAGTGAACCACCGAGGAAATGAGGTTCGGCACTGTCAGCATGAGTGCGAGCAGGATGGCCGAGGTCTGGATGCTCAGCGACCCCGGTATGCGACGTCGATTCTCCCTGAACGCGGTCTTGATGTAGTCCCACATGGGATCTTCTCCCAGTCCTCTACTACTACGTTGAAAAACACCGGAGCATGCCGCCATGGAATGCTCCGGCTTACTGTCATCATAAAATCGGCGGCCATGGAGACGGAACATTCTTCTCCGAGCGCCCGTCTTCGTGGCCGGTTTCAGATCGTGTCGCGACTCCATGTCTGGATTCGCGGGCATGACTTGCCGGGATAATCGTGCGCCGTGTGCATGCGGTGTCCGCGGATTCATCGTGGCGGCCAAGAAATAACCAGGGAATGCGGAGAGAACCATATTCGATCGTCGTCCGGAAGAGTGGAAGGAAAACGACGATGGTCTCTATGAGGCAAAGACATCCAAGGCTATCAAGACATTCAGGACACAGTTGACCACGACCACGAGAATGCAGGTGTAACCCAGAGTGAGGAGTGTTTTCCTTTCCGATGGATTGTGATGCACCCAATATGCCATCAGCTCGCCGGCGACGAACAGCAGGACGGCGATCAGCACGAACAGGGCCAGGCGGAGCGGCGTGACTCCATGGCCGACAAACAGGCCACCGCCGACAAACGACATGCAGGCCATGGTGGCTAGAAGCGCAAACCAGTGGTAATTAAACCCCGACTGTTGGGGATGGTGGGCGTTGAAGTGGATCACGGAACGCAAGAACTTCATCGGTCCTCCTTTCGCTCGATGATCGGCTGCCGGCGGGGCAGACGGGGCAGGCGCCTGCCGGCGAGGCGTTGTCGTCCCGGACCGGCCGATATCTTGATGGTAGGGCGACGTTCGGCACGGCCAGAAGGCGGAATGACCGTAGGCGCAGGGAAGGAACAATCCGACGGCGATCCGGGAAATTGTGTTTGGACGCGGGAACGTTTTACCGAATGGGATGCAGGAATCGTCAATAACTCCGGAGCTAAGGCCAGGCACCGACGAGCCTCGGGACGCTCCGGCGACGTCCGAAACTTTTCATGACCGGCCCCATACGGTCATGTTGAACACAAACGGACATGACTTGCCGGGATAGTCGTGTGCCATGTGCATGCGGATTTATCGTGGGCGACGACGGATGCGGCGCAGACCGCGAGCCGTTTTCATGGGGGAGAGGGGCCGACGATGGCGACGACGAGGAAATGGCAAATCGGCAAGGAATGGAACATGCGCGGGCTGGGCGTCATCTGCCCAATCCAGCTCGTCATGGGCGTCATCGACGTCATCACGCTGCTGATCCGACATCAAACTGACCCCGTTGCCTACATCCTTGCGGCGACCCTCATGGGTCTTGGCACGTTCGGCACCGTCCTCGCCCTCTTCACTGACAAGGACAATCGCCTGTCGCCCTACGGATTCGTCCTGTCCATCGTCCTGGGCCTTCTCGTCATGGCCTGCTTCAGCGCGTGTTTCCTGCTGGCGTGATCCGCAGACCCGACCACCCAATTCCGATACTCCTCAAGACGTACTGAAAGTGGAAGCATGTCAAGTCGTACGGCAAAGCTATGGCTGCAACTGTTGATTGCCTGCATGTGCACGGTATTGGCGGTGATGGGTTGCTCCGACATGGACCAGGCATTCATCGCCGAGTGGCCGATGCCCATGTGGATTCGCGTGCTGGTATTCGTGTCCATCGCGATCGCCGCGATTCTGGCGGCCATCGCTTTAGGCCTCATTGTCGAGATCATGTACCGTCTGATACCGCGACGTGCTCCGGTCGTCAATGTCCTGCGTCATCTGCGCAATACGCTGGGCGTGGCGCTGGCATACGAATGCGTGGCCGTGGCGACTTTCGTCATCGGTACCGGACTGGCCAACTTTGCGTTCATCCTCCTGATCGTGTTCTCGGTCGGCCTTCTGGCCGCGGCATTCGGATTTGTCACGACATGCCTGAGGACGGAGAGAGCCGGCTCTCTTGCCTGAGCGCTGAGGATTCGCGGATGCTCCAAGAGACAGCGTTGCCGGCTTAGTTGCCGTGAAAAACAAAAAAGGTTTCCGGCGAACCGGAAACCTTTGGTTGCGGATGAGCAGAGATTCGAACTCTGGGAGGGGGTTGCCCTCACACGATTTCGAGTCGTGCTCCTTCGACCGCTCGGACACTCATCCTTGCTGTTTCTTCCTCGCGGAAGCAACTCATTTATTCTTACACAGATTCTTGGTTTGTCAAACGGTAGGCAGCTGCTGGCGTGTCGCCTTCTGTTTCAGGAGTACTGGCTGTCCGCCGCTTCCAGAACATCATGGGAACTGGAAGGAAAGTACCGTCTGACAGTTCCCGGACGGCACCTTTCTTCCAGTCCCGTACTCGAACTGGAAGAAAGATGCCGATTCAAGAGGCGTGACGGTGACATTCCTTCCAGTGGCCGGGGCAAGCTGGAAGCAGGGTCATATTTTGACGGGTCTGGAGTGACGTTCTCTTCCAGTTTCCGGGCGGAGATGGAAGGAAAGTCACGATTCGAGGGCTTGAAACGTGACCTGGCTTCCAGTGGTGGTGCCGAATTGGAAAAAGGGTGTCGTGCCGGCGACTGGCGACATGACTTTGCTTCCAGCTTGCCGGCGTAACTGGAAGCAGGGGGTGGCGTCAGGGGGTGGCGTCAGCTGAAGAGGAAGTGGTCCATGCTCGGGTAGCCGAGGGTGAAGGCCGTGTAGGCGTGGGTGGCGATCAGCATGGAGAGCTGCAGCAGGTCGGCGCGCAGTTCTGAGGCGCCGGACGAATCGGAACTCGCAGAATCGGAACTCGCGGAATCAGAACTCGCCGAGTCGGAACTCGCGGAATCGGAACTCGCCGAGTCGGAGGAGCCGCTGGAGGTGCTCGCGCTCGCGCTAGAGGAGGCGCTCGCCGTCACGTCGGCCTCGTCGTTGGCGGAGAGTTTCGAGGCGTCGTAGGCGTTGTCGGACATGGCCTCGAGTTCGGCGCGGGCGGCGTTGATCTCGGCGACGGCGACAGTGTTCGCGTCGATGCCGGTGGCCGGGTCGGCGATCAGGTAGGGCGAGGCGGTCAGGTCACCGGTCGCGTAGACCTTGCGGCGCAAGTCGGTGGCGCCGGAGCCGGCGATCATCATCATCTGCGACGCGCATTCCTTGTGGTTGTCGGAAATCGCGACAAGCTTCGTCGCCGTGTTGGCGGCCAGCGCCTTGACGGCGGCGTTGCCGCTCGTCGGGGCCTTGGAGGCGTAGATGCCGCCGAGCACCTCGGTCTCGAAGCCGGCACGGTCCTCCGCCAGCGCCATCGACGACAGCGCGTCGGCCGTGATCGCCATCGAGTCGATGTCGTCGAGCGAGTTGACGGTCAGCGGCTGGTAGGACTGCCCGAGCTGCGCCGCCATCGAGCGTGCTGAGTACTGCGCCTGCGCCGAGCGCAGCGTCCCCTCGGTGAATCGCTGCGAGCACTGGATGGCGACGTCGAGCCAGTCGTGCTGCGCCTGCAGCGCCGCCAGGTACCGCATCGACAGGATCGTCGTGCCGTCGGTGCCGTCCATCGTCGCCGTGTGGTCGGTCGCCGCGTAGTAGGCGAGCTCGCACGGCGACGACGACTGCTCGGACTCGGCGAGGCCGGCGACACGGACCTCCGAACAGGCCGCCGTCGCGACGAGCAGCACGGCGGCCAGCAGCGCCGCGGTGGCGCGTCGGAGCGTCGAAAGCGGCCGGAAAACGGGGGAATCGGGTGTCTGCATGAAACATTAGAATAGTGACCAACTGTGACCTCTGGAGAGGAAGAAGGCAAAATTCTTCCGGACTTTCCAGAAAAACGGGAGCATCGTCCAGCAGCATGGAAATATTTGGCACGATTCTTCCGCACGAAAACTGAACGAATAATCGAAGACATAACTGAATTTGAGGAGGTCTCATGGAACTGGACCTGAACGGCATTCATCAGCTGGCCGGCGAGCAGGGCATCGATCAGGAGACGGTGGACGCGGCGCTGTCCGAGGCGCTGCGCCTGGCGTACCTGAAGACGCCGCACGCCGCGAAGCACGCCCGCGTGGAGCTTGATCCGCGCGCCGGCACGTTCACCGTCTGGGCGCAGGACGAGATCGAACAGGAACCGACCGAGGACGATCCGCACCCGGCGCCGAAGCTCGGCGAGCCGTACGATGACACGCCGAAGGACTTCGGCCGGCTGGCCGCCGCGACGGCCCGCCAGGTCATCACGCAGCTGTTCCGCAAGGCCGAGGACGACAAGATCTTCGGCGCGTTCTCGGGCCAGAAGGGCAAGCTCATCACCGGCGTCGTCCAGCAGGACGCCAAGGACACCGCGAACGTGCACGTCGCCGTCGGCGACGTCGAGGCCATCCTGCCGCGCCGCGAGCAGGTGCCGGGCGAGCGCTACCGCCACGGCGAACGCATTCGCGTCTACGTCGTCAACGTGGCCCGCGGCCTCAAGGGCCCGGAGATCATCGTCTCGCGTTCGCATCCGGAGCTGGTGCGCCGCCTGTTCGAGCGCGAGGTCCCGGAGCTTGTCTCCGGCGCCGTCTCGATCATGGCGATCGCCCGCGAGGCGGGTGCCCGCACGAAGATCGCCGTGCGCGCCAACACCGACGGCGTCAACCCGAAGGGCGCGCTGATCGGCCCCGGCGGCTCGCGCGTACGCGCCGTCATGGAGAACCTCGGCAACGAGAAGATCGACATCGTCGACTGGTCGGCCGACCCGGCAAAGTTTGTCGCCGCTGCGCTGTCGCCGGCGTCGGCCGCCGGCGTGCAGGTCATCAGCGAGAAGAACAAGACGGCCATCGCCTACATCCACGACGACCAGCTGTCGCTCGCCATCGGCAAGGAGGGCCAGAACGCCCGACTCGCCGCCAAGCTGACCGGCTGGAAGATCGGCATCGAGTCGGAGGAGGCACGCGAGCGCAAGGCCTCGCAGGTGCGCGCCGAAGCCGGCGAAACGGACGCCGAAGCCGGCGAGTGAGCGGGAGTGAACGATTCTTCCGGATACTGGCGGGTGTGGGGCCGATAGTGATCCGGGCCTGACCGGGCGCACGAATCGTTCAACCTGTCGCCGGACGGAGGGGTGACGACGATCCCCTCGAACATGTCACCATCCCGCGCCCGGGCGCGGGATGGTGACATGTTCGAGGGGGTGTGTTTATCCGCTGTGGAAAATACCCGGTCGCGAGTATGCTTGCACACGGATCGGGTGTGGGGATGACTCATGCCCGCAGGCCACCAACAGGACGAGGTATGACGATCATGGTTACACGATGAGACGGAACAGGCTCGCCGTGAGAAAATAGCAGCTGTGCAGGTTCGTATATGCGCGGCTGGGGAATAGGAGATAATAGGAGTGCCTAAAGCACGCGTATATGAACTCGCCAAGGAACTTGGCGTAGACAGCAAGACCGTCCTTGAGAAGCTCAAGGACATGGGTGAATTCGTCAAGTCGGCTTCATCCACGGTGGAGGCGCCTGTGGTCCGCAGGCTGAAGGAAGCCTTCCCGAACAGCAATTCTTCTTCCAACGCCGGTGCCGCGAAGGGCTCCGGCGCTTCGTCGACGTCCGCGCCGAAGCCGGGCGCCGCGTTTGTCGGCGCGAAGCCGGGCGCCCACCGCACGTCGGCCAAGCCGGGCCAGCCGGGTCCCAAGCCGGGCCAGCACGCCGCCGGCGCGAAGCCGGGCGCGTCACAGTCGCATTCGGGTGCGCCGAAGCCGGGCGCCGGTGCCAAGCCGGGCCAGCACATGCAGCACCGCAACGACGAGCGCAACGAGCGTAATGGTCGCAACGGCCGCAATGGCGCGCCGCGTCCGGGCCAGAACGGCGGACGCAACGGTGCCCAGGGCGCCAATGCGCCGCGCAACGGCCGTGGCGGCCAGGGCGGTGCCCGTCCGGGCGCCCCGACGCCGGGACCGCGCACGCCGCGTCCGGGCCAGAACGGCGCTGCCGGCACGTCCACGCCGCGTCCGGGCAACAACCCGTTCAGCCGCAAGCAGGGCATGCACACGCCGACGCCGAGCGACATTCCGCGTCCGCATCCGATGGCGCGTCCGACCGTCAACAACAGCCGTGGTGGCCGTCCGGGCCAGGGCGGCAACCGTGGCGGGTTCCGTGGTGGCCGTCCGGGCCAGGGCGCTCCGAAGCCGGGGCAGTGGGGCCACAACCGTCCGGGCCAGTCGGCCGGTTCCGGCAACGGCGGCCGCGGCGGCAACCGCTTCGGCGGCAACGGCGGCGGCTACCAGAACAACGGTCCGAGCAACGGTCCGTCCCGCGGCGGCGGCCGCGGTCGCGGCGGTGCCGCGGGCGCGTTCGGCCGTCAGGGTGGCAAGTCGTCGAAGGCCCGCAAGAACCGTCTGGCGAAGCGTCACGAATACGAAGAGCTGAAAGCACCGGTCATCGGCGGCGTCCGCATCCCGACCGGCCATGGCCAGACCGTGAAGCTGCGCCAGGGCGCCTCGCTCGCCGACCTGGCCGAGAAGATCAACGTCAACCCGGCCGCGCTCGTCACCGTGCTGTTCCATCTCGGCGAGATGGCCACGGCCACGCAGTCGCTCGACGAGTCGACGTTCCAGATCCTCGGCGAGGAAATCGGCTGGAACATCAAGATCGTCTCCGCCGAAGAGGAAGACAAGGAGCTGCTCCAGCAGTTCGACATCAACCTCGAGGAGGAAGAGCTGCAGGACGACGAGGATCTCAAGCCCCGTCCGCCGGTTGTCACCGTCATGGGCCACGTCGACCACGGCAAGACGCGCCTGCTGGACACGATCCGCCGCACCAACGTCATCGAGGGCGAGGCCGGCGGCATCACGCAGCGCATCGGCGCCTACCAGGTCACCGTCGAGCTCGACGGCGAGAAGCGCAAGATCACGTTCCTCGACACCCCGGGCCACGAGGCCTTCACGGCCATGCGTGCCCGCGGCGCCGAACTGACCGACGTCGCGATCCTCGTCGTGGCCGCCGACGACGGCGTCATGCCGCAGACCGTCGAGGCCATCAACCACGCGCAGTCCGCGAACGTGCCGATCGTCGTCGCCGTCAACAAGATCGACGTCGCCGGCGCCAACCCGGAGAAGGTCCGCGGCCAGCTCACCGAGTTCGGCCTGGTGCCGGAGGAGTACGGCGGCAACACGATGTTCGTCGACATCTCCGCCAAGCAGGGCACGAACATCGACAAGCTGCTCGAAGCCGTGCTGCTCACGGCCGACGCCGACCTCGACCTGCGCGCCAACCCCGACATGGACGCCCGCGGCGCCACGATCGAGGCGCGCCTGGACAAGGGCCGCGGCGCCGTCGCGTCCGTCCTCGTCCAGCAGGGCACGCTGCACATCGGCGACTCGATCGTCGCCGGCACGTCGTACGGCCGCGTCCGCGCCATGCTCGACGAGAACGGCAAGAACATGACGTCCGCCACGCCGTCGACGCCGGTCCAGGTCCTCGGCCTGACCTCGGTGCCGACCGCCGGCGACCTGTTCCTCGTCGCCCCGGACGACCGCACCGCCCGCCAGATCGCCGAGAAGCGCCAGGCATCCGAGCGCGCCGCGCAGCTCGCGAAGCGCCGCAAGGTCGTCTCGCTCGAGAGCCTCAAGGAGCAGTTCGCGAAGTCGGAAGTCGACATGCTCAACATCGTCATCAAGGGCGACTCGTCCGGTTCGGTCGAGGCCCTGGAAGACTCGCTGATGAAGATCGAGGTCTCCGACGAGGTCGGCATCCAGGTCATCCACCGCGGCGTCGGCGCGATCACGCAGAACGACGTCAATCTGGCGACCGTCGACAAGGCCGTCATCATCGGCTTCAACGTCCGTCCGAACCGCCAGGTCGCCGACCTCGCCGAGCGCGAGGGCGTGGAGATCAAGTACTACTCGGTCATCTACAAGGCGATCGAGGACATCGAGGCGTCGCTCAAGGGCATGCTCAAGCCGGAGTACGAAGAGGTCACGACCTCGCACTCCGAGATCCGCGAGATCTTCCGTTCGTCCAAGTTCGGCAACATCGCCGGCGTCATGGTCCTGGACGGCGAGGTCAAGCGCGGCACGAAGGCCCGCATCCTGCGCAACGGCGTCACGACGGTCAACGACCTCGAGATCACGTCGCTGCGCCGCTTCAAGGACGACGTCACGTCGGTGTCCGAAGGCTACGAGGCCGGTATCAACCTCGGCAAGTTCAACGACATCGAGATCGGCGACGTCATCGAGACGTTCGAGATGCAGGAGATCGAGCGCAAGTAAGCGCATCGTCATCCGGTAGTGAACAGGCCAGCTTCTCCCGGGAAGCTGGCCTGTTCACGTTGGCGGCGCGAATCGTTCTTATTTATATACTGGTGTACTAGCGAAAACGAAAGGAAACTCCGATGGCCGGAAACAACCCCAGGGCGGCGCGTATTGCGGCGCTCATTCAGCGCGTCATCGCGTCGAACATGGAAAGCACGCTGCATGACAAGCGGCTCGCGAACGTGACGATCACCGACGTGCGCGTGACGAACGACCTGCAGCTCGCCAAGGTCTACTGGACGGTCCTCGGCCACAGCGGCCACGAGGAAGGCGAGAAGAAGCGCGCCGAGCAGGCGCTCAACCAGGCGAAGGGCCGCCTGCGCTCGCTCGTCGGCCGCAAGGCCGGCCTGCGCCTGACGCCGGATCTCAAGTTCGTCTTCGACGAGGTGCCGGGCGAGGCGCACGAGATCGAGGACATCCTCGTGACGGCGCGCCGTCGCGACGAGGAACTGCGGAAGATGCGCGAGACGGCGACGTACGCCGGCGACGCCGATCCGTACCGTCACGACGATGAAGACGACGAGGGCGACGTCGACGACGTCGACGGCCGTTCCGTCGGCCGCAAGGCCGCCGCCGACAGCCTCACGCACGTGCACGGCGGCGACTTCTCGACGGCCGATCCCGACTACGAGAAGGTCGGGCGCGGCTCCGACGCCGATGTCATGGATCGTCCCGGCATCGACGTCGACGCTCCCGAATACGCCGAATACTCCGGCTCGCCGGCGTTCGGCGCGGCGGCCGACGGTCCGGAACCGGACGCCGACGTCGTCGAGGTCGAGGAGTTCGAGGACATCGACGACGCCGACAGCCCGGTCGCCAACGACAGCCCGAACACCCGCGCCGACGCGCCGGTCGACGACGCCTATTACCACCCGGAAGACACCGTCGACGAGGCCGAGGACTGATGGCGGAAGCGACAGCCACGGCGGCGGCCGGCTCGCCGGCGCGGCCGCCGCGTTCCGGCGTCCTCGTCGTCGACAAGCCGCGCGGCGTGACGAGCCACGACGTCGTCGCGGCCGTCCGCGCCGCCGTCGGCATGAAGAAAGTCGGCCACGCCGGCACACTCGACCCGATGGCGACCGGCGCGCTCGTCGTCGGCTTCGGCAACGCCACGCGCCTGCTCAACTACATCGTCGACCACGACAAGACCTACGTCGCGACGATCCGGTTCGGCATCGCGACGACGACCGACGACGCCGACGGCGAGACCGTCTCGAGATGGAACGATTCCCGCGCCGGCTCGGACGCCGGATTGCCGGACGATTCGCGCGACATGGCCCCGACCGCGGGATCGGCTGCCGCCACGTCGCCCTCGGCCGTGCCGCCTGCCGCCCTGCCGTCCATTGCCGAAATCCGCGCGATGATCGACGAACGGTTCACCGGGCCGATCCTGCAGGTGCCGAACACGTATTCGGCGATCAAGATCAACGGCCAGCGCGCCTACGACCTCGCGCGCGAGGGCCGCGACGTCGAACTGGCGCCGCGCGAGGTGACGATCGAGCAGTTCGACGTGCTTGGTTCACGTGAAACAATCGTTGACAATGCCACGGAGGAAGCCGATGAGGCGGAGGAAACCGGCGCCACGCCGGTCCTCGACGTCGACGTGCGCGTGCGCTGCTCGGCCGGCACGTACATCCGCGCGCTCGCCCGCGACCTCGGCGCCGCGTTCGGCGCCGGCGCCCACCTGACGATGCTGCGGCGCGAACGCGTCGGCGACTTCGCCGTCGACGACCCGAAGACGCTGGCCGCGCACGCCGAACCGAAGACGTTCACGAACCGGGCCGGCGAGACCGTCACGCGCAACCGCGCCATCCTCGACCTGCCCGGCCTCGGCCCCAACGGCCGGCCGGCCACCGGTCCCGACGGCGACGGGGCACGCGCCGCGCTCGCCGCCCATGTCCTGACGATGGCCGAGGCCGTCGCCCGGACGATGCCGATCGTGCCGATTACGGCCGACGAGGCGAACGAATTGCGTTTCGGCAGGTTCATTCCGGTCGCCGCCGACCTCGTGCCGGCGAACTTCCCCGACCGCGAGCCGAAGATGTTCGTCAACGGTCCGGCCGCCGCGGTCGTCGTCGACGACAACGGCCACGCGACGGCGGAATCGGACGTTGTCGCGATCGTCGAGCGGCGCAACCGCCGCCAGTGGAAACCCCTTGCGGTGTTTGCGGCCGGTGAGTAGGGTCGAAGCAGGTTTCGGACGGAAGAATCGTTCACATTCCAACGGAAAGAGTACAGCATGAAGATCATCCGGCTCGCTCCCGACGAGAGCGGTAACATCGACTGGCCGCTGCTGAGCGCCAGCAGGAAGTCCGTCGTCACCGTCGGCGCGTTCGACGGCGTCCACCGCGGGCACCGCGCCGTCGTCAAGCGGACCGTCGCGCTCGCGAAGCAGTTCGACGCGCTGTCCGTCGTCATCATGTTCGAGCCGCGGCCGGCGTTCGTGCACGGCTACGCGAAGGCGCACGGCAACGACGAGCTGCCGGCCGACGGCAGCGTCGCCGACACCGACCAGCTGACCGGCGTCGGCCAGCGGCTACGCGCGCTCAACGAACTCGGCGTCGACTACGTCATCATCGTCAAGTACACGCTCGCGTTCGCCGACAAGTCGTTCCGGTTCTTCCTCGGCCAGCTCGTCGGCCGGCTCGGCATGCGCACGCTCGTGCTCGGCAAGGACGCGTCGATGGGCGCCGGCCGCGCCGGCACGATCGACAAGATCGAGACGCTCGCGCTGGCGACCGGCATGTTCGAGCTCGTCGTCGTCGACGACGAGGGCCGCGGCCGCACGCGCGTGCCGCAGCCGATCGTGCCGACGATGCCGGCGACCCGCGGCCCCGTGAGCGATCCGCGCGCCGCGATGCCGAAGGCCGAACGGCGCGCCTGGAGCAAGGCGACGAACGCGCGCGAAGTGCGCGACTGGAGCTCGACGAACGTGCGGTTCCTGCTCGCCAACGGCGACATCGAGGACGCCAACGACATCCTCGGCGACCTGCACGGCGTCGAGGGCACCGTCGTCCACGGCGAGGAGCGCGGCCGCCAGCTCGGCTTTCCGACCGCGAACGTCGCCGAACCGGTCGACGGCTACCTGCCGGTCGACGGCGTGTACGCCGGCTGGCTCGTCGACCTCGGCCCGGCGGCCGACTACGACGAGCGCGTCGAGCGCAGCAAGAGGGAAGCGTCCGACGGCATTTCGCACCAGTACGACGGCGGCGGCATCGAGGCGCGGCTCGCGATGACGTCCCCGCTGCGCTGGCCCGCCGCGATCTCGATCGGCACGAAGCCGACGTTCAATGACCAGTCCGGGCGGCACGAGCGCGTGCTCGAGGCGTATGCGCTGACGGGCGATGACTCCGATTGGCTGGACCTCTACGGCCACCGCGTGCGCGTGGAATTCGAGCAGTTCATCCGTCCCCAGATCGAATTCGACGGGCCCGACGCCCTCAAGGCCGAATTGGCCGATAACGTCCGGACTGTCCACGACCTGCTGGGCTGAATCCCCATGGCGAAGAGTTCGGTACAGTATGTCTGCTCCGAATGCGGGTGGAGCGGATCGAAATGGGTGGGCAAGTGCCCGAGTTGCGGCCAGTGGGGGACCGTCAACGAATTCCACGAGGCAAGGGCGGCGGCCGGATCGCGCACGGCGGCGCCGGGACGCACGTCGCGCACGCCGGTCGCCGCCGTCGTGCGGCCGGAAAGCGCCGCCAAGCCGATGACCGAGATCTCGACCGACAGCGTCAGGCGCCTGTCGACCGGATTCGGCGAGTTCGACCGCGTGCTCGGCGGCGGCATCGTGCCCGGGTCGGTCACGCTGATCGCCGGCGAACCGGGCATCGGTAAGTCGACATTGCTGCTGGAAACGGCCGGCAACGTCGCGCAGGAAGTCATCGACAGGGGCGCGGACGAATCGTCCACGGTACTGTACGTGTCCGGCGAGGAGTCGCAGGCGCAGGTCAGGATGCGGGCGCAGCGCGTCGGCGCCGTGCAGCCGAACCTGCTGCTCGCCGCGACGACCGACCTCGCGACGGTGCTCGGACTGATCGAGGAGGAGCGGCCGGCGTTCGTCATCGCCGACTCGGCGCAGACGATCGTCTCGCAGGACGTCGACGGCGTCTCCGGAGGACCAACGCAGGTCCGCGAAGTCGCCTCCGCGTTGATTGACTCGGCCAAGCGGCTCGACATCCCGGTCATGCTCGTCGGCCACGTCACGAAGGACGGCGCCGTCGCCGGCCCGCGCACGCTCGAGCACATCGTCGACGTCGTCTGCCAGTTCGAGGGCGACGCCGAGACGGCGCTGCGCATGCTGCGCGCCACGAAGAACCGCTTCGGCCCGACCGACGAGGTCGGCTGCTTCGACATGTCCGGCGAGGGCATCGAGGAAGTCGCCGACCCGGCCGGCCTGTTCCTGTCCTCCGACGACATCGAGGTCGAGGGACCCTGCGTCACGTTCACCGTCGACGGCCAGCGCTCGCTGCCCGTCGAGGTCCAGTCGCTCGTCACGAAATCGGTGCTGCCGACGCCGCGCCGCGCCGCCAACGGCGTCGACGGCAGCCGGCTCGCCATGCTCATCGCCGTGCTCAGCCGCCACGGCGGCATCTCGCTGCTCAACGACGACGTCTACGTCTCGACGATCGCCGGCGCGCAGGCCCGCGAACCCGCCTGCGACCTCGCCGTCGCGGCGTCGCTC
This sequence comes from Bifidobacterium choloepi, assembly GCF_010667615.1. Taxonomy (GTDB): domain Bacteria; phylum Actinomycetota; class Actinomycetes; order Actinomycetales; family Bifidobacteriaceae; genus Bifidobacterium; species Bifidobacterium choloepi. Next base: position 770,122 of record NZ_VYSG01000001.1, on the reverse strand, counting down.
GCGTCGGCCGCGCTCGGCGTGCCGATCCCGCGCACGACCTGCGCGATCGGCGAGATCTCGCTGACCGGCCAGGTGCGCCCGGTGCCGCGGCTCGAGTCGCGCCTGCGCGAGGCCGTGCGGCTCGGCTTCACGACGGCGATCGTGCCGGCGACGAAGCGACGGAAGAATCGTGCCGCCGACGGCTCGCCATCCGGCGGCCGGAGGACGAACGATTCCCGCCTCCATGTCGACGGCATGACGCTGGTCGAATGCTCGACGGTTCGCGACGCGCTCAAGGCGCTCGACCTGACGGCGAGGACCATGAAGCGCTCGCAGGCCGCCGCGCCCGACGGCGACTGATCGTCCATGCAGAGCAGGCCGCAATAACCAGTAAAGAAGCCGGCCACAGGAGAGGCGTCAGACGGCTGTGACACAATGAAACCTATGTCTAATTCCCCGAGTTCCCGCTCACCGAAGAACGCCAACGGCCATGCCGCCGCGAAATCGTCGAAGTCGAAGCTGACGAAGTCGATGGTCCGGCTGCGCGTTGCCGTCGTCGTCGTGGCAGTCGTCATCGTCCTGTCGATCGTCTTCGCGTTCATCTGGCCGGGCTGGGCCATCCGCTCGACGACGAACGAGCCGCTGGCGACGGCGTCGGCCAGCGCCAGCGCGTCGCCGACGATCTCCGCCTCGGCGCTGCCGGACAACGCGACGACGCTGCTCAAGAGCATGCCGGACTCGGTCTCCACCTTCGCCCGCACGAAGGCCGACGCGGCGACGACGTGGCAGTCGGCCGAGCCGCTGGAAGAATACACGCTCGTCTACTCCGACGGCACCGACGTCGACGACGTCACGCTCACCGTGGCGCAGTGGTCGGACAGCGATGGCGCGTCCGGCGAATACGGCACGCTGACCGGCGCCCTGACCGGCAAGACGATCGCCTCCGGCCTCATCAAGGTCGACGGCAACAAGACCGGCGAATACGTCGTCGCCTACGACGGCGACAGCACCGACAAGGCCGTCGCCTACTGGTACAACGACACGGTCCTGTTCGAGGCCACCGGTGCCGTCAACGCCGTCGAGACCGTCTTCGAGTACTTCCCGATGTGACGGACCGGGCGGCCTGCGCGCGAGTCGTCCTAAATGCCGTGTAGTATAGGCCGAGTTGCAATCTTTACAGTTCTGTTAGATTCAAGGAAGTGGAGGCTGAAGATGGGTTCCGTCATCAAGAAGCGCCGCAAGCGGATGAGCAAGAAGAAGCACCGCAAGCTGCTGCGTAAGACTCGTCACCAGCGCAAGTAGTAGCGTCTGGAAACGGTTGGCCCCGCGAATTCTCGTGAATTCGCGGGGCCAACTGCATGTCCGGGCCGGTTACTTCCCTCGACGTCGCCTCGCGACGCCGGTCCCCTCTCGAGAGGGGACCGGAAGAGGCTCGGGAGATCAGGCCTGCTTGTTCGGGTTGAACAGCTTCTTCGGGCCGTCCGGGTTGCCGACGATGACCTCGTCGACCATGTTGAGGAACAGGCCGTGCTCGACGACGCCGACCGTGTTGATCAGGTCCTCGGCCAGCTCGGCCGGATCGTCGATGCGCTCGAGGTGCAGGTCGACGACGTAGTTGTTCTCGTCGGTGCGCACCGGCTTGCCCTCGGCGTCGAGACGCAGGACCGGCTTGTAGCCGCGCTTCTCGAAGCGCTCGATGACGTGGGCGGCGCCGAACGGAATGACCTCGACCGGCAGCGGGAACTTGCCGATGACGTCGACGACCTTCGACTCGTCGACGATCCAGACGATCTTGTCCGAGTTCACGGCGACAATCTTCTCCCACAGCAGCGCGGCGCCGCCGCCCTTGATGCCGTTGAAGTTCGCGTCGACCTCGTCGGCGCCGTCGATCGTGATGTCGATGTGGTCGACGTCGTCGATGTCGACGATCTTGATGCCGTAGCTCTCGGCCTGCTCCTGCGTGCGACGGCTCGTCGTCACGCCGGTGAACTCCAGGCCTTCCTCGCGCACGCGGCGGCCGAGCTCGTCGACGAGGAAACGCACGGTGGAGCCGGTGCCCAGGCCCGCGATCATGCCGTTCTCGATGAGCTTGGCGGCCTCGATGCCGGCCGCCTTCTTCAGCGCATCCTGCTGTGCCTTGTCCATAACACACTCCTTTATATACAGAACAATTCTGCGGAACGATTCGTCCCCATCCTACCCGGAGCGTTAGTCACGGGTTTGTGCCATCAAAAAAGGGGAGGGTCACATCAGGAACGGGGCGTCCCGGACGACGAAGGTGCCGTCGCCGTCGACATAGCCCTCGACGGCGAGATAGCCGCGCACGTGGCGCGGACGGCCGTCGAACGTCGGACTCGTCGCCGGAGCGGGGGAGATCTTCAACGTGCCGCTCGCCGTCAGGCCCGTCGCGCGCAGTCGGGGAGCGGCCGGAGTGGATTCGGGCGAAGGCTTGTCTTCCGGCTCGGGTTCCGGTTCGGTCTCCGGCTCGGGTTCCAGTTTGTCGTCGCCGTCGGTGAACCAGTCGTCGGGATCGAATCCCTCGGGTTCGGCCGCGACAGGCATGCGGTTCGCGGACGGCCTGGCGGACGAATCGTCCGGATCTTCTTCCGGCGGCTCGCCGTGAACCAGTCCGCGGTAGTCGGCGGCGGAAATCTTGCCGTCGAGCAGCAGCCGCGCGTCGTCGGGAACGTCGGTGCCCCTCGAATACTCCGACGCGAGCAGCGACTGCCAGCCTTCCTTCGGCAGATAGCCTTCGCGGGCGCCGGAGCGGCAGTCGCCGGCGTAGGTGCGCGCGAGCGTGTCGACCTTCTCGTTGCCGGCGTTGCCGGCGTGTCCCTTGACCCAGACAAACCTGACGGGGCCGGGACGCCGGGAAATCTCCGCGTCGATCGCCTTGATGACGTCGGCGTTCTTGACCGGCTTCTTCTGCGAGTTCTTCCAGCCGTTCTTCTTCCAGCCGCGGACCCACTTCGTCGAGCAGTTGATCGCGTACTGCGAGTCGGTCTCGATGACGAGCGGCTCGCTGCCGGGGTGCGTGCGCAGCGCCTCGAGCACGGCGCACAGCTCGCCGATCTGGTTCGTGCCGTTCGTGGCGCCGCCGGCGTCGCAGTCGCCGGCGTGCCGGTGGCCGTCGGCGGCGGCGTCGGATTCGCGGTCGTGATGGTCGGCCCAGGCCCAGCCCATCGGCCCGTTGGGGTTGCCGAGCGCCGAGCCGTCGGTGGAAACAGTGATAGTCATGGGGACCAGCCTAATAGGGAGGAACGATTCGGGCGCACGGGCGCCGCTACGCGGCTCCCCGCTCCCGCCGACTCGAGCTTCGCTCTCGTCGGCTCCCGCTTGAGAGGGAGTGTCGGAAGATACACAGAGGGGGAGCCGATGCGCTCGGCTCCCCCGGGTATGAGGTCAGTCAGGCCTGTCGGCAGCGGCCGTCAGGCCTGACTGGAGGAGAGAAAGGGATGGTACGATTCAGTGCTCGATGGCGATGACTTCGTCGCCGGCCTGCACGTCCTTGTCGGTCATCGGGACGACCGACTTCAGGGCGGCGGTGTTCAGGACGGTCATCAGCGTCGTCGTGCTGTAACCGGCGGCCTTGACCTTGTCGAAGTCAACGGTGACGAGCTTGTCGCCGACGTTGACGCGCTGGTTGGCCTTGACGGCGACCTGGAAGCCGTCGCCCTCCATCTTGACCGTGTCGATGCCGACGTGGACGAGGATCTCGACGCCGTCGTCGGTCTTGATGCCGAAGGCGTGGCCGGTCTCGGCGACCGTCTGCAGCACGCCGGAGACCGGCGCGAAGACCTCGGACGCGGACGGCTGGATGCCGACGCCCTCGCCGAGGGCGCGGGACGCGAAGACCGGGTCGCCGCAGTCGTCGAGCGAGATGACGTGGCCGGCGACCGGAGCGAAGACGGCGACGGTCGGCTGGGCGAGCGGTTCGGCGTCCATGACCGGAGCGTCGACCGGCTTGTCACCCGGCAGCAGGTTGTCGTCGATGTGCGTGTCGGCGTACTGGACGGCGGAGGCGTTCTCCTCGGTCTCGGTGGCGGTCTCCGCATCGGCGGCGGCCACGCGGGCGAGGACTTCGGCCTTCTGTTCCGGCGTGCGGTAGTCGAAGATGACGACGAGGGCCATGGCGACGAAGAACGCGACGGCGATCGAGATGGCGTAGACCCACATGCGGTCGAAGATCGGGATCGTCAGCAACGACGTGAAGGCGAAGGCCGTCGTGGTCACGCCGTGGACGACCTGGCCGCCGGCGACGGTCGACGGGAAGATCCAGCCGAGGATGGCGATGGTGATGCCGCCGGCCAAGCAGCCGGGGAGCATGCGCTTGTAGGTGTTCTTGAAGCGCAGGTGAATGCCGTACAGCGACGGCTCCGAAACGCCACCGAGCAGGCCCGCGGCGAGGGCGCCGACGGCGGTCTGGCGCATTTCCTTGTCACGGTCGCGGATGGACAGGATCAGGACGCCGGCGGTCGCGCCGAAGCAGGCGAAGTTCCAGCAGCCCATCGGGCCCTGGATGAAGTCGTAGCCCATCGACTGGATGTTCATCAGCATCAGGGCGTTGAGCGGCCAGTGCAGGCCCAGCGGGACGAGGAACGGGTACAGCATCGGGATCAGGATGGCGAAGATGAACGGCGCGTGACCGTTGAGCCACGACAGGCCGACGCCCAGGCCGTTGCCGATCCAGATGCCCAGCGGGCCGACGAGGAAGGCGGTCAGGACACCGACGATGACCATGCACAGGAACGGCACGAAGACGAGCTGGACGGAGTCCGGAATGATCTTCTTGAGACCGTGGTAGACGAGCGCGAGCACGACGGCCATGAACAGCGGCACAAAGACGTTGCCGGAGTAGTCGTTGAGCTGCATCGTGATGCCGAAGACCTTCGTCGTGCACTGGCTGGTGCCGAGCGACGTCGTCACGCAGTGCGTGTCGGCCCACGTCGTGTCCATCAGCGACAGGAACGACGGGGTCATCATGGCGCCCATGATGGCGCCGCCGAGCCAGCCGTCGACCTTGAGCTTCTTCGACGCGTTGTACGCGATCATGATCGGCAGGAAGTAGAAGACGCCCTTGTACAGCGCCTGGAAGAACGTCGTCGTCGGGCTCTGCGTCTCGCTGGACATCCAGCCGCAGGCCAGGCAGACGTTGATGATGGCGATGATCAGCGACGCGCCAAGCAGCACGCCGAGGATCGGACGGAAGGAGTCGGACAGGAACTCGAAGAACGAATCGACCCACTTGTTCTTGCCGCGGGTCTTCGAACGCGCCTGTTCCTTGACTTCGGCATTCGTCAGGTTGGAGTTGCCGTTCGAGGCGGTGCCGGAGCCGTCGCCGTGGGCGCCGGCATTCTTCATCTCCGGCAGGTGCATGATCTCCTCGTACACGGTGGACACGCCGCCGCCGATGACGACCTGGTAGCGGTCGCCGCTCTGCGGCACGGCGCCGAGGACGCCCTTCATGTGCTCCAGCTTGTCCTTGTCGACCTTGCTGGCGTCGACCAGCTCGAATCGAAGTCGGGTGGCACAGTGCGTCAGGCTCTTGACGTTCTCGGGGCCACCGATAGCAGAGATGATCTGCGAGGCGGTTGACTCGGCCATCTTCTGTCCTTTCCTCTATTATTCACTTTCCCTTCGCCGCGTGCCGGGCGGCGACGAAAACCGGCATGCCACTCTTCACCCTGGCGTGCTGGCTTTCATTGGATACGGCGCCGTTGCTCGTGCGAATCGTTATTGATCATACACTGTTTTCTCATTTTCGGAAAAATAGAGAAAACCAGCGATGCCGTTATTTAGCAAGTGAAAGTGTACATAGAACACTGGAAAAACTGGTAAAGGGTTGCGAGTTTTCGGAAATCGTTTTCTGAAAATCCATCATTTCCTGACAACATATAGTGAACATCTGGACGATTCTGACGAGTGCGACTGGGCGTATCCCGTGGCACAATGGGGACCATGGTTGCAAAGAATGCGGGACTGCCCGCCACCCCAGAAGATCTGATTGATGTCGACGAGGTCATTGGCAAGTACTATGACGTCGTTCCCGACCCGGCCGTCGCCACCGAGCGTGTCATCTTCGGCACCTCCGGCCACCGTGGATCGTCGCTGAAGAACTCCTTCAACGAAGCCCACATCGTGGCGATCACGCAGGCCATCGCCGAATACCGCAAGGCTTCCGGCGTCAACGGCCCGCTGTATCTCGGCCGCGACACCCACGCCCTGAGCCTGCCGGCCTGGAAGACCGCCATCGAGGTGCTCGTCGCCAACGGCGTCACCGTGCGCATCGACAACCGCGACGACTTCACGCCGACGCCGGTCATTTCCCAGGCCATCCTGACCCACAACCGTGCCGCCGACGGCACGCAGCGTTTCGAGGGCGACGGCCTCGCCGACGGCATCGTCGTCACTCCGTCGCACAACCCGCCGACCGACGGCGGCTTCAAGTACGATCCGGTCACCGGCGGCCCGGCCCCGGCCGAGGCGACGAACGCGATCGCCAACCGCGCCAACGAGCTGCTCGGCAACTTCAGGAACGTCAAGCGCGTCCCGTTCGAGCAGGCCATCAAGTCCGACCTCGTCGAGCGCTTCGACTACCGCGAGCACTACGTCGACGACCTCAAGAACGTCATCGACTTCGACGTCATCCGTTCCTCCGGCGTGCGCCTGGGCATCGACCCGCTGGGCGGCGCCTCGGTCAACTACTGGCCGCTGATCAACGAGAAGTACGGCCTGAACATCGGCGTCGTGCGTCCGGAAGTCGACCCGACGTGGCGCTTCATGACGATCGACCACGACGGCAAGATCCGCATGGATCCGTCGTCGGCCTACGCGATGAAGGGCCTCGTGGATTCGCTCAACGCCGGCGCGTGGGACAACTACGACCTCGTCGGCGGCACCGATCCCGACGCCGACCGCCACGGCATCGTCTGCCCGGACTGGGGCGTCATGAACCCGAATCACTACCTGGCCGTCTGCGTCGAGTACCTGTTCGGCGGCAACCGTCCGGACTGGCCGGCAGGCGCCGGCGTCGGCAAGACCGTCGTGTCCTCGTCGCTGATCGACCGCGTCGCCGCGTCGATCAACGCCCGTCTCGTCGAGGTGCCGGTCGGCTTCAAGTGGTTCGTGGACCCGCTGTTCACCGGCGAGGTCGCGTTCGGCGGCGAGGAGAGCTCCGGCATGAGCTTCCTGCGCTTCAACGGCCGCGTCTGGACCACCGACAAGGACGGCATCATCCCCGACCTGCTGGCCGCCGAGATCACCGGCAAGACCGGCAAGAACCCGGCCGAGCTGCACAAGGCCCAGGTCGAGCGCTTCGGCGAGAGCTGGTACACCCGCGTGGACACGCCGACCACGCTCGAGCAGAAGCAGAAGTTCGCCAACCTCACCGGCGACGATGTCACGGCCACGACGCTCGGCGGCGAGGAAATCATCGCCAAGATGACGAAGGCCCCCGGCGACGACGAGCCGATCGGCGGCCTCAAGGTCTGCACGCGCGACAACTGGTTCGCCGCCCGTCCGTCCGGCACCGAGAACATCTACAAGGTGTATGCCGAGTCGTTTGTTTCCCCGGAGACGCTCGACGCCGTCCTCGACGAGGCCACCGAGGTCGTCGACAAGGCCCTCGGCGAGTGAATCGTCTTGTTCCGGGGCTTCCCGCCTGACTTCCCGATGTCGCAAACCCGGGCTTTCGGCCCGGGTTTGCGACATCGATTTGTGACATCAGGGGGAGATTTGGCGGGGCCTTTGCCGTGGGTGTGCATGTTGCACCCCGTCGTGAAAGTGTGGAAAACTAGGTAGCATGTCTGATTCTTTCGTGGCCACGATGGTGGTGCTGATCTGTGTCATCGTGCTGATTGTCGCGATTATCTGCGGCATCCGCCTGCACTATGTCCACCGGCGCCAGCGGCTGCTCGAGGATCGCCACGACGACCAGGTCCACTACGCCGTCGTCATCAATCCGAGCAAGCCGACCGCGCAGAACGTGCGCACGAGAATCGAGGAATTCGCCGCCGAGAAGGGCCTGACACAACTCACGTTCATCGAGACGCAGCTCGACAAGGACGGCCGCGCCTGCGCGCTCGAGGCGCTCGCGAACGGCGCCGACGTCGTCATCGCGGCTGGCGGCGACGGCACGGTGCGCACTGTCGCGTCCGCCATGGCCGGTTCCGAGCATGCGATGGGCATCATCCCGATCGGCACCGGCAACCTGTTCGCCCGCAACATGGGCATTCCGGTCGACGATCTCGACGCGGCGATCGCGATCGCGACGTCGCACGGCTCCCGCTATGTCGACATCGGCCGCCTGCGCCTGCTTGACGCGCCGGCGGACTACGACGAGCCAGAACGCGGCCACGCGTTCCTCATCATCGCCGGCATCGGCTTCGACGCGCTGATGATCGACGACGCCGACCCCGAGCTCAAGAAGAATATCTCGTGGCTCGCCTACTTCGTTTCCGGCGCCAAGCACCTGTTCGCGCCGAAATACCACGCCAGGGTCACGATCCGCCGCGCCGACGGCACGTCGGTGACGACCTCCGACCTGCAGTTCCGCACGTTCATGGCCGGCAACTGCGGCGAGATCCCGGTGTTCTCGCTGATGCCGGACGCGTCGTTCAACGACGGGCTGCTCGACTTCGAGGTCATCGACACGTCCGGCGGCATCATCGGCTGGGCCAACCTGCTCGGCGACGTCGTCCACCAGACGATCACGAAGAAGGCCGAGCAGTCGCCGCTGTCGCACAATTCCACGATCGACCAGGTCCAGGGCATCAGCGCCGAACTCGTCCTGCCCAAGCCCGTTCCCGCCCAGGTCGACGGCGACCTGCTGCCCGCGACGGCCCACCTCAAGTTCGAGGTGGAAAAGGACAGCCTGCTGGTCAGGGTGCCTGTGGCATAGGGAGTGACTTCGCACTTTCTGGATGGTCATGTGAAAAGTGCGAGGATTCTACCGGCAAATCGTCCGGGAAACGAGAAAACGGGCGCCAAAACTCCGCACTTTCCGACTGCCCTCCTGAAAAGTGCGAAGGTGACTCTTCTGTCTCCTTTACGAAATAGGATGGACCGCATGCTTGATATTCAATTCATTCGCGAACATCCCGAAGTCGTCAAGGATTCGCAGGCCAAGCGCGGCGAGTCCGTCGAACTCGTCGACGAAGTCCTCCATTCCGACGAAGTCCGCCGCTCCGCCCTCAAGGAATACGAGGCGGCCCGCGCCCAGCAGAAGGAAATCGGCAAGAAGGTCGCCAAGGCCCCGGCCGACGAGAAGCAGCAGCTCATCGCGCAGACGAAGGAACTTTCCGAGAAGGTTTCCCAGTACAAGTCCGACGCCGACGCCGCCGCCGAGCAGTACAACACGGCGATGTGGCAGCTGTCCAACATTGTCGAGCCGGAGGCGCCGGAAGGCGGCGAGGACGACTACGTCGTCGTCAAGAAGGTCGGCCAGATCCGCGACTTCGCGGCCGAGGGCTTCGAGCCGAAGGACCACCTGACGATCGGCGAGGGCCTCGCCGGCATCGACATGAAGCGCGGCGCCAAGGTCTCCGGCTCCCGCTTCTACTTCCTGCGCGGCGACGTGGCCCGCATGCAGTACGCCATGCTGCAGATGGCCGCCGACCAGGCCCAGGACCACGGCTTCATCCTCGTGACGACGCCGACGCTGGTCCGTCCGGAAATCATGCGCGGCACTGGCTTCCTCAACTCCCACGCCGACGAGATCTACCGCCTGCGCGAGCCCGACGACCAGTACCTCGTCGGCACGTCCGAGGTCGCCCTGGCCGGCATGCACGAGGACGAGATCCTCGACCTGTCGAACGGCCCGCTGCGCTACTGCGGCTGGAGCTCCTGCTACCGCCGCGAGGCAGGCGCCGCCGGCAAGGACACGTCCGGCATCATCCGCGTCCACCAGTTCGACAAGGTGGAAATGTTCGTCTACACGACGCTCGAGAAGTCCTACGACGAGCACATGCACCTGCTCGCGATGGAAGAGGAAATGCTCGGCAAGATGGAGCTGCCGTACCGCGTCATCGACACGGCCGCCGGCGACCTCGGCTCCTCGGCCGCCCGCAAGTTCGACTGCGAGGCCTGGGTGCCGTCGCAGAACCGCTACCGCGAGCTCACGTCGACGTCGAACTGCACGCAGTACCAGGCCCGTCGCCTCAACATCCGCCAGCGCCTGCCCGAAGGCGGCACCGAGGCGGTCGCCACGCTCAACGGCACGCTGGCTACCACCCGCTGGATTGTCGCCATCCTCGAGAACCACCAGCAGAAGGACGGCTCCGTCGTCATTCCGGAAGCCATGCGTCCGTACATGCGCGGCCAGGAAGTGATGGAACCGCAGAAGTGGGAAGCCTGAGTCTTCCCCGTTCACGATGACAGGTTCCCGCCGGCGAAGATTTCCATCCTCGCCGGCGGGAACCTGTGCTATAGTGAACTTCTGTTCGGAGAGATGTCTGAGCGGTCGAAAGAGACGGTCTTGAAAACCGTTGATGGGCAACCATCCGCGAGTTCGAATCTCGCTCTCTCCGCCCGCAGGGGTTTCGCGCAAGCGGAACCCCTTTTGTTTCGCCTTTATTGCGACATCCAGGAGGCGAGCTGGGCGGCGATGTCCTTGTCGCCGCGGGCGGCGAACTGCCCTGCCAGGTCGGCCAGGTCGATGATGGGGTCGGAACCGGCGGGAGTTGCGTCGGCGCCGATGGAGCGGCGCAGGTAGGCGAGGGCCAGGACCGGATTGTCGGTGACGGGCTGGCCGGCCAGCGTCAGGGCGGCGTGCAACGGGTTGCCGTCGAAGGGACCGATCCGGCGCGTCTCGAACCAGCCGTCGTCGCCGAAGACAAGGAAGACCGGTTCGCTTGGCGCCAGCGCGGCCGAGTCGAGAATGACGCCGGTCTTCTTGAGAAACAGCGCCGTGCCTTCCCATTCGACGAGCTGGTGGCCGTAGGCGGCGTGGAACATGCGGGAGCTGCCGAACGGCATCCTGAGCGCCGCGGCGACGGTGCGCGGCAGCGTCGTGTTGTCGTTGCGCACGGCACCGCCGTCGACGCTGTCGCCGCCGCGCAGGCCGGCGTCGGCGCGGAACGCCCAGGCCGGTCCGTCCACGCGGAACAGCCGGTGGGCGTGCGTCGGGTCGTCGGCGGGCATGTAGTCGCCGGGATTGTCGGTGAGCGTGACGGTGCCGCCGGCCCCGCCCTCGCACAGGAACCAGCCGCCGGCGAGGTTGGCGCTCAGTGCCGTCGGCGGCACGCCGCAATCCTCTCGGCAGACGCGGCTGAACTCGCGGCGCCCCATCGTACCGCCGTGCTCGGCGAGCACCTCGCGCATCAGCTGGCCGTAATTGTGATATTCGCGCATGCCCCATTCGCGCAGCGCCCACGTCTTCGGACCGACCATCATCGTGCCGTCGTCGCCGGCGAGCGTCTGGTAGAGCGCCGTCTCGGACTGCCGGGCCGGCACGAGTTCCTGCAGTTCGGCGATCGTCAGCGGCCGGTCCTCGATGTACAGGACGGCCGGCACCAGCACGCCGGGACGGTCGCCGAGGATGAGGTCGCTGCCGTAGACGGTGTAGCGGCTGTCGGCGAGCCAGCGGCTCATCGTCGCCGTCAGCGCGCCGTCGTCGCCGAACGCGCCGACGGACTCGAGCTCGGCAAGCGGCACGACGGCGTGCGCCTCCACCTTCGTCTTGAGCATGAGGTCGAATCGGGCCTTCGCCTGGCCGATCGTCGGGCGACCCACCCATTCGCCGTCGAACTCGATCGTCTTCGCGTTGAGGTGCCGCAGCACGTTGAGGACCGGCGTGCCGACGTCGCGGATCTGCTCGTCGAGTTCGGGAATCGTGCCGACGACTTCGGACCGCAGGCGGAACGACGCGTCCGCCGGAAACATGTCGTCGAATTTCCCGCACACGCCATAGTGGTCGAGAATGATGACGATGCGCTTGCGCTGCAAGTTCATTTCCTGCCGGATATTGCCGGCGCCCTGGCCGGTGGCGACGGCGATCGCGGCGACCGGCACGAGTTCGTCGCCGGCAAATCGTCCGATGAAGACCGCCAGGCCGCGCTCGTCGAGCGAATCGGCGAATCGCGCGAGGGACTCGCCGACGGTAGGGGCGGCGAGAATGGCGGGGTCGAGCTGGCGCGTGTAGCGCTGCTTCTGGCCCTTGGTGGAATGCCTGCTGGGCGGATGCGTCAGCGGCGGCCTGATGGGCCCGGGCTTCTTCTGGGACATGGGACTCGATCTGTCGGGGGACTTCTTTCCATTTTCTCACGGACCGTCCCTCCCCGGAAGGCTCGACGGGGGTCCGCGCGTTTCCCGACGGGGGCGCCACAACGGCAATGAACACGCGCGAATCGTTCCAAACATTGACGCGCGGCGGGAGGAAATGTCCGGCAGACGCCATACTGGTAGAAAACAGATGTCCATGACAACCGACCGGCGGAGGAAGTCTGTGCCGCCGGGCATCCATGCTGAGCAGGCAAGGAGAGTGCCCGATGACCGGCGAGAAGACAGTGGAGGAACCCGGAACGATTCTTCCGGACGAACCAAGCACCGACGCGGCGACGCCGACCGGCGAGTCCGGCGAGCCCGGCGCGCGGCCGACGGTGGCCGAGATTGTCCGCCAGGTGCGGACGCTGATCGCCGACCGCCAGCTTGACGTCGGCGAGAAGCTTGGCTCGGAACGCGGACTGGCCGAGCAGTTCGGCATCTCGAGGGCCGAACTGCGGCTCGCGCTCGCGCAGCTCGAGGCGGCCCACGAGATTGTGCGGCGGATCGGCCGCGCCGGCGGCATCGTCGTCACCGACGGCAAGCTGGAACGCAACCTCAACGACGCCGAGTCGCTCGCGCAGGCGGCCGCCAGCCAGGGCTGGAAGCTGACGTCGCGGGTGATGGCGGCGGCGGCCGTGCCGGCGACCGACGCCGACATCCGGATTCTCAAGCTGCCCGGCACGACGTCGATGATCTACGACGTCACGCGGCTGCGGCTGCTCGACGGCGTGCCGCTGTCGGTGGAGCGCTCGCGGCTGCCGGCGTGCCGGCTGCCCGGACTGCTGTCGAAGGACCTGACGCGCTCGTACTACGACATCTTCGAATACGACTACGGCCTGGTGCCGAAGTGCGTCGACGAGGAACTCGGCACGGTGGCGGCGACGGACTCCCAGGCGACGTTGCTCGGCGTCGCGGCCGGCACGCCGCTGACGCGCATCCGCCGCGTGACGAGGGCCGTCAACGGCATGCCGTGCGAACGGACGTCCGGCGTCTACCTGCCGGACCGCATCCGCTTCACGATGCACCGTCCCGACTACCTGCGGCCGGACAGGACCCCGCGGCGCGGAAAATAAGCTGGCTCAGACGATCATCAGCCCGAGGAACGTGCACAGGAAGAACATCGCGAGCACGCACAGCGTCGTCGCGACGATGACGACCCAGTGGCCCGGCATCATCTTCATCGGCTCGTGCGCCGGCTCGCCGCGGAAGCGGAAGCGTGTCTTGTTGACGATGATCCGGTCCCACATCCACGCGAACAGCACGATCGCGCCGAGGAACAGGATCTGCAGCGCCAGCCAGCCGGCATGCAGCGCCGTCGCCTCGTCGGTCAGCGACAGCGCCGCCTTCGCCGTCATCACGATGTAGCCGCCGCAGCCGGCGAGCATCACCGCCGTCATGACGAGGTTGAGCGAGATCAGCAGGCCGGTGCCGCCGGTGAAGCGGCGCGGCTTGCGCAGCGTCGCGGCGGCGTTGGCGTCGCCGGAAGCCTCGGCGCGGCGCAGCCGGCGCGCGCGGCCGTGATTGACGCCGACGAGCACGAACGACGTGACGACGGCGACGAGCCACGCGAGCAGTCCCAGTCCGGCGACAATGAAGATCGCGTTGACGTTCGAGACGAGTCCCGGCTTCATCTCGGACGCTTCCGGCGCCGCGTACTCCTGGTACGGCTGGTCGCCGGCGACCATCGGCGTCGCCCAGTCGTCGGCGGTCGTGCCGGCGGCGACGGCGTTGATCCAGTCCTCGAGATTCGTCGTGTAGTGGCTCTCGAGCTGCAGGCCCGGCAGCGACAGCGCCGAACCGACGCGCATCTGGTGGTTCGTCGGATAGTAGCGCACCGTCACGTTGTTATTGCCGTCGGCGGCGGCCGCCGACATGATCATGCGGGCGCCCTGCTCGACCGGCATCGCCGGGTCGAGCGTGCCGTAGTTGACGAGGACCGGCATCGTCAACGAGTCGAGATACTCGCCGGTGTCGAAATCGGCGTAGTTGAGCCCCAGCCAGCCGAAGTTCATGCTCGTGAACTTCGGAATGATGCCCTGCACGCCGCTCGGCGCGCCGATGATGTTGAGATACGACGTCGCGGCCATCGCCATCTGCGAGCGCCCGGAGACGACCGGCGGCGACGTCAGGATCGAGAACGCGATGTCCGGATCCTGCTTCGTCATCACCGTCGAGATCCACGTGCCCTCGGACTCGGCATAGACGCCGACCTTCGACGAGTCGACGCCGTCCCAGCCGCGCAGCGTGTCCAGGCCGACGGTGTAGTCGACGGCGTTCGACAGGTAGTCGCGGCTGAGCGCCGTGTAGTTGTCGAGACGCTTGTCCTGGACGAGCGTCGTGATGCCGGCGCTCGCCATCGCGTTGGCGAGGTCCTCGTAGACTTCCGACGCCTTGCCGGTGCCGGCGCCGTGGACGAAGACGCAGGCAGGCCGGCCGCTCGGCGCGCCGATCGGCTCGCGCACGATCGCCATCGCGTGCTGGCCGCCGGAGATCGCCATCGTGATCGTCGTCGTCTTGACCTTGTACGTGCCCTCGGGCGTCGTCTCGAGGTCCTTCGCCTTGATCGACGTGCTGTCGGAGGAGACCTTGAGGTGGTCGGCGTACGCCGTGACGTGCCAGCCGGGCGTCATCGCGGCCGACAGCACGGCGAGCAGCCCGAACAGGATGACCGAGAGGAACAGCACGAGCTCGATTCGTTTCCAGGCATTCTGCTTGCGGACAGCCATGTGTTCCAAATCCAATCTCGACATCCAATCCCGACGGCGTTGGGTAAATTCGAGACAAGTCTAGTGGTGCGGGTGCCCAGTCTTCGCCGACGGTGATGTCGCCATTGACGGCGTCCTACGCGGCGTCGGTCGCGGCCTGCGCCGAAGCATCGGCGGCTTCCATCGCGTCGAGCGAATCGTAGCCGGCCAGCAGCGCCGTGTTGAGCACCGTCTTCGTCGTCAGGTTCTCGCCGCGGTCGGCGAGTCCCTCGACAAATCGAGCGTATTTGTCCAGTGTCGCGTCGGAGTACGTCGACAGTTCGCCGCGCAGGTATGTTTCGAACGACGTCTGTTCGGACGAATCGTCGGCGGTGCGCAGCACGCGCATCGCCTCGCCGAGCTTCGGGTACTGCCTGCGGAACCCGTCGGCCCAGTCGACTTGCTGCCGGACGATCCGCTCCTGCAGTTTGCGGCGACGCCCGTCGAAGTCGAGCACGATTCCCGCGGCCTCGAGCTGCGGCGCGATCTCGGCGCGGTACGCCTCCGGCGCCGTCGACGCCATCATGCGAGCGTACTTCTCGGTCACGAGGTTGCGGCCGGTGCGGTCGGCGTCCTGCAGGTCGCCGAGATAGCTGGCAAGCAGGTCGTCGGGCCACGTCGCGAACTGGCTCAGGCGCATCACGTGAAACACTGGCCAGTTGCCCTGGCAGGCGGCGCGGCCGCCCTCGTTGTTGGTGCGCTGGAACTGGTCCCACTCGGCCCTGATGACGGCCTCGATCAGGTCCTCGCGGGTGGAGGAACGCGTGGCCTGCGCTTCGGCCGGGGCGGTGGTCCGGACGGATGAATCGTTCATGGAAAAGAGACTCTTTCTCTGTGAAATTCGGCGGGGAAATTCGGCGGGACGGCGGTCAGATGCTGTGCAGGCAGGGCGCCTTGTCGACGATGTTGTCCTCGACGTACGGACGCTGCCACTCGAGGAACGTCTCGTCGCCGACGGTCAGGCCGTTGGCCTGCAGCACGGCGACGACCTCGAGCGCGATCGACTCGACGAGGTCCTCGATCTTGTCGGCGGCCGCGGCGCCGGTGACGCCGGCGGTACCTGCACCGGTGGCCGTGCCGTCCGCGACGGTCGCCGGGCCGGGGAAGCAGGCGGGGCCGGCGAGGGCGAGAATCGTCTCCAGCTTGCCGCAGACGTCGGCGAGCGCCATGCCCATGCGGTCGCTCAGCCGGCGCAGCGCGGCGAACCGCCACTTGTAGTACGGCAGGTAGCCGACGGTGACCGGGTTGTTGATCAGGAAGACGAGCGAGGCGGTGGCGTTGGCGAATTCGTCCAGGCAGGCGAGCGCGGCGGCGCCGTCGCCGCGCTCGAGCATGCGGTGGAAGTTCGACTGGCCGGCCTGCGCCATCATGCCGAGGCGGCGCGAGATCAATGACAGGCGCACGTCGTCGGGCATCTGCAGGAACTTGTTGCGCACGGCCGAGAACGCGCCGAGCGGGTCGGCGAAGACCTTGCCGTCCGTCGCGGTGGCGAGCGTGGCCTCGTCGAGCATCAGCCATTCGTGCGGCTTGTCGGCGGCGGGGGCCGTGCGGTAGCCGGTGAGCTGTTCGTAGAAGTCGCCGATTTCGAAGACGCCGACGCGGCGGCCGCCGCGCGGCGTTTCGAGTCGGCCGTCGAAGCCGGCGAACGATGTCGGCAGCGCGTCGTAGCTCGCCTGCAGCGAGCGGCCGATCGCGCGGTAGTCGTCTCCGGTCAGCCACAGGCAGACGCCGGGGCCGAAGTCGTGATCCTGCGAGATGGCGTCGTCGAAGCCGTAGCATTCGGAGCCGTGGCCGACGAGGCCGGCGGCGATGCGCGGCACGAATTCGGGGTAGTCGCGCACGAGCATCGGCCTGACGACCTCGAGCCAGTAGCGTTCGGCGAGGTCGAGGCCGGTGAGCGGACGGACGGAGGCGGCGGGTTCGGCGGCTCCGGCGGTGTCGGTAGCTTCGGTGGCTTCGGCGGTAGCGGGGGAGTCCGCGGTGGGGTCCGCAACGGTGTCGGAGGCGGCGTCCGCCACGCTGCCGGACGTGTCGTCGGCCGCGGCGGCGGCCTGGCCCAGCATGTCCGGGAAGCGCAGCGCCTCCTCGTGGTCGATCATGTGCGACGGATGGTCGGCCTCGACCGACGGGAACTCGATGCTGCTCTCGTCGACGACCGGCTTGTCGGCGGCCGGGGCCGTCAGCACGTCGTCGATCGTGTCCGGAACCGGCCGGTCGGCGTCGGCGGCCGCTTCCGCCGCGACGTCGGGCGAGAAGGAACGGTTGCCGAAGTCGGCGGCGACCGGACCGTCGGCAGTCGTGCCGTCGCCGATGCCGGTCGCGCCGTCGTCGAGGTCGGAGCCGCTGGCGGCCATCGCCTCGTCGTCGAGATCCTGCTCGGCGACATTCGCTGGCGTCAGGCCGGTGCGGCCGGCCGCGTTGAGCGCGGCGACGGCGGCCTCGAAGTTGGCGTGCGTGTCGCGATAGGCGTCCGAATCGTTGCCGTAGCAGGCGCCGACGATCGCGAGCGCCTTGTCGTAGTTGTCGGCGGCGGCCTCGAAGTCGCCGGCCATGAAGCGGCTGCGCGCGTACGCGCCGAGCGCGGCCGCGTAGTGCGGGCTCGTCGTGTGGCCGCTGCGCTCGTAGGACAGGCGCGCGTGCCCGGCGGCCTGCTCGGCCTCGTCGAGCTTCTCGGCGATGACTGGCTTGTCGCCGCCGGCGTCCACGCCGTCGACGGCCACGTCGGCCGTGTCCGACGCCTTGACGGCCTCGTCCATCAGCACGTGCGCGAGATTGACCAGCGACGTGGCGATGTCCGATTCGCGCGAATCGTCCGCGGCATTGCCGTCGCCGGCCGCCGTGCCGACGTGGCCGGCGCGCAGGCCGGAGATCGCGTCACGCAGGGCCGACTCCGCCTCGGCATAGCGGCCGAGGTCGGTGAGCAGCAGCGCGTAGTTGTTCTTGAGCTCGGCCGTCTGGTGGCTGTCGTCGCCGAACGCCTTTTCGTAGGCGGCGATCGCCTGGCGGAACAGATCGAGCGACTGGTCGGTGTTGCCGGCGAAACGCTGCGCGTTGGCCGCGTTGACGAGCGTCATCGCCCACTGCGGCGTGCCCTCGAGGCCCATCTTCAGGGCGAGCTCGATGGCGCGCTGGATGATCCACTGGTTCTCGCGATGCTTCGACTGCACGCGGTAGACGCCCATCGCCTCGTTGAGGATCGTCAGCAACGCGGCGTTGTCGCCGTCGTTCTCGGCTTCCGTCATCGCGTCGGTCAGGTAGTCGTCGATGTCGGAAGGACTGGCGCCGTCGACCTTCATCGCGTCGAGATGGCCGAGGAATGCCTCGACATCGTAGGCACCGGCTTCCTCGCCGCCGGTCGTGGCCGCCTTGTCGAAAAGATCCTCGCTCACTACTGCTCCTTCGAGTCACGAACCTAAGTCAGATTGACTCAAGTCTAGGCCGGTCAGTCAGGAGTCTCCCGACTGCCGACGGGAATTACGCTGGAAGTCGAACGGTCGGGCGGCACGGAGATCAGACGATGCGGCGGGTGGCGGCCCAGAGGGTGAGTTCGGTGCGGTTCGACAGCTGCAGCTTGCGCAGCACGTTGCCGACGTGGGTCTCGACCGTCTTGACCGAGATGAACAGTTCGGCGGCGACCTCGCGGTAGGTGTAGCCGCGGGCGATCAGGCGCATCACCTCTTGCTCGCGGGCCGACAGCCGGTCGAGTTCCTCGTCGTGGATCTCGCCGGCCGGCGCCGGCACGCCGCGGAAGGCCTGCAGCACGAAGCCGGCGAGCTTCGGGGAAAAGACGGCGTAGCCTTTCGAGACCTGGACGATCGCGTCGGCCAGTTCCATGCCGGAAATCGTCTTCGTGACGTAGCCGAGCGCGCCGGCGCGGATAACGGCGCCGACATCCTGCGCCGAATCGGACACCGAGACGGCGAGGAACAGCGTCGCCGGCGAATAGGAGAGCGCCCGCGACAGGATTTCCGCGCCACCGCCGCCGCGGCCGCCCGGCACGTGGACGTCGAGCAGCACGACGTCGGGCTTCGTCTGCGCGATCATCGCGACGGCGGACTCCACGTCGCCGGCCTGGCCGACGACGTCGAATTCGAATTCGGGATGGTCGGCGGCCGCCGCGGCCAGCGTCGCGATGACGCCGGCGCGGAACATCTCGTGGTCATCGACGACGGCGAGCCTGATGGTCATCGATCGCTCCTTTCACTCATCGGAATATGCATGCGGACCTCGGTGCCCCAGCCGGGCCGCGACACGATCTCGACATGGCCGCCGCGACGTTCCAGCCGGCCGACGATCGACTCGCGAATGCCGAATCGTCCATCCGGCAGCCGGGACAGGTCGGCGTCGAAACCGTCGCCGTGGTCGCGGACGAAGACGTCGACGCCGTCGGCACCCACCTCCGCGTAGACGGAGATCGGCTCGGCACCATGGACGGCGGCGTTGACGAGCGCCTGCGTGGTAGCGGCAAGGATGGCATCGGTCTGCGTGCTGGGCTCGGCGTCGCCGACGGTGACGACATCGATCGCCTTGCCGTGCGTCCGCTCGACGTCCGCCGCAATGTCCTCGATTCCCGCGCTGAAGGACCGGTCGGACGGCACGCGTTCCCGATAGAGCCAATTGCGCAGCTCGCGCTCCTGCGACCGGGCCAGCGTCACGACCCGCTGCTGGTCGGCGGCGTTGAGCTGGATCAGCGCCAGCGTCTGCAGCACGCCGTCATGCAGGTGAGCGGCCATGTCGGCACGCTCCTCCTCGCGTTCCTTCTGCGCCCGCTCGGTCGCGTTCGCGCGGACGAGATGCATCATCCACGGGATGATCGCGACGATCGTGCACAGCAACAGTCCCAGGCCACCGATGACGCCGCGCGGCCACGTGATGACGCCGGTGCCCCACGCCGCCTGCGTCATCAGGACGGCATAGGCGACGAAGATCAGCGCCAGACCGCCGACCATCGCGCCAAGCGAACCGCGGCGGCCCATGACGTCCGCGGCGGCATCCGGCGTGCCCGCCGCGCCGGCGTCCGCGCCGCCGGTGCGGATCCACGCCAGCGCGATGCCGGACGCCGCCAGCAGCGCCGGCACCGCCAGGCCGGCGTCGAAGCGCGGCGACGCCACCAGTACGGCCAGTGCAATGCACACGATGCCGCCGAGCGCCACGAGCGCCGGCACCGGCGCGTTGCGCAGCGCCGCGAGGAGGGAAGCGGTGGACGATTCGGCGAGGGAAGCGGCGGCGCTCGCGGGCATCGGCCCGGCCGCGGTGCCGTTGGCATTGCCGCTTGCGGTACCCGCTGCGTCGGCGGCCATCGTGCCGCGGGCGGCATCGGCAGCGGCATCGGTGCCGAACAGCGGATTGTTGCCCCTGGCGAGTGGCCGGGTCGCGGGACTGCCGGCGTGGCCGGCGGGGTGTCCGCTGCCGTACAGCGTGCGGGCCGTGGCGGATGAATCGTCCAGGGCGGCGCGGGCACTGGACAGGACCGGACCGCCGGGATTGAGCGGAGATGCGAGCCGGGCGGCCTCCGCCTGCGGGTCGCCGGCGGGAATGAAGATCCACAGCAGGACGTAGGCGAGTGCCCCGACGCCGAAGTAGCAGGCGAGCGCAAGGAAAGCGAGCCGCGTCCAGACGACGGAGATGCCGAGGTGCAGCGCCGTGCCCCTGCACACGCCGGCCAGCCACTTGCCGCTCCGCGGCCGCAGCAGCGGCAGCCGCGCGCCGATCTGCCGTTCGATCGGCGCGGCCGGCACGGCGATTCCGTCAGGTTCCATAACGTCCCATTGTGTCAGCCGCGGCGTCGCGGCGGCGAAAAATTCCATGGATGCCCGATGTTGTCCAATACCCGGTGCCGCAAGGGGCGATTATCGGCCGGAAGGGTCGGCGGGAGCGGACTTCGACCTGCTCACGCTGACGACGACGGCGACGACGACCAGCGCGAGGCCGACGATGCCGAGCACGATCGAGACCAGGTTGTTGACCTGGATGCCCGACAGCAGGTTCATCGGCACGCCGAGAATGGCGACGGCGAGCGCGACGAGCGCGAACAGCGTCACGAAGGCGCCGAGGACGATTGTCGCCGGGCTCGCGCCGTCGCCGGCGGGAACGCCGGTCGGGATGCCGCTCGGGGTTCCGTCCGGGTTGCCGGTCGGGGTGCCGTCCGGGTTGCCGGTCGGGGTGCCGTCCGGAGTGCCGGTGCCGGTCGGGGACGCGCTGCCGTTCACGCCGTCGGGCCGGGCGTCAGCCGGTGACGCAGCCAGCGGGTTCTCGCCCAGCGGCTGCGTGGCTTCCAGTACCACGGTCGTTTCGTCATCGACGACGGCGTCGGCCGTTCGATCACCACCTGCGCGTCCGTCGGATCCTGCATTGCCGCTGTCATGGTCGTTGTCCTTTCCCGCGTGACTTGTCGTGTTGTCCGCCGCGCCGTCGTGCGCGACATCCATCGGCGTCGTCGCGTCGAATTCGTCGGATTCGCCGTTGTTGTTGGTATTCATCGTGATCGTGTTCCTTGAAAGAGTTCGTGGTGTTCCTGTGAGGTTTCGTGAAATTTGGACCCAAGAACCACGCAAGATCCATGGTGGTTCCGTCCATGCGTGCGCCGGTGGCGAACAATCTACGATCGTCGCCAGTTCAGCGTCGCCTGTGGCCAGCCTGTCGTGTTCGTGCCGGTGGACTGGTACTGCACGGTCACCTTCGCGTCGGACAGCAAGGCGGCGGCGATGACGAGCTCGGGTTCCGGCGCGTTGTCGGCATCGGCGAAACAGGGCCAGTAGTTCGCGTTCTTGCCGTTGAATTCGTACGATTCGTCCGCGCCGACCCCGGAACAATCGATGCCGGCATTCGTGCCGGCGACGTAGACGCCGGAGCGGCGGTCCGAGGCATAGCCGAAGTTGGCCGTGCCCGTGTCCGTGTCGAGGCTGAAGTCCAGCGCGCCGCCGAAGCCCAGGATCAGGTTGTCGCCACCGACCGACGACGTCACGTCGCCGGATTCGAACGCGTATTCGCCGATCCGGAACGAGCAGCCGTCCGGAATGGTGACGAGCACCTGCGATTCGACGGCGGACAGCCGCAGCGTGCCGGCCGGGCACGTCGACGTGGCCGTCTTGCCGTTGTTGAGCATGACATCGTGGGACGTGGCGACCGAGGAGCCGGTCAGGTCGATGTTCAGCACGTCGGCGTCGTAGTCCGAGCCGGAGACGACGACGCCGCGCCGCAACCGCGCGAAATCGTTGCCCGTGACGGCCAGCGTGCGCTTGCCGTCGACGACGACGGAGGCCGTCGAGTTCGTGAACATCGGCAGGCCGCTGTGACGGATGACCGAGTACGAGGTGCACGTGATGACCATCAGCACCGACAGCGCCATCGAGAGGATGGCGTAGGGAATCAGGCCGCCGGCGCGGCGACCGCGGATGCCGATCACGATCAGCATGACACCGACGACGAGGCCGAGCACGACGGTCCAGACCGCCGCCGCCATCACGTCGAACTCGACATTGCCGACATGGCCGAGCACGAAGCCAAGCAGGGCCGTCGCGAAGAAGCCGATCGCCGTGACGGCGAGCACGAGCGCCGGTCCCGCCGGCCTGCGGCGCGGCACGACCGGAGCGACCGGCGACGCGGCATACTGCGGCGCGACGTATGGCGGGACGTCGGCATACGGAGGCTGCGGAGCGTATGGATTCTGCGCGTACGGCGACTGCCCGTATGGAGCCTGCGTGTACGGCGACTGCCCGTATGGAGTCTGTGCGTACGGCTGGGCATGCGCAGTGGCCGGCGGCACGAAGGAATTCGGCGCGTCGTGACCGGTCATGTTCGCGGTGGGTGCCGTCGCCGACGGACCGGGGCCGGAATCCGGAGAGGCGTAGGGCGGATGGATCGTTCCCTTCCAGCGCCGGCGACCATTGTCGACCAGGAGAAACAGGAGGAGCGCGGCAAGCGCGAGCGCGACGATCCAACCGCCGTACCAGCCCGAGCCGGCGGCGATGACGACGCAGAGGATGACGCCGAGCATTGACCAGTCCCAGCGGTCGTTGACGGTGTCCTCGGCGAGGATGACGCCGGACGATTCGTCCGGCAGCAGCAGCCAGCCGAGCGCGTACAGCAGCGCGCCGAAGCCGCCGAAGAGGACCGAGACGGCGAACAGCACGCGCACGAGCACCGTCGACCAGCCGATCTGGCGCGCGATGCCGGCCGCGACGCCGGCGATGACGCGATGGTCGGGACGCACGACGTAGCTGGAGCGGATCCAGTTGAAGAACTTGGCACCATGAGGCCGGGGCGGCTGCGGCTGATTGAGCGGCGGCTGCGGCCCGGTCGCGTTGCCGGCGGAGCCGCCGCCGGCCGGGTTGCCGTTGCCGAAGAAAGCATTGTTGTCGTTCATGCTTTCATTGAACCAAGCCGCACCCCGGCCGACATGTCCGGGAACACCCTGATTGGCCCCTGATTTCCGCCGATTTCACTGTCACCGGAGAAGAATTGCCTAATTTATAGTTGGGGATATGGGAGCACAGCAGAATCCGCGGAATCTGGCCGATCAGACAGCGCCGGCGCCGCTGTTCGTCGCCGAACATGTCGACTGCACGGTGCCGAACGACAGCGGCGGCAAGCGCGTCATCTTCGACGACTTGGCGTTTCACGTGAATGCCGGAGAGATCGTCGACCTGACCGGCGCGTCCGGCGCCGGCAAGACGACGCTGCTCACGGCGTTCGCGCGACTCAACGTCAACACGACCGGCACGTTCACGCTCGCCGGCCGCGACTCCGGCGACTTCACGCCGCAGGAGTGGCGACGCGCCGTCAGCTACCTGCCGCAGACGAGCATGCTGATGGGCGAGACCGTCGCCGACGCCGTGCGGTTGCCGTGGACGTTCAAGGTGCGCTCGCGGGCGACGAAGGGCGCCGGCAAGACGCCGAGGGAACTGCTGCCGGACGCGACCATCCGGGCGCTGCTCGACGAAATGGGCTGCGAGGACATCGACCTCGCCCGTCCGCCGGCCAACCTGTCCGGCGGCCAGGCGGCGCGCGTCTCGCTGTGCCGGACACTGCTGACGCATCCGCGGGTGCTGCTCGCCGACGAGGTCGACGCCGGCCTCGACGCCGAGAACGCCGCCAAGGTCGGCGTCGTCTTCACGAAGGCGGCGGCCGGCGGCATGGCGATCATCCGCATCCGGCACCGGCAGAGCGACCACCGGGCGAAGCGGATCATGGTGCTCGAGAACGGCAAGCTGCACGAGGAACAGGCCGGCGAGCCGGTGGAGGCGATCGCGCGATGAACTTCATGATGAATGCCGGGGCGGCGACACTGGCGGGCGAATCGTTGCAGCAAGTGCTGCTCGGCAGCGTCGACGACACGACCGACGCGAACTATTTCAACATCTCGATCTGGGGCATGATCCTCGCGCTCGTCATGGTCGTCATCGCGGCGGCGATTTCCGCGGCGATGAAGATGGGCGTCGCGAAGTCGATCCTGTGGGCGACGTGCCGCTCGCTCGTCCAGCTGATGGCGATGGCCGTCGTCATCGTCTACGTCATCAAGGCGAACAATCCGTGGCTGGTGCTGGCGGTGCTGTGCGTCATGGTGCTCGCGGCCGCGCAGATCACGATGACGCGCGCGAGCGGCATTCCGAAGGGGATGACCGGCATCGTCATGCTGAGCCTCGTCATCACGATCGTGCTGATGCTGACCGTCGTCGCCGAGATCATCGTGCATCCGGTGCCGTGGTACGCCGCGCAGCTCATCATCCCGATCACCGGCATGCTGCTCGGCAACACCGTTTCCGCACTGTCATTGGGCCTTACGCGATTCTTCGACTCTATGCGCGAGCGCGCCGACGACGTGCAGACGATGCTCGCGCTTGGCGCCTCGAAATGGGAGGCCGCGAAGCCGTCGATGGTCTCGTCGATCAAGCTCGGCCTGCTGCCGTCGATTGCGATGCTGGCGTCCAGCGGCATCGTCACGATTCCGGGCATGATGTCCGGCCAGGTCATTGCCGGCAAGAACCCGATCGAGGCCGCGAAATACCAGTTCGTCATGCTCGCCGCCGTCGGCGCGCTGACATTGCTCGCCGACTCGATCATCATCGCTCTGGTCTACAAGCGCTGCTTCGTCTCGTTCGACCGCTACTTCGTCCCGCCGGCCGCCCCGGCCCCGACGCTCAAGTCGCTCGTGCACCGTTCGCCGGCGACTTCGGACGATTCGTCCGGCTCGTCCGAATCCCTCCGCTCGGCGACCGACCCGGAGAACGATCCGATGGATGACGGGAAATAGGGGAGAAGCTCCCTTCCAGGGAGCAAGAGGCCGGAAACGGCGGAATCGTGCGAAAAGGAAGCTGCACCCCCTAGTCGACACGCCGGATTTGCGCATCGAGACGATCGGCGTAATATATCACTCGTTGCAAAAAACGGGCTGTAGCGCAGCTTGGTAGCGCGCTTCGTTCGGGACGAAGAGGCCGCGGGTTCAAATCCCGCCAGCCCGACCGTTGATGGCAACATCAAAAAGAAAACCTCAGGACCTTGCCGGGTCCTGAGGTTTTCTGGTTTTTAGCGGTAGGCGTGCTCGAAGGCCTGAGACAGGTCGGCGATGAGGTCGGCAGGGGACTCGAGACCGATCGACAAGCGGATCAGCGTGTCGGTCACGCCGTTGGCCGCGCGATGATCGGGATGGACCTCGCGGTGCGTGATGCGGGCCGGGTCGACGATCATCGAGCGCACGTCGCCGATGTTCGGCACGTACGTGAATACCTCGACGCCGTCGAGGATGCGGTCGACGACGTCGCGGCCGCCCTCGACCTCGAACGACAGGATCGTGCCGACGCCGTCGGGAAAGTCGCGGCGGACGATGTCGTCGGCCGGCGTCGCCGCATGCCCGACACGCTCCGCCAGCGCCAGCCCGGAGTAGTTCGCCTGCGTCACGTGCGGATTCGTCAGCAGCCATTGCGCCACCGCCGTCGCCGACCGGACTTCCTGGCGCGTGCGCACGTCGAGCGTCTCGAGGCCGACCAGCTGCAGGTAGGCGTTGAACGGACTCAGCACGGCGCCGAACGTGCGGACATATTTCGTCCTGATGCGACGGATATAGGCGTCATGCGGTCCGTGGGCGGACACGAAGCTGTCCCAGGGCTGTTCGGGGGAGGGCGAGACGACGAGCTCGGGCTCGCTCAGGTGCGGGAATCGTGCCGCATCGCTCCAGTCGAAGCGGCCACTGTCGACGATGACGCCGCCGACGGCGTTGCCGTGGCCGCAGATGCCCTTCGTCGTCGAATGGACGACGACGTCGGCGCCGTGCTCGATCGGCCGGAACAGCGCCGGCGTCGGCACCGTGTTGTCGACGATCAGCGGAATGCCGTGCCGGTGGGCGATGTCGGCGAGCCGGCGCACATCGGTCGGCTCGGTCGACGGATTGGCGATCGACTCGGCGAACACCGCGCGGGTATCGGGACCGATCGCCGCCTCGACTTCGGCGGGATCGTTAATGTTCTTCACGAAGTCGGTCCGCACGCCGAAGTGAGGGAAGAACGACGCCATCGCGTCGACGCTCGCGCCGTACAGGTTCGTCGGCGCGACGAGCCGGCCGCCGCCTTCCGCGGCGCCGAGCAGCGCGAACGAGACGGCCGCCATGCCCGAGCCGACGGCGACGGCGTTCGTGCCGCCCTCCAGCGCGGCAATGCGCCGCTCGAGAATGTCGACGGTCGGGTTGGCGACGCGCGAGTAGGCGAATCCCTCCTCGATGCCGGACGACAGGCGATCGCCGCGAGCCGCCGTCTCGAGATCGAACGCCGCCGACGCGAAGATCGGCGGCACGACGGCGTCAAGACCGTCGTCAACCGGCGAGTAGCCGGCGTGGATGGCGGCGGTGGCGAAGTCCCGCCGGCGACAACACGGCTCGGCGGACAATTCAGTGAACGGCATGGAACGATTCCTCCCCCTGACGAAGCGCGGCGGCGCTCGCCGCGAACTGGAACGCCTGCTCGAGGTCCTCGATCAGGTCGCGGACATCCTCGACGCCGATCGACAGCCTGACAAGCTCGTCGGTGATGCCGACGCGCAGCCGCTCCTCGCGCGGCAGTTCGAAATGCGTCATGACGGCCGGCAGCTCGGCCAGGCTCTCGACGGCGCCAAGCGAGACGGCGAGCCGGAACAGCTCGAGATGGTCGAGCACGTCGGCCGGGTCGAGTCTCTCGACGACCTCGAAGCTCAGCACGCCACCGAAACCGCGCAATCCGCGCCGCGCGACATTCGGCTCGCCATGACCGCCCGGCAGGCCGGGGTAGTGGACCGTCTTCACGTACGGGGAGCCAAGCAGGTACTGGCCGATCTTGAGCGCGTTCTCCTGCTGCCGCTCGATGCGCAGCGCGAGCGTCTGGATGCCGCGGCGCACGGCATCGCACTCGGCCGGCGCCAGCACGCCGCCAAGCCGGTTCTGCGCGAAGTAGAGACTGTCGGCCAGCGACTGTCCGCGCCACGTCCCGGCGGCCGTCACGACGAGGCCGGCAATGACGTCGGAATGGCCGGCGAGATACTTCGTCGCCGAATGGATGACGATGTCGGCGCCAAGGTCGAGCGGCTGCTGCAGGTAGGGCGTCACGAACGTGTTGTCGACGATCGCGAGCGCGCCGAACTCGTGCGCGGCCCTCGCGATGGCGGCGACGTCGTTGACCTGCAGCAGCGGGTTCGTCAGCGTCTCGAAGTAGACGGCGGCGGCCGGCCGGGCGACGGTGTCCTCGCCGGCGTCGAGGCCGGCGAGCGCGGCGCGCAGCGCGATCGGGTCCTGCGTGTCGACCGGCGTCACCTCGACGCCCCAGCGCGCGAAATGCTCGTGCAGCAGCGAGAACGTGCCGCCGTAGATGTTGTCGCCGACGACAATGCGGTCGCCGGGCCGGAAAATCGACAGCACGGCGTGGATGGCGGCCAGTCCGCTCGCGAACGCAAAGCCGCGCTCGCCGTGCTCGAGTCCGGCGATCTGCGTCTCGAGGAACTCGCGCGTCGGGTTGCCGCTGCGCGCGTAGTCGTAGCGCGGCATGGAGGCGACCGAGGGAAAAGCGTAGGTGGACGAGTTGTAGATCGGCGGATTGACGGCTCCGGTCGTGTTGTCGCCGACCGGCCGGCCGTGGACGAGCGCGGTGTTGAGCCGCGTGCCTGGTCGCGTCATGGGGCACCTCCTTGGGTTGCGTTGGAGAAAGTTGACTTGTTGATTGGATTGCCGAACGATTCGCCGGTGACGATTCGCTCGCGAAAGTCACGGTAACCCGTCAAAAAAAGATGATGCAACCGGAATTTCGGCGTGTTCATAGTGAAAAAAATTATGACTGCTTATCGATGGCAACAGACAGTGGACTTGATGGAACGCTATAGAAAAAGGCGTTATCGAATCCGTCATTTCATGCGGAATTTCAGGATATGGTGTGAACTATCGCCACGGCGCTACCTGCAGGTGTGGGGCTTGCCGCCGGTTGATTTTATTGTTCGTTTTTATTTCGCTCGATCATGGATTTTATTCACGGTCGATCGGTAATTCACTTTTGAAGGAGGTGTGTCATCCGTGCTGACCATCGACCATCTCGATTACACCGTCGGCGACAACCACGTGCTCGACGACGTGCATCTGCACGTGAAGGCTGGCGAATCTGCCGTTATCCTCGGTCCTAGCGGCGCCGGCAAATCCACACTGCTCAAGGCCATCATCAACCTCGTTCATCCGCAATCCGGCACGGTACGGCTCGGTGTCAGGACGGTAGGACCGTCCACGGATGAATCATTCCGGCCGGACGGGCAGGCCGAACCGACGACCATCGCGCTTGACAGGCCGAGCAAGGGCGACGTCAATTTCCTGCGGCGCAACATCGCCACCGTGTTTCAGAGCTACCCGATGTTCACGCACAAGACTGTGCTACAGAACATCGTCGAGCCGCTGCGCGTAGTGCACGGGATGTCCCTGGATCGAGCGCATCGCACTGCTATCGAATATCTCGAAAAGTTCAAGCTCGGCGAGAAAGCGCACGCCTACCCCCACGAATTGTCCGGTGGCCAGAAGCAACGCGTAAGCATCGCCCGCGCCTTGTCGCACAATCCACGCGTCATCCTGCTCGATGAACCGACGTCCGCCCTCGACTACGACCTCGTCGGCGATGTTGCCGCGGCAGTGCATGCGCTGACCGAGCAGGGCATCGCCGTCGTCACCGTCACCCACGACCCGACGTTCGCCAGCCGCATCGCCGATTCCACGTTCCGGCTGGCCGACGGCCGGCTGAAGAGAACTGATCGGCGCGTCGGCTCGATGACCGGCGCGTGAACCGCCTTACCACTTCCAACCATTCTGGCAACCCGGCCAATTCACACAGCCCAACCACTTCCCACGACCACAAGAGAGAGCAAGTTCATGTATCCAATCATCGTTGAGTCCACGAAGCAGTCTCGCAACCGCGACGAACAACGGAAGAACCACGGTCGCCATGCCGGCAACATTCACAAGGCGGTGATGAGTACGCTCGCCGCGTTACTCGCCGTCGGAGCGCTTGCGGGTACCGCCGCATGCGGCGGTACGGCGAGCGACAGTTCCAATGCCGCCGCAGCCGACGACAAGGCGGCGACGACGCTTACCGTCGCCGTCGCTGCCAACTCGAAGCCGCTGAGCTACACCAATGACAATGGCGAACTTGACGGTTACGAATATCAGGTGCTCAAGGCCGTCGATGACCTGCTCGACGGCTATGACCTGAACATCGAGGCGGTCGCCGACGACGCCGAAGACATCGGCATCGACACCGGCAAGTATGCGTTGACCGCCGGCGGATACTTCAAGACGGCCAAGCGCGAGGAGAAGTATTTACTGCCGTCCGTCAACTCCGGCGTCTCGCTAATGAGACTGTACACGACCAAGGACCGCACGGACATCAACACGCTTGACGACCTCGTCGGCAAGGTCGTCGCGCCGATCAGCCCGTCCGGCGGCGTCAACAACCTGCTCGCCGGCTACAACGAGGAACATTCGGACGCGCAAATTGACCTGACCTATCAGGAGGATCTTCCCATCGCCGACCGCTTCTCGGGACTATTGTCCGGCAAGTACGACGCCGTCGTCATTCCGCAGCAGAGCTTCGACCTGGACAGCATCGAGTCCGCGCTCGGTGCGACGTTCCGCGGCAGCGAGCCGGTACAAGTCAACAACCAGTATTTCCTTATTAATAAGGACTACGAGGACTTCGCCGCCCGCGTGGACGAGGCGCTCGCTACGCTCAAGGACAACGGCACGCTGACTTCGCTGTCCAAGAAGTACTTCGGCACCGATGTCTTCCAGTATGAGGATCAGGCGGTGAGCTGACCGATGTCGATTGATCTTGGTTACGTTCTCGGGCTCGTGCTGAAGTTTCTGGCAAAGCTGCCGGCCACGCTGCTGCTCACGGTCGGCTGCTTCGCCGGAGGACTGGTCCTCGCGTTCGGCATCTTCTGGGTACGCAACGCTCGCATTCCCGTCGTCAGCCAGCTGGCCGACGTCTTCGTCTCGTTTGGCCGCAGCGTGCCAGTCATCCTCCAGCTGTTCATAGTCTACTACGGCCTGCCGCAGCTGCTGTCACTAACCGTCGGCGTCGACCTCGGCTCGTGGAACAAGATCACGTTCGCCGCCGTCACGCTGGTCGGTTTCGACTCCGCCTACCTTGCCGAAGTATTGCGCGGCGCCTACCTCGCTGTCGACCGTGAGCAGATCATGCTCGCCCAGTCGCTCGGTTACGGTCCCGTTGCGCTGTGGGGTCGTGTGGTGCTGCCGCAGATGCTTGGCATTGCGCTGCCGGACCTCGGCAACGCGCTCATCAAGCTGCTGCACAATACCACGCTGCTGTTCACGATCGGCATCGTCGACATCATGGGCCTCGCCGACATCATCGTCTCGAACAACTACGGCATTCGCCAGGCCGAAGTCTATCTGGCCGTTGGCCTCGTCTACTGGGTGGCCTCCGCCGCGCTCGAGCTGCTCGTCAAACTGTGCCGCCGCTTCAACAAGTATTCGGTGCTCGTCACCGACCAGATCAGGCTGGAGGTGGCCGCATGATCCGCCTGGTCCCGCTGGCCGGTTTGGCTCCTGTCGCGCAGCTGTCGCAGAATACGCTGCGCGGCGACGGCTTCGTCAATGACCTCGTCCAGATCCTCGCCGTCGTGCCGGCGTCGCTGCTGCGCGCCGTCATCATCCTCGCGCTGTCGATATTCTTCGGCACGATTCTCGCGTTGCTGGCCCAGCACCGCATTCCGGTCGTCACGCAGGTCATCCATGTCTACGTCTCATTCTTCCGCGGAGTGCCTGTCCTCGTCCAGCTGATGTTCTGGTACTACTTCCTGCCGCAGCTGGTCGGGGCCGCGTTGCGGACTGCGGGCCTGCCGGGCACTGGCGCTGACGACCTGAGCGCCGACGCCATTCTCATTTTCACGTATGTCCTGTGCTTCAGCGCCTACCTGACCGAGACGGCCACGGCCGCGCTCAACTCGGTGCCGGCCGAACAACGCCAGCTCGCCGCTTCGCTTGGCTACTCGCCATGGCAGGCCACGCTGCGCGTGGTGTTGCCGCAGGCCGCGCTGTATGCGCTGCCCAACATCTGCAACATGTTCGTCATGCTCGTCAAGGTGTTGTCGCTCGGCTTCACGATCGCTGTCGTCGACATCTTCGCCGAAGCCAAGATCATCGCCGGCTTCTACGGCGACTACATCGTCGTCTACACCGCCGACGCCCTGGTGTTCTGGGGACTGTGCATTGTGCTGACCATTGCGTCCAATCACGTGATCAGGGCCACCGGTAGCCGCCGCGGTGTCGCCGACTTCGAACTCGCGTGAGCTTGAACGCAAGAATCGTCCCATATGTATCCCTCAATTTCAAGGAAGGACCAACCATGACCATCGACCGCAAACAGGCATTCCATGACATCCTCGACGGCCACGCCGAGGTGCCGTTCCTCACGTCCGCATGGGCGCACTTCGTCGGTAGTGAATACGGGCCAGCCGAACTCGCCGGCGCGCACATCGACTTCGTCGAGCGCTGGGACTGGGACTGGGTGAAAATTAACCCACGTAGCGCCTACTATCCGGAAGCTTGGGGCGCCGTCTTCGACCAGTTCGACTACGGCGGCGGCAAGTCGCCACGACTTGAACGTCCCGTCATCCTGCGACCCGAAGACACCGCCGGCATCCGCCACATCGACGTCGAATCGTCGCAAGTGTTCCGCGAACAAGTCGCCGCGGCCGCGCAGATCGCCGACCGGTTCGACGACCGCGTGGTCATCCAGACCGTCTTCTCCCCGCTGACGGTCCTGTATTACCTAGCCTCGCTGCCACGCGTCAAGAACAAGCCGGTGTACGGGCCGGCGCCGACAGTGACCATCGAGTCGTTGCTGTTCGAACAGCCTGATGCCGCCAAGTCGGCACTGCTCGCCATTGCCAAGACACTCGCCGACTACGTGCGGCTGCTCGTCGCTCCGCGCTCGCAGGGCGGTGCCGGCGTCGACGGCATTTTCTACGCAGTCACCGGCACCGTGGCGAAGCACTACCTGACGCGCGAGCAGTACCGCGAATTCGGCGAGCCGTTCGACCGGATTGTGCTGGACGCCGTGCGCGACGCCTCGTCATTGTCGGCCGGGGAAGCCGGTGCCAAGATCCGTCTGCTCCATACCTGCCAGGACTATTCCAACCCCGACTGGTTTGTGGGCTATCCGGTCGACGTGCTGCAGTGGGACCAGTTTCTGGCCGGCAATCCGAAGCCCGACGAGCTGATCGGCGCTCCCGGCGAATGGACAAGCCTTGACGGCAGGGTCGCCGACCTTGGCGTTCATGGTCCGGTGCCGGTGCTCGGCCCCGAATCCCGCTTGCTTGGCGCCAGCACCGACATCGACGAACTTCGTCGCGAACTGCGCGACGTCGTCGAGGAACGCGTTGGCAGGCCGTTCCTGTTGGCCCCAAGCTGCACGCTACCTGGCTTCGACGATTCCCGCCTGCGACTGCTGCGCGAGACGACGTCGATTGAGGCCGCGCTTCCTGTGGACGCCATCGACTGACGGCATGGAACGAGAGCACGCGGAAGGCGGGTCGGATTGCAGAACTTGAATCCGGGCCGCCTTCCGCGTGCTCTCCGCTCTGCATCGCTCAGTTTTCTTCAAGGAGGTTTTATATTCTGTTTCTCCATACGCATATGGCCCGGCCTTTTCAGGCCGGGCCATTCTCTCGAGCAAATGAATCATGTAAAAATCAGTCGGCATTGGTGAATTCGGCGTCCCCGGAAACGGTCAGATTACTCAATACTGCGAAGGCCTCGTCAAGCGCCGGCGTCGGGACCGTGCAGCTCGGCGCGAGCAGGAACGGCTTGCCGGCGCGCTTGGCGAGCGTTTCGGCGACCTGACGGCGGACAAGCTCGACGGCATCGTCGCCGCCGTGGGCGACGGCACCCGGCGCGCCGAACTCCGAGAAATTCGCGCCGGCGACCGGCACGACGTGGCCGAACTCGTGATCGGCACCGGGATTGCCGGCCGCGAACTGGTCCCACTGCAGGACATCGACGCCGTCGATGTCGAACCACTCCGGATGGGAGTTCGACCGGCAGGTGTGCAGCAGGACGACGGCGTCCGGGTTCGCTTCCTTGATGGCGTTGAGGACGATCTGGTCGTAAGGCTGCGAATACTCGGCGTACTTCGCGGCGTCGAAATAGTCGTCGGAGACGGTGCCGGTGACGGCGTAAAAAATGCCGTCGAGTCCGGCGCCGCCGTCCTCGATCGGCCGGACAAGATTGGCGGCGTAGTCGGCGAGCGTGGCCGCGATGTTGTCGAGAGCGAGCTTCGCGGCTTCCGGCTGCTCGAACAGGAACGATTCGACCGTGACGCCGTCGGCCGGATCGGAGAACTCGTCGCCCGGATAGAGCGGCAGGTCGGCGATCTGCAGCAGCACCGACAGCGGGGAGAACACCGTCTGGATGACGCCGCGGTCCGGCAGGTCGTTGCGAATGAGCGACGCCGCCTCGGTTGCCTCGATGAGCGGGGCGCTCTTCGCGACGTCGAGCTTGCCGATCTTCCCGATATCGACCGGCGACTCGATGATCGACTTGACTTTCTTCGGGATGACGTAGCCGCCATAGTCGTTCTCGTCGTAGACGTTGCCCCACGCCTCCGAGTAGTAGACGGCGCGCGGGTTGATCTTCACCCAGTCCCAGTCCCAGCGCCTGACGAAGTCGACATAGGCGCTCGAGAACTCCCCGGCGCCGTACTCGTGGCCGACCAGATGCTGCCACGCCGACGTCAGGTACGGCACGCCGGCCGTACCGTTGGCGATGTTCCTGAACTCTTCCCTGCGATTGATGGTCATTTTTTACTCCGTTACATGGTATGAATTTTTGTTATGGCGTGATAGTTATTTTCTTGATAAAGGATTTTTATTTATTAGTAGCGCTAGTCTTCATTGCTCGTTATCCCATGTTTCGTGTGGGATAAGTAGCTTAACCTCGCGTCGATGTCAGTAACTGTAACGGTAAAAAGATTGCAGAATCAAATGAAAAAACGGCGTGTCTCTAGAGTAAAAAATTATGATCGCTTATTATCGCCGGAGGAATTGCCGGACGTGGCGGGAAAGTGCGGATAACCAAAAATGTCACAATCCCGGGATCCGGTCCCGGGATTGTGACATGAACCATGAAAAAGTTCGTCGCAAGCAGGACGACCTGAACGAAGCCATCGACTTCATTCACTGGAAGGAGGGCTTCTACGCCGACGTCCTGGCCGGCCGAACCGTCTACTACTCCAACCTCGTCGGTGAGTGACTCCGGCATGAGAAGGCGTTCTTCGGGAAAGCCTATCTCTCTTAATGTCGCATCTCCCCGCGAAGCTCACATCGGTTCCCCAGAATATCCGTAGAATAAGGAGCCATGAAGCTTCTCGACAATGTTGGGCCCGCGAAGCT
The DNA here is from genome assembly GCF_010667615.1 of Bifidobacterium choloepi. Taxonomy (GTDB): domain Bacteria; phylum Actinomycetota; class Actinomycetes; order Actinomycetales; family Bifidobacteriaceae; genus Bifidobacterium; species Bifidobacterium choloepi. The sequence continues at coordinate 735,236 of NZ_VYSG01000001.1, read as the reverse complement.
GGGCGATGCTCTGGGAAATGCGATAGACCGTGACGCGAAGATGTCGGTGATCGCATCCTACTTCACGATTTTCGCGTACGGACGCATGCGCGAGGAACTGCAGGACGTCGAGGAATTGAACTTCATCTTCAGCGAGCCCACCTTCGTCAAGCGCATGGCCGATGCCAAGGAACCAAAGGAATTCGCACTCTTGCAGCATGAACGCGAACGTGGCGTCGGCGGCGTCGACTTGGAATTGACGCTGCGCAACAACCTGAGTCAGCGTGCCTTGGCGCATGAGTGTGCCCAGTGGTTGCGCTCGCATGCTCGCTTCAAGTCGGTAAAGACGGCGAATCAGCTGCAGACGGGCTCGACCTACGTGATCGAGAATGGCGATTCATCCATGCAGGCCTTCATGGGGCCGAACAACCCGTTTACCCTGGAAGGCCTCGGCTATGAACGTCGTCCCGACGTCATTTCCGCAATCAGCCATCTCGAGACTACGGCCGAGGCACAGCCCTATCGTAATATGTTCAGTCAGTTCTGGCAGAATCCGGATCTCCTCGAGGACGTGACGAGTCAGGTCATCGAACAGGTGGAAACACTCTACCGAGAGAACGCACCGGAATTCGTGTACTTCCTCACGTTGTTCCACATCTTCCGCGACTTCATCGACGAGGAAGAATCGGACCCCATCAAGCCCGGCCTGAACTTTCAAGACACCGTCGTGTGGAATAGGCTGTATGACTTCCAGAAGGACGGCGTCGTCGGAGCCATCCGCAAGCTGGAAAAATACAAGGGCTGCATCATCGCTGACAGCGTGGGTCTTGGCAAGACGTTCGAGGCGCTCGCCATTATCAAGTACTACGAGCTGCGCAATGATCGTGTGCTGGTGCTGGCTCCGAAGCGCCTGCGGGACAACTGGACCATGTATCGCGGCAATGACACCCGCAATATTCTGGCCGACGATCGTTTCAATTACGACGTGCTTAACCACACCGATCTGTCACAGCACCGTGGCATGAGTGGCGACATCAATCTCGAGACGTTGAACTGGGCTAACTATGACCTCGTCGTTATTGACGAGTCCCACAACTTCCGCAATCGTCCCACCGACACCACCACGGAGTCGCGGTACGACCGCCTGCTCAACGACATCGTCAAGTCCGGCGTCCGGACGAAGGTACTGATGCTTTCCGCCACGCCTGTGAACAACCGACTGCTTGACCTGCGCAACCAGCTCGACATCATCACCGAGGACGATGATGCCTATCTGGCCCAGTCAGACGGCATCCCCAGCATCAACTACGTGACGAAAACAGCACAGCAACGGTTCAAGGAATGGAGCGAACTACCCGACGTGGAGCGCACTACCCAGTCGTTCGTCGAGTCGCTCAACAGCGACTATTTCAAGCTGCTGGACATCTTCACGATCGCGCGTGGCCGAAAGCACATCGCCAAGTACTACGCCTCCAACGGTGACAACCAGTTCCCGGAGCGGTTGAAGCCGATCTCGAAGCACCCCTCCATCGACACGGAAGGCCAGTTGCCGCCAATCGCTGACCTGAACGATCTCATCGCGCAACTGCGCTTTTCCCAGTTCCAGCTGCTGGGTTATGTGATGCCGGACAGGCAGGCGAAGTACGTTGAACAGTACGGTGATTCCTGGGGCACGAATTTCCAGGCCCAGAAGAATCGCACCCAGGCCATCGCCGGCCTGATGCGCGTGAATCTGTTGAAGCGTCTGGAGAGCAGCATTTCCAGTTTCCGCCTGTCGCTGGAGCGCATTCTTGCAGGAGCGCGCACATTGGACGAACAGCTGGACAAAGTGCAGCGCGGCCCACTCGCGCCGTTCTCCGACGCCGAACTGGCTTCGTCTTTCGACGAGGACGACGACGCCGAGGAATTTCAGGCCGCCGGCAAGGTGAATGTGGATCTGCGCGACATCGACGCTGTCAAGGTGCGCGACGAGCTCGGCGGCGACATCGACATTCTCGAACGGCTGCTGGGCTACGCCAGCGAAGTCACTCCGGAACGTGACAAGAAACTGGCCGAACTGTGCGACTTCATGCAGGAGAAGATCGAGCACACGCCCTACAACGACGGGAACCGGAAAATTCTCGTGTTCAGCGCCTTCGCGGACACGGCCCGATATCTCTATGACACGTTGTCCGGCCTGTTGAAGGCCGATTTCGGCGTGGAAAGCGCATTGGTGACCGGCGCCGGCGGCGCCCAGTCGACACTGAAGATGAAGCGGACCACGTTCGAGGAAGTGCTGGCGCGCTTCTCGCCGCATTCGAAGGAACTGCCGGACGACAAGCGCTCGCAGGGCGAGATCGACGTTGTCTTCGCCACCGACTGCATCAGTGAGGGCCAGAACCTACAGGACTGCGATTGCCTGATCAACTACGACATTCACTGGAATCCCGTACGCATCATCCAGCGCTTTGGCCGCATCGACCGTCTCGGTTCCATCAACAAACGTATCCAGTTGGTCGACTTCTGGCCGGACATGGACTTGGACGAATACATCCAGCTTGAGGGACGTGTCAGGAACCGCATGGTATTGCTCGATTCTTCCGCCACTGGCGACGAAAACGTACTCGAGGGCAAGCGCAACGACGAAATGAACGACCTGCAATATCGCAAGCGTCAGTTGCAGCAGTTGCAGCATGAGGTGCTCGACCTCGAGGACATCGCCGGCAACATCTCCATCACCGACTTCGCGCTTGATGATTTCCGCGTCGAATTGAAGCGTTACGTCGAATCACATCCGGGAGAACTCGACGAAGCGCCGATGGGGATGCACGCCGTCGCGCCCATTCCGGATGCGTTGCGCGACGAACTCGAGCCGGGTGTGATCTTCTGTCTGCGACAGAACGATGAATCGAAAGGCTCTCGCGAATCGAATCCGACGTTCCCCTATTGCGTTGTCTATGTCAGTGACAAGGGCAACGTCAAGACTACGCATGCCCATCCCAAGATGGCTCTCGACTATATGCGCGCCGTCTGCGCAGGACAGACCGAACCCATAAGGGAACTGTGCGACCGGTTCAACCGTGTCACGCACGACGGCGAAGACATGAGTCACTATTCGAAGTTGCTGGATGCAGTAGTCAAGAGCATTAACGGCACGGAGGAAAAGGGTGGCATCGACAGCCTGTTCGATCTCGGAGCACCATTGACGACCGGCGTTGCTGGTTTTGACGACTACTCGCTTGTGTCGTTCGTCGTATTGAGGTGACGATTCATGACGATTGCATGGAATAATTATCTTGAACTACCGGAGACGGCGTTGGATGGCAGGCGCATTCCCAAGACGGCAATCGTGGCGCATGCCGCCCTGTCGAAAAAGCAACAGAAAACGCTCGGGAACCTCCGGGAACTGCACAGCTTTGCCACGCTGGCCAAGTCCAATACCGGCATCCCGGCCCATGTCGACGAAGACCATGACATTCAGGCCGTGCTTTATTTATCCTGTCTGCTGAACTCGTGGCAGCGGACAAATGACATTGTGACGATCCTGCATCGTACGTTCCCGAATCCGACTGTCCTGCTAATCGAGGTGGATGAACCCGGCAACCGGAGCATGGTGTCGGTCGGTCTCAAGCGCAAGAGCTTGGCCGAAGAGAGTGCTGTTGTGCTCGAACGCGTGGAGACGATCGAGTTGCCGCGTTCCTCTAGCGAGGATGCCATGCCGTTCTGGCAGACATTCCGGTATCCTCAGTTATCGCAACACGACCTGCTCGACTTTGTCACCGCCATGCAGGACGCCGTGCTGTTTGCCGATGCGCGATCATTTCTTGGATTCATACCGCAGTCGGACGGGATACAGCGTGCTGTCATGCGGCAGGAACTCCTGCAGTTCAAGCGACTGGATAGGGAAATCGTCGACCTGCAGTCCAGACGCCGGAACAAGGACCTGTCTATTGGCGAGTCAGCCGAGATTCGCGTGCTCGAAGCGAGTAAAAAAGAAGAAGCGCAAATTCTAGTGGACCATATCAAGGAGCTATGCCATGACTGAGGAACCGACTAGGCTGTCGTTGGAATCGGCCGACATCGTGCGGGAGAACATCGAGAAGCTTGGGCAACTATTTCCGGAGATTATCGAGGACGGCCACATCGATTTCGACAAGCTGCGCGAGATCCTCGGCGACGAGGTCGACGACGGGCCGGAACGCTATGCGTTTACGTGGCCTGGCAAGCATGACGCCATCCGGCAGTCGCAGACACCGTCGACGGCTACGTTGCGTCCGCAGAAGGACAAGAGCGTCAACTGGGACACGACGAAGAACCTCTATATCGAAGGCGACAACCTCGAAGTATTGAAGTTGCTGCAGCGCTCATACCATGGCAAGGTCAAGATGATCTACATCGACCCGCCGTACAACACGGGCCACGACTTCGTTTACAATGACAAGTTCGGTGACCCGATCGAGAACTACAAGCGGCAGACCGGTCAGGAAAGTAAAGCACATCCCGAAACGGATGGCCGGTTCCATTCTGCTTGGTGTAGCATGATGTATCCTCGACTCCGACTAGCGCGAGAACTACTAAGCGATGATGGTGTTATCTTTATCAGCATTGATGACGGTGAACAAACCAACCTTCGGAAATTGCTTGACGATATCTTTGGGCCGTCGAATTTCATCGCTTGCTTTATTTGGCGCAAAGTAGATAGTCCAAATGATAACCACGTTTCAGTTACGTCCGATCATGAATATGTACTTGCGTATTGCAAAGATGCAAGAAATGTTGATTTGATGCAACGGGACGCTCCTGAAATAGTCAATGCATATAAAGGCCCTGATGAAAATGGTCGATTTTGGCGCGATAGATTATTGCGAAAGAATGGGAAAAATAGTTTGAGGTCAGATAGACCCACCATGTTCTACCCTCTTACAGCTCCAGACGGTACTGAAGTATGGCCCATTAGGGAAGATGGAAAAGAGGGGTGCTGGGCTGCTGGATTGGAAAGCGTCCGTCGTCTGCAAGAAGCAGATGAACTTGTTTGGGAGCAGAGAAACGGTAAATGGATTCCTTATACTCGTGAATATGCGAAAGATAATCCCACGAAACCTTGGATGACCATATGGAACGACCTCCCTGCAATGAGGCAAACGAAAGCCGAGATGAAGGAACTGTTTGGGACAACCAATATTTTCGACACGCCTAAGCCGACTGAACTCATTGTTAGATGCGCTAAGTTGTGCGGAGTAGCGGGAAACGACGTAACATTGGATTTCTTTTCTGGTTCTGCTTCGTCGGCTGATGCCATGATGCAATTGAATACAGAAGATGGCGGAAGACGACGCTTCATTATGGTGCAGCTCCCCGAAGCGTGTTCCGATCAGTCTGAAGCCGCGAAGGATGGATATGGGACCATCTGTGAACTTGGCGAGGAACGCATTCGCCGCGCCGGCCAAAAGATCAAGAACGAGATCGAGGAAGCCAATCGCCAACCGTCGCTTGATGGTGACGTGAAGACGGTGCCCGACATCGGGTTCCGCGTGTTGACACTGGATTCCTCGAATTTGGAGGCTCCTGAGTCATCCGACGAAATCCTACTGATCGACGACATGGTGAAAGAAGGACGCTCGAACGAGGACCTCCTGTTCGAAGTCATGCTCAAGTGGGGCCTCGACCTGTCGCTGCCCATCGAGACGCTGGATATTGACGGCTACACTTGCTGGTCAGTGGCCAGAGGCGAATTGATCTGCTGTATGGACAAGGGGCTAACGGTCTCCGTGCTGGAGCATATCGCCACATTGGAAGACCGGCCGCGGCGCGTGCTGATGCTCGATTCCGTGTTGGACGATAACCTAAAGCTGAACGCCGAAGCCATTTTTAGCCGTAGTTCGGGTGATGGCGAGGCCATCGAACTGAGGACGGTATGACATGGCGTTGAAATTTCAGTACTCCGGCAACCAGCAGTACCAGCTGGACGCGGTAAATGCCGTTGCCGATTTGTTCGAAGACCAACAATTCCATGCATCTCGTTTCACAGCTGGTATTACCGAAGGCTGGATGAAAGGTGTAGATGAAGAAGAATCGGGAATGCGCATCGGCTTCGCCAATGACCTGCGTGTATCCGAGAAGATCCTTACCGACCATCTTCATGCCGTGCAGGAACGCGGCTGCCTGCCTAAAACCAAGGTTATGACCGACGGTCGTCTGCGTGACTTCACCGTCGAGATGGAAACGGGCACGGGCAAGACCTACGTGTATATCCGCACGATCTACGAGCTCAACAAACGCTACGGCTTGACGAAATTCGTCATCGTTGTGCCATCTGTCGCCATCCGTGAGGGTGTGAAAAAATCCTTCGAAACGATGAAGGATCACTTCAATATGCTCTATGACGGCGTACCATTGGACTTCTTCGTATACGATTCCGGCAACATGAGTACCGTAGACAATTTTGCTATACGCTCCTCAGTCGAAGTGATGGTTATCAACATCGGCGCGTTCAACAAGGCTTTCGACAAGAACGGTGACGATGACAAGTCGAACTTGTTCCATCGCAGGAGTGAAAAGCTGTCCGGCGGTCATTCTCCCCAGGAACTGATCGCCGAATGCAAGCCGATCGTCATCATCGACGAGCCGCAGAGTGTCGACAATACTCCCAAGGCCAAGAAGGCGATCAGGAGTCTCAATCCGCTGTATGTGCTGCGTTACTCGGCCACGCACAAGGAACGCTACAACATGGTGTACCGGCTGACGCCGGTCGACGCATTTCAGGAGCACCTGGTCAAGGGCATTTGCGTGGACTCGGTGCTGTCCGAGGAAAACCTCAACGGTGCCTTTATCCGTCTCGATTCGGTGAGCCGTGATCCGTTCCGCGCGAAGGTGACGCTGGACGTCAAGCAGAAGGACGGCGGCCAGAAGCGCAAGAGCATTCAGGTCAAGGTCGGCCAGGACCTGTACGAACGAAGCGGCGACAACGTCGACTACGAGGCCGGATGGATTGTCAGCAACATAGACACGACTTCCGGGATGGAATCGATTGAATTCCAGAATGGAGAATATCTGGAAGTTGGCGAGGCGAAAGGTGACGTGGAGGAAACGCTCGTCAAGCGTGCCCAGATTCGCCGTACTATCGAGGACCATCTCGAGGCTCAGCTGTCGCTTGAACCACGCGGCATCAAGGTACTATCGCTGTTCTTCATCGACAAGGTCGCCAAGTATCGCGACTATGAGGACGACGCTATCGTCGACGGCGAATATGCCCGCATGTTCGACGAGGAATACCGCGATCTCGTTACGAGCGCCAAGTGGAAGCGGCGGTTCGAGAAAGCTGGTATTGCTCTGATCGAGGATCCGAAGAGGGTTCGCACCGGCTACTTCTCCGAGGACAAGAAGCATCGCTTGAAGGACACCAGCGGCACGACGGCAGCCGATACCGACACGTTCCAGCTCATCATGCGCGAGAAGGAAACCCTGATCTCGCTCCCTGACGGCAAGGACAAGAACAAGGATTACTCGTTCATCTTCAGTCACTCCGCCCTGAAGGAGGGCTGGGACAATCCGAACGTCTTCCAGATCTGCACGCTCGTGGAGACCAAGGACACGATGACGAAGCGTCAGAAGATCGGCCGTGGCCTGCGCCTGTGCGTGAACCAGCATGGCCAGCGATGCTTCGATCCGGAAGTCAACACGCTGACGGTCGTGGCCAACGAATCCTACAGTGACTTCGCCAAGGGGCTGCAGTCCGAGTTCGAACAGGCTGGATTCAAGTTCGGCGTCCTCACGCCCGAATCGTTCACCAATCTGTATCTGGTGGACGAGCATGGCGAGACAACCGAACAGCTGCTCGGCTTCGACAAGTCGAAGGCACTGTACGACGACTTCAAGAAGCGCGAACTCATCACTGAGAAAGGCGAGATCACTCCCGAACTGAAAGAGAAGACGGAGGAAGGAGACCTCGAACTTCCCGAAGAGTTCGAGCCGATGCGCGACCAGATCGAGCAGGTGATCATCCACAAGGCGGCCAAGATCCAGATCAAGAACAAGGCCGAGGAAGTGGACGTCAAGGTCAACGATGAGGCGCTGGAAAGCCGTGCGTTCCAGGAACTGTGGGACCGCATCCGTCCCCGTACCAAGTTCGAACTGAATGTCGACAGCGAGATGCTCATCCGGCAGTCGATCGAGAACATCCAGAACATGGAGAAGATTCGTCCGGTCGAGATCCACAGCTACCGGTCCACGCTCGACATCGACGATGCTGGCATCTCGACCAGCGACTCCCGAATGTCTGTTGTCACCACGCCGGAAAAATCCCAATACGTGCTGCCTGATCCGATCAAGGAATTGCAGGACGTTGTCGGACTGACGAGGCACACGCTCAAGCGCATTCTGGAAGACTGCGGACGACTCGACGAGTTCGCGATCGATCCGGTCACGTTCCTCACGCAGGTGACAGCGTGCATCAAGAAAGCCAAGCGCGTGGTGCTGCCGCGGGGAATCGTATATACCAAGCTTCCCGAAGACGAATGGTATACGCCCGATATCCTGTGGTCGCAGGACATGAAAGGATACCGGGGGCAGAACGCATTTCCTCCTAGCAACCTGGAAAAGTGGCTCTACGACTACGTGGTGTACGACTCGGTAACCGTCGAACAACCGTTTGCACAGCAGCTTGACCGTGCCGACAACATCTTGTTCTGTACGAAACTGCCCGACAGCTTCACTGTCGACACACCATTCGGCTCCTATAACCCCGACTGGGCATATGTCGAGGAGAAGGACGGCGAGAAGCGGTTGTACTTTGTCGTCGAGACGAAGGGTGGCAAGAACGGCGTGGTCGCCACTCGTCCCGAGGAGCAATCCAAGATCGACTGCGCCCGGGCCCACTTCAAGGTGCTCGAACAGGACCATGCTGACCTCGAATATGAAGTGAGGACGCAGTACGACAAGGTGATGCAGTAAGTGTCAATCCTGTCTGTCGTGTCACAAACCCGGGCTTGCAGCCCGGGTTTGTGACGTCTTTGCCGTTTCCTTCCCATTTCCCGCCGCGGGAGAAACATATATATAAGGTGCACAATGGCAACAGCAAGACACACCTCATCGTGGAAGAAGTTGCCATGACCACTACGCAAGCGGCAGCCGCGCCGACGATTCCTCCGGAGATCGCCGAGCGGCTCAAGTATCCGAATCCCCAGTGCGTGCGCACGAACTGGGTCAATCTTGACGGCCAGTGGGATTTCCATATCCCGCCGGCCTCGGCGACGCTGCCGGAGCATCCCGGCAACAACGCTCTCGACACCGATCCGGCGACGCTCGCGGCCGCCGATTCCGTCGAGTTTCCGGAATTCGACCGCACGATCACCGTGCCGTACAGCTACACGTTCCCGAAGTCCGGCGTCAGCGAGGACGCCTACCATCCGGTCGTCTGGTACCGCCGGTCGTTCGGTCTCGCCGTCCGGCCTGGCAAGCGCTACCTGTTGCATTTCGAGGCCGTCGACTACGCCTGCGATGTCTGGATCAACGGCCACCACGTCGGCTCGCACCGCGGCGGCATGACGCCGTTCGCCTTCGACGTCACGCCGTACCTGACTGCGTCAGCCAGCGGCGCTGTCAACGCTTCGGACGATTCTTCCGCCAAGTCGTCCAACGAGATCGTCGTCAAGGTCGTCGACTTCAACCGTCCCGACCAGCCGCTCGGCAAGCAGTCGTGGAAGGACACGAACTTCGCCTGCTGGTACACGAGGACGATCGGCATCTGGCAAAGCGTGTGGATCGAGGAAGCCGGCGAGACATATCTCGAATCGTTCACGATGACGCCGCACGCAAGCGACTACCGACTGTCGGTCGACGCAGCGATCAACAATCTCAAGCCGGCGCAGCTCCGCTACACGGTGACGTTCCACGGCCAGCCGGTGACGTCCGGCAGCGTGATGTGCACCGGCGGCCGGGCACGATTCGACATCCCGATGATGGACCTGAGCTCGCCGACCGGCGTGTGGATGTGGAGTCCCGACATGCCGTTCCTCTATGACGTGACGTTCGACGTCGTCGTCGACGGCGAGACGACTGATAGCGTCTCGAGCTACTTTGGCATGCGCGACATCTCCGTCGACAATGGCCTGGTCTTCCTCAACGACCAGAAGACGTACCTGAAACTCGTGCTCAACCAGGGCTACTATCCCGACGGCGGCATGACCGGCACGCCGGACGAGTTCGCCGCCGACATCGCCACGCTCAAGGCGATGGGCTTCAACGGCAACCGCATCCACCAGAAAATCGAGGACCACCGGATGCTGTACCTGTGCGACGCGCTCGGCTTCCTCGCGACGGCCGAGTTCCCGAGCGGCTACGAATTCGGGCCCGCGCTTGTCGACAATATCCAGCGCGAGCTGCCGGCGTACTTCGCCAAGCACGTCAACCATCCGTCCGTGTTCGCCTATGTCCTGATGAACGAATCGTGGGGCACGATGGACATCGTGCATTCGAAGCAGCAGCAGGACTTCGTGGACTCCCTGTACTGGCAGGCGCGCGCCTACGATCCGTCGCGACTGGCCATCGGCAACGACGGCTTCGAGCAGGTCAAGACCGACCTGTGCACTATCCATGACTACAACGACAATGCCGCCAGCCTGACCGCCATATATAAGGGACACGAGCAGGACGTCAAGGACGGCGCGCCATCGCCGATGTCGGGCCGCCGCTCGTTCTGCCCCGGCTACAGCCACCAGGACGTGCCGTTCCTGATGACCGAATACGGCGGCGTCGCCTACGAACCCAACGGCCAGCGCGCCGACTCGTGGGGCTACGGTCCGCGCATGGCCTCCGGCGACCAGGTCCTCGCCGAGATCAAGGCACTCACCGAAGCCGTCATGACCATCGACTACTGCGTCGGCTTCTGCTACACGCAGGCCACCGACGTCGAGCAGGAAGTCAACGGCCTGATGAATCACAACCACCAGCCGAAGTTCACCCCCGCCCAGATCCACTCGATCATGGACGCAAGTCACTCGGTTGGCTACGTGACCGACTGAATATACGACACCAATAATCCCCTGGAAGGGGATCGCTGAGCGCGACAGCGCGAAGCGAGGGGTCGACTTGCGGAACGCAACTGATTACGTTTCGTAAGTCGATCCCTCGGCTCGTCTTCGCCTCGCCGATCCCCTTCCAGGGGATTAGTACTTTTCTGTTTCGTGACATCAAGAAGAAGGAAGGATCGTGCGAATCGTTCGACTATTCGTCGAGTATGCCTTCCTGGATGTCCTTCGGATCCGACGGGATGTCGTCCGACGAGGTTTCGTAGCCAGCGGCGCCGCGCTGGATCAGGATCTGCTGACACTTCTTGAAGACATCCTCCGTGTAGTCGAACTTCCACAGCACGAGCAGCTTGAGCAGTGCGCCGAGGGCCGGCAGGATGGAGATGATGATGAACAGGCCCTTGAGCGTCTCCGGCGTCTGCGTGGCGTTCGGCTGGTAGCCGAGGAACGTCAGCAGCAGGCCGGTCGTCGCGCCGCCGATCGCGATCGCGAGCTTGCTCGAGAACGTCTGGCCACCGAAGACTACAGCCTCGGCGCGGTAGCCGGTCTTGACCTGGCTATATTCGATCGTCTCGGCGAGCATGGCGGACAGGATCGGGTTGCTCATGCTGTACAGGCACCACGTGATGGCGATGAACACGAACGTCAGCGCCGTGTTTGCGTAGCCAACGAAGAAGAAGATGACACGGAATATGATCTCGGCGACGAATAGCACGCGCACGATGGAAATCTTCTTGTACCGTCGCGTCAGCACCGGGATCAGGAAGTAGGTCAGCGCGCTGAACGTGCCGATCAGGCCGAAGCCGGTCATGAGGTCCGCGTCACCCATGTTGTAGGTGAAGAAGTAGACCATCATGTTGTTGACCATTTCCATGAAGAACTTCAGGAAGAACACGCCGAGGATCATCAGCATGTACTTGTTGGCCTTCGCGGCCTGGAACACCTGGCCGAACGTCAGCTTTTCGCCCTTGGCGGCCGCCGAGACGCGCTCCTTCGTGAACTTGTAGCCGAACTCCATGATGATGAAGCCGGCGAGCATCATGATGGCGACGGCGATCAGGTAGCTCTGCGACGGCGTGTGGCTCTTCTCGAACTGGGCGAGCATGACCGGCATCATGATGCTGGCCATGCCGATGCCGGCGGACACGCCGATATTGGCGATGGTCACCAGGTCGGTACGAGTCTGGCGGTTGCGGGACATGACGGTCGACATCGACCAGAACGGAATGTCGGAGAACGCATAGCAAGTTCCCCACAGGATGTAGGTGGCGCCGCAGAACACGATCTTGCCGGTCAGCGAGATGCCCGGGTTGATGAAGCAGCAGATCGTCGCGACGACGACGAAGATCGGCGCGATCTTCATCCAGCGACGGAACTTGCCGCTCTTCCTCGGCGCGCGGGAGTCCATGAAGCCGGACACCAGCGGGTCGAAGATCGCGTCCCACAGTCGGGCGATCAGGAAGATGGCGCTCGCGATCGCCGACGAGATGCCGACAACGTCGGTGTAGTAGATCAGGATGAAGCTGCCGATGATGCCGTAGCTGAAGCACTGGCCGAAGCCGTAGCAGAAGTACGCCGCGTACTCCTTCACCGTCACCTTGTCGTTCTTGTTGCTCTGGTCGTTGCTCACGTCGCCGCTGGCGGACGGAGCAGGCAACGACGTCGTTGTCGTTGAACTGGTCATGATTCTGTTCTTTTCTGGGTTGGGTTTGGAAAAATGGAACGATTCGCCCGTCATCGGGGCGAGCTCGCGCCCGCGTGCTGGCAAGCCGGCACGTTCGTGATGATGGAAGAGGGGATGTCCGGTCCACTAGCCGGCGCCGACGCAGCCTTGGGAAGGCTCCGGCTAGCGGGAAGCGTCCGGGTCAGACCTTGACGTAGCCGTAGGTCTGACCCGACAACATGATCTTGCGGATCTCCTGCGGGTCGAACTTGTAGTCGTGGGCGTGGTCGAGCAGGCCGTTGACTTCCTGCTCGACGTCGGTCGTCTGCGTGTAGCAGAAGCCGACGCAGTAGTCGATGTCCATGACGGCCTTCGTCAGCGCGCGAATCTGCGCGACGACCTCGTCCGGCGTGGCGATGCGGTCGCCGTAGCCCCACGAATCGGACTGGTGTCCGTCGGTCTCGTAGGCCACACCGCCGTATTCGGTGATCATCAGCGGCACGTCGAGATGCCGGTAGCCGGGGCAGCACGCCCGCCTGCCGGACATCGGCGACGGTGCGCCGTCCTTGACCTCCTGTTCGCGGCCCTCGTAGGTCTTCAGCAGGTCGTCGGCGTCGGCGTTGTAGTCGTGCAGCGTGCACACGTCGGTCATGACCTGCTCGTAGCCGTCGTTGCCGATGACGAGGCGGGAAGGATCGTAGGCCTTCGCCTGCCAGTACAGCGAGTTGACGAAGTCCTGCTGCCGCTTGCTGTGGACGATATCGAAGACGCCCCACGACTCGTTCATCAGGACGTAGGCGAAGACGGCCGGATGGTTGACGTGCTTGGCGAGGTAGGCCGGCAACTCGCGTTCGATGTTGCCGACGAGAGTCGGGCCGAACTCGTAGCCGCTCGGGAACTCCGCCCACGCGATGAAGCCGAGTGCGTCGCACAGGTAGAGCGCGCGGTGGCTCTCGAGCTTCTGGTGGATGCGGTTGCCGTTGAAGCCCATCGCCTTCATCTTCTCGATGTCGCCGGCGACTTCGGCCGCCGTGCCGGTCAGGCCGCCGTCGTGATAGTAGCCCTGGTTGAGCAGCAGCTTCATGTAGTACTTCTGGTCGTTGAGGAAGACCAGGCCGTCGTCGACGGAGATGTCGCGCATGCCGAAGTAGCTCGAGACACTGTCGACGGTCTCGCCGTCGACGACGACGTCGAAGTCGATGTCGTAGAGATCCGGCGTTTCCGGACTCCATGTGCGGATGCCGGTGTCGGCGTGCCAGTCCTGCATCGGGATGTCGAAGCGGGCGCGTCCGCCGGTGAACGAGACGGCGCCATCGGCTACCGGCTCGCCGTGGAAGGTAACGCGGTAGCGCAGCGACGCGTTCTTCAGGTCGTCGAGTTCGGCGTCGACGGACAGCTTCGAGTCGGCGACGTGCGGCGTCATGACGAAGTCGGCGAGATAGGTGGCGCCGACCTCCTCGATCCACACGCTCTGCCAGATGCCGATCGTCCTCGTGTACCAGCAGGCGAAGTTCGTGTCTTTCCACGACTGCTTGCCGAGCGGCTGGTCGGGCCTGTTGAAGTCGACGGCCTTGACGACGATCTCGTTGGAGACCGTGGCGGACGAATCGTCGCCGTCACGTGCCGCCAGGTACGGCGTGATGTCGAACATGAACGGTGTCATGCCGCCGCGGTGCGAGCCGACGTGGTGGCCGTTGATCCAGACGTCGCAGGCGTAGTCGACGGCCTCGAAATGCAGCATGTACCGCCTTGCGGGCCGCGGATCGAGCGCGAACCCGCGCCGGTACCAGACAACGGGATGATAGGCCGGCTCCTTCACGCCGGACTTCGGGAACGTGTAGCTATACGGGACGGTGATCGTGCGGTCGAATTCCGGGAACTCGACGGAATTGACGGCCGCGAGCGTCGCCGGGTCGTCGAACAGCGCGTTGTTGCCGGCGCCGTCGGGAACGGGGGAGGAGGATGGCGGAAGATAGAACTCCCATTCGCCGTCGAGGTCGACCCAGTTCGTGCGGATGCACTGGGGATTCGGGTACCGCAGCCGGTCCTCGATCTCCTTGCTCAACTTCGGCATGGATGCCGCTTCTGTGGTGGTCATTGCAACTTCTTCGTTGATGGTGGTTGGTGTGCTTCATTGCATCTACCGCTCCGGACGGCCTCGGGAGCATCATCGTCGAAGCTGCTGTGGCGACAGTGTTTCCGCCCGGTCCGGGACGGTGCCATTCATGGCATTGCGGCGTTGCAAAACGGTGGTAAAAGGCCTCTTTGTAAGGGCGCTTTACCAAAATGGCGCCATCATTGTGGAGCTGTCGAAAATCCAAGTCAAACTGTACAGCGTGTTGCGTTGTGTTTACTTGATGCCGTTCGGTTGGGTATCCCGACGAAGGGGGTGTTACGAATTTTCCGCTGAATGCTGGCCGGAAAAAATGATAACGATTATTGGGCGAGAATCGTTCTATTTTTTCCGATCGACGACGATTCGGCCGATCTGTAACAGTTGCGGGCCGGAAATCGTTACGGATATTCCGATGGGAGGAGAACGGAAGAATTTGTAACGTTTGGCGGCCGGGAATCGTTACGAATTTTCCGACGGGCGGCCGCTGGAATTGTTTGTAACGATTTGAGGGCGGGAATCGTTACGAATTTTCCGATGGGCGGCGGCTGGAATTGTTCGTAACGATTCCTGGGCGAGAATCGTTACAAATTTTCCGATGGGCGACGACCGGAATAATTCATAACGATTCCGGGGCGAGAATCGTTACAAATTTTCCGGCGAGCGGCGAACGGGACGATTCGTAACGTCTGGCGGAACGGGAAATGGTCGCATGAATCGTTCCTGTCCGGTTGGTAGTGGCGCGGCGATACACTGTGAACTTATGGACGAGACCCGAGAATCCCAGATTGAAGAGAATCTGAACAACGAAGAGACCGAGGCCGTGGAAGAAGACACGGCCACGTTCATGAATACGATGAGCACCGTCGAGCACGCCGAAATGCTGCTGCAGCAGGACGCGGCGATTGCGCAGAAGATCAACGACGACGCGACGCTCGACGAGGCCGTGGACCCGAGCAACGGCGAGTTCGGCCCGCTCGGCCACCCCGAGCAGGTGCAGATGCGCGTCGCCAAGCGCGCGATGATGCTGCGCGACGGCGTCAATCCCTATCCGGTGACGCTCGACGTGACCGACACCATCGAGAACGTCCGCAAGCGCTACGAAGACGCCGACGGCAACCTGACGCTGGAACCGGGCGCCGAGACGGAAGACGAGGTCGGCATCGCCGGCCGCGTGCTGTTCATCCGCAACGCCGGCGGCCTGTGCTTCGTGCAGCTGTCGGCCGGCGACGGCACGAAGATCCAGGGCATGATCTCGAAGAAGGTCGTCGGCGCCGACTCGCTCAAGCAGTTCAAGCAGCTCGTCGACCTCGGCGACCACCTGTTCCTGCACGGCAAGATCGTCGCGTCGAAGACCGGCGAGCTGTCCGTCTTCGCCAACGACTGGAAGATCGCCTCGAAGGCGCTGCAGCCGCTGCCGGCGCTGCACAAGGAACTCAACGAGGACACCCGCACCCGCAAGCCGTACATCGGCATGATCGCCGACGAGCGCATCCGCAACATGGTGCGCAACCGCTCGAAGGCCGTCTCCAGCCTGCGCCACACGTTCGAGGCGCACGACTTCATGGAAGTCGAGACGCCGATGCTGCAGACCGTCCACGGCGGCGCCGCGGCCCGCCCGTTCACGACGCACATGAACGCGTTCGACCTTGACCTGTACCTGCGCATCGCGCCGGAACTGTTCCTCAAGCGCTGCCTCGTCGGCGGCATCGACCGCGTCTTCGAGATCAACCGCGACTTCCGCAACGAGGGCGTCGACGCCACGCACGCCCCGGAGTTCACGATGGTCGAGGCCTACCAGGCGTACGGCAACTACGACACGATCGCCGCGCTCACCAAGGAACTCGTCCAGAAGACGGCGATGGATGTCTTCGGCACGACGAAGGTCACGCTGCTCGACGGCACCGAGTACGAACTCGGCGGCGAATGGAAGACGATGAGCATGTACGGCTCGCTGTCCGAAGCCCTCGGCGAGGAGATCACGCCGGAAACGTCGGTCGAGCACCTCGGCGCCATCGCCGACAGGCTCGGCGTCGAGCGCGACGACGTCGAGAACCACGGCAAGCTCGTCGAGCACCTGTGGGAGCACTTCTACGAGGACAAGCTCTACGAGCCGACGTTCGTGCGCGACTTCCCGGTCGAGACGTCGCCGCTCGTCAAGGCGCACCGCTCCATTCCGGGCGTCGTCGAGAAGTGGGACCTGTACGTGCGCGGCTTCGAGCTCGCCACCGGCTACTCGGAGCTCAACGATCCGGTCGTCCAGCGCGAACGCTTCGTCGCGCAGGCCAAGGACGCGCTCGCCGGCGACGAGGAAGCCTGCGACATCGACGAGGACTTCCTCGAGGCGCTCGGCGTCGGCATGCCGCCGGCCGGCGGCATGGGCATGGGCATCGACCGCCTGCTGATCGCGCTGACCGGCGCCACGATCCGCGAGACGATCACGTTCCCGCTGGTCAAGCCGCTCGTCGGCTGATTTTGTGCCGATCTCTTCCTGTTGATGTCACGGACCCGAGCCTCGAGCTCGGGTCTTGTGATATTCGGGCTCGCTTCCTGACAATTTGCTGTGAATCGTTCCATTTTTCGCCGAAATCGTTGTTTTTCAGCTCTTTCCCAGCCGAAAACCACTATCGTTGCTTGTAACGCAAGAGGGAACCGCCGACGTCGCCAGGCGCGACCGGCGGAAAACTTGGAACGATTCGTACTTCAGGAGGAGGGGCCATGGATCAGGACAGCAAGAACGATCCCACCCGCAATGCCGGACCCGATGGCGAGAACGAAGTCGTCGAGGAGACCGAAACGGTGACCGAGACGGTGACCAGTGACGAGGCCGCCGGCGACACCGCCGAGCCCGTCGTGCCGACCGGCGACTTCGAGAACCAGACCGAGATCGAGCCGGTGACGGTGCCGCAGGCCGGTGCCGGCGCACAGCAGCCGATGCAGGGCGATGCCGCGAGCGGCACCGCCGACGCGTCGACCCAGCAGCCGGTGCAGGGCGCACCGGCCGCGCAGGCCCAGACCGCGCAGGCCCCGCAGGCCGCGCCGATGCAGGGCGGCCAGGACGGCCAGCGCTACGCGCAGCCGATGCAGGGCGGCCAGCCGGCCGGCGCGCCGGGCATGACGCCGCCGAACGCCACGGGACGCAAGGGCCGCGGAAATTTTCAAGGTGGCCAGCGTAGCGTCACCGTTGCCGGACAGGAGTTCGACTACGGCGCGCTGATTACGATCATCGGCGCGATCGTTGGCCTGATCGGCATCTTCGTCCCGTTCATCCAGGCCACGCTGACGACCGGTGGCACGTCGATCTTCGGCTACTCGACCGGCGGCACCACGCAGTCCGCGTCGGCGAGCCTGATGACGCTCGAAACCGGCATCGCGTGGGTCATCCTGATCGGCCTCGTCGCCGTTTCGGTGCTCTCCGTCATCAAGCAGAACGTCTCGGCGCTGACCGTCACGATCATGCTCGACTTCCTGATGATCTACACCGTCGCCGAACTCGGCGCCAAGTACATGCTGAGCGGCTCGTCGACCGGATCGTCGACCTCGTCGTCGCTCACCGGCTACACGTACACCTACTCGTTCTCGGCCGGCGCATGGCTGATCATCATCGCCGCGATCCTGCTGCTCATCGGCACGATCGTCGCCGAGTACAACGAGGTCCAGTCGAAGAAGGCGCCCGCCGCGCCG
This sequence comes from Bifidobacterium choloepi, assembly GCF_010667615.1. Classification (GTDB taxonomy): domain Bacteria; phylum Actinomycetota; class Actinomycetes; order Actinomycetales; family Bifidobacteriaceae; genus Bifidobacterium; species Bifidobacterium choloepi. Next base: position 716,794 of record NZ_VYSG01000001.1, on the reverse strand, counting down.
GTCAATCCGAACCAGGTCGGCTTCCAGTACAACGCCGCGATGTACACGAACGCGCCGCAGCCGGCCACGACGCCGGTCACGCCGCAGCAGTACGCCGACAACATCGGCTTCCAGTACTCGAACGGCCAGTACCTGCCGAACGACTACGCTCCGGAAGCCGCCGCCACCGAGCGTCGCGAGGAGCGGATCGAGGGCTATGCGCCGCAGCCGGTCCAGCAGGGTACCGCCGCGCAGCAGCCGCAGCAGGCCGCCGGTCAGGGCTACGTCCAGAACACCGGCGCCTACGCGCAGCCGGCCGCCCAGCAGCAGCCGGCCGCCCAGCCGGTCGCCGAGGAAGAAGTGACCGCCGAGGCCATCGTCGTCGAGCCGACGAACCCCGAGCAGCCGCAGTACGCCGCGACCGATCCGGACGCCCCGGCCAACCGCCCGTCCTCCGACGGCTCCGAAGAGCACGAGTGAGTTCCGGCACTCCGGTCGGTACTCCCAATACCCGATAAGACGTCACGAACCCGAGCTTTCGGCCCGGGTTTGTGACGTCTTTTGGGTTGTTCTGGCAGTCCGCTGGCGGGTGACGATCCGGCGGCTACAATCGGCAGCGTGAATCTTCGTCAATATTTGTCCGGCATGCGACTGCGGACGCTGCCGCTCGGCGTGGCGCCGGTCGTCATCGGCGCGTCGCTCGCGCACGCCCGCGCCGTCTACGGGCCGTCGGCCGGCGTCGGCCTCGCCGACCTCGCCCCCTCCGCCGTCCGCCTGCATGCCGAGGGCCGTTTCTGGGCCATTGCCGCGCTGTGCCTCGCCGTCGCCGTCTTCCTGCAGATCGCCGCGAATTTTGCCAACGACTACAGCGACGGCATTCGCGGCACCGACACCGACAGGGAATCCCGGGCTGCGGCCTACCCGCGGCTCGTCGCGTCCGGCGTCAGCCCGCGAGCGGTGCTGGCGGCGGCGGCCGGCAACGCCGCGATCGCTTGCCTCGCCGGCGTCGGCGTGGCGGCCGTCAGCGGACACTGGTGGCTGCTGCTGGTCGGCGCCTGCTGCGTGGCGGCCGGCTGGTTCTACGTCGGAGGCCGGCATCCGTACGGATATCACGGGTTCGGCGAGCTTGCCGTGTTCGTGTTCTTCGGCCTCGTCGCCGTGCTCGGCACCGTCTATGCGCTGACCGGCACGACGATGTTCATCGACTGGTATTTCGCGGCGACTGTCGGCTTCATTGCCGTCGCCGTGCTCTCGGTGAACAACCTGCGCGACTGCGAGGCCGACGAGGCGGCCGGCAAGAGGACGGGGATGGTCATGCTCGGCGAGGATCGCGGCAGGATCTGCCTCGAATTGCTGCTCGGCCTCGTCATCGTCCTCGTGCTGCTGCCGTGGTGCAACCTCGCCGTCGCCGGCTTCACGGAAATCTTCGGCTCGGTCGTGTGGTTCATGCTGTCGCTATTGGGCACGATTCTCACGATAGAGCTGCTCGTCCGCGCCATAGTCGCCGTGCATCACAAGGAGTGGAGGCGGGCGCTGCCGACGGCGTCGTTCAGCGCGTTGGCATTGGCGCTGTCAATCGTCTTCTTGGCCCTGTAGACTGTTGGCCATGACTTACAAACTAGTACTGCTCCGACATGGTCAGAGCGCATGGAACAAGACCAATCAGTTCACCGGCTGGGTGGACGTCCCGCTGACCGAACAGGGTGTCGAGGAAGCCAAGAACGGCGGCCGCCTGCTCAAGGAAAAGAATGTCCTGCCGGACATCGTCTTCACGTCGCTGCTGCGTCGTTCGATCAACACCGCCAACATCGCCCTCGACGAGGCCGATCGCCTGTGGATTCCGGTCAAGCGTGATTGGCGCCTCAACGAGCGTCACTACGGCGCCCTGCAGGGCAAGAACAAGACCGAGATCCGCGAGGAGTACGGCGACGAGAAGTTCATGCTGTGGCGCCGTTCCTACGCCACGCCGCCGCCCGAGATCGATCCGAACGATCAGTACGCGCAGAACAACGATCCGCGCTACGCCGGCGATCCGGTTCCGGAAGCCGAGTGCCTCGCCGACGTCGTCGCCCGCGTGCAGCCGTACTGGGATTCCGAGATCGTCCCGGAGCTCAAGTCCGGCAAGACCGTCATGATCGCCGCCCACGGCAACTCGCTGCGCGCCATCGTCAAGATGCTCGACGGCCTGACCGAGGACGAGATCGCCAAGGTCAACATCCCGACCGCCATGCCGCTCGTCTACGAGCTTGACGAGAACATGAAGCCGATCAAGAAGGGTGGCGAGTACCTGGATCCGGAGGCCGCCGCCGCCGGCGCCGCCGCCGTCGCCGCCCAGGGCCAGAAGAAGTGATCTGACTTCCGTTTCCGGTTCTTGTGATGCCACGAACCCGGGCTTTCGGCCCGGGTTCGTGGCATCACTTTTTTGCTTGTTGTTCACTTCGTTTCGTGCTGGGCTGAGGCGGGGGAATCGTTCGACAATAGGGGGTGTTCGCAACGTTTGACGGCAAGCAGGAGGGGAACCATGTACTATTCCGCTGGAAACTACGAAGCGTTCGCACACCCGAAGAAGCCGGAGGGGATGGAGAAGAAGAGCGCCTACATCATCGGCACCGGACTGGCGGCGCTGACGACGGCGTCCTACCTCGTCCGTGACGCGCAGCTCGACGGCAAGAACATCCACGTGTTCGAGAAGGGCAGCCTGCCCGGCGGCGCGCTCGACGGCGCGTTCATCGCCGGCGAAGGCTACGTCATGCGCGGCGGCCGCGAGATGGACAACCACTTCGAGGTGATGTGGGACGTGTTCCGCGACGTGCCGTCGATCATGGATCCGAGCCACAGCATGCTCGACGAATACTACTGGCTCAACAAGGAAGACCCGAACTATTCGCTGTGCCGCGCCACCCGCTCGCGCGGCCGCGACGCCCACACCGACGGCAAGTTCGGCCTGTCCGACAAGGCGTGCATGGAGATCCTCAAGCTCTACCTGGCCACCGACGAGGAATGCTACGACAAGCGCATCTCCGACTTCTTCGACGACGAGGTCTTCAACTCGAACTTCTGGATGTACTGGCGCACGATGTTCGCGTTCGAGAACTGGCATTCGGCGCTCGAGATGAAGCGCTACATCCACCGCTTCATCCATCACATCGGCGGCCTGCCGGACTTCTCGGCGCTGCGGTTCACGCGCTACAACCAGTACGAATCGATGGTGCTGCCGCTGATGACGTACCTCAAGGACCACGGCGTCCAGTTCCACTTCAACACGAAGGTCGACGACGTCACGTTCAAGATCGGTGGCGGCAACGGTCCCGAGCGCCAGCGGACCGGCACCGGAGAGGACGAGATCCTGCTCGCCGAGGCGAAGAACGGCATGTTCCCGCGCAACCCGGCGTCCACGCAGGTGCGCAAGGTCGCCGACAAGTTCATCTACACGCCGGAAGACGGCAAGCAGCGCACGATCCAGCTCACCGACGACGACATGGTGTTCATCACGAACGGCGGCTGCGTGGAGAACACGACGGAAGGCAGCCAGGACAAGGCGGCCGGCTTCGACGACACGATTCATCCGGGCAACGGCTGGGACATGTGGCGCCGCATCGCGGCGGTCGATCCGTCGTTTGGCCACCCGGATAAGTTCATCTACGATCCGCAGCAGACGAAGTGGATGAGCGCCACCGTCACGACGCTCGACGACCGCATTCCGCCGTATATCGAGAAGATTTGCCATCGCGATCCGTTCTCGGGCCACACCGTGACCGGCGGCATCGTCACCGTCGAGGATTCGAACTGGCTGATGAGCTGGACCGTCAACCGCCAGCAGCAGTTCCGCAAGCAGCCGAAGAACGAGATCTCCGTGTGGGTCTACGGCCTGTTCCCCGACAAGCCGGGCAACTACGTCAGGAAGCCGATGCAGAAGTGCACCGGCAAGGAAATCTGCGAGGAATGGCTCTACCATCTCGGCGTGCCGACCGACCAGATCGAGACGCTCGCCGGCGAGGCCGCGAACACGGTGCCGGTCATGATGCCGTTCATCGACGCGTTCTTCATGCCGCGCACGGCCGGCGACCGGCCCGACGTCGTGCCCGACGGCGCCGTCAACTTCGCGTTCATCGGCCAGTTCGCCGAGACGCCGCGCGACACGATCTTCACGACCGAATACTCGATGCGCACGGCCATGGAAGCCGTCTACACGCTGTGCGACGTCGACCGCGGCGTGCCGGAAGTCTGGAACTCCGAATACGACATCCGCGACATGATGAACGCCGCCACGAAGCTGCGCGACGGCAAGCCGGTCACCGACATGGACGTCAACCCGCTCGTCCGCGCCGGCATGAAGGCCGCCTTCAAGGTCGCCAACAAGACCTATCTTGGCCACATGACGAAGGTCTTCGGCCTTCAGGAAGAATAGGCGTTCCCGACTCCCTCTTCAGAGGGAGTCGAAAACGCGAAGCGTTTTCGGTGGGAGTTCGCGAGGCCGCTGGAACCCTTGATTCCCTCGTGAGGGGAAGTCGGGAAGGAAGTTTTTGGAAATGAAAGCATACGTCATCAAATCCCGGGAAGACGTCGGCAAGCCGCTCACCGAGGCCGTCTCGCTCGTCGACGACCAGCCGAAGCCGGTGCCGGCCGACGACGAGGTGCTCGTCAGGGTCCGCGCCACGGGGCTCAACCCGGTCGACTGGAAACTCGTCGCCGGCGGCAACGCCAAGTGGACCTATCCGCACGTGCTCGGCCTCGACCTGGCCGGCGACATCGTCGAGGTCGGCTCGAAGGTGCAGCCGAGCTGGAAGACCGGCATGCGCGTGGCCGGCCACCTGAACCTCGCCAAGGACGGCTGCTTCGCCGAATACGTCGCCGTGCCGACCTACGAGCTCGCCGAGATTCCCGAGCCGCTGGGCTACGCCGACGCGGCCGCGCTGCTGTGCGGCGCGCTGACGGCCTACCAGGCGATCAACCGCAAGCCGAACCTCAACAACGTCGACACCGTGCTCGTGCACGGCGGCGCCGGCTCGGTCGGCGCACTCGCCATCCAGTTCGCGAAGCTTCACGGCCTGCGTGTCATCACGACCGTCAGCCCGCGCAAGCTCGACTTCGTGAAGAAGGCCGCTCCGGACGTCGTCATCGACTACACGAAGGACGACGTGACGGCGAGGATCGCCGAGCTGACCGACGGCCACGGCGTCGACCTCATCGTCGACACCGTCTCCGGCGAGGAGGCGACGAAGGACCTCGACCGGCTCGCCTACAACGGCCAGCTCGTCACGATCGTCGGCATCCCGAAGATCGATCCGGACTTCATGTTCGCCCACGCGATCTCGGTCGCCGCCGTCAACCTCGGCGGCGCCCACGAATCCGGCGATCCCCGCCAGAAGAAGGACCTCGGCGAAATGGCCACCGAAGTGCTGCAGCTCGCCGCCGAAGGCGAGATCGACCCGATGATCGGCGAGACCATCCCGTTCGCCGGCCTGCTCGACGGCCTCGAGGCCATCAAGGACCACCGCGCCATCGGCAAGATCGTCGTCACGGTCGACTAGTGAAGCTCCCTGGAAGGGAGCTGTCGGCGAAGCCGACTGAGGGTCGACCGCACGTCGTCGCGAAGCGACGCGTGCGCGCTGGAACGCAAGAAGTCCCGTAGGACACAAGTTCTACGGGACTTTCCAGCTTCCAGCGCGCTCTCGCCGCCTTCGGCGGCATCGGCGGTCGACCCTCAGGCCGCTTCGCGGCCAGCTCCCTTCCAGGGCGCTTGAATTTATTTTGCCAGCGGCAACAGCAGCGTGAACGTCGTGCCCTGGCCGGGCCTGCTCCAGACGGTGACGGTGCCATGGTGGGTCAGGGCGACATGCTTGACGATGGCCAGGCCGAGGCCGACGCCGTCGCTCGTGCGCTCGGACTGGTTCGAGCCACGGAAGAATCGTTCGAAAATCCTGCCCTGCTCGTCGGCCGGAATGCCGACGCCGCGGTCGAGGATGCGGATGACGGCGTCATGGCCGTGCCGCGACTTGCTGACGACGACGCTGACCGTCGCGCCGTCCGGCGAGTAGACGACGGCGTTGTCGAGCATCTTGCCGAGCGCCGTGCGGATCTGCGACGGCTCGCCGTGAATCTCGAGCGAATCATCGCCGGACACGTGGATCGAGATGTTGCGCTCGGCGGCGGCGTGCGCGACGAGCGTGCCGTCGATGGCGGCCCTCACCTGCGCCATGACGTTGATGCGGTTCGCGTCGCTCGGCGAGACCGGCTCCTGCGCGCGGATCAGCATGAGCAGGTCGGCGACCATGTGCTCGACGTGCAGCGTGGCACGGCGCACCTCGCGCGCGTCGGTCGCGACTTCCTCCTCGGACAGGTGACCGGCCTCGAGCGTGTCGGCGAGCCGGTTGAGCTCGTCGCCCGGCTTGAGCAGCTGGCGCGAGACGTTCTCGATGAAATCGTCGCGGGTTTGCTGAAAGCGAATCGACTCGCTGACGTCGTCGAGCAGCACGACGACGAACTGCTCGTTGATCCTGCCGACCGTCACCTTGAGCCAGTTCGGCCGGCTGACCGTCGACTGGTCGTCGTCGGGCGCGACGGCCGTCTTCTCGACATGGCCGTCGTCGGCCGTGTGCGCGAAGACTTCCGGCGTGTCGGTTGTCACGTCGAGCATCATGCGGCCGCCCTTCGCGCGCACTTTCCCGACGGCCTCCCGGATGGCGGGGATGCCGATCGCGTCGTCGACGACGACGCCGAGCCGGTAGGCCTCGGGATTCGCGCGGACGACCTCGTCGTCATCGTCGACGACGACGGCCGCCGCCGGCAGCATCGACAGCAGCGTCGCCGTCGAATCGTCCAGGTCGTCGGAATCGTCGTCGTCATCGTCGTCGCCGGCGTGCAGCCGGCGGCGGCGACGGGAAAACCATCCATCGACGGTATCCCGGACCGACGCGCCGCCGAACAGCCGGCTGAGCCACGGCTCCACGAGCCCGTAGACGAAGACGAGCAGCCCGATGACGGCGCCGAGTGCCAGCAGGAAGAACGCGGCGAAGATGAACGTCGAGGCGTTAAGTGCAACCATGAGACTCATTGTTGCACATCGCCGGTGAACAAAGGGCGAACAAATGGAAAATTGCCGGCGCAATGGTTGGACCCGGCCGCCGATTCCCCTACACTTGGGGGAGTGGCGGCCGCCGGCGAGCGTCGTCGGTCGCCTGCCGAACACTTGACTGTACGATTCCCGCGACGGGCGGGACGCGAGGAGGGAACCATGCGCGTAATTTTCAACGAGGAAATGCAGGCCGTCGCCGACGATCTCGACCACATGGCACGCAACGTGCGCGACGCCATCCACGGCGCCGGCCAGGCGCTGACCAGGCAAGACCTGGACGCGGCGCAGACCGTCATCGACGGCGACGCCGAGACCGATGCGCTCGCCAACAGCGTCATCGACCAGTGCGTCGTGCTGCTGAGCCGCCAGAATCCGGTGGCGACCGACCTGCGCGTCGTCGTCGCGTCGCTGCGGCTGGCCGCGACGTTCGAGCGCATGGGCGACCTCGCCCGCCACATCGCCGAGACGGCGCGCCGCACCTATCCGGAGTCGCCGCTGCCGCCGGAGGCGATCGACATGTTCCAGCAGATGCAGGACTTCCTCGACGTGACGGCCGACCGGCTCGTCACGATGCTCGCCGACCGCGACACGAACGTCGCCGAGCAGATCATCGCCGACGACGACAAGCTCGACGAGCTGCACCGCCGCACGTTCGCGCTCGCCCAGTCGCCGGAATGGAGCGGCACGAACCAGCAGCTCATCGACGTCGTCCTGCTCGGCCGCTTCATGGAGCGCCTCGGCGACCACGCCGTCTCCGCCTCCCGCCGCGTCGTCTACATCGTCTCCGGCTTCGATCCGAGCAAGGAACCGGCCCGCGACGAAGGCACCGACATCGACTGATTCCGCCTCGAGCTCCCTGGAAGGGAGCTGCCGAGCGTAGCGAGACTGAGGGTCGACCGCACGTCGTCGCGAAGCGACGCGTGCGCGCTGGAACGCAAGAAGTCCCGTAGGACACAAGTTCTACGGGACTTTCCGACTTCCAGCGCGCTCTCGCCGCCTTCGGCGGCATCGGCGGTCGACCCTCAGTCGGCTTCGCCGACAGCTCCCTTCCAGGGAGCTTGGCATTAGAACGGCGTGCTGGCGATGACGAAGCTGCCGTGGGCGGCGGCGGAGCCGTCGGTGACCGGGTCGACGGTCGACCAGCCGTCGGCGGCCGGGACGAAGACGGCCTCGCCCTGCGTCAGCACGCGCTGTTCGCGCTCGGTGACGCAGTTGACGGCGCCCTGCGTGCACAGCACGACGCGCGGGCCGAGGTGCGGCAGCAGCACGCGGCCGGACACCTGCTGGACGAGCTTGTCGTAGCGCATCGCCAGCGAATTCATGACCGGCCACGGCTCGTGGTCGGCGTCGACGTGTCCGTAGGCGAGCATGTATTCGCTGACGCCAGGCTTGTAGAACACCATGTCGCGCATCAGCAGCGTGCCGATGCGCACGTCGCTCGGGTCGATCGGCGTTGCCGGCCGGCAGTCGAGGCACTGCAGCAGGTGCGGAATGTCCTTGTGCTTGACGGTCATGCCGGCGCGCAGCACGTTGTCGGAATTCGTCATGATCTCGGCGCCGGTGCCGTGAATGTACGCGTGCGGCGAGCCGGTCGGAATGAAGACCGATTCGCCTTCCTCGAGCCGCAGCGGATTCATCATCAGCAGCGCGAGGACCGACAGGTCGTCGTGGAACGATTCCTCCGCCGTGATCGCGAAGTCGAACGCCATCTCCTGACGGACATGCGTGGCCTTCGCGCGGGCGGCCCGCAGTGCGTCGGCCAGTGGCGGGTGGGGCTCGGGATAGTGGCACTGGTCGGCCGTGACGGCGGCATGGAACGCGCGGAAGACGCGCCTGCGCGTCGGCGACCAGACCGAGGCGGACACCGGCATCATCCGTTCGGCTTCGGCGAACGCGGCCGAATCGTCCTTCGTCGAATTGAGCGCCTCGACCATCCTCCTGGCGACCGGATGGTCGACCAGCGACAGGTTCTTCACGGCGAACGAGCGGCCCGCGAAGCCGACAGCCGCGGTAAACGGCTCGAGCGCGACGACCATCTCGCTCTTCGCGTTCGTGTCCTTGAACGAACGCAGCGGCGAGTCGAGCGCGATGCCGGCGGCGTTCTCCTCGTTGAAGCCGGCGCGCGCCTGGAAATCGACCGGATGGACCTGCAGCGACAGCGGTTCGTCGGCCGAGATGATCTTGAACAGGAACGGCAGCACCGGGCCGAACTGGTCGGAGCCGCGGCGACCGATCATGTGTTCGGGCTGCCGGACAATCGCTTCCGGCACCGTCGTCGGCGCATGGCCCGGAATCTCGATCGGCGACGGCGACTGCGCGTGGCCGCTGAACCACATTTCCGCGAGCGGGCCGTGCCACTGGTCGCCGTCGAGATGGAACATCCGCTGCAGGCGCTCGTGCGAGCCCCACGCGTAGCGCTTGGGGACCGGATGGATCGGGTACACGGCGCTCCTTCCGACGACAACGGCCATTAACCTCCCCAGACTACTCGAAAAAGCCTGACTTGTGAAAGGAACCGGTCGCCGGTTCGCCGGACGTATTGTCGGCGGGCAGGGGGGAAGGTAGGCTGGTGGGCATGAAATTCGCACCGATTTACGACCCGAGTGAACGCAAGCCGTCGCCGAAGCCCGTGCAGGTGGACCTGCGCAAGGCGTTCGGCGCCGGCACCGTCGTCTGGGCGATCGCCGCCGTTGTCTTCGGCGTGCTGCTGATGTGCGGATTCGACGGCGTGAAGACCGATTTCGTCATCTGCATCTGCGGCACCGTCATCGGCATTGTCCTGCTGATCTGGGAATTCTTCGACCGCTGGGACTACCGCCGGCTGGGCGCGTGATTACAGCCGCTCGACGACGTAGTCGATGCAGCGGGTCAGCGCGCGCACGTCGTCGGGATCGACGGACGGGAAGACGCCGACGCGCAGCTGGTTGCGGCCAAGCTTGCGGTAGCCGTTGACGTCGACGATGCCGTTGGCGCGCAGCGCCGACGTGACGTCGGAATCCCTGATGTCATCGTCGAGATCGACAGTGACGACCGACGTCGAGCGGGCCGCCGGGTCGGTGACGAACGGCGTGCAGTAGTCGGAGGCTTCGGCCCACTCGTAGACGATGCTGGCCGACTCGCGGCAGCGGGCCGACGACCAGGCGAGGCCGCCCTGCTCGTTGAGCCAGCGCACCTGGTTCTCGAGCAGGATCAGCGTGCACAGCGCCGGCGTGTTCAGCGTCTGGTTCTTGCGCGAGTTCGAGATCGCCGACTCGAGCGACAGGAACGGCGGAATCCAGCGGATCGAATCGTCCTGCTTCGCGGCGGCGTTCACCTTCGCCGACCGTTCGATCGCCGCCGGCGACAGCACGGCGATCCAGAGTCCTCCCTCGGCGCCGAAGGCCTTCTGCGGCGAGAAGTAGTAGGCGTCGGCCTGCGCGACGTCGACCGGCAGCGCGCCGGCGGCGCTCGTCGCGTCGATGATCGTCAGCGCGCCGGCTTCCTGCGAGCCGGGGACGCGGCGGACGGGAGCGGCGACGCCGGTAGACGTCTCGTTCTGCGCCCAGCAGTACGCGTCGACCCGCTCGTCGAAGTCGGGAATGCGGTAGGTGCCCGGTTCGCCGGCGAAGACGAGCGGATCGTCCAGGAACGGCGCCGACTCGACCGATGCGGCCATCTTCTTCGAGAACGATCCGTACGTGCCGACGGCGGCCGTCTTCTCGATCAGGTTGGCGCAGGCGATGTCCCAGAACGCCGACGCGCCGCCGTTGCCGAGCACGACTTCGTAGTCGTCGGGAATGTGGAAGAAATTGGCGAGGCCCTCGCGGATGGAACCGACGAGGTCCTTGACCGGCGCCTGGCGGTGGGACGTGCCGAGCAGCGTCGCTCCGGCCTCGGCCAGCGCCTCGACCTGCGCCGCGCGGATCTTGCTCGGGCCGGCGCCGAAACGCCCGTCGCCCGGAAGCAGTTGCTGTGGAATCTCTATAGTAGCCATGCACACAGCGTACCGCATCGTTTCGGGACCATATATAAAGGTGTCATTTGCCGGTACAGGCACCCCCGACATGCGCAGAAAGCGCGGACTCCGGTTATGGAGGAGCTGTGCACGATTCCCGGGGAAGGGAACGGTTGGCGGATTCCGGGGCTTGATGATGATGACACGCGAGGGCGTTGGCGTGCGAATCGTCACGAAACTGTGAAGAAAACGATTCGCCACGCGACGGCGGCGAGGCTGGGAAAACGACGAAGGTTGCCCGGTATTTCGCCGATGCACGGCGGTTCTTCCAGTTGTGAAGGCTACTGTGGTCCCGTTGCTTTGACTCGGCGGTGTTGTAATCTGCCAAGGTGTGACTGAAATGCACGCCGACGGGCGGCCGGTCGGGGCACGAAGAGAGACGCCCGACCGAGGCCACCGAAGACCGCCGGCGACGGCATCAAGAAACAAGCTGTATACGAGGAGTGATTGACGTATGAGGCATGCGGCCCACAAATCCCCCAAGGGCGGCGCTTCGGCGTCCCCGAAGGGCGCCCGTAGTGGTGGCGCTTCCGGCCTGACGAAGTCCCTGTTCGCCGTCAATGACGCGCCGGTGGCGCATCACGCATCGATGATGGCCGTGGCGCCGGCATCCCACGCGGGATCGCGCGCCGACGCCCCGGTGGAGGATCGTCCGGCACGCCACGGCTCGCGCGGCGGCCACGGCGCCCACGCCGCCCGTCCGACCGTCGCCGTCTCCGCCGTCAACGGCATCGCGACGCTCGACGAATCGGTCCTCGAGAAGATCAACGAGGTCGCGCCGCAGACGCGCCGCGCCATCCGCCAGGCGGCCCGCGCCGCCCAGCGCCGCAACACGCTGCTCACGTCGGCGTCGCTCGCCGCGCTCGTCGGCACCGCCGCCACGAGCCTCGCGTTCGCGAACTCCGACAACCTGACGACGCTGACGGTCGCCGACGGCGAAACGACGACGACGTCGACGATTACGCGTGCCGACGACGGCACGTCCGCCGCCAACCGCTCGACGACCCGCACGTCGCTGACCAGCGACAACGTCCAGGCGACCGACAACGACGGCGACTGGAACCTCGGCGACTCGAACGCCGTCACCGACACCGACGCGCTGTCCGCGTCGATCGCCGACAACCCGCTCGTCGCCCAGTACATGGAAGCCGACGGCGACGCCGTCCCGGACACGTTCAACCCGAACCACGATTCCGGCGACATCGGCAATTCCTATCCGTATGGCCAGTGCACGTGGTGGGCCTACACGCGCCGCCACCAGCTCGGCCTGCCGATGGGTTCCTACTTCGGCAATGCGCAGAACTGGACCGCCTCCGCGACGTCGCGCGGCTACTGGGTCGACAACACGCCACGCCACCAAGGCGACGTCGTCGTCTTCGCCCCGGGCCAGGCCGGCGCCTCGACGACCTACGGCCACGTCGCCGTCGTCGAGAGCGTCGCCGACGACGGATCGATCACGATCTCCGAATCGAACGTCGCGGGCCTCGGCGTCATCACGAACCGCACGTTCACCGCCGCCGAAGCCGCGCAATTCAGCTACATCCACTACTGAGTCCGGCTTCTCTCTTCTCTCTTCTCGATGTCATGAACCCGAGCCAATGGCTCGGGTTCATGACATCGGGAGGGAGGAAACGGGAAAGAAGAGAGAAGAAGCGTGGGGAAACCGTGAAGAAAGGGCTTCGCGGTCCGTTGGGGAGGAATCGTCCTACAATGAAGGCTGTTTGACCTCGAAGAAGACGCCAACAGACAGGAAAGAAGCAAACTTACCAGTATTTCCCGGCAGAGGGAGCCGGCGGCGTGTTGTCAGCGACGGCAACGACGACGCCCGTTTCGTGAAGGACTTTTCACAAATACGCCGAGAAAACTGTGCTACGGTGAAACACGATGAAGACCAAGAAGACTACGAAACGCACCCTGACGGCGATCGCCGCCACCGCCGCTGCCGCCACGCTGCTGTGCTGCGGCGCCGCCACGGCGATGGCCGACGACTCGGCGTCGGACAGTTCCGGCAGCACGACCGCCGTCGTCGCCGAACGATCCTTCCCGAAGACCACTGACGTCAAGGCCAACTGGCTCGCCGAGTCGACGTCGACCGACGTCGACGAGGACAGCAACTGGGGCGGCGTCGAATCGCTCGACGTGCCGCACACCCAGTCCACGGCCGAAAAGGAAGCTGAAGCCGCCGCCAAGGCCGCGGCCGAGGCTGCCGCGCAGGCCGAGGCCGAGGAACAGGCCGCCGCCGCGAGCCGTTCCCAGAGCCGCACCGACGTGTCCGACACGTCGACCTCGACGTCCAACTCGACGTCCACCTCCACTTCCACGAGCACGACGACGACCACGACGACGTCGACCGGCTCGGCGACCGGCGCGTCGATCGCCGCCCTCGCCCAGCAGTACGTCGGCGCCCCGTACGTCTCCGGCGGCGCCTCGCCGTCCGGCTGGGACTGCTCCGGCCTCGTCATGTGGGTCTACGCGCAGTTCGGCATCTCGCTGCCTCACTCGGCCGCCGCGCAGTCGACGCTCGGCACCGCCGTCAGCTCGCTCGCCGAGGCGCAGCCCGGCGACATCATCGCGAACAGCAGCCACGCCGGCATCTACATCGGCAACGGCCTCGTCGTCAACGCGCTGAACCCGTCGCAGGGCACGCAGATCAACGCGGTCGGCAGCGTCTCCAGCTTCGCCGGCGGCTACAGCATCCGCCGTCTCGTCTGAGCCATTCCGTTTCGCCAGTCTTTCTTCGAATACGATCGGCACGATTCCTCCCAGCGAGGAATCGTGCCGATCGTCGTTATTGCCGGCGCGCCGGCCGTCGCGACGTTGCGGCGGTTGCCACCGGCGCCGACCGGTGGCGCGGGGGTCGGCGCGGGACGCTGGACGGGCGGTAATTGAAGCCATGAAAACCGTATATTATACAACGATTTGACCAGCGTTGGCCAATCGTCGGGGGAAATGCCCGTTTCGCCGGAGAATTTCGGAGATTCGGCTCACGGACGGCCCGAAAGCAAGGTAAGGTGGCTAGTACCAACGTCAATGAAGCGTGAGTGATTTGTGAGTAGGAGGTTCTCATGGTCAATGACAAGACGATTCTCGTGGGGGTTGACGGATCGCACGCAAGTTACAAGGCCACATGGTGGGCCGCGAACTATGCCAAGCACATGGGCATGTCGCTCCAGATTGTCTGTGCGTACTCGCTGCCGAGCTACGCCGCCGTCTCGTTCGACGCCACCTACACGGCGATGGGCGACGACAACGCCGCCCACTCCGACGCCCAGGAAATCCTGTCAAAGGCGAAGGCCATCGCCGACGAGCAGGGCGTCAACGCGCAGACGCTGATCGTCACCGGCGACCCGTCGTCGGTCTTCGTCGAGCTGTCGCGCAACTACAACCTGATCGTCATCGGCAACCGCGGCAAGGGCGGCCTGGCCGAGCGCCTGCTCGGCACGACGAGCTCGAGCCTGCCGGCCTACGCGTACTGCCCGATTGTCGTCGTGCCGTACACCGACGACGAAGGCAACCTGCTGCACCTCAACAACGTCATCACGAAGGTCGCCGTCGGTTCCGACGACACGAAGTGGGGCCTCAAGGCGCTCGAGATCGCCGCGCAGTTCGCCGACAACTGGGGCGCCGAGCTCGATGTCATCTCCGCCGTTCCGGCCAACGCGACGACCGGCGACCAGTCCGGCCTCAAGAAGTACATGGACAGCCAGGACGAGCGCATCGCGCCGATCGCCGAGCAGTTCCCGGACCTGAAGATCCGCAAGTCCCTGGTGCCGGGCTCGCCGGTCGAGGTGCTCTCGCGCGCCAGCCGCGACCACGACATCGTCGTCGTCGGCTCGTGCGGCCGCGGCGGCTTCGCCGGCCTGCTGCTCAACTCGACGAGCCAGGGCCTGCTGCAGCACTCGGTCGCGCCGGTCTACGTGGTGCCGAAGAAGTACGTCGAGGCCGAGGCCGCCCGCGCAGAGGAAGCCGCCAAGACGACGGCCGCCGAGGACGAGGGCCAGCTCAAGGTCGTCTCGCTCGAGGAAGTCATCCACGAGGTGCCGGTCGAGGCCGCCCCGGAGGACGTCGTCCACGAAGTCGAGATGAAGATCGACCCGGAGCACCAGTCCTACGACGACGCCCAGGACGCCGCCAAGGGCGACGCCGCCAAGGGCGACGATGCCAAGGACGGCGACGACAAGTAATCGAGTAATGTCGACAAGTAATGCAGTGCCCCGCTCCCTCCGAAGGGGGAGCGGGGCATTCGTTCGGCAGTGACGTTACGATGGGGGTGTAGTTCAGCCGCCATTGACGTGAAGGAGAGTGTCATGGGCAACAAGCGCATTTGGGTGGAGCGGAACAAGGACGGCTCCTGGGACGCGTTCAGCGAGGACGGCGCGCACATCAAGTTCGGTCACGACCGCGGCCAGTTCACGCCGGGCGACCTGATGCGCGTGGCCTTGGCCGGTTGCGGCGCGCTGTCCAGCCAGTTCGCCGTCGAGAGCGCGCTCGGCGACGGCGAGGGCGCGAAGATCGTCGTCGACGGCAAGTACGACCCGGAGACCGATTCGTACGTCTCGTTCGACGAGCACATCGTCGTCGACGCGACCGATCCGGCCAACGGCGCCAAGATCGACGACGAGGCCGCCGAGAAGCTGTCGAAGCGCATCCAGGCCCACGTGAAGAAGGGCTGCACCGTCGCCCACACCTACGAGCAGCCGACTCCGGTCCGCATGGACGTCGAGATCCGCCACTAGGCGGGACTCCTTGTACGGGCTTGCGGAGGGTGACCAAACGCCACCCTCTCCAAGCCCGTATTTTTGTGCCCGGAAGTGCGGGCTTGTGGTGGGTGAGCACAGACAAACCTCGGCAAGCCCGTAGGCAATCACGGGGGCGTGGGATATACTGACAACCATGCCTCTGACTCACGATGATCTCGAGAAGATTCGCCGCGAAGTGCCGGCGCGACCGGCGACCGACATCCCGATGCCGTACGAGGACCTTGTCCGCAAGATCCTGATGGAGGGCACGCTGAAGAACGACCGCACCGGCACCGGCACGATCTCGCTGTTCGGCCAGCAGATGCGGTTCGACCTGGCCGACGGCTTCCCGCTGCTGACGACGAAGCGCGTGTTCTTCAAGGGCCTCGCCTACGAACTGCTCTGGTTCCTCAAGGGCGAATCGAACATCCAGTACCTGCTCGACCACAACGTCCACATCTGGGACGAATGGGCCGACGAGAACGGCGACCTCGGCCCCGTCTACGGCGTGCAGTGGCGCAGCTGGCCGGCGCCGACCGCCGACGATCCCGACCGCACGATCGACCAGATCTCCAACGTGCTGGAACTCATCAAGCACAATCCGGACAGCCGCCGCATGATCGTCACGGCGTGGAATCCGGCGGAAGTCGAGGACATGGCGCTGCCGCCGTGCCACGCGCTGTTCCAGTTCTACGTCGCCGACGGCAAGCTTAGCTGCCAGCTGTACCAGCGCTCGTGCGACATGTTCCTCGGCGTGCCGTTCAACATCGCGTCGTATTCGCTGCTGACGATGATGATGGCGCAGCAGGCCGGCCTGAAGCCCGGCGAGTTCGTCTGGACCGGCGGCGACTGCCACGTCTACGACAACCACGTCGATCAGGTCCTCGAACAGCTCTCGCGCGAGCCGTACCCGCTGCCGAGGCTCGAGATCGATCCGGAGCCGAGCCTGTTCGACTACCAGTACGACGATTTCCACATTGTCGACTACAAGTATCACCCGACGATCAAGGCTCCCGTCGCCGTCTGATTTTCCGGAAGGCGCGAGTCAAGCCGACCGAATACACTGACAACCGTCATAGCAATTAGCAGAACGCTGCCAAGGAGTGAAGAAATGGAGCATGACAGTAGCCGCAGTGGCTATCACGAACCCGAGCCCGGCGTGCCCGGGCGTGACGAGTTCCTCGAGGACGACTGGGGCGACGACTACCCCAAGACGTTCTCCATCAACCTGATCTGGGCGCAGGCCCAGGACAGTGCCGGTCGCGATGGCGTGATCGGCTACCAGGGTGCCATGCCGTGGCACCTGGGCGAGGATCTGCGGCGGTTCAAGGAGCTGACCGTCGGCCACCCGGTCATTATGGGCCGCAAGACGTGGGAATCGCTCAATCCGAAGTACCGGCCGCTGCCGGGCAGGGACAACATCGTCGTGTCCCGCCGCGACGGCTTCACGGCGCCGGGCGCCGTCGTCGTCGACAGCATCGAGGACGCGCTCGACATCGCGCGCCAGGAAGCCATTCCGGACGACGGCCTCGACCGCAGCGAAATCTGGGTCATCGGCGGCGCGCAGCTGTTCCAGCAGATGATGCCGGAAGCCTCGAAGATTTTCCTGACGCAGATCGACTCCACCGTTCCGGCCGACACCTACGCGCCGGACGTCGAGAAGCTGCTCGAATCCGGCGACTGGACCGTCGTCGAGAAGACCGGCTGGAAGAAGCCGGCCGACGCCGACGACATCAAGCGCTACCGCTTCCTCGTCCTCGAGCATTCGTCGAACGATTCGTCCGAAGAAGAGTAGGCGTCTGCTGCATTCGGCGCGCATTTGTTGTCATGAACCCGGGCTTTCGGCCCGGGTTCATGACATCGGGAAGCGGGAACGGGAGAATCGTCCGGACGATTCGATTTCCGGAGGAGTCGTTAGACTGTCGTTGCGAAGAGCAACGTCGACCCGGAAGCTGAGACCATGAGCGATACCCCCGAGAACCATCCGTATACCGTGATGACCGTGTGCACCGGCAATATCTGCCGGTCGCCGATGGGCGAGATCATCCTGCGCGCTGAGTTCGAGCGGCGCGGGCTCGGCGACCGCGTCGTCGTCAAGTCGAGCGGTGTCAGCGACGAGGAGTATGGCAACCCGATCGACCGGCGCGCCGTCAAGGTGCTGCGCGAGCACGGCTACGAACTGCCGGCGTCGCATTTCGCGCACCGGATCACGCGCGAGGAGATCGCCGAGACCGACCTGTTCCTGCCGATGACGGCCTCGCACATGTGGTCGCTGATGCGCCAGCTGCCCGGCAGCAAGCGCGACGAGGTGCACATGTACCGCAGCTTCGACCCCGAGCTCGGCACGCCAGTCGCCGGGCACGAATCCGACATCGACCTCGTCGACCCGTGGTACGGCGGCATGAAGGAATTCGAGGTCGCGATCGACCAGATCGAGCACGTCGCTCCCTATATCGCCGACTACGTCGAGCAGCAGCTGAACGACTAGACAGGAGCTCCCTGGAAGGGAGCTGGCCGCGGAGCGGCCTGAGGGTCGACCGGCCGTCGTCGCGAAGCGACGCGGACGCGCTGGAACGCAAGAAGTCCCGTAGAACTTGAGTTCTACGGGACTTTTCAGTACCAGCGCGCGCTCGTCGCCTGCGGCGACGTCGGCGGTCGACCCTCAGTCTCGCTAACGCTCGACAGCTCCCTTCCAGGGCGCTCGGGAAGAGGAACTCAGGCGTCGACCTGCTTCCAGGTCTCGACGTCGATGTGGTGCTCCGGGTTGGCCTGCCAGGCCTTCCAGGCGGACTCGACGATGTCCTCGACGTCGTACTGGGCGTGCCAGCCCATCTCGTTGTTGATGCGGTCCGGGCAACCGATCAGCTGGGCCGGGTCACCGGGACGACGCGGCTGCACGACTTCCTGGAACGGCAGGCCGGTGACCTTCTTGAGCTCGTCGACGATCTGGCGGACCGACGTGCCCTTGCCGGTGCCGACGTTGAAGACGTCGTACTTGCGCTCGTCCTTGTCGAGGTACTTGAGCGCGGCGACATGGGCATCGGCGAGGTCGGAGACGTGGATGTAGTCGCGGATGCAGGTGCCGTCGGGCGTCGGGTAGTCGTCGCCGAAGATGGCCGGCGCCTTGCCCTGCTTGAGGCGGTTCATCAGCATCGGGATGAGGTTGAGGATGGCCGGATCCTCCAGCTCGACCGGGCCGCAGCCGGCGACGTTGAAGTAGCGCAGGCCGCAGAAGCGGATGCCGTACGGTTCCTCGCAGGCGCGCGCCATCCACTCGCCGAACAGCTTGGTTTGGCCGTACGGGTTGATCGGCAGCATCGGGACGACGTCCTCCGGCACGACCTCGACCGGCGGCTCGCCGTACGTGGCGGCCGAGGAGGAGAAGACGAGCTTCTTGACGTCGGCGTCGCGCATGGCGGTCAGCACGTTGAGCATGCCGTTGATGTTCTGCTGGTAGTACCACAGCGGCTTCTCGACCGACTCGCCGACCTGCTTGCGGGCGGCGAAGTGGATGACCGAGTCGACACCCTCGGCCTTCATGATCTCGGCCAGGCGCTCGGCGGCGCCCGGGTTGGAGATGTCCATGCCGTACAGGCGGGCGCCTTCGATGCGGGTCGGCTTGCCGTAGCTCAGATCGTCGACGACGACGACGTTTTCGCCGGCTTCGTGCAGGGCGTGGACAACGTGGGCGCCAATGTAGCCGCAGCCGCCGGTGACAAGAACAGTCATGATGGACCTTTCCTCTTCGTTGATTGGTTGGTGTTCGTGAACCGAATCGGTCACCAGTCTAGTCGGGACGTTGAGGAGACAGGTAACCGTTCGTTATTTTTCTGTTTTGTTAAGTTTTGTTATTTTGAGTATAGACGATTCTTCCGTCATTCGCCCGGCGTGTTGCAAGAATCGTCCTCCCGGATGTCATGAACCCGGGCCGTGAACCCGGGCCACGGCCCGGGTTCACGACATCCGGGGAGGGGAGAGCTGGTCGGCAGGCGGCCCGGTCGGCCCATGATGGAGGAATCGTTGCCGGTTTGTATAAATAAAGGTATGGAACACGAAGAGCATACGGACAATCCGCTGTACGGACGCAAGGTGATGTCGTTTGTGCGCAGGTCGGCGCGGCTGGACGACCGGCTGCAGCGCGCGTGGGATACGTACGGCGGGCGGTACCTGCTGAAGATCGCCGCCGGCGAGGGATCGCTGTCGGTGGCCGACGGCTTCCTGCTGGACGATTCCTACGTCGAACAGGCGTGGGGACGGCGGGCGCCGCTCGTCGTCGAGATCGGCACCGGTCAGGGCGAGAACGTCGTCGCGGCCGCGGCCGCCGACCCCGACCGCAACTACCTGGCGCTGGAAGTCTACGATCCCGGCGTCGCCCACACGCTGCTGCTCGCCGGCAAGCGCGACCTGGCGAACCTCAGGGTGGCGCAGGTCAACGCGCCGGAGATGCTGGCCGCCTGCGCGCCGGGCGCGATCGACGAAGTCTGGACGTATTTCCCCGATCCGTGGCCGAAGATGCGCCATCACAAGCGCAGGATCGTGCAGCCGGAGCTGGCGTCGTCGGTCGCGGCGGCGCTGCGCGACGGCGGCGTGTGGCGCATCGCCACCGACATCGACGACTATGCGCTGCATGTCCACGAAGTGATGGACGGCCGCGACGACTTCGTCAACGAAGGCGCCGAGAAGCTCGCCAACGGCGAGCCCGGCGGCGTGAGCGTCTCGCTGGCGACCGAACATGTCGGCAAGGGCAACGCCGACGAGGCCGCCACGCTGCCGCACGCCGACTTCGCCGAGTCGGAGCGTTTTGCCGGCCGCGTGCTGACGAACTTCGAGAAGAAGGGCCTCGCCGCCGGCCGCACGATCCACGACTTCACCTATCGCAAGGCCTGAACTTCCGCCGCCTCGCGCCGACATGCCCGGCGGTTTCCTTTCCTCAGGAGAAAGCCGCTGGGCGACACGCCGAAGACTTGCGAAATGAGACAACTCGCGTACTATTAATCGAGTTGTCACGAAGCCCCCTTCGTCTAACGGTTAGGACACCAGACTTTCAATCTGACAACGAGAGTTCGACTCTCTCAGGGGGTACGGCTAACGGACTGCCGGGAATCGTTGGGTTTTCAACGATTTCCGGCAGTTTTCGTTTGCGGTGCGAATGAACGGCGCTACTCCGGGAAGTCGTCGGGGCCCTCGTCGTCCCAGGTGAGGTCGCGGCCGCGCATATGGTCGAAGACGTCGGGGTCGAGGCCGTCGAACAGGCCGCGCCATCGGCTGTCATGCACGTCGTCGTGACCGACGTCGCGGCCCTCGGCCATCGCGGCGAGCTTCGCGTCGTCGAGCATCGCGTCCTCGAGGATCTCCGCGATGATGTTGAACGTCAGGCCGAACGCGATCGCCTGCTCGTAGTTGAGCGTCGTCGACACGCTCATGTCGTTGTCGGTGTACTCGACGTAGAAGCCGGTGACGTCGCACAGCTCGCCGTCGGACATCCAGGTACCGCCCTCGGTGCGGAATTTCAGCGTGACTTCCTGATGGCCGGTGCGAACGGCCGGATCGGTGATGGACTGTGCCATCGGGCCTCCTTGCTCGTGACTGTCCGCGGACCGGCGACGCGCCGGTCGCCGGTCCGCGGCGGATTGCATCAGCGTACCGGCGTCCATGCGTCCGGCAAACCGCCCTCCGCGGCGTGTCGGAGCCGGTTTTCGTTGGCATTGCCGGGTTTGCGGTTGATTTTCCCGATTCCTGCGGTCGTGCAGGCGCATGCGGCTTGCCGCCGGTTGGTTTTTTCGACAAAGTCGGCGAGAATGGGAAGACATGCGAGCCGGCGACGACGCCGGGGAGACGAGACGAACGTAAGGATGACAGCGATGACGGAAGTGAACGAGGAAGCCGACGTGACCGTCGCCGGCGACGCGGCGGCGGGTGCCGAACCGGTGGCGGCGAGCGGCGACGACATCGAGGCGTTCATCGACGACTGCGTGACGAAGGCCGTCGACGAGGCGCTCGATCCGGCGAAGACCGACGAGCTGCTGGCGTCCACGCGGCTCGGCGACGAGCTGTCCGCCGACAGGCTCGACAGCCAGACCTACTTCAACCTGCGGATGTGGGAGGAGCAGACCGGCAGCGGCGAGGCGTTCGCGGCGTACCTCGAGGACGCCGAACGGCAGATGGCGCTGGTGCGCAACAACACGGCGGCGTTCACGCCGGCGCGTCGCGAGGACGTCCTCGCCGTCGCGCGCACGAAAGTCGAGACCGACGCCGGTCTGCGCAAGCTGCGCAACCCCGAAGTCGTCGAGCAGTACCGCGAGCCGCCGTTCCTCGCCGTCGTCCTGTCGATCGTCTCGGTCGCGCTGTTCCTCGGCGCGCTGCTCAGCTTCTTCTCGATGGTGACCGAACTCGTCCAGCGCGACGGGCTGTGGCTGACGAGCCTCGTGCGCATCGTCGGCTTCGTGGCCGGCGGCATCGTCTGCTGCGTGCCGCGGTTCATCTACACGCACCGCAAGAAGCAGTGGGACACCTGGCACCTCTCCGACCAGGCGCGCCGCAACCTCATCGTCGAGCATGTGCGCGACGTGGCGCGCCAGACCGTCGACGAGATGCCCGGCGCATTCGCCTGGGGCAACGCCGTCTGGAGGAGTGGCGGCGACGGAAACGATTCCCGCGACGACAGGCCGGTCTGGGGCGCCGTCGAACACGGCGACGTCGTCGACGAGGAGAGCCTGACGGCCTACGCGAGGTCGCTGACGCTCGCCGTGCGCGACGCGCCGACGACGCTGCCGTCGCCCGACCAGCTGCCCCGGCTCGCCTCGATCGAGCTGGCCTCCCCGTCGTCGTTCCCCCGCGGCGCCGAGACGATGCGCGAGGCGCTGGCGACACTGAAGACGGAGTAGGAACGCACGAACCTCTTCTCGATGTCACATTGATGTCACGAACCCGAGCCGCAAGCCCGGGGCCGTGACATCAAGAGGAAAAGGGGAGGGACCGCGGCGCGTCAGTCGTCGACGCCTTCCCGCGACGCCTTCAGGGCCGCCATCAGCTTGCGGTCGCGCTCGCCGATGACTTCGGCGCCGCGGCTGCCTTCCCAGTCGTAGAAGCCGCGGCCGGTCTTCGCGCCGAGCTCGCCGGCCTCCACCTTCTCACCGAGCGCGGCGATCGCGTCCGGCGAGTTGTCGAGATCCGCGCACAGGTACGTCGAGACGTTGTAGAACGTGTCGAGGCCGCCGAGATCTGCCGATGCGATCGGGCCGAGGATGCTCCAGCGCAGGCCGAGCGAGTTCTCGACGACGGTGTCGACGGTGTCCGGCGACGCGATGCCCTCCTTCACGATGTTGAGCGCCTCGCGGATGACGGCGAGCTGGATGCGGTTGCCGACGAACCCGAGCGACTCCTTCTCGAGCTTCGCCGGCTTCTTGCCGATCGTCTCCATCAGCGCGAACGTCGCGTCGACGGTCTCCGGCGCCGTCTGCTCGCCGGGCACGACCTCGACGAGCGGCATCAGGTGCACCGGATTCCAGAAGTGCGCGACGACGAACCGCTCAGGACGGTCGAGCACCGACTGGATCGCCGTCGGCGACAGTCCCGACGTGTTCGTCGCGAAGATCGCGTCCTCCGGCGCGAACTGCTCGATCCGCTTCCAGACATCGCGCTTGACGTCGAGGTTCTCGACGATCGACTCGATGACGAAGTCGGCGCCGGCGACGCCCTCGGCACAGTCGGTCGTCGTCGTGATCCTCGCCAGCACGTCCTCGACGGTGTCGTCGCCGGCGAGCAGCCCGTTGGCCGCCAGCTCGTTCGCCTCGGCGAGGATCTTCGCCATCGCCGCCTCGAGACTCGCGCCGCCGAGCTCGACGAGCCGCACCTCGTAGCCAGCCATCGCGAACTGCAGCGCCGTCGCGTGGCCCATCGTGCCCGAACCGATATTCGCAATCGTGTTGATCTGCCGTGTCATCGGAAACTCCTTTGTTTCTGCTGTTTTCCCCATCGTTGGTTGGTTGCCATTGTAGCCCACGTCGTCCGTGGCCGGATTATCATCGAAACCGTCTGCTTCCCGCTGTCTTGACAGGCAGGAACCGCGGCGACGGAGCCGCGCGGATTGGCTACGCTTGGGGAAGACGAAAGGACGGTCATGGGCGAAGTCTGGAATTGGTTGTCGCTGGCCCTGAGCTGGATCGGTCTGCTGCAGGCCGTCGTGCTGCTCGTCGCCGTCACCCGCCATAAGGCCGTCGGCAACGCCCGCTGGCTCAGGTTCCTGCAGGATCCGCTCGGTGGCGCCGGCGTCGTGTGCTTCCTGATCGGCCTGTCTACAATGTGCCGGGCGCTCGCCGACAAGCCGTCGCCGTGGTCGCTGGGCCTCAACGCCGTCGTCATCGGAGTCATCGCGCTGCTGATGGGGATCGATGGACGATCCATCCGTCGCAGGCTCGTCCGCGCCGAAGACGAACTCGCCGGACTGCGCGAGGGCCACGGCGAACTCGACGTGCCGACGTTCCGTGGCTTCACCGTCATGACCGGACCGTCCGAGCCGGTGCCTCCGGAACTGCTGGCCGAGGGCGCCCGACAATCCGCCGAATAGCTGTCCAATTATTAGGACCGGCCAGCAAAGTCAAGCGGGTGTCGTGAAGAATTGAGGTCATCCATCCCGCACCGGCGCGAGACGATGAGGCGGGAATCGTGCAACGACGACGATTCCCGACGTGCCGCGCGGGACATCAGAAGCCATGCGATACCGCCGCCGGCCGTCCCCGCCGGCGCGAGCGAAAGGACCCACCGATGACCGATGTCCGCGAGAGCACCGCCGAGCCGATTGCCCGGCTGGTCGACGAACCCGAAGACGAGCCGCTGTTCGCGGCGTCTCCCGACGATTTCAGCAAGGAGGCCGGCTACACGATCGCGCTGCCCGACGGCCTGTCGGCGGAATTCCGGCCGTCGCGGACGATCACGCCGGAGGAATACCTAGCGTGGGAGTGCGGAGGCGCGGAACCGTACGCCGGCTTCGACGCCGAATACGATGCGTGGGAGGCGGCATGGAACGACGTCGACGACGCGCAGACGCTGCTCGACGGCGACGTCGTGACCGTCGAGGACGTTGGCGACGACGGCTGCCTGACCGGCCACGTCCTCGAATGGGACGAGCGCACCGGCACGCTGACGCGCACCGACCTCGTCACCGGCGACGTCACCACCGAAACCACCGCCCACTACCGCGGCATCCCGCTCGTCCGCGCAATCCGGGACTAGTCGGCACGGCGCGCGTAGACTGTCTCCGTGGCGCTCGATGTCGAGCGGGAATCGTTACGGAGAAAGCGAGGCGGCGGTGAAGGCGCAGCAGGACAAGATGCATACGGAGGAACTGTACTTGCCGGGTGACGAGGCGATCGTCGAGCGACAGGTGCAGTGCCTCGAGAAACTGTACGATTTCAACGCCACGAGGCCGTCGCAGGGCGAGCTGCGGACGGCGCTGCTGCGCGAGATGTTCGCGGACATCGGCGACGGCTGCTACATCGAGCCGCCGTTCCACGCGAACTTCGGCGGCGCGCACGTGCACTTCGGCGCCGGCGTCTACGCGAACTTCAACCTCACCTGCGTCGACGACACGCACATTTACGTCGGCGACTCGACGATGATCGGACCGAACGTCACGCTGGCGACGGCCGGCCACCCGATCGCGCCGGAACTGCGGGCGAAGGGCTACCAGTACAACGCGCCGATCCGCATCGGCCGCAACTGCTGGCTCGGCGCCGGCGTGACGGTGCTGCCGGGCGTGACGATCGGCGACAATGTCGTCGTCGGCGCCGGCTCCGTCGTTACGAAGGACCTGCCGGACAACGTCGTCGCCGTCGGCACGCCGGCACATGTGCTGCGCAATGTCGACGAGCGCGACTACGAGCATTACTTCCGCGACCACCGCATCGACTGGGCCGAAGTCCGGGAAGAAACCGGGGTCGCGGATCCGCGCCGGTAGATTTTTGATTACTGTTCGTGTCGCAAGTCCGGACTGCGGCCCGGGCTTGCGACACGAACGGACTACTGCAGGTCGGCGAGCCAGAGGGAGGGGTCGGCGAAGGGCGGGAACATGTTGCCGGAGGAGAGGTCGAGGCCGGCGGACGCGAGGCGCGGACCGTCGGGCAGGCTCGAGCGGCGGAACTGCGTGGCGAAGTAGCGGCGCAGGAACAGTCCGAGCCAGTCGCGCAGCTGGCCGGCGTCGTAGTCATCGCCGAACGCCGCCCGCGCGAGCCGCAGCGTCTTGCGTGGCCGGTAGTGGCCGCGCAACATCCCGTCGACGAAGAAGTCGGCGACTTCGACCGGCATCAGCGTGAACGATCCGTCCGCCATGGCGTTGCCGTCGTCGGGAATCTCGAGCATGCCGGCCGTGCAGTCGAGCGACTCGAGCAGCACGCGGACCGTGTGGTTGCCGTCGGTGACGGCGAGCCGCTGGACGACCGGGCCGACGAGCGTGCGCGCCATCTGGCTGTTGACCATGTACGCGAATTCGTTCGGCAGCGGCGGATGCGGCGTCGGGATGCCGAACGCGAGCTTCGTCATGTCGGCCGGCAACACGACGAGCGGATGGGTGCCGTCGAACGGCCCGTGGCCGGGACCGTGGCCCGGGCCGTGGTCCGGACCGTGACCGCCATGCGGAGCCGCGCCGTGCGCCGGGCACGTCGGCGGCTTTGGCGCGCCGGCGTCCCGGGCCCCGTGGTGGCCACCGTGTGGCATCGGGCCATGGCCCGGCTTCGGCAGCTCCCTGAAGCCGCAGCCGAGGGCGTGCGAGAAGCTCGCGAGGAACTTGGCGGCGTCGGTGTCGACCGAGTCGGCCGGAGCCGGCGGTTCGGGCGGGGCGAGCACCGTGACGGCGTCGGCGTCGAGGCCGGCGAGCGCGGCGGCCCTGACCGTCGCCAGCACTGCGAGCGCGATGCCGGGCAGGTACGAGTCGTGGCCGGCGCCGTCGACGACAATATGGTCCACCTTCTGGTTGCGGATGCGGGCGAGCAGACCGTGCACCTGCATCTGGAACGCGAGGTCGCACACGTCGGCGCGCACTGTCACGCTGCCGGTCACGCCGGTCGGATCGCCGGTGACCGGCGGCACGAACGGCGTGCGCGAGACCGGCCTGACGAGGCCGGCGCCGCGGGCCGGGGCAGTGGCGTGCGAATCGTCCGAGCCGCGCGAATTGTCCGAGCCGCGCGAATCGCCGGTGCCGGAAGAATCGTCCGAATCGTTCGAATTGCCGGCCGCGCCGCCGATCGTCATGTCGAAGTCGACGACGTGATAGCCGGCGTCTTCCGGCGTGCCGGCGACGTGGAACGACGACATGCCGCGGCGCGCGCCGACGAGCGACTCGACGTCGACGTCGGCGATCGCGTAGCCGGCGCCGAACGGCTTCGATTCGGCGAGGATCGTGCCGTTGTCGCAGATGAGTTCCTGGCCGCCGACGGTGACGTCGCCGGTCGAGTCCGCCTGGCCGGAGCTCACGTAGACGTAACTGGCGAGCAGGCGCGCCGACTGGCCGGAAATCAGGCCGCGGCGATAGATGTCCTTGTCGAGGCTCGCGTTCGACGCCGAACCGTTGACGAGCACCGTCGCGCCGGCCAGCGCGAGCCTGATCGACGGCGGCTCCGGCGACCAGATGTCCTCGCAGATTTCGTAGCCGACCGTCAGCGCCGGCTCGCCGGCGCAACGGAAGACCTGGTGCGAACCGAACGGCACGCCGCGCTGGCCGGCGACGTCGACCGGGCAGACGGCGGCCGGGCCGGACTGGAACCAGCGGCCCTCGAAGTCGACGCCGTACGTCGGGATGAACGTCTTCGGCACGATGCCGAGAATCCGTCCGCGGTGGCAGACGGCGAGCGTGTTGTAAGTCTTGCCGTTGACCGACAGCGGCAGGCCGACCGAGAACAGCACGTCGAGATCGGCCGTCTCGCCGGCGAGCCACGCCAGCGACCGTTCGGCCGACTCGAGCAGCAGCGGCTGGTAGAGCAGGTCGTCGGCAATGTACGACGTCATCGCCATCTCCGGAAACGCGACGATGTTCGCGCCGTCGCCGGCCGCGCGGCGCAATGTCTCCAGCATCAGCCGCGCGTTACGTGGCGGGTTCGCCACCCGCGACATCGGCGACGCTGTCGCGATCCTGACAAAGCCGTCGTTCATCGTCGCCGTCGAGAACGGGCCGCCGGTCGCCGTCTGCGGTTCCGCTGCCTGCGTCGCGGTTGCCTGTGTGGTCGTTGCCTGCGTGGCCGTCGCCTGCGGTTTCGTCTCCTGCGTGGCCGTCGCCTGCGGTTTCGTCTCCTGCGTGGCCGTCGCCGCCCGCGTGGCTGATTCCGCTTTCGTTTCCGTTTCCGTTGACTGTGCCGCTGTCTGCATCGTCGCCATTTGTCCGCACGATCCTTCCGCCGATTGCCGCTCGTATTCGCACACCAACGTAGGAGTCGATGCTCAAAAAGCGGCGGAAAGCGGGGCGATTTTACGACCTGCGAACACGGCGCGGCACCCCGGCGGCCAGCGGCGGCCGTCGGCGGCGGCGTTGGCCGTGCGGCCAGCGGAACATGCCGGTGCCCGTACCCAGTGTCCTCGCAGGAACCGGGCTATGATCGGGAACAGGATGACTTACGGAAGCGTAAGTTACGGAAGCGTACGGCCGCTGCCCGCGATGACTGGCCGGGCCGGCCGCACGTTTCCGGGAAAAGCGAGGGTTGCTGATGAATGAAGCATTGAAGACCATGGAACTTCGCCATTCTGTGCGCAAGTTCGCCGACGAGCCGCTGACGGCCGACGAGATCCGCGCCATCGAGACGATGATCGCCGACATCAACCGCGAGTCCGGACTCCATTTCCAGCTCATGGTCAACAGTCGCGTCTCGTTCCTGTCGGTCATCGGCGCGGCGACGTACGGCGCGTTCCGCAACGTGCGCAACTACATCGCGCTCGTCGCGCGGCCGGTCGGCGACCAGCTCGAGCGACTCGGCTACTACGGCGAACGGCTCGTGCTCAAGATGACGGAGATGGGACTGGGCACCTGCTGGGTCGGCGGTTCGTTGTCGAAACGGTTCACGCCGGCGGACGTGCGGCCGGGGGAGCGGCTCAACTGCATCGTCATGGTCGGGCACATCGGCGTGCCGGGCCGCCCGCACCGCTCGAAGACGATCGGCGAGATGTGCGAACTCAACGGCCGGCAGATGCCCGACTGGTTCCACCGCGGCATGATCGGCGTGCAGCTCGCGCCGTCGGCAATGAACCAGCAGCGCACCGTCTTCGAACTGCTCGACCTGAACCAGGTCCTCGTCCACAAGACCACGCGTCCGTTCGGCGCCGTCGACGCCGGCATTGCGAAGTGCCACTTCGAACAGCTTGCGGGCAAGGAGAACTTCGTCTTCGTGGGATGATCCGGCACCCTCCTTCCAGCAGGGGAGACGAACTGGAAGAAAAGTATCGTCCGGAGTGCCGAACGGAACACCTTTCTTCCAGCCGGGAGACCCAGCTGGAAGAAAGGTTCGGTTATGGACCGGAGAGACGGTACTTTTCTTCCAGTTGGGAGACTCGGCTGGAAGGAAGGTGCGGTTGTGCGCCGGGGAGACGGTACTTTTCTTCCAGTTGGGAGACTCGGCTGGAAGGAAGGTTCGGTTATGGGCCGGGCGGACGGTACTTTTCTTCCAGTGATGGGCGCGTGCTGGAAGGAAGGTGCGGTTGCGCGCCGGGCGGACGGTACTTTTCTTCCAGTGACGGGCGCGAGCTGGAAGAAAGGTGCGGTTATGGACCGGAGAGACGGCACCTTTCTTCCAGTGACGGGTGCAAGCTGGAAGAAAGGTGCGGTTGCGGGCCGGGGAAGTGATACTTTTCTTCCAGCTTTGTGACGAAACTGGAACGATTCGCGCGCCGCATCGGCCGCGGGGTTGCAATGAATCCGATTTATTGGTGAATTGGATTAGTCGGATGTGAAATGGAGCGGACGGACGAATCGTTCCGTCCTACAGTGACGACCGATGACCTCGACTTTCCAGACTTTCAGGAGCCTCGCATGACCGCGACCACCAACCCCACCGTTTCCGTCTTCGGGCGGCTCGGCGCCCGCGACTTCGTCACGACCGGCGTCTTCACGACGATCATGTTCCTCGTGACGGCGCTCGGCGCGCCGCTGAGCATCGTGCCGGTGCTGCTGCCGCTGATGGCCGTCGTCATGCCGATCTGCGGCGGCATTCCGTTCATGCTGTTCGCCGCTCGCGTGCGCCGCTTCGGCATGATCACGATCATGGGTACCGTGCTCGGCACGCTGCTCGCGCTGATGGGCCACGGCATCTTCGTCTTCGCGACAGGCATCGTGTTCGGCCTGCTCGGCGACCTCGTCGCCGCGGCCGGCCGCTACCGCTCGCTGAAATTCAACACGCTCGCCTACGGCGTCTTCTCGATCTGGCTGCTCGGCAACTTCATGCCGATCGTGCTCACGCGCGACGCCTACTACGCCAAGCTCGCCTCCGGCCGCCGCGGCGTCGGCTACGCGGACCGGCTGATGGCCGTCATGCCCGACTGGTCGCTCGCCCCGCTTGCCGTCGCCTGCTTCGTCTCCGGCCTGCTCGGCGCGTGGCTCGGCCGCGCCATGCTCAGGAAGCATTTCGAGCGCGCGGGACTGGCATGACGGCGACGATTCCCGCGACGGCACGCCGCCCGGGGACGGAATCCGGCGCGCCACCGACAGCGACGATAGCCGGCGCGAACACGACGCGCCGGCTACGGCTCGATCCGCGCACGAAAATCCTGCTCGTCGTGACGATCTCGACGATCGTCATCGCCGGCGGCGGACGTCCCGGCATGGAAATCGTCGCGCCGGCGCTCGCGGTGATCCCGTTCGTGCTGCTGCTCGCGGCTGGCCGGCGCCGGTTCGCGGCCGCCTACGCCGCGCTCTACGCCGGCACCTTCGCCGTCGACGCCGGCATCGGCTGGCTCGTCGGGCCGGCCGGTCCGCTGTCGGCGGCCTACGGTACGGCAACCGGCGGTGCGGCGGCCGGCACGGGCGTCGCCGTCGCCGTGCTCGACACGGTGCGCATGACCTACTGCGGCGTGTTCGCCGCCTGCATGCCCGGCATCGCCGCCGGCGTCGTCCTCGTCTCGACGACGACGGTCGGCGAGTTCATGGCGGCGATGGACCGCTGGCGGGTACCGTCCTCCGTCACGATCCCGCTCGCCGTCGTCTTCCGCTTCCTGCCGACCGTCGCCGAGGAACACGCCGCGATCGGCGATGCGATGCGCCAGCGCGGCATCATGCTCGGCGGCTCGCGCCCGTGGAAAATGCTCGAATACCGGCTCGTGCCGCTGATCGCCTCGTGCGTGAAGATCGGCGACGACCTGTCGGCCGCCGCGCTGACCCGCGGCCTCGGCGCGCCGGTACGCCGCACCTCGCTTGCCGACGTCGGCTTCCGCGCCGCCGACATCGTCCTGCTCGGGCTGTGCGCGGCGGCGTGGGCGGCATGGATCGTGCTGTTGCTGTCCTGACTTCCGGGAGACGAGAGAACACCGGAGGACGCCAAAGGACCGGGACAAGACCGGCAAGAAGGAACCTGAAGAAGAGCCCTGGAAGAACGGAAGAACGGAAAGGAGGACGCGATGATCCGGATGGACAACGTGAGCTTCACGTACGCCGGCGTGGACCGGCCGTCGGTGACGGGAATCGACCTCGAGATTCCGTCCGGCCAGACGGTGCTGCTGTGCGGCAGGTCCGGCTGTGGCAAGACGACGGTGACCAGGCTGGTCAACGGCCTGGCACCGCACTTCCACGACGGCGAGCTGAGCGGATCGGTGTCCGTCGCCGGCATCGACGTCGCCGCGACGCCGCTGTACGGGCTGGCCGGCACCGTCGGATCGGTCTTCCAGAATCCGCGCAGCCAGTTCTTCAACGTCGACACGACGTCGGAACTCGCGTTCGGCCCGGAAAACCTCGGCCGCTCCCGCACCGACATCGAGGCCGCCGTCGGGTCGGTCGCCGACGAACTCGACCTGCACCGGCTGCTCGGCCGCAGCATCTTCCAGCTCTCCGGCGGCGAAAAGCAGCGGATCGCCTGCGGCTCGGTCGCCGCGCTCCGGCCTCCCGTCATCGTCCTCGACGAGCCGACATCGAACCTCGACTTCGCCGGCATCGCGCTGCTGCGCCGCTGCCTCGAGCACTGGAAAGCCGCCGGCCGCACCGTCGTCGTCGCCGAGCACCGCCTCCACTTCCTCACCGGCCTCGCCGACCGCGCGATCGTCCTCGAAAACGGCCGGATCGCCGACGACATCGCCGGCGACGACTTCTTCTCGCGGCCGCCGGCCTGGTTCCGAGCCCGCGGCCTGCGCCAGCCATCGCTCGCGAAGCTGGACTGGCACGATTCGTCCGCCACGGTTCCGGTGCAGGAATCGCTGGGGCTGTCCGGACTGCGCTACCGCTACCGCGGATCGAAGCAACTCGCGCTCGATGTCGACGGACGCGGCCTGCCCGGGGGCGTGATCTGCGTCATCGGCGAGAACGGCGCCGGCAAGACGACGCTGGCGCGCACGCTGTGCGGACTCGACCGCCGCGGGCACGGCACCGTCGAATTCCGCGGCCGCCAGCTGACCCGCCGGCGCCGGCTGCGCGAGACGGCGCTCGTCATGCAGGACGTCGACCGCCAGCTGTTCACGGAAAGCGTGCTCGACGAGGTCGTGCTGTCGATGACGGACGGATCGTCCAAATACCTTGACGGTGCGGCCGCCGGCGACGTCGAGGGCCGCGCCCTCGGACTGCTGGCGACGCTTGACCTGGCCGACTGCCGCGACCGGCACCCGCTGAGCCTGTCCGGCGGACAGAAACAGCGGCTCGCGATCGCGTCGGCGCTCGCCGCCGGCCGCCAGCTCGTCGTCTTCGACGAACCGACGAGCGGCCTCGACTACGATCATATGAAGACGATGGCCGCCGAAATCCGGCGGCTGCACGACGACCACGGCGTCACGTCGGTCGTCGTCACGCACGATCCGGAGTTCATCGCCGCCTGCGGCACGTACGTGCTGCACGTCGACGGCGGCAGGATCGTCGACGACTATCCGATGGACGACGACGGGCGGCGCAGGCTGACCGCCCACTTCGCGGCGGCAAGCTAGCAAGCTGGGCTGCCAGACCAAAACAAATCACGTGAAACAAAAACCGACAGTCGGCCGGCCACGCCGACCAAGCCACGGGGAACAGCCGAAGGGAGCCGCGCAGATGGGCATGCATCCGAAGACAAGCGAGCAGGACGCCGGCATGGGCCTCGTCTGCGAAAGCGTCGATTGCGCGCTGTTCCAGATGCGGCCCGAACGCGACCTGACCGACCACGAAATCATCCCCGGCGTCTACGTCTTCCACCGCGACACGACGTTCGAGACGACGGGACTCGGCGGCCGCGACGACCTGTTCGTCGTCGACCACTGCCTCGAGGGGCGGATCGAGTGGGAGTCGACGCTCGGCACGTGCCAGTACCTCGAATCCGGCAACGTCGCGCTGTCGACGAAGGAAAGCTACGGTGCGCTGCAGTTCCCGCTCGGCCTGTACCGCGGGCTGTCCATCGTCTTCGACATTCCGCGCGCCCAGCAGTCGCTCAACCGCATGATGCCGGGCTGGAGCATCGACCTGCTGCGCCTCAGGGCGAAGTTCTGCGGCGACGGCGAGACGCTCGTGCTGCGCGACGCCGCCGAGCTCAACCAGCTGTGCTGCGAGATGTACACCGTGCACCCGCGCATCCAGATGCCGTATTCGCAAGTCAAGGTCATGGAGCTGCTGTTGCTGCTCGAGGTCGCCGAGCCGCCGTCGAACGTGCGCGAGCCACGCTACTTCCGCCGCACGCAGATCGACAAGGTCAAGGACATCGCGACGCTGATCACGTCGGAACTCGACCGCTGGTACACGCTCGCCGAGCTGTCCGAACGGTTCGACTTCCCGCTGACGAGCATGCAGCAGTGCTTCCGCAACCGCTACGGCGTCTCGATCGCCGCCTACATGAAGGAATACCGGATGAACGCCGCGGCCGTGCGGCTGCGTAATTCGGACGATCCGGTCATCGACATCGCCTCCGAGGTCGGCTACTCGAATCCCGGCAAGTTCGCCGCGGCGTTCCGCTCGGTCATGGGCAAGACGCCCACCGAATACCGCAGCTCGGCGAGAGTGTAGCTCCGGCATCCTCCTCCCGGGCGGCAATCACGCCGGCACGAGCAGGCGGTCGAGCCAGCGGCGCGGGGGAGGCGTGACCTGGTGGTCGAGCAGGCGACGCTCCATGAAGCCGACGACAATCCGCTGCTCGGTCAGCTCGTCGGCAGTCAGCTCCGACGGCCGCTGGTCGCCGTGCAACCGGACGATGCGCCGCGCCAGCGGCATCATCGCGGCCTTGAGCCGGCCAAGATCGTGCGACGTCGGCGACGGCGACAGGTCGCGCACGGCATCGGAGAAATCGCGGCGCATCATGCGCCAGACCCAGACGTCCTCGAGCAGGCCGCGCGGCGCGCCGCCGGCCGCCCGGTCGACGGCCGTGAACGAACAGACGGCGAACGCCTCGAACCGCTTGCGATTGTGCAGCCAGTCGGCGCTCATGATGCTCGCGCAGTCGGCGATCAGCGCCGCCGCCTTCGGATGCCGGTCGATGACGTCGCGCCACGTCGGCAACGAGGAGAATCTCGCCATGCTGGTCAGGTGCCAGCCGTGGCAGTCGGGACAACGGTAGTAGCGGCACTCCTGCCGGTCGCCGTTGGCCGTCGCCGACTGCATCGACGCCAGCGCCAGCCGCGCCGCGATCGCCGACGGATAGCGGATCTTGCCGCACGACGGCTCGACGGGATGGGGCTCGGCATGGCCATGGCGGCGCGCCTCCTGGCGGACATGGCGGTCGTGACGCGCGGCACGGCGCGTCTGGCCGTCGGACAGGTCGAACGACTTCATGATGCTCGCCTCCAACCATCGTCATCATCTGTCGCCATCGCGCGCGCCGGTTACCGGACGCCGCGTCATCGCCCGCTTTCACCCTTGGGGCCGACTGTACTGCCGAATCCGCAAACCGCGCCGGATGCTTTTCTCCGCGCCGAATACGCCCGCGGCGCATCGCCGTTGTCGGGTCGGACCATGCTCCCGCTGTCGTCACAGAGTCTCCCGCGGTGTCGCAATTCCGGGACGACATCCCGGAATTGCGACATCCGCAAGAATAAAAATTGGCGGCAGGTTTAAAAAAATATACTGTCGGGAATAAAAACGATTCATGCGCAGTTGATGTCGAAATTGGTGCAAATGGGGTAGTGGAATGGCTTATTTTCCGCGGTTTTGCGCCTTGTGTACGAATCGTGCACGACTGCACAAATCCTTTGAAAATATCCAAACCAATTACCAGTTTTTTTCAAACTGGACCCAAGTTTCTTTTTTTACTATTTCAACCATGACGAACAACAAGACGTCCGACAACAAGAACAACAACGACTTCACCACGATCAACAAGGAGACCGCGATGAGCAACACCAACAACACCGTCAACAACACCGTCCCGAACAACGACGCGACCGAACAGTACACGCAGCCGATCGCCGCGCAGCAGCCGGCGGCCCAGCCGGAGACGACGGTGCTCTACGACCAGACCGCCACCTACTCGCAGCAGCAGCCGGTCGCCGACGGTGGCAACGGTGCCGTCCCGCCGTACGCGCCCGGCCAACCGGCCGGCGACTTCGGCCAGGTGCCGAACGGCAAGAAGGCCGGGAAGGCCAAGAAGAAGGACGACCGCAAGTGGGACGGCAACGCGATTGCCGGCTTCGCAGGCTCCTTCGTCTTCGCCCCGGTCGGCCTCGCCTTCTCGACGAAGTCGCTCGTCGACAACCACAAGAAGGAAAAGAAGGGCTGGGGCCTGGCGCTCGCCGGCACGATCATCGGCGGCATCGTCTCGCTCGGCATGTCGGTCGCGCTGTTCACCGGCGGCTTCGGCGCCATCGGCCACGGCAACTTCGATCGCGGCCTCGAGAACGGCAAGGGCTCGATCAGCCAGCAGATGGACGGCTTCGGCGGCTCCGACATGTTCGGCCTTGGCGGCTCGTCGCAGCTCGGCGGCTCCGGCAGTACCGGCGGCATGATGGGCATGCCGGGCGCCGGCTCCTCCGACGGCATGTCCGGCGAGCGTCCGGACTTCTCGAACGGCGCGCCGTCCGACGGCGACTCGACCGACGGCTCCAACTCCGACAAGTCGAACTCCGACAAGTCCGATTCCTCCGACGACAGCACGAGCTCGGCCTTCCGCGGCCGCGGCCAGTTCACGCCGGGCCAGTCCGCCCCGACCCAGTCGACGCCGGACACCGAGGAAGCCTGATCATAATCGGTCCGATGTGCCGAACGGAATGCGACTCCGAC
The DNA here is from genome assembly GCF_010667615.1 of Bifidobacterium choloepi. Taxonomy (GTDB): domain Bacteria; phylum Actinomycetota; class Actinomycetes; order Actinomycetales; family Bifidobacteriaceae; genus Bifidobacterium; species Bifidobacterium choloepi. Next base: position 680,666 of record NZ_VYSG01000001.1, on the reverse strand, counting down.
GTGACGACACGCCGGATTTGCGTTCCCGTTCGTAATCGGTAATATATACACCTGTTGCCGCGGAACGAGAGTTCCCCGGAAAACAACGGCCCCGTAGCTCAGTTGGTTAGAGCGCCGCCCTGTCACGGCGGAGGTCACCGGTTCAAGTCCGGCCGGGGTCGCTGGTTTTCCTTCTCATGTTGGGAAATCGACATGGCTCTGTAGCTCAGTTGGTAGAGCGAACGACTGAAAATCGTTAGGTCAGCGGATCGATGCCGCTCGGAGCCACCACGCGGAACCCCGCAAGCCTCCTGGCTTGCGGGGTTTTCTGTTTGTCGCACCGGTCGGTGGCGGGCGAATCGCACGCCGGCGATGTTCGCCGACAGGATAAACATAACATTTTCGATCATCCAAACGGAACAAATGCAAACAAATCGGCACCAAACGAAACGCCGACTGATTTGATAAAACGCTTCATGCCGCTTAGGCTGACCACTGCTTTTCGGAATCGAACGCTGACGGACATTGCCAGACGGCACTGAGGACCAAGCAGACAACGCCTGCCGACGCTCATCTGACTGGCCGGTGACGATCGGAAGAGGATCGTGACAAAACGAACATCGTTGTTGCACCGGCCTGCCAGGCGGAACGAGCCGCCCGGAAAACAGCTGAGGAAAGAACTGAATCCGACATAGGGAGGAACCAATGTCAGCACAGACAATGTCGCCTGTCAACGGCACGGCCGGCGGCAACACCGGCGTCGGCACACGCCAGGGTTCGATGAAATACGTCGTCATTCTCGCCGTCTCGGCGGGTCTCGCCGGCCTGCTGTACGGCTACGACACCGTCAGCGTCTCCGGCGCCGTCACCTACCTGACCGCGCTGTGGAACCTGAGCACAGGCATGCAGGGCCTGATCGTCTCGTCGATCATGATCGGCGGCGTCATCGGCGTCGGCGTCTCCGGCTTCGTCTCCGACAAGTTCGGCCGCCGCCCGGTGCTGATGGTCGGCGCCGCGCTGTTCTTTATCGCCGCGCTGTGGTCGGCGTCCGTCAACACGGCCGCCGCGCTCGTCGTCGCCCGCATCATCGGCGGCCTGGGCATCGGCCTGTCGTCGTCGCTCGCCATCACCTACATCACCGAATGCGCCCCGACGAAGTTCCGTGGCACGCTCTCGTCGATGTACCAGTTCCTGTGCACGATCGGCATCCTGCTGACCAACATCATCAACTACGCGATCTCCGCCAACGGCGGCGTCCACTCGTCGTTCGCGAACTCCGCTTGGCGCTGGATGCTCGGCATCGGCGCCATCCCGGCCCTCGTCTTCCTGATCGCCCTCGCCTTCATGCCGGAATCCCCGCGCTTCCTGCTCCAGAAGGGCAAGCAGCAGAAGGGCTTCGAGATCCTCGAGCGCATCGGCGGCACCGAGTCCGCGAAGCAGGAAGTCGTCGAGATCAACGCCTCCATCGAGGAAGACAAGAAGGGCACGTTCTCCGACCTGTTCAAGAAGCCGCTGTCCTACGCGCTGATCGTCGGCATCTTCCTGGCACTGTTCAACCAGTGGGCCGGCCAGAACGCCATCTTCTACTATGCGCCGACCATCTTTGAGAACATCTTCCCCGGCGGCAACACCGCGTTCCTGTGCTCGGCCGTCACCGGCACCGTCAACGTCATCGCGACGATCTTCGGCCTGTACATGATCGACCGCATTGGCAGGAAGCCCCTGCTGCTGTCCGGCACGATCGGCATGTGCGTGTCCTACATCCTGATGGGCCTGTCGATGATCCTCAACTGGAACGGCGTCCTGACGCTCGTCTTCTCCTGCATGGTCATCATCTTCTTCGCCTACTCGCTCGGCCCGATCACGTGGGTCATGGTCTCCGAGCTGTTCCCGACCTACATGCGTGGCCGCGCCGCCGGCTTCTGCACGATGTTCACCTGGGGCGCCAACTTCGTCGTCGCGCAGTTCACGCCGGCGATGATGAGCAACTGGGGTGGCGGCACGTTCCTGTTCTGGGCAGTCATGGACCTCGTCGCCTTCCTCGGCGTCAAGTTCCTCGTCCCGGAGACCAAGGGCCGTTCCCTCGAGGAGATCCAGTCCTTCTGGACGAAGAAGTGAACGATTCTCCCGTTTCCTGCTGATTCCCTGTTGATGTCGCGAACCCGGGCTTGCAAGCCCGGGTTCGCGACATTTTTGCCTGTTTTTCGTTCTTCCGGAGGAGGAGAACTGTACTGCCGGCTTTCTATGCTGGAAAGCATGCTGAAAGTCTCCATTATCATTCCGGCCTGGAACGAGGAAGGACGGATCGTCGACTGCCTGCTCAACGCCACGAGGCAGACGGTCGCGCCGCACGAGGTGCTCGTCGTCGACAATCGCTCGACCGACCGCACCTGCGAGCTCGTCCAGCAGTTCATCGACGAGCATCCCGGCACGCCGGTCAAGCTGCTGCACCAGAACGACGAACAGGGACTGATCCCGACGCGCAACTACGGTCTCGACCACGCCACCGGCGACGTCCTCGGCCGCGTGGACGCCGACTGCATGCTCAAGCCGGACTGGGTGGAAATCGTCTCCGGCATCTTCACCGAGGATGCCGAGGCAATGGGCGCCACCGGTCCGGTCACCTACTACGACATGCCGATCCACCGGATCTCGCTCAAGGGCGACGACGCCGTGCGCCGCAAGTCCTACCGCGCCGACGGCGGCCAGGTGCTGCTGTTCGGATCGAACATGGCGCTGCGCGCCTCCGCCTGGCACATCATCTCCGGCGAGGTGTGCGAGGACCGGGAAGACAAGATGCACGAGGACATCGACATCTCGCTGCACCTGCTCGGCCGCGGCATGAAGACCGTCTACTCGTCGCGCATGATCTGCGGCATCTCGGCCCGCCGCATGGACACGAAGTTCCGCTCCTTCCACGACTACATGCTGCGCTTCAAGAACACGTTCGCCGCGCACCCGGAACACTGGCGCAAGCGCAAGAGCGAGCACACGCTGTACCTGATGTATCCGTGGCTGCACGCGCTGTACCCGATCTACCAGCAGTACCTCGAGCACAAGGACATCAACCCCGCCGTCCGCATCTGGTTCAAGGAGCAGATCCGGCTGGCGCGCAAGTCGGGCGAATCGCTGGACGACCTGTCCGGCGCCGCGGAACTCGCCGACGAGGAGGACGACGACGAGGAGAAGGCCGCGGCCGCCGCCATCGCTTCCGGCGACGATCCGCACGTCGACGGTGCCGACAGCGACGGCCTCGACGAAATGGACGCCATCATCGCCGGCCCCGCCACCGACAAGGTCGGCAACAATACAGCCAAGGTCGGCAATGATACGGCCAAGGTCGCCAGCAACACGGCCAAGGCCGCCCACGATACCGCCGCCTGACAACCAGGTCGAATTGTTCCGAAAAGGATGAGGTCCCTTCGCTACAATGGGGCCTCATGACCGACCAACGCAAACCGATCGTCGAGGAGGAAGCGAACACCCCCGACGAACAGAAATTCGACCTCGACTCGCTGTTTCCCGCCAAGGGCGACGCGCGCCGGCCGCCGGAGTGGTACAGCCGCGCGCTGATCTACGCGGCGATCGCCGTGTTCGTGGCGTGGTTCTGCTATACGTCGTGGTTCAAGATCTCGTACATCGTGCTCGACGTCGTCGTCGCGATGTTCCTCGCGCTGGCCGTCGAGCCGATCATCATCCGGCTCATCAAGCACGGCTGGCGCCGCGGCGCGGCCGCCGTCGTCTCGCTGGCCGGCCTGCTCGTCATCATCGTCGTGCTGTTCTACCTGTTCGGCAACCTGTTCGTCCAGCAGATGATCTCGATGGTCAAGGGACTGCCGGGCCTCTACGCCCAGCTGGCCGACAGCGTGGAGCAGTACGCGCATTTCAAGCTGCCGGAAATCAACGACCTCGGCAACGAGCTGCTGAAGTCGCTGCAAAGCATCCAGACGAGCTCGCTGAGCGACTTCGCCGGCCAGGCCGTCTCGACGCTCGTCGGCCTGCTCGGCGGCCTGCTCGAAGTCATGACGGCGCTGATGGTCGCCTTTTACATCGCGATCGCCGGCCCGCGCCTGCGCCGGTCGCTCTGCCAGTGGCTCGCCCCGAAGGCGCAGCGCAAGTTCCTGCTCATCTGGACCGTCGTCCAGGAGCAGATCTCGAGCTTCCTGTTCTCGCGTTCCATCCTCGCCGCCTGCTCGGCGACCTGCATGTCGATCTTCCTGATCATCATCAAGGTGCCGTACTGGCTGCCGCTGGCGCTGTTCTGTGGCATCGTCTCGCAGTTCGTGCCGACCGTCGGTACCTATATCGGCGGCGCGCTGCCGGTCCTGTTCGCGTGGGGCGACCGCGGCATCTGGTATGCCGTCGGCGTCGTCGTGTTCATCACCTGCTACCAGCAGATCGAGAACCTGCTGCTGTCGCCGAAGATCTCGGAGAAGACGATGGACCTGAACCCCTGTGTCGCGTTCCTGTCGGTGCTCGTCTTCGGCTCGATCTTCGGCGCGCTCGGCGCGTTCCTCGCGCTGCCGATCACGGCCGCCATCCAGGTCATCATCAAGATCTACACGCGTCGCTACGAGCTTGTCGACGTGCCGTTGATGAACGATCCGACGCCCAGGCGCAAGTCGAAGATGATGGCCGTCGGCGACGCGATCGCCAGCCACGCCCCGCGCGCCGCGAAGGGGTCGAGCGGCCACGTCACGTTCGACGACGAGATCCGCGCGCTGCAGCAGGCCGCCTACCAGCTGCCGCCGGACAGCGCGCAGGAGACCGAGCGGCAGCGCGAGGACTCGCCGACCGTCGCCATCCCGAAGCACATGCTCGACCACGTCGACAAGAAGGACGGCCTGACGATGCTCAAGGGCGTCGGCGGCGACGATTCGTCCGGGACCGCCCCGGCCGAGGACAACGCCGTGTCCCCGGACGGCGGCCATGCGGCCGCGAACGGCACATCGACGGGCGAATCGTCACCGACATCCGCCGATGCCGCGCCGTCAGCCGGCCGAGTAGACTTGAACGGATCCGATAACCAACCCGACCATCGCGACGACGACGGCGCGACGACGCCGCCGAACGCCGCCAATCCGAGGAGAAACTGGCGCTGACATGGCACTGCTGAACGTTCTCGATGTCCTGCTGGTCGTAGTGGGCGGCATTGGCATGGCCTACCAGGGCCTGTGCATTGTCGTCTCGCTGTTCGCCAAGCCGATCACGTTTCCCGACGCCCCGATGGACAAGCGGTACGCCGTCCTGATCTCGGCACGCAACGAGGAAGCCGTCATCGGCAACCTGATCGGCGACATCAAGGCGCAGACCTACCCGTATTCGAAGGTCGACATCTGGCTCGTCGCCGACAACTGCACCGACAACACGGCCGCACTCGTCCGCTCGCTCGGCTGCCACGTCGTCGAGCGCTTCGACCAGACGCAGGTCGGCAAGGGCTTCGCGCTGACCTACCTGCTGGACACGATGATCGAATCCGGGGCCGCCGACGACTACGACGCGTTCTTCGTCTTCGACGCCGACAACCGGCTCGACGCCAACTACATCGCCGAAATGAACAAGGCCTTCCACGCCGGCTTCCGCATCCTGACGAGCTACCGCAACTCGGTCAACCTCGCCGAGAACTGGGTGTCCTCCGGCTCGGCGCTGTGGTTCATCAGGGAATCCAGGTTCCTGTCGGCGTCCCGCATGGCGATGGGCAACTCGTGCCATGTCGGCGGTACCGGCTTCATGTTCTCCCAGTCCGTCATGCGGCGCAACAAGGGCTGGAAGTTCCACCTGCTCACCGAAGATCTCGAGTTCACGATGGACTCGGTGCTGCACGGCGACCGCATCGGCTACGTCGGCACCGCCGTCCTCTACGACGAGCAGCCGGTCACGTTCGCGCAGTCGTGGCGCCAGCGCCTGCGCTGGAGCAAGGGCTTCCTGCAGGTGTTCCGCTACTACGGCTCGGCGCTGATCCGCCGCGCCATCCAGGAGCGCGACTTCGCATGCATCGACTTCACGCTGCTGCTGTGCCCGTTCACCGTGCTCGCCTGCATCCGCATTGTCATGGGCGCGTTGTTCGCCGCCTGCGGCTTCGTGTCCTGGACAAGCCAGGGCGCGTCGCTGATGAGCTGGGCGAGCGGCATCGTCATGTCGTGCCTGGCGATGATGGCGCTCGCCGCGCTGACGATCGTCGTCGAGCGCGACCAGGTCGGCGCGACGAACAAGGAGCTCATCGCCTACGTGCTGAGCTTCCCGATCTACATGTTCAGCTATGTGCCGATCTCCTTCCAGGCCATCTTCTCGAAGGCCCAGTGGAAGCCGATCGTCCACAGCGGCGGCGACGGCGAAGTCGGCGCCGGCGGCCAGGACGACACCGATGCCTCCGGCGGCCGGACGGCTGCCGACAAGACCGTCGCGGCCGACGGGACCGTCGCCGCCAACCGGGCCCTCGTTATTGGACAGCGCGACCAGCATTTTTCGAGATGCCGCCCGTCCGGCCTCCATTGCGGCCATATGCTCGGGGGCATGAGGGAAATCACAGAAGAGAAGGGCGGCATTGCGCCGTGGCCCGCCGCCGGTCCGCGGGCCGGCATGGCCGGTGCCGCATCCGCCGCATCCAGCGCCGTGTCCATTCGCGGACTCGTCAAGGCCTTCGGCGACAAGGTCGCCGTCGACGGCCTGTCGCTCGACATTCCGGCCGGATCGTTCTACGGCCTCGTCGGCCCGAACGGCGCCGGCAAGACGACGACAATCATGATGATGACGGGCCTGCTCAAGCCGGACGCCGGCGACATCGCCGTGCTCGGCATGCCGGTATGGCCGGATCCGGACGCCGTCAAGCGCCGGATTGGCCTGATGCCGGACTCCACGCAGATCTTCGACCGGCTGACGGGACGGCAGCTGCTCGTGTACGCCGGCATGCTGCGCGGCATGGACCGCGGCGAGACGGTGCGGCGCGCCGACGACCTGCTGACGGCATTCGACCTGACCGAGGCTGCCGACAAGATGGTCGTCGAATACTCGGCCGGCATGACGAAGAAGATCTGCCTGGCCACGGCGATGATCCACAGCCCCCGGCTGCTCGTCCTCGACGAGCCGTTCGAGTCGGTCGACCCGGTCTCGAGCGCCAATATCCGCGACCTGCTCGCCGAATACGCCGCGAGCGGCGGCACCGTGCTGATCTCCTCGCACGTCATGGCGATGGTCGAGAAGATGTGCACGCACGTCGCCGTCATCGACCACGGCCATGTCGTCGCCGCCGGCACCGTCGACGAGGTCGCGGCCGGCGAGGACCTCGAGGACCGCTTCCTCGAGCTCGTCGGCGGCCGGCGCGAAGCCGCCCGGCTCGCCTGGCTCGACGGCGCCGCCGACCCCGACGGCGGCGATTCCCGTTCCGGGAGCGCGGACCGATGATCGGCACGCTCGTCCGGCTCAAGTGGACGCTGACGCTCTCGACGCTGCGCAAGTCGACGGCGCAGCTCGTCGGCTACATCCTCGGCTGCGTCCTTGGCGCCGCCGCCGTCGTCTCCGCGACGGTCACCGGCTGCTTCTCCGGCATCGACGGGCTGTCGGGGGCGTTCGGCCTGCCGGCGCAGGACTCCGTCGCGCTGGCGCGCACCGTGCTGCCGCTCTTCGCGACGCTCGCCATCCTGTACGCCGCCATCGTCCAGGCGGCCTACCTCGGCGAGTCGAGCACGCTCGGCGTGCGCAAGTTCGCCATCTACGGCATCCCCGACCGCAAGCTCGTCGCGGACCTGTTCGTCGCCGGCCTGACCGGCGTGCCGGCAGTCTGCGCCATGCTGGCGCTGACCGGCTGGTCGCTGGCCTACCGCAGCCTCGGTGCCGCGGCCGTCGTCGCCGGCATCGTCTCGGCGTTCCTGTTCGTCGCCATCGCGATGATGTTCTCGAAGATGCTGCTCGCGCTCGCGACCATCGCCGTGCGCACCGAGCGCGGCAAGACCCTGTTCTATTTCCTGAGCTTCGTGCTGATCTTCGTCGCCGCGGAGCTGCCGAACGTCCTCCAGCCCTCCCTCCCGTCGATGCTGGAGGCCGTTGGCGGCGCGGGCTCGGCCATCTCGACGACGGCCGGCGTGCTCGGATGGCTGCCGTTCGGCGCGCCGATGATGCTGCCGTTCGCCGTCGCGTCCGGCGACTGGCTCGACGTGGCCGGCCGGCTCGCCGTCATCATTGCCGGCTGGCTGCTGTGCTTCGCCGTCAACGTGCTGGCGATCCGTCACGACCGGCTGCATCCGGTCTCCGGCTCGTCGGCACCGGACCGGACGGCGCGCCGGCATGCGGCCCATGGCGCGCGCCTGGGCCTGTTCGGCATTGTCTCGAACTCGCCGGCCGGCGCCGAGACGGCGCGCGTGCTGGCATACCTCAAGCGCGACGCCCGCCAGGCGCCAATGCTGATCATGCCGATCCTGTTCCTCGTGCTGTTCACGTTCGACGGCCTGCAGATGGGGAACCTGAACGACCCGGACGGCGCCCCGGTGACGCTCGGCAACATGGACGACGCCGCGATGCTGCCATGGATGAGCCTGCTGTTCGGCGGCCTGATGATCGCGCTGACCGAATGCAACGGCCTGTCCTACGACGGCACCGGCTACACGATGGAGGCCATCGCCGGCATGCGCGGCATCGACAACCGGCGCGGCCGCCTGAAGGCCATGCTCGGGCCAATCCTTGTCATCTTCCTGGTGTGCGGCATCGCGACGTTCCTCGTCACCGGCGACTGGCGCAGCACCGACGGCATTGTCACCGGCCTGACCTGGTTCGCCGTCTCGGTCGGGCTCGCCCTCGCCGAACTCGGCGTGGCGCTCGTCATGTCGACGGTCGTGCTCGTGCCGGTCCAGCCGCTCGACCGCCCGTTCAGCTCGCCGCAGGGCCGCGCTCTGGCCTCCGCCTTCATGCCGCTGCTCGCGATGCTGATCGCCGCCGTCACGATGCTGCCGACCGGCCTGTTCGCGCTCGTCATCGCCGTCACGCACCACTGGATGGCGCTCTATCCCTGGCTGATCGCCATCGGCCCCGTCAACGGCGTCGCCATGCTCGTCACCGGCACCGTCGTCGGCGGCCGCCTGCTCGACCGCCGCCAGCTGCACATCCTCGCCACGCTGCGCCATTTCCGCTCGCTGCAGCAATAGCGGCGGACGGCCTGGAAATCATCGGGTTGCACGATTCGTCCGGTGGAATCGTCCGGCAAAAAATCGGGGGTCGGACGGCGTTCCGGCAGGACGATGCAGTATGATTTGCGACGGCAATCCATTCGCGACCGGTGACCAGCGCCCCGGCCGCGGTCACGACGGCGGAAAGGCGACGCAGTGCAGGTGCAGTACGACTCCGAGGACCTCGACCGGCGCATGCGGCACCTGCGCCGGCGGCGCACCGTCACCGTCGTCGTCAGCGCCGCCGTCACGGCGCTGCTGTGCGCCGGCTACGTCGTCGCCGACATCGCCGGCGTCGCGCCGGGCATCCTGACGACCGACCCGGTGACGATCCACGCGCTCGAGGCGCCGCTGACGAGCATCCAGGCCGCCGACATCGCCGGCGACGCCGACACTTCCAAGGCCATTGACAAGACGGCGGCCCAGCAGCTCGTCGACACGCTGACATCGACCGACGGCGTCGGCGACGACATGTCCGTCGCGATCGCGCAGGCCGACGGCACGATCGTCGCGTCGAGCGACACCGACACGGCCCGCGAGCCGGCGTCGACGATGAAGACGCTAACGGCGCTCGCCGCCGCGTCGGTCCTCGACATGGGCACGACGCTGTCGACGTCGACCTACCTCGTCAACTCCGGCGCCGCGCACACGCTGATCCTCAAGGGCGAGGGCGACATGCTGCTCGGCACCGGCGAAAGCGACCCGAACCACGTCAACGGTCGCGCCGGCCTGACCACGCTCGCCGAGGACACGGCCGAGGCACTCAAGGCCGAGGGCGTCACGTCGGTCTCGCTGAGCTACGACGACTCGCTGTTCGGCACCGACCGCTACCCGGCGAACATCGCCGAGAATAACGAAGGCTATTACTACTACACCGGCGTCTCGTCGATGGCGATCGACGGCGGTCGCCAGTGGGACGGCAACGCGCCGAGCGACCCGGACGTCTTCGAGGCGTATCCGGTCCTCTCGCAGACGACAGCCGCCGACACGGCATCGACGTTCGCCACGCTGCTCGAGAAACAGGGCATCACGGTGTCCGGCACCGTCTCGACCGGCACGGTGCCGGCAAACTCGACGCCGATCGCCAGCGTCCAGTCGGCGCCGCTGAGCTCGATCATGATGTTCATGCTGCGGCACTCGGACAACACGCTCGCCGAGGAATTCGGCAGGCTGCTCGCAATCGCCGTCGGCGACGACAACTCGCCGACCGGCGCGACGACGGCCGTCACCGACGAACTCGACAAGCTCGGTCTGTCGACCGACGGCCTCGTGATGGCCGACTGCTCGGGCCTGTCGCCCGGGTCGCGCGTGACGGTCCGCACGCTCGTCGAGGCGCAGGTCGAGAACCTCAAGGTCGGCAACGCCGTCGCCGCCGCCGAAGGCCTGTCGATCCCCGGCCTCGTCGGCACCGCCGTCGACCGGCTCGACTCGTCGTCGGCCGCCGGCCTGATGCGCGTGAAGACCGGCTCGCTCGGCACCGTCACGTCGATGACCGGCAACGTCTCCCGCAAGAACGGCGGCGTCGCCGCGTTCAGCGTCATCGTCAACAACCCGACCGACTACACGGCCGCCAAGGACGCCATCAACACGTTCATCGTCGGCGTCACGAAGCTGTAGGGGAGGGCCGGACGTCGTCCTCCGACGGACGCCGAACGCGCGGGCTGGCCTATCATGGGCAGCATGACATATTCGGCACAGGTCAAGGCCGGCGTCGGCGCCGTCCGGTCGGCGTTCGAGACCGCGGGCTTCGGCCGCCAGTCCGGCGAATTCCGCCGTCACGGCACGCACGCTCCCGCCGCCGACGCGCCGCTGCTGCTCGTCGCCTGCTCGGGCGGCCGCGACTCGCTCGCCCTCGCCGCGCTCGCCGCGACGGTCGGCGGCATGTTCGGCCTGCGGATCGGCGCCGTCGTCGTCGACCACCGCCTGCAGCGCGGATCGTCCGTCGTCGCCGGCCGCACCGCCGACAAGCTCGCGAAGCTCGGCCTCAAGCCCGTCGTCGTCAAGACCGTCAGCGTGGACGATTCGCTCGCCGCGGCCGAGGGCGTCGAATCGGCCGCCCGCGACGCGCGCTACCGGGCGTTGTGCGACGTCGCCCGCCACGTCGGCGCCGACGCCGTCCTGCTCGCCCACACGAAGAACGACCAGGCCGAGACGATCCTCATCGACCTGCTGCGCGCCGCCGGCACCGACGCGCTCGCCGGCATGCCGCCGGCATTCGTCCGCGACGGCGTGACGTTCCTGCGGCCGCTGCTGTCGCTGACGCGCGACCAGACGACGGCGATCTGCGAGACACTGGACCTCGAGTACTGGGACGATCCGACCAACGGCGACGACGTTCCGGCCGGCCATCCGCTGCCCACGGGCGCGCCGCTGCGCTCGCGCGTGCGCCACGACCTCGTGCCGTACCTGAACGAATTCGGCCACGTCGACATCGTCGGCCGGCTCGCGTCGGCGTCGGCGATCGCGCGCCGCGACGTCGACTTCCTCGACACATGCGCCGGCGAGCTGTTCGCGGAAGCGGTCACGATCCACGCGCCGGAACCGGATGCGCGAATCGTGCAAAATGACGCAGAATACCAGACGAAACCGGAGATTCTCGCGACGCTGTCGACGACACGCCTGGCGCGGGCCGACGCGGCCATCCGCTACCGGGCGCTCGCGAAAACGCTGCATGAATGCGGCATCCCGGCGACGAAGGCGAAACTCGACCGGCTCGACGGCCTGATCGTCGACTGGCATGGCCAGAAACCCGTGCGCCTCGCGGAAAACACGCGGGCGATCCGGTTGAAACACGTCATTCGCTTGTGCAAAGATTGACCCATGCAAATCGTCGACGTGCAGGACAAGATCGATCATGAGCTCATTTCCCATGACCAGATCGTCAAGAGGATTAATGAAGTAGCGGCCCAGGCAAGCAAGGACTACGCGGGCAAGAAGCCGCTGGTCATCTGCGTGCTCAAGGGCGCCATCCAGACGCTCTCGCGGTTCGTCAGCGCCCTGACCATCCCGATGGAGATGGATTTCATGAGCCTGTCGACCTACGGCGCCGGAACGTCCAGCAGCGGCAAGATCACGGTGCGTGCCGACCTGACGACCGACGTGAAGGACCGCGACGTCCTCATCGTCGAGGACATCGTCGACTCCGGCTTCACGCTCAACTGGCTCGTGGGCGAGCTCAAGAAGCGCGGCGCGAAGTCCGTCGAGATTTTCGCGCTGCTGGAGAAACCCGCGCGCCATACCGTTGATGTTAAGTTGAAGTACACCGGATTTGTGATTCCGGACGAGTTCGTGGTTGGCTTCGGACTCGACTTCGACGAGGAGTACAGGAACCTCAACTCCATCGCGGTGCTCAAGCCGGAAGTGTACGAAGGGGAGATTTCATGAGTTTTCAGGGGCCGAACCAGCCCAACGGAAACGGCAACAACAACGGCAACAACCCGTTCAATCCGTTCGGCGGCAACAACAACGGCAACAATGGCCGCAACGGCCGCAATGGCAACGGCGGCAACGGACCGAAGTCGATCTGGCGCTCGCCCTGGCTGTGGGGCATCCTCGTCGTGCTGATCCTCGCCGCCGTGTTCATGCAGTTCTCGAACAACGGGGCGCAGACGATCACCACCCAGCAGGGCCTCGAGATCCTCGAGAACAACGCGAGCAACGTCGAGTACGCGACGATTGTCGACAACACCCAGCAGGTGGAGCTGACGCTGAAGAGCGACTACACGGCCAAGGACTCGAACGGCAACAGCAAGAACTACGGCACCGACGTCCAGTTCTACTATGCCTATGCCCAGAGCGCGACGGTCGTCAAGGACATCGAGAGCGCGAATCCGGCCAACGGCTGGACGACGACGATGAAGTCGACGAGCATGTGGTCGTACCTGCTCACGTCGATCCTGCCGTTCATCATCTTCTTCGTGCTGATCTGGTTCCTGATGAGCCGCATGGGCAACGCCGGCGGCATGCTCGGCATGGGCGGCAAGAAGAACTCCGGCAAGCTCAATGACGGCCAGATTCCGCACACGAAGTTCGCCGACGTCGCCGGCGAGGACGCCGCCGTCCAGGAAGTCGAGGAGATCAAGGACTTTCTCAAGGATCCGTCGAAGTACAAGGCGCTCGGCGCCCGCATTCCGCGCGGCGTGCTGCTCTACGGCCCTCCGGGCACCGGCAAGACGCTGCTTGCGCGAGCCATCGCGGGCGAGGCGGGCGTGCCGTTCTACTCGATGGCGGGCTCCGACTTCGTCGAGATGTTCGTCGGCCTCGGCGCTTCCCGCGTCCGCGACCTGTTCGACGAGGCGAAGAAGAACGCCCCGGCCATCATCTTCATCGACGAGATCGACGCCGTCGGCCGCAAGCGCGGCTCCGGCATGGGCGGCGGTCACGACGAGCGCGAGCAGACGCTGAACCAGCTGCTCGTCGAGATGGACGGCTTCAACAACGACACGAACCTCATCATCATCGCCGCGACGAACCGTCCCGACGTCCTCGATCCGGCCCTGCTGCGTCCTGGCCGTTTCGACCGGCAGGTCGCCGTCGAGGCTCCGGACCTCGAAGGCCGCGAGGCCATCCTGAAGGTCCACGCCAAGGGCAAGCCGTTCGTTCCGGACATCGACCTGCGCTCGATCGCCGTCCGCACGCCGGGCTTCACCGGCGCCGACCTGGCGAACGTGCTCAACGAGGCCGCGCTGCTGTGCGCCCGTGTTGGCGCCCAGCTCATCGACAACCGCGCCATCGACGAGGCCATCGACCGCGTCATGTCCGGTCCGCGCCGCCGCTCGAAGGGCATGGCGCTCGACGAGCTGCGCAACACCGCGTACCACGAGGGCGGTCACGCGCTCGTCGCCGCCGCGCTCAACAACACCGATCCGGTCACCAAGGTCACGATCCTGCCGCGTGGCCGCGCCCTCGGCTACACGGCCGTCATGCCGACCGAGGACCGCTACTCGCAGACGCGCAACCAGCTGCTCGACCAGATGGCCTACGCGATGGGCGGCCGCACGGCCGAGGAAGTCGTCTTCCACGATCCGTCCACCGGCGCCTCGAACGACATCGAGAAGGCGACGAACATCGCCCGCACGATGATCGGCGAGTACGGCTTCTCGAGCGAGCTCGGCGCCGTCAAGTGGACGAGCGAGGACGACCAGTCCGGTCTCGACAGCCTCAAGCCCCGCGAGTACTCCGAGGAGACGGCCCGCAAGATCGACGATGAAGTGCACCGGATGCTCGAGAACGCCCACACCGAGGCGTGGACGATCATCACCGAGAACCGAGCCATCCTCGACGAGCTCGTCCGCCAGCTGCTCGTCAAGCAGACGCTGAACGAGAAGGAACTCCAGGCCATCTTCGCCGGCATCAAGAAGGCGCCGCAGCGCGAGATCTGGCTGAGCAACCCGAACCGTCCCGACTCCGACCTTCCGCCGGTTCCGATCCCGGAGGCCCTGAAGAAGAGCGTCGGCGTCGAGCAGGTCCCGAGCGAACAGCAGGAAGACAAGGGCCCCGCCCCGCAGGCGTGATCCATTCGCTGGAAGCGGTCCCCGGCAGCGGGGACCGCTTTTCATATTCGTTCGTCCATATTCGTAAAGGAAGCATCATCATGACTACCCAGGCATTGCAGGGCATTGCCGGCCTGCGGGCCGGGCTGACCGTCGACGTCGAGTGGACCGGTGCCGCGTCGGCGGCCGACGTCGCCAGCGCGATCGCGAGCCTGATGGACCTGTGCGTCGACGACGACGTCGAGCGGCTCGCCAACGAGGTCGCCGACCTGCTGCGGCGTCGCGTGGGCGCCGACTCGGTGACGGTGACGGCCACGCAGCGGCTCGCCGATCTCGACGGCGACGATCCACGCGACAATCCACTTATTGTTGCGCTGCGCGAAGCCGACCTGACGGCCGCATCGGTCTCGGCGACGGCCACCGCCGCGGCGCCCGCCGCGGCGGCCGCCGCGGAACACGCGACGGCGCGCGGGGGATCGAATGGAACCGCGGACCGGATGCCGTCGCGCGAATCGTTCGACGGGGAGGCCGGACCGGCGCAACCCGTGGCGCAGGCGATGCCGCTGGAGCAAGCCGGACGGCACGTCGCCGTCGTCGCGCTCGAGTCGTCGGCACCAAACGCCGAGGACCTGTTCCGCGCGTCGATCGTCGCCGTCGACTCGATTCCCGGCAACCAGGTCGAGGGCATCTCGCCGCTGTACCATGCCGGCTCGCTCGACGGCGCCGACAGCCTGACGGCGATCCTGCAGGTCGCGACGACGATGAACGCGACCGAACTCGTCAAGGCACTGCACGCCGTCGCGATGGCGCACGAGGGCATCGTCAGGATGACGGTGCTCGGCTTCGACGGCCGGTCGGTCGCCGGCGTGGCCGGCACCGTCGCCGACGACCGCGAGCCGCGCACGCGCGCCGCGTTCCTGTCGCCGTGGCTCGACATCGACCCGACCGCCGAGCTCGACGGCGACCCGGTCGCGTTCCTGCTCGCCTCCGCCCTCGACGCCCCGTTCGTCGGCCAGCAGTCCGACCACTGGATCCTCGGCGGACGGTGACATGTCCGATTCCCGCCGGCGGGACCGGACATGTCCGGATATATTGACCCGCGCTGCGGGTACTGTTGGACGGGAAGCATAGGCAAGCAGGAGGGCTGTCATGGGAGCACGACGGACACCGTGGTGGGTGTACGCGGCCGGCATCGTCGTCGGATTCGCCGCCGGGGCGTTGGTTGCGCTGTTCGAGGAAACGCACAGCCTCGGCCTGCTCGGCGCGCCGTGGTTCGTCTCCGCCATCCTGGTGCTGCTCGGCGTCGTCGTGCTGTACCTGGCATTCCAGGTCCACAAGTACACGACGACCGATCCGAAGAAACGCGCCGAATTGAAGACGTTCGAGCCGGAGCGGGCCGTCAACACGCTCGTCATGGCGAAGGCCCTCGCCGTCGCCGGCGCCATCCTGCTCGGCTGGTACGGCGGCCAGCTCGTGCTGTGCCTGCGTCACGCCGAGGCGAGCTACTATCACGGCATCATCGTCGAATGCGCGATCGCCTGCGGCGCCGCGCTGTTCGACATGATCATCGGCATCGTCAGCGAATGGCTGTGCATGCTCCCGCCGACCGAGGGTCCCGACCATCCGAAGATCAAGGAAGCCCGTCGCCGCCAGCAGTTCGCGCACTAATACCACGAGGAGCTCCCTGGAAGGGAGCTGTCGGCGAAGCCGACTGAGGGTCGACTTACGGAACGCACATGGTTACGCTCCGAAAGTCGACCCTCAGTCTCGCTACGCTCGCCAGCTCCCTTCCAGGGAGCCTTTGACAGGACTCAGATTCCCGGAACCCTGATCATCGCTTCCTGGACCATGCAGGCGGCGAGCTTGCCGTCCTGCGTGTAGACCTTCGCGGTGCCCAGGCCGCGGCCGTGCGCGGCGGTGGGGGAGTCCTGCACGTACAGGTGCCACTTCGTGACGTCGATGTCGCGGTACCACCACATCGAATGGTCGATCGACGCGTAGCTCATGCCCGGCGTCGAGATCGACAGGCCGGCGCGGCGCAGCACCGGTTCCATCATGACCTGGTCGCAGCCGAGCGCGAGCAGCGCGCGGTGGATGACCTGCGGCATGTCGAGATCGCCGTCGGCGCGCATCCAGACCATCTGCTTGCCGCTGTCCGCCTCGTGGCTCGCCTTGTCGGGCTTGATCATGACGGTCGGCGTGATGTGGCGGATGTCGAACGGCGACTTGCTCGCATAGTAGTCCGCGAACGGCGAGAGATCCTTGAGCGGCGTCATCAGCTCCTTCGCCGACATCAGCGACTCGGGTTCCGGCAGACCAGTCGGCATCGGATCGGCGAAGTCGACGCCGGTCTGGCCGCTCTTCTGGAAGCTCGCGATCGCGGTGAGGATCGGTCCCTCGGCCTGCGTGACATTGACGCGGCGCGCCGAGAACGAGTGGCCGTCGCGCAGGTTCTCGACGTCGAACAGCAGGTCCTGGTGGATGTCGCCGGGGGCGATGAAGTAACCGTGGATCGAGTTCGGCTCGCGGCCCTCCGGTACCGTCTTGCTCGCCGCGATCAGCGACTGCGCGATGACCTGGCCGCCGTAGACGCGCCCGGTCGGGAAATACATGCTCTCGCCATTGATATAGGTATGGCCGCGGTATTCGGACGGGTCGCCGAGCCGCAGCACGTTGACGAGGCGCCTGAGCCTCGCGTTGGCTTCCTCCGCGCCATTCGTCGCCGCTTCGTCGTTGATGGGCCGCTGATCGCTCATGATGATTCGGTTCCTTCCATGCTCGCTTCGTCCCGGGTAACGAGAGAACAGTCTACCGAGTCGGCGTGAATGCAAAACGAACGGCATGTAACGATTCCTCCGTCGGAAGAATCGTGCGAATTGTCCCGTTGTCATGGCTCCGGACGATCCGGACGACGAAATCCCTTGCCGGGACGCAAGGCGAACCAAGAAAGGAAGGGGCTCCGGAACTGCGAGAAAGCGAGGGAAATCGCCGAAACATGAAAGGGGTTCGCGGTCCCGGAGCCGATCGGAAATCCGTCTTTCCTTGCCGGATTTCCGCTGGGTACCAACCTACCGAATCGTTTCCGCCGACGCAGCATCCATCACGATTCCCTTGCATTTTCATGACAAAACCTTGACATCCGTCTAAAACCTCCCCAAGGCGAACGGCCGGAATAGAACGGCGTGACGGCAGTTGAACTGTAGACTCCCTTTGGAATAATGGAGACGTTTGTGACCACTGGACTTTTCGATAGATCGGATAGACATTGGCTGAGTTTATTTATCAGATGATCAACGCGCGCAAGGCGTACGGTGATCGCGTCATTCTCGACAACGTGACGCTGAGCTTCCTGCCCGGCGCCAAGATCGGCGTCGTCGGCCCGAACGGCATGGGCAAGTCGACGCTGCTCAAGATCATGGCCGGCCTGGACACCGTCAGCAACGGCGAGGCGCAGCTCACCCCCGGCTACACCGTCGGCATCCTGCAGCAGGAGCCGCCGCTCGACGAGGACAAGACCGTCGGCGAGAACATCAAGATGGCGTTCGGCGACATCGCCGCGAAGGTCGAACGATTCAACCAGATTGGCGAGGAGATGGCGAATCCGGACGCCGACTTCGACGCGCTGATGGAGGAAATGGGAACTCTCCAGACCGAGATCGACGCCGCCAACGGCTGGGATCTCGACTCGCAGCTCGAGCAGGCGATGGACGCGCTGCAGTGTCCGGATCCGGACACGCCGGTGTCCGTCTGCTCCGGCGGTGAACGCCGCCGCGTGGCGCTGTGCAAGCTGCTGCTGGAAGCCCCCGACCTGCTGCTGCTCGACGAGCCGACCAACCACCTCGACGCCGAGTCGATCCTGTGGCTCGAGCAGTTCCTGCACAAGTATGAAGGCGCCGTCATCGCTGTCACCCACGACCGCTACTTCATGGACAACGTGGCCGAGTGGATCTGCGAGGTCGACCGCGGCCAGCTGTACCCGTACAAGGGCAACTACTCGACGTACCTCGAGACGAAGGCCAAGCGCATGGAGATCCAGGGCGCCAAGGACGCCAAGCTGGCCAAGCGCCTGAAGAGCGAGCTCGAATGGGTGCGTTCGTCGCCGAAGGCCCGCCAGGCCAAGAACAAGGCCCGTCTGGAGCGTTACGACCAGATGGAGCAGGAGGCGCGCAACTCGAAGAAGCTCGACTTCTCCGAAATCCAGATCCCGCCGGGGCCGCGCCTGGGCTCGACGGTGCTGGAAGCTGAGCACATCCACAAGGCGTTCGGCGACCGCGTCCTCATCGACGACCTGTCGTTCACGCTGCCGCGCAACGGCATCGTCGGCGTCATCGGCCCGAACGGCGTCGGCAAGTCGACGCTGTTCAAGACGATCGTCGGCCTCGAGGAGCTGTCCGGCGGTTCGCTGAAGATCGGCGACACCGTCAAGATCAGCTACGTCGACCAGAACCGCGCCGGCCTGGACCCGAACAAGAACCTGTGGGAAGCCGTGTCCGACGGCCTCGACTTCATCGAGGTCGGCGGCGTGGAAGTCCCGACGCGCGCCTACGTCGCGTCGTTCGGCTTCAAGGGCTCCGACCAGCAGAAGCTCACCGGCGTGCTGTCCGGCGGCGAACGCAACCGCCTGAACCTGGCACTGACGCTGAAGCAGGGCGGCAACCTGCTGCTGCTCGACGAGCCGACCAATGATTTGGACGTCGAGACGCTGGAATCGCTGGAGAACGCTTTGCTCGAGTTCCCCGGCTGCGCCGTCGTCATCTCGCACGACCGCTGGTTCCTCGACCGCATCGCCACGCACATCCTCGCGTGGGAAGGCGACGACGAGCACCCGGCCAACTGGTACTGGTTCGAGGGTAACTTCCAGTCCTACCAGGAAAACAAGATCCAGCGCCTCGGCGAGGATGCCGCCCGTCCGCACCGCCTGCACCGCAAGCTGACGCGATAGTCCTCCGACAGACTCCCTCTTGAGAGGGAGTCGAAAATCCGAAGGATTTTCGGTGGGAGTAGCGAAGCGACCGAAGGTCGCGGAGCGTAGAACGCAAGTGGGCTGGAACGTAACTATCGTCGAGAATAATTACGTTCCAGCCCACTTGCGTAGGCGCTTCGCGGCTTCGTCGCTACGCTACTCCCACCGGCTCGAGCTTCGCTCTCGCCGACTCCCTCTGAAGAGGGAGTCTGACCACCTGAAGAGAGTGTCTGACCAGCTCAAGAGGGAGTCTGTGTGTCAGATCAGCACGCCGTCGCAGTGGTCGACTTCGTGCTGGATGATCTCGGCGGTGAAGCCGGAGAATCGGGCGTGACGCTGGCGGCCCTTCGGCGAGACATAGTCGACCTCGATCTGCCGGTAGCGCGTCGTCGTCTTCTGGCCCGGCAGCGACAGGCAGCCTTCCTCGGCTTCGTAGCGGCCGGACTTCCCGGTGATGACGGGATTGAGCATGACGACCGGCCGGCCGCCCATCTCCTCGTCGGCGACGACAATGATGCGCTTGCGTTCGCCGATCATGTTCGCGGCCATGCCGACGCACGTTTCGTGGTACATGGCCAGCGTGTCGACGAGATCGGCGGCGATCTGCCGGTCGTCGGCGCTCGTCGGATCGGCTTCGATCGACGGCGCCGACAGCACGGCGGTGTCCTTGCAAATGGTTCTGATCATGCCGTCATTATAGGGTCACCCGAACACCTTCGTCAGTGCCTGGTCAAGGTCGGCGATCAGGTCGTCGGCGTTCTCGATGCCGCAGGACAGGCGCACCAGGTCGATGCCGACGCCGGCCTCCTCGAGCTGTTCCTCGGTGAGCTGGCGATGCGTGGTGCCGGCGGGGTAGAGCGTGCAGGAGCGCGCGTCGGCGACGTGTGTGGCGATCGAGATCAGCTCGAGCGAGTCGAGCACTTCGGACACCTTCTCGCGGCCGCCCGGCACGCCGAACGAGATGACGCCGCAGGTGCCGTGCGGCATGTACTTCTCGGCGAGTTCGTGGTATGGATCGTTCGGCAGACCGGGGTAGCTGACCCACGAAATCCGCGGGTCCTGATCGAGCCATTCGGCGACTTTCTGCGCGTTCTCGCAGTGCCGCTGCATCCTGACGCCGAGCGACTCGAGATGCATGCCCATGATCCACGAGTTGATCGGGGCCGGCGTGGAGCCGAAGTCGCGCATGAGCTGCGCCGTCGCCTTCGTGATGAACGCCGCCTTGCCGAAGTCCTGCGCGTAGCGCACGCCGTGGTACGAATCGTCCGGCTGCGTCATCCCCGGGAACTTGTCGGCGTGGGCGAGCCAGTCGAAATTGCCGGAGTCGACGATCGCGCCGCCGACGCAGCTGCCGTGACCGTCCATGTATTTCGTCGTCGCGTGGGTGACGATGTCGACGCCGAATTCGAACGGCCGGCAGTTGACCGGCGTCGGGAACGTGTTGTCGACGATGAACGGCACGCCGTGCGTGTGCGCCGCCGTCGCGAACTTCTCGAAATCAAGGACGATCAGCGCCGGATTCGAGATCGACTCGCCAAACACCGCCTTCGTGTTCGGCCGGAACGCCGCGTCGAGTTCCTCCGGCGTGCAGTCCGGATTGACGAACGTGCATTCGATGCCCATCTTCGCCATCGTCACGTTGATCAGGTTGAACGTGCCGCCGTAGATCGCCGACGACGCGACGATGTGGTCGCCATTGTTGCAGATGTTGAACAGCGCGAAGAAATTCGCCGCTTGGCCGGAGCTCGTCAGCATCGCCGCGGCGCCGCCCTCCATCTCGCAGATCTTCGCGGCGACGGTGTCGTTCGTCGGATTCTGCAGGCGGGTGTAGAAGTAGCCGCTCTCGGACAGGTCAAACAGCCGGCTCATCTGCTCGCTCGACGTGTACTTGAACGTCGTCGTCTGGATGATCGGCGGCGTGCGGCTCTCCCCGTTGCCCGGCTCGTACCCGCCGTGCACGCAGATCGTGTCGATGTCCTGCCCGCGGTCCTGCCTGTTGTCTCGTCCGTCCTGCTCGCTGTTCGGCTCGTGTTCTCCGGCCATGGAAACTCCCGTCATCGTGAAGGCTGCTCGTTGCCGTCACGCTATCACGGCTGCATATTTCGACGAACGATCCGTCCCAAAACGGCGCCGCAAAGACAGGCTGGGACTTCCTGGCGTTGCTCGGCGTCCGGACGGGGCGGGAAAGGACAAGTAGTCACGATTCCAGTCACGGGAATGTTACGAAACATCCGGATTGGTCGAGACGGGACGATTCGTAACGTTTTTGTGGCGGGAATCGTTACTAAATGTACGGAAGTTTTGGAGACGGACGATTCGTAACGATTCCGGCCGCTGGAACGTTACAAAGCGTCCGGATGGGCCGGAAAGGGACGATTAGTAACGATTCCGGCCACCGGAATGTTACAAAACGTCCGGATAAGAAAGGACGGGACGATTCGTAACGGTTCTGCCGAAGAAAACGTGACCAGACGTACGGATGGAAAAAGATTGGACGATTGGTCACGTTCCAGTCGACGAAAGTGCCCGTGTACCACGCCATAGTCGTGTTCGCCGACGGTAAACAACGAAAGTTTCGGGCTAACGAATAATGGCGAGAATCGTTGGAATTGCAAGGATTAACTGTTTTTGTTTAACGATTTGACAATGTGAATGGCGCGGCTTTACCATGCAGTCCAGTTGGTTTGGTTCACAGCTGAATCGAACATAACGAGACGGCGACCACTGGCATGAGGTGAATGCGAGCGGCCGTCGCTCTCGGAGCCGGGAATCGTTCCCGGTCCGCATGAACATCATCATCTGCGCGGCCCAGTGCGCGGAAATGCCGTCAATGGCGACGTCTTCCGTACCGCGACCGGCGGCGAAAGGAAAGAATCATGGCAAGGAAGACCGGTCGACTGCCGAAGGGAGTCGTGTACTTCTTCGGCGCGCTGGGCGGATTGCTGTTCGGATATGACACCGGCGTCATCTCCGGAGCAATCCTGTTCATCGAAAACCAAATGAATCTCGGATCCTGGCAGCAGGGCTGGGTCGTCTCGGCGGTACTCGTCGGCGCCATGCTCGGCGCGGCGTTCATCGGCCCGCTGTCCGACCGTCTCGGTCGCCGCAAGCTGCTGCTGATCGCCGCCGTCATCTTCGTCGTCGGCGCACTCGGCTCGGCGTTCTCTCCGGAATTCTGGTCGCTGATCCTCTTCCGCATCATCCTCGGCGTCGCTGTCGGCGCCGCCTCCGCCCTGATCCCGACCTACCTGAGCGAGCTGTCGCAGGCAAGCAAGCGTGGCACCGTCTCCGGCCTGTTCCAGCTCATGGTCATGACCGGTATCTTCCTGGCCTATGTCACCAATTACGCCTTCTCCGGCCTGTATACCGGCTGGCGCTGGATGCTCGGCTTCGCGGCCATCCCGGCCGTCGTGCTGTTCGTCGGTGGCCTGTTCCTGCCGGAGTCGCCGAGGTTCCTCGTGCGCGAAGGCAACATGGCCGAGGCCCGCAGCGTGCTTTCCGGCATCTATGATGACGGCGACGCCGCCGACAACGAACGCAAGGTTTCCGAAGAGCTCGCCGACATCAAGCGGCAGGCGACGATCGAGGGCAAGAGCGGCGGTTATCGCGAGCTGTTCAGCAAGGGCGTGCGCCCGGCGCTCGTCATCGGTGTCGGCCTGGCGATCTTCCAGCAGATCATGGGTTGCAATACCGTGCTCTACTACGCCCCGACCATCTTCACCGACGTCGGCTTCGGCGTGGCCGCCGCGCTGCTCGCGCACGTCGGCATCGGCATCTTCAACGTCATCGTCACGGCAGTCGCCATCGCGATCATGGACAAGGTCGACCGTCGCACGATGCTGATCGTCGGCGCCGTCGGCATGGGCGTCTCGCTGTTCGTCATGAGCATCGCGATGAAGATGAGCTCCGGCTCGCAGGGCGCCGCGATCGTCTGTGTCGTCGCGCTGACCGTCTACATCGCGTTCTTCTCCGGCACGTGGGGTCCGGTCATGTGGATCATGATCGGCGAGGTCTTTCCGCTCAACATCCGCGGTCTCGGCAACTCGGCCGCCAGCGTCGTCAACTGGGCCGCCAACGCCCTCGTCTCCGTCACGTTCCCGTACCTGCTCGACCTGTTCGGCACCGGCAGCCTGTTCATTGGCTACGGCGTCATCTGCTTCGTCTCGATCTGGTTCGTTGTCAAGTATGTCTTCGAGACGCGCAACCGCTCGCTCGAGGACATCGAGGCCGACCTGCGCGCCCGCGCCGGCGTCACCGGTGTTTCCGATGCCCGCGCCGTCGCCGAGATCGATGCCGACGACGCCGTCGAGATGGCTGCCGATCGTCACGAGGAAATGAGCGCCGTGCACTGAGTGTTCCGTAGCTGGAAGTTCAGTCTGGACGATTCTCGCGTGTATCTGCCTGTCGCGATTCCGGGATCCGATCTCGGAATTGCGGCAGGCATGTTTATTGCCGGAAATTCCTCCCGTTGCGATGTTGTGCGGACGGGGCGCGTGAGGGGAGTGGAAAAATGAAAGGCGGCGGCCGTCTCAAGGTGAAAGCGGGATGGCCGTCGTCGAATCGTCCTCGCGGAAGCGGCTACACGGCGTCGCTCCGGAAGACAGTTTCATTGTATGGAGCGGCGGTTGGCGGCTGGAACGATTCGTTCCTCCGGCGTAATCGCCCACGGCAAACTGCACATCCCGGTCCTTCCGACCGGCTTTTGCATGTCGCGATCCCGTGATCCGATCGCGGAATTGCGACATGCGGAAACATGCAACTTCAGACAACATGAAAAACAGCGGATTTCCAATGAACACGCCGATTAATTCGATGAATTGACATATTTAGTTAAACGGTTTTATTATTGGAACCAGCCAAACACACTACAGATCAACAAAGGAGTGATCGATGGGACTGTGGGATATCGACAAGATCGAGTACGTCGGCCGCGGTAACGGCCCGGTGGAGGGCCTCGGCTTCCAGTATTACGATGCCGACAAGGTTGTCGCCGGCAAGAAGATGAAGGACTGGTGCCGCTTCGGCGTGGCCTGGTGGCACACGTTCGACCAGGAGCTCGTCGATCCGTTCGGCGTCGGCACCGCCCGCCGTCCGTGGGACGGCAAGTACTCCGATCCGATGGACAACGCCCTCGCCAAGGTCGACTACGCGTTCGAGTTCTTCCAGAAGCTCGGCGTCGAATACTTCTGCTTCCATGACCGCGACATCGCGCCGGAAGGCGAGACGCTGCGCGAGACGAACGCCAACCTCGACAAGGTCGTCGACAAGATCGCCGAAAACATGGAATCGACCGGCGTCAAGCTGCTGTGGAACACCTCGTCGCTGTTCACGAACGCGCGCTTCGTCGAGGGCGCCGCGACGTCGCCGAACGCCAACGTCTACGCCTACGCCGCCGCGCAGCTCAAGAAGTCGCTCGAGATCGGCAAGCGCCTCAACGGCGAGAACTACGTCTTCTGGGGTGGCCGCGAAGGCTACGAGAACCTGTGGGTCACCGACATGAAGCGCGAGCAGGAGCACATGGCGAAGTTCTTCCACATGTGCGCCGACTACGCGAAGGAAATCGGCATGGGCGCCCAGTTCCTCATCGAGCCGAAGGCCAAGGAGCCGATGACGCACCAGTACGACTTCGATGCCGCCACCGCCTGCAACTTCCTGCGTGCCTACGATCTCATCGACACGTTCAAGCTCAACCTTGAGGGCAACCACGCCAACCTCGCCGGCCACACCTACCAGCACGAGATCCGCGTCGCCCGCGACAATGGCGTGCTCGGCTCGCTCGACGCCAACCAGGGCGACATGCTGCTCGGCTGGGACCTCGACGAGTTCCCGACCAACCTCTACGAGGCCACCTCGGTCATGTGGGAAGTCCTCGACGAAGGCCAGATCGGCCCCCACGGCGGCCTGAACTTCGACGCCAAGCCGCGCCGTTCCTCGTTCGCCGCCGAGGACCTGTTCCGCGCCCACATCGCCGGCATGGACACGTTCGCCGCCGGCCTGCTCGTCGCCGCGAAGATGCACGAGGACCGCTACATCGAGGATCTCGTTGCCAACCGCTACTCGACGTTCGACTCCGGCATCGGCGAGACCGTCGAGAACGGCACCGCCACGCTCGCCTCGCTCAACGACTACGCCATCGACATGCCGCAGTCGAAGATCCTCGAGTCCGTCAAGCCGGATCACCTCGAGGACGTCAAGGCCACGATCAACAACTACATCGTCGACGCGCTGGCCAACGCCTGAGTCGACGTGGGTTGACGTCACGGGTCGGTAGTCGGCCGGCTTTCCGGAATGGTTCCGGAAGTCGGTCGACTTCGACTCCTGGACCGACGGCTGCCCGTGGACGCGGTTTTCCGGAAAGGCGGCTCCTTTCCTCCGCCGTTCTCTCTTCTCTGCAACCACCTTGTCGGCGGGCAGCTTCGGCCTGAACCTACTCATTCGTACTTTTACTGTTCACTTACCTCTTTCCTTCCCTCATCTTCGAACCCGGGGAGCCGCGCTGGCGGCTCCCTTCGTTTTTGTCAGAACGATTCTTCCGGGAATGTCGTTTCCAAGAGAGAGGATCTCTTCTTCCGAAAGGCGTCAACGATGACGATTTTCAACCCGATTCTTCGCGGTATGCACCCCGACCCCAGCTGGATCTGGGATGAGACCAGGAATCAAGCCGTGCTTGTTAACTCGACATTTGAAATGACACCGGGACTGCCGCTGCACGTCTCCAACGACCTGGAACACTGGACGCTGGTTGGTCATGCCGTTGACGACGACATGGCGAGGCGTCTGTTGCTGCCATACGTCGAGGATTCCGGCGGACTGTACGCGCCGACACTGCGCGTGATCCATGGCCGCTACGCGATCGCCTGCACGGTGTCCCGACTCGATGTGGACAAGGCGCGCGCCGCCGGTGTCGACGAGGCCTCTCTCGAACGATTCCGCAGGGCCGAGGGCAACTTCGTCATCGAGGCCGATCACCTCGAGGGCCCGTGGCGTGGGCCGTACTGGATTAGCGGCGCTCGCGGTGCCGACCCCGACCTGTTCGAGGATATCGATGGCTCCGTATTCTGGACGCAAACGGCGCTCGCGCCGTTCCCGAAATGGCCGGGTCAGACCGAAATTACGATGCATCACATCGATCCCGAGCGTTGGAGTTTTACATGTTCGCAGCTTGAAGACGACCATATCGACGGCACGATCATCTGGAACGGCGAGATGATCGGCGGCGTCTGGGCCGAAGGGCCACACCTGATTCGCCGCGGCGACTACGTCTACCTGATGACGGCCGAAGGCGGCACCAGCCGTGACCATTGCGAAATGGCCATGCGAGTCTACGCGCCGAACGGCCTGTGGAACGCCGTCGACGATTTCGTGCGCCACGGCGGCGGCGACATGCGCTCGGACAGCGAACTCGATGTGACCGGACCGGCGCGCCGCCTGTTCACGCCAGACTGCAAGAACCCCATCCTGACCCACCGCCACCTCGGCAACCGCTACCCGGTCCAGTGCGTCGGTCATGCGGATTTCATTGAACACCCCACGCTCGGCTGGTGGCTTGTCTGTCTTGGCACGCGCCAGACGGCAATGGCCGACGGACGCTCGCTGAACTTCGTCGGACGCGAGACGTTTATCGCGCCCGTCGAATGGCAATCGGATGCCGAGACAATGTTCGCCCCGCCATTGTTGCCCGACGTGCCGCATGACGGTGATCCCGATCGTGACAAACTCTGTGCCTCGTGGCCTGTCGTCGCTCCGGGGTTGGGGCGGTTGCCTTTCGTGATACAGGCAGAGGGGGAGTCGGTGGCAACCGACGTCATGGCGGTCGCGAACGCCGAAGCCACGGCAACGACAGGTGATCCGATGTTGTTTACGCCATGGACTTCAGACGAGCCCTCATTGCGTGTGCGACTTGATCCGGATTGGAGATACTGGCGCCTGAGCGATGACGATGTGGTGGTTCCCCTCGAAGAGGGTCGTTCGATCAGGTTCCGCCTCGATGACAGTCACTACGCCGAATTCACGTCGACATCCCCGCAGGTCGAATCGACTAGGTCGAGGGAGGGGAACGACGGAGTTGCGGATACTGGCAGGATTTCATCGCGTGCTGTCGAATGGACCGTCGCGAACGGCAATGATATCGACCGTGGCACGCTGGTTGTCGACGATCCAGTCACTGTGCGATTTGGTAGTGGTCTGCTTTCGCTGGCCGTATCCGACCGCCAGTGGAACTGCCTGGAATGGGACGGATCGTTCCTGTCCACTGAATCCGGTGACAGTTTTACCGGCATCCTCGTCGGTATTCCGGGTTGAACTGAAAACTCCTTGGAAGAGAGCCGCCGGTGAAGTTGGCCTTTAGTCTCGCCGTACTCGGCGGCTCTCTGCCAGAAAGCTCAGTTTTCTTGATTCGCGACAGCCTGCGTGCTGTTACGAACGACGAGATTGGTGGGGAGGATGATGTGCTTCTGCTCGAGATTGTGCTCGGAGGCGTCAAGCACGAGTCGTGTAGCGCACGCCGCCATCTCCTGTAGCGGTTGCCGGACCGTCGTCAACGCCGGTCCAAGATAGGCCGATGTCTGCACGTCGTCGAAGCCGACAACCGAGACGTCCTCCGGAATGCGCAGACCGAGCTGGCGTGCGGCCTCGTAGACGCCCATTGCCTGCAGGTCGCTGCCGGCGAAGATGGCTGTCGGGCGGTCGGGCAACGCGAGCAGTTCGACAGCCTGGGCATAGCCACCCGGTGTCGTGTAGTCGCCCTCGGTGATGTAATGGTCCGGCGGAACGATGCCGTGCTCCTTGAGCGCCGCGCAGTAGCCGTCGAATCGCGCACGGGAGCACATCATCTCGTCGGGCCCGTTGATGATCGCGATCTTCGTGTGTCCGAGTGCCAGCAGGTGGCGCGTCGCGATGACGCCACCGGTCCAGTTGTCGGCTTGGACCGAATACTTGCTCTCGGTCGGGTCGCCGGACGGATCGAAGATGACGTAGGGGATGTGTTGGGACTCGAGTTTTTCCTTCTCGATAGTTGTCAAGTCCGAGAAGATCAGGATGGCGCCAATCGGTCGGCGCTTGAGCAGCGCGTCCACCCAGGAGGAATCGGGATGCTGCCGGTCACCGCTTTCAGTCGTGACGACGCTCAGGTTGTGTTGTTTTGCCTCGTCGAGCACGCCGCGGAGCACTTCGAGCGCCCAGAGCGTGTCGAAGTCCTGAAACACGACCTCGATGAGCTGCTGGCGGTCGTCGACATTGCCTCGTTTGACGTAACCGTGTTTCTCGAGGGCGGCATTGACGATTGTCCTCGTCTCCTCAGCGACATCGGCACGACCGTTGACGACCTTGGAGACTGTCGCGAGCGAGAAACCTGTTTCGTCGGCGATGTCGATCAAGCGGATCTTGCCAGCGGGGTGTCCTGCATTGCACGTCCTGCTTGTGCCGCGCTTGCCGACTTCGGCGGAGCGTGCCGTCGTCATGTCTCCCATCGCGGACGCAGTCGTCGCATTTGCCGTGGTATTCGTGGTGTTGGCCATTGCCGTCGCCGCCCTTCTCGTGCGGAAATCGTTGCCGGCGGAGGCGGTCCGCGGTCGGTTCCGATGGCTCTCAGAATATCGAAAGTTTCGAATTTCTTCAATTTGACGTCTTGTGGCGTGTTGTCTAACGAGAATCGTTGAAAATATTGAGAAATGAAAGAAACGTTCTGCCGGTTACTTAATTTGACAGTTTAACTAAGTGAGGTTATTGTAAAGATATCGAAAGTTTAAGAATAAACTTTCGAAATATTTCGGAACTGAAGATGAGGATCGTCATCGATGATGATCCTTGTCCGGCTTCGCCGGGAACTCTCCACTGATCGGTTCTTCCACGACAACGCAATCCGGTTCCGGATATCCACAGGACCGCCAACGACGGCGACTTCCATGGACAGGAGTAGAGATGAACAAATTCAAGACGGTGCTGGCGGCGGCCGTGGCCGCGGCAACGATGATCGGCGTGGGTGCCTGCGGCAGCACAAGCAATGCCGATGACACGACGATCACGTTCTGGCATAACGCGACGACCGGCGATGGCAAGCAGTACTGGGAAGACCTCGCCGCGTCGTTCGAGAAGGAACATCCCGGCGTTACCGTCGAGATCCAGGCCATCCAGAACGAAGACCTTGACGGCAAGCTGCAGACGGCCATGCAGGATCCCTCGAGCGGTCCGGACGTATTCCTGCTGCAGGGCGGCGACAAGACTAAGGACCTCATCGATGCCGGCGATGTCATGGACCTGACCGACAAGATTTCCGATACCGTCAAGACCGACATGTCCAGCGTGCTGAGTTCCGCGACATTCGATGGCAAGGTTTACGGCGTGCCGGTGGCGGTGGAACCGGGCGGCATGTGGTATTCGAAGGACCTGTTCGAGCAGGCCGGCATTTCCGGCGTGCCGTCGACGTGGGATGAGTTCCTCACGGATGCGAAGCAACTCAAGGAATCCGGCATCGATGCAATCGCGCTCGGTGCGAAGGATGCGTGGCCGGCCGCCCACTGGTACTACTGGCTGGCGCTGCGCGAATGCTCGGCGGATGTCTACAACGACAGCATGACCAACAAGGACTTCTCCAATTCGTGTTGGGTGACGGCTGGTGAGAAGCTGCAGCAGCTCAATGAACTCGGTGTCTGGAACGATGGCTACCTGACGACGACGGCCCAGCAGGGTGCCAACTCGTCGGCCGGTCTGCTGGCCAACCACAAGGCCGCAATGGAACTGATGGGCGCCTGGGAGCCGGGCGTCGTCAAGGACCTGACGTCCGACCAGAAGGCGATGTCCGACCTCGGCTTCTTCGCCTTCCCGAGCGTTGATGGCGGAGAAGGCGATTCCAGTGCCATGATGGGCAGCGTGGCATTCTTCTCGGTCAATGCCTACGCTCCGAACATTGCCGTCGACTTCGTTAACTACATGGGCGAGCAGAAGAACCAGGAGAACTACGCTACTGCGTTCTCCACGATCCCGGCTTCCGTGCCGGCCCGCTCGGTCGTGACGGACGAATCGCTCAAGCAGATTATTACCTACCTTGATAAGTCGTCGGAAATGGAACTGTGGATGGATACGTCGCTCGGTACCAACATCGGTAACGCGCTCAACTCCGCCGTTGTCAACATGCTGTCCGGCAAGGGTACGCCGGAGGACATTGTCAAGGCGATGCAGGACGCCGCTGACAAGGGCTGACGGAACAGGTATTCAACACAAATCGTGCGTGGCTGCCGCTGTACCGGTGGCCACGCCATGTATCACCACATTCGACACCATGGATTATTGCTGCGGGCCACAGGCCGGCTATCACAGGCGGGGAGAGGAACTGCAATGAGCGCAAATGGAGACGCGGTGATGATATCGCCGCTAAAAAACAGAAACCGGACCAGAATCATGAAGAAAAGCAAGAATAGCGGAAAGGCGCGCAACAATTTCGAGATCTTCGTCTTGTCGGCACCCGCGATCATTATTTTCGTCTGCTTCGTTATCCTGCCGATCATCCTCGGCGCCTACTACGGCCTGTACAAGTGGAAGGGCTTCGGCAGCCCGTCAGTCAACGGTACGTTCGTTGGCCTGCACAACTACATCGTCGCGCTGAAGGATCCGGAGTTCCAGGCCGCCATCGGCCACACGTTCCTGATCATGATCGGATCGCTGATCGTCCAGGGTCCGCTTGCCGTGCTGTTTGCGCTGCTGCTCAACCAGAAGTTCAAGGGTCGCGGCCTTATCCGCACGCTGATCTTCGTACCGTACGTCGTTTCCGAAGTCATTGTCGGTACCGGCTGGAGCCTCCTGTTGCAGAAGACCGGCGCCGTCAACCAGATCCTCAACTCGATCGGGCTGCCGAGCATCGATTGGCTGGCCGACTCGAAGATTGCAATCTGGACATTGCTGGCCGTCATCAGCTGGAAGTACATCGGTTTCGCCGTCATCCTGATGCTCGCCGGCATGCAATCGATTCCGGAAGACCTCTATGAGGCCGCCAAGGTGGATGGCGCGAGTTTCTGGCAAATGCAGAAGAGCATCACGCTGCCGTTGCTTGCGCCAACGCTGCGCATCTGGGCATTCCTGTCAATGATTGGCTCGCTCCAGCTGTTTGACCTCGTTTACATCATTTGGGGTGAATACGTCTCGTCGACGGCCGGTGTTTCCACGATGGCAACCTACATGGTGCGCGAGGGACGTGGTGCCAGCAACTATGGCTATGGTTCTGCCGTCGCGTTGATCATCTTCGTCATCTCGATGGTGATTGCCCTCGTCTACCAGCACTTCGTGCTCAATCGTGACCTGGACGGCGCGCTCGCCGAGGAGAAGAAGCTCAACAAGCGCAAGGCGCGCGAACTCAAGCGTCGCGCCAAGGAAAACGAACTGGCGCAGATTGCCGCCGCCGAGGACGAAAGCGTGGTGAAGTGAGATGACGACCGCAACACTGGGTGCGAAGACGTCGCGCCATTCCAACCGCAAGAACAACAAACCAAATCGCCAGACGAAGAAGTATCTCAAGCAGCATGGCTATCGTGTCTCGTCGAAGTCGCCATGGGGTAACCCAATCGTCTACTTCTTCTCGCTGATTCTCGTCGCGATCTGCGTGACGCCGGTGCTCTACATCATCTTCGGCGGTTTCCGCACGAACGCGCAGATCACGAATGATCCTGCCGGCATGCCGAATCCGTGGGAGGTCAGCAATTACGTCGACGTATTTACGAGTCCCACCTTCTGGCAGGAACTCGCCAACTCGCTGATCGTGGCGGTTTGCACGATGGTCGGCGTTGTCGTCCTTGGCATCATGGTCAGCTTCGTCATTGCCCGTTATCACTTCAAGTACTCGAAGGCGATGTACGCGCTGTTTTCGGCAGGCCTGATGTTCCCGATGA
Organism: Bifidobacterium choloepi; assembly: GCF_010667615.1. GTDB lineage: Bacteria > Actinomycetota > Actinomycetes > Actinomycetales > Bifidobacteriaceae > Bifidobacterium > Bifidobacterium choloepi. The sequence goes on along the minus strand of NZ_VYSG01000001.1, from coordinate 648,202 downwards.
CCGTCGCTATCACGCCGCTGTACCTGATGGTGCGTAACCTCGGCCTGGCCAACTCGCTGCTCGGTATCATCCTGCCGCAGATCGCGTTCGGTCTGCCCCAGACGATCATCATTCTGGTACCGTTCCTGCAGTCGATCCCGCTCGAACTCGAAGAAGCCTGCATGCTGGATGGTTGTTCGCGACTTGGCTTCTTCTGGCGCATGGTCATCCCGCTGGCCATGCCCGGCGTCGCCACTGTCGGCATCCTGACGTTCGTCAGCAGCTGGAATTCGTACATGCTGCCGTTGTTCGTGCTCAGTTCGGAAAACAACTACACGTTGCCGCTGGGCGTGCAGATGTTCAGCTCGCAGCACTCGGTCGACACCGCGAAGGTACTTGCGTTCACGTCGCTTGCCATGCTACCAGCCCTGATCTGCTTCACGATCTTCCAGAAGAGGATCGTCGGTGGCCTGACCGGCGCCGTCAAGGGCTAGTCGCTACTCACCTCAGGCGACTATTTCATGATGCCCGCGTTGTTCTTGCACCGCGACGGCCGAATCATGTCCTCGGCTCTATACTCGGTGGTGGTGCAACGCGGGAATCATGTAAATCGAGATTGTATAACCGATTAACAAGAAGATGAAAGAGAGTCAACGATGACGATCTCCAACCCGGTACTGACCGGCTTCTATGCAGACCCGTCGATGATCCGCGTCGGCGACCGGTATTACCTGGCGACGTCCACGTTCGAATGGTGGCCGGGCGTCACGCTGCACGAGTCGACCGACCTCGCGCACTGGACGCCGCTGCCGTCGCCGCTGAACCGCACGACGCAGCTCGACATGCGCGGCAATCCGGCCGGCGGCGGCATCTGGGCGCCCGACCTGTCCTACGCCGACGGCAAGTTCTGGCTCGTCTACACCGACGTCAAGGGGATGAGCGGTAACTTCACCGACCTCGTCAACTATCTCGTGACGGCCGACGACATCCGTGGGCCATGGTCCGAACCGATCCGGCTCAACGGCGTCGGCTTCGACGCGAGCCTGTTCCACGACGCCGACGGTCGCAAGTATCTCGTCCAGCAGACGACCGACTTCCGCGAATGGCGGCACTCGTTCAACGGCATCACGATCACCGAATACTCCGTCAAGGAGCGCCGGCTGCTGCCGGAAACGATGCGCACGCTGTGGGAAGGCACCGACGTCAAGGTCGTCGAGGGACCGCACCTGTACCGGATCGGCGACTGGTACTACCTGTTCTGTGCCGAGGGCGGCACGAGCTGGGAACATCAGGAATCGGTCGCCCGCGCCCGCACGCTCGACGGGCCGTTCGAGACGATGCCCGGCAACCCGTTCATCTCGAACTTCACGACGCCGGACTTCGGCCTGCAGAAGCAGGGTCACGGCTCGCTTGTCGAGACTCCCGAGGGGGAGTGGTACTACGCGTCGCTGTGCGGACGGCCATGGCATCATCCGACCGAGCCGGTGCACGGCACGCGCGGCTGGTGCACGCTCGGCCGCGAGACTGCCATCCAGAAGGTGACCTGGGACAGCGACGGCTGGCCGCGCATCGTCGGCGGCCCGGCCGGCATGATGACGGTGCCGGGGCCGGGGGAGAGTGCCGGGAACGATTCGTCCGCCAGCATGGTCCCCGCCAGCGTAACTGTCGCCGAACCCCGCCACTTCCACGACTCGTTCACGGACGACTCGCTCGAGATCGGCTGGAACACGCAGCGCGTGCCGTTCGCGCCGACGATGGGCGAGACCGGGCAGGGCAGGCTCAAGCTGGTTGGACAGGGGTCGCTGACGGACAGGTTCGACCTGTCGCTCGTCGCGAGGCGCTGGCGCGACTTCGCGTTCGACGCGCGGGTCTCCGTCGAGTTCCGGCCGACCTTCTACCAGCAGATGGCCGGCCTGACGAACTACTACTCCGACCTGTTCTGGTCGTGGATCTACGTCACCTGGGACGCCGAGCGTGGCTGCCGCGTCATCGACGTCGCGCAGAACGACTTCCACCAGTACACGACGTTCCTGCGCGACAAGGCGATTCCGGTACCCGACGACGTCGAGCGCGTGACGTTCCGCACGCGCGTGCGCACGCAGACCTACACCTACGACTACTCGTTCGACGACGGCGCGACCTGGCAGCCAACCGGCATCGGGCTCGACGCGAAGATCCTCTCGGACGACTACGTGATGAGCAAGTACTGGGGCTTCTTCACCGGTGCCTTCGTCGGCATGGCCTGCGTCGACATGACCCGCTACGGCCAGGCCGCCACGTTCCGCGATTTCGACTACAGGGCGGTATGAATCATGCGGTTGTCGTCGCTGTTCGCTGACGGATGCGTGCTCCAGCAGGGCGTACCAGTGCCGGTCTGGGGTACCGGCCACCCGGGGAAGCGGTTCGTCGTCACGGTGCAGGGTGGTTCTGTCGAGGACGTCGTCAGCGAGGACGGACACTGGCGCGTGGAGATCGGGCCGCTTGATGCCGGAGGTCCGTTCGTGCTGGATGTCATGGTGGATGGCGCCGTCGTTGCCGAGCGTGTCGTGTACGTCGGCGAGGTGGTGATCTGCGCCGGTCAGTCGAACATGGAACTGCCGGTGAGCTGGGTTGCCGCCGACTATCCATCGATGTTGCGTTGCGACGATCCGCTGTTGCATCAGTGCAAGATCGGCGTCGCCTACGATTTCGATGGGCCGCGAGACGAGCCGGTAAGTGCTCCCTGGACGTCGTACGAGGGTACGGCTCGCGGTGACTTCACGGCCGTCGGAGCTTACGTCGGGTTGGCGTTGCGCCGGTGGCTCGGCGTGCCGGTGGGACTGATCAACATGACTCTCGGAGGCTCGCCGGTCGAATCGTGGCTCGACCGGCCGACGGTGGCCGCCCATCCCGAATTCGCCGAGCTGCTCGCGACCTACTCGTCGACAGCCGAAGCGAACCGGCTGAGCGCCGAGAGCCTCGAGGCGCAAGGCGAGTGGCGGCGCGAGGAAGAACGTCGCCGCCGGCCGGCCGACATGCTGGCATGGTCGGCCGTGCGCTTGCCCGGCGACCTCGCCGCCCAGCTGCCGGAACTGTCGGGATTCCACGGCGAACTGCTGCTGCGGAAACGATTCACGTTACCTGCCGACCGCGAGAACTGGCCTACGACGACGGGACTGATGCGGCTCAGCACGATGACCGACCGCGACGAGACCGCCGTCAACGGCGTTGTCGTTGGTTCCAGCGGCGACCGGTACTGCCTGCGCGACTATGTCGTGCCGGCCGGCGTGCTGCGCGGCGGTCTCAACGAGATCACCGTTCGCCTGTCGATCGATGGCGACGATGCCCGTGTGGCGCTCGGCAAGCGGATGACATTGGCTGTGCGGGGTGACGAATCTGGTTGCTGCTGTGCGTGCGGTGGCGACGACATGGTCATTGACCTCGAGGGGCCGTGGGAGTGCGCCGTGCTAGCCTCGATGGATGAATCGTGCCCAGCCGAAGACTTCGTGCGCTGGAAGCCGACCGGCCTGTTCAACGCGATGACGGCACCGGTCGCCGGCTACGCGGCACGCGCCGTGCTGTGGTACCAGGGCGAGTCGAATACCGGCGAACCGACGAGCCGGATCTACGGCGAGCTGCTCGCCGACCTGACGACGCTGTGGCGCCGCGAATGGGGCCAGTCTCGACTGCCGTTCGTCGTCGTCCAGCTACCCGAGCTCGCCATCGACGTCGCCGACGACGGTGGATGGCCTGCCGTGCGCGATGCCCAATGGAAGGCATCGCTGACGCTCGACGATGTCGCGACCGTCGTGACGCTCGGCCGTGGCGATCCATACGATCTCCATCCGGTCAACAAGCAGGATGTCGCCGCGCTGGTCTTCGAAGTCCTGCGCGACCTCGCCTACGGCGACAATCACGGCCGCCCGATGCCGTACGCTTACGGCGCCGAGCTGGCGACGACGGCGGATGGCGAGTGGCAACTGATCGTCAAGTTCGCCGAAGTGACATTCCGCGGCGGCCGGCGAACCGTCAACTCGTTCGCCGGCACGCTGACCTCGCTCGACGGCTGCGGCCGGTGCGAGCTGATGGTTAGCTATGCCGACCATCAGTCGCGCCATGTTTCAGCGTCTGTTGCCGGCGACAGCCTGCATGTTCGCTGGCATGACGACGGTGCGGAAGCGCCGGTAGAAGTTGCCTATAACTGGATTAACAATCCGCATGACAATCTGGTGGCCTCGCAGGACGGCATGATCGTCCCACCGTTCCGGCTGTCTATTCCGTAGCCGTATCCCATGCGGTCATGAATGACTCACTTTGAGCATGTCACAATTCTGAGATGAAATCTCAGAATTGTGACATGCTTTGCTGTGTGGCACTGGAGCGCGGGCGGCTATACTCGAACCTTGGATTGTTGAGTCAGTGAACAAAGGAGTCGAGCTTGGACAATCAGCGGGAGAATCGTGTCAGCGCAATGATCGAGCGGGCGCTCGCGGATTATCCGGGGGACGAGGACTTGCGCAAGCTGTTTGCCGGCGAGGCGACGCAGTACCGCAAGTCGACGACGCTGCCGGGGCATGTCGCCGACGCGGCGCGCTCGTGCGCCGAAATCAACCGGCTCTACTACACCGATCCCGACGAGGCGTACCGACTGTTTCACGAGCTCGTGCCGGGTGCCGAGGACGGCGTTCAGATCACGCCGCAGTTCGAGATCGAGTACGGCATGGCGCTGTTCATCGGCGCCAACACGTTCCTCAACAAGGATTTCATGATCTGCGGCGGCGGCATCGTCACGATCGGCCATGATTGCCTGATCGGCCCGCGCTGCACGATCAACACGCCGAACCACGCGCTCGACGCGGCTAATCGCCTCGACGGCTGGGAGCATGCGCTACCGGTCACGATCGGTTCGAACGTGTGGTTCGGCGCCTGCGTCACCGTCTGTCCCGGCGTGACGATCGGCGACAACACGATCATTGGCGCCGGTTCCGTCGTCTGTCACGACATTCCCGCCGACTCGATCGCCGTCGGCAACCCGTGCCATGTCATCCGTCCGCTGCCCGACGTCGATCCGTTCTTCGCGTAGCTTCTACTGCTGCAGGAACGGCAGCGGGTTGTCGATGAAGCGACGCAGGCCGACCTCGGCGGCGCCGAGCAGGGCCGGTCGGGTGGTCGAGTTGGCGCGCAACACGCGAATGTTCATGACGTCGCGCGCAAGGACCTGGTCCTGAATGCCGTCGCGCATGCGTCCGAGGAACTCGTCGTCGATCTGCGCCCACAGGCCACCGATGATGACGGTGTCCATGTCGGACAGGTTGATCGTCGAGACGATCGCCGAGACCATCGCGTCGAAAGCGAGACCGATGATTTCCTTCACTTCGGGGTCGCCCTCGCGCCACAGCCGGTCGAGTTCGCGGACGGCCTCGTCGCTGGCGCCGTCCTCGCCAAGCGCAATGCCGGCGGCCTCGACCATCGAGCGGCGGCCGGCATAGACCTCGAGGCAGCCGTGCCGTCCGCACTGGCACAGCGGACCGTTCATCTGCACCGACATGTGGCCGAGTTCGCCGGCGAAGCCGCGGTCGCCGATGACGACCTTGCCGTCGCGCACGAGCGCGCCGCCGATGCCGATGTCGGTCGAGATGTAGATGAACGACTCGTTCGGCTGCAGGCTCGCCTCGCCCGCGCACAGTGCACCGTAGCCGGGCAGCTGCGCGATTGCCGACATGTTGGCTTCGTTGCCGGCGATCGCGTCGAGCCGGTCGACGAGCGCGAACTGTGTCAAGTCGAGGTTGTCCCATCCGAGGTTGCGGGCGACGAGTAACTGCCGGGTGTCGGTGACGAGGCCGGGCAGCGCCAGGCCGGCGCCGGCGATCGTGTAGCCGCGCGACTGCAGCGCCGCTTCCTGGTCGACGAGCATGTCGTCGAGCTTGCCGAAGATCGCGACCGGATCGGCATGCTGCAGGTCGCCGGAAATCCACCGTTCGGCGACGACGGTGCCGTCGAGATCGAGGACGAGGTAGCCATAGCCGTCGGTGTTGATCTGCACGCCGATGCCGCACATCGTGCCGCCATTGATCAGCAACGGCGTGCTCGGACGGCCGTAGACGGACTGCACGAGCGGCACGCCCTCCCGCACGATCCTGTTATTGATCAGCAACGTCACGAGCAGCGACATCGTCGCCTTCGTCAATCCGGTCTCCTTGGCAAGATCGGCCCGCGACTGCGGGCCGTCCGCGTGCAGCATCGCGTTGAGCACCACCGACAGGTTGTGGGTTCGCAAGTCATCCTGGTTCATGCGTTTCATGGCCGCCATCGTTTTTGTCCGTTTCTCTTTCGTCCGCCGCGGCCCCTGCCGTCGGCCCTCCTCGTTGCGCCTCGCCATCGGTCACGTCGCCGGATTGTTCCGACATCCCCGTCGGAACGGCGACTGGAATGGACACGATTCATGCTCCGTCGCGAACGATGAAATTATGATACACTAATTCTAGATAGTTTATTCATTAAACTAACTAATTTGTCGACGGAACGATTCTTCCGCAACAAGGCGGCACGGCGGCGACAGGACAATACTGAACACATCTATATAAATAAAAGGAGCAGCAATGAAGCTGGTGGCAGGCGTGGACACGTCCACGCAATCGTGCAAGGTGCGCGTGACGGACGCCGGGACGGGCGCCATGGTGAGATTCGGGCAGGCGCGCCACCCGGACGGATCGTCCATCAATCCCGACTACTGGTGGACGGCGTTTCTCGAGGCGGCCGAGCAGGCCGGCGGCCTCGCCGACGTCGAGGCGATTGCCGTCGGCGGCCAGCAGCACGGCATGGTGCTGCTCGACCGGCAGGGCCGCGTCATCCGCGACGCGCTGCTGTGGAACGACACGAGCTCGGCGCCGCAGGCCGCCGCGCTGATCGACGACCTCGGCAGGCTGCCGTTCGCCGACGACGAACTCGACGACCCGATTCTCGCCGGCATGGTCGCCACTGTCCTCGCCGACGGGGGCGACGACGCGCTCGACGATCCCGCCGTGCGCGGCCGCCTGCGCTGGGTGAGGGCGGTCGGATCGTCGCCGGTCGCGTCCTACACGCTGACGAAGGTGCGCTGGGTGGCCGAGCACGAGCCGGAGAATGCCGCGAAGATCGCCGCGATCTGCCTGCCGCACGACTGGCTGACGTGGCGCATCGCCGGCTACGGGCCGGTCGCCGACGGCGAGGAGGCCCGGCTCGACCGGCTCGTCACCGACCGCTCCGACGCGTCCGGCACGCTGTATTTCGACGCGGCGAGCGGCGAGTACCGCCGCGACCTGCTCGCGATGGCGTTCGGCACCGACCCGGCGACCGGCCGGCCGACTGACGAGGCGCTGGCGATCGCCGGGAGCATCGTGCTACCGGCTGTCCTCGGGCCGACTGCCGTCGCCGGCGTCATCGGCGACGATTCGCACGAGGAAGTCGCGCCGACGGTGCCCGGCGCGGCCGTCAACGACGTCGTCATCGGCTCCGCGACGACGCACGGCTGCCTGATTGGGCCGGGCGGCGGCGACAACGCGATGGCGTCGCTGGGCCTGGGCATGGAAGTCGGCGACGTCTCGATCTCGCTCGGCACGTCCGGCGTCGTCGCCGCCGTCTCGCCGACGCCAGTCTACGATCCGAGTGGGTCGGTCTCCGGCTTCGCCGACTGCACTGGCCATTTCCTGCCGCTCGCCTGCACGATCAACGGCTCGAAGATCATCGACGCTGGCCGCGCCGTCCTCGACGTCGACTACGCCGAGTTCGACAAGCTGGCGCTGTCGTCGCGACCCGGCGCCGGCGGCCTGAAACTCGTCCCGTACTTCGATGGCGAACGCACGCCGAACCTGCCCGACGCGACCGGCACATTGTCCGGCATGACGATGGCGAACATGAACCGGCCGAACTTCGCGCGCGCGTTCGTCGAGGGCATGCTCGGCTCGCAGCGCTACTGCCTCGACCTGATCCGCTCGCTCGGCGCGCCGATCGACCGGCTGCTGATGATCGGCGGAGGCGCCCGCGGTGCCGCCACGCGCTCGATCGCCCCGCTCGTCTTCGAGATGCCGGTCGAGCTGCCGCCTACCGACGAATACGTCGCGATCGGTGCCGCCAAGCAGGCCGCGTCGCTGCTGTAAGGTTCGGCCAGTCTGTTTGCCTGCTTTTCATGTCACAAGCCCGGGCTGCCAGCCCGGGCTCGTGACATGAAAAAGGGACGGCCGCAACGTGACCTTTTGCTGGCCGCCCGGCGTGGCCGCTGCTAGGGTAGGGCTCGGCGATCCGCCCGGGCTGCGCAGGTCAAGGATCGCCGGCCATGTTTCCCAGACCGTGCGCAGCGGCGGCGCCGGACGATCCGGGGCCGACTGAGCGAAAGCAGGCGCGAGCCATGTCTACGCAGATTTCCGTATCCAATCGTTCTTCCGAGGCACAGGTCCGTGTCTCCGGCCGTCGCCGCCTGCGCTGGCGACCGGCCGACATTGCCGTCGGGGCGGCGCTCGGCGTCGCCTGCGGCGTCATTTTCTGGGGATTCAATTTCGCCTATTCGTCGATCTCGCCGGTGCTCGGCGCGTTGCTGCCGGGCTGCGCGAGCGTGCTGCATGCCGTCTGGTATTTCTCCGGCACGCTCGCCGTGCTGATCCTGCGCAAGCCGGGCGCCGCCGTCTACGTCAACCTCGTCGGCTGCTTCGCCGAGATGGTCATGGGCAACCAGTTCGGCTTCGGTTTCGTCTTCGTTTCGGCCATCCTGCAGGGCCTGTTCGCCGAGCTGCCGTTCGCCGTGACGAGATACAGACGATTCTCGCTACCGATGGCGATGCTCTCCGGCCTGTGCGTGGCGCTCGAATACGGCGTCTACCTGATGCTGTTCCAGTATCAGGGCGTGGCGTTCAATAGCCCGCGGGGAATCGTGCACATGATCAGCGAGACGATCGGCGGCGTGCTGATCGCCGGCGTCGCCAGCTGGTTCCTGTTCGTCGCGATCGCGAAGACCGGCGCTCTCGACCACTTCGCCAGCGGCCGCGAAATCCGTCGACGGTAGCTACCGTTCTTCCTTTCCTTTTGGACGTCATTTCCCTTTTTCATGTCGCAGACCCAAGCTTGCCATCTCTTGCTTGTGACATGAAAAAGGTCAGCAGATAAAAACGCTGGTGGGGTGTCACGAGACCGTGATCAAGTCACGGGACGTGACACCCCACCAGCGCATGGTTGCGTTATTCGTGGCTACTTGAAAATATGACTCCCTGGCGTGCTCCTTACTTCTCGATGTCCTGATAGAAGCTCTTGTGGTGCAGCTGCATCCAGATGACGCCGAAGAGGACGATGACGGCGTAGATGACGAGCAGGATCATCGCGTTGGCGCCGGAGCCCTGCGTGCCGAGCAGGTGCAGCGAGGCGAACGGCTGGTCGGCGATCGGGCCGCCGAACAGCGCGATGCCGATTGCGGCGGAGCCTTGCATCGCGAGATCGTTCATGCCGACGCCGCGGCCGGTCTGCTCCGGCGGCAGCGTGCCGAGCACCGTGTCGACGGTCGGGGAGTAGATCGTGGCCATGCCCGAGTAGAAGAAGACGATCATGATGCCGAACGCGATCGGGCCGAGGCCGATCGTCAGGCCGGCAGCCGCGAGGCCGAACGCCATCAGCGAGCCACCGACGATGACGGCGTGGTGCTTGCCCAGGCTCGTCGCGATCTGGCCCGAGCACACGCCGGTGATCGTCGCGATGATCAGCGCCGGCAGCAGCATGAACGAAATCTGCGACGAGGACAGGCCGAAGACGTCGGCGCCGAAGCTGTTGACGAGCGGCGTGACCGAGTAGTTGACGAAGTAGAAGATGAAGATGAGCAGGACGGCCTTGCGCCAGCGCACGTTCTTGAAGAACTCCGGCGTGATGAACGGATCCTTCGCCTTCGAGATGTAGACGGCGAACAGCGTGAAGAACGCGATCGAGACGACGAGCATCCACCAGTACAGCATCGAGAAGAACAGCGTCAGGAACAGGATGCCGACGCCGAACAGGCCGAAGCCCGGCACGTCGATGTGGGTCTTGCCGCCGGTCGCGCCCGGCAGGTTCTTCATCAGCGTCGGGACGAGAACGATGACGACGACCGGGATCAGGAACAGGATGGCCCAGCTGATCGTGCTGAAGATGCCGGCGCACAGCACGCCGATGGCCGTCGCGAACTGGTAGTCGGCCGTGAAGATGCCGAAGTAGAGCAGCTTGCTCTTGAGCGGCAGGTACCGCGCGACGATGACGAGGTAGACGGAGCCGGCCGTCTGGTAGCCGATCGTCTGGATGATGCGGAACAGGATGACGAAGATCAGGTTGCCGTGGATCAGGAAGCCGCAGACCGAGCCGAGCACGAGCGCGGCGATGCCGAACATCGTCATCTTGCGCAGCGACGCGAAGTCGCCAAGCGAGCCGTAGACGAAGCAGACAATGCCGAGCACGACGCCCGGAATGGCGGTGATCAGCGACGCCTGGTTCGGCGCGCCGACGTCGGTGCCGATCTTGTCGAACACCATGTTGAAGGCCTGCAGGCACAGCACGCCGACAAAGTAGATGACCAGCAGCGGAATCAGCGTGCGCTTCGCCTTCCGTGCCGTTTCCTCGAACGATTCGCGCGACGCCGCGCTGGTCCGTTCCTCTTTCACATTCCCGCTTGTGCTCATGTTCTCTCTCTGGACGAAGTGATATTCGACGGTAATGCCCCTCGGGGTGGTGTGTCTAACGGGGAACCAAAGCGTGAGGCTCAAATGAAAACTAGGAGATAAAACGTTTTATCGTCTTACCTCCTAGAAGTATACGGGGTAGTTGCGACAGGCTGTGGACGCGGCCTGTCTATTGGGATTGCCAGGCATGCCGGACCGGTCCGACACGCCCGGCTGGCCTGGCATGCCGGACCGGGGCGCCGCTACTCGATGACCTTGTGGATCAGCGTGATCGGCTCGGCATGGTCGCCGATCAGGATGTTCTCGCGCAGCAGCCGCTCGATGTCGGAAACGTCCTCGCGGTCGGCGTAGATCGTCAGGATCGACTCGCCTTCCTCCACGTGGTCGCCGACCTTCTTGTCGAGCATGATGCCGACGGCGTAGTCGAGCTGGTCGTCCTTCGCCGCGCGGCCACCGCCGAGCAGCATCGACGCGATGCCGACCTCGTCGGCCTTCATCATCGTGATGACGCCGCTCCTGTCGGCGAGGAACGGAATCCGGTACTTCGCCTGCGGCATCAGCGTGTAGTCGTTCACGACGTCGCCGTTGCCGTGCTGCGCCTCGATCATCCTGCGGAACGTCTCGAGCGCCTCGCCGTTGGCGATCTGCGCTTCCAGCATCGTGCGGGCCTCGTCGAGCGTCTCGGCCTTCTCCGCCATGACGACCATCTGCGAGCCGATCGTCAGCACGAGATCGACGAGATCGGCCGGTCCGTTGCCCTTGAGCACCTCGATCGACTCCTGGATCTCGAGCGCGTTGCCGATCGCGTTGCCAAGCGGCTGGTTCATGTCGGAAATGACGGCCATCGCGTTAAGGCCGGCGCCGCGGCCGATGCCGACCAGCGTGCGCGCCAGCTCCTCGGCCTGCTCGTCGGTCTTCATGAACGCGCCGGCACCGGTCTTGACGTCCATCACCAGCGCGTTCGTGCCGGAAGCCAGCTTCTTCGACATGATCGATCCGGCGATCAGCGGGACGGAGTCGACGGTGTCGGTCACGTCGCGCAGCGCGTAGATCTTCTTGTCGGCCGGGGCGATGTTGCCGGTCGCGCCGGCGATGATGCAGCCGACGTCGCGCAGGATCTGCTTGAACTCGTCCTCCGGAATCTCGACCTGGAAGCCCGGAATGGCCTCGAGCTTGTCGAGCGTGCCGCCGGTGTGGCCGAGGCCGCGCCCCGAGATCATCGGGACGACGATGCCGAGCGACGCGACGAGCGGCGCCAGCGGAATGCTGACCTTGTCGCCCACGCCGCCGGTCGAGTGCTTGTCGACCTTGATGCCGGGGATGTCGGACAGGTCCAGTTCGTCGCCGGAGTGCAGCATGTCCATCGTCAGCCGCTGCGTCTCCTCGGCGTTCATGCCGTTGAAGTACGTCGCCATCAGCAGCGCCGACGTCTGGTAGTCGGGAATCGTGCCGTCGACGACACCGTCGATGAAGTAGTCGATCTGTTCGTCGCTCAGCACGCCGCCGTTGCGCTTCGTGTCGATGACATCTACCATGCGCATGGGAAACCTCCTCGTTTCCATGGTTCTCAATAGTTTGAACGATTCTTCCGGCAAGGCCGCCTCCCGCGCGGGGAGGCGGCCCCGGTGTCACTTGACGGCGATCGCCGTCTCGAGGGCGAGCGTGATCATGTCGTTGAACGAGCGCTCGCGCTCCTCGCTCGTCGTGGAACCCTCGCCGAAGATCATGTCGGAGACGGTCAGGATGGACAGCGCGCGGAAGCCGAGCTGCTTGCCGAGCAGGTACAGGCCGGCCGATTCCATCTCGATGCCGAGCACGCCGTAGTCGCGCAGGCGCTCCATGTCGACGTTGTCGTTGTAGAAGCGGTCCGCGGCGTACACGTCGCCGACCTTCGTGGAGATGCCGAGCTCCTTCGCCTTGTGGTAGGCGGTGTCCAGCAGCTCGAAGTCGGCGATCGGCGCGTAGTGGATGCCCGGCTGGAACGTGTTCTCGATGACGGCCGAATCGGTCGTCGAGCCCTCGCCGAGGATGATGTCACGCAGCTTGACGTCCTTGCCGACGCCGCCGCACGATCCGACGCGGATGATGTTCTTGACGCCGTAGACGCTGGCGAGCTCGTGGGTGTAGATCGACAGCGACGGAATGCCCATGCCGGACGCCTGAGTGGAGACCGGCACGCCCTTGTAGGTGCCGGTGTAGCCCAGGCAGTTGCGCACGCCGTTGACCTGGCGCGCGTCGTCGAGGAACGTTTCGGCGATGTACTTGGCGCGCAGCGGGTCGCCGGGCATCAGGACGGTCTCGGCGTAGTCGCCGGGTTCTGCTTCGTTATGGGGAGTGGCCATGGGGTGGCTCCTTTCGTGTTCTTCGTTGAACGATGCTGTACTGTGCGGCTCCGTGCTAGGCGACGTGCGTCAGGAAGCTCAGGCCGTTGCCGTTGCCGGCGACCTGGAAGTTGTCGAGGATCGTCGCGCCCATGTCGGAGGCCGTCGAGCGGATGCCGAGCGACTGGCCGGGGTGGATCATCGACGGCGAGTAGGCGAGCAGCGGCACGTATTCACGCGTGTGGTCGGTGCCGGTGTACGTCGGGTCGTTGCCGTGGTCGGCCGTGATGATCAGCAGGTCGTCGTCGTGCATGTTCGCCAGCACGGTGCCGAGACGGTTGTCGAAGTCCATCAGCGCCTGGCCGTCGCCCAGGGCGTTCCTGCGGTGGCCGTACATCGCGTCGAAGTCGACGAGGTTGACGAAGCACAGACCGGTGAAGTCCTCGTTCATCGCCTCGTCGACATGGTCCATGCCGTCCATGTTCGACTGGTTGCGCCAGAACTTGTCGACGCCGTGGCCGGAGAAGATGTCGTAGGTCTTGCCGACGGTAAGCACGTCGATGCCGGCGTTGTGCAGGAAGTCGAGCGCCGTGTCCTCGGTGGGCTCCAGGCCGTAGTCGTGGCGGTTCGCCGTGCGCACGAAGTGATCCTTGTCCGGACCGACGTACGGACGCGCGATGACGCGACCCATGACGATCTCCGGGCCGTTGATCAGCGTGCGGGCGTACTCGCAGATGCGGTAGAGCTCGTCGACCGGAATGACGTCCTCGTGGGCGGCGATCTGCAGCACCGAGTCGCCGGACGTGTACAGGATCAGGTCGCCGGTCTCCATCTGGTGCTCGCCGTAGTCCTTGATGACCTCGGTGCCCGAGTACGGCTTGTTGACGATGACCTTGCGGCCCGAGAACTTCTCGAGCTTGTCGACGATTTCCTGCGGGAAGCCTTCCGGGAAGAAGGACATGTTGAACTTGACCGGCAGGCACATCATTTCCCAGTGGCCGTCGAGCGAGTCGTTGCCCCAGCTCGTGATCGTCATCTTGCCGAAGTCGCCGATCGGATGCTCGACCGGCTCGCAGCCGGGGATCGGATCGTCGGCCGGGCGGATGTTGCCCAGGCCGAGCTTCTGCAGGTTCGGCAGCTTCAGGCCGCCGTCGACGTTCTCGGCGAAGTACTTGCCGATGTGGCCGAGCGTGTCGGCGCCGACGTCGTTGAACTTCGCGGCATCCGGCGCCTCGCCGATGCCGATGGAATCGAGTGCGATGGCGAACACGCGCTTGTAACGATAGGTCATGATGAAAAACTTCTTTCGTCGTTGAAAGGTTGGTGGGGGCTCCCGCCCTAGGCGGGAGCCAGGATCCGGGTACGGATCAGTAGTTGCCGCCGGAGACGGCTTCGTCGGCGGAGTCGGCGTCCTGCTCGAGGATCGCGACGGCGGCGGAGACGCCGAGGCGCGTGGCGCCGGCCTCGATCATGTCGTAGGCGTCCTGCAGCGAGTGAATGCCGCCGGCGGCCTTGACGCCGAAGTCCTCGCCGACCGTCTCGCGCATCAGCGCGACGTCCGGCACGGTGGCGCCGGCCGTCGAGAAGCCGGTCGACGTCTTGACGTAGTCGGCGCCGCCGTCGACCGTCATCTTGATCGCGCGGATCTTCTCGTCCTCGGTCAGCAGGGCCGTCTCGATGATGACCTTGAGCAGCGCGCCCTTGGCGTGCGTGGCGTCGGCGACGGCCTTGATGTCGGCGAGGACGACCTCGTCGTTGCCGCTCTTGAGCTCGCCGATGTTGATGACCATGTCGATCTCGTCGGCGCCGTTGTCGATCGCGTCGTTCGTCTCGAAGACCTTCGTCGCCGTCGTGTTGGCGCCCAGCGGGAAGCCGATGACGGTGCAGGTGTTGACGTCAGTGCCCTCGAGCTCCTTGTGGACGCGCGGCACCCAGTACGGGTTGACGCACACGGACGCCGTGTTGTACTTCTTCGCGTCGGCGACGATCGCGTCGATCTGCTCCTCGGTCGCGTCGGCCTTGAGCAGCGTCGCGTCCATGTACTTGGCGAGTTCGGCTTGCGTGAGATTCATCGGTTGGATCCTTTCTTTCCTTCTGTCCCGTCATCGGGACGATCTGTTGCCCAAACGTTTTACCCGGACTCTAGTCCGTTCCGCATGGCCTTTGGCTGAAGGAACACGGAGAAATCGTTGGGGAACACGATTCAATGGGGGAGTGGCCTCCGTTGGCAACACTAACCCTGATTTTTATTATTTGCCCAGTCACTGCGTTGCGCCCGTGGCGAACCGTGGGCGGGCCGTCTATCCGTCCGTGCGCATCGCTGCGGGCGAATCGTGCCAGCCTGGCGATATCCGACGGACGGAACGCAAAAGAGAAGGGACCCCTGCGCGGAGCGGAGGTCCCTATGAAGTGCCGGTGTTCCGGCGATTCCCCGTGGGTATGGCGACGTTGCGTTCCCCCCGGGGTATTCAGTTATCACCTTTCGTCGAAGTGCGTGGCTGGTTGCCGTGCAACGTCGCGAAATGAAAAAATCGGGAATCCAACGAGATTGGCGGCGGGAAGGTGACGAGGTGTCGGCAGCCTTCCCGCCGTTGTGAGTTGGATTCGTGGGTAAGTCAGGCGGTGATCACCACTCGAACAGGCCGACCATGGCGGCGGAGCAGAGGGAGACCAGGATGCCGGAGAGGAAGATGCGGCCGATCTGCTTGGAGATCGCGTCGTTCTTCTCCTTGTTGACCATGGACTTGAAGCAGGCGATGACCATGCCCAGGGTGCCGAGGTTGGCGAACGAGGTCGTGAACACGCAGATCTCGGCCTTGTAGTGCTGGGCGAAGTTGTTGACGGTGTCCTGGATCTCGCCCATGACGACGAACTCGTTGGTGACGAGCTTGAGGCCCATGAACTGCGCGAACTGCCAGGCTTCGTTCACCGGGAGGCCGAGCAGCCAGGCCGGGACGAACAGGATGACGGCGAGGATGTTCTCGAGGGAGAGGTTGCTCCAGATCAGGCCGAGGATGCCGTCGATGAGGCCGGTGAGGGCGACGAAGGCAGTGACGTTCGCGGCGATGATCAGGATCAGCTGGCCACCGGTGAGGATGGAGTCGCCCAGGAAGGTGAAGAACGGTTCCTTCTTCGGCTTGGCCGGGTTGTGCTTGAAGATCTTCTTGTACCACGGCAGGGCCTTGTAGGCGGCCACTTCCTTGGACTCGACCTCGCGGGCTTCCGGAGTGGAGGTGTCGACCGGGATCTCGTCGCCGGCGCCTTCGAGGCCGTAGATGACGTCCTCTTCCGGCGTGACCTCGACCGGGTACAGCATGTGGGAGATCAGCAGGGCGTTGATGCAGTTCAGCGGGATAGCCGTGATGACGAACTCGCCCGGGATCATCTGGATGTAGGCGCCGACGATCGACGCGGTGATGCAGGACATCGACATCATGGCCAGCGTGACGTTACGGTCGGCCTTCATGCGCTCGAGCTGGATCTTGGAGACGGCGAGGGCTTCGGTGTTGCCCAGGAACATCATCTCGACGGCGAAGAACGTTTCGAACTTCGGACGGCGGGTGATGAAGCCGAGGCCACGGCCGATCCACTTGATGAGCCACGGCAGGAAGCCGATGTAGGTGAGGATGTCGAACAGCGGGACGATCAGCAGGATCGGCATCAGCGTCTGGACGACGAAGTTGAGCGAGGTGGTGACGGTACCGATGACCTGGCCGCTGGAGTCAACCGCGTTGTAGACGACGGCGCTGCCGTCCGAGTTGATCCAGTTGCCGAACGTGAAGTTGACGCCCTGGTAGGCGATGTCGACGATCCAGGTGAAGCCGTTCGCGCAGGCCTGGACGGCGGCGCGACCCCATTCGAACGAGGTGAGGAACCAGGAAATCACGAGGTTGAGCAGCACCAGGCAGCCAACCGACTTCCACTGGATGTGCTTGCGGTCATGCGACAGCAGCCATCCAAGACCTATGAACACCAGCAAGCCCACGATGTTCACAATAAGGTAAAAGGGGTTCATGGGAAACCTACTTCCTTTTTTCTTGCCGCGGCTCTCTATTCCGCGGCTTGCTTGGCGCAGGGGCAAAGCACAGGTCGCTCAAGGGCAGGCCGCCATGGCTTCATGGTGGCGGTCGGTCATTCGATGGGTGATCTGCTGATTTGGCGCGTCTACGCGCGAGCAATCCTTTCTCTTTCAGAAAAGGGGAGAGAACTTGCCGTCGCTGGCAGATTCTTCACAAATCCTTCTCACAAGAAACATGGTAAACCCTTTTTCCATGTTTGTGGTTCCGCGTGTCATGCGTAACGTTCTGTGAAGTTTTGTGACACGTTTTTCACTGGAATCACTGGGAATCGCAGGAGCGATGTTACCGCAACTTCACGACTCGCGTTCGAAAATGTTTGTTTTTAGTCGGCAGGAATGGCATCTTGGTCTAATTTTCTTGTTCGTTTCCGTTGCGAAATGAACGTTTAGGCGGCAGTACATTATTGGTCAAAAAATAAATAAATGTATAGACGTCTCGATCTGTCGCCAACCCGGGGAGAACGGGAATGCGGTCGCATGTCACGATGCCGGGATCGTGACATGCGACGGGAGCAGATGCAAATCCAATGCATATTTAACTGGTTGTCGGCTGCGATTACACTGGACGACTGGTACCAACGGTGGGACGACGACCAGTGACGACGTGCCCACAGTCGCGAAGGATTCATCATAGTGGACTTGAACAACCGAAGCACCCGCGCCGCCGACGGCGCGGATATCCCGGCGCCGCCGTCCCCGTCCGAGGCGACCGCCGCCTATGATTTCGCCGACCTGCTCGACGACGACATGAAGCCGGCGGTCTCGCCGACCTTCGCCGGCGGCGGCTGGGCCAACACGGCATTCCCCGCGGCGTCCGCGAGCATCGACAAGGTCTCCCCGCGGGCAACGGCGACCGGAACGCCGGCGACGCCGGCATCCGCGACGACGGCTTTGCCGGGCACGATGGCGATGACATCGATGCCGCACGGCGTCGCGTCGGCCGAGGAATCGACGCTGACGAGCGAGTCGGCCGTGCTGACCGGCGCGAACGGCTTGACCTCGACGATGAAGACGAGGACGATGGCCGCGGCTTACGGCTCCGCTATCGACGACAATCCCGGCGAGGCGACGGTGGCGTTCGGCGCGGGCAACAGGAACGATTCGAGCGCGGCTTCCGGCGCAACGTCGGCTGCCGGCGCCGCCAGCGGCGAGACCGAGATCCTCAATCCCGACGACATCGCGCGAGCCGGCCGGGGCGAGGGCCTGCGCGGCGTCGCCGACGATGCGGACGACGATGACGACGACGGCAACAGTGGCAATGGCGGCAACGGCGGCGGCCACGGTCACGGCGGTCATGGCCGGCACGGCCAGCCGCAGCCCGACGACGACAGCCGGTTCTACAAGTGGATCACGATCGGCTGCATCGCGTTCCTGCTCGTGGCCGCCATCGTGTACGGATCGGTGATGCTGTGGCACCACAACGCCCAGAAGAAGCTCGATGCGGCGCGTGAATCGTGCACGAGCGCACTGGCGACCGTCGACAAGAAGATCGAGGCCTACGACGCGCTCGTCAAGGGCGACGCGGCCACTGCCCACGCCGTGACGAGCGACGAGGTGCTCGACTCGACGACCGTCGACAAGCTGACGACGGCGCTGGCGACGGCGCAGCCGGCCTCGATCAAGTGCAACGCGTCCAGCATCGCCGAGCTCGACAGCCGCACGAAGCAGCTCGACGAGCAGGCCACCTGGTACGACAACCAGCAGTCGGCGCTGCAGACGGCGGTCGACAACGTCAACGCGAGCAAGCAGGCCAAGCAGGTCAACACGGCGCAGGAGGCGCTGTCGACGGCCGTCAACGAGGCGCGCACCGTGCTGACGACGACGAAGGGACTGGTCGCCGACGACTCGACGTGGACGACGCTCTCGTCGCTGATCGACGAGGCCGACCAGCTCAAGACCGGCACCGACACCGACAAGATGGGCGAGATGGTCACGAAGCTGTCCGACGCCGTCGACGCCGTCAACAAGTCGAAGGACGAGAAGACGGCCGCCGACGAGGCCGCCGCCAAGCAGAAGGCCGCGGAAGAAGCCGCCAAGCAGAAGGCCGAAGCCGAAGCGTCGGCTTCGGCGTCCGCCTCCGCGTCCGCGTCGAGCTCCCCGTCGAGCTCGTCGTCGGACTCGTCGCACTGAGGAATCGCGCTCGCCGTGGCTCCCCGGAAGGGAGCTGCCGAGCGAGGTGAGGCTGAGGCCCGACCGCACGACGCCGCGAAGCGGCGAGCGCGCGCTGGAGCGCGAGGTCATGTTTCACGGGCGATTGCGTTCGTAAGTCGACTCCCCGCTTCGGCTTCGCCTCGGCGATCCCCTTCCGGGGGATTCGATGTGCGGGGGAAAAGAAAGAAACAAGTGGGACAGCAGGGGCTTGAACCCTGGACCGACGGATTATGAGTCCGATGCTCTAACCGACTGAGCTACTGTCCCACGTCCGCGAGCGAGTCGTCATGTTGGGTGACGAATCGGCGACGCGCTCAACACTAGCCCAGTTGCCGGACGACCGGGCCGTACTGGAATGTCAGGGAACGCTGTCGGGAAAGTCGGTGACGCAGGCCCTGGCGACTCCGTTACGATGACGGTGACAACGACGGAGACGTGACGGCGGAAGGCGGCGGCGATGGCTGACGGGGCATTGGCGGCGGAGGGACTGGAACAGCGCGAGGAACAGTCGCTCGAGGACATGCGGATCGCGCGCAACGGCGACAGGACGCTCGAGCAGGCCGTCGAGAAGATGTCGCCATTCGAGCGCAAGAACCTGCTGCTGTCGTACGCCCGCGAGGACGAGAAGAAGTCGGCGGCGACATTGCTGGATGCCGGGCGTGGCAATCCGAACTGGATCGCGGCCAGGGCGCGCGAATCGTTCTTCCTCTTCGGCAGGTTCGCGATGGACGAGGCGAGACGCTCGATGAGGGTGCCTGGCGTCGACATCGCCGGCATGCCGAAGGCCGCCGGCGCCGCCGTCCGCTTCCAGCAGTTTCTCGACGCCCATCTCGACGACGCGGCCGCGCCGTTCCTGCGCGACTGCCTGTCGTACGCCGAGTCGCAGGGCTTCGACCTCGACGAGTTCGTGCAGGAATGGACCGAGGGCATCACCGGCTGCGAATATCCGGTGCCGGAACGCATCCTGAAATACACGCAGGAAATCGTGCGGCGCTACCTGCTCGCCGAACTCTGCGGCGGCAAGGAACCCTCCGACGCCGTCCACGGCGCGACGGCCGACGCCGCCGGCCACACGTTCGACCTGTTCGCGACCGAAGGCGGCACGGCGGCGATGTGCTACCTGTTCTACTGCCTCAAGTCGAACTTCCTCATCCACGAAGGCGACACGATGGCGCTGATGACGCCGATCTTCACGCCGTACATCGAGATTCCCGAGCTCAACGACTACGATCTCGAGGTCGTCAACGTCAACGCGTCCACGATGCGCTCCGACGGCACGCACGGCTGGCAGTATCCGCAGGAGGAACTCGAGAAGCTCGCCGACCCGAACGTCAGGCTGCTGTGCCTCGTCAACCCGTCGAATCCGCCGTCATACGCGATGTCGGAGGAATCGCGCGCGGTGCTCGTCAAGATTGTCAGGGAGAAGAACCCGAACCTGATGATCGTCACCGACGACGTCTACGGCACGTTCGTCCCCGGCTACCGGTCGCTCTTCGCCGACCTGCCGTACAACACCGCGTCGATCTACTCGTTCTCGAAATACTTCGGCGCGACCGGCTGGCGACTGGCCGTCGCCGCCGTCGCGAAGAAGAATATTTTCGACGATTCAATCGCGGCGCTGTCCGACGACGAGAAGAAGACGCTCAATTCGCGCTATTCGTCGCTCGGCGACGATATTCCGTCGATCAGGTTCATCGACAGGATGGTGGCCGATTCCCGCCTCGTCGCGCTCAATGGCACCGCCGGCCTGTCCACGCCGCAGCAGGTGCAGATGTCGATGTTCGCGCTGCAGGAGCTGATGGACCGCGGGCACCTGTACAAGACGAAGATGCTCGAGCTTGTCCGCGACCGGTTCGACTGCCTGTGGGAGTCGCTCGATCTCAAGCAGGATCCCGACCCCTTGCGCGCCGACTACTACTCGATCATCGATCTCGACCAGTGGAGCAGGAAACTGTACGGCGATGACTTCGCCGACTGGCTCGAGAAGAACTACCATTCGCTCGACTTCGTTTTCCGGCTCGCGAAGGACACCGGGATTGTCGTCATGGACGGCGGCGGCTTCGACGCGCCGTCGTGGTCCATCAGGGTGTCGCTGGCCAACCTGCAGATCGACGACTACCAGCGCATTGGCGAATACGTGCGCCAGCTGCTCGCCGAGTATGCCGACGTGTGGAAGAACGCGGAATAATTCCGCGGGGACCGGTGTTGCGTCCACCGTACGAGGTAGACTCGCACGTTGTTCCGGTTCACGCCTGGCCATTGGGGCCTGGCGACCCGGGTCCCCCGAATCTCTAGGAGACAATTATGCAGCAGGGAATCCATCCTGATTATCATCCGGTCGAGATCGTGTGCTCGTGCGGCAACACGTTCGTCACCAAGACGACCGCCAAGGGCGATCACATGACCGTGGACGTGTGCTCCAAGTGCCACCCGTTCTACACCGGCAAGCAGAAGATCCTCGACACCGGCGGCCGCGTCGCCCGCTTCGAGAAGCGTTACGGCAAGAAGAGCGCCTGAGTCTTCTCCCGATGACTTACCGGCAGCGCCGGCTTTCCCCGAGAAAGCCGGCGCTGCCGCGTTTAGGGGAGTTAGGGTTGGCGAGCCTCATGGATAGAATGGACAGCTGGATTAGAGCAGGAGCCTCGCCGGGGCAGACGAATCGTTCCATGAAACGTTGAGTTTTCAACGATGCGGCGAGGATTTTTCACAGGAGACAGGCAGGATATTGGCTGACGAACAGTTTGCCGCGGCGAAGACCGCCGTCGACGAGTACCGCAGGATCGAGGAGGAGATGGCGCAGCCGGACGTCGCCTCCAATCCCGACAAGATGAAGAAGCTGGGACGCCGCCATGCCGAGCTCGGCACGATCGTCGGCGCCTACCGGGCGTGGCGCACGCTGAACGACGATCTCGAGGCCGCCCGCGAAATGGCGGACGAAGATCCCGACTTCGCCGAGGAAGCCGACCGGCTCGCCGCGAAGCTGCCGGAAGTCGAGGAGACGCTGCGCACGGCGCTGATCCCGCGCGACCCCGACGACGCCCGCGACATGATCATGGAAATCAAGGCCGGCACCGGCGGCGAGGAAGCCGCGCTGTTCGCCGGCGACCTGCTGCGCATGTATACCCGCTACGCCGAGAAGCGCGGCTGGACCGTCACCATCCAGAACGAGAACTCGACCGAGCTCGGCGGCGTCAAGGACGTCCAGCTCGCCATCCGCGCCAAGGGCACACCGGCGCCCGAGGACGGCGTGTGGGCGTCGCTCAAGTACGAAGGCGGCGTGCACCGCGTGCAGCGCATCCCGGTGACCGAATCGCAGGGCCGCATCCAGACGTCGGCCGCCGGCGTCATCGTGTTCCCGGAAGCCGACGAGGACGACGACGAGATCGAGATTGATCCGAAGGACCTGAAGATCGACATCTTCATGGCGTCCGGGCCCGGCGGCCAGTCCGTCAACACGACGTACTCGGCCGTCCGCATGACGCACATCCCGACCGGCATCGTCGTCAGCATGCAGGACGAGAAGTCGCAGATCCAGAACCGCGCCGCGGCGCTTCGCGTGCTCAAGTCGCGACTGCTCGCGATGAAGCACGAACAGGAAGCCGCCGAGGCCGCCGACATGCGCCACTCGCAGGTCCGCTCGCTCGACCGCTCCGAGCGCATCCGCACGTACAACTTCCCCGAAAACCGCATTGTCGACCACCGCACGAACTACAAGGCGTACAATCTCGACGCCGTCCTCGACGGCGACCTGCAGGCCGTCATCGACAGCGACATCCAGGCCGACGAGGCCGAACGGCTCGCCAGCAACAAGTGAGCCTCCCATGACGGTTGACGAACTGATCCGGGTGATGTCGGCCCGGCTTGCGGACGCCGGCGTCGAGACGCCGCGGATCGACGCGAAGCTGCTCTATGGCCACGTGTTCGGACTCGACCTGTCCGGCGTCGACAAGGCGATGCTGCTCGGCGAACGGCTCGACAACGACGATCCGGCGACGGCCGCGAAGCTCGCCGAGCTCGACGGCCTCGTCGCCCGCCGCGTGGCGCGCGAGCCGCTGCAGCACATCGTCGGCCACGTGCCGTTCCGCTACCTCGACCTGAAAGTCGGCCGCGGCGTGTTCGTGCCGCGCCAGGAAACCGAGCTCGTCGTGCAGGAAGCGATCGACTGGATGACCGGCCACGGGCTGTACAGTCCGCGCGTCGTCGACCTGTGCGCAGGCAGCGGCGCGATCGGCCTGTCGGTCGCCGCCGAGGTGCCCGGCGCGCAGGTCTGGGGCGTCGAGATCGACCCGGTCGCCGCGAAGTGGACGCGCGCCAACATCGACGAGGTCGCCAGGACGCATCCCGACGTCGAGTTCAACTACCATCTCGAATGCGCCGACGCGACGAGCGACGTGACGCTCGCGCAGCTCGACGGCACCGTCGACGTCGTCATCTCCAACCCGCCGTACATTCCGGACGCCGACGTGCCCGAGCAGCCGGAAGTGACCGGCTACGATCCGCACCGCGCGCTGTTCGGCGGTTCCGCCGACGGCATGATGATCCCCGAACAGATCATCCGCCGCGCCTACCGGCTGCTGCGGCCCGGCGGCCTGCTCGTCATGGAGCACGACATCACGCAGGCCGACCGCACCGTCATGTTCGCCCATGCCGTCGGCTTCGCCGACGCCCATACGAACATGGACTACACTGGGCGTCCGAGGTATCTGGTGGCGATCAAGGGCTAGCGACGGCTAGAATGGGACGAATCGTCCCCGCGACAACCGTCCGGCAGGACGCTGGAATCGTGACCAATCACTGAACATGCTGAACATGGCCGCGGCGGCCGCGCAACGGCACGCCGGCGCGGCGCGACTGCGGCGGCGCCGCGGGACCGACATATATAAAGGAGTATCGATGGCCGACGTACGGAAGGTGACCGACGAATCGCTGGAGCGGGCACGGGAGGTCATCCGGGGAGGCGGCCTCGTCGTCATCCCGACCGACACCGTCTACGGCGTGGCCTGCGATCCGCGCAACGCCGCCGCCATCGAGAAGATCTACCGCGCGAAGGGACGTCCGAAGTTCAAGGCGCTGCAGGTCGTCATGGCGAGCGTCGACGAGCTCGGCTCGCTGGGACTGGCGCTGCCGGCGCCGCTCAACCGGCTCGCCGCCCAGTTCCTGCCCGGCGCGTTCTCGCCGATCTGTCTGGCCGAGGAAGGCTGCGAACTCAAGACCGTCAGCCGCAACATGACGACGGGCCAGCTCACACAGGGCATCCGCGTGCCGAATTCCGCCGTCTCGCTGCGCATCCTGCGGGCCGTCGGTCCCGTCGCCTGCTCGTCGGCAAACCTGAGCGGCGGCGAGAGCGCCCAGTCGGTCGAGGAAGCCGTTGCCGCATTCGAGGGCGCCGGCTACGATTCCGGCTACGATTCCGACGATTTTGACGGCTATGGCGAGGCTTCCAGCGAATACGACTACGGCGAGTCCGGCCACTCCGGCTCGCTGATCGACCTCTATCTCGACGGCGGTCCGACGCAGGGCCATGTCGCGAGCACCGTCGTCGCCGCCGATCCGTACGCCACTGCGCCCGGCGGCGACGGCATCGAGATCCTGCGCGAAGGCGTCATCCCCGGCTCCGTCATCCGCAAGGCCCTGCACATGAACGGCGGCGGACTCGGCGCATGAGGGTCTATCTGTTCATCGCGGCGATCGCCGCGGGCGCCACGTTCCTGTTCACGCCGCTGATCCGGCACCTCGCCATCCGCATGGGCGCCGTCGGCGAGGTGCGCGCCCGCGACGTCCACACCATTCCGACGCCGCGCATGGGCGGCCTGGCGATGCTGCTCGGCTTCGCCGTCGCGATGTTCGTCGCCTCCCGGCTGCCGTTCCTGCACACCGTCTTCGCGACGAACGACCAGCCGTGGGTCATCCTGATCGGCGCCGTGCTGATCTGCCTGCTCGGCATCGCCGACGACTGCTGGGATCTCGACTGGATGTTGAAGCTCGCCGGACAGCTGCTCATTTCCGTCTTCGTCGCGTGGGGCGGCCTGCAGATCATCTCGCTGCCGCTGGGGTCGCTGGTGACGTTCTCGCCGACGATCTCGATCGCCATCACGGCACTGCTCATCGTCGTGTCCATCAACGCCGTCAACTTCGTCGACGGACTCGACGGCCTGGCTGCCGGGATCGTGGCCATCGGTGGCATCGCGTTCGGCATCTATTCGTACATTCTCTCGCGCACGTCGCCGTCGTACGCGTCGCTGTCGACAATGATCGACGTCATGCTCGTCGGCATCTGCTTCGGCTTCCTGCTGCACAACTGGCATCCGGCCAAGCTGTTCATGGGCGACTCCGGCTCGATGCTGCTCGGCTATCTCATTACCTGCGCGTCGATCGTCATGACCGGACGCCTGGACCCCGCGTCCATCCACGCCTCGATCTATCTGCCGGCGTTCATGCCGATCCTCCTGCCGGTGCTCGTGCTGTTCCTGCCGGTGCTCGACATGATCATGGCGATCGTGCGACGGTTGAGGAAGGGCCAGTCGCCGATGCATCCGGACCGCATGCACCTGCACCATCGCATGCTTCGCATTGGCCATTCGGTACCGGTCGCCGTGCTGATCCTGTGGGGCTGGGCCGCGCTGTTCGCGTTTGGTTCGCTGATGCTGCTGTTCTTCACCGCCGTGGAGGTCCTGATCGGCTTCGTCATTGCCGCCACGCTGCTCGCGCTGGCGACGATGTCGCCGTACCTGCGCCGTCGCGTTCTCGAGGACGGCGAGCTTCCCGGACCTTTCCATTCGCACGATTCGTCCATCCCCGCGCCGGCCGACGACAGCGCCCCGGCCCGTCACTCCACCGACAGGCGAAACCGATAGGAACTCCGTCTCGAGAGGGGGTCCTTGTCGACGTCATGACTTCGTGCTCACGGTCCGGGTTCATGACATCGACAGGAAGAAAACGCGGGAATCGTGCAGTCAATTCCATATGCTGGAGCGCCGTTTCGAGAAGGTGAGACGGCGGCGAGTCTTCGTCAGGCCGAATCCATATAGTGGTGCCATGGCTACAACCGATATGACTGCAGATTCTGCGTACGCTCCGCTCCCTCCGATTTTCTCCCAGCTCGGCCTCGCCTATGACGACGTGCTGCTGCTGCCGAACGCGACGGACGTCATCCCCTCCGAAGTCGACACGACGACCCACCTGACCCGCAACATCACGATGAAGGTCCCGGCGATCTCCGCCGCGATGGACACCGTCACCGAAGCCGACATGGCGATCGCGATGGCCCGCAACGGCGGCATCGGCGTGCTGCACCGCAACCTGTCCATCGACGACCAGGCCGCGCAGGTCGATGTCGTCAAGCGCAGCGAGTCCGGCATGATCACCGATCCGCTGACCGTCAACCCCGACGTCACGCTCGCCGACCTCGACAAGCTGTGCGGTAAGTTCCACATCTCCGGCCTGCCGGTCGTCGACGCCGACCGCAAGCTCGTCGGCATCATCACGAACCGCGACATGCGCTTCATCGCCTCCGAGGATTACGACCACCTGCGCGTGCGCGACGTCATGACCAAGGAGAACCTCGTCACCGGTCCGTCGAACATCTCGAAGGAAGACGCCCACCGCATCCTCGCCGAGAAGAAGATCGAGAAGCTGCCGCTCGTCGACGACGAGGGTCGCCTGACCGGCCTCATCACCGTCAAGGACTTCGTCAAGACCGAGCAGTACCCGGACGCCACGAAGGACGAGCAGGGCCGCCTGCGCGTGGCCGCCGGCATCGGCTTCCTCGGCGACGCCTGGCAGCGCGCCTCGGCGCTGCTCGAGGCGGGCGTGGACGCGCTCGTCGTCGACACCGCCAACGGCGAGGCCAAGCTGGCCCTCGACATGATCCGCCGCCTCAAGGCCGATCCGGCCTTCGCCGGCGTGGACATCATCGGCGGCAACGTCGCCACGCGCCAGGGCGCCCAGGCGATGATCGATGCCGGCGTCGACGCCGTCAAGGTCGGCGTGGGCCCCGGCTCCATCTGCACCACCCGCGTGGTCGCCGGCGTCGGCGTCCCGCAGCTCACCGCCGTCTACGAGGCCGCGCAGGCCTGCCGCGCCGCCGGCGTCCCGTGCATTGCCGACGGTGGCATCCACTACTCCGGCGACATCGCCAAGGCGCTCGTCGCCGGCGCCTCGTCCGTCATGCTCGGCGGCACGCTGGCCGGCTGCGAGGAAGCCCCGGGCGAGAAGGTCCTGCTGCATGGCAAGCAGTACAAGCTGTACCGTGGCATGGGCTCGCTCGGCGCGATGGCGCCGCGCGGCAAGAAGTCCTACTCGAAGGACCGCTACTTCCAGGCCGACGTCACGTCGAGCGACAAGGTCGTGCCGGAAGGCGTCGAGGGCGAAGTGCCGTACCGCGGCCCGCTCAACGCCGTCCTGTACCAGATGATCGGCGGCCTGCACCAGTCGATGTTCTACATCGGCGCGCACAACATCGCCGAAATGCCGGAAAAGGGCCGCTTCATCCGCATCACCGACGCCGGCCTGCGCGAATCGCACCCGCACGACATCGTGATGACCGCCGAAGCCCCGAACTACTCGAGCCGCTGAGGTCAGCAGGGCGGCGGGTACCGATAAGAAATCGGCAGCCCGTGGCCTCCGAACCAGTCATGAGGTGACCTTGGTTCCAACTTTGCAAGAAGCTGGAACCAAGGTCACCTTTTCTCATTGTGGAAGAGCACCTTCTCTCCAGCTGGTGAGCCGAGCTGGAAGAATCGTCATATTTTGATGGCTAACGACGGCACCTTTCTTCCGCTTGAATCCTGCAACTGGAAAACAGGTCATGTACGGGAGCGCTCAGACAGCACTTTTCTTCCAGTAGTGCGAAGAGACTGGAATCAGGTCATGCTTCGAGCGCGTAATACAGCATCTTTCTTCCAGCTAATTCTGAAAACTGGAAGAATTGTCACGTCTAGAGAGCCCAGTCCGCTACTTTTCTTCCAGCTATGCATGGCAGCTGGAAGAAAAGTTACGTTTTCGTAGGCAATGACGATACCTTTCTTCCAGCTGGACTTTTTGGCGGCGGTCGGAAACAGAAGACATGAAAGACGCCGGTTTTGCGAATGGCCGTAAGCACGAATCGTTCCAATTCAAAACTGGACTGTGTCGCCGGGTTGCGTTGTGGAAAGGAAGACATTCGCACACATGGATCCGGCAAACTGGATGGGCATGCAAAGTTTCCTTACTGTCAAGGCATGACTCTTGACCGACAAATTGGCATTGAACTTCGCGAGGCAAGGAACGAGCGGAGACTGGCTGTCGCCGGCAACCGGAACGTCAGGCTCGCGGTGCGGCGTCGGGCGACTGCCGGCGAACTGATCATTCCATTTCCGCGACTGTATATCGATCCGGAAACGTGGATGCAACTGCACCGGTACGACAAGGTGAAGTGGATTGCCCGCGGTCTCGACGAACTGCACGGCGGCAAGTTGGTGTTCACGGGTCCCACCGGCGTGGCCATCTGGGGGATGGAACATCAGTACTCCATTCATCGCTGCGGCCTGGTCGTCGCCGTGGGCAGCCATAGCGTTCGCCGAACGGCCATGGTTCCATGCAATCCATCTTGCGACCGCTGGTCCGCAAAGACTGGCGAGGAGAAAGGACGATGCGGAAATCATGCGACGTCGAATGGCTGGAAGGATGTTGACAAGTTCAACGTGCCCAACACCAATGACTGGATTGGCGCCAAGACTCGACGGATGTATGTTCCCCAAGGCGAGATCGACCAGTGCGTTACCGTCGATGGCATCAAGGTGATGCCGGCGGCGCGTACCCTTGTCGACTGCGTCAAGCTCTTTCCTTTTGTCCTGCTGCTGCCGATGTTTGATTCCGCCTTCAAGCAGGGAATAGTGACTGCCGAGGATATTCGGGAGGTGGCCGGTCATGTACGCAACGTGGGAATGATGACGGAACAGGTGCTCAAGTACGTCGACGCCCGGAGTTTCAACGGCGGTGAATCGTATGTCAGGGCAGTCATCATCGAGGAAGGATTCATGGTGCCGATTTCCCAATACCGGATTGAGGAACCGGGCAATCCGGCGCATTTCTACGAAACGGATTTTGCATGGGCTCTCCCCGACGGCAGGTTGCTCATTCTCGAACTTGATGGTCATGAAAAGTACTTCAATCCGCAGATGACCGGTGGCTCCAGTGCGGCGCAGGTTGGTCATCTGCAGGCTCAGCGGGAAGGATTCATACGGCAATGGACGGGAGCGAAGATCGAGCGCATTGAGTTTCGCGAGGCTGTGAAACGGCGCCCGCTCATTGACAAGCTCAACCGGTTGGGGGTTCCGCGCATGGCGGCCGGTCCGGGGCCGTTTCCCTGGAACATGGCGGCGCGGTACTGAAATCAATTGGGTACTGCCACGCGAGGAAAAAGAACGGACTTGAAGGGCACTTCCTTTCCAGCTGTCTGTGACTGCTGGAAAGAAGGTGCGGTTAGTTTGCCGAGGAACAGCACTTTCCTTCCAACTTCGATAAGAAGATGGAAAATAGGTGCGGTGATAGTCCCTCGCGATGATCCTTTTCTTCCAGCGAGGTAGGGATACTGGAAGGAAAGTATCGAGTTGCGGGGCTTGGACGGTACCTCCTTTCCAGTTGATTCGGAATACTGGAAATAAGGTATTGGCCGACAGGGTCCGGACGATACTTTCCTTCCAGTTTCCGTGGGATGCTGGAAGAAGGGCATTGGAGGAGAGGGGTCGAACAGTACTTTCTTTCCAGCTGGTAGAAGAAGCTGGAAGAAAGGTGCCGCCGGAAGGACGGGAGACATCACTTTGCTTCCAGTTCGAAGGACGGGAGACATCACTTTGCTTCCAGTTCGAAGGGGAGAGTGGAAGCAAAGTGTAATCGGGACGTCGGCGCCGGCAGGTACTACAGTGGGGTCTGGTTATGAAACGACGGCGCGAGGAACACGGTCTTGACGGGGCGTGTCCCGACGGCCTTGGCCGGGCAGATGAGGCTTGGCGACTGGCTATCGACGAAAGAGGAACGAATGGTAGATGCGCATGATGATCTGACGTATTCGGCGGAGGAGTCGCGGTTGATCTGGATCGACTGCGAGATGACCGGACTGGATATCTTCCATGACGAACTGTGCGAGATTTCCGTCGTGCCGACCGACTTCAACCTCAACGTGCTCGATGACGGCATCGACTTCGTCATCAAGCCGGGGCAGGAGGCCGTCGAGCACATGAACGACTTTGTGCGTGCCATGCACACGCGCTCGGGCCTGATCAACGAGTGGGAACACGGCCTGTCCGTCGAGGAAGCCGAGCGCAAGGTCATCGAATATGTCGAACGATTCACCCCGGACGGCGTCAAGCCGCTGCTGGCGGGCAATTCCATCGGATCGGACAAGAAGTTCCTCGACAGGTTCATGCCCGGACTCATGGAGCGGCTGCACTACCGCGTCGTCGACGTCAGCACGCTCAAGGAACTGGCACGCCGCTGGTACCCGGACGTCTATCTCAACCGTCCGCCGAAGCGCGGCGGCCACCGCGCGCTCGCGGACATCATCGAGTCGCTCGACGAGCTGCGCTACTATCGCAAGGCGTTCATGGTGCCGTCGCCGGGCCCGGGCTCGGTGCAGGCCAAGGCCATCGCCGAGCGGATCGAGAAGACGAGCCTGCTCAGCGAGGACTGAGAAGGTCACCGCGGCCGGCACCGCTCGCGGATGCAACGTGCGCATGCCGTTCCGGTGACCGGACGGATACCGAAACCATCCGGACATGGGGACGGAATTATAAGCGTACCGCACTGTACTCCGCCCTCTCCGAAACCATCCGGACACGGGACGGAATGGCGGTGCGGCTGGTGGCGCCGCATCCCGATGGCGCAGGCCATCAGGATACGGACGAATAGCCGGGGAGACGAGGGTGCGACCGCCACGGGCGAATCGTGCAAAAAACCGATAGTTACCACTGACAGAAAGAAGCCAATGGCTGGAATTGACTGGACCGAAATCAAGACGCTTGACGAGAAGCCGGACGTCAGGCTCGTTGTTGCCGACATGGACGGCACGCTGCTCGACGGCGACTCGCGGATCCCGCAGGGCTTCTGGCCGATGCTGCAGCGGCTGCAGGAGCGCGGCGTGCAGTTCGTGCCGGCGAGCGGACGGCAGTTCCACACGCTCGAGAACATGTTCGGCGAGTATTCCGAGCACATGAGCTTCATCGCCGAGAACGGCAACGTCGTCTCCTACGACGGCGACATCGTGGCCGTCCACGGGATCGGGCTCGACGTCACGCGCGAGGTCATCGACCGCGTGGACGCCGCCGTCAAGAGCGGCAAGTACGACATCGGCCTCGTCATCTGCGGCCTGTCGACGGCGTACATCCAGCGCACCGACCAGCCGTTCGTCGACGAGTGCGCCAAGTACTACGCCAAGCTCATGGAAGTCGAGGACCTGCACGACGTGCTCGACATCGACACCGAGACCATCCTCAAGCTCGCCGTCTTCGACTTCGGCGACGCCGAGTCGATGGCCGCCAACCTGCTCGCCGACCTGCGGCCGCAGTACTCCGTCGTCGTCTCCGGCGCGCACTGGGTCGACATCATGAATCCGACGACCGACAAGAGCCAGGGCGTGACGGCGCTGCAGAAGGCGATGGGCGTCGGCCCCGAGCAGACGGCCGTCTTCGGCGACTATCTCAACGATTCCGGCATGCTCGGCTGCGCCAAGTGGTCGTTCGCGATGGCCAACGCTCATCCGGACGTCAAGGCCGTCGCCAACTACATCGCGCCGGCCAACACCGACGAGGGCGTCATCACCGTCGTCGACGAACTCGTCAAGTAGGCGCCGACGGCCGGGAAACCGGCGTGAAACAGGCGACGCCCGCCGTGAAACACGCGACTATCGTGGTGAATCATGCGAAAGTCACCGTGAACCATGCGCCGGTCGCCGTGAAACAGGCGACCGGCAACAACACCGGCAACAACACCGGCAACAACCGGCGACGACACCGACACGACACCGACAGGGAAGGAACCACCGATGCTGCAAGGCGAGGCGCTCGCGATCATGGAGGCCGGCGCGAACGTGTTCCTGACCGGCGCGCCGGGTGCCGGCAAGACCTACGTGCTCAACCAGTTCGTCGCGGCCGCGCGCGCCGTCGGCAAGTCGGTCGCCGTCACCGCGTCGACCGGCATCGCGGCCACGCACATCAACGGCCAGACCATCCATTCGTGGAGCGGCGTCGGCATTCACAACGCGCTCAGCGAGTCGCTGCTCAAGACGGTGCGCACGCGCCGGCGCAAGCAGATCACCGCCACCGACATCCTCGTCATCGACGAGGTCTCGATGATGCACGCGTGGCTCTTCGACATCGTCGACCGGATCTGCCGTTTCGTGCGCAAGGACGAGCGGCCGTTCGGCGGCCTGCAGGTCGTGCTGTCCGGCGACCTGTTCCAGCTGCCGCCGGTCAACGCCGGCCCGCGCGGCCGCGGCTTCGTGACGCCGTCGCCGGAGTTCGTCGAGTCGCGCGAACGCTACGCCGCCGCCGGCCGCGACCCGGACGGCTTCGTCACCGAAAGCTTCGTCTGGGACGAACTCGACCCAGTTGTCTGCTACCTGACCGAGCAGCATCGCCAGGACGACGGCCAGCTGCTCGACGTCCTCACCGATATCCGCCGCGCCGCCGTCACCGAACATGACCGCGACATGCTGCTCGGCCGGCTCGGCGTGCTGCCCGCCGGCGACCGGCAGGCCGTCAACCTGTTTCCGGTCAACCGGCAGGCCGACCAGCTCAACGACCTGCGGCTCGCCGAAATCGACGCCGACGAGCACGTCTTCGAGGCGACGAGCGCCGGGCCGGCCGACCTCGTCAAGCGGCTCAAGAAGAACATGCTCGCGCCGGAACGGCTCGCGCTCAAGAAGGGCGCCGTCGTCATGGCCGTGCGCAACGACCAGAATCACCAGTACGTCAACGGCTCGCTCGGCACCGTCGTCGACTTCGCAAGCGAGGGTCGCGGCGGCTGGCCGGTCGTCGCGTTCGAGAACGGCAACGTCGTCACGATGAAGCAGGAGACGTGGGACATGATGGACGGCGAGACCGTGCTCGCGTCGGTCGGTCAGGTGCCGCTGCGCTGCGCGTGGGCGATCACGATCCACAAGTCGCAGGGCATGACGCTCGACGCCGCCGTCATGGACTTGAAGCGCACGTTCGCGCCGGGCATGGGCTACGTCGCACTGTCGCGAGTCGAGAGCATGGACGGCCTGTTCCTGCGGGGCGTTTCGGAACGGATGTTCCTTGTCTCGCCGCAGGCCATCGATCTCGACGGGCGGCTGCGCATGGCGTCCGACGACGCCGCGCGCCGGCTCGCCGCGGACGGCGCGGCCGCGCTGGCGCCGGCCGCGCCGGTTTCGCCCGATGATGAATTCTCGGCGGACGTGCTGTTCTAGCATGGAAGACAGAACAACGAAGGAGGGGCGGCCATCGGCGGACGAATCGTTCCCGTCGACGGCGGAATGTTGAACGATTCTTCCCGCCGCGCGCCACCCCGGAACCAAAGCGAGGTCGAGAACGATGCTGAAGTCGTACAAGGGGCTGATTGTCGCCGGGCTGGGCGTGCTGGTGCTGTTCGCCGCGTTCCTGCTATACGGAACGAACGCCAACCCGAACTGGGGCACGATCAAGCTGACCGATATCCTGACGATCATCGGCGGCCTGATGTTCATCATCCCGTTCTATCTGGGATCCGTGCACGCCAAGACGCGTGACGGCGCGCCGAACAACTGGCTGTGGGAAGGCCTGCCGGTCGCCGGCATGGTGCTGGTGTGCGCCGGCATCCTGATCCCGAACTCCGTCGGCGTCTTCTCCGTCATGAGCCTGCCCGACATCATGTATCTCGTCGGCTGCCTGATGATGCTGCCGATCTTCGTCTACCCGATCGGCTCGGTCAACCGCGAGATGCTCGAGGAAGACACGACCGAGATCGTCGACGAGACGACGAGGAAGTAACCGTCGCCGACCTGAGCATTGTCGGGGAAACCGCTTAATTTTGTAGGCATGAGTAAAGCACTTCGCATGTCCACGATGTTCCTGCGCACGCTGCGCGAGGATCCGGCGGACGCAGACGTTGATTCCGCCAAGCTGCTGCAGCGCGCAGGCTACATCCGCAAGGCCGCCCCGGGCATCTGGACCTGGCTGCCGCTGGGCCTGAGCGTCCTGAACAAGATCGAGGCCATTGTCCGCGAGGAAATCGACGGCATTGGCGGCCAGGAAGTCCACTTCCCGGCGCTGCTGCCGCGCGAGCCGTACGAAGCGACCCACCGCTGGGAAGAGTACGGCGACAATATCTTCCGTCTCAAGGACCGTCACCAGGCCGACTACCTGCTCGCGCCGACGCACGAGGAAATGTTCACGCTGCTCGTCAAGGACATGTACTCGTCGTACAAGGACCTGCCGGTCACGCTGTACCAGATCCAGACGAAGTACCGCGACGAATTCCGCCCGCGCGCGGGCCTGATCCGCGGCCGCGAGTTCATCATGAAGGACGCCTACTCGTTCACCGTGGACGAGGAGGGCCTGCGCAAGTGCTACATGGACGAGCGCGGCGCCTACGAGCGCATCTTCCAGCGCCTCGACCTGAAGTACGTGCCGGTCTTCGCGATGTCCGGCCCGATGGGCGGCTCCGCATCCGAGGAATTCCTCGCGCCGATGGCGATCGGCGAGGACACGTTCGCGCTGGCGCCGTCCGGCAAGGCATGGAACGTCGAGGCGCTGAAGACTCCGGAACCGCCGGAGATCGACTACGTGGCGCTCGGCACGCCGGAAGCCTCGAAGAAGGCGACGCCCGACGCCGTGACGATCGAGAACATGGTCGAGCGCGCGAACGCGACGTATCCGCGCACCGACGGCCGCCAGTGGCAGGCCTCCGACATCCTGAAGAACGTCGTCATCGCCGTCAAGCACGCCGAGGACGACGAGCACGACGAACCGTGGCGCGAGCTGATCGTCGTCGGCGTCCCGGGCGACCGCGAAGTCGACATGAAGCGACTGGAAGCCCAGTTCGCGCCGGCCGAGCTCGACGAGGCCACCGAGGAGGAGCTCAAGGCCCATCCGGAACTTGTCCGCGGCTACATCGGCCCGATGGCACTCGGCCCGCAGGCCCGCAAGGAGGGCTTCGTCGCCCCGGCCACCGGTTCGGCTGTCGAGGAGCCGCTGCGCTACTTCGTCGACGCGCACGTCGCTCGCGGCTCCGCGTGGTTCACCGGCGCCGACGAGTTCGAGCAGGACTACTACGACCTCGTCTACGGCCGCGACTTCGAG
Organism: Bifidobacterium choloepi; assembly: GCF_010667615.1. Classification (GTDB taxonomy): domain Bacteria; phylum Actinomycetota; class Actinomycetes; order Actinomycetales; family Bifidobacteriaceae; genus Bifidobacterium; species Bifidobacterium choloepi. The sequence goes on along the minus strand of NZ_VYSG01000001.1, from coordinate 612,735 downwards.
GCCGACGGCGTCGTCGAGGCCGTCGTCGTGCGCGACGGCGACATGAGCCCGGACGGCTCCGGCCCGCTGTCGTTCGAACGCGGCGTCGAGATCGGCCAGGTGTTCCAGCTCGGCCTCAAGTATTCCGAGGCGCTCGGATTCAAGGTCCTCAACGAGAACGGCAAGGCCGTCCCGGTCTGGATGGGCTCCTACGGCATCGGCGTCTCCCGCGTGCTCGCCTGCATCGCCGAGACGCACCACGACGAGCGCGGCCTGGCCTGGCCGGCGAACATCGCCCCGGCCGGCGTGCACGTCGTCGCCACCGGCAAGGACGCCGCCGCGTTCGAGGCCGCCGAGAAGCTCGTCGCCGAGCTCGAGGCCGACGGCATCGAGGTCATCTACGACGACCGCAAGAAGGTCTCGCCGGGCGTCAAGTTCAAGGACGCCGAACTGATCGGCGTGCCGCTGATCGCCGTCGCCGGTCGCGACACCGTCAACAACGGCACGATCGAGATCCGCAACCGCGACGGTTCCGACAACGAGGCCGTCCCGGCCGAGTCCGCCGCCCGCGTCCTCGCCGACCGTCTCGCCAAGCTGATGGCCTGACGGACGATATTCTCCTGAATGTCACAAACCCGAGCTTCTGGCTCGGGTTTGTGACATCCGGGCATCAACAAGACCTAGAATCTTCCTCCGCCGAATTCTTCCTGCTCATTCTGGGCGGCGTCCTCTTCCTCGGGACTCATCAGTGACCTGCCAGCGGAAGCCGCACTGCCCGGGGGAGCAGGGCTGTCCGCGGGCGGTACGCCGTAGGTCACGGATGAATCGCCCGGGACCGGCCTGACTGGCAGGGCCGGGCTGACTGGGCTGTTGGCCAGCGGAGCGTTCGTCGTCATGCTCTGGTTGTTCTGGTTGTTCGGGATGTTCGGGATGTTCTGTCCGTCGGGCTGCTGGTCGTTTGCCGGCGCCGAGGCGGGCCGGAGTCTCTTGGCTTCCGAGACGTAGAAGTTGAGGTCGTGACCGATGACGGTCGCCTCGATGACGATCCTCGACATTGGTTCGCCGGCCTGCGTCATCCATTCGTCGGTGTTGAGCAGGCCGTGGACGAAGACAGCCTCGCCCTTGTGGATCGACATCATGACGTTCTTGCCGAGCGTGCGGAACGCCTTGACGGTGATCCACGTCGTCGGCATCTTGCACCACTCGCCGTTCCGGCCCATGTACGAGCGCGTGCATCCGAGGCGGAACTGGCAGCCGATGAACTCGCCGTCGCGCTCGAATTTCTGCGGTTCGCCGCCCACCCGCCCGGTGATCGTGACCAGTCCCTGCTGCAACGCCATCCGAAGCTCCCTTCGTCTTCCGCCGGCGCACCGTCGCGCCGGCTCATGGCTCCAGTTTGGGACGATTCGTGCGCGCGGGTCAACTTCGGAAAGTTGGTGTGGACGAATGGGGCGGTTTCCACAGTGAAAAGCGCCCTGGAAGGGAGCTGCCGAGCGGAGCGAGGCTGAGGGTCGACCGCCAATGTCGCCGAAGGCGACGAGCGCGCGCTGGAACGTAAAGAGTCCCGTAGAACTCAATTTCTACGGGACTCTCCGGCTTCCAGCGCGCACGCGCTGCCTCCGGCAGCGACGTGCGGTCGACCCTCAGTCGGCTTCGCCGACAGCTCCCTTCCAGGGCGCTCGGGATAGGGTCACCAGATGTGAACGCGCTCGCCTTCGGCCAGCCACATGCCGTTTTCGGGCTTGACGTCGAAGGCGTGGTAGTAGAGGTCGACGTTCCTCGCGATGCCGTTCGTGCGGCTTTCGGCGGGGGAGTGGGGGTCGATCTGCAGGTATTGCTCGGCCAGCTCGTCGCGGTTCTTCGAACGCCAGATCGAGGCGTACGAGAGGAAGAATCGTTGCAGGCCGGTGAAGCCGTCCATGACCGGCGCCGTCTCCAGCGACGCCTCGATGGCCCGCGGATCGCCGTCGATCGGGCGGCCGGCCGCCTCGTCGAGCGCGAACGCGTAGGCCTTCAGCGCGATGTTGACGCCGGACAGGTCGCCGATGTTCTCGCCGATCGTCAGCGCGCCGTTGACATGCGGCGCCTGGTCGGGCTCGCCGGCGGCCGCGTACTTCTCGGCCAGCTGGACCGGCACGAACTCGTTGTACTGCGCGATCAGCTTCTTTGTCAGCTCCTCGAAGCGGGCGCGGTCTTCCGCCGTCCACCAGTCGTTGAGCTTGCCGTCGCCGTCGTACTGCGAACCCTGGTCGTCGAAGCCGTGGCCGATCTCGTGGCCGATGACGGCGCCGATGCCGCCGTAGTTCGCGGCGTCCTCGGCCTCCGGGTCGAAGAACGGCGGCTGCAGGATGGCGGCCGGAAACACGATGATGTTGAGCGACGGCTCATAGTAGGCGTTGACGGTCTGCGGGTTCATCAGCCACTCGTCCTTGTCGACCGGCTTGCCGACCTTCGACATCTGGTAGCCGAACTCGTAGAGCGAGGCGCCCTCCATGTTCTTCACGAGGCCGTAGTCCTCGGCGACGTCGAGCGCCGTGTAGTCGCGCCAGTGGTCGGTGTAGCCGATCTTCGCGGAGAAGTGGTCGAGCTTGTCAAGGGCGCGCTTCTTCGTCTCGTCGCCGAGCCAGTCGGAGTTGAGGATGGAGACGTGGTAGGCCTCGATCAGGTTGTGGACGAGCTGCTCCATGCGTTCCTTCGACGACTCGGGGAAGTGCAGCCGCACGTACTCGCGGCCGACGTCCTCGCCGCAGATGCCGTTGACGAGCGCCACGCCGCGCTTCCAGCGGTCGCGCTGCTTCTTCGTGCCGGACAGCGTCTTGCCGTAGAACTCGAAGTTGGTCTTGTCGAACTCGCACGACAGCGTGCTCGCCGCGCCGACGATCATGTGGACGCGCGCCCACAGCTTCAGGTCGTCGAGCAGGGCGTCGCGCCAGAAGGCGTCCAGTCCCTCGAGGAACGACGGCTCGTGGACGATCGTGTGCTCGAGCGTGCCGCGCACGTCGACCGGCATGCTCTTCGCGGCCAGCGAACGGTCGTAGGAGCGCTGCGCGGCGGCCGCCCAGCGGACGATGTCGAAGTCGGCCAGCGTCTCGGCCAACGTCGCGAAGTCGTACGGATTGTAGGTCTTCTGCGGATCGCGGGTCGTCACGTTGTCCCAGTGCGACTTCGCGATCGTTGTCTCGATCCCGAGGAAGCGTTCGGCTTCCTGCTTCGCCTCGTCGGCCGACGGGAAGTAGCCGGCGTTCGCGAGCTGAGCGGCGACCATCGCGACGTACTCGCGACGGATCGGCTCGTAGTGATCGTCACGGTAGTAGGCCTCGTCGGGCATGCCGAGGCCGGACTGCTCGAGGTGGACGATGTTGTGGTCGGGATCCTTCGGGTCGCCGTAGATCGCGAAGTCGATGAGGTCGGGGCCGCCGGCCGGCGACAGCTCGCCGAGCACGTCGACGAGGTTGGCCTTCGTCGCGGCGTTGTCGATGAGGTCCAGCGCCGGCCTGATCGGCGTCACGCCGGCCTTGTCGATCGCCTCGACGTCGAGGAACGAACGGTAGATCGCCTTCGACTTCGTTGCGGGCCACGCCGTGGCGGACGAATCGTCCGACTCGAGAATGTCCCTGACCTGGTCCTCGGCGTTCTCGGCGAGCCGGTCGAACGATCCGTAGCGCGGGCGGTCGTCCGGCAGCCGGTACGTGTCGATCCACGGGCCGTTGACGTAACGGAAGAGATCGTCGGCAGGCGAGATCACCGACGAAAAGGACGCCGGATCGATGCCGGCGTTCAGCTGGGAGTTCTGTTCAGTGCTCATGCCTTCCCACTATAGCTTTGCCGACGGGCAGAAACGGCCGTCGGCGGCCGGCCACGTTCGCTGGGCGGCGAACGCTACGCCATTCGTTGCGTATTCGGCAAGACTGGGAGATGGACCATCGTCCCGGGGGAGTCGGGGTCGGCAGTTTCGCGGCCACGATTCCCGCGCCGGACACACTAGCGTTACGAGAAGGAGACGCCATGTCTGACTACGATTTCCACGACAGCAACTACCACGCTGAATACAACCGCCGCCACGGACCGTTCCGCCTTGCCGAGGACATGCTGCCGACCGGCGCGAAGAACGCCGTGCGCGCCGCCTACGGCATCATCGGCGTCGCCGCCGCCATCCTCGGCGTCGCGCTGCTCGTCTGGCCGGGCGCCACGCTGAAGGTCGCCGCCGTCTGCCTCGGCATCTACTTCCTGATCTCCGGCGTCGTCAGGATCGTCAGCTCGATCGTCGAGCTCGGCCTGCCGGCCGGCTGGCGCATCCTCGACATCATCGTCGGCATCCTGCTCATCATCGGCGGCATCGTGGTACTGAAGAACATCACGCTGTCGACCGGCGTTCTCGCCGTCATGTTCACGATGATCGTCGGCATCGGCTGGATCATGGAAGGCATCATGGCGCTGACCGAGTCCTGGAGCATGCCGAGCTCCGGCTGGGCCATCGCCTACGCCGTCATCTCGATCATCGCCGGCTTCGTGCTGCTGTGCATGCCGCTCGCGTCCACCGTCTGGCTCATCATCTTCGGCGGCTGCGCGCTGATCGTCCTCGGCGTCTGCGCCGTCGTCCGCGCGTTCACGTTCGGCCGTCACGGCAACGACTACGTCGACTGACCGGCGTTCGGAGCCGCGAACAGGCGGGCGAATCGTTCCGGTAAATTTTGCCGGAACGATTCGCCCGCCTATTTGTTTGGCTCGGCGACTAACGTAGGTCCCATCACTTCTCCAAGGTGGAAAGACACGCAATGATTGAACTCAAGACTCCGAAGGAAATCGAAGAGATGAAGCCGGCCGGCAAGTTCGTCGGCGGCATCCTGACGGAACTGCGGGAAACGACGAAGGTCGGCACGAACCTGCTCGAGATCGACGAATTCGTCCACAAGAAGATCGTCGACCGCAAGGGCGCGGAATCCTGCTACGTCGACTACGCCCCGGACTTCGGCACCGGCCCGTTCGCCCACTACATCTGCACGTCCGTCAACGACGCCGTCCTGCACGGCGTCCCGTACGACTACACCCTCAAGGACGGCGACCTCGTCAGCCTCGACCTCGCGATCAACGTCGACGGCTGGGTGGCCGACTCCGCCATCAGCTTCGTCGTCGGCAACGCCGATCCTTCCGACCTCGAGATCATCAAGAGCACCGAGGAAGCCCTCGCCGCCGGCATCGAGGCGGCCGTCGCCGGCAACCGCCTCGGCGACATCTCCCACGCCATCGGCGACGTCGCCCGCTCGTACGGCTACCCGGTCAACCTCGAGTTCGGTGGCCACGGCGTCGGCCACATCATGCACGGCGACCCGCACGTCGCCAACGACGGCAAGGCCCACCACGGCTACAAGCTGCGCCCGGGCCTCGTCATCGCCATCGAGCCGTGGTTCATGAAGACGACCGACGAGATCTACCAGGATCCGAAGGACGGCTGGACGCTGCGCTCGCAGGACGGCTCCCGCGGCGCCCACAGCGAGCACACGATCGCGATCACCGAAGACGGCCCGATCATCCTGACGGCCCGCGACTGAAGTCCGAAGCCATGGCTCCCTGGAAGGGAGCTGTCAGCGAAGCTGACTGAGGATCGACCGCCGATGCTGCCGAAGGCAGCGAGAGTGCGCTGGAAACCGACGATGTCCCGTAGAACTCAAGTTCTACGGGACATCTTGCGTTCTAGCTGACGCCTGCCGAATTTGAGACGCAACCCCCCGTGCGCAACATGGCCGCAATAGACTGGGCCGAATTGCGACGAAAGGGAGGTACCGATGGGAAACGCGCAGCTCAACGTCGATTCCGAGGAATTCAAGCTGCCGCTGGTCAAGGCGACGGAAGGCCCCAACGGCATCATGATCTCGGAACTGCGCAACGACCAGTGGGTGACGCTGGACCCCGGCTTCCTGACGACGGCGCAGTGCGAATCGAAGATCACCTACATCGACGGCCAGAATTCCATCCTGCGCTACCGCGGCTACCCGATCGAGCAGCTATGTGACCAGTCGGATTTTCTCGAGGTCGCGTGGCTGCTGCGCCACGGCGAGTTGCCGAGCAGGGAAGAATATGAACGATTCGTCGGAGAAATTAATCACCGGACAATGGTCGGCGAGGACTTCCGCACGCTGATGAGCTCGTTCCCGCACGAAGCGCACCCGATGAGTGTCATGGCGTCGGCCGTCAACGCCCTGGCGACGTTCTATCCCGAGACGACCGACATCGACGATCCCGAACAGCTCGACGAAGCGGCGACGATCATCATGGCGAAGGCCCGCACGATCGTCAGCTACATCCTGCGCCGCCGGCGCGACGAGCCGATGCTCTATCCCGACTACGCGCGCGGCTACGTCGACGATTTCCTGCGCATGTGCTTCGCCGTGCCGTACGAACCGTACGATTCCGACCCGATGTTCGTCCACGCGCTCGGGCGCCTGCTCATCATCCACGCCGACCACGAACAGAACTGCTCGACGTCGGTCGTCCGCATTGCCGGCTCCGCGCATGCCAACCTGTATTCGGCCATCGCCGCCGGCATCAACGCGCTGTCCGGACCGCTGCACGGTGGCGCGAACGAGGCGGCGCTGCGACAGCTGCGCGAGATCCAGGAATCCGGCCTGTCGGTGCGCGAGTTCGTCGAGAAAGCGAAGAAGGAAGGCCGCCGCATCTCCGGTCTCGGCCACCGCGTCTACAAGTCGTACGATCCGCGCGCCGCGATCGCCAAGCAGTGCCTGCAGCTCGTCATGACGCGCAAGGACTCGATCAAGCTGACCGACGAGGAAGTCGGGCTGTTCGACGTCGCGATGGAACTCGAAGACATCGCATTGAACGACGACTATTTCATCTCGCGGCACCTGTACCCGAACGTCGACTTCTACACGGGCCTGGTGTACCGCGCCATCGGCTTCGGACCGTCGATGTTCACGACGCTGTTCGCGCTGGGCCGCATCCCGGGATGGATTGCCCAGTACCGCGAGATGCTCGACGACCCGATGACGAAGATCGGCCGGCCCCGCCAGGTCTACACCGGCCCCGAGCAGCGCGACTACATCCCGCTCGACGAGCGGTAGTCACACTCCCTCTTCAGAGGGAGTCGGTGAGCGCGTAGCGCGAACCGGTGGGAGTTCCCGGCCGGTCACGAACTCCCACCAAAAATCGCTCCGCGATTTTTGACTCCCTCCAAGGAGGGAGTGGGACTTACTTGTGGTAGGGCTCGCCGGCGTTGATCTTGTAGGCGCGGTAGATCTGCTCGAGCAGGATGACGCGCATCAGCTGGTGCGGGAACGTCATCTTCGAGAAGCTCAGCAGCATGTCGGCACGCTTGAGGACGCGCGGATCGAGGCCGAGCGAACCGCCGATCACCATCGCGATGTGGCTGGTGCCATGCAGGCCGAGCTGGTCGATCTTCGCGGCCAGCTCCTCGCTCGACAGCTGCTTGCCCTCGATGGCCAGCGCGATGACGTAGTCGTCGTCGCGCAGGTGCCTGAGGATGCGCTCGCCTTCGCGCTCCTTGATCTGTAGTTCCTCGTTCGCGCTCGCCTTGTCCGGCGTCTTCTCGTCCGGCACCTCGACGATCTCGAGCTTGCAGTAGCGGGAGAGTCGCTTCGAATACTCCGCGATGGCGTCCCGCAAATACTTTTCCTTGACCTTGCCGACAGTGACGAGCGTAATCTTCATGGCTCCATCGTCGCCGCCGGCGGGGACGACGTCCCTGTTGGTGTCACAAACCCGAGCTGCCAGCTTGGGTTTGTGACACCAACAGGGAGGGGATCGGAATTCGCCTCAGTTCTTGTGGAGCGAATCGTTCAGCGCAATGCCGACCTTGCGGTAGCGGGCCTCGATGGCGCCGGTGACGGAATTGCGGATGAACAGGATGTTGTCCTTGCCGGACAGGTCGGCGCCCTTGACGACGTCAAGCGGCTCGCCGGCGGCGACCTTCGCCTTGTCGTAGATCGTCACCTTCGTGCCGGCGGTGACGTACAGGCCGGCCTCGACGACGCAGTTGTCGCCGAGCGAGATACCGATGCCGGCGTTCGCGCCCAGCAGCGAATGCTCGCCGATCGAGTTCTTCAGCTTGCCGCCGCCCGAGAGCGTGCCCATGATCGACGCGCCGCCGCCGACGTCGGAGCCGTTGCCGACCGTCACGCCCTGCGAGACGCGGCCCTCGATCATGCAGGTGCCGAGCGTGCCGGCGTTGAAGTTGACGAAGCCGGCGTGCATGACCGTCGTGCCGGAGGAGAGGTAGGCGCCGAGGCGCACCTGATCGGCGTTGGCGATGCGCACGCCGGTCGGGACGACGTAGTCGAGCATGCGCGGGAACTTGTCGATCGACAGCACGTTCACGTCCGTCGTCATCGGCGGGAACTGGCTCGTCGCGTTGCCGGCCATGACATCGAGCTTGCGCAGCGCGAAGTCGTCGACGGCGAACGGACCGTAGTTCGTCCAGACGACGTTGTTCAGCGCGGCGAAGATGCCGTCGAGGTTCAGCGTGTTCGGCTTGGCCAGGCGCATGCTCATCAGGTGCAGGCGCAGGTAGGCGTCGGCGGCGTCGACGATCGGCCCGTCGACGTGCGAGACGGTGAAGACCGGCACGCGCTTGACGCCGCGCAGGTCCGGGCCGTCGTGCACGAGCGCGCCGAAGTTGTGGTTCGGCCGGTCGCTCTCCGCCGGCGGCTCGCCGAGCGTCAGCTCCGGATACCAGACATCCAGCGTGTTGCCGGCGGCATCCACGCTCGCCAGTCCCCATCCCCATGCCTGCCTGTTCTGTTCAGTCATCGGAGTCTCCTTATTTGCGACGATTTGGTACGATTCCCACCTTACTGACCACCCCCGTCCGCTGCATCCCCTTTTCCACGTCTCCATCCTGAGGGGCGATCACGGAATTATGACATGGAAAAGAAGCCGGAATGATAAGGAAAACCCGCGGGCCGGCGAGGTGAGTCGGTGACCGCGGGTCTTCAGGAGAAGGAAAGAAATGGAAGGAGAAAAGATCGTTACGCTAGGCTCACCTCCAGTTCCGGAAGGCGACCGTCGACGATTGCAAGGACATCGTCAACGACAAGGTCGGCGAAGCCGTCAAGCTTCGTGAGATCCTCTCCCCAAAGCGTGCTGTCGGCGAGGACCGCGCGAATTGACTCCGGATCGGTGGTAACGGCCGCGAGCCGTTCGGTGACGGACGGCATGTCGGTGACAGTGACGTCGGCGCCGGTAAGGTTGGCATAGCTGACGATCAGCGCGGCGAGCGCGAGCGCGATGCGACGGGGAACGGGGCGTCCCTGTTCGGCGTTTTTGTGGACGATCGGCAGCAGGCGTGCCGTGAACTTGGAGACCGAGTTGAGTGCGATCGAGTCGAGTTCGTGGCGCACGAACGGATTGGCGAAGCGTTCAAGGACGGCGGCGGCGAATTGGTCGAGTTCGTCCTTTGGCAGGTTGATGACCGGGATGATTTCCTCGTCCATCTCGCGTTCGATGAAGCAGCGCATTGCCGGATCATCGATGACTTGGCCGACGGTCTCGAAGCCGAGCAGCCGGGCGACGAGGGCCATCGTCGTGTGTGGGCCGTTGAGCAGGAAGACCTTGCGCTCGCGGTATGGCTGGACGTCGCCGGTGACGACGATGTCCATGTCGACGGCGTCGGTCGGCAAGATCTCGCGCAACGTGCGGCGGACTTCCTCGTCGCCGCCGAGGACCCACAGGCCGAATGGCTCGGCCTTGACAAGGCTCGTGTCGCGGTAGCCGAGTTCATTGCACAGTTCGTCGGCGCGGTCGGCGGGATAACCGGGCACGATCCTGTCGACGAGCGTGGTGGCGAAGACATTGTCGCGGCGAAGCCAGTCGATGAAGTCCTGGTCGTAGCCGAACTTGTCGGCGGTGGCGATGAGGCATTCCTCGAGATGCGTGCCGTTGTCCTCGATGAGTTCACAGGGAATGATCAGCAGGCCAGGTAGGTTCTTGTCGTAGCGGCGCTTGAGCAGCATGAGCAGCTTGGCGGGATAGCTGTCTGGCGGGCAGGCGTCGGGGCTGTCGGCGTCGCTGGTCGCGATGCCCGCTTCGGTGGTGTTCGAGACGATGACCTTGAGGTCGGGGTTGTCGGCGAGGGCCAGATAGGCCTCCCAGTCGTCGTACGGGTTGACGGTCGTGGCGACCGAGTCGATCAGGTCGTGACGCTGGACTGGCCGGCCGTCCTTGAGGCCCTCGAGGATGACGGTGTAGAGGTCATCCTGGGCATCGAGGTCGGCGACGCGTCCCTTCGGCAGCGGCTGGACGATGGCAATGTTGCCGTCGAAGTCGCCGTGGTCGTTCATTTGCTGGATGGACCAGTCGACGAAGGCTCGCAGGAAGTTGCCCTCGCCGAACTGGACGACGCGGATCGGCCGCTGCCTGTCGGCGACGATGCGGTCGTGCTCCGGTGCAGTCGCGATGGTGAGTTGCTCCATGGTGATGGTTGACTCCGTTTCTTGTTCGTGCGGATGGACTGGTGATCAGGCGGCGATCGTCATTGTCGTGGAGGCGATCTGGCGGGCGCGGCGGCAGGCCTCGGCAATCGCGTCCCAGTCGCCGGCGTGCTGTGCGGCGGCGGGTACCGGGAAGGAGCCGCCGATCGCGAAGACATTCTTGAGGGCCGCGTAGTCGGCCGCGTTGCGTTCGTTGACGCCGCCGGTCGGCAGGAACTTCATGTCGGCGAACGGCCCACCGAGCGCCTTGAGCGTCTTGACGCCGCCGTAGGCCTCGGCCGGGAAGAACTTGACGTAGCGCAGGCCGTGATCGTAGGCGCGTTCGACATCGGACGGGCAGGCGGTGCCGGGCACGATCGGAACGTGATGGTCAATGGCCCAGTCGACGACGGCTTCGTCAAAGCTCGGCGTGACAAGGCCAGCGCAGCCGGCCTCGATGGCCTCGCGGGCCTGGTCGACAGTGTGCACGGTGCCGGCGAGCAGCGTGACGCCCGGCACTTCCTCGTGGATGCGGCGCATGCCCTCGACAGCGCAAGCCGAACGGAACGTCACCTCGGCGACCGGCAGGCCGCCGCGTTCAAGGGCGTGCGCCAACGGCACGGCTTCCTCGACGCTGTTGAGCGTGACAAGCGGGACGACGCCGAGCGAGCCGAGGTAGTTGGTCAGTTCCGTTGCGTTGGCGAATGAGTTCATCGGTGATTCTCCTTTGATCGTGATGAGCGTGAATTGAAGTGTTGGTATCGGGGCGGGCGTCAGGCGCGCAGTTCCATGTCGATGCCCTGCTGGGCGAGGCGGAACTCCGCGAGCTGGGTGCGGTTGGGCAGTCCTTCGTTGTCGGAGACGTGCTGCGTCTGGATAGCGCCGAGCATGCAGCCGCGGTAGGTTGCTTCCTCGATGTCGAGTCCCTCGAGCAGCGCGGACAGCACGCCGGCGGCGAAGCCGTCGCCACAGCCGACCGTGTCGACGACATGGTCGACATGGCAGCCTGGCACGTAGATGTGCTGAGCGCCGTCGGTAGCGTAGGCGCCCCGCGGACCGTCCTTGACAATGACGCATCCGGCACCGTTGTCAAGGAAGGCGCGGGCCGTGTCCTCGAGGCTCGTCGTGCCGAACAACACTTCGCCCTCGTGGATGCCGGGCAGGATCAGGTCACAGCGTGATGCGATCCTGCGCAGCACGCTGCGCATTGTCTTCTCGTTGGGCCACAGCGTCGGCCGCAGGTTCGGGTCGAAACTGACGAACATGTCGCGGGCGTGGGCCCGGTCGAGCAGTGCGAACGTGGCCTCCTGACAGGAAGCGGACAATGGCGGAAGGATTCCTGTCAGGTGCAGCGTCGTCACGCCGGTCAGGTCGATGCGGCGCACGTCGTCGGCGCCGAGCGTGCTGGCGGCCGAATGGCGGCGGAAGTAGTAGGTCTGCGGGTCGCCCTGATGCACGCGCGTCTTCATCATGAAGCCGGTGCTCGTTCCCGGACAGGTCGTCACGAGCGAAGTGTCGAGGCCATTCGCCGTCATGAAATGAACAATGCGTTCGCCGATCGGGTCGTCTCCGAGTTTCGCCAGGTAGAGCGGGTCGTGTCCGAGACGCTTGAGCCCGATCGCCACGTTGAGTTCGGCGCCGGCAACCGAGGCGTCGAACGTGTCCACCTCGCTGCAGGCGCCTTCGCTGTCCGCCGTGAACAGGCCCATCGGTTCGCCGGCCAGCAGCACCTTGCCCGGCCGGACGTGTTCTAGCGTAAAAGTCATGTGATGTCGTTCCTTAGTTTCGAGCCATAGTGTCGAGACAATGCACGGCAATCGCCGTGCGGCAGGGGGAGGGACCGCGCCTTTACAGGTCCATCCCGAACGTCGATGTTCAGCGTACGCGGCCGATGCCGATCCGTTGCAAGCTGTTGCCAACGGTTGCAGCAGATCGGAGCAAATGTTGCATGACTGCCGTCACCGACCCCTGAACCGCCGTTCTATTCGGTCGGACCGTCCTTGAAGATCGCGATCGCCTGCATCGCGTTGCGTTCGTTGGAGGCCTGCTCGCCGTTGACGACGCGCAATACGAGGTCGCGGAAATCGCGGTCGACATCGTCGGCCGACTCGTCGAGCAGGCGGCCGGCGTCGAAGTCGATCCAGCGATGTTTTTTCGCGGCGAGCGCCGAGTTCGTCGCGATCTTGACGGTCGGCACGAAGCAGCCGAACGGGGTGCCGCGGCCCGTCGTGAACAGGATCAGGTTGCAGCCGGCCGCCGCCTTGGCCGTCGTGGACACGAGGTCGTTACCCGGCGTCTGCATCAGCTGAAAGCCGTTGCGCCGGATGCGCTCGCCGTAGTGCAGCACGTCCTCGACCTCGCAGTGGCCGCCCTTGCGGATGCAGCCAAGCGACTTGTCCTCGAGCGTCGTGATGCCACCGGCCTTGTTGCCGGGAGAGGGGTTGTCGGAGATGACCTCGCCATATTTGCGGAAAAATCCCTTGAAATTGTTGATCAGGTCGACGATGTCGCCGAAGACCTCCTCGTCACGGGCCTGTCCCATCAGCACCGTCTCGGCGCCGAACATTTCCGGAACCTCGCTCATGACAACGGTGCCACCCTGGGAAACAAGCCATTCGGCGAATCGGCCGACCATTGGATTGGCGGTGATGCCACTCATGCCGTCGGAGCCGCCGCATTCGACGGCTACCCTCAGCTCGCTTATCGGCACGTCGACGCGTTTGTCGCCGGCGGCGGCCTCGTTGAGCTCCTCGAGCAGGTCGGCGGCGGCGTCGAGTTCGTCGTCCTCATCCTGGCAGATCAGGAAGCGCACGCGGTCGGGATCGTAGTTGTCCAGCTTCGCCTGCATCAGTGCCATCTGGTTGTTTTCGCAGCCAAGGCCAACGAGCAGTACGCCGCCGGCGTTCGGATGCTGCACGATGTTGCGCAGCAGGTTCTGTGTCCATTCGAGGTCGCCGCCGAGTTGCGAGCAGCCATAGGGATGCGTGGTGACCACGACGGAGTCGAAGTTGCCGGCACCACCGTGGCGTGCGCGGAACATGCGGGCGATGTGTTCGGCGATGCCGTTGATGCAGCCAACGGTCGGCACGATGTACAGGTCGTTGCGGATGCCGACGAGACCGGTCCTGCGCCGGTACCCGCGGAACGTCGTCGTCGGCGAGCCAGGCTTGACGGTGCTGTCGACGGGTTCGTAGCGGTATTCAAGGTTGGGACCGAGGTTCGTCGCGATATTATGCGTGTGCACCCACGATCCGCGCGGAATATCGATGGTAGCGTGGCCGATTGCGAAGCCGTACTTGACAACATCGGTGCCGGCGGGAATGTCGGTCAGCGCGATCTTGTGGCCGCGCGGAACATCCTCGATGACGTCGAGGACGCCGTGGCCGTCGACACGGACCTGTTCGCCGGCCCTGATCGGCCGGGTTGCCACGGCGACCATGTCGCCGGCGTCGAGCAGGATCGTGTCGCGTCCGGCATCCGCCGGCAGGTCGTCAAGATAGTCATGACTGCGTGCGCCGTCATTGCCGCACGTGGGAAGAAAACCTGCGGAGCAGGCATGAATCGTCGTTGTGTTCATGCCCTTCATGCTAGGAAACAGGCGGCTTGGTGACCCGGTTTGTTGCCACCGGTTTCAGTCGGAATGGTTCGTGCGTTGCACGGCGCAATATAAGCGCCGGCGGCGGCGACTTGTGTTTGTAGCACAGACCACCGCCGCCGGCGACGGGAAGGAGGAAAAGGAAACGGGATTGACTGATAATCGACAATCCCGGTGCGGTCAGCCGAGCAGCGAGAGGACGTAGTCCTTCACGTCACCGTCGTGGGCGTGGTCCTCGAACAACTCGCGGAAATGCTCGCCAGCGAATGCGCCACGCACGAGATCCGGATCAAGATCGCGGTAGATGTCGACGAGCGGGCGGTACGCTGCCGCGCGGACGGCGTCAAGGATCTTCTTGTTGGCCTGCTCGGGCTCGCGACGTTCCTTCGGATAGCCATTGCCGGACGGATCGGCCCACAGTTTCTCAAACAGGTACTCGAGGTTGAGTTCCTGTCCCCATCCGTTCTTCAGTGCGAACGGGATGGCGACGGCGTTGCCATCGTTGATCTGCGCGAACGTGTAGGCGTCGAGCGCGTCTTCGACATGGCCGCAGATGACGCCCGGGAAGCTATTGAGCGCGAGCATGGCGCCCTCGCCGGTGCCGCAGCCGGTGACGACAAAGTCGGCGGCACCGGAGTTGAGCAGTGCAGCCGCCAGGATGCCATTCTGTACGTAGGTCAGCTGTGCCTCGTCGGAGGACGAGTACATGCCGTAGTCGTCGACGTCGAAACCGTGGATGTCGGCGACCTTCTTCAGCGCGCTCAGGATCATCGCGTTCTTGTCGGCCTGGGAATTCTCGTTGATCAGCGCAATGCGCATGGGATGATGCTCCTTGATGGGTTGGGATGCCGGAGCCCAGAGACCAAGAGCGGAACTCCGGCACGAAAAACAATGGGTGAATGGATAGAATCGATCGGTCGGGGAGCCATGCGGGTGTTGCTCCCCGACCTTCACGCTCACTGAGGCTGCTTGCCGAGGTAGGCGAGGATGCCGCCGTCGACGTACAGCACGTGACCGTTGACGAAGTTCGATGCGTCGGAGGCGAGGAAGACGGCCGGTCCCTGCAGGTCCTCGGTGGAGCCCCAGCGAGCCGCCGGCGTCTTGGCGATAATGAACTGGTCGAACGGATGGCGCGAGCCGTCGGGCTGCTTTTCGCGCAGCGGGGCCGTCTGCGGCGTGGCGATGTAGCCCGGTCCAATCGCGTTGCACTGGATGTTGGCCTCGCCGAACTCGGAGCAGATGTTGCGCGTGAGCATCTTCAGGCCACCCTTCGCGGCAGCATAGGCGGAGACGGTCTCGCGGCCGAGCTCGCTCATCATCGAGCACAGGTTGATGATCTTGCCGTGGCCCTTCTTGATCATGCCGGGAATGACGGCGCGGGAAACGATGAACGGGCCGTTGAGGTCGACGTCGATGACCTTGCGGAAATCCTCGACGCTCATGTCGAGCATCGGGATGCGCTTGATGATGCCAGCGTTGTTCACGAGAATGTCGATCGTGCCGAGATCCTGCTCGATCTTCGCGACGAGATCGGCAACCTGCTGCTCGTCGGTCACGTCCGCGACGTAACCGTGCGCCTTAATGCCGACCTCGCGATAGGCGGACAAGCCGCGGTCGACGAGCTCCTGGTTGATGTCGTTGAACGCGATCTTCGCGCCGGCGGCAGCATAAGCCGAGGCGATCGCGAAACCGATGCCGTAGGATGCGCCGGTGACGAGGGCGACCTTGCCTTCGAGGGAGAAGGAATTCATGTTGAAAGCCATGAGAATGGCTCCTTTCTTGTTCTCTTGCTTGGGGATTGAAGTGGTTGGAAAAACTAGAGGCTTCGGTAGCGGCGGATGGCCTGTCCTATGCGCTCGCCGTGCGTGCGTTCGGTGAGGACGGGCAGGAAGGGCCGGTGACGTTCGGCCGTGCGCAGCACGGCCTCGACATTCATGACGCCATCGCCCAGATCGACCATCTCGAGCTCTTCGGTACCGTCCTGCGGACGAAAGTCCTTGAGATGCATCGCGCAGATGCGCTCGCCGAAGCGGTCGAACGCCTGCTCGACAAGTTCGGGTTCATCCTGCCAGTTGGAGCCGTCGATCAGGACGGCCGGATCGAACACGATGCAGACCCATTCGCTGTCGACGTCCTCGAGCAGCCGCTCGACGGTGTCGAGATCGTGGATTGGATGGTTGCGGCCCGGCTCGATGCCGACGTAGGTGCGGTAGCGTTCGCCGGCCCCGGCCAGCCTGCGGACCGATTCGACGACACGGCGGTAGGCGTCCTCGGTGAAGTTGTCGGTCGTGTAGCCGTCGGCCGGCTCGTGCATTGAACCGGTTTCGCTGGCCACGATCGGCGCTCCGAAAAAGCGGGCGATCGACAGGTAGGATTCGAACTTCGACAGGATCGCGTCGCGGGACGCCGGATCTGGATGAATCAGGTTGGCGTAGCAGCTGAGCACGGCAATGTCGATGCCGCGCTCAGCCAGCGTACGTCGCATATGCTGGCCGTAGCCGGGAGAGAGGTTGGCACCCTCGGCCGGCAGCGACGGGAACAGCTTGCATGGTGCGAACTGCACGGTCTCGACGTCCTGATCGGCCAGGGCAGCCGCGAGACTTTCCGGCGTCCTGTCGAAATCGACGTCGTGGGCGCGCGCTCCAAAGACGAGGTTCATTACCGTTGCGCCTCCCCGCGTCCGTTGCGGACGACCGGCTGGCCGTTGGCGCCGACGAGTCCGTCCATGTCGGCGGCAGCTTGCTGCTGGTCATGGCGGATCGTCTCGATGTAGGCGAGGATGAGCGGGGCGACACCCTTGGCGTCGTTGCGTACCTTCGGCTCGCGCATGTAGTAGTCGAACGTGCCCTCGCGGTGGTCGGTGTTGCCCAGGCCTGCGACGAGACAGATGTTGTCGAGCAGCAGCTTGCCGTCCTGCTCGTTGAGGTTGAGGTCGCAGATACCCTGGAAGGCCTTGTGGCCGTAGTCGTAGTAGTGCTCGTCGAGCACACCGAGGCGGGCGCCCTTCATGATGGCGTTGGCGAAGATCGCCGAACCCGATGTCTCGAGGTAGTTCGGGGCGATACGTCCGAGGTTGATGACCTGATACCACATGCCGGTGTCGGCGTCCTGATAGGGCAGCATCGCGTCGATGAGCTCCTGGAACATGCGGCGCAGCGTGTCCTTTTCCTCGCTCATGTTCGCTGGCATCAGCTCCCAGGTGTCGATGAGCGCCATCGCGAACCAGCCTTCGGCGCGCAGCCAGAAGTTGTTGGACAGGCCGGTGACCGGATCACACCAGAAATCCTTGCGGGACGAATCATAGGCGTGGTAATACAGGCCGTTGCGACTGTTACGCATCAGCTCGCGCACGACCTGGAACTGGTGAAAGCTGTCGGAGCAGGCATGGCCGTCGCGGAATGTCAGTTCATACTGCATGTAGAACGGCTGGGCCATGTACAGACCGTCCAGCCACACCTGATGCGGATAGATAAGCTTGTGCCAGAAGTTGCCCTCCTTCGTGCGGGGCTGTTCCTGCAGCTGGCCGTAGATCGTGTCCATGGCCTTGCGGTACTTTCGCTTGCCGGTGATCTCGTAGAGACGGTACAGCGTCTTGCCGGCATTGACGTTGTCGAGGTTGTATTCCTTCGGGTCGTAGTACTTGATCGTGCCGTCGTCAAGGACAAAGTGGTCGATGAAACGGTCGGCGAAGTCGAGGTAGACGTCCTTGCCGGTGATGCCGTAGAGCTCGATGAGGGCCTTGATCATGCAGCCGTCGATGTAATTCCAGGTATTGGTGCTGCCGGCGCGGCTTTTCTCGATGTTCCACGCGGGATTTTCCGGCGTGCTGTCATCGATGAGTTGCTGAATGTACGTGTTGAGGATGCGGGAGCTTCCCATGTGCCGTACCGTCCTTACGAATGATCTGTGGTTGGGTGGTGAGTGTTGTGATGGATGGAGTCTGGTGGACATGACACGGGCCGGAACCGGCGCGGACCATCCGGTCCGCATCATGTCATCGTGAGAGTCGTGCCGCCGGGAGAATCCCGGCGACGGCGATCAGGCAGCCTTGCCGAGGTCGGTTTCGGCTCCGAAGTCGAGCTGGCGGCGTGCCGGCATTTCGGCGCGGATGACAGCCAGTTCTTCCGGCGTGTGGTAGCCGATCGTGTTGTGGCCGAAGCACAGTTCGTACTGCACGCCCGAAAGCTGCTCGCAGACGTGCTTGACTTCCGGATCGACGTCTTCCATGCGGCCGCCCTCGCGGACGCGCTTGGCCTCGGCGAGCGCGATGTCGTCGCTCTTCTTGTCGAGCTTCATCATCTTGGCGCTGAGCATGCCGAGCAGCGACAGGCCGCCGACACCGACGAGCATGACGATCAGGATAGCGTTGCGCACGGCAACAGGCTGGTCGGCGGCGGCCACCTGGTGGCTGGACGTCGACTCGATGAAGCCGGCGGCGCTCATGGCCATGCCGAGGATGGCGACGACAGCCGAGTTCATCAGCTTGCCGCACAGGTGCATGGCGGCCGAGAAGTTGCCTTCGCGGCGGCGCCCGGTGACGATCTCGTCGACGTCGGCGACGAACAGGTAGGTCTGCCACGGAATGTAGTAGACGGCGCCGGTGCCCAGGCCGAAGACGGCGACGATAGCGGTGATCGCGACCATGCCGGCGGTGCTGGCGGCGTTGAGGTGGGCAAAGCCGCAGATAACGTAGGCGACGACGCAGGTGACGATAACGCCTTCGGCAATCATGTACGGCTTGCGGAAGCCGATCTTGGCGACCAGGAACATGACGGCGAGGGTGGAGACGGCCTGCAGGATCGAGTTCATCGACGACCACCACGAGGCGTTGGCTTTCTGCAGCAGCAGGACGTAGACGACGTAGTAGGAGAACGCGGAAGTGAAGAGCCATTCGGCGCCGAAGCCGAATAGGTACATGCCCAGCAGGTGGCGGAACGTGCGGATGCGCAGCGTCGAGTACAGGTCGACGAACATCTTCTTGATGGCCTGGCCGGTGCTGCCGACCTTCTCCATCGTCGTCTCGTCGACCGGACGTTCCCAGGTCGTCAGGTAGACGAAGAGCATGGAGCCGCCCATCAGCACGCCGAATACGCAGCCCATGATGAAGAACGCCTTCGGGTTGGATTCGCCGTAGATCGTGAAGAAGACGCCCGGCAGGGCGGCGGTCAGGAAGTTGGCCCCCTTGCCTACAAGGGAACGCAGGCCGGACAGGTAAGTGCGCTCGCTGAAGTCGGAGGTCATTTCGGCCGGCAGGGCGTCGTACGGGATCATCACCATCGTGTACATCAGGTTGTAGGCGAGGTAGACGCAGAAGTAGTACCAGAAGCCGTGGTTGACGACGATCCACATCAGCGGGTTGAGCACGCCGAGGACCGGGACGGCCAGCAGGATGAAGAAGCGGCGGCGGCCGAGCTTGCGGCCAACGCGCGTGTTGTTGAACGAATCCGAAATGAAGCCGGCCAGCGGGTTCATCACCATGTCGGCGATCAGCGTGAACGAGTAGATGAACGTGGCCTGCGCCATTGTCAGGCCGCAGTAGGTGACGTAGAAGATCGTCAACCATGCGCCCGAGATGGCCAGTGCGCCCGATCCAACGAGGTTTCCGGAACCGTAACCGATCCTGTTGATCAGCCTGATCTTGCGGTGCTTGTTCGCTGAGGGCGGAGCCGCGGGTTCTGGTGACGCCGGAGTCTGCGTTACTGTGGTCATGAATACTCCTTTGTATTGGTGGTTGGTGCTGGAGGCGGACAGGCCTCCGGTCCATGCCGGAACCGGTGGGCAGAAACGGCGGGGATGCCGTATTCGGTCCGTGAACACCGGCCAGATCGCTTCGTCGCGACTGTCCGGTCTTCCGGCAATCCGTGTGATGCATGGAGATTTCGCGAGTCACCCTGGAAAAGGGAGCTTGCTATTGGCGTCGCCGTCACCTTCGATATCGGCGACGCCACATTTTTCTTTTTGTTCTATGTTGATCGATGGTCCCGGAAACACGACCGGCCGGTATGCCGGCGGCCGGTCGTGTTTCCGGACAGTCAGGGGTCAGGCGGCGATCGCCGTTCGGTAGGTCGCGCGCTCGGCCGGCAGCGTGACGGTCGTGTCCTGATAGGAGCTGAAGTCCTCATGCTGGACGGCGAGCGAGACGGTGCGTCCGGGAAGGAAGCCATCGACGTACGTCTCCACCGTGTTCGTCGTGCGCACGAGGATATCGTTGACGTAGATCTGCCATGGCTGTTTGGTATGGAAGATTCCGCCGTCGTTGATATGCACCACGATGCCGCGCGGGCCAATCCATGCAATAGAGAGTTCCATGATGCCTTCCTTTCCTTCGTTGGAAAATCGTTCCGGAGGAGCCGGAACTAGATGAAGAGTTCCTTGGCGTTGTGATAGGAGATGTCGCACACGAGCGGGGCGAGACGTTCGGCGTCACCGGGAATTTCACCGCGCGACGCCCATTCGCCGAGCAGTTCGCATAGGATGCGGCGGAAGAAGTCGTGGCGCGGGAAGCTCAGGAAGCTGCGCGAATCGGTCGTCATGCCGACGAAGTTGCCGAGCAGCGAACCCTCGGCGAGCGTCTCGATCTGCTGGCGGATACCACGGCGCGTGTCGTTGAACCACCAGGCGTTGCCGAGCGACAGTTTCTGCTTCATGCCACCCTGGAAGCATCCCATGATGGTCGTCAGCGCTAGGTAATCGTTCGGATTGAGCGAGTAGACGAGCATCTTCGGGATGCTGTCGGTCTTGGCAGCCTCGTTGAGCAGCGCGGCGAACGGTTCGGCGATCGACCGGTCGTTGATCGAGTCGAAACCGGTATCCGGACCGTGCTCGGCGAACTCGTGCTCGTTGATATTGCGCAGCGCGTGGATGTGTAGCTGCATTGTCCAGTCGTGCTTGCGGTAGATGCGCATCAGGCCCAGCAGGAGCGCCGTGCGGTACTGGCACAGCTCATCGGCGTCAAGTTCCTCGCCACGGCGCGCCTTCTCGAGGATGGCGTCGCGTTGCGCCGTGGTGCTCGGGCGGTAGGTCATCAGGTCGGCGGCATGGTCGGACAGCTTGCCGCCGTGGGCGGAGAAAAACTCGACCCTGTTGTCGAGGGCGGCGAGCAGGTCGTCGAACGATTCAACCGACATGCCGGTGACGTCCTCGAGCTTGCCAAGCCAGTCGGCGAAGCCGTCGGCCTGCGGATTCAGGGCCTTGTCGGGGCGCATGGCCGGCAGCATGACGAAACTGTCTCCGCCCTCGCGCTCGAATGCGATGTGGTACTCGAGGCTGTCGACGGGGTCGTCGGTCGTGCAGATCGTGTCGACGTTCATGCGGCGCAGCAGGTTCCTGCGCGAGAATTCCGGCATGGCCAGCATGGCGTTCGTCTGGTCGAAGATTGCACGGGCCGTGCGGGAGTTGAGCTCCTCGTCGATGCCGAAGTAGCGGCGCAGCTCCTGATGCGTCCACAGGTAGACAGGCGAACCGATGGCCTTTTCCATCGTCTGCGCATAGGCGAGGAACTTGTCCCAGGGATCGGCGTCGCCGGTGATCAGGCGCTCGGGCACGCCGTTGGCGCGTTCGAGGCGCCACTTGTAGTGGTCGCCGTAGTTGTTACCGTCAGTCAGCCATGCCTCGACGATGCCGGAAAAATTGGGGTCGCGGTAGATCTCCTCCGGATGCAGGTGGCAGTGGTAGTCGACGATCGGCATTGCCTTGGCGTGCTCGTGGTAGAGCTCGCGGGCCAGGTCCGTCGTCAGCAGGTAGTCGTCGTCCAGAAACGGCATTGTGGTTGCCTCCCTTGGTTCCACAACGGTGCGTGCGCAGTAGTCGTGCATCGGTCTTGTTGGCCACATCCATGTGGCTTTCGCTACCGAGAAAAGATAGGAGTTCGGCACCGTCATCCCGGGGTTTGTTGCCAAGAGTTGCATCCCGTGTTGCCATTGTTGCACGGCGGTGTGCGCAGGCGCTGCGAAACGGGGATGATGACGGGGGTGGCGGTGCCTTGCGGCGACTACGATTCGTCCGGCAACGCCCGCGTGCTGTCGCGGGTGATCAGCGACGTCGGCAACGTCAGGTATTCGGTGCCGTGCCGATCACCGTGAATGCGTTCGAGCAGCATCTGGGCAGCCTTCGCCCCGATGATCTGCGACGGCTGCTTGACGGTCGTCAGCTGCGGCTGGCTGATTTCGGCGAGCGCGCCGTTGTCGAAGCCCGCAATCGAGAAGTCGCGTGGCGCCTCGAAACCGAGGTGGCGCATCGCCGACAGGAATCCAAGCGCCATCAGGTCGTTGTGCGCGACGACCATTGTCGTCGGATGTTCCAGATAGTGCGAAGCGGCCACCTTACCTCCCTCGAACGTCGGGGCGTTGGGCCATACGCGCCGGATGATGATGTTGCGTTCGGCGCAGGCCTTGCGGATGGCGTTCCATCGCGTGCCGACCGACCACGACGATGCCGGCCCGTCGAGGTAGGTCATCGTCGTGAACCCGGCCTTGCGGATGTAGTCGGTGAGCTGGCGCACGCCATTCGTCACGTCGAACACGACGCTGTTGACACCGAGGACCTGCCGGTTGGTCAGCACGAGCGGACGTGTCTGCGCGCATTTGCGCACCATCGAGTCCGGCATGCGCGACGATCCGAGAATGACGCCGTCGACGTGTGCGGCCATCCGGTCGAATGTCTCGCGCTCGACGAGCGGGCTCTCGCGCGACTCGTAGATACTCAGGCAGAACCCCTCGCGGGAAACGACGCCGTGGATCGAGCGAATGAGGTCGGAGAAGAACTGGTTGGCGACGTCCGGCACGATGACACCGATCATGCCCTTTGTGCCGCGCAGCGGCACGTTCTCGACTTCCTCGCTGTGATAGCCGAGCTTGGCGGCCGCCTCGAAGATACGCCGGGTCGTGGCGGCACTGACGCGGTCGGGCTTGGCGAATGCGCGGGACACCGTCGACGGTGAAACTCCAGCCGCTCTTGCGACATCGCGGATTGTGACCTTGTGGCCGGAAGATTCCGTGGTGGTCTCGTCGAGTGTGCCGTGCGTGTCTTCGTCGTCCATGCTGTTGCCCTTCCGTATGCAAACCCTCGGCTAGGCGGTGGCCGGTCGTCATCGTCGTTGATGGAGGGTTATCACTGTTAGAGTGTACAACGCCCGTTTTTGCGCGCGTCGTGCCGGTATTTCGCGACAACATGCGGTCGATTCTCAGGCCCGCTGTGTTTGCAGGCTCCGGGAAAGGCCGCGAACGTTCGTGCGCTCGCGCTTGTGTATCTCGGCGGTGGCTGCCGTCATGGCATGCAGGAAAGATTCAGGACGGCTCATCTAGATGGGCGAGTAAGATGTGGCGGCGTGAGTCATCAGCATAGGAACAGCCACGAGGAGCGCAATCGCAACGTCACGCGCATTGTCGTCATCGTCGTCGCCGTCGCGATGCTGGTCTGCTTTGCCGTGCCGGCATTCTCCGCGATGTATTGACGTCGCCGCGCGAATCGTTCCTTATTATTAGCCGAACGATTCTTCCGCAACGAGGGCGCCCGAGCCCCTTGTCACCGTCGG
This sequence comes from Bifidobacterium choloepi, assembly GCF_010667615.1. Lineage (GTDB taxonomy): Bacteria > Actinomycetota > Actinomycetes > Actinomycetales > Bifidobacteriaceae > Bifidobacterium > Bifidobacterium choloepi. The sequence goes on along the minus strand of NZ_VYSG01000001.1, from coordinate 589,190 downwards.
GAACCAACAAGCATTACCAGCAGATCCGGAAGAGAACATCAATGGCAGAATATGATTACGCGCAGGCCATCAACGACGCCCGCGCCAAGTACGAGGAGATCGCGCTCGCGCTCGACACCGACCGACTGGCGAAGGAGGCCGCCGATCTCGAGCAGCAGGCCGCCGAGCCGGGCCTGTGGGACGATCCCGAGCACGCCCAGAAGATCACCAGCAAGCTGTCGGCCGTCCAGTCGCAGCTCAAGCACCTGAAGTCCGCAGCCTCGCGCATCGACGACGTCGAGACGCTCGTCGAGCTCGGCCAGGAGGAGAACGACGCCGAAACGCTGCAGGAAGCCCGCAACGAAGTCGAGTCGATCAACAAGGATCTCGAGGACATGGAGATCCAGACGCTGATGGACGGCGAGTACGACGAGCGTAGCGCCGTCGTGACGATCCGTTCCGGCGCCGGCGGCGTGGACGCGGCTGACTTCGCGCAGATGCTGCTGCGCATGTACCTGCGCTGGGCCGAGCGCAACGGCTTCAAGGCCAAGGTCATGGACACGTCCTACGCCGAGGAGGCCGGCATCAAGTCGGCGACGTTCCAGATCGACGCGCCGTACGCCTACGGCCGCCTGTCCGTCGAGGGCGGCACGCACCGCCTGGTGCGCATTTCGCCGTTCGACAACCAGGGTCGCCGCCAGACGTCGTTCGCCGCCGTCGAGGTCGTGCCGCTCGTCGAGGCGACCGACCACATCGACGTGCCGGATTCGGAAATCCGCGTCGACACCTACTGCTCGTCCGGCCCCGGCGGACAGGGCGTCAACACGACCTACTCGGCCGTGCGCATCACCCACCTGCCGACCGGCATCGTCGTGACGATGCAGGACGAGCGCTCGCAGATCCAGAACCGCGCGGCCGCGATGGCCGTCCTGCAGTCGCGACTGCTCGTGCTGCGCCGCGAGGAGGAAGCGAAGAAGAAGAAGGAACTCGCCGGCGACGTCAAGGCCAGCTGGGGCGACCAGATGCGCTCGTACGTGCTGCATCCGTACCAGATGGTCAAGGACCTGCGCACCGGCTACGAGACGTCGCAGACGCAGGCTGTCTTTGACGGCGACATCGACGAGTTCATCCAGGCCGGCATCCGCTGGCGCCACGAGCAGCGTCGCCAGGCCGCCGCCGAGGAAGAAGAGTAAACGGGAGCGGCCCGGCCGTTTCCGGCGATGCGTCATTCTCGTCCTGGATGTCACAAACCCGGGCTTTCGGCCCGGGTTTGTGACATCACGGTAGACGGCGGCGGGCGTTTCGCAGATTGAGTCGCTACACTTGGGCGGCAGCACGACGGCATGACCGGCACGGGGATGTCCGGCACCGGTCATGGACAGGACAAGGATTGGAGAGCACATGGCGCTGATCTCGCTCGACCACGTCAGCAAAATCTATCCGAAGGCGACGAGGGCGGCCCTCGACGACATCACGCTGCACATCAACCGCGGCGACTTCGTGTTCCTCGTCGGCGCGTCCGGCTCGGGCAAGACGAGCCTGCTGAGGATGCTCACGCACGAGGAGGAGGCGACCGGCGGCGAAATCCGCGTGGCCGGCCACGACCTGCGCCGCATGAAGAACCGGCAGGTGCCGCAGTACCGCCGCCAGATCGGCACGATCTTCCAGGACTACAAGCTGCTGACGAACAAGACGGTCTGGCAAAACGTCGCGTTCGCGCTCGAGGTCATCGGCACGTCGCGTTCGACGATCAAGTCGCTCGTCCCGAAGGTCCTCGAGACCGTGGGACTGACCGGCAAGGAAAAGAACTATCCGCACGAGCTGTCCGGCGGCGAGCAGCAGCGCGTGACGATCGCCCGCGCCTACGTCAACCATCCGCAGATCCTGCTCGCCGACGAGCCAACCGGCAACCTCGACCCGACGACGTCGCTCGGCATCATGGAAGTGCTCGACGCCATCAACCGCACCGGCACGACAATCGTCATGGCCACGCACAACGAGGAAATCGTCAACTCGATGCGCAAGCGCGTCGTCGAGCTGCACACCGGCAAGATCGTGCGCGACCAGGAGCACGGTGTCTACGATTCGACGCTCTACTTCCCGGACGCGAAGACCGAGGCGCAGGCCCATGTCGCGATCAGCTCGCTCGGCGTCGAGGACACGGACGCCGCCACCGTCAGCGAGCATCGTCACGGCGACGCGGCCGGCATCGCCGCCGTCGAGGAAGGCGCCCGCGGTCTCGCCGCGCTCGCGAGCTCGGCATCCTCGAATTCAGACGATTCGTCCGACACCGCCGCGACCTCGGACAATGCCGCCACCGCGGCGACTGCCGCCGGCTCCGCGGCCGATACCGCGGCGACTGGCTCCACCTCCGACGCCGACGATCCGAACGCCCGCTTCCGTCCTGGCCATGCCGGCGACGACGCCAAGGACGCCAGGGACGCCAAGGACGGCAAGAAGACGGCTACGGACACCGGTGCGGCGGCTTCCGGCGAGCAGACGGCCGCCGACCGCGAGCAGACGGCCGCCGACATGGTCACGGCCGTCTCCGACGCCATCCATTCCGACTACAGCGACGAGGGCATCGCCCGCCTGGCCAAGTCGGTCCACTCCGGCAACACCGGCCGATATGGCGAGGCCTTCGCCCCGCTCGAGCACACGCTGACCTGGGGCAAGGGCCTCGACCTCGACGAATATGCCGAACGCGCTACCTCCAGGGAAGAGGCACAGGCCCCTGCGGCCACACCCGCGCCGCCGGCGCCCCCGGCTCCGCCGAAGCCTCCGGTGCGGGAATCGTCCGACAAGAAGGACGACGACGGCGAGGCGGCCGACGAGCAGCGCAACGCGACCGACGGACACAAGGAGTAAGCAGTGCGGTTCCGATTCATCCTTTCCGAAACCTGGACGAGCCTCAAGCGCAACATCCCGATGCTGCTGTCGGTGATGCTCGTCACGTTCATCTCGTTCCTGTTCATCGGCGCGTCGCTGCTCACGCAGGCGCAGATCCAGAAGGCGAAGGGCGACTGGTACGACAAGGTCGAGGTCGTCGTCTGGCTGTGCCCCGACGGCACGAGCTCGTCGGCGAACTGCTCGACCGGCACGGCCGCGACGACGTCGCAGATCAACGCGCTGCAGAAGGTCATCGAGACCGAGCTCGCCGACGACGTCTCGCAGATCACCTACATGAGCAAGCAGGAATTCTACGAGAACACGTTCCTCAAGCAGTATCCGAACGGCCAGTATCAGGGTCGCACGCTGACCGCCGACGACATGCAGGATTCGCTGTGGCTCAAGCTCAAGAATCCGGAGAACTACAAGGTCGTCGCCGAGGTGCTGTCCGGCCAGGACGGCGTCGAGGAAGTCGTCGACCAGAGACAGATCTTCGAGCCGGTGTTCTCGGTGCTCAACAAGGCGACCGTCGCGACGGCCGCGCTGGCCGTCGTCATGGTGATCGTCGCCATCCTGCTGACGGCGACGACGATCCGCATGTCGGCGGCGTCGAGATCCGAGGAAACCGAGATCATGCGTCTCGTCGGCGCGTCCAACTGGACGATTCGATTGCCGTTCGTCCTCGAGGGCGTCGTCGCGTCGCTGCTCGGCTCGATCCTGTCGTGCGGCGCGCTGGCGGCGATCGTCAAGGTCTTCATTACCGACTGGCTCGCGAACTCGATCACGTGGATCCCGTACGTCAACCAGACGACGGTGCTGCTGATCTCGCCGATCCTGATCGTGGGCGCCGTGCTGCTGTCGGTCATCGCGTCGACGATCTCGCTGCGCCGTTATCTCAAGGCGTAAGCGTTCCGTCGGAAACGGCATGGGCCGGGGCTTGCCGTCCGCGGGCGAATCGTTCCAAATGATTGAAAATATTGACGATTCGCGCGCCGATTGTGTAAAGAAATGAAAAAGCCGTGCCGTGTCGGTGCCGTTTCCAGATTCGTTTGTTAGGCTGAAAAAGTCGTTCTGTCAACAGTCGTTCTGTCAGGGGAGGAGTTTTCTGATGACACTTCGCAGGTTGAAGCAGGCAAGATGGTTCAGGCCGGCGGCCGCCACCGGCGTGGCGACGCTGCTGTGCGTCGCGATGATGGCGATGCCGGCGTCGCCGTTCGTGCCGGAAGCCCAGGCCAACACCTACAGCGACCTCGTCAACTCCCAGAACGCCACGCAGGCCAGCCAGCAGCGCGAGGCCGAACTCAAGGCGCAGCTCGCGAACGTCAGCTCCGACCTCGCCGACAAGATCCTCGAGCTCGACGACCTGACGAACAACCAGATTCCGGCCGCCCAGGAGAAGGTGACGGCCGCCAACCAGGCCGCCGCCGACGCGCAGTCCGAAGCCGACGCCGCCGCGTCGCGACTCGAGGCCGCGCAGAAGGACAAGTCCGACCTCGAGGAGCAGATCAAGCAGACCGGCGAGGACTACGACGACGCGCACGCCGCCGTCGCGCAGATGGCCCGCGAGTCGATGCACGGTTCCGACACCTCCGATGTCATGAGCGTCGTCACCGGCTCGAAGAGCACGACCGACTTCATCGACTCGATGCAGTCGCGCGACGCGATCTCGCGTTCCGAGTCGAACGCCGCGTCCGACTACGCCAACGACCTGTCCACGTCGATGACGCGTTCGCAGCGACTCGCCGCGATCGAGCAGCGCATCGAGACGCTCAAGAGCGAGGCCGACCAGAAGAACGCCGCCGCCCAGACGGCCGCCGCGACGGCGCAGTCCGAACGCGACGCGCTCGACGCGCTGCGCGCCGAGGGCGAGACGAAGTGCGCCGAGCTCGAGGCCCAGAAGTCCGAGCTGACCGACTCGGCCGCCCAGCAGGCCGCCCAGACCGTCATCCTGCAGTCGCAGACCGACTCGCTCAACCGCCAGTACGCCGCCGAGCAGGCGGCGGCCGCCGCGCAGGTCCAGGCGACGACGCAGGCCGCGACGACCTCGTCGTCCTCTTCTTCCTCGTCCCATTCGTCGTCTTCGTCGTCCTCCTCGTCGTCCTCGTCCTCGAGCAACGTGAGCAGGCCGTCGACGTCGAACTCGTCGTCCTCGTCGTCCGGTTCTTCGTCGTCCGGCTCCTCGTCGGGCTCGACGACGATCGTCCAGCCGTCGACGTCCGGCTCGATCCCGGCATCCGACTACGTCAAGAACAACCTGTACCCGTATGGCCAGTGCACGTGGTGGGCCTACGAATGGCGCCTGAACAACGGCCTGCCGGCGTCGACGACGTTCGGCAACGCCCGCACGTGGGGCACCCGCGCGGCCGCCCGCGGCTACACGGTGAACAACACGCCGTCCGTTGGCGCGATCGTCGTGTTCCAGCCCGGCCAGGCCGGCGCCGACGCCACCTACGGCCACGTCGCGATCGTCACCGGCGTTTCCGGCAGCACGATCACGATCTCCGAATCCAACGTCTACGGCCTCGGCGTCATCTCCTCCCGCACCGTCTCCAGCGCCTACAGCTACACCTACATCCACTGACGGCAGGTTGATCCGCCTGTTCTTGATGTCATGAACCCGAGCTGGAAGCCCGGGTTCATGACATCAATGCATATGAGGGGTCATGTGCGGTAGAATACCGACCAGTATTGCCGAAATTGGAACGAAAACGAGGAACGGTGGCGAAGAAGAAGGAAGATCCGCGCAACCATCTCGTCGCGCAGAACAAGAAGGCGCGGCACGACTACGCGATCGAGGACACCTACGAGGCCGGACTGGCGCTGACCGGCACCGAGGTCAAGTCGCTCAGGGAAGGGCGCGCGTCGCTGGCTGAAGCCTACGTCTCGATCGACCGGCGCGGCGAAATGTGGCTCGAGGGAGCGAACATCCCCGAATATCTCAACGGCACGTGGAACAACCACGCGCCCAAGCGCAAGCGCAAGCTGCTGCTGCATCGCCAGCAGATCGACAAGCTCGCCCGCCAGACCGAGGCGAAGGGCTACACGATCGTGCCGCTGTCGCTGTACTTCAAGGACGGCCGGGCCAAGGTCGAGATCGCACTGGCCCGGGGCAAGAAGGAATACGACAAGCGCCAGGCCCTGCGCGAGGAGCAGGACAAGCGCGAGGCGCTGCGCATCATGCGCTACAGGAACATGCGCGCCCGCGGCTAAGTTACCCGTTCGTAGCATGACGGTCCTATTCTTGGCGCTATTGTCTTTCGCGTGACCGGCTTCGGTTTCCCGGGGGCACCCTGTCCGGCGGCGGACACGATCCGGCCGTGACGGACGGGGAGAGCATAAGAAGTATCAAGAGGGAATCCATCATGACTGTTTTCGCAAGCAGGCTGCGTCTCGTCGTCGCCGTCGCGCTCGGCGCGGCGCTGTGTCTCGGCGCCGGCGCCTGCGGCACCACCGACGACAGCGCGTCGGACGATTCGTCGGCCACCGTCTCGTCCTACGACGTCAGCAATGTCCAGGAAGACGCGACGATCGCCGCGCTCGTGCCCGACGCCGTCAAGTCGGACGGCAAGCTGACCGTCGGCATGGACACGTCGTACGCGCCGGCCGAGTTCCTCGACGCCGACGGCAAGACGCCGGTCGGCTTCGACGTCGACATCGTCAAGGCGCTCTCGAAGGTCATGGGCCTCGAGGCCGATCCCGAGACGGCGAGCTTCGACCTCATCATTCCGTCGGTCGGCTCGAAGTACGATCTCGGCGTCTCGTCGTTCACGATCACGAAGGAACGCATGGAGGCCGTCGACTTCGTCAGCCTCTACAATTCCGGTTCGACGTGGGTGGTCCAGAAAGGCAACCCGAGCAACGTCGACCCGTCCGACATCTGCGGCCTGAAAGTTGCCGTCCAGACCGGCACGATGCAGGAATCGGCCGTCAACGAGATGAGCCAGCAATGCGTCGCCGACGGCAAGTCGAAGGTCGACGTGCTGTCGAGCTCGCTGCAGACCGACGTCACGACGAACGTCGCGACCGGCAAGGCCGACGCCTTCTACGCCGACACCCCGGTTGCCGGCTACGCGATCGAGCAGACCAGCGACACGTTGCAGACGATCGGCGAGGAAGAGGGCACCGCGCTCGAGGGCATCGTCGTCCAGAAGGGCGACACGGCGATGGCGCAGGCCACGCAGCAGGCGCTGCAGAAGCTCATCGACGACGGCACCTACGAGGCGATCCTGAAGAACTGGGGCGTCGAGGCCGGCGCGATCAAGACGGCGGAAATCAACCCGACGCCGGCGAGCTGATCGGGCTTCTCTCCCGATGCTTCCGGCGACACCCGAAAGGGGAGGGCCGCGGCGGTAACAGGACCGGGTGAACAACCGCGACGGGACTGACGAGTCGTGAGTAGAATGGAGGGTACTCGTTCACGGACGCAACGACGCGTGACTTGGGAAGGAGTGCTGTCATGAATACCGCGCATAGGGGTTGGACCCGTCACGACGACGCCATGCACGATCCGCCGCGCAACCGGACCGGTGTCTGGCTGGCCGGGGCGCTGGCATTCCTGCTGGCGTTCGGCTTCATCAACGGTGCCGTGCAGGCACAGAAGGACATCGGAGTCGAGGGCGAATCGTTCTCGATCGTCGAGACCGGCTGAGTGCCGGACGGCATATCGAACGAACCCACGGGCGGACGGCCGCTAGACCGTCCGCCCGTTCGTTCTCCGGGGTGTTCGTGCGGTGTCGCGGTCCTGGGATTCCATCCCGGAATCGTGACATCATTTGTGACATCATGAGAGGGTTTTTATGCAACGCTATGCATATTCATGCAGAAATAACCCTTTCGGCGTTTCGTTGACATTGCAACGATTCTTACATTCTCCGAGGGAATCGTTCCTGTTCAAGATATTCACTTCACAGTATATTGTTAGGTAACTTTTCGCGGATATTCACAGTGCAGTTTGTAGAAAGAGAGATTCCATGACCTTCGGTTCGAAGACTTCCAGCCTGCTCAAGCGGGGCGCCGCGGCAATCGTCGCCGTCGCCGCGCTCGTCTCGTTCGCGGCGTGCGGCACGACCGACTCCTCCGACGAGTCGTCCAGCTCGTCGTCGGCGACCGGCTACGACGTGTCCGGCGTCCAGAAAGTCGACAAGATCGCCGCCATGCTGCCGAGCGACATCGCCGACTCCGGCAAGCTGACCGCCGGCATGGAACTGTCCTACGCGCCGGCCGAATTCTACGAAGCCGACGGCAAGACGCCGACCGGCTACGACGTCAATCTCGCGCAGGCCCTCGGCAAGGTCCTCGGCCTGGACACGCAGATCGTCTCGTCGACGTTCGACACGATCGTCGCGTCGGTCGGCTCGAAGTACGACATCGGCATCACGGCGATGACGATCACGAAGGAACGCGAGGAAGCCGTCAACTTCGTCAGCTACTTCAACGCCGGCTCGATGTGGGTGGTCCGCAAGGGCAACCCGGACAAGGTCGACACCAGCGACCTGTGCGGCATGAAGATCGCGGTGCAGACCGGCACCGTCCAGGAGGACGAAGCCAACACGATCAAGCAGCAGTGCTCCGCCGACGGCAAGGCCGACGTCGAAGTCCTCAGCTACCAGCAGCAGACCGAGGCGGCGACGAACGTCGTCTCCGGCAAGGCCGACGTCTTCTACGCCGACTCGCCGGTCGGCGGCTACGCGATCGAGCAGTCCGACGGCGCGCTCGAGGAGCTCGGCGACATCCAGGACTCGGCGCTCGAGGGCATCGCGATCGCGAAGGACGACGAGCAGCTCGCCAAGGCCATCCAGGCGGCGATGCAGCAGCTGATGGACGACGGCACCTACACGAAGATCCTCGAGGCGTGGGGCGTGGAGTCCGGCGCCGTCAAGACCGCCGAACTCAACCCGTCGGTCGACTGATCCGTTCACACGCTTACCGGGGAGCGGCTGCGCCGCTTCCCGACTCCCGTCAAAAACACTTCGTGTTTTTGACTCCCCCTGAAGGGGGAGTGAGTATTTGACAATTGATAAGTAGAGAGAACTAGAGCCATGCCACACCATGAACCCCTCGACGGGGAAGGCCTGCCGATTCCGAACCGGATCAAGGCGAAGCCGGTGCGCAAGACCGGCCAGGTCGTCGCCGCCATCATCGTCGTCCTGCTGGCCGCGATGCTGATCAAGGGCATCGTCACGAACCCGCGGTTCGAATGGAACGTCGTCTGGAAATACCTGTTCAACGAGAACGTCCTCGAGGGTGTCTGGTACACGCTGCTGCTGACGTTCATCTCGATGATTGTCGCGATCATCCTCGCCGTCATCCTCGCGATCATGCGCAAGTCGCTCAACCCGGTGCTGCGCGGCGTCAGCTGGGTGTACATCTGGTTCTTCCGCGGCACCCCTGTGTACACGCAGCTCGTGTTCTGGGGCCTGTTCGCCGTGCTCGTGCCGCGCCTGTCGCTCGGCATCCCGTTCACGTCGGTCGAGTTCTGGAGCGTCGATTCGTCCACCGTCATCACGGCGTTCAACGCGGCGTGGCTGGGCCTGGCGCTCAACGAGGCCGCCTACCTGTCCGAAATCGTGCGCGCCGGCCTCGAGGCCGTCGACCCCGGCCAGTCCGAGGCCGCCCAGGCCCTCGGCATGAAGCGCGGCCAGATCATGCGCCGCGTCATCCTGCCGCAGGCCATGCGCATCATCATCCCGCCGACCGGCAACGAGACGATCGGCATGCTCAAGACGACGTCGCTGGTCCTCGCCGTCCCGTTCACGCTCGAGCTGCAGTTCGCCACCAACGCGATCGCGAACCGCATCTACAAGCCGATCCCGCTGCTCATCGTGGCCGGCGCCTGGTACCTGCTCATCACGTCGATCTTCATGATCATCCAGTCGCGCCTCGAGAAGCACTTCGGCAAGGGATTCCAGGCCCGCCCGATCGGCACGAAGGGCAAGCAGCCGCCGCTGCCGGGCAAGACCGACGGCGAGCCGAAGGACGACGTCAAGAAGGAAAACGACGCGACGATGCTCGGGTTCAACGCCTAGCGTCGAAGGAGTGAATCGATGAACAACGAAACGAAGCCGGCCGTCGTCGCCAGGCAGGTGCACAAGGCGTTCGGCGACCTGCATGTCCTCAAGGGCATCGACATGACCGTCATGCCGGGCACCGTCACCGTCATCCTCGGACCGTCCGGCTCGGGCAAGTCGACGTTCCTGCGCCTGATCAACCAGCTCGAGACGCTCACCGGCGGCGAGATCGACGTCGACGGCGAACGCATCGGCGTGCGCGAGGTCGAGAAGAACGGCAAGAAGTACCTGCAGACGCTCAACGACAAGGAAATCGCCGCCCAGCGCTCGCAGCTGGGGATGGTGTTCCAGAAGTTCAACCTGTTCCCGCACATGACGGCGATCGAGAACGTCATGGAGGCGCCGGTCCACGTCAAGAAGATGGACAAGAAGGAGGCGCGCGAGCTCGCCGAGCAGGAGCTGAAGCGCGTGGGCCTCGGCGAGCGGATGGACTACTATCCGTCGCAGCTGTCGGGCGGCCAGCAGCAGCGCGTCGCGATCGCCCGCGCGCTGGCGATGAAGCCGGAGATCATGCTGTTCGACGAGCCGACGTCGGCGCTTGACCCGGAGCTCGTCGGCGAGGTCCTCGCCGTCATGCGCGAGCTGGCCGACGAGGGCATGACGATGATCGTCGTCACGCACGAGATCGGCTTCGCCCGCGAGGTCGCCGACCAGATCGTCTTCATGGACGGCGGCGTCGTCGTCGAGCAGGGCGGCCCGGAGATCATCGACCATCCGACCGAGCCGCGCTTCAAGGACTTCCTGCAGCACGTGCTGTAATCGTGCCGTTCCCGCACGTCTTTTCCATGTCACGAACCCGAGCTTGCAGCTCGGGTTCGTGACATTCGGGGGAAGGCGGTGAGACGGACGAATCGTGGCCGGTGGCGGAAATTCACACCCTTCATACGAGGGCTTGGCGAAAAGTCAAGTATGCTGGAACTCATGTGTGGAATTGTTGGTTACGCAGGAAGTGTCAAGACGGCGTGCGGCAAGCCGCTGGAAGTGTGCCTGCAGGGACTGAAACGACTCGAATACCGCGGCTATGATTCGGCCGGCGTGGCGCTGACGGCGCCGGGCATGGGCCATGTCGAGGTGCGCAAGAAGGCCGGCCGTCTGGCCAACCTCGTCGACGACATCGAGGCGCATCCGATGCCTGACGCGACGGTGGCGATCGGCCACACGCGCTGGGCGACGAACGGCGCGCCATCCGACAGCAACGCCCACCCGCACACGAGCATGGACGGCAAGGTCGCGATCATCCACAACGGCATCATCGAGAACGCCTCGCAGCTGCGCCTCGACCTGCAGGCCGAGGGCTACCACTTCACGTCGGCCACCGACACCGAAGTCGCCGCCAAGTTGCTCGGCAAGATCGTCGACATCGTCATCGCCGAGAAGGGCGAGCCGGACCTGTTCGAGGCCATCCGCCGCCTCGCGAGGATGCTGGAGGGTGCGTTCACGATCCTCGCGGTCGACGAGCGACAGCCCGGCATCGTCGTCGGCGCCCGCCACGACTCGCCGCTCGTCGTCGGCCTCGGCGACGGCGAGAACTTCCTCGGCTCCGACGTCGCGGCATTCGTCGCGTACACGAAGCGTGCGATGGAAGTCGACCAGGACCAGTGCGTGTGCATTTCCGCCGACGACGTGACGATCACCGACTTCTTCGGCAACGTCGTCGACAATCCGGTCGTCTTCACCGTCGACTGGGACGCCTCCGCCGCCGAGAAGGGCGGCTGGGACTCGTTCATGGACAAGGAGATCCACGAGGATCCGGCCGCCGTGCAGCGCACGCTGATCGGCCGCATGGACGACGACGGCCACATCAACCTCGACGAGGTGCGCATCGACGAGCACGAGCTCAAGTCGATCGACAAGATCATCGTCATCGGCTGCGGCACGGCGAGCTACGCCGGCATGGTCGCCAAGTACGCGATCGAGCACTGGGTACGCATTCCGGTCGAGATCGAGCTGGCGCACGAATTCCGCTACCGCGACCCGATCCTCACGCCGCGCACGCTCGTCGTCGCGATCTCGCAGTCCGGCGAGACGATGGACACGCTGATGGCGCTGCGCCATGCCCGCGAGCAGGGCTCGAAGGTCCTCGCGATCTGCAACACGCAGGGCGCGTCGATCGCCCGCGAGGCCGACGCCGTGCTGTACACGCAGGCCGGCCCGGAAGTCGCCGTCGCCTCGACGAAGGCGTTCGTCGCGCAGATCACGGCCGCCTACGTGCTCGGCCTGTACCTGGCGCAGCTCAAGGGCGCCGTCTACCGCGACGAGATCCACAGCACGCTCGCCTCGCTCAAGGACATGCCGGCGAAGATTCAGTGGGTGCTAGACACGCAGGCGGCGGCCATCGAGCAGGCCGCCCGCGAGCTCGCCGACTCGAAGTCGTTCCTGTTCCTTGGCCGCCACGTCGGCTACCCGGTCGCCATGGAAGGCGCGCTCAAGCTCAAGGAAATCGCCTACACGTTCACCGAGGGCTTCGCGGCCGGCGAGCTCAAGCACGGTCCGATCGCGCTCGTCGAGCCCGGCGAGCCGGTCGTCTTCATCGTGCCGCCGAAGCGCGGCCGCGACGTGCTGCACGCCAAGGTCATCTCCGGCATCGAGGAAGTCAAGGCCCGCGGCGCGACGATCATCGCCGTCGCCGAGGAGAACGATCCGGACGTCAAGCGCTACGCCGACATCGTCTTCTGGCGCCCGGCCTGCCCGACGCTGATGAGCCCGCTCGTCGATGTCGTCCCGCTGCAGCTGTTCGCGATGGACGTTGCCAAGCAGAAGGGCTACGACGTCGACAAGCCCCGCAACCTCGCGAAGTCCGTCACCGTCGAGTAGTCCTTGCAAGAGCTTCCGGAAAGGGAGCTCTTGCCGTTCATGGGGAGGGAGGGCCATGGCGGGAGAATCGTCCCGGCATCATCGCTGGGTGACCGACGAACCCGACGTGCCGTTCGACCTGCCGGTGCTGTACGAGGACGAGAACATCGTCGTCGTCGACAAGCCGCATTTTCTCGCGACGATGCCGCGCGGCATGTGGTACCGGCAGACGGCGCTGATCCGCATGCGCGAGCGGCTGGGGGAGCCGCAGCTCGTGCCGGCGCACCGGCTGGACCGGCTCACCGCCGGCGTGCTTGTCCTCGTCCGCCGGCCCGGGGCGCGCGGCGCCTACCAGATGCTGTTCCAGGAGCATTACGCGACGAAGACCTACGAATGTCTGGCGCCGATCGCGCCGGTCCGTCCGTCCGGCGTCGGCGGCCGTCCGTTCGCCGGCACCGTCACGCCGCTCGAGCCGCCGCGTCCGTTCCCGCTCGTGCGCCGCTCGCACATCGTGAAACATCGTGGAACACTACAGGCCCACGAAGAGCCCGGCGACGTCAACGCCGAATCGCTGATCGAACGCGACGAGCTCGTCGGGCGCGACGGCATGACCGGCCGGCTCGTCGGACGGTACACGCTGCGTCCGCGCACCGGCAAGACGCACCAGCTGCGCGTGCACATGGCGTCGCTCGGCCTGCCGATCGTCGGCGACGACCTCTATCCGACGGTGCGTCGCCCGGACTACGCCGACTTCTCGAGGCCCCTGCAACTCGTCGCCCGCCGCCTCGAATTCGCCGATCCGGTCACCGGCGAGGAGCGCGTCTTCGTCTCCCGGGTGCCGCTGGGCGCCTGACATCGGGAATGGCACGTTCCAGCGCGCGGCTGCGCCGCGGTCGACCCCTCGGCTCGGCTTCGCCTCGCCGATCCCCTTCCAAGGGATTTTTCTGCTGAATGGTGTCTCGCCGGCAGGCGCCGGCACGATTCCTGCGGGCGAATCGTTCCCGCGGAAGAATCGTGCCACTATCCCAACCAGCGTCGCCGGCCACTGGGCCGGCGGAACTTGAAAGAAGCATCCGACATGAAAATCCTCATCGCTCCCGATTCGTTCAAGGGGTCGCTGACGGCCCGGCAGGCCGCCGACGCGATGGAACGGGGCGTGCGCCGCGCGATGCCCGACGCCGAGATCGTCTGCGTGCCGATGGCCGACGGCGGCGAGGGCACCGTCCAGTCGCTCGTCGACGCGACCGGCGGCCAGCTCGTCACCGCGACGGTGACCGGCCCGCTCGGCACGCCCGTCGACGCCACCTACGGCATCCTTGGCGACGGCGCGACCGCCGTCATCGAGATGGCCGCCGCCAGCGGTATCCAGTTCGTCGACGACAACACGAAGAACCCGCTCGTCACGACGACCTACGGCACCGGCGAACTCGTCCGCGACGCCCTCGACCATGGCGTGCGCTCGTTCATCGTCGGGCTCGGCGGCTCGGCGACGAACGACGGCGGCGCCGGCATGGCGCAGGCCCTCGGTGTGAAGTTCCTCGACGCGGCGGGGGAGGAGCTGCCGTTCGGCGGCGCCGCGCTCGCCGACCTCGCGACGCTCGACGTGTCCGGCCTCGACGCCCGGCTCGCCGAATCGACGATCCGGCTGGCTTCCGACGTCACGAATCCGCTGACCGGCCCGACCGGCGCGTCCGCCGTCTTCGGCCCGCAGAAGGGCGCGACGCCGACGATGGTCGCCGAACTCGACGCGGCCCTGGGCCACTACGCCGCCGTCGTGCGCGAGTCGCTCGGCCGCGACGTCGAGACGGTGCCGGGCGCCGGCGCCGCCGGAGGCCTGGGCGCCGGATTCCTCGCGTTCACGAACGCCGACATGCGTTCCGGCGTCAAGCTCGTCGTCGACGCCACGCACCTCAAGGACGCCGCCGTCGGCGCCGACGTCTGCCTGACCGGCGAGGGCGGCATCGACCGGCAGACGAAGTTCGGCAAGACGCCGATCGGCACCGCCCGTGCCGTCAAGTCCGTCGCGCCCGACTGCACCGTCGTCGCGATCGCCGCCAACGTCGGCGACGGCGTCGACGAGCTGTACGGCGAGGGCATCGACGCGATCTTCGGCATGCTGCCGGGCGTCGAGACGCTGCCGCAGGCGATCGCCGACGCATCGGCCAACCTCGAGCACGCCGCCGAGAATGTCGCCAGGCTCGTCGCGCACGCCGCCTGACCCTGCGCCGCCGGCCATCCGTTCCGGCGGCGGCCGGCGGCACCGGCGACGATTCTTCCCGGACAGCCGCGTTTCCCGGCGACTGTCCGGTCCCAGGAGCCGCCCTTTCCTTTCTCTCTCCCGACGGCGCCTGTTTTTCCGGTCCGTCCGGCCTTCTCCGGCCGGGCGGACCGGTGTCGTTGGCGAAACGTTTTAGCAATTTTGCTTTCTCCCGGCCAGTCCCGGCAAAACTCCTGATAGCATGAAACAGTTCCGTCAAGGGAGAGAGAGCAACCATCATGCAGTATCTAGTCCTGCTTCTCGTCGTCGTTGTCGTCGTGCTGATCTTCGCGCTGTCCGGCAACCGCGGCGTCGACAAGATCGAGGCGTCGTTCGAGGACGTCACCGACGAGCAGTACGCCATCCTCAAGGATTCGCTCATCGAGGTCGTCTCGAAGGACGAGCACATCTGGAACCAGGTCGGCCTCGTCTCGTCGATCAAGCCTCACGGTGCCAAGGACACGGTGCGCGTGCTGTGGTTCAACAAGGTCATCAGGAACGATTCGTACGGCCAGATCGCCATCGCGCAGATGTTCATCTCGAAGAAGACCGTCAAGGACCACGACCTGCACGTCGGCGACTACGTCAGCCTGCGCCTCGACGCCCAGCGCGGCGCCAGCATCAACTTCCAGTGACCACCGGGAATCTTCCCGTCCCCGACATGTCAGGAACGGAAGAATCGTTCCATTTTTCTTCTTGTCCGGCGACGACGCTGGTACAGTGGACGACTAACGGACACTCGGGAAGGGGAACGGCCATGCTGATTGCCGTCGACATCGGAAACACGAACATCGTGATGGGATTCCTCGACGAAGGCAAGATCGTCGGCAGCTACCGGCTGACGACGAAGGTCGAGCACACGTCGGACGAATACGGCATGATGATCACGCAGTTCCTCAGCCTGAGCGGCTACGAACCCGACGACGTCGACGACGTCATCGTCGCGTCCGTCGTGCCGAAGGTCATGCACTCGTTCCGCTCGTCGCTCATCAAGTTCCTCGACATCGACCCGATGGTCGTCGGCCCCGGCGTCAAGACCGGCATGAACGTGCGGATCGACAATCCGAGCACGCTCGGTGCCGACTGCCTCGCCGACTGCGCCGGCGCCTACTATGTCTACGGCGGCCCGGTCCTCGTCATCGACTTCGGCACCGCGACGACGTTCAACTACGTCGACGAACGCGGCACGATCTCCGCCGGCCTGATCACGACCGGCATCCGCACGGCCGCCGCCGCGCTGTGGGGCAACACGGCGCAGCTGCCGGAAGTCGAGATCACCCGGCCCGACTCGATCATCGCGACGAACACGAAGGACGCGATGCAGGCCGGCCTCTACTACAACTTCCTCGGCGGCGTGGAGCGCACGATCCAGCAGTTCCGCGACGAGATCGGCGAGGACTTCAAGGTCGTCGCGACCGGCGGCCTGGCGAGCGTCTTCCGTGACGACACCGACCTCATCGACGTCGTCGATCCCGACCTCATCTTCAAGGGCATGGACGTCATCTACGAGAAGAACGCCGACTGAAGTCAGTCCTCGATCGTGAAGCCCTGGTTGGCGCCGTATTCCTTGAGATTGGCCTGCCACTCGGCGATGCCGGCCTTGAGCGTGACCTCCTCGCCCGGCTCCGACGGCAGCGACGATTCCGGCTTGATGCCGTTCTCGACGAGCTTCAGCGCGTCGCGGTACTTGTTTTCCGCCGTGGCCCACGTGTACGCCTTGCCGACCGTCGACTTGAAGTCGGTGCGCGCGTACACCTCGAACGGCAGGTACTGGTAGCCGGTCGAGACCCGCTTGGCGGCCTCGGCGAGCACCTCGTTGTATTTCTGGCCACCGAAGAAGTTCACGGCGACGCCGCGCTCGTCGGTCACCGTCGTCCGGTTGAGGAAGTCCGAACTCTCGAGCGTCTGGATGTCGGCGGGGAACGCGCCGCCGTCGACGCGGGTGTTGATGCCCTCCTGCGACTTGCAGACGTACCGGATGAACCGGAACGCGGCGTCCGGCACGCGGCTCGTCGTCAGGATGCCCAGCGCCGAGCCGCCGTTCTCGGCGTTCGTCGCCTCGCCGTTCTCGGTCGGCATCTGTCCGACCCTCCACAGGCCCGCCGACGCCGGCACGTCGGCCAGCAGCAGCGACGGCATCCATGCGCCGGCGAACAGCGACGCGATCTCGCCGTTGCCGACGGCTTCCTTCCAGCCGTCGGACCATGTCGTCAGCGTCGTGTCGACAAGGCCCTCGTCGATCATCTTCTGCCAGAACTCGGTGAACGTCATCGTCCCCTCGTCCTTGTTGAGATTGATCGAGACTTCCTTGCCGTCGTGCGACGTCGAGAACGGCCGGCCGCCGGCCAGCCAGATCATCGATTCGTAGAAGCTCGCGTCGCTGCCGGAATCGGCCGTGATGTACACGCCGATCTGCTTGAGTTTCTTGGCCGCGTTGTAGTAGTCGGCCCAGGTCTTGATTGTCGTCGGGTCGACGCCGGCCTGCTCGAAGACGTCCTTGTTGTAGAAGAACGCCATCGGGCCCGAATCCATCGGCACGCCGTAGACGTCGCCGTCGAGCTGCACGGATGCCCACGTGCCCGGCGTGAACACGTCGTCGTAGCCGGCCGTCCGGTCGGTCAGGTCGACGAGCTGGCCGCTGACGGCGTACTGCGGCAGCGCGTAGTATTCGAGCTGCACGACGTCCGGCGTGTTGTAGCCGTCCTGGATGGCCGAGTTGAGCTTGTCGTAGCTCGCCGTCGAGACCTGCTTGATGACGATGTCGGGATTCTCGTGTTCGAAGTTCTCGATCAGCGTCTTCATGCTCGGCTCCCACGACCACACCGTCAGCACGGTGCGGCTGTCGGCGTTGCCGCACGCCGCGACGGCGATCGTCATCGTCAGCGCCGCCGCCAGCGACAGCACTCTCTTCGCCCAGTTGGACACGGTTCTGTTCTCCCCGAAACGTTTCGTCACAAGTCGCGAACCCATGTTCGCGAACGATTCGACCAGTCTACCGTCACGCCGTCATTTCGGCGGAAATCGTATATGAAAGAGAATCAATTAAGCACTAGTTTACTGGTGACTATCTCATGGACGATATAGAATACGATATGTTATATGTCAGCAAACCAAGTCGGGAGAATCGCATGAAATACGTACCGACGAAAGTGCGGCGGGACTTGAGGCTCATCGGGGAGCGGTTTCAGCAGCAGCGCAAGCTGCTCAACCTGACGATCGCCGACGTCGCGCAGCGGGCCGGCGTCTCGCCAACGACCGTCGCGAACGTCGAACAGGGCAAGTCCGTCAGGACCGACTCGCTGCTGAGCATCGCGCGGATCCTGCAGCTCGCCGACCCGCTCGTCGCCGCCGTCGACCCTTATACGACCGATCTGGGCCGCATCCGCGCCAACCAGATCCTTCCCCAGCGTGTCCGTCACTGACCATCGGAGGCCCAGCCATGACCATGCAGCTTTCCCCACGCGCCACCGTGACCGTCGCGACGACGACGGCCGACGGAGAGGAAATTACCGCCGGCACGCTGTACTGCAGCGGCGACGACCTGACGTTCCGGTACTCCGGCTCCTATCTCGAGCGCAATGGCGCCACGCCGCTGTTTCCCTCGCTGCCATTGTCGTCGGCGTCCTACTATTTTCACGGCCTCGGCCCCTTCTCCGACGCGGCGCCGGACCGCTGGGGACGCAAGGTCCTTGCCCGCGATCTCAAGCGCACCAGACTGACCGAAAGCGAATACCTGCTTGGTGTCAACGACCTGACCCGGCAGGGAGCACTGCGATTCCTCGACGATGGTGTTCCGCTCGCCGGCGAGGAAGGTGTGCCGGTGCTCGCCAACCTGCCCGAACTGCTCAACACCGCCGACGCCGTCGAGGAAGGTCGCGAGATCGACGACACGGAACTCCGTCGGCTCTACCGCGCCACCGGCTCGCTCGGCGGCGCGCGACCCAAGGCATCTGTCATGGATCGCAACACCCTCTGGCTTGCCAAGTTTCCCAAGCCGAACGGCGACGAATGGGATGTCATCGGCTGGGAGGCCGTCACGCTCGAAATCGCCGCGATGGCTGGCATCGACGTGCCGGAGCATCGTACCGTCGGCATCGCCGACGTCAATGGCAACCAGCGCACCGTCCTGTTGACGGAACGATTCGACCGACTCGGCGGCTCCGCTCCGGACACCATGCAGCGCATTCCGTACATGTCCGCCATGACGGCGCTGGAAGCCGTCGACGGCGAAGGTGGCGATTGGCTGGATCTCGCCGAGGAAACCCGCACGCTGGGCGCCGACACGGTCCAGCTCTGGAAACGAGCCATGTTCGGCGCCGCCATCGGCAATCTCGACGACCACCTGCGCAACCACGGATTCCTGCGTCTCGCCCCGGGTGACGGATGGCAGCTGGCCCCGGCCTTCGACCTCAATCCGGAGCCATGGGACGATCATGCCGGCGACAGTCATCAGCTGGCTCTCTTTGGCGATGCGGAGGTAACTGTCGGCCGCCTAATGGGTGACGACAGCCTGTCGCTATTCGGCGTGACGCCTGTGGAAGCCGCGCAATGGCTGCCCATCCTGCGGTCCGCCGTGTCCCAAATGATGCCCCGGGCCTCGCTGCGCCATGTCGACAACCAATCCCGTTCCGTCATGGAATCCCGGCTCGGCCACGCGCTGTCCGTACTCGACGAGCTCTGAACTGTGGTGTTTTCCGTTGTACGTCGCGACTGGTGATCATGTCCTTGAACGATTCGATGCGGGCTTGAGGAGGGGCGTCGGGTTCCGCTCTCCGTAGGCACGTGTTTTGTGGTCCGGAAATGCGGGCTTGAGGAGGGGTGTCGCCATTCCATCTCCTTAGGCCCGTGTTTTTCCGACGAAAACCAAGGGCTTGGAGTGGGTGGTCGCCAGGCAGCCTCCATGGGCCCGTGTCCGGCTGAAGCCGGGTGATAGTTGGTCCACAAGAACCGCGCAGACGACATTCGTGGCGGTTTTTGGCGGTCTTGTAGTGGAAAGAGTCGGCATGTGCGTGACCCGCTGGCAAGCATATACAATGACCGCCATGGAAGGGAACCGGTTGGTGACCGCGATGAAGCGGCATCTTGCGAATCTTGAAGAGTCTGCTCCGCGGGTGAAGGATGCATACGGACTTATTGGCAGGCTGTGCGAATCGAACGATTCTCGCGTGGCATTCGGGGCGCGCATGAAGGGGATTCCCTGGCATTCGTTGCCGTTGCTCTACGATCTCGATATCAAGACGATGACGCGTGCCGTCAAGTCTCTCGAACAGGACCTGGCACAAGGCGACCCCGACCCCGACAGGGTGGAGAGGGAGGAAGAACGGTTCGTCAACCTGTACATTCCGATTTTCCAAGCCATTCAGGAAGAACTGCAACTGCTAGATCTGGCCGTGGCTGCCGAAAGCGCTTCTACGGAAGCCTTCGCCGCGCAACTGTCCGACGGGGACCGCGCCCGCATCGACAACGGCATCCGCCACTTCCTCGAGACCACGATGTTCCGCCCGAGGAATTCCACATCTCCGGATAGGGAAGGCATCGATAATGCGCAGACCGTGAGTCAGCGTGAATCGTCGCCACAGAATGGGAAAGAAGCCGGATTCGCCTACGATACCGACCTGCATACCCCCGCTGCCCGGGCACTCGCGACCGGCGACTACCGCACGATGGCCATCTATGCCGCGCTCGCCGACGAACCGATGTGGGATGCCGCCAGGCAGCGGTACCGGGAACTTCACCGGGAGGAGCGGGAACGCAAGAAACGGGAAGCCGAGCGGCGCAAGGCCGAACGCAGGATCCGCAAGCGCGAGGAGATCGCGGCGAAGGCCAAGGCGACGCCGTTGCCGGAGTCCAGCCCGTGCTTCGACGTGGCGGGCGCAGTACATGACATGCGATGGCTGATGGGACATGCGGAGGAGGAGCCGATTGCGTATCCGAACGGGCTCCGCCACGACGTTGGCGATCTGGACCGTTTCAATCCTGGCAAGGATCCGGACAAGCCGGACGAATCGTTGCCGCGACTGGTCAATCCCCACGACAACATTCCCGTCCGCGAACTCGCCGGCGGCTGGTACTTCAGGCATGACGATCCGATCATCGGGCCGCTGCTGCCATCCATCTACATCACCATTCCCGTCTGGCAAGACGGTCGCGTGGTCGGTCGCGACCGCCTCTGGTGCTATCCGATGGTGAAAGTCAGGCACACCGGCGTGGTCACGACGTGGGAGCACGCCGGCGACGCGCCGTACGGCATCGCCTGCTATCACGATGTGCGCAGTGACGACTACTGCACCGACGAAGTCGACGTGTCCGACCCCGAAGGCGACGAGGCGCTCGGCTGGGCTGTCGACTACTACGCCGACGGCGTGCGCTTCACGGCACCCGAAGACCGGCAGGACCGGATCGACAGCTTCCGCGCCGCCGAAATCCTGTTCCGGCACGCCGCCGGCCGCGGATCGGCGCTGGCGTGGCTGTGTCTGGGCTACCTGTACGAATACGACCGTGCCGAAGGCCAGTACTATCGCTCCGCCTTCGACTGGTCACCCGAAAGCGAGACCGAACAGGGACGCCGGTTCTACTCCGCTCCGAAGAAGCCCGAGCTACCGGTGCGCGCCGCGGCATGCTTCCGCCGCGCCGCCAGCGCCGGCATCGCCGAAGCCTGCTTCGCCTACGCCGAACTGCTGCGCAAGCATTCTGACCTGTCGGACAATCCGTGGGTGGTCGGCGAAATCCGCGCGGCCGCCGAGGAAGACGCCGAGGTGCCGATGCTGTTCACGTCCGGACTGCTCACGGGACCGGACGGCGATCCGGACGCCGGCGTCACCGCCGCCGACTGGTACCGTCGCGCCCACGACATGGCCATGCTCCAGCACAACACGCGCATCGCCGGCTCGGCGGCGCTGCGTCTCGGCGACATGGCCGCCAACGGCGAAGGCGACGAACATGGCCAGCCGGACTACCGCGAAGCGCTCGGCTACTACGAGACGGCCGTCACCAGCCTCGAACAGACCGTGCGCTCCGGCCTCGACCTGTTCGACCAGCTGCTGGGCGAAGCACAGGACGGCGTGACGACGATGACGCAGCTGCTGGGCAACGCGCAGGACGGCGACGCATCATGACCGGCATGACACATGACGAGCTGCTCGCCACGCTCGAACAATGCCGCGGCACATTGGCGGACGCGCTGGCCACCTACGACCAGATCAGGCAGCAGGCACTGCCGCAGGTCAGAGCCGACTACGCGCTGAAAATAGGCGTGTGGGAAACACGGCTCGTCGAGACATCGCTCGAAGCCGCCCGGGAAAAACGGCGATTCGCGCTGCTGCAGACACTCGTCAACCAGGGCAGCACGCTCGACGAACACCATCTGCGAGCCGTCGAGGCACAGCTGGTCGCGGAATACCAACAGTGGATCGAATCGCTGGAGCAACAGCGCAAGATACTGACGCAGCTGCTCGACCAGCGAGCCGAATCGTCCATGCTCAAGCCCGACGACGCGAGGAAAGTCAACAAGCTGTTCCGCACGCTGGCGCGGCGGCTGCATCCCGACCTGCATCCTGGCGACGCACGGCGCGCCGAATACTACCGGATGGCGCAGGCGGCACTCGCGAACGGCGACCTGACTGCGCTCGAGTCGCTGGTAGTCCTGACGGCAAGCCAGGCCGACGACCCCGACTACGGCACGTTCTCCGACGACGAGCTCGCCCATGAAATCGAGATGATGCAGGCGAAAATCGAGGAACTCGGGCATCGCGTCGACGAGCTGCTGAACACGCCGCCGCTCGCGTACCGGGAACAGCTCGGGGACCCGGCGTGGATCGAGGAGCGGACGGCCGGTCTCAAGAGTTCCGTCGCTGCCTACGAACGGCAGCGCGACCACTACCGCGAGCGCATCGCGGCGCTGAAGAAAGGACAGTCATGACTGACGGCCACGATTCGCACGACCTGTTGTCGTTCGAGAACCTTGGCGGTGGCGAACAGGCCATTGCGCTCGCGAACCTGGCGGCGAACGGCGGCTTGCCGCAGCCGTACGGCCAGGAGATCCTGCTGATCGAGCGCACGTATCTCGTGGCGAACCGCGGTTTTCACGATCCGCATCGTCCCGACCCGTACGATCCCGCGAAACTGCAGCCGCTGGTCGACGGGACGGCGCGTGGCACGAAGCTGACGTTCCGTCGTCACCCAGACGACATGGCCGACCGGTGGACCGTCGAAGTGCTGCTTGGCGAACGGTCGCTGGGTTTTCTGCGCGCGCACGAGAACGAGATCATCGCGCGGCTGATGGACGCCGGCAAGCGCGTGTTCGGCGAGCTGCTCTATGGCGAGCGGCTCGGCAACTACCTGCGCATCTACGTCAACGTGACGATGGAAGACTGATTGGACGCACAAGATTTTCGCCGTTTTGAAATTCCATGCGTTTTCTCACAAAACCGAACAGTGAGCATGGCCATGTTCCAGCGTTTTTAAGAGTCAAGCGCGGAAGGTGACGCACAGGATTTTGAATGGTGAAAAATCCTGTGCGTGCATCAGGGGCATGCACGTTACAAGGTTGCGAATCCTGTGACAAGTTCCCTATGTTTTTCTTTCCTGTGACTGCTCGCTTCTCGCGGATATCGCCATCCCGCGATCGGATTACGGGATTGCGACATCCAGGGGAAGTGCAGCACAATTGATCGCGAGGAGGGAACCATGGCGAAGAAAATCGACACCGAGACGGAGCGCGATTCCGGTTCGCGGCCGTTCAATGCCGTGGTCTATGACATCGTCCGTCGTATTCCCCGGGGGTGCGTGGCGACATATGGACAGGTGGCGGCGCTGGCGGGGCGGCCGCGCAATGCGAGGATGGTCGGATATGCGCTGCATGCCAATCCGGCGGAAGGCGAGATTCCATGCCACCGCGTCGTGTTTCGCGACGGATCGCTTGCGCCGGGCTTCGCGTTCGGCGGTCCCGACGTGCAGCGCGCACGGCTCGAGGCGGAGGGCGTCCCATTCATCGGCGAATCGTCCCGCGGCAACGCCGGTGCCCCGGGCTTGCGCGTCGACCTTGCCGCCTGCCAGTGGCGGCGGTAGCGGAGCAGGTCTTTTCGATGTCGCAAACCCGGGCTCGCAGCTCGGGTTTGTGACATCTTGGGGAACCGGCCGGCTTGCGCCGGCGGGGGGATCCGCTATACTCGGGAACCGGGCAGCCGACCCGGGTTCGGGCGGTGAGCTGACAAGACAACACATGACACAACCAGACGGAGCCATGGTGGCTGCGGACGCGGGCAGGCGGGGAGAATCGTACCTTCTTCCGGCCCGCAAGCCATGCCGCCAACGTGACCGGCACTGCCAGATGCAGGCCGGCCGCGCCGCCATGACCGTCGAGGCGCGACGGACCGCATAGGGAACCCCGGCGCGCCGGGGGAGAAGACAGATGACGAAGAAGAACAACGGGACGACCGTCAACGGGATGACGCTCGACCCGACGCTGGCCGGACGGCTGAAGGGGCCGAAGTCCGGCGTGCCGAAGCGGTGGGTGGCCGTGCTCGTGATCGTCGCGTTCATCGCGGCGTTCCTCGTCGCGTGGATCGTGCCGAAAAGCCAGGCCGAACAGCCCACGCGACAGGACAGCGTGACGATCGGGCTGAAACTGGCGCCGACGAACCTCGACATTCGCGGCACCGCCGGATCGGCGCTCGACCAGCTGCTGATCGGCAACGTCTACGAAGGCCTCGTCGCCCGCGACGAGTCGAACGGCGTCAAGCCGGCGCTCGCGAAGAGCTGGACCGTCAGCGACGACGGCCTGACGTACACGTTCTCGCTCAACCGCGACGCGACGTTCTCGAACGGCGACAAGCTGACGGCGGCGGACGCCGTCTGGTCCATCCAGACGCTCGTCGACAACCAGTACCACGACTACGACCAGCTACGCAACTTCAAGTCGGTCAGCGCACCCGACGACTACACCGTCGTCATCGCGCTAAGCGAGCCGTACCCCGACCTGCTGTGGGCGCTGACCGGCCGCGCCGGCCTCGTCTTCGACAGCAAGGTCGAATCGAACGCGGCGACGGCGACCGACATGAAGACGTCGGCGCTCGGCTCCGGCCCGTACGCCGTCGCCAGCTTCAACGAGAACGATTCGGTCGTGCTCAAGGCCAACCCAGACTACTGGGGCGAGTCGAAGGCGCAGACGGCCACCGTCGTCGTCAGGTACTTCACCGACGACAACGCCGCCGTCAACGCGCTGAGCTCCGGCGACGTCCAGGTGCTCGCGCCGATCAGCTCGTCGCTCGCGACGACGTTCGAGAACAATCCGGCGTACATTGTCCAGGCCGGCGACGGCACCGACAAGTACGTGCTCGGCATGAACAACGCCGCCGACAAGGCGACCGGCGACATCCGCGTGCGCCAGGCCATCCGCTACGCCATCGACCACGAACAGCTGATCGCCTCCCGCGGCGGCACCG
Source organism: Bifidobacterium choloepi (assembly GCF_010667615.1). GTDB lineage: Bacteria > Actinomycetota > Actinomycetes > Actinomycetales > Bifidobacteriaceae > Bifidobacterium > Bifidobacterium choloepi. The sequence goes on along the minus strand of NZ_VYSG01000001.1, from coordinate 563,763 downwards.
ACAAGCTGCTCGGCGGCCCGATCCCGTCGCTCGACCCCGGCTACGAAGACCTGACCGGCCTCTACCCGTACGACCTCGACAAGGCGAAGGAACTGCTCGAGGAAGCCGGCTACGACGAGAACAACCCGCTGAAACTCACGCTGACGTACGCCAACACCTACGGCACCGAAATCGGCGACCAGCTGCGCTCGCAGCTCAAGAAGGCGAACATCGACCTGACCGTCAACGTCGTCGAGTTCTCGACGTGGCTGCAGCAGGTCTACACCGACAAGGACTACGACCTGTCGATCGTCGACCACAACGAGAGCCACGACTTCTCCAACTACGCCAACCCCGACTACTACTTCAACTACACCGGCGACCACGCCGCCGACGTGCAGCAGCTGACGGCGCAGGCGCTGTCGTCAGCCAGCGAATCCGACAGCGAGACGCTGCTCGCCAGGGCCGCGCGTCTCGTCTCCGAAGACGCCGTCTGCGACTGGCTGTTCAACTACCGCGTCACGACGGCGATGGCCGCCGGTGTCTCCGGTTTCCCGGTCAACATGAACCAGACCGTCATGCCGCTCTACGACGTGGTGTACGTCGCGTAAGGATAGCCCATGAAATTCACGCTCCAACGACTTGGATTGCTCGTCGTGGCGCTCGCGGTCGTCTCGGTGCTGATCTTCGCGGCCATCCGCGTGCTGCCCGGCGACGTCGCCGCCGTCATGGCCGGCATGAACGCGTCGCCGGCCCGCATCGCCGCGCTGCGCGCCGAACTCGGCCTCGACGAACCGCTCGTGGTCCAGTACTTGAGCTGGCTCAAGGGCGTCGTCACCGGCGACTTCGGCACGTCGATGCTCACCGGCCAGCCGATCGCCGCGATCGTCGCCGGCCGCGCCGCCGTCACGTTCCCGCTGATCCTGCTCGGTCTCGCCATCGCGCTTGTGCTCGGCATCTCGCTCGGCTGCGCCGCCGTCCTCGCGCGACGCTGCTGGGTCCGCTCGCTGCTGCAGGCCATCGCCGTCGTCGGCGGCGCCGTGCCGGCGCTGTGGGCCGGGCTGCTGCTCATCCTGCTGCTCGGCAGCGGCACCGGCGTGCTGTCGGTGCTGCCGACGCAGGGCTTCCCGCAGGACGGCTGGGCGTCGCCCGGCCGCGCGCTGACCTGCCTCGTGCTGCCGGCGCTGACGGTCGGCATCATCGTCGGCGCGTCGATCATGCGCTACACGCGCTCGGCACTGCTCGACGTCGAGACGAACGGCGACGTCATCGCGCTCGCGATGGCATGCGGCATGACGCGCCGTCGCGCAATGGTCACCGTCGGCCTGCGGCTCGCGACGCCGCAGCTCGTCTCCGTCGTCGGCCTGACATTCGCCGAGATGATCACCGGCGTCATGGTCGTCGAGAACCTGTTCGCATTGCCCGGCATCGGCACCGGCCTCGTCACCGACATCGGCCAGCGCGACCTCATCGCCGTCCAGGGCGAGCTGCTGATGCTCGCCGCCTTCTTCCTCGTCGTCGGATTCGCCGTCGACGTCGCCCACCGCACCCTCGACCCACGACTGGAGCGTGCCGCATGAATCGCAATGTCACTGGCAAGAGTTCCCGGTTGCGCATCGTCTGCGCGTCGATCTGGCGCCGGCCGACCGGCAAGTTCGCCGTCGTCGTGCTCGGCCTGTGGATCGCCGTCGCCGCCGTCTCGCTGTTCTGGACGCCGCGGTCGCTGTGGGACACCGACGGCTTCAATACGTGGGCCGCGCCGTCGGCCGCCCACTGGCTCGGCACCGACGGCACCGGCGCCGACGTTTTCAGCTGGCTGATGGCCGGCTCGGCGACGAACCTGCTGATCGCCGTCCTCGCGGTGCTCGTCGCCGGCCTGCTCGGCACGGCGCTGACGGCCGCGATGATTTCGGCACGATTCTCCCGCGGCGACGCCGACCGCGGCCGTGGCGCCGATGCCGACGATACCGGCAGCGTGTCCGGCACGCGCCGGAATGTCCGCGTCGCCGGACCGGCAGGATCGTCGGCGCTGGCGCACGGCTCGGTCGTCGCCGTCGACGCGTTGATCTCGATCCCGACCATCCTCGTCGCGCTGATGCTCGCCGTGCCGTTCGGCGGCTCGATCTGGGTCATCGTCGCCGCCTGCGGCCTGAGCTACGGCCTCAACCTCGCGCGCGTGGCACGACCGGCCGCGCTGCTCGTCGCGAACAGCGCCTATGTCGAGGCCGCGCGCCGGGCGGGAGGATCGTCCTGGAATGTGCTTGTCCACCATGTCCTGCCGAATATCCGGCCGGTCATGACGGTGCAGCTGTCGATGGCCGCCGGCACGTCGGTGCTCGCCGAGGCGGGCCTGACCTACCTTGGCGTCGGCGTGCCGTCCGGCACCGCGAGCTGGGGCCATTCGCTGGCGACGTCGGCGAAATTCATCGCCGTCTATCCGGCGACGGTGCTGTGGGTGGGCCTGACCGTCACGCTCGCCGTCCTCGCGCTCAACCTGTTTGGCGACGCCCTGCGCGACGCCGCCGATCCGCTGACGAATCCGGCGTTGCGGCAGAACAGCGCGCGGATCGTCACCGATGACGATGCTGACGGCGACCACGACTACGTGACAGTCAGTATCAGGATTACGGAGGCGGACGAATGAGCGTGACCATCGAGAACCTGACCGTCGACTACGGCGGCCGGCGGATTGTCGACGACGTGACGATGACGGTCGGCGACGGCGAACGCGTGGGGCTGATCGGCTCGTCGGGCTCCGGCAAGTCGATGATCTCGCGGGCCGTCATGGGCCTGCTGCCGGACGGCTTCGACGTCGGCGGCCGCATCGACGTCAACGGCACGCAGGTCGTCGGGCTGCCCGACGACGTGATGGCGCTGCTGCGCGGTGCCGGCATCGGCATGATTTTCCAGAATCCGCAGGCGGCGCTCAATCCGGTGCAGACCGTCGCCGGCCAGGTGGAGCTGCCGCTGAAGCTGCACTACGACCTGACGAAGAAGGAGCGGCGTGCGCGGGTGCTGGAGATGCTGGCGAAAGTCGGCTTGCCGGAGCAGTTCGCCGACCGGCCGGTGACGGCGCTGTCCGGCGGCCAGCAGCAGCGCGTCGCGATCGCGACGGCGCTGGTGACGTCGCCGCGGTTCATCATCGCCGACGAGCCGACGACAGCGCTCGACTCGACGACGCAGAAGCAGATCGTCGACCTGCTCGTCTCGCTCGTCGACGGCCTCGGCGCGTCGATGCTGTTCATCACGCACGATTTCTCCGTCCTCGCGCACGCGACGACGCGAAGCTACGTGCTCGACGACGGCAGGATCGTCGACGAGGGCGCGACGGCGGACCTGCTCGCCGCGCCGTCGGTGGCGCGGACGAGGACGCTCGTGACGGCGGCGAAGACGCTGAGCCTGCGGTGAGCCGAATGTCTGGAAGGGAAGAACGATTCATGGAAAGCAACGCAAGGCGGCACGATGTCAACGGAAACCGGCCGGTCGTCGAGGCGAGGGGACTGGTCAAGTCGTTCGGCCGCGGCCGGAAGGCTGTCGAGGTGCTGCACGGCGTCGACGTGACGGTGCGCGAGGGACAGTGCGTCGCGATCATCGGCGAGTCGGGTTCCGGCAAGACGACGACGTCGCGGATCCTGTTCGGCATGGACGTGCCGGACGCCGGCACTGTCACGTGGCATGCCGCCGACGGGGGCGCGGCCGGCGACGGCACGATTCCCGCGACCGGCGTCGTCTACCAGAATCCGTTCGACTCGCTCGATCCGCGCTGGACGGCCGCGCAGTCGATTGCCGAACCACTGCGGCTGCGCGAGCCGGGGCTGTCGCCGGTCGACGTGGAGCGGCGCGTGGCCGAGGCGCTCGAGATCGTCGCGCTGTCGCCGGCCGAGTTTGCCGGCCGCTATGCGTGCGACATGTCCGGCGGCCAGGCGCAGCGCGTCGCGATCGCCCGGGCCCTCGTCGTCAGGCCGTCGGTGCTGCTCGCCGACGAGCCGATGAGCGCGATCGACGTCGCCGCCCGCGTGCAGATCCTCGAGGCGCTGCAGGCCGCCCGCGCCGTCAACCCGGCGATGGCGATCGTCGTCGTCTCGCACGACCTCGGCGTCGTCCAGCACCTCGCCGACTGGATCGTCGTCATGCATGACGGCCATGTCGTCGAGTCCGGTCCCACCGCCGACATCCTCGGGCATCCCGGGGCTGACTACACCCGCGAACTGATTGCCGCCGCTCGCCTGTAAGGCCGTGATGTCATGTAAATCCGCGTGATAGTATTAGTAAAATCCTTTACTAAAAGGTCGCGAGGTCGCGGCCGGGGGAAGCACGGGGAGGATTATTCGATGGTCACGATCAAGGAGATCGCCGAGAAGTCCGGCTATTCGCAGGCGACGGTGTCGCGGCTGCTCAGCGGCGACGACAGGCTGTCGATCAAGGACGCGACGCGACGCAAGATCATCGAGACATGCGAACAGCTCGGCTACGAAATCCAGGGCGGCCACGGCACGCTGCCGCGCACCATCGCCGTCCTCGACCTTGTCAATCCGGAGGACCATGTGCAGGACGAGTATTTCGCCGCGCTGCGCACCATCGTCGTGGAATGCGCGGCCGAGCAGCACATGACCTGCACGTTCCACCGCGACGTGCCCGGCCTGATCGCCGCCGCCGGCGACTATGACGGATTCGTCGCCGTCGGCGCGGAACTCGACGACTACGCCGATCTCGCCGCGCTGCACGACGTGCTGCCGTACGGCGTCTTCCTCGACACGAACCCGGCGCCGAACATGTTCGATTCGGTGGCACCGGACCTGTCGCAGACCATCCTCGACGCCCTCGATGCGTGCGTGGATGCCGGCATGTACCGCGTCGGCTACATCGGCGGCCTGGGCCACATCATGGGCACCCATGACTATCCCGACGACATGCGGCACGTCGCATTCGAGAACTGGGCGCCGCGGCTCGGCCTCGACATCGAGGGTCTCGACTTCATCGGCGGCACGTTCAACGTCGAGAGCGGACGGCGACTCGGGGAACGAATCGTCGCCGAGCTCGGCACGAAGCCGGGCTCGCATCCGGCCGGCGGCAAGGGGCTGCCCGACGCCTTCATCTGCGCCGCCGACGTCATCGCCGTCGGCGTGCTGCAGGCGTTCACGGCCGCCGGCGTCATCGTGCCGCGCGACGTCAGCCTGATCTCGATCAACAACCAGCCGATCGCCCAGTACACGTCGCCGGCGCTGACGACGTTCGACATCGACCAGCACGAACTCGCGAACACCGGCATCCGCACGCTCGCCGACGCCATCGCGACGAAGCGCACGGTCCGCCATCACGTCACGTTGTCGACGAGCCTCGTCTGGCGCGACATCAAGAGAGGAGAAAGCGGGGAAAGGAGAGGGGCTGCAGGCTACTTCAGCCGGATCGTCACGTCGAGGACGAGCGGGTTGAAGCTGTCGAGCTGGTACTGGCGGTGGACCGGGGCGCCCCACGAATCGTCGCCGCCGACGCCCATCTGGCCGGCCAGCAGCCGCAGGAACGTGTGACGCACCGGCGGCAGCTCGTCCGCGTGCGTCGCGTTCTCGATCGCCAGCGACGAATAGGGCAGCAGGCTCGCCGCGAACGGCTCGCCGGCGGCAGTCACGCGCATGCCGTGGCCGTCGGCGTCGAACGCCTCGATCCAGCGCACGTCCTCGTGATTGCCGGTTTCCTGCGGCACCAGGTACGGCGCGAAGTCGTCGGCCGCCGTCGACTCGAAGATGCCGAGCTTGCCGCCGGCCTTGCGATCGCGGTAGGTTTCCGCCGGTCCGCGACCGTACCAGCGCAGCCGGTCGACCGACGCCGGCAGCGCCCACTCGAGACCGAACGCCGGAATCGTCGCCGCGTCGACATCGCCCGGATACGTCGCCGTCAGCCGCAGCGTGCCGTCGGCCGTGGCCCGGTAGCGCACCGTGACGAGCGGACGCTGCGGACACGCCAGCTCGAACGTGTATTCGGCGACGATGCCCGTGCCGGCACCGCGCCGCACGGTGCCGTCGCTGTCCGCCGGCAGCGGCGCCGGCGTGGCTTCGCCGCCGTCGAGTGTCCAGAACTCCGACTTGACGCAGCGGGCGTAGCGGCCGGCGCCGAACCACTGGGCACGCTCGAAGCCCGACCCGTTGCCGCGGTCGTTGTCGGTCAGCGGACGGAACGTCAGCAGCTGCGGCGGTGCGACGACGAGGTCGGGACGGCGCGGGTCGCGCCGGCGCAGCGAGACGATGCCCGGCTTCGCGCGCGACAGCAGCACGTCGACATCGGTGCCGTCGGCGGTGTCGCCCGCCTGCAGGCCGAGATTCCAGCGGCCGTCGACGACGGTCGCGGAAGCCGCCGGCGCGGTGTCTGTCTTCTGCTTGTCTGTCTTCTGCCTGTCCGTCGGCTGTCCTTCCGGCGTGCGAATTGTCATCTGCCCGAAGCCGAGTTCCTCCATGCCCGGCACCCACTCGGTTTCGACGGCGTTGAGCAACGCCACCTCGAACGTCCATTCCGCGTGCACGTCGTCGATGGCCGGGAAGTCGATGTCGTGGCGTTCGGTGGCGCCGGCCGGCACGTCGAGGCGATAGTCGCCCGACCAGACCGGTTCGCCGTCGCGCAGCAGCCGCGCGCGGAACACGTAGGCGTCGCCGGTCGAGACGAACAGGTTGCGGTTCTCGACCGTCACGCCGTGCTCGTCCGGCATCAGCCGGACCGGGCAGTACAGCTGGCGCACTTCCTGCGCCTTCGGCGACAGCGTGCGGTCGGCGAACACGATGCCGTCGCCGGCGAACTCGCCGTCGTTCGGCCGGTCGTCGAAGTCGCCGCCGTACGCCAGCCGCGTCTCCAGTCGCGCCGACGGACGGCCGGCCGACCGGTGCTGCGTTCCGGAAACAGTCAGGTCGCCGTCGCCGGCTGCCGGAATCTCCTGCTCGAGCGCCTGGTCGATGAAGTCCCAGATGAAGCCGCCCTGATAGCGCGGGTAGAGGTCCTCGAGCGCCGTGTACAGCGACATGCCGCCGACCGAGTTGCCCATCGCGTGCATGTATTCGCAGGAGACGTACGGCTTCGCGGCCGCGTCGCCAGTCAGCGTGCCGCCGAAACCGTCGGCGCCCTGCGTCAGGTAGTCGACGATGTCGTCGGGCTTCGCGTACATGCGGCTCTCGATGTCGGACACGTCGCCGAACTCGCGGGCGTGGAAGACGCCCTCGTAGTGGACGAGCCGGTGCGGGTCGAGCGTGCGCGCGGCGGTCGCCATCGAGCGGAACACGTCGCCGCCGAACGACTCGTTGCCGAGCGACCAGACCAGCACGCTCGGATGGTCGTAGTCGCGGCGCACCATCGAGACGGTCCGGTCCACGCAGGCGGCCCGCCATTCGTCGCGGCTACCGGGGATCGCCGTCGCCGGCGTCTCGACGTCCGCCGGTCCGGCCCACGTGCCGTGCGTCTCGAGATTCGTCTCGTCGACGACGTAGATGCCGGCCTCGTCGCACAGCTCGTACCAGCGCGACTGGTTGGGGTAGTGGGAGGTGCGCACGGCGTTGATGTTGAGCCGCTTCATCGTCGCGATGTCGCGGCGCATGTCGTCGTCGGTGACGGCGCGGCCGGTGCGGCAGTCGAATTCGTGACGATTGACGCCGCGGAACACGATCCGCTTGCCGTTGAGTTTCATGACATGGTCGTCGGCATCGAGTTCGAACCGGCGGAAGCCGAGCCGCTGCGTCGCCGTCTCGACAATCCCGACAGGTTCGGCCGTCGCGGCTGCTTCGGCGGTTCCGTCCGTTGCGGTGGCGTCGCCGTCACGTTCCAGCGTCACCGTCAGCCGGTACAGCGTCGGCTGCTCGGCGCTCCACGGCGCGACGTCGTCGATGGTCGCCTCGACATGCGCGGTCGCGCGGCGACCGTCGGCACCATCGGCGGACACAAAATCGACCGTGAACGATTCTTCCCACGCGGTGTCGCCCGCGGCGTCGGCCAGGACGGCGTGCACGGTGCAGGGGGCCGGCGCGGCGAGGGAGCCGTCGGTGCCGACGGCGGCCTCGACGACGACGTCGCCGGCCAGCGTGCCGGTGCCGGTGGATGGATCGTAGTCGGCGACGAACGGCATGTCGACGACATGGAAGGCGGGACGGGCGTCGAGGTGGACGCTGCGGAACAGACCGTGCAGCCGCCAGTAGTCCTGGTCCTCGAGCCAGCTCGCCGAGCCGTACTGGTAGCAGGCGACGGCCAGCACGTTGCCGGACGGGCGCACGACGGCCGAGACGTCGAACTCGCTCGGCGTGAACGAATCCTCGCCATAGCCGACGAACACGCCGTTGAGCCAGACATAGATGGCCGTCTGCGCGCCGTCGAACGTCAGCGTGACCGGACGGCCGTCGCCGATCGCCGCAGCGACCGCCTCGCCGGCGTCGAACGACTTGCGGTACAGCGCCACGAAGCCGTCGGCCGGAACGTCGGGAGCCTGTGGTGCCTCGTGGCCGTCCCACGGGTACTGGATGTTGACGTACTGCGGCCGCGCGAAGCCCTGCGTCTCGAGGTTGCCGGGCACGTCGATAAGCGAGAATGCCGATTCGTCGAGGTCGGGCCGGGCGAAGTCCGGGCGCTCCGGATCGAACCGGTCGGCGCGGTCCATCAGGACGAGCCAGTCGTCGCCGTCGAGCGACTGCCTCAGGCCGGACGGCGCGGCGAGATCGTCCGGCGTGCCGGCGAACACCGCATGGGAGGTGTGGGCGTCGAGCCGGTTGACGGCGAAGACGCCGGGATCCGTCAGCCATGCCTTGCGGGGGAGGTCCTCGTGCATGGCGGAAGCCATGGGGAGCAGGAGATTCGCAGATGCCGGCGAAGCCTCGGTGAACGTCGTTGTAGTCAGGGCCATCGTGCCGCTTCCTTTCTGTTGAACACTTCTTCGTGTCATCATAGTGAACGAAATTAGTAAATATATTTAGTAAATGATGATAGTCGCGATAGGGGTAGACGGCAAGCGGCGTTCGTTGGCAATCTGCCCGGTTTGGGCATTCAATCCGCTTCGGCAGCGGTGACAACGCCGGGAAAGTGGCTTTAATGGCGGCTTGACAGGGCGGACGAATCGTTCGATTGTTGACGGAAAAATTGCGCCGAGAAGAAACGGGTGGCAATGACGACACGCCTGAATTTTACTAAAACTAGTAAATAATTTTACAAAAATAGAAAAATGATTTATTGTTAGTCGTGGCGGTCAGCGATGACCGCCACCGATAACGACATCGGCACCATAACCGAGCCCACCGCGCGGCAGTCCCGTGACGGGACGATCCACCTGGTTCTTCTAAGGAGAAGATCGATCATGCAGGAAGCCTCTCAGCAGACCGGCGGCGCCGTCGCCGCCGGATCGACCGGTAACGGCACCGGCAAGAAAGTCAACTACGGACGCCGCGTCGCCTACGCGTTCGGCAATCTCGGCCAGGCGGCGCTCTACAACGCGCTGTCCACCTACTTCGTCGTCTACGTGACGAGCGCGATGTTCGCCGGCGTCGACCAGGCGCTCGCGACGAAGATGATCGGCATCATCACCGGCCTGATCGTCGTCATCCGCATCGCCGAGATCTTCATCGACCCGCTGCTCGGCAACCTTGTCGACAACACGACGACGAGGCTCGGCCGCTTCCGTCCGTGGCAGCTCATCGGCGGCATTTCGTCGGCCGTCCTGCTGATGATCGTCTACACTGGCCTGTTCGGCCTCGTCAACGTCTCCGAAGGCTGGTTCATCGTCCTGTTCGTCGTCGCGTTCATCGTCCTCGACGTCTTCTACTCGCTGCGCGACATCTCCTACTGGGGCATGATTCCGGCACTGTCCGAGGACTCCCACGAGCGCTCCGTCTACACGTCGCTCGGATCGTTCACCGGCTCGATCGGCTACAATGGCATCACCGTCGTCGTCGTGCCGCTCGTCTCCTTCTTCACCTACAAGTTCACCGGCCAGTGGACCGAAGGTCAGTCCGGCTGGAGCGCGTTCGGCGTCATCGTCGGCATCTTCGGCATCCTGACGGCGCTGTCCGTCGCGTTCGGCACGAAGGAAAGCGACAGCGCGCTGCGCCAGAAGGCCCAGAAGAACGGCAACCCCATCCAGGCGTTCGCCGCCATCGCCAAGAACGACCAGCTGCTGTGGGTGGCGCTGTCCTACCTGCTGTACGCGATCGCCAACGTCGCCACCACCGGCGTGCTGTTCTACCTGTTCAAGTTCGTGCTCGGCATGCCCGACGCCTTCTCGATCGCCGGCGTCGTGCCGATCGTCATCGGCCTCATTGCCGCGCCGGCCTACCCGGTCCTCAACCGCGTCATTCCGCGCAAGTTCCTGTACGTCGCCGGCTGCGTGTTCATGATCGGCGGCTACCTGCTGTTCATCTTCGGCTCGAAGAGCCTGCCGGTCATCGTCGTCGCGCTGGTCCTGTTCTACATCCCCGGCACGCTGATCCAGATGACGGCGATCCTGTGCCTGACCGACTCGATCGAGTACGGGCAGCTCAAGACCGGCCGGCGCAACGAGGCCGTCACGCTCTCCGTGCGCCCGATGCTGGACAAGATCGCCGGCGCGTTCTCGAACGGCATCGTCGGCTTCATCGCCGTCGCCGCCGGCATGACCGGCACCGCGACCGCCGCCGACATGACCGCGTCCAACATCCACACGTTCTCGATCTTCGCCTACTACATTCCGCTCGCGCTGATCGTGCTGTCCCTGATCGTCTTCCTGACGAAGGTCAGGATCGACGAGAAGGAACACGCGAGGATTGTCCGGGAACTCGAAAAGGAACTCGCCGACGGCGAACTTGTCGAGGAGGCCGTCCCCGACGAGGGCGCCGACCTCACCGAGGCGCCGGTTCTGGCGGAAAATCCGGGTATTGGGGGTGCCGGCCGGGCGGCATAGGCAGGGGAGACTTCGCACTTTCCGGAAGGGCATTTGGAAAGTGCGAGGATCCCGGCCTCGCCCGACTGATCTCCCGAAGGGAGGAGATGACGGAATCCCGCCATCTTCTCCCTTTTTCTCGTTTTCTCCGGAAAGAAAAACCTCGCACTTCCCAAATGACCGGTCGAAAAGTGCGATGTCGCACCCATGCATGGACAACCGGCCCCTGTCGTCCGTGCCGGGGAGAACGGATACTGCCGAACTTGGAAAGCGTCGGCCTTGCGCCTCTGTTGTCCGTGCGGGGGAGAGCCTGTCGGACGCCGACAAGTATCTTTGCCGCGACTGACTTGCGCCCCTGCTGCCCGTGCGGGGGAGAGCGGCCGGATTCCGGGCGACACGCGGAGCGGAATATGTCGAATTTGCAAAAGTGGTTCACCGGTGTATCATCTTCTTCAGGTACAACAGTGTACCAACCGGAAATACAACGATCTGTATTGCCGGATGTCATTTCGCCGTCTTCGAAGTTGAGGACGCCGATGGCAATGTTCACGGTTCGAAAGAAGTAGAGCAATGAGAGCACGCAAATTCACTCCGGTCCTCGCTTCGCTGGCAGCCCTGGCCACCGTCATGAGCCTAACGGCATGCGGCAGCGGCAGCAGCAGTTCGAGCGGCGCGCAGGGCGACGCCGACAACGCCGAGATCACGTTCTGGGGCTGGGATTCCGGTGGCAGCATGAGCAAGCTGATCGCGGCGTTCGAGAAGGCCAACCCCGGCATCACCGTCAAGTTCAGCTCCACCGGCAACGCCGAGAACACGCAGACGGCACTGGCCAACGCGGTCGCCGCCGGCAAGGGCGCCCCGGACGTCGTCATGCTGGAGGACGCCACCGTCATGCAGTTCGCCGTTACCGGCGACCTCGTGGACCTGAAGCAGTACGGCGCCGCCGACGAGGCCGACAAGTTCGTCTCCGGCCCGTGGAACATGCTCCAGTACAACGGCGACCCGTACGGCATGCCGATCGACTCCGGCCCGGAAGTGCTCTTCTACAACAAGGCCGTCTTCGACAAGGCCGGCGTCAACGCCGACGACATCAAGACGTGGGATGACTACTACGAGGCTGCGAAGAAGATCCGCGCCACCGGTTCCTACATCACGAACAACTCCGGAAGCTCGATGGACTACCAGCCGTTCACGGCCCAGGCCGCGCAGGCCGGCGCCAAGCCGTGGACCGTCGACGGCGACAACATCACGATCGACATGAACGACGAGGGCATGCAGAAGTACACGGCGTTCTGGCAGAAGCTCATCGACGAGGACCTCGTCGACACCTCGATCGCCAACTGGTCGGACGACTGGAACCGCGCCCTCAACGACGGCACGATCGCGTCGCTGACGATCGGTGCCTGGATGCCGGTCAACCTGATGAGCGGCGCCCCGGACCAGTCCGGCAACTGGCGCGTCATGCAGCTGCCGCAGTGGACCGAAGGCGAGGACTACACGGCCGAGGACGGCGGATCGTCGCTGGCCATCTCCTCCCAGTCGACGAACCAGGCCGCGGCCTATAAGTTCATCGAGTACATGACGCTCGGCGATGGCGCCGTCACGATGTCCGAAACCGGTACGTTCCCGGCCCTGAAGTCCATTCTCAACTCCGACTCCTTCGTCGACCCCGACTCCGACGCCAACAAGACGACCAACGAGTACTTCGGCGGCCAGAACGTCAACAAGATCCTCGCCGAGGCCGCCCAGCGCCCGGTCAACACGTTCCAGTACCTGCCGTACAACTCGTTCGCCCAGACCGAGTACGGCGACGACATCTCGCCCGCCTACACCGGCAAGGAAACGCTCGCCGACGCGTTCAAGACCTACGGCGAGAAGCTCGCCGAACACGGCACGCAGGAGGGCTACACCGTCACGAACAAGGACTGAGGCGCCACCCGACGCGCCATTGTCACGCAACCGACCGCCGGTTCCGGTCACGGTCACGACCAAGGTCAAGGACCAGGGACCCGTGACCCGGGCTCCGGGAACCGAAACCGGAAACCGGTGCCGGCGGTCGGCATCCATACCCAAGTAGCCATGCATCATTAGGAAAGGCAAGAATCATGAGCGCTACGACTGCCCAGGCGGCGAACATGCAGGCGCAGGGAGAGCCCCGCGTGAATCGCAGGCGCCGCGACTGGCGCGGATGGAAGTTCATGTGGCCATTCGCCGCGGTCTTCCTGTTCGTCACCGTCATCCCGATCTTCTACGCGATCTACATTTCGTTCTTCCAGAACCGCATGATCGGCGGCACCGTCTTCGTCGGCTTCGCCAACTACGTGCGGCTGTTCAAGGATCCGCTGTTCTGGAGCGCCGTGGGCCGCGTAGCGCTCTTCACCGTCGTCCAGGTGCCGATCATGCTGTTCCTCGCCGCGCTGATGGCGCTGGCGCTGGACTCGATGAAGCTGTACGGCACGAAGTTCTTCCGCATCTCGTCGTTCATGCCGTACGCGGTGCCCGCCGTCGTCTCGACGATGATCTGGGCGTTCATGTACAGCGCGAAGTACGGCCTCGTCGGCTCCCTCAACGACTGGTTCGGCACGCACCTCAACGTACTGTCGCCCAGCGTCCTGCTCGCCGCGATCGGCAACATCAACACGTGGGAATTCACCGGCTACAACATGCTGATCTTCTACAGCTCGCTGTCCACCATCCCGCACTCCCTCTACGAGGCCGCCGCCATCGACGGCGCCAGCGAATGGCAGATCGTGCGCCGCATCAAGCTGCCGGAGCTCAAGGGCTCCCTCGCGATCACCGTCATCTTCTCGATCATCGGATCGTTCCAGCTGTTCAACGAACCGAGCATCATGCAGAACATGGTGCCGGGCAACGCGATCAGCAGTTCCTACACCCCGAACATGTACGCGTACACGCTGAGCTTCTCCGGCGGCCAGACCAACTACGCCGCCGCCCTGGCCATCGTCATGGCCATCATCACGATGGCGATCGCCTATCTCGTCCAGCTCAAGAGCATGAAGGAGCAGATGAATTGAGCACCGCAACCCTCCAGGAAACTGCCGCTCCCGCCGTCCACAGCCGCCGCGACGCGCGCCGCAAGGAAAAGGAACTCGAGCGCCGCCGCCTGCGCGACGAGAAGGCCGAGCGCCGCCGCGCCCGCCAGGCCGGCTTCGCGAACGTCGCCAACCCCCGCCGCTCGAAGATGCTGACGATCGTCTGCGCCATCTTCGCGATCTACTGCCTGTTCCCGTTCCTCTACCTGCTCATCAACGCCACGAAGACGCAGGCCGATTTCACGTCGACGTTCGGCCTCGGCTTCGGCAAGACGTTCGCGCTGTGGGACAACATCAAGACGGTGTTCACCTACCAGGACGGCATCTTTAGCCGCTGGTTCCTCAACACGATCCTCTACGTCGTCGTCGGCGCCGGCGGCGCCACGCTGCTCGCCGTCATGGGCGGCTACGCGCTCGCCAAGTTCCGCTTCCCGGGACGCAAGGCCGTCTTCGTCGTCATCATCGGCGCGATCTCGGTGCCCGGCATCGCGCTCGCCGTCCCGCAGTTCCTGCTGTTCGCGCAGATCGGCCTGACGAACTCGCCGTGGGCGATGATCATCCCGTCGCTCGTCAGCCCGTTCGGCCTCTACCTGATGTGGATCTTCTCGGAGCAGGCCGTGCCGACCGAATTGCTGGAGGCCGCCCGCGTGGACGGCGCCAGCGAGATGCGCACGTTCTTCACCGTCTCGTTGCCGCTGCTGGCGCCCGGCATCGTGACGACGGCGCTGTTCACGATCGTCGCGACGTGGAACAACTACTTCCTGCCGTTGATCATGATCAGGGACTCGAGCTGGTATCCGCTGACAATCGGCCTGAACCAGTGGAAGGACCAGGCGTCGAACGCCGGCGGCCAGGCCATCCAGAACCTCGTCATCACCGGCTCGCTGATCACGATCATCCCGCTCGTCATCGCGTTCCTGCTGCTGCAGAAGTACTGGCAGTCGGGTCTGGCGGCCGGCGCCGTCAAGGAATGAGAACGATTCGTCCCGCCGACGGATCACCATCGAACATGCCGCCCGTTCCGGCGGGCGGCCCGAATCCAACTCACGAGGAGCAACCAGCGTGAAGAATCGTGTACAGAACTGGCCCGAACTGCTCGGCGACCATGCCGGTGGCATCGCCTACGGCGGCGACTACAACCCCGACCAGTGGCCGGAAGACACCTGGGCCGACGACATCCGGCTCATGAAGGAAGCGGGCGTCAACGTCGTCGCGCTCGGCATCTTCAGCTGGGACCGCATCGAGCCGGCGAAAGGCGAATGGAACTTCGACTGGCTCGACCGCATCATCGGCATGCTCGGCGACGCCGGCATCTCCGTCGACCTCGCGTCGGCCACGGCCAGCGCGCCGCTGTGGCTGTACGAACGGTATCCGGAAGTGCTGCCGGTCGACAAGTACGGCCACGTCGTCCACTCCGGCAGCCGCCAGTCGTGGAGCGCCTCGAGCCCGGTGTACCTCGAGCACGCGCTCGACCTGTGCCGCAGGCTCGCCGAACGCTACGGCGACCATCCGGCCGTCACCGCCTGGCACGTCGGCAACGAATACGGCTGGAACAACCACTTCGACTACTCCGACAACGCCCTCAAGGACTTCCGGAAGTGGTGCGAGCGGCGCTACGGCACCGTCGACCGGCTCAACGACGCCTGGTGCTCGGCGTTCTGGTCGCAGGAAATGCGTTCGTTCGACGAGGTCCAGCTGCCCCGCCACATGGGCGCCGACGCGATGGTCAACCCGGCCCAGCAGCTCGACTTCGAACGGTTCAGCAACGACAACATGCTCGCCTTCTTCCGCAGGGAGCGCGATGTCATCAAGTCGGTCTGCCCGGACAAGCCGGTCACCACCAACTTCATGGTCTCCACCGACCAGTGCTGCATGGACTACGCCACGTGGGCGCCGGACGTCGACTTCGTCTCGAACGATCACTACTTCCACGAGGGCGCGCTGCACCTCGACGAGCTGCTGTGCTCGGACGCGCTGGTGGAATCGCTGGCCGGCGACCGCCCCTGGTACCTGATGGAGCATTCGACGTCGTCGGTGCAGTGGAAGCCGGTCAACGCCCGCAAGCGCCACGGCGAACTCATGCGCGACGCGATGGCCCACGTCGCGATGGGCGCCGATGCCGTCAACTTCTTCCAGTGGCGCCAGTCGCGCGGCGGCGCCGAGGCATTCCACTCGGCGATGCTGCCGCACGCCGGAGAACACACGGCCATCTTCCGCCAGACATGCGAGACCGGCGCGGCGCTCGACGCGCTGTCGAAGGCCGGACTGGCCGGCACGACCGTCGTGCCGTCGCGCATCGCCGTCGTCTTCGACGCACAGTCCCAGTGGAGCACCGCCATCCCGACGCTGCCGACGACGAAGCTCGACCACTGGCACGACGTGCGCGACTGGTACCGCACGTTCCTCGACGCCGGAGTGCGCGCCGATGTCGTGCCGCTCGCCTCCGACTGGAGCGGCTACGACCTCGTCGTGCTGCCGACGGTGCTGATGCTGTCAGACGACGACGTCGCCCGGCTCGAACGGTACGTGGCGCAGGGCGGACGAATCGTCGTCAACTACGCCACCGGCCTGGTGGACGAATCGTTCAGGGTCGGCCTCGGCGGCTATCCGGGCGCTGGCGACGGCACGCTGCGCACGATGCTCGGCGTCGGCGGCGAGGAATTCAACATCGTCGGCGGCATCGACGGCGAACCCGACGCCGTCGAGGTCGCCGGGTTCGGTTCGTCGACGCTGTGGCAGACCGTCGTCCGCGACGTCGCCGACGACGTGCGGATCGTCGCCGCCTACACCGGCGACGGCGCGCGATCCTGGGAACTCGACGGCGTGCCGGCCATTGCCGAACACGACTACGGCAGCGGAGCTGCATGGTACGTCGGCTGCGACCTCGCCGTCGACGAGCTGGCCAGGCTCGCCGAAACGACATTGCTGCCGGCGATCGGCATGACCGGCGGCGCCGGCGACGTGACCGTCGTCGAGCGCACCGACGGCGCGAACCTGTTCCGCTTCGCGTTCAACCGGCGCGGCGAGGACGTCGCGATGCTGCAACCCGACGGCGACGACGAGGAACTCCTGCTGTTCCGAGGTCGCCGGGAGGGGGATATAGTGACGCTGCAAGCCAATGGGCTGCTGATCACGAAGGAGCCGGCGACGCGGCGACGATGAACGTCCGCGGCCCGGCGGACCGACGACGGAACGAGGCGAGGCGATCATGGAAGAACACGGTTCCCGCAAGCGCGTGACCCTGCGCGACGTGGCCGCCCGGGCCGGCGTCTCGCTCAAGACGGCGTCGAACGTCGTCAACGGCAACGGCCGCATGACCGACGCCACCCGCGAGAAAGTGCAGCGGGTCATCGACGAGCTCGGCTACCAGGTCAATATCGCCGCCCGCAATCTCAACCGGCGCAAGACCGGCTTCATCACGCTCGCCGTGCCGACGCTGACGCCGCCGTACCTGGCCGAGCTGGCCAACCGCGTCATCGATGAGGCGCGCCGGCGCGGCTGCAGCGTCTACGTCACCACGTACGCCGAGGGCACGGCCAAGGGGCTGCAGGACCTGCTGCGCGACTTCAACTCGACCGTCTCCGACGGCATGATCCTGTCGCTGAGCGAGGTCGCCTCCGTTTCCACCGACGACCTCGACGTGCCCTATCCGCTCGTCTGCGTCGGCGGCCGCGACACCCGCGGCCGGGTGGACCATGTCACGCCCGACGACATCGCCGCCGGCGCGACGGCCGCCGGCTACCTCATTGACCGCGGCAGCACGCGGCTGTCCGTCATCGGCGCCCGTGCCGACTACGCCGACGGCTTCGACAGCCTCAAGGACGTCACCGAAGGAAACGCCGAACTGCGCCTGCGCGGCATCGTCGAGGAGCATGCGCGCCGCGGCATGGCGCTGTCGACGGACCTCGTCGGCTACACCGGCCAGGACTGGTCGATCGGTTCCGGCGTCGAGACGATGCGGCGCGTCATCGCCTCCGGCCACCCGTTCGACGGCGTGGTGGCATTGAACGACCAGCTGGCCATCGGCGCCAGCGTGACGCTCGCCGCGGCCGGCATTCCGGTGCCGGACGCCGTCCAGGTCATCGGATTCGACGACATCGAGGAAGCCGCCTACCTGCCGACGCCGCTGACGACGATGGCGTCGCGCCTCGACTGGATCGCCGCGACGGCCGTCGACCGCATTCTCGGCCGCATCGCCGGCACCGTCACCGAACCCGAACTCATCCGGACCGAATCGTACGTCATCGCCCGCGCCACCACCCGGTAACGCCACCGGGTCACGTACCCGGTAGCGCCGCCGTCGGTGCGGGACGGCAGCTTGCCCGTCGAATGCATCATGGACGGTCCCCGCATGGACGATTCGCGCATGGACGATTCGCGCATGGACGATTTGCGCGGGAACAGTCCCGCCCGACTGTCCCCGCCTGACTGTTCCCGTGCGGCACGCGATCCGGCGCCGGACGACACGAAATGGCCATCCTGTCGCAACAGATCCGGCGTCGCTGCCCGACTTCGGCCACAATGCGGGCGTCCGGCTGCCGACGGAACGGCGGACGGCGATAATCGGGCCCAAGCGGAGACGAAACACTCCGGAACGGGGTTGCCGGAAACGGCGACCGATCCGACAGCGCCTGCCGGATCGGTCCGCTCGTGACGGCGACGACGGAGGACGAAAGGGGTCCGGCCATGGGAATGATCACGAGAGTCGGCATTGTCGGCATGGGACACGTCGGCGCGCATGTCGCGAACAGCCTGCTGCTGCAGGGCGTCGCCGACGAGATCTATGTCACCGAGCAGTGCACAGGTGCCGACGATCACACGGCCAAGCTGCGGGCCGAAGTCCAGGACCTGCGCGACTCGCTCGCGTTCTGCCCGCACAATGTCGCGATTTTCGACTGCGGTGACGACTACGGCCGGCTTGCCGCCTGCGACGTCATCGTCAACGCCGCCGGCAACGTGACATTGTCGGCGACGGACCGCGACGGCGAACTGTTCTACACGACGGAAACGGCGAAGAAATTCATCCTGCCGCTCGCGGCCGCCGGCTTCGACGGCCGGTGGGTCAACGTGTCGAATCCGTGCGACGTCGTCGCGACCGAGATCTGGAAGCTGTCCGGCTGTGATCCGCGCCGCGTGCTCGGCACCGGCACGGCCCTGGACTCGAGCCGCTTCAAGAACGTGCTGTCGCAGACGACCGGCATCGACCAGCATTCGATTACCGCCTACATGCTCGGCGAGCATGGCGCCAGCATGTTCGCGGCGTGGAGCGCCGTCGCGTTCGGCGGCAAGCCGCTCGCGCAGCTGCGCGACGAGCAGCCCGACCGGTTCCGCTTCGACCGCAACGTCCTCGAGGAGGCGGCCCGCCGCGGCGGCTACGTCACGTATGCCGGCAAGCAGTGCACCGAATACGCCGTCGCCGACGCCGCCGTGCGGCTCGTGCGCGCGATCGTCTCGAACGAGCACGTCATCATGCCGTGCTCGACGCTGATGACCGGCGGCGAGACGACGTACGGCGAGGAGGGCTTCTTCACGTCGCTGCCGTGCGTCATCGGCGCCGACGGCGTCGAGGAGATCGTCCACCTCGACCTGACGGCATCCGAAGAGGAGCAATTCCACGCCAGCTGCGCCCATGTCAAGGCGAACGCGCGCCGCGTGGGCCTGGCATAGACGACCGGTCTCGCACTTTCGGAAAGGGCACTTGGAAAGTGCGAAAATTCCGAAGGAACCGACCACACCGTGAAAGGGGAGGAATGGCGGATTTCCGCCATTCCTCCCCTTTCACTTGTCATGATGCTCCCGCGGGATCTTCGCACTTTTCGAATGCCCTTCCCGAAAGTGCGAAGTGGAGTCCCTTACTTCAATACCGACGGCCGGCGTGTCGCCTCGACGACGTCGCCGAAACCGTTCGCGATCATCCAGTCGTCGTTGAAGATCTTCTCGAGATAGCCGCGGCCGGAATCCGGCGCGAGGACGACGACGGTGGCTTCCTTCGACAGTTCGTGCTCGCGGGCGTAGTCGATCGCCGCCGCGACCGCCATGCCCGACGAGCCGCCGACCAGCAGCCCCTCCTCGGTGGCGAGCCGGCGTGTCATCGTCAGCGCCTCGGCGTCGCCGACCGTCACGAGCTCGTCGGGAATCGACCGGTCGTAGGCGGTCGGGAAGAAGTTCTTGCCAACGCCCTCGATGACATACGGATGCGTGGAACCGTCAGGCGAGTTGAAGATCGAGCCGTCCGGGTCCGCGCCGACGACGGTCACGGCACCGTTCGAGACTTCCTTGAGATACCGTCCGGTGCCGGAGATCGTGCCGCCGGTGCCGATGCCGGCGACGAAGTGCGTCACCTTGCCGTCGGTGTCGCGCCAGATCTCCGGGCCGGTCGTCAGGTAGTGGCTTTCCGGACCGTTCGGGTTCGAGTACTGGTCGGGCTTGAACGCGCCGGGAATCTCGGCGGCAAGCCGGTCGGACACGGCGTACGACGACGTCGGATCCTCGGGCGGCGCGCTCGCCGAGGCCATCACGAGCTCGGCGCCGTAGGCGCGCAGCACGGCCCGCTTCGACTCGCTCACCTTCTCGTCGATGACGAAGACGGTCCGGTAGCCCTTCTGCTGGGCGATCATCGCCAGGCCGACACCGGTGTTGCCGCTCGTCGGCTCGACGATGACGCCGCCGGGCTTGAGCTTGCCTTCCCGTTCCGCCACGTCGATGATCCTCGCGGCGATGCGGTCCTTCGACGAACCGCCCGGATTGAAGTACTCGACCTTGACGGCGATCGTCGCGTCGACGCCGTCGGCGACATGGTTGAGCCTGACCAGCGGCGTGTTGCCAATCAGTTCGGATACGTTCTCGACAATGGCCATGCGATCCTCCTCGTGATCGTGAAAGGAAGAATAAATGGAACGATTCTTCCCACATCGTGTCACATCGGGTGAACACGACGACCCGCGGTTTCCTCCCCGGAGAAAGCCGCGGCTGATGCTACTTTCCCAGCGCGGCGAAGGCCTGCGCCAGATCCGCCTGCAGGTCCCGGACATCCTCGATGCCGACCGAGAGACGGACGAGATTTGACGGGACTTCCAGCGTGGTGCCGGAGACCGAGGCGTGCGTCATCGCGCCGGGGTGCTCGACGAGGCTTTCCACGCCGCCCAGCGACTCGGCGAGCGTGAACAGCTCCGTCGATTCGGCGAACTTCTTCGCGTTCGCGAACTTCTCGTCGTCGTTCGCGCCGCCAAACTGGATGGAAATCATCCCGCCGAACCCGCCGTCCATCTGCCGCGCGGCGACGTCGTGGCCGGGATGGGATTCGAGACCCGGATACCAGACACGCTCGAGCGGGGCCGACGGCTCGTCGGGATCCGCCAGCGTTTCCATCCAGCGGGCGAGTTCCAGCGCGTTCGACGAATGACGGCGGACGCGGAGTTCGAGGGTCTTCAAACCGCGGATGTCAAGCCAGGAATCGAACGGCGACGGCACGGCGCCGGCGGCGTTCTGCAGGAACGCGACGGGCTCGGCAATGGCGGGATCGTTCGTCAGCACGGCGCCGCCGATGACGTCCGAATGGCCGCCGATGTATTTCGTCGTCGAGTAGACGACGGCGTCCGCGCCGTCGGCGAGCGGATGCTGGAGAATCGGCGATGCGAACGTGTTGTCGACGACGACGTTCGTCCCGCGTTCGTGGGCGAGCGCGGAGACGGCGGCGATGTCGGTAATCCCCAGCAGCGGGTTCGACGGCGTCTCGACCCACAGGTACCGGTAGTCCTTCTCCCGCAGCGCATGGCCGACGGCGGCCGGATCGGTGATGTCGACGACGTCGAGCGTGACGCCCCACGGCACGAAGACCTTCGCGAGCAGGCGGTAGGTGCCGCCGTAGACGTCGTTGCCGATGAGGATGGCGTCGCCGGGACGCAGCGTGGAACGCAGCAGGACGTCGATGGCGGCCAGGCCGGACGAGAAGCTCGTGGCGAACTCGGCGCCCTCGACGGCGGCGAGCTGCCTGTCGAAACCGTTGCGGGTGGGGTTGACCGACCGCGAATAGTCGAATCCGTTGCGGGGACGTCCGACGCCGTCCTGCTTGAACGTCGACGTCATGTAGATCGGCGTGGAGACGGCGCCGGTGACGGGATCGGGTTCCTGGCCGGCATGGATGGCGCGGGTGGACCGGGAGGCGGATGAGAGATTGGTCATGATGAAGTCTTTCTGTTTTTCTGTTTTTCTGGTTCGCGGCTTCCTCCCCGGAGGGAGCCGGGCAATCCGGCAGGATGCTCGATGGGAACTGGCGGGGATGCCGGAAGGCGGAATTACGACAGGGCCGGAGCGCGGTCGGCGGCGAGGGCGGCATCGACGAGGCTTGGCTGGCTCGTCTCCGCGACGACGTCGGCGAAGCCGTGGTCGATCATCCAGCCGTCGTCGAAGATCTTGTCGAGATAGCCGCGTCCGGAATCCGGGGCGAGGACGACGACGGTGGCGGCTTGCGGCAGGTGGTGGTCGCGGGCGTAGCGGATGGCGGCGGCGACCGCCATGCCGGACGAGCCGCCGACAAGCAGCCCTTCCTCGGTGGCGAGGCGCCTGGTCATCGCGAACGCCTCGGCGTCGCCGACCTGCACGATGTCGTCGACGACGGACCGGTCGAACGCCGCCGGATAGAAGTCCTCGCCGACGCCTTCGGTCAGGTAACCGTGGACGTGCTCCGGATCGGAGTAGATCGATCCCTCGGGATCGGCGCCGACGACGGTCACGGCACCGTTCGAGACTTCCTTGAGATAGCGGCCGGTGCCGGAGATCGTGCCGCCGGTGCCGATGCCGGCGACGAAATGGGTGACTTCGCCGTCCGTGGCGTTCCAGACTTCCGGACCGGTCGTCGCGTAGTGGCTGGCCGGGCCATTCGGGTTCGAGTACTGGTTCGGCTTGAACGCGCCGGGGATCGTGGCGGCGAGACGGTCGGAGACGGCGTAATAGGAGCGGGGGTCGGACGGTTCGACGTCGGTCGGCGTCACGACGACCTCGGCGCCGTAGGCCCGCAGCACGGCCCGCTTCGACTCGCTCACCTTGTCCGGCACGACGAAGATCGTGCGGTAGCCCTTCTGCTGGGCGACGAGCGCGAGGCCGACGCCGGTGTTGCCGCTCGTCGGCTCGACGATGACGCCGCCGGGCCGTAGCCGGCCTTCGCGTTCGGCCGCGTCGATGATCCTCGCGGCGATGCGGTCCTTCGACGAGCCTCCCGGATTGAGATACTCGACCTTGACGGCGATCGTCGCCTCGACGCCGTCGGCGACATGGTCGAGCCGGACGAGGGGAGTGTTGCCGATGAGTTGCGTGACGGTATTGGCAATGGTCATGATTCGTTCCTGATTTCATGCGATTCGCGCGCCCGACCGGCCGGAAACGCCGGCCGCGGGCGCTGGATGTTCGATTGGACGGGATATGTGACGAAGATGTCGCCCGAAGCCCGCGTACGACGGGAAAATCGATCGGAACCGCTGAAATCCGGAACCATGACGATGTCGACGATAAGACGTCGCAAACGTGAACAGATGACCCGTTCATGGACGAGTCGTCACGGCCGGGAAAGCCGGAATGGCAGATCTCAAGTCATGCGTCGGTGACCGCGCGCGTCAGGCGTTCGGTTAGCGACAACAACATGAGCGATTGATCATGGCCGCCACCGTAGCACGACGGGGGCCCGGCATGCGCCGTCCGTGTCTCGTATCGTGGACACCGGTTGTCGGCGAACGGGCCCGCGACGCCGGTCGGGGACGGTGGCCATGGCGTCCGATCGGCGCTGCGGTAGACTTGAATCCTCACGTTCGCCAACGAATCGGGGGAGAAGGATTGCGCAATACGGAGGCGCTCGCGGCGCTGCAGAAGTACTTCGGGTACGAATCGTTCAGGACGGGACAGGCCGACGTCATCGACGGAGTGATGGACGGACGCGACGTCCTCGCCGTCATGCCGACCGGCGCCGGCAAGTCGATCTGCTATCAGGTGCCGGCCGTGCTGCTGCACGGCGTGACGATCGTCATTTCGCCGCTGATCTCGCTGATGAAGGACCAGGTCGACTCGGCGAACGACAACGGCATTCCGGCCGCCTTCGTCAACACCACGCAGGCGCCCGACGAGCAGGCGATGGTCTTCGCGCAGGCCGAGGCCGGCGACGTCAAGCTGCTCTACGTCGCGCCGGAACGACTCGAAACGCCAAGGTTCCGCCAGTTCGTGGCCGCCGCCGACATCGCGCTCGTCGCCGTCGACGAGGCGCACTGCGTCTCGCAATGGGGCCAGGACTTCCGCTCGAGCTACCTGGGGATCGGCGACTTCCTGCGTTCGCTGCCGGACCGTCCGCCGGTCGCCGCGCTGACGGCGACGGCGACGGAAAAGGTGCGCGCCGACATCGTCGGCCTGCTGGGCCTCGACGATCTGTCCGTCACCGTCACCGGCTTCGACCGGCCGAATCTCTACTTCGACGTGCAACGACTCGCCCGCAAGGACAAGACCGACTGGATTGTCGACTACGTCGCGTCCCACCCGGACGAATCGGGCATCGTCTACTGCGCGACGAGGAAGGAAGTCGAACAGCTCGCCGACGACCTCAGCGCGCTCGTGCCGGCCAGGCTCGGCAGGTGTCCCGACGACGACCATCCGGTGGCGTTGGGATACCACGGCGGCATGGCCGCCGACACGCGCGAGCATGCGCAGCGCATGTTCGTCAACGACGACGTGCCGGTCATCGTCGCGACGAACGCGTTCGGCATGGGCATCGACAAGTCGAACGTGCGGTTCGTCATCCATAACAACATGCCCGAAAGCGTCGAGGCGTACTACCAGGAAGCCGGCCGCGCCGGCCGCGACGGCGAGCCGAGCCGCTGCACGCTGCTGTGGAACGACGGCGACATCAACACGCGCCGCCGCCTGATGGACATGGACCACGACAACGAGCGGCTGTCGGCCGAGGAACAGGACATCGTCCACGTCGCCAAGCGCCACCTGCTCGACGGCATCGTCGGCTACTGCCGCACGACCGAATGCCTGCACCGCTACATGACGCGCTACTTCGGCGAGACGGTGTCGCCGGCGCTCGCGGGAAACGGCGCCGATCCCGCCGGGGAAGCGACCGGCGACGGCAAGGCGACCGGCGCCAACGGCGGCCCGCGATGCGCCGGCGGCTGCGTCAACTGCGACAGCGAGTTCGAGACCGAGGACATCTCGGCGATCGCCCGCGCCATCAGCATGTGCGTGCACGACGTCCACCAGAACGTCGGCACCGGCAAGATCGTCAACATCGTGCGCGGCTCGAAGTCCGCCGACATCCTCGCGATGGGCGCCGAACGGATGATGTCGTACGGCAAGCTCGCCGCCGTCCCGCAGGACAAGGTGCGCGACGTCGTCAACCAGATGGTCGCCGACGGCTTCCTGAGGATCGCCGACGGCAAGTACTCGGTCGTCCTGTTCGGCCCGCGCGCCGCCGAGACCGTCGACCCGTCGTTCCACTACGAGATGAAGAAGATCGTGCGGCCGTCGCGCCGCCCGGCCGGCGGTGTCTACGGCTCGCGTGGCCGCGGCGACGGATTCGGCGCGCCGTCCGGCGGCACGAACCGGCGGGTTGTCGACTTCGGCGTCGATCCGGCCGACAACGAACTGTTCGAGAAGCTGCGCGCGCTGCGCCTCGAGATCGCCCGCGAGATCGGCAAGCCGCCGTACATCGTCTTCTCCGACCGCTCGCTGCACGACATGGCCGCCCGCAAGCCGACGACCGACGACGAATTCCTCGAGGTCGGCGGCGTCGGCGAAAGCAAGCTCAGGAAGTACGGCGAACGCTTCATGGCCGTCATCCGCGACAACTGAAAAACGCCCTGGAAGGGAGCCGGGTGGGATGGAGCGACATGCGCCAAGAAGAGCGGTGTAGCATGGGGCGGAAGAATCGTACAGAACCTGCCGAAAGGAACGGAAGATGACGGACAGCAAGCCGGTGGTCGAAAGCTTCCAGCTCGACCACACGAAGGTGAAGGCGCCGTACGTGAGGTATATCGACACGCAGACCGGACCGAACGGCGACGTCATTTCCAACTATGACCTGAGGCTCGTGCAGCCGAACGAGAACGCCATCCCGACCGGCGGCCTGCACACGATCGAGCACACGATCGCCGTGCTGTTGCGCGAGCGCATTCCCGGCTACATCGACTGCTCGCCGTTCGGCTGCCGCACCGGCTTCCACCTGCTGACGTGGGGCGAGCACTCGACCGAGGACGTCGCGAAGGCGCTCAAGGAGTCGCTCGAGTTCATCGCGAACGAGGCGACGTGGGACGACGTGCCGGCGACGACGATCGAGAGCTGCGGCAACTACCGCGACCACAGCCTGTTCACGGCGAAGCAGTGGGCCCGCGACATCCTCGCCCAGGGCATCAGCTCCGATCCGTTCGAACGCAAGGTCGTCTGAGCGGTGACGTCGACAGACACGACAGCCCCGACCATGCCGAAGACGACGGCGCCGGAAACGTCGGCTCCGTCGCCGCAGGCCACCGCACGTCCGGAACGACGCTTCCGGCGCGCGACGATGGCCGACTATCCGGCGATGGCGGCGATCTACGAGCATGCGCGGCGCATCATGCGCGAGAACGGCAACCCGACGCAGTGGGGGCACGAGTTCCCGCGCGAGTCGGTCGTGCTCGACGACATCGCGAACGGCCGCACGATGCTGCTCGTCGACCGGCCGGAAGGCGAACAGGCCGGCATGGACTGCGACGATCCGTCCGCCGAAACCGATTCCGAAACCGACGGCGAGACGCTGCCGTTCGGCATGCTGGCGACCGGCGAGCGGATCCTCGCGCAGTTCGCGCTGTGCCCCGGCATCGACCCGACCTACGTGTCAATCGAGGGCAGCTGGCTCGACGACGATCCGTACGTCACGATCCACCGCATCGCCGCGTCCGGCCTCGGCCCACACGCCGCGCGCGACTGCCTCGAGTGGGCGCTCGCGCACTACGGCAACGTGCGCGCGGACACGCATCCGAACAACAAGGCCATGCAGCACGTCCTCGAAACCGGCGGCTTCGCGCGCTGCGGCCTGATCCAGCTCATCGACCGGCCGAAGGACACCACGCGCATCGCGTACCACCGTCACGAATGGTGACTGTCGAAGCGGCCCCGGAAGGCAGCTGCCGGCAAAGCCGGCCGAGGGCCGGCTGGTGCCGACAAGCCGCCAGCCCGCGCCTTTGTTACGAACGGGGGCATGGCGACAGTCATCACGGTGAGCAAGAATGGGAGCCATGACTCTGAGCGCAGCTCCGCAATGGAGCTTTTCATCCGACCAAGGCAACGCCAACTACCGGGACGCCCGCCGCCGCTATCCGGCGCAGGCCGTCATCGACATGCGCGCGCTGCGGGACAACATGCGCCGGCTCGTCGCGATGGCGAACCAGCCGGCGGCCGGCCAGGGGAAGGCCGGACGGCAGGCGAACGGCCACCGCACCGAAGTGATGGGCGTCGTCAAGGCCGACGCCTACGGCCACGGCCTCGTGCCGACGGCGCTCGCCGCGCTCGCCGGCGGGGCGACATGGCTCGGCACGGCGCAGGCCCGCGAGGCGCTGCTGCTGCGCCATGCCGGCATCGGCGTCGACCGCGCCCGCATCCTGACGTGGGTCAACAATCCGCTCGAGGTCGCCTACGACGAGCTCATCGCCAACGACATCGACATCTCCGTCGGCACCGCCACGGCGATGGAGAAGGTCGCCGCCGCGGCGAAGGCCGTCGGCAAGCCGGCCCGTGTCCACGTCAAGGTCGACACCGGCTTCGGCCGCAACGGCTTCACGCCGGCACAGGCCGAGGAGGCGTTCGCGCGCCTCGGGGATCTCGCCGACGAGGGCCTGCTCGACGTCGTCGGCCAGTGGAGCCACCTCGCCGTCGCCGACGCTCCCGACATCCCCGAGTTCGTCGAGGAAACCGACCACCAGATCGCATTGTTCGAACGATTCACGCGACAGATGACGAACGCCGGAATCCCGCCGAAAATCCGCCATCTGGCCAACACGGCCGCGACGCTGAGCCGGCCGGCCATCCACTACGATCTCGTGCGTCCCGGCGTCGGCCTGTACGGCTACGAGGCCGATCCCGCGATGGGCACGCCCGCCGACTTCAAGCTCGTGCCGGCGATGACGCTGCAGGCGCAGCTGAGCTCCGTCAAGGACATGCTGCCGGGCATGGGGCTGTCGTATGGCCGCGTCTACCTGACCGAGGAGCTGACGTCGACGGCGATCGTGCCGGTCGGATACGCCGACGGCATCCACCGCTCCGCGTCCGGATTCGACCTGTCGGGCTCGCGGCACACGTCGAAGCCCGGCGGTCCGGTGCGCGTGATGACGAACGACGGTCCGAAGCTGTTCCGCGTCTCCGGCCGCGTGTGCATGGACCAGTTCATCATCGACCTGCACGGCTCCGCCGCCGAGCTCGGCGTCGGCGTCGGCGACACCGTCGTGCTGTTCGGTCCCGGCCGCGGCGAGGCGTACGCCGAGCCGACCGCCGACGACTGGGCACGCGCCGCGGACACGATCAGCTACGAGATCTTCACCTGCCTGCGCAATCGCGTCCCGCGCCTCTACCTCAACGCCCCCGAAGTCCTCTCCGAATCCGATCTCGCCCTGCTCGATCCGGCCTCGATCCTGTAGGAGGCCTCCGGTGTTTGCCTGTCGAGGTCCCGTGACCGGATCACGGGACCTCGACAGGCATCAAACCGTGAACGCGAGAAGCCCTGGCGTGCTAGGTTGGTGTCACAAGAGTGGCTACTCGGGGAGGTGGCGCGATGGGCGAGGACGACCGGGACGGTGCCGGCGGCAACGGGATGCGCGACGGCTACACGGCCCATGACACCGAACGCTGGGCGCCCGAGCCTCCCAAGTCGGCCAGCCGCACCGAATTCGAACGCGACCGCGCCCGGCTCATCCATTCGTCCGCGCTGCGCCGCCTCGGCGCGAAAAGCCAGATCCTCGTCGCCGGCACCGACGACTTCGCCCGCACGCGCCTGACGCACACGCTCGAGGTCGCGCAGATCGGCCGGCAGGTCGGCGCCCTGCTCGGCTGCGATCCCGACGTCGTCGACTGCGCCTGCCTCGCCCACGACCTCGGCCACCCGCCGTTCGGGCACAACGGCGAACGCGCCCTCACCGACATCGCGAAGGACATCGGCGGCTTCGAGGGCAACGCCCAGACGTTCCGGCTGCTCACGCGCCTCGAGCCGAAGATCTTCTTTCCCGACGACTACGCCGGACCGGCCGGCCCCGGCATCGGCGCCGCGGACTTCCGTTCCCGTTCCGGATCCGGTTCGTCCGCGCGAATCGTGACAATGAAGCCGTCGCCGCTGGCCGGCCGTTCCGCCGGCGTCAACCTGACGCGCGCCGCGCTCGACGCCGCCGTCAAGTATCCGTGGACGTACGCCGAGGCCGCCGACCATCCGAAGGGGGAGCGGAGCCTGAAATTCTGCGTCTATCCCGACGACGAGGCGGCGTTCCGGTGGCTCAAGTCCGGCGCGCCGCGCAACGCGACGCCAATGGAATGCCAGGTCATGGACCTCGCCGACGACATCGCGTACAGCGTCCACGACGTCGAGGACGCGATCGCGACCGGCACGCTCGACCCGGCCGACCTGCGCCGCGCCGACATCGCCGACAAGCTCGTCGCCGACACGCGCGCCTGGTACGGCCGCCAGTGGGACGGCGACCGGCTCGCCGCGGCGTTTCTGCGGCTGCGTCGCCTCGGCGCGTTTCCGGACATGTTCTCCGGTTCGCGGCGCGACCTCGCGCACCTCAAGAACATCACGAGCATGCTGATCGGCCGGTTCGCCGGGTCGGTCGAGGCGGCCACGCGCGAGACGTACGGTCCCGGCCCGCTGACGCGCTACTGCGGCTCCGTCGTCGTCCCGCAGGACACGCGCTACGAAATCCTCGTGCTCAAGGGCATCGCCGTCCACTTCGTCATGGCCCCGCGCGAACGCGAGCCGCTGCACGGCGAGGAACAGCAGATCGTCCGCGACCTCGTCGCCGTCATGATGAACGATTCGCCCGCTCCGTCCGTCGCCCTCGAACCGGTCTTCCTCGACGACTGGGCCAATGCCGCCGACGACGCCGGCCGCCTGCGCGTCGCGATCGACCAGGTCGCCAGCCTGACCGACGGCTCCGCCATCGCCATGCACAGGCTGCTGTGCGGGTGAGCTTTCGCCCGGTCTCGTTCTTCTTTGCATTATCGTATCCCGGTGTCCCGGTCCCGTGATCCGGTCGCGGGACCGGGACATGCGGAAGACAGGGACGGAAATGTGACATGTCGGGGGAGAGGCGAGGCTCGACGGAGGCGTTTTGGTATGCTGGGAGCTTATGGCCGGCATGATCAAGAAGGAAGACATCGAGAAGGTCCGCGCAGCGGCGGACCTGTATGACATCGTATCCGCGAGCGTGCGGCTCAAGGCTTCCGGAGCCGGCGCGTACGTCGGCCTGTGCCCGTTCCACGACGAGAAGACGCCAAGCTTCAACGTGCGTCCGTCGGTCGGCATGTGGCACTGCTTCGGCTGCGGCAAGGGCGGCGACGTCTTCAAGTACGTCGAGGAAATGGAGAGCCTCGATTTCCGCGACGCCGTCGAGTTCCTCGCCGACAAGTACCGGATCGAACTGCACTACGACGCGCCGCGCGGCAACCTCGGCGCCGGAGCCGCCGACGGCGCGCTCGGCGGGGGCGAAGTGCGCTCGAAGCGCGCCCGGCTCATCGAGGCGAACGAGGAGGCACAGAACTTCTTCGTCTCGCAGATCACGACGAAGGAGGCGCTCCCCGCCAGGAAGCTCCTCGACGGCCGCAACTTCACGCAGGCCGACTGCGCGCATTTCGGCTGCGGCTACGCGCCGCAGGGCTGGGACAACCTCGTGCGCCACCTGTCGAACAAGGGCTTCACGCACCAGGAAATCCTCGACGCCGGCCTGGCCAGGCAGGGCCAGCGCGGCATCTACGACTACTTCCGCGGCCGCGTGACGTGGCCCATCCGCGACAGCACCGGACGCACGCTCGGCTTCGGCGCCCGCAAGCTCTACGAGGACGACGCGATCGCCGCCAAGTACATCAACACGCCGGACACGCAGCTCTACCACAAGGAAGAGGTGCTGTACGGCATCGACCTCGCCAAGAAGGCCATCCTGAAGAAGCGCCAGGTCGTCATCGTCGAGGGCTACACCGACGTCATGGCGATGCACCTGGCCGGCGTGGACACCGCCGTCGCGACGTGCGGCACGGCATTCGGCGAGAAGCACGCGAAAATGGTGCGACGGTTCGTCGGCGACGACAAGATCGGCGCCATCCAGCTCGTCGGGCCGACGAAGGTGGCCGGCCAGTCGCTGAGCTCCCGCGTCGTCTTCACGTTCGACGGCGACTCGGCCGGCCAGAAGGCCGCGCTGCACGCGTTCGGCCTGGATACGGCGTTCCTGTCGCAGACCTTCGTCGCTGTCGCCGAGGACAACCTCGACCCCTGCGACCTGCGCATCGAGCGTGGCGACGAGGCCGTGCGCTCGCTGATCGACGGTGCGTCCCCGCTCTACGACTTCGTCATCGACACCGTCGTCGACAAGTGCGACACGGCCTACACGACCGGCCAGATGGCCGCCGTCAAGGCCGCGGCGCCGCTCGTCGCGCAGATCCGCGACCGTTCGCTCGAGGACCTCTACACGCGCAAGACGGCCCGCAGGATCGGCATCGACCTCGACATCATGCAGCGCGAGGTGCGCTCGGCCCGCAGCCAGCTGCACGTGCGCACTGAGGACGCCTACGCGCCCAGGTTCGGCCGGTTCGAGCAGCTGCGCGCCGAACGCGGCGTGTCCGGGCCGGGCAATCCGGACGTCAACCGCGCCGCGTTGCAGGCGCTCGCCCGGCAGGACGCCCGCGAGCAGGACTACTACCGCGTGGACGACGAGATCTTCATGTCCGAGCAGCAGTTCATGGCCACGCTGATCCAGCTGCCGCGCGCCATCGACCGGACGATGTTCGACCAGCTCGCGACGATCTGCTTCGTCACGCCGGTCTTCCGCACGCTCTACCAGGCCGTCACGGCGGCCGGCGGCCTGCCCGATGCGGACACGCCGATGGGCCTGTGGCTGCACAACCTGACCAAGGCCGGCGGTCCGGCGCTCGAATCGGTCATCAACGAGCTCGCCGTCATGCCGCTGCCATTGCCCGGCAACTCGGCCAACCAGGCCGCCGACGCCGGTCATCCCGACCACATGGACCAGGCGCTGCGCGCCGCCACGCCGACGGAAGCGAGGTACGCCCGGGAGCTGACGGCGCGGCTGCTCGACCTCGGCTACATGCGCACGATCGGCAACATCCGCCGCCGCATGGCCCAGCTGCCCGAAGGCGACGAGAAGACCGAGCTGCTCGCCCGCAACCTCCAGCTCGAGCAGGAGCGCCAGCAGCTCAGGGCCGATCTGTTCTAGGCCTTCTAGGCCACGACATCTCAGGAACTGGCATCCTCGAAGACGAAGCCGATGGCGGCCTCAGTGGCGTTGGCGGCGACGAACTGGACCGACAGCTGGCGCGCGGACGACGTCACGGTGACGGGCACGACCTTGAGCGCGGGGGAGGAGGCCCGGCAGGAGACGCGGCTCGTCGCGATCGCCTGGCCGTCGACGACCATGTTGATCGTGACGGTGCCGACGCCGGCGCAGTACACGTCGATGTCGTAGGTGCCGGCCGCGCGCGGATTGAGGACGAGCAGGTCGTCCTGACGCACGAAATGCGTGCCGTCGCGCTCCGGCTCGGTCCACGACGAATATTCGGCGTACGGCGTCCGGTCGGACTTCGTCA
Source organism: Bifidobacterium choloepi (assembly GCF_010667615.1). GTDB lineage: Bacteria > Actinomycetota > Actinomycetes > Actinomycetales > Bifidobacteriaceae > Bifidobacterium > Bifidobacterium choloepi. Next base: position 531,048 of record NZ_VYSG01000001.1, on the reverse strand, counting down.
GCCGGTGCGGCAGGCCATCCCGCTCCAGCCCGATCGCCGCGTTGACGGCGTTCATCCACTGCGTGCCGGTCGCCGTCGACGGCACCGGATCGTCGGAGTCGCCGTTCGTCAGGGTCTTCGTCATCGAGTCGTCGGACACCACCTCGTCGGCGTCGCCAGTCTTCGACGTCGCCCCGTCGTCGTGGTAGGAAGTCGTCGTGAGCACGGTGGAGGGATCGTCCGTCGTCGCCGGCTGGCCGATCGGCCATGCCAGACCGACGGCCGACGCCAGCGACAGCACGGCGAGGGCCGCCGACGTCGCCAGCCTGCGCCACTGCCGCGATCTATCCATGCGATCGCCCACTTCCCCAACTTCCGGCTCCCCAATGCCGGCCGTCCCGCCGACTGGCATAGTCGGACGAAACTACTATCGGACTTAGTATAGAAAATTCACGGTTTTTTGTAAGAAATTTCAGTCGTTTTTGTGGGAATAGCTGATTATTGTCGAAAATTTCCGCCGATATTCGACGATTCCTGCCGGGACTGTCCGTCGCCGTCGTTGCCGACGGCGAACACGATGACCCCGTTACGAGGTCGACGGGGGTGCCTTCCGTACCCCCTTTGTCCGAACGCTGGACAAAACGGTCGGAGGGAAATCCCAGTGTTTTCTAAGGGAAACCGAAGGAAAAAATACCGGATGGACGGAAATTCAACCCGCCGAAACCGTTGGAATCACGGGTAGATGGGAGGGTTCCATGTAGGATGGAACGGCATTTACACAACTTTCACGGAGGAGCGGATGGGTCAACGGTTGCTCAGGGTGCTCAGGAGCGAAACCATCCTCGTCGTCGCCACGTTGCTGGCGCTGATTTCATGCTTCATCGTCCCGCCCGACGGTGAATACTGGGGATACGTTCACGTCAGCACCATTGCCCAGCTGGCCTGCCTCATGCTCGTCGTCTGCGGCCTGCAGCGAATCGGAGTGTTCCGCATCATCGGATCGTCGCTGCTGCGCTGCGTCAACACCGCCCGCGGACTCGCGATCACGCTGATCGCCCTGACGTTCTTCTCGGCGATGTTCATCACGAACGACGTCGCCCTCGTCACGTTCGTGCCGTTCGCCATCGCCGTGCTCAAGATGGCCCGTCTCGAGGACAAGTCGATCGTGCTGTGCTCGCTGATGACAGTCGCCGCGAACTGCGGCTCGATGCTCACGCCGATCGGCAACGCCCACAACCTCTACTTCAAGGCGCTCACCGGCATGTCGACGGTCCAGTTCGTCGGCGTCATGGCGCCGTATTCCGCCGTCGCCGCCGTGCTGCTCGTCATCGCCAGCTGCATCGTCTTCCGCGGCGAGCCGGTCAGCGAGTTCAAGTCGATGGACAGCGAGGGCATCGAACGCTCCGTCCTCGCGCCGAACAGTGGCGTTCCGCAGCCGGACGAGATCCGCATCATGGGCTACGGCAAGCCGGGCTCGCACGCCGGCTGGCGCTGCGTCGTCTACATCCTGCTGTTCCTGCTGTGCATCGCGACGGTCAGCGACCTGACGCCGCTGTGGCTGATGTGCGTCGTCGTGTTCGCCGCGTTCCTGTTCACCGACATCCGTGCCTACCGTCACGCCGATTGGGCGCTGCCGCTGACGTTCATCATGTTCTTCATCTTCATCGGCAACATGAAGCGCGTGCCGGAGTTCACGGCGATCGCGCAGGCGACCGTCGGCGCCCATCCGCTGCTCGTCGCCGTCATCTTCAGCCAGTTCATTTCGAACGTGCCGTCGACGCTGCTGCTGTCCGGCTTCTCGAATGCCTGGGTGCCGCTGATCATCGGCACCAACCTCGGCGGCATGGGCACGATCATCGCGTCGATGGCGTCGCTGATCACGTACAAGGCGATCGCCAAGGAATACCCGGCGAAGAAGCTGCGCTACCTCGGCGTCTACATGGGCATCAGCTTCGCGTTCCTGATCGTGCTGACGGCGCTCGCGCTCGTCATCGAGGGATGAATCGTTCCGCGCTTTCCGTACTATTCCTACGCGAGAGCCCCGCAACCGGTTGGTTGCGGGGCTCTCGCTTCGCTGGAATCAATGATTCCCGACGGTGCCCTCGGCCGGACTCGAACCGGCAACCTTAGGATTAGAAGGCCTCTGCTCTATCCATTGAGCTACGAGGGCGCGGGACAGCCGTCCGGCACTCAGTATGACACCCGCCGCCGACCGTCACAGGACGGCGCGGATGTCGGCGACGATGTCGGCGACCGTCATGCCGTAGCGGTCCAGCAGGCTCGCGAGATTCACGCGGTCGGTAAACTCCTTGCGGGCGCCGAAGTTGAGCGTCTTGACGCCGGCTTCCGGCATGCAGTTCGCGTAGAACGCCGTGATTTTCTCGCCCCAGCCGCCTTCGAGCTGGCCGTCCTCGATCGTGACGACGACGTCGTGGCTGGCCGGCAGCGTGCGCAGCGTCGCCTCGTCGATCGTCGAGAACTGCAGCGGGTCGATGACGCTCGCCTCGATCGGCTCGCCGGCTTCCCGCGGCGAATGGCCGCCGGCGAACGCCCGCCGCTCGGTCGCGCCGGCGCCGAGGTTCCTGTCGAACGATTCGTCCGACAGGACGGCCCCGAGCGAGCACTGCCTGCCGTCATTGCCGGCGGCGAGCGCGTCGGCGACCCGCTGCGCGAGGATGGCGGCGTCGCCCAGGCCGATGATGGCGACGCGGCTGCCGTGATGCTTGACGACGTAGCGGTCGAACGGATGCGAACGGTCGGCCACGCGGGCGTCGACGGCCGCCGCGACGACGCCCGCCGGGTCGTCGACGCCGGCGATCTCGGCGTCGAGGATCGTCTGGCCGGGCACGCGGATGACGACCGGCGACGTGTTCGTTAGCGACGTCGACCAGTCGAGCATCTTGAGGAACATGCGCCGGTTCGTCGGCGCCAGGCACGTCAGGTTCGGGATGTTGCCGAAGAAGCCGATGTCGTAGGCGCCCGAATGCGTGTTGTCGGCGTCGGACAGGCCGCCGCCGAACGACAGCAACGTCACCGGGTTGCCGTTGAGCGAGAGCTCCTGCTGGATTTCGTCGTAGGCGCGCTGGAAGAACGTCGCGCTCGTCGCGACGACGGGACGGCCGCCGGCCTGCGCGATGCCGGACGCGAACGCGACGGCGTGCTCCTCGGTGATGCCGGTGTCGACGTAGTGCTTGCCCGCGCGCTCGCGGAACTCGCGCGTGATGCCGTTGGAGCCCGGCGTGGCCGGCGAGACGACGACGAGTCCGGGCTCGCCGGCGAACCGCTGCTCGAGTTCCGCCATCGCGAGCTGCCCGTAGAACTTGCGCGCGCCCTGCGAGGGATCGGCGGGATGCGGGGACTCCTCCCGGCCCGGCTGCGCCTCGCCGACCCCCTCCGAAGAAGGGATCGGGGACGTGGAGGAGGCCTGGACGATCGGGTCCTGCCAGTGGTTGGCTTCGCAGCGGCCTTCGCGGTAGCCGTGGGCGACGTCCTCGGGGTCGGTGTCCATGCCGAGGCCCTTTGTCGTGTGGATGTGGACGACGATCGGATGGTCGATGTCCCTGACGGACTCGAACGCGTCGACAAGGGCGTGCACGTCGTTGCCGTCCGGCACGTACATGTAGTCGAGGCCGAACGCGTGGAACAGGTTCGGCTCGCTTTCGCCGTTCGATTCGCGCATGCGGGCGAGCGTGGCGTACATGCCGCCGTGGTTTTCGGCGATCGACATCTCGTTGTCGTTGAACACGATGATCATGTTGCCGCCCTGCTCGGCGGCGTTGTTGAGGCCCTCGAACGCGACAGCCGAGCTCAGCGCACCGTCGCCGATGACGGCGACGACGTTCCCGATCGCGGACGAATCGTCCATGTCCCTCTGCTTCGCCAGTCCGCACGCCAGCGAGACCGACGTGCCGGTGTGGCCGAGCACGAAGCGGTCGTGCTCGCTTTCGTCGGGGTTGGTGAATCCGGTCACCGTGCCGAACAGCGCCGCGTTGCGGAACGCCTCGGCGCGGCCGGTCAGCATCTTGTGGGCGTAGCTCTGGTGGGACACGTCGAAGACGATCGCGTCGGCGGGGGAGTCGAAGACGCGGTGCAGCGCCACGCACGCCTCGACGAGGCCGAGGTTCGAGCCGATGTGGCCGCCGTGGCGCTTGCCGAATTCAAGCAGTGCCGCGCGGATCTCGGCGCACAGGTCCTCCAGCTGCGCTGCCGTCAGTCTCTTCACGTCCGCCGGAGTGGAGATGGTCGCTAGCAGGTCACTGGTCATGTATCGCCCCTCAAAAACATGGTTGTCGTACGGCCGTCCGGTCTCGGTCCGCGGACGCCGGTCTTTCGATAGTAGCGTTGCGCCGGCACAAATCGTTTCACTGGCCGCCGGTGCTACAGTGGGCCTCACTATTTCTTTCAGGGAAGGAAGGCCAATGAAGGCAGTCTTTGCATCCTCGATCGACTATCACAATCCGCTGGCGGCGCTGACGGTGGGCGAGCGGCCCGACCCGGAGCCCCGCGCCGACTGGAGCGTCATCCGCACGTCGGCCGTGTCCGTCAACCACCACGACATCTGGAGCCTCAAGGGCGTCGGCCTGACGATGGAATCGACGCCGATGATACTCGGCACCGACATCTGCGGCGTGCTGGAGGAGACGCCGCTGGGCGCCGACGGCAAGCCGGTGAAATGCGGCGCGACGGTCCATGGCGGCGGCACCGTCCTCAAGGCCGGCGACGAGGTCGTCGCCTACACCGTCGTCGGCGGTCCCGACGGCGGCGCCGGCACGCTGCCGGGCCAGCGCCGCACGATCCTGTCCGAACAGTATCCGGGCACGATGGCGCAGCGCTGCGCCGTGCCGACGGCCAACCTGTTCCCCAAGCCGAAGAACCTCGACGTGCTGGAAGCCGCCGTGCTCGGCACGAGCTGGCTGACCGCCTACTCGATGCTGTTCAGCCGCGCCCGCGTCAAGCCCGGCGACACTGTCCTCGTCCAGGGCTGTGGCGGCGGCGTCGCGACGGCCGCCATCCAGATGGCGCACGCCGCCGGCCTCGAGGTCTTCGCGACGTCGCGCAGCGAGACTCGCCGCGACCGCGCGCTCGCGCTCGGCGCCGACGTCGCCGTCGCGTCCGGCGAGCGCCTGCCGCACAAGGTCGACGCCGTCATCGACTCGGTCGGTTCGGCCACGTGGAGCCATTCGGTCAAGTCGGTGCGCCCCGGCGGCACGATCGTCGTGTGCGGCGCGACGGCCGGCGACCAGCCCGGCGCCGAGCTGACGCGCATCTTCTTCCAGGACATCCGTGTCCAGGGCAACACGATGGGCAGCCGCGACGACTTCGCGTCGATGCTGCGCTTCGTCGAGCACAACGACCTGCATCCGGTCGTCGACTCCACCTACCCGGTCGACCGCGCTCCGGAAGCCTTCGCCAAGCTGATCGAGGGCCGCGTCTTCGGCAAGACTGTCCTGCAGTTCTGACGAGAAAGGAAAAATGGACGCCGGACGGCCACGTTCCCGCACCCCCTACTACAGTGGGGGAGGTCCCGACCAAGGGAATATTCCGGCCTACTGGAGGTGACCATATGACGCAAGACGTCAATCCGGCAAGCGCGCCGGTCGCGGTGATCATGGGATCGGCGAGCGACTGGGCGACGATGAGCCATGCCTGCGAAATGCTCGACCAGTTCGGCGTGCCCTATGTCAAGCGCGTGATCTCGGCGCACCGCACGCCCGAGCTCATGGGCGAGTTCGCCCGTGACGCGCGCGCGAACGGCTTCAGGATCATCATCGCCGGCGCCGGCGGTGCCGCGCACCTGCCGGGCATGGTCGCCGCGCAGACGACGCTGCCGGTCATCGGCGTGCCGGTCAAGTCGCGCGCGCTGAGCGGCCTCGACTCGCTGCTGTCGATCGTGCAGATGCCCGGCGGCATCCCGGTCGCCACGACGGCGATCGGCGACTCCGGCGCGACGAACGCCGGCCTGCTCGCCGTCTCGATGCTCGCGATGACCGACGACGCGCTGGCCGCGAAGCTGCAGGACTACCGCGACGGACTGAAGGAGAAGGTGGCCGCATCCAATGCCGAGCTTGTCTGACGAAACGAACGCAACCCTCGAAACACTGCTGCCCGGCGGCACGATCGGCATCGTCGGCGGCGGCCAGCTCGGCCGCATGATGGCCCTCTCGGCCCGCTACGCCGGCTACCGCGTCGGCGTGCTCGACCCGACCGACAACTGCCCGGCCGCCCAGGTCGCCGACTTCCAGGTCGTCGCCGACTACGGCGACGAAGCCGCCATCGCCGACCTCGCCGCCAGGAGCGACGTGCTCACCTACGAATTCGAGAACGTCGACGCCGCCGCGCTCGACGCCGTGCGCGGCGCCGGTGTCGCCGGCGGCGAGCCCGGCACCGTCGCCATCCCGCAGGGCACCGACCTGCTGCGCGTGACGCAAAACAGGATCCGGGAGAAGACCTTCGTCAACGACCACGGCATCGCCACGGCCCCGTGGCGCGCCGTCAACTCGCGCGCCGACGTCGACGCGGCACTCGCCGAGATTGGCTATCCGGCCGTCCTCAAGACGGCGGAAGGCGGATACGACGGGCACGGCCAGGTCGTGCTGCGGTCGGCCGACGACCTCGCGAAGGTCTGGCCGGACGAATCGTTCCCGCCGTCCATCCTCGAGGGCTTCGTCGACTTCGCGTTCGAGGCGAGCGTGCTCGTCGCCGGCAACGGCCGCGACTACGTCACGTTCCCGATCGTCGAGAACATCCACCGCCACAACATCCTCCACCTCACGCTGGCACCGGCGAACGTCGACAACAACGTGCACGATGCCGCCCGCCAGCTGGCACTGACGCTGGCCGAAGGCTTCAGGCTTGCCGGCACGCTCGCCATCGAGCTGTTCGTCATGCCCGACGGCACGCTGATCGTCAACGAGCTGGCGCCGCGCCCGCACAACTCCGGCCACTACACGATCGAGGCGTGCGACTTCGACCAGTTCGACCTGCACGTGCGCGGCATCTGCGGCCTGCCGCTCGCCGAACCGAAGCTGCTCAGCCCCGCCGTCATGGTCAACGTCCTCGGCCAGCACGTCGACGGCGTGCGCGCGGCACTCGCCGGCCATCCCGACTGGCACGCCCACGACTACGGCAAGGCCGTCGCCAAGCACGACCGCAAGATGGGCCACGTTACCGTCCTGACCGACGATCCGGAGGCCACCGCCGCCGGACTCGAGGCCACCGGCATCTGGAGCGACCTGTCCTGACGTCCGCGGCCGGGTCGACTACTATGGGGAACCATGGCTAGACAGACTCGGCAGAAGGACGCCATCGTGGCGGCGCTCAGGGCGCACGGCGAATTCGTGTCCGCGCAGCAGCTGCACCAGGCACTCGAGGACGCCGGCGAGCACATCGGACTGGCGACGGTCTACCGGCAGCTCAACGCGCTCGCCGACAGCGGCGAGGCGGACACGGTGCGGCTCGACGGCCAGCAGCTGTTCCGGCTGTGCGGCACCGGCCACGCCGACGGCGATGACGGCCACGACGGCGCCGAGCCGCGCCGGCACCATCACCATCTCGTCTGCACGTCGTGCGGCAAGACCGTCGAGATCGATCCTCCCGGCGAACAGTGGCTGCGCACGATCGCCGACCGCCACGGCTTCACGATCGAGTCGCACACGCTCGAGCTTTTCGGGCTGTGCGCCGACTGTCGCAAGAAACAGGACGACGCTTCGGATGCGTCCTGATGCTTCCCGACACACAATAGAGAGGTGGGGGGGCCGGGGGGGGGGGGGGGGGGGGGGGGGCGGGGGGGGGGGGGGGGGGGGCGCGCCCCCCGCCCCCGGGCGCCGGGGGGGGGGGGGGGGGGGGGGCCGGCCGGCCCCCCCCCCCCCCCCCCCCCCCCCCGCGCCCGCCCCCCCCCCCCCCCCCCCCCCCCCCCCCCCCCCCCCCCCCCCCCCCGGCCCCCCCACCTCTCTATTGTGTGTCGGGAAAAGAATCCCGCGACTACTTGTCCGACTTCATGCTGCCGAGCATCGAGAGGGTCTCGCGGACCGTCAGGTTCGGCAGGTAGGCGCGCAGGACGGCGATGCCGAGGTTGGCGAGCTTGGCCGGGTCGGCATAGCACAGGTAGACGGGGTAGGCGGCCGGCTGGAACTTCTTCTTGAAGTTGTACAGCGACTTGAAGCCGTATTCCGGCTCGAGGAAGTCGGCGACGAGCGCGAGCGCGTGCTGCAGGATCAGCGTGCCGGAAACGTTCGAGTCGTCGTCGCTCGTCGCATCCGACGACGAGTCGAGGCCGGTCAGCGGCGCCGCCGACAGCGAGACGAACTCGACTTTCTCGTCCGGTGACGATTCGCCCAGGTCGTGCATGCGCTGGGCCATGCGGGCGATGAGGAATTCCATGATGCCGTTCGGCGAGTCGGTGCGGTGGCGCATGAAATCGAGCGTCCAGCCGATGATCCGGCCGTCGCGCCACGTCGGCAGCCAGCTCGTGACGCCCTGGACCGTGCCGTCCGCATCGATCGCGTACAGCACCTTGACGCGCGGATCCTTCAGCTCCTCGACGCCGCCGAGCGTGAACTTCATCTCCGGCAGTGCCTTGCCCTCGCTCCACTGCTCGGAAATCTCCTCGAACTGGCGTTGGACGGAGTGCGGACACTCGTCGTACGTCGTGAACTCGTCGACGATGCCGTCGCGCTTGGCCTTGTTGATCGCCGTGCGGATGTCCTGCCACTTCTTGCCGGTCGTCTTCCACGACGCCGGGTCGATGACCATTTCCTCGCCGACGAGCAGCGAATGCCAGCCGAGCGACGACAGGTGGTCGCGGGCGTTCTGGTGGACGGCGTAGAACACCGGCGTCCACGAATGCTCGCTGCAGAAGCGCGAGAAGTCGTCGAGATCGGCCATCCACTCGTCGGGGTCGCCGAACGGCCCGGTCGTCGTCAGCGCCACGCCGTTGAGCACGCGGTAGGCGACGCCGGAGCGGCCGGTGTGGGAAATCCAGTAGTCGTTGCCTTCCCACGTCGTCATGAAGCTCATCGACTCGCCGCCGGCCTCGACGAGCTGCTCGGCGCGCGAGCGCGCGTGCTCGTCGTCGATGTCGCCGACGCGCAGCCAGACGATCGACGCGACGACGAGCACGGCCCAGAACACGATGCCGACGCCCTGGTAGACGATCGACGCGAGAATCGTCGTCGGCAGGAACGCGAGCCGGGTGTGCGTCAGGAAGCCGATCGGCAGGAAGCGGCCCGGCAGGTCGGCGAGCACGACGGCGAACGACGGCCTCGGCGAGAACTGCGAGGAGCACAGGCCGGCGAACAGCAGGTAGACGGCGGCGCAGGCGACGAACGTGACGACGACGACGATCAGGCCCCAGCGCATGGCGCGCGCCGACGTCTTGAGCGAGAAGTGGCGCAGTTCGGCGGCCGTGACGATCGCGAACGCGGCGGGCACGGCGACGTTGACGACGCAGCTCCACAGCGCGGTGCCGGAGAAGCCCCGCACGGAGCCGTTGAGCGTGTACGGCACGAGCAGGTAGTAGCACAGCGTGAAGATCGCCGAGGCGCCGTAGAAGATGATCGCGAACCACGCGGCGGTGCGCCGACCGCGGTACATGCCGACCGCGATGACGAGCATGACGACGAGCGGCAGCAGCGAGCGGACGACGTCGCCGGGCATGGCGGCGCGGGCCAGTTCGTACTGCGTGAAGCAGCCGGACGTCAGCGTGCCGTGCATGCAGGCGGCCAGTTTTCCGCTGTTGACCGACGACGGCGACATGATCAGCGCGAGCGTCGTCAGCGGACCGGCGGCCGCGCGCGACGTCGTCGCGACGACCGGGCCGAGCGCCAGCACGACGCCGACGGCGCCGAGGATGTGCCGGGCCTCGTAGCTCGACGCGTGCTGCCAGTGCCACTGGTCGGTCTGCGGCGGCCCGGCCAGCGCGCGGCCGATGAGCTGGCCGATGACGGCGGCCATCAGCGTGCAGTAGTCGCCGGGATTGCCACCGTAGAGCAACACGACGCAGATGGCGCAGTAGCCGACGATGCGGATGCGCCGGCGCCACAGCTGGCCGGTGAACGCCGTCGCCGCCATCAGGCCGCCGACGACGAGCGTGACGGGGGAGAGCGTGAACGGAATCGAGTAGATCGTCGACGACGTCGACAGCAATGCGCTGACGGCCGAGCACAGCAGCAGGCCGACGAAAACGCCGGCGACGGCGGAGACGATGCAGGTGAAGATCGTGCGGACGGCGCCGAGGATCGGCTCGGCCAGGCACAGCATGAGCATCATCAGCGCGGCCTCGACGAGCAGCTGGAAGACGCCGCGCGTCAGGAACAGCGACGGGATGAGCTTGCCGAAGTCGAAGTGGCCCAGGTCGGTGGACAGCTCGTTGTATGGCAGCGACTTGTGCTGGACGGCGAAGACGAGCCACCACAGGATGTTGATGACGATGAAGCCGCCGGTCACCCACAGCGCGAACGCCTGCTCGCGCCGCCAGCGGCGGAAGTCGCGCAGCAGCTGCGCGCCGGCGTCGTCGCCCGGACCGTGTGCCTGGTCGTGTTGTTGGCTCATGACTCGTCTCCCTCTCGTTCGCGTCCCGTCCGGCATCCCCGCTGCCGGCGGCGATCGCGTTCGCCGGCGGCTGAACGGGAAGAATCGTACATAATCGGGCAACCTGATTCCCACCCTACCGTCGCCGTGCCGGCCCGCCGCGAGGTTCGTCGATTCGCTGAAACGCCGGCGACCACCTTGACAAACCGGCTTGACAAACCGGCGGCGGCACACGCGCCGCCGGTTGTCGCCTTCTGGGAGAAAAATGTCGAGAGTTACTGTGTTTCCAAACAGCAGGCCGAATGCGGCCGACATGCGGCGGGACGATCGTGCCCGCTCGCCCCACGAAGAGAAGATTCGAAGAAGAGGGATCGAGAAGACCCGAAGACATAACCAGTTACGGAGAAGTTCGTGCAGAAAGACCAGGAGAGGACCGGCGCCGTCGACGACGCCGAACAGCAGGCGGCGCAGGCCGCCACGCAGGAGACTGCGCAGACAGGGAACCAGACAGGGAAAAAACAGTCGACGGAACAGCCGGCGGAGCAACCGCCGGCACGAGCCGGCGAGCCGGACATCGAGGAACTGACGATCAGGAGAATCGACGGCAACGGCTCGCACGGAGGTGATGGCATGGACGATTCACACGGCGACGGCGCGGGCAACGGCGGCAACGGTTCGCGGCACGGCCACTGGGCCATCGGCAAGAACGGCAAGCGCCACTGGTGCTTCCCGGGATGGCTGTACGGCATCCTGTTCGTCGTCTTCGACTTCTGCTTCCTCGCCATCCTGCAGTGGAGCGTCACGCAGACGACGAGCGGCGTCGACCTCGTCTCGACGGCCGGCGGCATCGGCGAGATGATCGGCAAGATCGGCACCGGCAACTGGGTGTTCGCGCTCAACATGCTGCTCATCGGCCTGATCTACCTGACCGTGCTGATGATCTTCAACCGCTTCTGGATCGCGACCGGGCTGATGTTCGTGCTCAGCTGCATCATCGCGACCGTCGAGCACCTCAAGATCGAGGTGCGCTACGAGACCGTCTATCCGTCCGACCTCAACTTCATTTCCGGCGGCAACGGCGGCGAGATCGCCAGCTTCATGCCCGACGACGGCGCGAGGGTCATTATCGGCATGGTGATCTTCATGCTGGTGCTCGTCGCGCTGTGCGTGTTCCTCAACCACATCGACGGCCGCCACGGCTCGATGATCCGCTTCTCCGGCAAGTCGAAGGCGCTCGGCGCCGTCATCCGCCTGTTGCTCGTCGTGCTGCCGGCCGGCTTCGTCTCGATGTACACCGTCGACGTCGGCACGACCGATTCGTGGGCGTACGGCGTCTCCCGCGGCCTCGGCGACATCCCGTCGATGTGGGATTCGGTGTACGACGCCCAGCGCAACGGCGTCGTGCCGTCGTTCATCCGCGCGATCAACCCGAAGGTCATGGACGAGCCGGCGAACTACTCCGAGGAGACGATGAAGGAAATCGCCGAGAAGTACTCGAACGTCGCCGACACGATCAACGAGAGCCGCTCGAACACGATGACCGACTCGACCGTCATCGCGATCCTGTCCGAGACGTTCTCCGACCCGGAGAACGTGCCCGGTGTCACGCTCAACGAGGACCCGATCCCGAACATCAAGCAGATCATGACCGAGACGACGAGCGGCAAGATGCTGTCGTCCGGCTACGGCGGCGGCACCGCCAACCTCGAGTACATGGAGCTCACCGGCCTGTCGATGGCGAACTTCGACTCGTCGCTGACGAGCCCGTACCAGCAGCTCATCCCGAACGCAAGCTGGACGCCGACGTTCAACCAGATGTGGGGCTCGGCCGACAACTCGATCGCCGTGCACCCGTACGAGGCGTCGATGTACTCGCGCGAGACCGACTACGTCAAGTTCGGCTTCTCGAAGTTCTACGCGCTGTCCGGCGGCACCGACAAGATCCAGTACACCGACAAGATCGACAGCTCGCCGTACGTGTCCGACGAGTCGGCGTACAAGGAGACGCTCGACCAGGTCAAGTCGACCGACAACTCGCAGTTCATCCAGCTGATGACGATGCAGAACCACATGCCGTACAACAACTGGTACGAGGACAACCAATTCGAGGTGACGTCGAACGACGACGGCAAGTCCGAATCCGAGATCTCGAACATCGAGACGTACGCGAAGGGCCTGAGCTACACCGACGAGGCGACGAAGGAATTCCTCGACGAGCTCGACAAGATCGACAAGCCGATCACTGTCATCTTTTACGGCGACCACCTGCCCGGCATCTACAAGACGGCCGGCGAGGACTCGGCGAACTCGATCGCGCTGCACGAGACCGACTACTTCATCTGGTCGAACAAGGCGAGTGGACAGCAGGGCACGAAGATCGCCGACGACGCCTACACGTCGCCGAACTTCCTGATGGCCGAGGCGGCCGAGCAGATGGACGCCAACGTCTCGCCGTACCTCGCGTTCCTGACGTCGCTGCATTCGAAGGTCGCCGCGATGGAGCCGCCGGTCGTCAACACGATCCAGGGCTGGGACCGCATCCCGGCCGGCTCGACGATCTACCTCGACGAGGACGGCAAGCAGGTCGCCTACGACGACCTCGACGACGAGACGAAGCAGATGCTCGAGGACTACAAGCTCATCCAGTACGACATCACCGCCGGCGAGGGCTACCTGAAGAACACCGACTTCCTGAGCCTGCCCGACAACGCCGGCACGATGTAACGGTCGCCCAACGGGCCTAGCACCCGTGCAAGCTGGAAAAAAGGTACCGTCCGACGGCCGTCGGGCGGTACCTTTCTTCCATTTTCCTGTCGGTGCTGGAAGAAAGGTGCCGCCGGGATGGCCTTGGGCGGTATCTTTTTCCAGTTTCCTGCCGGTGCTGGAAGAAGGGTGCCGCCAGGATGGCCTTGGGCGGTATCTTTTTTCCAGTTTCCTGTCGGTGCTGGAAGAAAGGTATCGCGGGGAGGACAGCGGACGGCACCTTCTTTCCAGTTTTCTTCCAGTTCCCGGATTGGCGATGGCGGAGGAGACACCGGCAGTCGCGGGATGGGGCGCGGGTTTTTCAAGAAGGAGGGGCGTGTTTTCCGAGAATTTGGAAAAACGTTTTAGCTTTTGGGCGTTCCCAGACGAAAACGATGGTATTGTGGGACCAACACGGCCTTGGCAACGAGGCCCGGTCCCCATGAACCGCGCCGGAATCGGCGAATTGCGGCCGGTATGCGGGGAGCGAATCGTTCCATGCATACACATCGATATAGAGGGAACAGGGAAGGTCCAAAGGAGGACAACCATGGTAGAGAAGATTATCCTCGACTGCGATCCGGGACACGACGACGCCGTCGCGCTGCTGCTCGCCGTCGCGAACCCGGCGATCGACTTGATCGGCGTGACGACGGTCGGCGGCAATGCCGCGCTCGAGAAGTGCACCTACAACGCCCGCGCCTGCCTCGAGCAGTACGGCGCGACCGACATCCCGGTCCATGCCGGCTGCGACCGTCCGCTGGTCCACCCGCTGGAAGTCGCCGACTACGTGCACGGCGAGACCGGCCTCGACGGCGCCGAACTGCCGGTGCCGACCCGTCCGCTCGACGAGGGCCACGCCGTCAACTGGATCGTCGACACGATCATGAACAACCCGCCGAAGACGATCACGCTCGTCCCGACCGGCCCGCTGACCAACATCGCGATGGCCATGCGCATGGAGCCGCGCATCGTCGAGCGCGTCAAGCAGGTCGTCCTGATGGGCGGCGGCTACAACATCGGCAACTGGTCCGCCGTCGCCGAGTTCAACGTCAAGACCGATCCGGAAGCCGCCCACATGGTGTTCGCCGAGAAGGGCTGGCCCGTCACGATGATCGGCCTCGACCTGACGCACCAGGCGCTGTGCACGCCGGCCGTCCAGGCCAAGATCGACGAGATCGGCACGCCGACCGCCAAGTTCATCAGCGAGCTGATGGACTTCTTCCGCAAGTCCTATCAGGATTCCGAGGAGTTCATCGATCCGCCGGTCCACGATCCGTGCACCGTCGCCTACCTGATCGACCCGTCGGTCATCAAGATGCGTCGCGCTCCCGTCGAGGTGGAGCTGCGCGGCGACCTGACCGTCGGCATGACGGTCGCCGACCTGCGCGGTCTCGAGCCGTCCGCCGAGGAGTGCAACACCCAGGTCGCGACGAAGCTCGACTTCGACAAGTTCTGGAACCTCGTCATCGACGCCGTCAAGCGCATCGGCTGATCGAGTCCCGGAGCTGATCAGGCCCTGATATGAACGATCCCCGCCAATGGCGGGGATCGTTTCGTTTGATGTCACCAGCCCGAGCTGCAGGCTCGGGCTGGTGACATCGCAATGGCGGGGCATGGGTCACCGCGCGAATCTACCGCAGCGCCTTGGCGGCGATGTCGTGGCGGTAGAAGAGGCCGGGAGTGTCGACGGCGTCGAGGATGTCGTAGATCTTGCGCTGCGCCTCGGCGATCGTCGGGGCACTCGTCTCGACGAGCAGCACGCGGCCCGAGTTCGCGACGAGCTTCGGGGCGGCCTCCTCGCCTCCGGAAGCGGCGACGCCGTTGCCGGCGGAGGCGGCGCGTGAATCGTCGCTGGCGGTCCTCTCGTCAGGAGCGAGACCGACGCCGGCGTAGTAGACGTGCGTCTCGTCGTCGAGATCGCCGAAATCGGGGACCGGGGCGCCCTTGACGACGTCGCCGGGGTAGCCGTCGGACGCGAGCACGACGCCGATCGTCGCGCCGTCGGTGTCCCATGCGAAGACCGGTTCGGCGCCGACCTTCGGGAACGAGCCGGTCTGCACGATGTCGTCGGCCGACTGCGGCGCCGCCACGCCGTCGCCGGACTGCAGGATCGTCCAGATCGCGGCGCCGAGGTCGCTCTTGAGGCGCGGCAGCACGACTTCCGTTTCCGGGTCGCCGAAGCGGGCGTTGAACTCGATGACCTTCGGGCCGTCGGCCGTCGCGATGAGTCCGGCGTACAGGATGCCGGTGAACGGCGCGCCCTCGGCCGCCATTGCCTCGACGGTCGGCCGGACGATCGTCCCGATCGCCTCGGCGACCGTCTCGTCGGCGATCTGCGGCACCGGCGAATAGGCGCCCATGCCGCCGGTGTTCGGGCCTTCGTCGTTGTCGTAGGCGCGCTTGTGGTCCTGCGAGATCGGCATCGGCCAGAAGTCGGTGCCGTTGACGAAGCTCATCAGCGAAAATTCCTGGCCCTCGAGATAGTCCTCGATGACGACCTTCGCGCCGGCGTTGCCGAAGCGGTGGTCGACGAAGATGTCGTCGAGCGCGGCAAGCGCCGTCTCGACGTCCATCGCGACGGTGACGCCCTTGCCGGCGGCCAGGCCGTCGGCCTTGACGACGATCGGCGCGCCGTGTTCCCTGACATACTCGGCGGCCGGCTCGAGTTCGGCGAACGTCGCGTACTTCGCCGTCGGGATGCCGTGACGATCCATCAGTTTCTTCGCGAAGTCCTTGGAACCCTCGATCTGCGCGGCGGCCTTCGACGGGCCGAATGCCGGAATGCCGGCGTCGGCGAACATGTCGACGATGCCCTCGATGAGCGGCACTTCCGGGCCGACGAACACCCAGTCGATGTCGTTGGCCTGCGCGAAGTCGATCATGGCCGCCTGGTTCGACGGGTTGATCTGCACGACGCGGATGCCGTCGGCTTCCATGCCCGGATTGCCGGGCGCGACGGTCACTTCCTCGACCGAATCGCCCTTGAGTAGCGTGTGCGCAATCGCATGTTCGCGCGCACCGGATCCGATGACGAGTACTTTCTGTCCCATGATGTATCTTTCTCCAATTCGGACTCCTCCGGAGAGGAGGTCCATAAGCTCACGCGAGTTCGACGTCTTCCTGTGTCTTCGGCACGATTCGTCCGATCTTCACGCCCCGCTCGCCGACGGACTCGAGCGCGGCGAGCGCCTCGTCGGCGCGCTCGGCCGGCACGGCGACGACCATGCCGATGCCCATGTTGAAGACGTTGTACATTTCCATGTGGTCGATTTCGCCGGCCTTCTCGATGACATCGAAGATCGGCGGCACGGTCCAGCTGCCGAGCTCGATGTGTGCGGCCAGGCCGTCGGGGATCATGCGCGGGACGTTCTCGACGAAGCCGCCGCCGGTGATGTGGGCGACGCCGTGGACGAGACCGTCAGCGGCGAACAGCGGCTTCAGGGCCTTGACGTAGATCTTCGTCGGCGTCAGGATGACATCGCCGAGCGTGCGGGCCCCGGCATTGGCGGACGAATCGTCGCCGCCGTTGAGTTCCGGCAGGACGTCGTCGACCGAGTAGCCGCCGTGGTCGAACAGGGCGCGGCGCACGAGCGAGAAGCCGTTCGAGTGGATGCCGCTCGACGGCAGGCCGATCAGCACGTCGCCGGCGACGATGGCCGAGCCGTCGACGATTCTCGACTTCTCGGCGACGCCGACCGCGAAGCCGGCGAGATCGTATTCGTCCTCGTCGTACATGCCCGGCATTTCCGCCGTCTCGCCGCCGATCAGCGCGGCGCCTGCCTCGACGCAGCCGTCGGCCACGCCGGCGACGACCTGCTCGAGCAGCGCCGGATGGTTCTTGCCGCAGGCGATGTAGTCGAGGAAGAACAGCGGCTCGGCGCCCTGGGCGGCGATGTCGTTGACGCACATCGCCACGCAGTCGACGCCGATCGTGCGGTGCGAATCCATCATCCTGGCGACGACGAGCTTCGTGCCGACGCCGTCGGTGCCGGAGATCAGCACCGGCTCCCTGTAGTCGAGCGACGCGAGGTCGAACAGGCCGCCGAAGCCGCCGATGCCGCCGACGACGCCCGGCCGGTCGGTGCGCGCCACGTGCGACTTGATGCGCTTGACGACTTCGTATCCCGCTTCGACGCTCACGCCGGCGTCTTCATATGCCTTGGGCATTCGTTGGGCCTTTCCTTGTAGTTATTCGAAATCCGTGGTGACCTGGTATTCGTTGCCGTTGTATTCGCTGACGTCGCGGGCGAACCGGGGCAGGCGCTGGCGGTCCTCCTCGGTGAGCGAGGCGAGGAACGCCGGCTCGTAGTCGTCGAGCGTCGTCGGATAGTCGCCGTTGAAGTACGCCACGCACAGGCCTCCGTACGGCGCGTCGGCGTTCAGGCCGATCGACTCGATGAGGCCGTCGAGCGAGAGGAACGCCAGCGAGTCGGCGCCGATGTAGTCGCGGATCTCGTCGACCGACTTCTTCGCGGCGATGAGTTCCTTCGTCGTCGAGATGTCGATGCCGTAGAAGCACGGATACTTGAGCGGCGGCGAGCTGATGCGCATGTGGACCTCGGCGGCGCCGGCCTCGCGCAGCAGGCTGACGATGTACTTCGACGTCGTGCCGCGGACAATCGAGTCGTCCAGCACGACGACGCGCTTGCCCTTGACGACGGAACGCACCGCCGACAGCTTCATCCTGACGCCCTGCTCGCGCAGTTCCTGCGTCGGCTGGATGAACGTGCGGGCGATGTACTGGTTCTTGATCAGGCCCATCTCGTTCGGCAGGCCGATCGTCTCGGCGTAGCCGGACGCCGCCGACAGCGACGAGTTCGGCACGCCGATGACCATATCGGCGTCGGCCGGCGCCTCCTGTGCCAGGCGCGCGCCCATGCGCTTGCGGGCCGTGTGGACGTTGACGCCGTAGATGTCGGAGTCGGGGCGGGCGAAGTAGATGAACTCCATCGAGCAGATCGACAGCTGCGTCAGCCCGGTGTACTGGACGACCCGGTAGCCGTCGTCGTTGACGATGACGATTTCGCCGGGACGGATGTTGCGCACGAGCTCGGCGCCGACGACGTCGAGCGCGCAGGTTTCCGACGCGAGCACGTAGGCGCCGTTCTTCATGCGGCCGAGCGAGAGCGGGCGGAAGCCGTTCGGGTCGAGCGCGCCGACCATCTCGTGCTCGGTCATGATCAGGTAGGCGAAGCCGCCGTGGACGGTGTTGAGCGCTTCCTTGAGCTTGTCGACGAACGTGCCGCGCACCGAGCGGCGGATGAGGTGCATGAGGACTTCGGTGTCCGAATTCGAATGGAAGATTGCGCCGTCGTCCTCGAGGGCGCGCCGCAGCGACTGGCAGTTGGTCAGGTTGCCGTTGTGACACAGTGCCATGTCGCCGTCATGGAAGCGGAAGACGAACGGCTGGATGTTGTCGAGGCCGCCGCTGCCGGCCGTCGCGTAGCGTACGTGGCCGATCGCCCGGTCGCCCCTGAGCTTCTCGATGTCCTTCTCGTCGTGGAAGACCTGCGTGAGCAGCCCGAGCCCCCGGTGGCCGATCAGGTGGCCGCCGTCGTTGGATACGATTCCCGCGCCCTCCTGGCCGCGGTGCTGCAGCGCGTGCAGGCCGAAGTAGGTCAGGCGCGCGGCGTCGGGGTGACCCCATACGCCGAAAATACCGCATTCTTCATGGATGTCCTCGAGTTCAGCCGACAAGCCAAGACTCCTTCCAGGGTGGGAAAGACGGGGGTTTCTCTGCCGAGGCCAACCCTAGCAACTTCCGACTACAAGGGGGCGCCCACGGGGGCGTGGAGGTCGCTCCGGCCGCTGGCGCGAACCGGACGGATCGGCGGTTTTCCACCGTTTTCCGACGGGGTTACATTGCGGACCGTCTTTCGCAATGTGGACGGGCGCCATTTGTCGCACAGGGAAATCGAAGGCGGGAGAATCGCCGCATTCCTACAATCGCTGGTAAAGGGAAACTCTGTCAGGAATGGGGGACGACATGGCCAACGACGAGAAGTCCGACGGCACGAAGAAGAGCGGCGCCGCCGCCGAAGACGTCAGGAAGGCCGCAGCGAAGACGACGGGCGCGGAAGCGCTCGAGCGTTCCGAGCACAGCAAGGACTATCGCGACGAAAAGCATCGCGAGGAGCTCGAGGACGACCGTCGCGAACGCCGCGAGCGCGAGAAGCGCGACCGCGAACGCGAGCTGGCGCGCCAGCGCGAGCAGCTCGCCGAGGAGCGCGTCGACGAGCTCGAGGAGCGCGAGGCCGACGAGGATCTCGAGAACACCGGCTATCCGGCCAGCGTCGTGCTGGCGCTCGTGTTCGGCATCCTGTTCGTCATCCTCGAGATCCTCGAGCTGTGCGCGGGCACGCAGATCAAGTACCTGTTCTGGGCCGCGATCACGCCGGTGCTGCTGTGCATCTGGGGTCTCGTCGACGTCTACGAGCCGGGCCGCCACTACAAGGGCATCGTCGGCTGCTGGATTGCCGTCGCCCTCACCGTCATCGGCATCATCCTCGGCTTCTGCTGACGCCGATCGGCTACGTGTAACGCCGATACTTCTTTTCTGGATGTCGCCATTCCCGTGATCGGATCACGGGAATGGCGACATCTTTTTGTTGCCGTCGTCCCGGTAGTCCTGATAGCTGCTGCCGAAACGCCGATTGGACCGCTTCGAACAATTGTTCGATAATGGATGGCATGGCTGAACCGCGAACCTATCTGGCGATCGACTTGAAGTCGTTCTATGCCTCGGCCGAGTGCGCCTCGATGGGCCTCGACCCGCTGGCGACGAACCTTGTCGTCGCCGACGCCTCGCGCACCGACAAGACGATCTGTCTCGCCGTCTCGCCGACGCTCAAGGCGTACGGCATTGCCGGTCGCCCGCGCCTGTTCGAGGTCAAGCGCATCATGCAGCAGGTCAACGAACGGCGGCGACTGCGGGCGCCCGGACGCCGGCTGTCCGGCAACTCCGTCAACGCTGCCCAACTGGCCGCCAATCCGGCGCTCGAGGCCGGATTCGTCGTCGCCAAGCCGCGCATGGCGTACTACCTCGAGACGAGCGCGAAGATCTACGGCATCTACCTCGACTACGCGTCGGCCGACGACATCCACGTCTACTCGGTCGACGAGGTGTTCATCGACGTCACGCACTATCTCGGCTACTACGGCTGCACGGCCCACGAACTGGCCCGGCGCATCGTCGCCGACATCTGCGCGGTCACCGGCATCACGGCGACGGCCGGCATCGGCACGAACCTCTACCTCGCCAAGGTGGCGATGGACATCGTCGCCAAGCACATCCCCGCCGACCGCGACGGCGTGCGCATCGCCGAACTCGACGAAACGTCCTACCGCCGACGGCTCTGGAGCCACCGGCCGCTCACCGACTTCTGGCGCGTCGGCCGCGGCACCGCCCGCAAGCTCGAGCACGCCGGCCTGTGGACGATGGGCGATATCGCCCGCTGCTCGCTCGGCGCTCCGGGAGAGGCCTACAACGAGGACATGCTCTACCGCATGTTCGGCGTCAACGCCGAACTGCTCATCGACCATGCCTGGGGCTGGGAACCCGTCACGATCGCCGACATCAAGGCCTACCGGCCGTCGGTGCGCAGCCATGGCGACGGCCAGGTGCTGCCGCGGCCGTACCGTTTCGCCGAGGCGCGCAACGTCGCCTGCGAAATGGCCGACCGGATCGCGCTCGACCTCGTCGAGAAGCAGTCGACCGGCGACAGGGTGGCGCTCGCCGTCCACTACGACGGCTCGAGCCTGGCGCCCGGACTCGGCGGACGCGGCGCCGACGGCATGCCGCGCGGCCGCGGCGCCTACGACGGGCCGCTGTCCTACGACCGCTACGGGCGCCCGCGGCCGAAAGGCGTCCACGGTTCGATGGATCTCGGCCGGTTCACGTCGTCGGCGCGCGCCATCCGCGAGGCGACCGGTTCGCTGTTCGACCGGATTGTCGACCCATCGCTGGCCGTGCGGCGCATCACCGTCGAGATCTGCCATGTGCGCGGACCGGGGGAGGGTGGCTACGAACAGCCCGGTCTCTTCGACGAGTCCGGTGCCGCCGACGACCGCCAGGACATTGCCGTGCAGCGCGCCGTGCTCGACATCAAGAAAAAATTCGGCGGCAACGCCGTCATCAAGGGCATGGACCTCGACGAGGGCGCCACCGGCATCCAGCGCAACAACCAGATTGGCGGCCACGCGGCGTGACAGGCCATGACGGAAGGATCGTGCACTATCGACACCGATATCGACAGCCGCAACCGGCGACGACTCGCGCAACCATACGCGCGGCGAAAAGGGGAGTGACATCATGCTGGACGAATCGACGGAACGCTACGGCGACATCATCGACCTGCCGCACCACCGGTCGCGCACGCGGCCGCACATGACGGTGCACAACCGCGCCGCCCAGTTCATGCCGTTCGCGGCGCTGCGCGGCTTCGACGACGTCATCGACCGGCAGACCAGCAGCGTGCAGCGGCAGGAACGCGGCCGGCTGCAGCCCGGACCCGACGACGAGGATTCCCTCAACGGCCGCCTCGTCGAACTGCTCGGCCAGCTCGAGCACCGTCCATGGGTGACGATCACGCATTTCCAGGCCGACGGTTCCCGCGGCGCCGGCGGCGGCGACTATGTGCTGACCGAGGGCATCGTCCGCCGTTTCGACGCCGCCGAACGCGTTCTCGTCATGGATGACGACAGCCGCATCCCGCTGTCCGCCATCCTCGCGCTTGATTTCTGACCGCCGTTTCCCGTCCGGTTCGGGAACTCTGTCGCGGCGGCGGTATCATGACGGGGAAATCGAGGTGAAGCATGCGCATTGGATTCTATGGCGACGGATTCATCGCCGGACGCGTGGCGGCGACGCTGGCGAAGATGGGCGACGGCTACGAACTGTACGCCGTGTATGGCAGGTCGGAAGGGAAGGCCCGGCAATTCGCCGACAAGTTCGGCTTCCGGAACGTCTACACGGACGAGGAAGCGTTCTTCGACGATCCCGCCGTCGATCTCGTCTACGTCGCCGTCATCAACTCGCTGCACGGCACGGTCGCGACGAAGGCGATCGAGCACGGCAAGGCGACCATTGTCGAGAAGCCGTACTGCATGACGGCAGCCGAGGCGCGCGACGTGTTCCGGCTGGCGGACGAACACGGCGTGTTCACGACGGAAGCCGACTGGACGAACTACGCGCCGGCGCGTTTTCTCGTCGACGACCTGCTGAAATCGGGAAAGGCCGGCGACATCCGACGGGCCGAAACGACGATGGCGAACAACGTGTTCGTCGACGCCCACGACCGGATCGTCAACAAGGCCGAGGGCGGCGGCGCGCTGCTGGAATTCGGCGTGTACACCATCGGCGACGCGCTGATGGCGCATTTCGGCACGTCGCCGGCGCCGGTCATCGAAAGCATCCGGTGCGACAAGATCGAGAGCGGCGTGGACGTGCGCGACTGGATCGAGCTGAAGTTTCCCGGCGGCCCGTCCTGCTCCGTCTTCCACAATGTCGAGCAGCCGCGGCCGTTCGTCAAGTTCGCCAACTACTACGGCACGAAGGGGACCGTCAAGGTGGAGGGAACGTCGCTGGTCACCGGCATCGTGCTGGAGGACCTCGACGGCACGGTGCTCGAGCGCGTGCCGATCCCGCCGATGATTTCCGGCTACGAATACGAATTCGAGGCCTGCCGCAGGGCGTTGGCGGCCGGGGCTCTGGAATGCGTGGAGCAGCCCCACGCAATGACACTGGCCGTGCTGGACGTGATGGACGCGTTGCGCGAACGCGCGGGAATGTAATCGGCCTTCTGCCTCTGCTACTTCTTGTCCTTCTTCAGCAGCCGCCGCACCTCGGCGACGAGCTTCGGACGGGACAGGTCTTCCAGTGTCGGATAGTTCTCGATAAGCCGGCGCTGCTGGTAGCTGAACTCGTGGCGCACCTTCGCGGCGAGCTCTTCGGCGTGCCGTCCGGTGCGCGTGCTGTCGAGACGACGGGCGACGTCGGCCTTGACGGCGGCGGCATGGCCGTCGGCACGCGACTCCGCGGCGGCGAGCTTCTCGTCGGCGCTCGTCCTGGCGGAAGCAAGGTGCTCGTCGGCGCGCGTGATGACCGGATCGATCTCGGCGATCTTTTCCTGCTTCCAGTCCTTGATGTCGGTCTCGACATGGCCGAGCCGCGAACGCAGGCTGATCAGGCCGGCGAGCGTGACGGCGGCGTCGGCAAGCAGCATCGCGAGCAGGATGCCACTGACGACAGCGAGCGGCACGGCGGGAATACGGTCGAGCCAGCCGAGCACCCACGGCTGCACCCACAGCTTGACGGCGGTGGCGCCGAGACCGAACGCGACGAAGCCGTTCAGGTACACGCGGCCGTTGATGTTGAACGGCTTGTTCGAATAGTCCCAGAACCGCACGTGGAACAGCTTCTCGATGCCCCACGACGTGACATATTCGAGCGTGCAGGCGAGCACGCCGCTCGACAGGAAGATGACAAGCGGCTGGTGTTCGCCGGCGAGCGCGAACAGCACGATCATCGCGCCGAAGCCGTAGATCGGACACAGAGGCCCGTTGAGCATGCCGCGGTCGACGAACCGCTTCTTCATGACGATGTTGAGGCCGGTTTCCCACAGCCAGCCGACGAAGCTGTACAGCAGGAACCAGCAGAAGACGCGTTCGATGGCGATGAGGAGGTGCGGCATGGGCTCCATCGAACCGGAGGCGGTTGACATCGGCCGCTCCGGTTCGCCGGTAGCGAGTGTCGGCGACTAGGCTGGGTGGCAATGGAGGGAACGATTCTCGCGAAAGGACGGTGCCCATGCCGATTCCGAAGGCCATCTATTCGGCGATCACGCACCTGACGCCGGACGCCTCGCATGCGTACCGACTGCAGCGCGTCGTCGAGGGCGTGGGCGCCCGGCTCGAGGGCGGCCTGCGCGGCAAATGCGCCGTCCAGGACATCCACCTGTCGATGTCCGACGACTACCGGCTGCCGCTGCGCGTCTTCACGCCGCTGCAGGCCGTCACCGAGACGCGCCACGCCGCCGAGGCCGCCTTGCAGCACCGCCAGGAGGAGTCGATCGCCGAGGTGCTGCGCGAGCTGGAAGGCGAGGAAATCCGCAACGAGATCCGGCTCGGCGACGACCAGCGCCGGCAGGCGGCCGCGCGCACGTGCCGCATCCGGCCAGAAATGCAGTTCGGCGGCCGCTATCCGGACGCGCCGGCGACGGCCACGACGGCGACGCCCGACCTGACCGACCCGGCGCTGATGCCGACGCACCTGAACGGCACCGTGCTCTTCATCCATGGCGGAGGCTGGGCGACCGGCAGTCCGGAGCTGTATACCGACGCGTGCGCCAACCTCGCCCTGCAGACCAATCGCCGCGTCGTCTCGGTCGACTACCGCCGCGCGCCCGACTACCGGTTCCCGCAGGCGCCGGAGGACTGCTACGAGGCCGCCCGCCAGCTGGCGACCGGCGAGCTGCGGCTGCCGCCAGTGCATGGCGTGGAACAGTTCGTCGTGCCGGAGCGGCTCGTCGTCTTCGGCGACAGCGCCGGCGGCAACCTGACGGCTGCCGTCTCGCTGATGGCCCGCGACCGCGGCGAGTTCGCCATCCGCACGCAGATGATGCTCTATCCGTGCCTGAACAACGACTACGATCCGGACACGACGCTCTTCGACTCGGTGCGCACGAACGGCAAGGACTACATGCTCACGGCGAAGGACATGGCCGACTATGTCAACATGTACCGGTCGAGCCCGGCCGACTTCATGGACCCGTACTTCGCGCCGCTCAACTCGACCGACCTGACCCGCCAGCCGCGCACCTTGATGATGACGGCCGAATACTGTCCGCTGCGCGACGAGGGCGAGACCTACGCGCGCGAGCTCGCGCAGGCCGGCAACGACGTCGAGTGCTACCGCATCCGCAACGGCGTCCACGGCTACTTCCTGTACCCGCGCGCCACGCACCTCGTCACCGACACATACGCCGTCATCCGGCATTTCCTCGACGGCGAGCCGCTCGGCGACGCCGACGCCGCCGGCGAGCCGTCCGGACCGGACGAATCGTCCGGCGCCATCCGGATCGAGCTGGACGATTCGTCCGCGACGGACGGCGCGCACATGTCGCGGGGAAAGGACGTGCGGCGGTGACACAGTCCTGGTACGCGCTCGACAACGTCGGCAAGTTCTATTCGGCGCAGGCCGGCCGCTCGCTGCAGACGGTGTTCCGGTTCTCCGCCGGCGTCGCTGATCCCGTCGACCCGGTCCTGCTGCAGCAGGCGCTCGACGCCGCGATCGAACAGTTTCCGAGCTTCAACGTGAACTTGCGCAACGGCCTGTTCTGGCACTATCTCGTGCAGTCGGAGGCGAAGCTGCTCGTCGCGCCGGAAACCCTGCCGATCTGCTCGCGGCTGCACCACGGGCCGGCGAGCACGCTGTTCCGCGTGACCTACCATCGCGAGCGCATCAACCTCGAGGTCTCGCACATGGTGTCCGACGGTCGCGGCGCGATCAACCTGTTCAAGGCGATCGTGCAGCGCTACGTGAGCCTGCGCTACCACGTGACCGGCGTACCGTCGGATTATGCCGGCTCGGACAGCGACAAGGCCGAGAACAGCTTTGACAAGTTCTACGAGAAGGACAAGGCCGCCGCCACGCCGACGACGAAGATCTTCCGGATTCCGGGCTTCCAGGACCGGTCGGCGCCGACGTTCCTCGAGCTGCACGTGAGCGCGTCGGCCGTGCTGGAGCTCGCCCACGCCTGCGGCGTCTCGCTGACGTCATACCTGATCGCGCTGATCATCGTCGCCATCCGCCAGTGCATGCCGTTGCGCGCCGTCGGCAGGAAGGCGATCCGCGTCGACATTCCCGTCGACCTGCGCGGTTTCTACGGTTCGGACACGGTGCGGAATTTCTACGGCATGACCTACGTCGCCTATGTGCCGCAGGACGGGGACGGCACCGGAGACGCGGGAATCGTCGCCGCCCGCCGTCCGTCTTCGCAGGACGATGACGATTCGTCCGCCGGTTGCGCCCCCGTCGCCGACATCGCCCGCGAAGTCCAGGAGCAGCTGACAACGGCGACAAGCCGCGAACGCATCGCCGGCTACATGAACACGATGGTCAGGCTCGAGAAGAACGCCGTGCTCAGGGTGGCGCCGTCGGCCGCGAAGGACGTCGTGCTCGACCTCGCGCAGAAAATGACGGAACGGCAGACGACGACGACCGTCTCGAACGTCGGCAGGATCGTCTTCGATCCGCGCATTGCCGAACACGTCCGCACCGTCTCGATGCTGACGACGCCGGCCGGACTGAACTTCACCGTCTGCTCGTTCGAAGACGACCTGTCGATCGGCGTTTCCTCGATCTATCGGGAGCTGGACGTGACGAAGAACCTGGTGCGGCTGCTGGCCGCGCAGGGCGTGACCGGCGTCGTGAACGCGGCCGGCGCGCTGGTGGAGGAGCGGAACAATGCTGAAATGTGAGGCGTGCGGCGTGGAGCTGACCGGAAACCTGCGGCGCTGTCCGCTGTGCCAGGGAACGCTGGACGGCGGTCCGGACGACGTCGTGCCGTCGCCGCTGCCGTCACAGCGCGTGTTCCTGCAGTCGCGGCGGCTGGCCGCCCAGATCGTGACGTTCGCCGCGGGACTGCTGGTCATCCTCGGCGTGTTCTTCATGGTCCTGTTCGACTGGCCGTGGCGGATCGTGCTCGCCTGCTGCCTGAGCGTGGCGGTGACGGGACTGTACGCCGTCAACGCCATCCGCCAGGCCGTCGGCCCGCTGCGGCTGCTGCTGCGCGCGTTCTACGTCGTCGAGCTCGCGGCGCTGATCTGGTTCGCCGTCCTCGGCAGCCGGATCGTCACGATGTTCGTCATTCCGATCACGACGATGGCGGCGATCGGCACGGGCGCCATCCTGATGATGGTGCTCGGCACCGAGGCACTCGACCGGTTCTTCAAGTACTTCGTGTTCAACATCGTCTTCGCGCTGTTGCCGCTCGTGTTCCTGCCACTCGGCTGGGCGCCGTGGCGGCTGCTTGTCATGGTCAGCGCGCTCGTCGGCGTGCTGTTCGCGTTCGCGCTCGCCGTCTTCGCCCACCGTCAGGTCCGCCGCGAATTCGGCAAGCAGTTCGGCGCGTGATCCATGCAGTCGGCACCTTCCTTCCAGTACCGGAAACCAGCTGGAAGAGAGATGCCGTCATGAGCCGGTAAACCAGCACCTTCCTTCCAGCTTGGCACCGAAACTGGAAGAAGGGTGCCGTCACCAGTCGGTAAAGCGGCACCTTCTTTCCAGTACCGGAAACCAGCTGGAAGAAGGGTGCCGTGGTTGGTCGACGAAACGGCACTTTCTTTCCAGTTCGGCACGGGAACTGGACAGAAAGTGCCGTTGGCGGGGATATTCGGCGAGCGCCGCCGTCACCAGTCCAGGTCGACGGTGGCCGGCTCGCCCTTGGCCAGGACCTGGCCGCGGCGGATGCTGTAGAGCAGGTCGGCGTTCGTGTTGAGCACCTCGTAGAAGTTCGGGGCGTTCAGGATGATGCAGTTCGCCGGGCGTCCGGTCTCGATGCCGTAGGCGTCGCCAAGGTGCATCGTGCGCGCGCCGTTCGTCGTCACGAACCTGTACGAGTCCATGAGCTGCGAGTAGCCCATGAGCTGCGCGGCGTAGACGCCCATCCTGACGACGTCGACCATGTTGCAGGTGCCGAGCGGGCTCCACGGGTCGCGGATGTCGTCCTCGCCGAACGCGACGTTGACGCCGTTCTCGTTCAGCTCCTTGACGCGCGTCAGTCCGCGGCGCTTCGGATAGGTGTCGAAGCGGCCGCCGAGATGCATGTTGACGAGCGGGTTCGAGACGAAGTTGATGTCGGCCATCTTCAGCAGGCGCATCAGCTTGTAGGCGTAGGCGTCGTTGTACGAGCCGAACGCGGTGGTGTGGCTTGCCGTGACGCGGTCCTTGAGGCCGCTTTCCAGCGCGAGCGTTGCGAGGACCTCGAGGT
Source organism: Bifidobacterium choloepi (assembly GCF_010667615.1). Lineage (GTDB taxonomy): Bacteria > Actinomycetota > Actinomycetes > Actinomycetales > Bifidobacteriaceae > Bifidobacterium > Bifidobacterium choloepi. The sequence continues at coordinate 502,807 of NZ_VYSG01000001.1, read as the reverse complement.
TGCGGGACGCCGGATCGTCGATCTCGTCGCAGTGGACGTCGACGAGCCGGTCGTTCTCGACGGCGAGGTCCATCAGGAATTGCAGCGATTCGCGCCCGTAGTCGCTCGTGAACTCGAAGTGCGGAATGCCGCCGACGACGTCGGCGCCCTCGGCGACGGCCGCGCGCATCAGGTCCTTGCCGTTCGGATAGGACAGGATGCCTTCCTGCGGGAACGCAACGACCTGCAGGTCGACGTACGGCTCGACTTCCTCGCGGACTTCCAGCATCGCGTGCAACGCCGTCAGCGTCGGGTCGGTGACGTCGACATGCGTGCGGACGCACTGGATGCCGTGGGCGGCCATGTTCTTCAGCGTCGCGACGGCGCGGTCGTGGACGTCCTGCTTCGTCAGGCTTTGCTTGCGTTCGCTCCAGATCCGGATGCCGTCGAATAGCGTGCCGGACTCGTTCCACTCCGGCTCGCCGGCCGTCAGCGTCGCGTCGAGGTGGACGTGCGGGTCGACGAACGGCGGCAGCAGCAGGCCGCCGCGGCCGTCGACGACTTCCTCGCCGTCCTTCGGCACGATTCCCGCGCCGATCCGTCCGAACACGTCCCCGTCGACTTCGACATCGAGCAGCTCCGGGGAATTTTCCACATGTACATTGCGAATGATCATGCCATCCATGATAGTGCCGACCGCCCTTGCAAACGCTGGCCTCAGCCCCCTTTCTCCGGCTTTCCGGGAGGAACCATTCGGAAAGACGGGCGCGCAAGCCGGAAGGAACAGCGATGACGGTTCGGGAGGGCGGTTTAAGACGGAGGGCGTAAGGGGGAGTGCGCCACGGTAGGATTTCCTACAATTGATTCCTGACACGACGCGGAAAGGACTGGGCATGGGCAGGCCATCATCGACTGGGGGCGGCGGGGGCCGTTCGGGTTCCGGCCATTCGTTCGGCGGTTCGGGCCGGCCCGGCGGATCGTCCGGCGGCTTTGGCGGAGGCGGCCGGCCGGGCGGCGGTTCCGGCGGCGGCATCTTCGGCGGAGGAGGATTCGGCGGCGGTTGTCCCGGTGGCGGCTCGGGCGGCGGACGTCCCAGCGGCGGCTTCGGGGGAGGCCCCGGTTTCGGCGGCCCGGGCATGTTCGGGCCGGGCATGGGCCGGCCGGCGCCGCCTCCGCGCCGGCCGCCGCGCCGGCACGTGCCGTTCGTCGCGCCGATCATCGTCACGCCGCCGGTGCGCACCGGCGGGTATCCGGACGGCGGCGCGCCCGACGGTGGCAACCCGAACGGGCAGCCGGGAGGCCGGCCGCCGCACCGCAGTCATGCCGGCCTGTTCGTCGGCCTCGTCGCCGTGTTCCTCGTCATCATCCTCGGCTTCGCGTTCTGCGGTTCGCGAGGATTGTCATCGTCGTCGAACACGGCGTCGGACATCCCATCGAGCACCGTCAACCGCACGAAGCTGACCGGCACGACGTGGACGAACGACTGCGTCGAGGACCAGCTCGGATGGATCGACGACGTCTCGCAGATGGAAAGCCAGCTCAAGACGTTCTACAACGAGACCGGCATCCAGCCGTACGTCGTGCTGCTCAAGTACAGCAGCTCGCTGACGAGCAACAGCGCCATGCAGTCGTACGCCGAACAGTGGTACGACCAGCACATCTCCAACGAGACGACGACGGTCTACTTCTACTTCGCCGGCAAGAACGCCGACACCGACTACGGCTACAACTACCTGTATTCGGGCTCGTCGGCGTCGACGATCATGGACTCGGAGGCGCGCCAGATCTTCTTCGCCTACCTCGACGAGTACTGGGCGACGAGCATGTCGACGCAGCAGGTCATTGTCAAGACGTTCGACTCGACGGCCTCCCGGATCATGACGAAGACGACGACGGCGGCCGACGTGCTCAAGTGGGTCGCGATCGGCATCGTCGTCATCGCCGTCATCGTCGGGGTGATCGTGCTGCTCAGGCTCAAGTTCAAACGCGACCGCGAACGCAACGAGGAGACCGAACGCATCCTGAACACGCCGCTGACGTACTCCGATCCCACGCTCAATAAGTACGAGGGGAACGATTCGTCCGGCGACAAGCCGTCCGGACCGACGATCAGCAGTCCCCGGTAGCCGTCGGCTGGCTGCCCGGGAGCCGGACAGTTCCAGCGAACTGACAGCATCTTCGGGAAGAATGCCGTACCAATAAGTCAATCAGGACACCAACAACCAACAGTCACGCGGAGCCATCAACCGCTCCGGACAGAAAGGCGGGGATCATGGGAATCCTCCAGCGGTTCAACGACATCATGCGCAGCAATATCAACGCGCTGCTCGACAAGTGCGAGGACCCGTCGAAGATGGTCGACCAGATGCTGCTCGACCTGCGGCGCGACCTGGCCGACGTCAAGAACGAGACGGCCGGCGTCATGGCCGACGCGGCCAACGCCAAGCGCCAGCTCGACCAGTGCGACGAGACGATCGCGCGCTACGACAAGGCCGCCCGCGCCGCCCTGCAGCAGGGCAACGAGGCCGACGCCCGCGAACTGCTCTCGAAGAAGCAGCAGTACGAGGAGACGCGCACGAGCCTGGCCAACGCATGGCAGCTCGCCGACGCGAACGCGACGAAGATGCGCGAGCTGCACGACAAGCTCGTCTCCGACATCTCGTCGCTCGAGGCCCGCAAGTCGGCAATCAAGGCGAAGGTCGCCGCCGCGAAGGCGCAGGAGCACGTCAACGACATCACGTCCGGCGGCGACCGCGCCCGCTCGTCGATGGAGGCGTTCGACCGCATGGAGGCCAAGGCCGACCGCATGCTCGACGCCGCCCAGGCCAAGGCCGACCTCAACGCCGGCGTCAACTCGACGTCCGAGCTGGCCGACAAGTACCTCAAGGGCGCCGACAGCCCGTCCGTCGACGACGAGCTCGCCCGCATGAAGGCCGAGATGGGCCTCGAGTAGTTCCGTTCATATCACACTCCCTCCCTGGAGGGGGTCGGCGAAGCGAAGCTGAGCCGGTGGGAGTTCGCAAGGCCGCTGGAACTGGCCGCTGATTCGGCAAGCAGCCGGTTCCGGCACGGTTGCGAACTCCCACCGAAACCGCTGCGCGGTTTCGACTCCCTCCGGGGAGGGAGTTTTTTCGCTGCCGGTCTCGCAGAGCGTCGCGGGGCTGTCCGGAATGTGACTCGGGGGCACCCCTTGCGAGCCCCCTTGTTTGGCGACGTTGCTACTGTTTTGCCTGTCAGCTCACCTAGGTGATCCAACTTCGAACGGCCACGGCCGGCATGGGGTTCGCCAAGCCGCACATGGCCGGGAAGGCAGAACATGGAGAAACTGGACAAGCTCTACGAGGGCAAGGCCAAGAAACTGTACGCCACCGACGATCCGGACGTCCTCTGGGTCGAATACATGAACCAGGCCACGGCCGGCAACGGCGCGAAGAAGGCCCAGATCGACGGCAAGGGGTCGCTGAACAACCGCATTACGTCGGTGATCTTCGACCTGCTCAAGGCCCGTGGCGTCGACTCCCACTTCATCGACCACATCTCCGACACCGAACAGCTCGTGCGCAGGATGGACATGTATCCGCTCGAGATCATCATGCGCAACACGGCCGCCGGCAGCTTCGCGCAGCGCTACGGTGTCGAGGAAGGCACCGAGCTGAAGAAGCCGATCCTCGAATTCTGCGTCAAGGACGACGACCTCGGCGACCCGTTCATCAACGACGACGGCATCGTCGCGCTCGGCCTGGCCAGCGAGGACGAACTCGCCGAAATCTCCCGCCAGGCCCGTGCCGTCAACGACGCCCTCAAGGACATCTTCTCGAAGATCGACGTCCAGCTCGTCGACTTCAAGATCGAGGAAGGCAAGACAAGCGACGGCACGATCCTGCTCGCCGACGAGATCACGCCGGACACCTGCCGCCTGTGGGACCTGAAGGACGGTTCCGGACAGATCGAGCATCTCGACAAGGACCTGTTCCGCCGCGACCTCGGCAACATCATTCCGGCCTACGAGGAAATCCTCGACCGCCTGACCGCCCTCGCCAACGAAGAGGGCGTCGAACTGCGCTAACCTCACGGCCTGCGTTCCGCCGAACGCAGGCCCTTTCAATCTTGGAAACGATTCGTCCCGGGACAGATCCCCGCCAGCGGGCATCGGATCGGGGACGCCATATATAGAAGGAATGGCAAGTGGTTTTTCGCATCCACGTGGAAAAGAAGCCGGGATTCGACGTCGAGGCGCGGCAGCTGACGCATGAACTGCGCACGATTCTCGGCATCGAGGGCCTGACGAACGTGAGAATTGTCAACCGGTACGATGTCGAGGGCATCTCGCGCGAGCTGTTCGACCGGGTGACGCCGACCGTGTTCAGCGAGCCGCAGGTCGACAACGCGACGGCGGACCTGCCGGCGTTCGATGACGACGACGATGTGTTCGCCGTCGAGTTCCTGCCCGGCCAGTTCGACCAGCGCGCCGACTCGGCGAGCGAATGCATCCAGCTCATCTCGCAGGGCGAGCGGCCTGCGGTCCGCTCGGCCAAGGTCTACGCGCTGGAAGGCGACCTGACCGCCGACGACGTCGCCGCGATCAAGAAGTACGTCATCAACCCCGTCGAGGCGCGCGAGGCCACCATGGAAATGCCGCGGACGCTGGCGGCCGCCGTGCCGGTGCCGCAGCCGGTGGAAGTCCTGACCGGCTTCCGCGACATGGCCGACGACGACCTGCAGGCCTTCATCGACGAACGGGGACTGGCGATGGACACCGCCGACCTGAAGTTCTGCCGCGACTACTTCGCCGAGGAAGGCCGCGACCCGACGATCACCGAAATCAGGGTCGTCGACACCTACTGGTCCGATCACTGCCGCCACACGACGTTCGGCACCAGCCTCGACCACGTCGCCATCGACGACCCGAAGACGGCCGCCGCCTTTGAAACCTACCTGAAGATGCGCGAGGAGCTTGGCCGCGAGCACAAGCCCGTGTGCCTGATGGACATAGGCACGATCGGCGCGAAATGGCTCAAGAAGAACGGCGTCCTGACCGGCCTGGACGAATCGGACGAAATCAACGCCTGCACCGTCAAGGTGACCGTCGACGTCGACGGCGAGCCGGAAGACTGGCTGTACCTGTTCAAGAACGAGACGCACAACCATCCGACCGAAATCGAGCCGTTCGGCGGCGCCGCCACCTGCATCGGCGGCTGCATCCGCGACCCGCTGTCCGGCCGCGCCTACGTCTACCAGGCCATGCGCGTCACCGGCGCCGGCGACCCGACCGTGCCGGTCGCCGAGACGATGGAAGGCAAGCTGCCGCAGCGCAAGCTCGTCACGACGGCCGCCGCCGGCTACAGCTCGTACGGCAACCAGATCGGACTGGCGACCGGACAGGTCGACGAGATCTACGATCCCGGCTACGCGGCCAAGCGCATGGAAATCGGCGCCGTCGTCGCGGCCACGCCGGCCGACCACGTGCGCCGCGAGACGCCGGCGCCCGGCGACGTCATCATCCTGCTCGGCGGCCGCACCGGCCGCGACGGCATCGGCGGCGCCACCGGCTCGTCGAAGGCCCACAACGTCGACTCGCTCGAACTCGACGGCGCCGAGGTCCAGAAGGGCAACGCGCCCGTCGAGCGCAAGATCCAGCGCCTGTTCCGCCGCGGCGAGGCGACGCGCCTGATCAAGCGCTGCAACGACTTCGGCGCCGGCGGCGTCTCCGTCGCCGTCGGCGAGATCGCCGACGGCCTCGACGTCGACCTCGACAAGGTGACGAAGAAGTACGAGGGCCTCGACGGCACCGAGCTCGCGATCTCCGAATCGCAGGAACGCATGGCCGTCGACGTCGCCGCCGACGACGCCGACGAATTCCTCGGGTACGCGAAGGAAGAGAACCTCGAGGCCGAAATCATCGCCACCGTCACCGAGGAACCCCGGATGATCATGCGCTGGAACGGCGACGTCATCGTCGACCTCTCCCGCGCGTTCCTCGCGTCCAACGGCGCCGAGAAGCACCAGGACGTCCACGTCGTCGAACAGCGCGCATACGTCGCGCCGTACACGGACGAATCGTACCGGCTCGCCGACGAGGACGCTCCCGGCCTCGAGGCCCGCATGACGGCGATGCTCTCCAACATCAACGCCGCCTCGAAGAAGGGCCTCGTCGAACGCTTCGACTCGACGATCGGCGCCGGCACCGTCCTGATGCCGTTCGGCGGCAGCCGCCAGCTCACGCCCGCCGAGGCGATGGTCGCCAAGCTGCCCGTCGACGGCGGCAAGACGACCACCGCGTCGGCGATGGCCTGGGGCTTCAACCCCGCCATCATGAAGGCCAACCAGTTCACCGGCGCGTACCTCGCCGTCGTCGAGTCGCTCGCCAGGCTCGTCGCCGCCGGCTTCGAACACGAGAAGGCCTACCTGACGTTCCAGGAATACTTCGAGAAGCTGCGCGACGTTCCGGAGCGCTGGGGCAAGCCGACCGCCGCCGTCCTCGGCGCGCTGATGGCCCAGGTCCAGCTCGGCGTCGGCGCCATCGGCGGCAAGGACTCGATGTCCGGCTCGTTCGAGGACCTCGACGTGCCGCCGACGCTCGTCTCGTTCGCCACCGCCGTCGGCGACATGCACCGCGCCACGTCTCCGGAATTCAAGGCCGCCGGCCACCGCGTCGTCCGCATCGCCCCGCGCCTGCAGGACGACAACCTCACCCCGGTGCCCGAAGCGTTCCTCGAGGCGATGTCGGTCGTCGAGGACCTCGTCGACTTCGGCGACGCGCTCGCCGTCGCCACGCCCGGCATGTTCGGCACCGCCGAGGCGCTGTTCCGCATGATGGTCGGCAACGCCATCGGCGTGCGGCTCGACGACGGCATCGCCGTCGACGACCTGTTCGAACCGGCGTACGGATCGTTCCTCGTCGAACTCGCCGACGACGCCGACCTGCCGGCCGTCACCAACCTCGTCGAGGCCGGCCAGATCGGCGAGACGACCGCCGACTACGTGTTCGCCGCCGCCGGCACCGTCCTCGACGGCGCCGCGCTGCAGGAAACATGGGAACGCGGGCTCGAGTCGGTCTTCCCGTACCGTTCCGCGGGGGAGGAGTCGCTCGAGGGCGACGATTCGTCCGTCGACCAGCTGTCCTGGACCGGTGGCCAGAAGCATGTGTACGCCGGCCAGCCTGTCGCCAGGCCGCACGTCGTCATCCCCGTCTTCCCTGGCAACAACTGCGAATTCGACGCGGCCGCCGCGTTCGAGAAGGCCGGCGCCGACGTCACGACGCTCGTCGTCAACAACCTGACGCCATCCGCCGTCGCCGAATCCACGACGGCGCTCGCCGACGAGATCCGGCGCTCGCAGATCGTCATGATCCCCGGCGGCTTCTCCGGCGGCGACGAGCCCGACGGCTCGGCGAAGTTCATCACGGCGTTCTTCCGCGCGCCGGAAGTCACCGACGCCGTGCGCACGCTGCTGGGCGACCACGACGGCCTGATGCTCGGTATCTGCAACGGCTTCCAGGCGCTGGTCAAGCTCGGCCTTGTGCCGTTCGGCGACATCGTGCCGATGACCGCCGACTGCCCGACGCTGACGTTCAACTCGATCGGCCGCCACCAGAGCCGACTCGTCACCACGCGCGTGGCGTCGAACCTGTCGCCGTGGCTGTCCGGCTGCGAGGTCGGCGACCTGCACACCGTCGCGATCTCGCACGGCGAGGGTCGCTTCGTCGCGCCGGCGAGCGTGCTGGCGTCGCTTGTCGAGCACGGTCAGGTCGCCACGCAGTACACGGATGCCCATGGAGTGCCGTCGATGGACCTCGACGTCAACCCGAACGGCTCGATGCTCGCGATCGAGGGCATCACGAGCCCCGACGGCCGCGTCTTCGGCAAGATGGGCCACTCCGAGCGCGCCGGCGACGGCCTCTACCGCAACGTCCCCGGCAACCTGTACCAGCCCGTCTTCGAATCCGGCGTGAACTACTTCACGGCCTGAGACCGCAAGAGGCAGGCTCCCTTCCATGGAACCTTCCCCCTTGACTCGATGTCGCAAACCCGAGCTTGCAGCTCGGGTTTGCGACATCGTAAGAGATGGAACAGGTCGCCCGGAGGCTCAGCCGACCTGGATGGCCAGGGCCTGCACGAGCTGCGTGGCCTTGATGCGGGCCTCCTCGATGTCGCTGCCGGTGGCCAGCGCCACGCCCATGCGGCGGTGGCCGTGGACTTCCGGCTTCGCGAAGACGCGCAGGTCGGTGCCCGGCTGGCGCAGCGCCACGTCGAGGTTGCCGAAGGACACCTCGCCGTCGCCCTCGACGACGATCGGGTGGCTGGCCGCGCCGGCATACTTCGGCAGTGCCAGCGCCACGTGGGCGTCGGTGACCGGAATGCCGAGGATGGCGCGGGCGTGCAGGTCGAATTCGCTCAGGTGCTGCGAGATCATCGTGACCATGCCGGTGTCGTGCGGCCGCGGCGAGACCTCGTTGAACAGCACCGTGCCATCCTTCAATACGAACAGTTCCACGCCGTACACGCCCCAGCCGGTCTCGTTCGGCAGCGGCTTGCCGTCGGCGCCGCGGGCCGACAGGTCAACGAGGCCGGCGACGGCGGCCTTCGCGATGCGCTCGGCATCTTCGTAGACGGACACGGGAACGTCCGCCGGCTGCCACGATTCGCGGTAGTCGCCGCTTTCCTGGCGCTGGCCGATCGGCTGGCAGACGACGATGCCGGCCGACGAGGCGACCGTCAGCATCGTCAGCTCGTAGTCGAGGTCGACGAGCTGCTCGACGACGACGCGGGACACGCCGCCCTCGCCGGCCGCGCGACGACCGTGCTGGGCCTCCTCCCACGCCGCCTCGATGCCGGAAGCGTCGCGCACGACCGACTGGCCATGGCCGGAACTCGACATGACCGGCTTGACGACGCACGGATAGCCGACGGCCTCGGCACCGGCCTCGAGTTCCCCGGGCGTGCCGGCGAAGCGGTAGTCGCTCGTCGGCAGTCCGAGCTCGTCGTGGGCGAGCGTGCGCAGCTTCTCGCGGTCCATGCATGTCTGTGCGACCTCGGCGCTCGGCACGACCTGGATGCCCGAACGGGCGGCGTCCGTCAGCTCCGACGTCGCGATCGCCTCGACTTCCGGCACGATGATGTCGGGATGGACGTCGGCAATGAGCTTCCTGAGCTCGTCGGCGTTCGCCATGTCGACGACGAACGATTCATGCGCCACCTGCGCCGCCGGCGCGCCGGCATACGAGTCGGCCGCGCCGACCCAGACGCCGAGCCGCATCAGCGCGATCGCGACTTCCTTGCCGAGCTCGCCGGAGCCGAGCAGCAGCACGCGCACCGGATGGGCGCCGAGCGGCGTGCCGACGCGACGGGCGGCCATGCCGGACGCGGCGGAAGTAGTGGGGGAGTTGTCTGCAATGTCGGCCAGATCGGCCTGATCGAGTTTCGCCATGCCCCCATTGTGCCATCGGACGGCGGCGGAGGGACCTTGTTTCGCCGGAATATGGCGGAAAACGAAAAACCCTCCGCGATGCGGAGGGTTTCGGTTCGGGGTGGATAACGCGGTTCGAACGCGCGACCTTCTGAACCACAATCAGATGCTCTACCGACTGAGCTATATCCACCATGTGGCGTCCGCTGCTTGAGCGGGGCAACAGATGGAAACTATACACGGTTTGCCGGTGGCGCAAAAATCACGGCGTGTCGCAGCGTTGGAAATCCTCGCGTGGCGCCTGGAAAGCGACTATACTGAAAGGTACTTGATAAAAGAAATAACTGAAGAGTGCAGACCGGACAGCAACGGTATCAGTGCCGCGCAGGGTGGCGCGGCGTCCCGGCGCGGGAGCCGGGAGAGCAGTTCCGAGGACGGAACGGTTCCGGTAGCGGGAATCGTTCGAGCATGAGAACCGCGGTGCACGCAGGCACCGCGAGAGAGGCCCCGCTGGCAGGCAGATCGGCGGTGAGGCACCCGCGAAACGATGGAATGGTGACAGTTCGAGGAGCGAGAATAACCCGCGTGGATGCGGGAGCAACGAGGATTCTCGGATGATAACTGAATAACCGGCCTTGGTTCGCGACGATGAAAATCCATTGGCAAGGCTGGAATGACGGACCGGATGACAGGCAATGCGCCGCCGACAGGCGCTCGGAAGCGCGGCAGTCGAACAGGCGGCGAGACCGGTCCTTCTTAGGGTGAGGCGGCCCGCGGAGTTTCCTAGACACTCCGCGGGCCGCCTGTTTTTTGTTGCAGTCCGCGACGCACTCAGCCGGTGACGAATCCGGGGCGGCGGGGAGCCGCCGGCTTCCTACCGTGGAAGGCATGGGAAGTTCGACTGCGGTAACGAATGCGAAGGAAAGCGGCAACCAGTCCGACCAGGGAGGCCTGCACGGATGGCGGCTGGCGCTCGTCTTCATCGGCCTGGCGCTCGGCATGTTCGTCAGCTCCTTGTCGGAGACGATCGCCGCGACGGCGCTGCCGACAATCGTCGGCGACCTCGGCGGCGTGACGATCATGCAGTGGGTCTCGACGACGTACATCCTCACGTCGACGATCACGATGCCGTTCTACGGCCGCCTCGGCGACAAGATCGGCCGCAAGCGGCTGCTCATCGTCGCGCTGGGCCTGTACGCGCTGGGCAAGGGCATCTGCGGCATCACGCCAAACATGGCCGGCCTGATCTGCGGCCGCGCAATCTCCGGCCTGGGCGGCGGCGGCCTGATCATCCTGTCGCAGGCCATCCTGGCGGACGTGGTCTCGGCGCGTGCCCGCGGCAAGTACATGGGCGCGATCGGCGCCGTCTTCGCCGTCTCGAACGTCCTCGGCCCGGTGCTCGGCGGCTGGTTCGTCCAGGTGACCGGCTGGCGGATGATCTTCTGGTTCACCATCCCGCTCGCCGTCCTCGCGATGGTCGGCACCGGCATCTTCCTGCCGAAGGACTCCCACGACGACCATCACGTCACCGTCGACGTCTGGGGCATCGTCACGTCGACATTGTTCACCGTCGCGCTCGTCCTCGCGCTGAGCTGGGGCGGCACGACGTTCGCGTGGGATTCGTGGGAAGTCATCGGCATGCTGGTGCTGACCGTCGTCGCCGCGGTCGCGTTCGTGCTCGTCGAGCGGCGCGCCGTCGAGCCAGTGATTCCATTGAGCCTGTTCCGCAACCGCAACTTCACGCTGCTGACCGTCGCCGCGATGCTGATCTACGCGAGCTTCGACGGCGCGATCAACTACCTGCCGACGTTCCTGCAGATCGTAGAGGACAAGTCGCCGGAAATCGCCGGCCTGATGATGGTGCCGATCTGCATGGGATCCCTGATCACGTCGACGGCCACCGGCTTCCTCGCCTCGGCGACGGGCCGCTACAAGTGGATGCTCGTCTCGATGTGCGCGTTCGTCTCGGTCGGCTTCTTCCTGATGGGCGTGCTGAACAGCCACACGGCACTGTGGCTCATGCTGACGTACTTCTTCATCCTCGGCTTCGGCCTGGGCCTGGGCTCGCAGATCATCGTGCTCGTCGTGCAGAACGAGTTCCCGCACTCGATCGTCGGCACGGCGACGGCCGCGAACAATTTCTTCCGCCAGATCGGCTCCACGCTCGGCACCGCCATCACCGGCTCGGTCTTCACGGCGCGCCTCGCCGCGATCGTCGAGCCGAAGCTGCCGTCGACGAGCCACATCAAGCTCGCCGACCTGACGCCGGACGAGTTCGACACGTTCCCGAAGGCGCTCAAGGCCATTGTCGCCGACGGCTACTGCCAGGCGCTCGTCCCGATTTTCCGCGTCTTCGTGCCGCTGATGGTCGCGTGCCTGGTCATGATGGTCTTCGTCAGGAACCATCCGCTCGCGACGAAGGTCGACAACGGCGGCACGGCTGCCCGGTGACGCTCCGGCGGCCCGCGTTTGCGATACGCCATCGGTGGACGGGAAGAATCGTGCACGCATGCCAATGGAATAATCGAACAGCAGAACATTCATTGGAAACCTGACGGAAGGGTTGTCATGCTGTCTTTCGAAAACGACTACTCGTCGACCGCGGCGCCGGAAATCCTCAAGCGGATGCAGGAAACCGCCGACGAACAGAATCCCGGCTACGGAGACGACGACTACTGCAAGGCCGCGGCCGCGAAAATTGGCAAGTATTGCGACGATCCGTCCGTCCAGGTCGTCTTCCTGACCGGCGGCACGCAGACCAACCAGGTCGTGCTCGACGCGATCACGCCGCCGTACGCCGGCGTCGTCGCCGCCGACAGCGGCCATGTCGCCGTCCACGAGGCCGGCGCCATCGAGTCGACCGGGCACAAGGTCCTCACGATCCCGGCCCATTACGGCAAGATCCGCGCCGCCGACCTCGACGATTTCTGCGAACGCTTCTACGCCGACGCCAACCACGAGCACATGGTGGCGCCCGGCTCCGTCTACATTTCCCAGCCGACCGAATACGGCACCGTCTACTCGCGCGAGGAACTCGCCGCGATCGCCGAGGTCGCGCACAGCCACCACATGCCGCTGTTCATCGACGGCGCCCGGCTCGGCTACGCGCTGACGGCCGTCTCGAACGACAACTGCGACGAAACCGAGACGCCGGACACCCCGGACGATCCGGCCGAGCCGACTGAACCGACAACGATGGCGACGATGGCCGACATCGCCCGCATCTGCGACGTCTTCACGATCGGCGGCACGAAGTGCGGCGCGATGATCGGCGAGGCCGTCGTCTTCACGAAGCACAACCTGCCGTCCCACTTCACGACGCTCGTCAAGCGCCACGGCGCGCTGCTCGCCAAGGGCTGGCTGCTCGGCCTGCAGTTCGACACGCTGTTCACCGACGACCTCTACTTCAACCTGTGCCGCCACGCCAACGAGGAAGCCGACCGCATCCGCGAGGTGCTCGTCAGGAAGGGCTACAACGTCGCGTTCATCTCCTCGACGAACCAGATCTTCATCACCGTGCCGAACGCGACGGCCACCGCGCTGCAGAAGAACGTCAGGCTCGGCTTCATGGAGCAGGTCGACGCCGGCCACGTCATGCTGCGCATCTGCACGAGCTGGGCGACGACCGACGCGCAGGTCGACCAGCTGATCAAGCTGCTGTAGTCGCCGGCGCCTGCCGCGTTCGCCGCCGGCTGTTCTACCCCCGTGACGTTACAATCGGGCCCCATGGGAAGCGAAGAGGAACAGGACAACCGGACAGCCGACGGCGACAGGCCGCTGACGATAGCGCTCGTCGTCGAGACGGGCGGCAACCGCGGCAACGGCACGTCGAACTCGGCGCTGCAGTGGGCCGCCGAACTGACACGGCAGGGGCACCATCCGCGCGTCGTCGGCATCGGCTCGGCGGATTTCCCGGCGCGCGAGAACCACATTCCGTTCGTCAGCTGGATCTCGCGCAAGCAGCAGATGCAGTTCGCCGAGCCGAGCCGCAAGCTGTTCGAGAAGGCGTTCGACGGCGTCGACGTCGTCCATGTCTACCTGCCGTTCCGCTTCGGACGCCACGCCGCGAAGGCCGCGCGCCGCATGGGCCTGCCGGTGACGGCCGGCTACCACCTGCAGCCCGAGAACATCACGTATTCGGCGGGCCCGCTGCGCTACCTGCCGTTCATGGACCCGCTGATCTACGGGCTGTTCGATCACTGGCTGTACCGCAAGGTCGACCACATTCACGTGCCGACCGAACTCGGCGCCACGCTGTTGCGCTCGCACGGCTACACGACGCCGATCACCGTCATCTCGAACGGCTACGAGCCGAGGTTCGTGCCCAAGCGGCAGAGCCCGGCCGGCTCGCCGTCGCCGCGGCCGTTCAGGATCGTCGCCTCGGGGCGGCTGACCGGCGAAAAGAATCACATCCTGCTTATCGAGGCGATCTCGCGCTGCCGGCACGCCGACGACATCGAGCTGACGATCGCCGGCACGGGACCGCTGGCGAACACGCTGAAGAAGCACGCCGACCGGCTGCTCACGCGCCCGGCGTCGATCGGCTTCCACCGCAACGCCGACATGCCGGCGCTGCTGCGCTCCGCCGACCTGATGGTCCACCCGTCGATCGCCGACCTCGAGTCGGTCTCGGTGCTCGAGGGCATGGCCAGCGGCCTCGTGCCGGTCATCGCCGACTCGCCGCAGTCGGCGGCCGGCCAGTTCTCGCTGTGCGAGGAAAGCTCGTTCGCCGTCGACGATGTCGAGGAACTGGCCAGGAGAATCGACTGGTGGATCGACCATCCGGACGAGCTGGCCCGCTGGGGCGCGCGCTACGCGCAGGTGGCCGCCGAACACTACTCGGTCGCCCGCTCGGTGCGCCGCTTCGTCGCGATGGAACGTGCCGTCATCGCCGGCCACGAGACCGCCTGACCTGTTCATTGCATCATGCCGCTGTCGCCCATGGTGCAAATCCGGGTTGCCGGTCCGGGTTTGCGCCATGAACGCAAGGGAAAAGACCGGCGAGTCGCGGCGTTGTGATTGTCGGGGGAGACGTGATATCATTCCCTCTTGTGTGTGCCAGCGGCGCGCCTTATGTGACAGGAGCGGACGCTGGGATATCCCGGAAGTCGACATGACCACGGACAGCAATGCCGCGGTGGGATGACGGACGGGCCATCGGGCCGGTGGGCAGTGGCTAGCTTTCTTTCGCAAGGATCGTCAACGATCCATCCGAGGAAGTGGACGTCGCAAGACCTGGAGTCTGCGGCGGCTCCCGAAAGGAAAGTGCGGCTGCAGCGCGGCACCGCACCAAGGAGAACAGAAACCACTGAATCGGAGAATTCAAGTTGCCTACTATTGAACAGCTCGTCCGCAAGGGACGCAAGGCAAAGCCGAAGAAGTCCAAGACTTTGGCTCTCAAGGGCAGCCCGCTGCGCCGCGGCGTGTGCACCCGTGTCTACACGACCACCCCGAAGAAGCCGAACTCGGCTCTTCGTAAGGTTGCCCGTGTGCGCCTGAGCTCCGGCGTCGAAGTCACCGCCTACATTCCGGGCGAGGGCCACAACCTGCAGGAGCACTCCATCGTGCTCGTGCGCGGCGGCCGTGTGAAGGATCTGCCGGGTGTTCGTTACCACATCGTGCGTGGTGCACTCGATACCCAGGGCGTTAAGGACCGCAAGCAGGGTCGTTCCCTGTACGGAGCAAAGAAGGCGAAGTAAGAGATATGTCACGTAAGGGACCTGCCAAGAAACACCAGCTGCTGCCGGATCCGATCTACGGTTCCACCGTTGTGGCACAGCTCATCAACAAGATTCTGCTCGACGGCAAGAAGTCGATCGCCGAGGACATCGTCTACTCGGCCCTTGACATGGTCAAGGAGAAGACGGACCAGGAGCCGGTGGCCGTGCTCAAGCGCGCCCTGGACAACATCCGTCCGTCGCTCGAGGTCCGCTCCCGCCGTGTCGGCGGCGCGACCTATCAGGTGCCGGTCGAGGTCAAGCCGGCCCGCGCCAACACGCTGTCGCTGCGCTGGCTGACCGACTTCTCCCGCGCCCGTCGCGAGAAGACGATGGCCGAGCGCCTCGCCAACGAGATCCTCGACGCCTCCAACGGCCTCGGTGCTTCCGTCAAGCGCCGCGAAGACACCCACAAGATGGCCGAGGCCAACAAGGCCTTCGCTCACTACCGCTGGTAGTCGCCACTTGCCGGGAATACCGGCCGGCTTCCCGTGGTTGCCGGTCATCGGTTGGATGAATCGTTCCAGATAGCCGCTTTGCCGGCTGGAACGATTCTTGCTGCCGGGAGCTGTTCCCGGCGACGGATATCAGAAAACGAAAGAGCTAAGGAAACAACGCATCATGGCACAAGACGTGCTTACTGATCTGCACATGGTTCGCAACATCGGCATCATGGCCCACATCGATGCCGGCAAGACGACGACCACTGAGCGCATTCTGTACTACACCGGCAAGAACTACAAGATCGGCGAGACCCACGACGGCGCCTCGACCATGGACTTCATGGCGCAGGAGCAGGAGCGCGGCATCACGATCCAGTCTGCCGCCACGACCTGCTTCTGGAACCGTCAGACCCACGACACCGACCAGAAGTTCCAGATCAACATCATCGACACCCCGGGCCACGTGGACTTCACGGCCGAGGTCGAGCGTTCGCTGCGCGTCCTCGACGGCGCCGTCGCCGTCTTCGACGGCAAGGAAGGCGTCGAGCCGCAGTCCGAGACCGTCTGGCGCCAGGCCGACAAGTACGGCGTCCCGCGCATCTGCTTCATCAACAAGATGGACAAGCTCGGTGCCGACTTCTACTACTCGGTCGACACGATCAAGACGAAGCTCGGCGCCACGCCGCTCGTCGTCCAGCTGCCGATCGGCGCCGAGAACGACTTCGCCGGCGTCGTCGACCTGATCCGCATGAAGGCCTACGTCTGGAACGACGTCAAGGACGACATGGGTGCCCACTACGACACGATCGAGATCCCGGACGACCTCAAGGAACGCGCCGAGCAGTACCGCTCGGAGCTGCTCGACCAGGTTGCCGAGTCCGACGAGGAGCTGCTCGAGAAGTACCTCGAGAGCGGCGAGCTGTCGGAAGAGGAGATCCGCGCTGGCATCCGCAAGCTGACGATCAACCGCGAGGCCTACCCGGTCCTGTGCGGTTCCGCGTTCAAGGACAAGGGCGTGCAGCCGATGCTGGACGCCGTTGTCGACTACCTGCCGAGCCCGGAGGACGTGCCGTCCATCCGCGGTTTCGACCCGTCCGACGAGTCCATCGAGATCGACCGCAAGCCGACCTTCGACGATCCGTTCTCGGCCCTGGTCTTCAAGATCTCGACCCACCCGTTCTACGGCAAGCTGGTCTTCGTCCGCGTCTACTCCGGCGTGGTCAAGCCGGGCGACACCGTGCTCGACTCCACGAAGGGCAAGAAGGAACGCGTCGGCAAGATCTTCCAGATGCACGCCGACAAGGAGAACCCGGTCGATTCCGCCGAAGCCGGCAACATCTACACGTTCGTCGGCCTGAAGAACGTCACCACCGGTGACACGCTCTGCGACGAGAAGCACCCGATCTCCCTCGAGTCCATGACCTTCCCGGACCCGGTCATCGAGGTGGCCGTCGAGCCGAAGACCAAGGCCGACCAGGAGAAGATGTCGCTGGCCCTCGCCAAGCTGTCCGACGAGGATCCGACGTTCCAGGTCAAGACCGACGAGGAATCCGGCCAGACGCTGATCTCCGGCATGGGCGAGCTCCAGCTCGACATCATCGTCGACCGCATGCGCCGCGAGTTCAAGGTCGAGTGCAACGTCGGCAAGCCGCAGGTCGCCTACCGCGAGACCATCCGCAAGGCCGTCATGGGCCAGGAATACACCCACAAGAAGCAGACGGGCGGTTCCGGCCAGTTCGCAAAGGTCCTCATGAACTTCGAGCCGCTGGACACCGAGTCCGGCGAGGTCTACGAGTTCGCCAACGAGGTCACCGGCGGCCACATCACGAAGGAATTCATCCCGTCGATCGACGCGGGTGTCCAGGAAGCCATGGAATCCGGCATCCTCGCCGGCTTCCCGGTGGTCGGCGTCAAGGCGACCGTCGTCGATGGCCAGGTCCACGACGTCGATTCCTCGGAAATGGCCTTCAAGATCGCCGGCTCGATGTGCTTCAAGGAAGCCGCCCCGAAGGCGAAGCCGGTCATCCTCGAGCCGATCATGGCCGTGGAAGTCCGCACCCCGGAAGAGTACATGGGCGACGTCATGGGCGACATCAACTCCCGTCGTGGCGCCATCCAGTCCATGACCGACGCCGCCGGCGTCAAGGTCATCGACGCCAAGGTCCCGCTGTCCGAGATGTTCGGCTACATCGGCGACCTGCGTTCGAAGACCCAGGGCCGCGCGATGTTCACGATGCAGATGGATTCCTACGCGGAGGTCCCGAAGGCCGTCGCCGACGAAATCATCAAGGCCCAGCGCGGCGAGTGATCCGGCCGGGCCGGCCGGTCCCTCGCGGCTGGCCGGGCCGCGCGGATCGTTCGCGGCGACTATCCGCCGCCGGACGGGACGACGAATTTTTCCGGAAATTTTCCGGAATAAACAACCGTCGAAACGATTGGTCATCACGTCTCGTCCGGCCGGGGGATGCCGCGGCGAAACGGCGCTGAAAAGTGACACGATTTCGTCACACCGGGGTTTGCCAGTGTCGCCCATAAACGGTAAGATTCTGTACCGTTGACTGGGTTGGCGACCCCGAAGTGGCGGAAAAACCATAAACTCAGTAATATGTAGCAAGTGCCTTGTGGCCTCGGCCCGAGGGGACAAGGTTTACTACGAGAACGTCCAGGAGGACAAACACACATGGCAAAGGAAAAGTACGAGCGCACTAAGCCGCACGTTAACATCGGCACCATCGGTCACGTCGATCACGGCAAGACCACGCTGACCGCCGCTATCTCCAAGGTTCTGCACGAAGAGTACCCGGATGTCAACCCGGCCTACGACTTCAACCAGATCGACGCCGCTCCGGAAGAGCAGCAGCGCGGCATCACGATCAACATCGCCCACATCGAGTACCAGACCGAGAAGCGTCACTACGCTCACGTCGACTGCCCGGGCCACGCCGACTTCGTCAAGAACATGATCACCGGTGCCGCCCAGATGGATGGCGCCATCCTCGTTGTGGCCGCCACCGACGGCCCGATGGCCCAGACCCGCGAGCACGTCCTGCTCGCCCGCCAGGTCGGCGTTCCGAAGATCCTCGTCGCCCTGAACAAGTGCGACATGGTCGACGACGACGAGCTGATCGAGCTCGTCGAGGAAGAGGTCCGTGACCTCCTCGACGAAAACGGCTTCGATCGCGACTGCCCGGTCGTCCACACCTCCGCTTACGGCGCCCTGCACGACGACGCTCCGGACCACGACAAGTGGGTCGAGTCCGTCAAGGAGCTCATGAACTACGTCGACGAGTACATCCCGACGCCGGTTCACGACCTGGACAAGCCGTTCCTGATGCCGATCGAGGACGTCTTCACGATCTCCGGTCGTGGCACCGTCGTCACCGGCCGTGTCGAGCGTGGCCGCCTGCCGATCAACACCCCGGTCGAGATCGTCGGCATCCGCCCGACCCAGAACACCACCGTCACCTCCATCGAGACCTTCCACAAGCAGATGGACGAGTGCGAGGCCGGCGACAACACCGGTCTGCTGCTCCGCGGCATCAACCGTACGGACGTCGAGCGTGGCCAGGTCGTCGCTGCTCCGGGCTCCGTCACCCCGCACACCAAGTTCGAGGGCGAAGTCTACGTCCTGACCAAGGACGAGGGTGGCCGTCACTCGCCGTTCTTCTCGAACTACCGTCCGCAGTTCTACTTCCGCACCACCGACGTCACCGGCGTCATCACGCTGCCGGAAGGCGTCGAGATGGTCCAGCCGGGCGATCACGCGACCTTCACGGTCGAGCTGATCCAGCCGATCGCCATGGAAGAGGGCCTGACCTTCGCTGTCCGCGAAGGCGGCCACACCGTCGGCTCGGGCCGTGTCACCAAGATCCTCGCCTGATTCCATTCGAATCAGTCGGTAGATCCGACACGCTGAACTAGCGCAGGGCCCCGCTCCCGTCTGGGAGCGGGGCCCTTTTGCATGTGCGGGAGAAGTAGGTTGCATGCGCGGGGATAAGAAGGATGAATAGGTAAAATGAATTGACAAATATCCTGCGCACATCTGGAGGCACCATGGCGACGAAGCCCACCGCAAGTCCCGACCAGCACGACGATTTCCGCTCCACGCCGCTGTGGGACGAATCGTTGCCGATATCCGAACGCGTCGAATGGCTGCTGGACGAGCTGACCATCGACGACAAGCTGTCGCTGCTGGCATCCAGCACGCCGGCGATTCCGCGGCTGGGTATCGGGCCGTTCAACATCGGGGGAGAAGCGGCGCATGGTGTCGAGGCCCGCCACGACCAGGACGGCGACGGCCCCGAACCGGACGGCAGCCTGCCGCATGCCGAGCACACGACGTCGCTGCCGCAACCCATCGGCATGAGCGCCACGTGGGATGCCAGTCTCCTCGAACGGGCCGGCGCGCTCGTCGGCGTCGAGGCGAGGGCGCTGTACCGGCGCAACCCGCGCGGCGGCCTGTGCCGCTGGGCCCCGACCGTCGATCTCGAACGCGACCCGCGATGGGGACGCACCGAGGAAGGCTACGGCGAAGATCCGGTGCTCACCGGCGCGATGGCCGGAGCCTACGTGCGCGGCCTGCAGGGCGGCGGCCCGGAGGACACCCGCGACCACCTGCGCGTCAGCGCCGCATTGAAGCATTTCTTCGCCAACAACGTCGAGGACGGCCGCTGCGTGACGTCCTCGACGGTCGGCGCCCGCGACCGCCGGGAATACTACCTGGAGCCGTTCCGCCGCTGCATTCAGGATGCCGGTGCCAGCTCGGTGATGACGGCGTACAACGCCGTCAACGGCACCGTCGAAATGCACGACGCTCGCGTGCGGGAACTGCTGCGCGGCGAGGATGGACTCTACGGCCATGTCGTCAGCGACGGCGGCGCCATGCGGCTCGTTCACGACGCGCGCGGCGACACGGACTCGCATGCGCAGACGGTGGCGCGGGCGCTCAAGGCAGGCGTCGACTGCATCGTCGACGATCCGGACCTCGTGCGCGAGGCGGCGACGCAGGCCTATCGGGAAGGACTCGTTGACATCGGGGACATCGACGAGGCGCTGCGGCACTCGTTCACGACGAAACTGCGGCTCGGCCTGTTCGACGCGCGACAGTCCAACCCGTTCGCCGCCGTTCCCGCCGACGCCGTCGACAGCGCGGAACATCGCCGGCTGGCCCGGCAGGTCACCGACGAATCGCTGGTGCTGCTGAAGAACGACGGGCTGCTGCCGCTGCGGATGCCGCACGCGGACGGCGGGACGCCGCCGGCACGCATTGCCGTCGTCGGGCCGCTCGCCGACCGCTGGTACCGCGACTGGTACGGCGGCGAACCGAACCTCCACGCGACGATAGCCGACGGCGTGCGCGACATTGCCGGAGCGGGCGTCGACGTCGCCGTCGACGATGCGCTGGACGTCGTGCTGCTGAAATTCGACGGACGCTACGCCGCGCTCGGCGACGATGCGCGCCTGCGGGCCGTCGGCGACGCCGCGCAGGCGGAACGATTCCGGCTGCAGGACTGGGGTCACGGTGCGCTGACGTTCGTCTCCGAAACGACCGGACGCTACCTGACGGCGCTGGACGACGGCTCGATCGCCGCCATCAAGGACATGCCGTTCGGCTGGTTCGTCAAGGAAACCTTCCATCGCGACGCCGACGGCAACCTGTGCATCTACAGCGACGTGCCCGTGTCGGTCGACGGCGACGGGAACATCGTCGCGGCCGGCGGCACTGATCTCGCCTCGCAGCGGGTGGGCGTGCCGCAGACCCATGGCTTCGGGACGGCGTCGTCCCGCGGTGCCGTGCTGGACATCGACGTGGTGGAGCGAGGCGTCGAGCGGGCCGGGAAGCTGGCCGCGGCGGCCGACGTCGTCATCGCCGCCGTCGGCTGCTGTCCGGTCATCAACGGCAAGGAGGACGAGGACCGGCCATCCACCGGGTTCCCGCCGTCCCAGCACGAACTTGTCCGCCGGCTCGTCGCGGCGAATCCGGACACGGCGATGGTGCTCGTCGCCAACTATCCGGTCGACATCGACTGGGAAGAGGAACACGTGCCGGCCATCCTGCTGACGGCTTCCGGCTCGCAGTGCATGGGCGACGCCGTCGCCGACGCGCTGTTCGGCGCCGTGGCCCCGGCCGGCAGGCTCCCGATGACGTGGTACGGCGCCGGCGTCGACCTGCCCGACAAGAACGACTACGACATGATCGGCGGCGGCCGCACCTACCAGTGGCACCGCGGCCCGGTGCTCTATCCGTTCGGCCATGGACTGACCTACGCGCCGTTCTCGTATATGTTCGGCACGCTGCCGGACGGCGGGTTGCGGGCGAACGCGGCCGCCGCCGACGTCGTGCATGTGCCGGTCGCCGTCGCGAACCATGGCGACGTGACCAGCGACGCCGTCGTCGAGGCCTACGTGCGCTACCCGCATGAAGAGGGGAACGATCCGGTGCCGATGCCCGTGCGGCGCCTCGTCGGCTTCGTCCGCGAACGGCAGGTCAAGCCGGGAGAGGAACGGCGCGCCGTCCTCGAGATCCCGATGGAGAACCTGCGCATCTACGACGTGCGTCGCGGCGACTACCGCGTTCCCGATGGCCGGTATGCGCTGGACATCGGCGCGTCCAGCGGCGACATTCGCGCCAGCATGCTGCTGGACATCGCCGGCGAGCCGCCGCGTCCGCGTCCGCTCGGCGAATGGATTCCCGTCGACCACTGGGATGCCGCGTCCAATATCGCGCTGGTGGCGGTGCCTGTCATGAACGATTCATCCGGCGATTCGATGACGGACCGTCCTGCCGCAACGGTGACGGATCATCTTCCGGCGGATGCCTGCTTGGCTACGGTTCATCAGCCCGACCGTCCCGGCACGCTGGCATTTGGCGGTTTCGAGCCCATGCAACCGGGCCGGCATGTGCGGCTTGCCAGCGACAATTGCACGATCGGCAGCCCCGTTGTCCTTCGCGTGGGCACCGACGACATCATCGCCGACCCCGACGGCACCTTCCCGCTGCCCGAAGGCACGGTATCCTTCACCCTCGTCCTGACCGGCGAAGCCCGGGTGTGCGCCGTCCGCGTCGACTGAAGCGTGGCTGCGGAGCAGGGGAGGACGGACTTGGTTATTCCGTCATCTTGATAGGGATTCGGTTCGCCGCGGGCAGGCCTACGGCGAACCGATTACAAAAGCAGGATGCTGTTTTCTGCATGTCACAATCCCGTGATCCGATCACGGGATTGTGACATGCAGAAATGTGGTCAGGAGGAAAGCAGGGAGGCGTAGGCCTGGGCGCTCTGGACGAGCCGGAGGTCGGCGAAACCGGGAACGGCGGTGCCGTGAACGAGGAACGGATCGTCGTAGATCATGCCGAGATAGCGGGCCGTGCTGCGCAGCGGGACCAGCACGTCGTCCATCGTGACGTTCTGGCTGCCCTCGTAACGGTAGATTTCTTCCGTACCACCGACAGTGACGGCGACCAGCAGGTGCTTGCCGGTGAGGACATTGTCGCCCTCATACGCCCAACCGGGCTCCAGCACGTCGTCTTCCCACTGCTTGAGCAACGCCGGCGAGCTGTACCAGTACAGCGGGAACTGGAACACGATGCGGTCGCTGGCTTCGGCCAGCGCCTGCTCCGCGGCGACATCGATGTCGAATTGCGGATACAGCGCGTACATGTCGCGGACGGTGATGTCGGGATCATGCAGGTTCTCGACGGCTTCGGCGAGCGCGCGGTTGGCGACGGACTGTCCGAGGTCGGGGTGGAACACCATGACGGAGGTCTTCATTGATTCTCCTTGGTTGGGCTTGTGTGCTTCGCAATTGCCAGTCTAATCGTCCGGCTCGCGCCGATGAACCGGAGGGGACATCCGGACGTCTCGAAGCGCGTTTCGATCGATAACAGACGTCGTCGCTTATCGCCGCCGTCATGGTTGCAGGGACGAAAACATGTCCCGGCGGATAGCCGATGGCTGTGGTCATCGCCGGCGTCCTGGTTGCCTGGGAGAAACGTGCTTCGGCCGATATGCGCAGTGACAGCGGAACGGGATTGGGACGGCCACGTCGGTGGTGTGGGTTTTCGAGTACGCTGGAAGGACAAGCGACAGGGCTGCCGTCCGGCAGGCCCCGCCGACCTGAGGGGGAATGACGATGACGCAGCCGCACTATCACGGCACCGAGCTGTGGAACGAAAACCTGGATATCGCCACCCGCGTCGAGTGGCTGCTGGGGGAACTGACGCTCGACGAGAAGGCCGTGCTGATCGCCGCGGACACGCCGGCCATCGACCGGCTCGGCATCCGGCCGTATTCGATGGGCCACGCCGGCTCGCCGATCGCGCAGCCGATCTCGATGGCGGCGACGTGGGATCCGGCGCTTGTCCAGCTCGCCGGCACCGCGACCGGCGAGCACATCCGCCGCGGCTTCCACGCCGGCGACGTCATCCGTGCGGCGGACAACGGCGACGGGAACGCCGCCTCGCCGCACGACACGACGCCACTGAGCGGCCTGACCTGCGACATCGCCGTCAGCCCGGCGTTCGATCCGCGCTGGGAGGGCGTCGAATACAGCTTTGGCGAGGATCCGCTGCTGTGCGGCGTCATGGCGTCGGTCTACATCGCCGGCGCCCAGGGCACGCCGATCAGCGACAACGCCGGCTACCGCTTCGACAACGTCAACACCGTCGCGAAATTCGGCGACTTCTCGGTCGACGACCCGCTGCGCGTCTGCGGCGCGCTGGCCGCGTTCTTCCTCGGTGAGGGCTGCGGCACGCCGGAGGACATTACCGTCGACGCGAGGAATCGTCGCGAATATTTCCTCGAGCCGTTCCGCCGCGGCATCATCACCGGCAACGCCAGCGCCGTAGAGACGGCCAGCTCCGTCGTCAACGGCACGCCGGAGCGGTTCGATCCGCGACTCGCCGAGCTCGTGCACGATTCGTACGGCATTCACGGCCACGTCGTCAGCGACGAGCACGCCGTGGCGCAGGCCGTCGTCGACGGCCGCACGCCGGAGGAGGCCGTCGCGGCGATGCTGTGCTCGGGCGTCGACGCCGTGCGCGACGATCCGGCCGTCGTCGAGCGTGCCGTCCACGACGCGCTCGACCGCGGACTGCTCGCCGAGGCCGATCTCGACGTGGCCATCGGCCACACGTTCGCCACGAAGATCCGGCTTGGCCTGTTCGACGCCCGGCCGATCAATCCGTACCAGTGGAAGCAGGGGCGTCCCGGCACGATGGATCCCGTCGACCCGACGGCGACGGCCGAGCGACTCGAGGCCGAACAGCTCGTGCTGCTCAAGAACAACGGCCTGCTGCCGCTGCCCATCGACGGCCACCGGACGCTCGGCGTCGTCGGGCCCGAATCGTTCATCGCCGGCGTCAAGAAGGCCGTCGACCAATGCGCCGGTGCCGTCGTCGGCTCCGACATCGACGTCGTCGGCGAGAGCGACCGCTCCCGCGCCGTCGACCTCGCCCTCGACGTCGACACCGTCGCCGTCGTCTGCCGGCGCGCCCAGCCCGACGTCGCCAACCCGCGCACGATCGCGTTTCCCGACGACGAACGCCGCCTGCTGCAGGACATCCTGCAGGTCAACAGTCGCGTCATCGTCGTGTTGCTGACCGAGCGGCCGGTCTGCATCGACTGGGAAAAGGCGGCGATTCCCGCCATCCTGACGACGGCCGCGCTCGGCTCCGCGAGCGAGGGACGCACGTCGGCGGCCGCGCTCGAGCGCACCGGACGGACCGTCGGCCGCGCGCTCGTCGGCGACGTCAATCCGGCCGGCCGGCTGCCGATGACCTGGTACGGTCCCGGCGGCTCGGTCGGCAGCGGCCTCGTGCCGGCCGGCATCGTGCGCGACCGGGCATCCGAGCCGCGCGGCGTCGACGGACCGCTCGACGACGACGGCGACCTCTACTACGACAAGGTCCCCGACGAGGACGACTTCGACATCATCGGCACCGGCCGCACCTACCAGTGGTGCCGCGGACCGGTCCTGTTCCCGTTCGGCCACGGCCTGTCCTACACGACGTTCGACGTCGAGCTCGCCGCGCCGCTCAACGGCGGCCGCCGGCTG
The DNA here is from genome assembly GCF_010667615.1 of Bifidobacterium choloepi. Taxonomy (GTDB): domain Bacteria; phylum Actinomycetota; class Actinomycetes; order Actinomycetales; family Bifidobacteriaceae; genus Bifidobacterium; species Bifidobacterium choloepi. Next base: position 477,210 of record NZ_VYSG01000001.1, on the reverse strand, counting down.
GACACGACGATCGACCACTCGGTGCTCGTCAACCTGCGCGTGACGAACACCGGCGCGAGGACCGGCGACGACGTGCTGCAGGTGTACGTGCGCTATCCGCGCGAGCTCGGCGGCGGCGCGAACGAGGAGGTCAAGCCGGTCCGGCGCCTCATCGGCTTCGAGCGCCTCAACGGCCTGAAGCCGGGGGAGAACTTCCGCGTCCAGATGCGCATCCCGCTCGAGAACCTGCGCATGTACGACGTGCGCAAGGAAGGCTTCCGCATTCCGTACGGCACCTACCAGCTCGAGGTCGGTTCCTCGTCGGCCGACATCCGGCTGTCGTTGCCGATGCAGGTGCGCGGCGAGAAGCCGGCCACGCGGCCGGTACACGAATGGATCGCCATCGACCACTGGGACGAGATGAGCGGCGCCGCGCTCGTGCCGTCGCGCCCGCTGATGGGCCAGGAGCCGGGGCGTGCCTGCGCCGCCGTGCTCGAGCCCGGTGCCGCCGAAGCCAGGCTGACGTTCCGCGGCTTCGAGTCGACGAAGGAAGGCCGGCGCCTGCGCGTCGCCGGCGAGCGGCGGCGCACCGACGACGGCCGCACGCCCATCCACGTCGAGGTCGGCGCCAACGTCATCGTCGCCGACGGCGACGGCGCGTTCCCGCTGCCGCCCTACACGACCGCCCTGGACATCGTCCTCACCGGTCCCGCGAAGATTTCCGGACTGCGGGTCGACTGATGATCGTCGATGTCGTGAACCCGGGCCGACGGCCCGGGTTCACGACATCGAGGGGAGAAATTGGCTGGTCATTACAAGACCGGATGTGTCGTTTTTGTACGAAACCGCAAAGACGGGGTTTCGTCCGGTGCCCTAGAGTGGGAACGTTTTGCGTTGCACGATGCTCCGCGCCCGTTCGCGGCGGGAGCATCGTGCCGCCCACCGTCATCCACAAGAGAGGGTAACGAAAGCATGTTCACCAACCGCAATGCGCAGCTGATCTTCCAGAGCATGTTCGTGGCGCTCGGCGTCATCGGCATCATCGGCAGTTTCGGCGTCTACGAATACAAGTACGACGACGTCTGGTACACGTACTTCACGAACCTGTCGAACTACCTGTGCATCGGCGTCATGTTCGCCGAGCTGCTGCAGACCGCGAGGAAGCCGGTGGACAGCTTCGTCACCGTCGCGCCGCGGCTCAAGTTCGTCTCCGTCGAGGCCATCCTGCTGACCTGCCTCGTCTTCAACCTGCTGCTCGCCAACCAGCCCGACCGCTCGCCGGCGCAGAACGTGACGGTCACCTGCATCCTGTTCCACACCGTGCTGCCGATCGCGTTCACGGCCGACTGGATCCTGTTCTACCGCCACAAGGTCGCCCGCTGGACGTGGCCGCTGCTGTCGACGATCTTCCCGATCCTCTACCTCGTCTACATCTTCGTGCGCGCCGCCATCCTGAACTGGAATCCGGATGCGCCGAACATCTACCCGTACTTCTTCCTCGACGTCGACACGATCGGCTGGGGCGGCGTCGTCCGCTGGATCGTCATCCTGCTCGTCGCGTTCATGGTGTTCGGCTACCTGCTGATGGCGCTCGACCGCGCGCTGAGGCAGCCGAAGGGGGCCGTCGAGCGGGCGGCCGAAGCGGCGCAGCTGGCCTAGTTCAGGCGGTATGGCATAATGGTCAGCGGCTTAATTTGTAACCATGCGAAATAGGTGAAAAACATTGGCACAGACTACTAACGACATCAAGAACGGTTCCATCCTGAACCTCGACGGCCAGCTGTGGCAGGTCATCAAGTTCCAGCACGTCAAGCCGGGCAAGGGCCCCGCCTTCGTCCGCACGACGATCAAGAACGTGCTGAGCGGCAAGATCGTCGACAAGACGTTCAACGCCGGCATGAAGATGGAGTTCGAGACGGTCGACAACCGCACGCTGCAGTACTCCTACGACGATGGCGACAACTTCGTCTTCATGGACATGACGACGTACGACCAGGTCATGATCCCGAAGACGCTCGTCGGCGACCAGGCCAAGTACCTGCTCGAGGGCACCGACTGCATCGTGTCCTTCCACGACGGCACCGCGCTGTCCGTCGAGCTGCCGGCCTCCGTCGTGCTCACCGTCACGCACACCGAGCCGGGCCTGCAGGGCAACCGCTCGAACGCCGGCACGAAGCCGGCCACCGTCGAGACCGGCGCCGAGATCCAGGTCCCGCTGTTCATCGGCGAGGGCGAGAAGGTCAAGGTCAGCACCGAGGACGGTTCGTACCTCGGCCGTGAGAACTGAGCCGGACCGACCGACAAGGTCGGGTAGAATCGTTCGGTAATCGCGGCGCCTCGCCGGTGCCGGACGATTCCCGATGTCCAGTCAGTTTTCTCGAAAGAAGGACCAAGCTTCCATGGCACGTTCCACGGCTCGCAAGAGGGCTCTGAACACGTTGTACGAAGCGGACGAGAAGGGACAGGATTTCCTGTCCCTTCTTGATGAGCGCATTGCCGAGCCCGGTGCGCAGACGCCGCTTCCCGAGTACGCCATCGAGATCGTTCGTGGCGTGGCCGAACACCGTCGCGAAATCGACGACATGCTGAACCGGCATTCCACAGGGTGGAAGGTCAGGCGCATGCACGTGCTCGACCGTAATATCCTTCGTATCGCGGCATGGGAAATCATGTACAACGATGAGATTCCCGACAAAGTTGCGATCGACGAGGCGCTGAATCTGTCGAAGACGCTATGCGACGACGATTCGCCCTCGTTTATTCATGGCCTGCTCAGTGCCGTGTGCACCGAGCCGAAACCGGACTCTTCCGGACCTGGTTCCGCACAGACCACGGACGCCGTCCCGGCAGACGACAGCGACACGGACCAGTCCGGAGACTGACCGATCGCTTGGCGACTGGCCGGGTCGCGGGCTTCTCAACCGGCCGTTTGACCATCAGCAGTGACAGGGAAGAATGGGGGTTTGGGTGAGCCAGAACGACTCGGCAGCCGTGAACTATTCTCAGGACGATGCGGTTCTCGTACTCGAGGACGGCCAGGTGTACGTGGGGGAGCCGTTCGGCGCGACCGGCTCCACGACCGGCGAGATCGTCTTCACGACAGGCATGACCGGATATCAGGAAACGCTGACCGATCCGAGCTATGACCGGCAGATCGTCGTGCAGACGTTCCCGCACATCGGCAACACCGGCGTCAACGGCGAGGATCCGGAATCCGGCCGCATCTGGGTCGCCGGCTACGTCGTGCGCGACCCCAGTCCGAATGTCAGCAACTGGCGCGCGTCCGGCTCGCTGGACGACGCGCTCGTCGACAACGGCATCGTCGGCATCGCCGGCATCGACACGCGCAAGCTGGTGCGCCACCTGCGTTCCGCCGGCGTCATGCGCGCCGGCATCTTCTCGGGCGCCGCCTTGCTGGACGATCCTTCCAGTCCGGCCTCCTCCCCGCGCTCGATCGACTCCATGATGGAGGAGGTGCGCGGCACCGCGCAGATGAAGGGTCTGAGCCTCTACGACGAGGTCTCGGCCGACTCCTCCTACGTCGTCGAACCGTCAGGCGACTTCGCGGGCCAGGACCCGCTGCTCACCGTCGCCGCCGTCGACCTCGGCATCAAGGGAATGACGCCGGCGCTGATGGCCGAACGCGGCTGCCGCGTCGTCGTCATGCCGTCTTCGTCGACGATCGACGACATCAAGGCCGTCCATCCCGACGGCGTCTTCTTCTCCAACGGCCCCGGCGACCCGGAGCAGGCCGACCAGATGGTCCGGGTCCTGCGCCAGGTGCTCGACGCCGGCTACCCGTTCTTCGGCATCTGCTTCGGCAACCAGCTGCTCGGCCGCGCCCTCGGCTTCGGCACCTACAAGCTCAAGTTCGGCCACCGCGGCGTCAACCAGCCGGTCAAGGACATGACGACCGGCAAGATCGAAATCACCGCGCACAACCACGGCTTCGCCGTCGACGCTCCGCTCGACGGTCCGGTCGCCGCACCATACGACAACGGCAGGTACGGCCAGGTCTTCGTGTCCCACATCGACCTGAACGACGACGTCGTCGAGGGCCTGCAGTGCGTCGATATTCCCGCCTTCTCGGTCCAGTACCATCCGGAAGCGGCCGCCGGCCCGCACGACGCCGCCTACCTGTTCGACCGCTTCGCCGAGATGATGCGACGCCGCACGTCGCCGTCGCAATGGGATGACACGCGCGAATCGTGCCATGCCGAACCGACTTCCGCAACCAATTCCGATGCCAAGGAGGCCAACGCGAATGCCTAAGCGCAACGACATCAAGTCCGTCATGGTGATCGGCTCCGGCCCGATCGTCATCGGCCAGGCCGCCGAGTTCGACTACTCGGGCACGCAGGCCTGCCGAGTGCTCCGCGAAGAAGGCATCCGCGTCATCCTCGTCAACTCGAACCCGGCGACGATCATGACCGATCCGGAGATGGCCGACGCGACCTACATCGAGCCGATCGCCGTGCCGATTCTCGAGCAGATCATCGCCAAGGAACGTCCGGACGCGCTGCTGCCGACGCTCGGCGGCCAGACCGCCCTGAACGCCGCCATCGCGCTCGGCGAGGCCGGCGTGCTCGAGAAATACAATGTCGAGCTGATCGGCGCCTCGCTCGAGGCCATCGACCGCGGCGAGGACCGCGAATCGTTCAAGAAAGTCGTCGAGGAAGCCGGCGCCGAGTCGGCGCGCTCCGACATCGCCCACACGCTCGAGGAAGTCGACGCGATCGCCGAACGGTTCGGCTTCCCGCTCGTCGTCCGCCCGAGCTTCACGATGGGCGGCCTCGGTTCCGGCATCGCCCACGACACCGAGGAACTCCACCGCATCGCCGGCGCCGGCATCCACTACTCGCCGACCGACGAGGTGCTCATCGAGGAGGGCATCGAGGGCTGGAAGGAGTACGAACTCGAGCTGATGCGCGACCGCAACGACAATGTCGTCGTCGTCTGCCCGATCGAGAACGTCGACCCCGTCGGCGTGCATACCGGCGACTCGATCACCGTCGCTCCGGTGTTCACGCTGACCGACCGCGAATACCAGAAGCTGCGCGACATCGGCATCGCGATCATCCGCGGCGTCGGCGTCGACACCGGCGGCTGCAACATCCAGTTCGCCGTCAACCCCGACACCGGCCGCATCATCGTCATCGAGATGAACCCGCGCGTCTCCCGCTCGTCGGCCCTCGCGTCGAAGGCGACCGGCTTCCCGATCGCGAAGATCGCCGCGAAGCTCGCCCTGGGCTACACGCTCGACGAAATCCGCAACGACATCACGCAGTCGACGCCGGCATCGTTCGAGCCGACGATCGACTACGTCGTCACCAAGGTGCCGCGCTTCGCCTTCGAGAAGTTCCCCGGCGCCGACCTGACGCTGACGACGTCGATGAAGTCCGTCGGCGAGGCGATGGCCCTCGGCGGCAACTTCCGCGAGTCGCTCGGCAAGGCGATGCGCTCGATCGACAAGCGCCACATGAACTTCGGCTGGGACGGCGACAAGCCGACCGAAACCGAGGTCGCCGAGCTGCTCGAGGCGATCAAGGTGCCGACCGAACACCGCTACCTGCAGCTGATGCGCGCCCTGTGGGGCGGCGCCACGCCCGAACAGGTCTTCGAGTCGACGAAGATCGACCCGTGGTTCATCGAGCAGATGGCCGGCATCAACGCGACGGCGATGGAAGTCCGGGCCGCCGAGACGCTGACGCCGAAGCTGCTCAGGAAGGCGAAGCTGGCCGGCCTGTCCGACCTGCAGATTGCGCACCTGCGCAATCTGGGCGACGCCGGCGAGAACACGATCCGCGAGCTGCGCTGGAACTACGGCCTGCACCCGGTGTACAAGACCGTCGACACGTGCGCCGCCGAATTCGACGCCGTGACGCCGTACTACTACTCGTGCTACGCCGACGAATCCGAGCTGCGCCCGCGCGACCGCGAAGCCGTCATCATCCTCGGTTCCGGCCCGAACCGCATCGGCCAGGGCATCGAGTTCGACTACACGTGCGTCCACGCCGTCCAGGAACTCGGCAAGGACTACGACACGATCATGGTCAACTGCAACCCCGAGACCGTGTCGACCGACTACGACATGTCGGACCGGCTGTACTTCGAGCCGCTGACGTTCGAGGACGTCCTCGAGATCTACGAGGCCGAGAAGAAGATGGGCCCGGTCAAGGGCGTCATCGTCCAGCTCGGCGGCCAGACGCCGCTGTCGCTCGCCGCGCGACTCAAGGCCGCCGGCGTGCCGATCCTCGGCACGTCGCCGGAGGCGATCGACCTGGCCGAGAACCGCGAGCTGTTCGGCGAAGTGCTGCGCCAGGAACACCTGAACGCCCCGCGCTTCGGCACGGCAATGAGCCTCGACGAGGCCCGCGAGGCCGCCCACTCGATCGGCTACCCGGTGCTCGTCCGCCCGAGCTACGTGCTCGGCGGCCGCGGCATGGAAATCGTCTACGACGACGACCAGCTCGCCAAGTACGTCAACCGCGCGCTGTCCGAGGCGAAGGCCGACACCGTCGTCTCCGGCCGCCTGCCGTCGCCGCTGCTCATCGACAAGTTCCTGCAGGACGCCATCGAGATCGACGTCGACGCGCTGTTCGACGGTGAGGAACTCTATATCGGCGGCATCATGGAACACATCGAGGAAGCCGGCGTCCACTCCGGCGACGCCGCCTGCGCGCTGCCGCCGAGCACGCTGTCCGACGACCAGATCCGCCGCCTGCGCGAGGCGACGCACGCCATCGCGAAGGGCTGCGGCGTCCGGGGCCTGATCAACGTGCAGTACGCCTTCATGGCGAACACGCTGTACGTCATCGAGGCGAACCCGCGCGCCTCCCGTACCGTGCCGTTCGCGTCGAAGGCGACCGGCGTGGCGCTCGCCAAGGCGGCCGCCCGCATCATGGCCGGCGAGACGATCCGGCAGCAGCGCGACAACGGCCTGCTGCTGCCGCACGGCGACGGCGGCGACATCCGCGGTGGCCAGCAGGTCGCCATCAAGGAGTCGGTGCTGCCGTTCAAGCGCTTCCGCACGCCGGTCGGCAAGACCGTCGACATCCTGCTCGGACCGGAAATGCGCTCGACCGGCGAGGTCATGGGCTTCGACCGCGACTTCCCGCACGCGTTCGCCAAGAGCCAGCTCGCCGCCTATGACGGGGGGCTGCCGACCGAAGGCAACGTGTTCATCTCGGTCAACGACACCGACAAGCGCCAGCTGCCGCTGTTCGCCGTGCGCCTGGTGCAGCTCGGCTTCAAGCTGTGGGCGACCGAGGGCACCGCGTCGGTGCTCGAGCGCTACGGCATCGAGTCGAAGATCGTCGACAAGATCACCGGCCGCGTCGATTCCGACCCGACGGCGCCGCTCGTCATCCAGCACGCCGAAGGCTCGGTCGGCAAGAACGTCGTCGATCTCATCGAGGACGGCACGATCGACATGATCCTCAACACGCCGAACTCGCGCGGCTCGCGCTCCGACGGCTACTCCATCCGCGCCGCCGCGATCGCCGCCGACCTGCCGCACTTCACGACGATGACCGAGTTCGCGGCCGTCCTGATGGCCATCGAGGCCGTCAAGAAGCACGACTACCAGGTCATGAGCATCCAGGAGCACAGCCGCCTGCTCTTCGAGGAGGAGTCGAGGAAGAAGTAACGATTCTTCCGTTTCGGTTCCGTCTTCCAGGCATGTCACAAACCCGGGCTTCGAGCCCGGGTTTGTGACATATTGCATATCCGGAACCGGGCCGCATCGTGCGACGGGGGCATGGCTGGCGGCCGAAGTGCATTACGATGGAAACCGTCGTGAAACTGTTGCCGGATGGCCGGAGGGGACAATGGACGAGACCATTTCGCGGGAAGAACTCGAGGCGCGCAGGACCGATTTCGGCCTGCGGCTCGGCAATTCGATGAAGAAGCTCGGCTCGCTGTGCGTCGGCATCGACCCGCACCGCAAGCTGCTCACCGACTGGGGATACGATGTCGACGCAACCGGCGCCGAGCTGTTCTCGATGAGGATGCTGCAGGCGGCGGCCGGCAGGGCGGCGGCCGTCAAGTTCCAGACGTCGATGTTCGAACGATACGGCGCGAAGGGCTTCGCGGCGCTCGAACGCGTGCTGTACGCCGCCAGGCAGATGGACATGATCACGATCGTCGACTGCATGCACGGGGGACTGTCGACGACGATCTCGGCGCTGTCCGACGCCTATTTCAAGCCCGGCGCCCCGCTGGGCGCCGACGCGATCACGATGCTGCCGTATTACGGTGCCCGCTCGCTGTCGGGCGTCATCGACGACGCGCTCGACAACGGCCGCGGCGTGTTCATCGCGTCGCTGACGTCGAACGAGGAGGGCGTCTCGCTGCAGACGGCCGTGCGCCAGACCGGCGAATACGCCGGCAAGACCGTCGCCTACGGCATCACCGACATGGCCCAGCGCTACAACGAGCTCGCGCGACCGCACATGGGCTCGGTCGGCCTCATCATCGGCGCGACGATCGGCAACTGGATGTCCGACAGCGACATCGACCTTGACAAGTTCACCGGCCCGATCCTCTCGCCGGGCTTCGGCTACCAGGGCGCCACCGTCGAGGACCTGAAGAAGGTCTTCCGCGGCACGAAGGGCAACGTGCTCGTCACTGTCTCCCGCGAGATCGCGCGGCATGGTCCCAGCATCGAATCGCTGGCGCAGGCCACCGAATCGATCGCGCTCGACGTGCGCCGTGCGCTGATGGAAGTGAGCCTCGAGGACATCTGAGCGGCGGCTCCGTCGGCGACGATGTCGGCAGGGTTGTCGGTATATTGGAAGAATCGTTCTGTTTATTCTAATTAATCCAACGGGAGCATGACGTGACGGAAGCATCGTCGAAGCATGGGCGGCTGATTGTACTGAGCGGACCGACGGCGGTCGGCAAGGGGACCGTGGAGGCGGCGCTGCGCCGCCGGCATCCGGAAGTCTGGGTCAGCGTCTCGGCGACGACCCGCGCGCCGCGGCCCGGCGAGGAAAACGGCGTCAACTACTGGTTCATGGACGACGACGAGTTCGAACGCGACGAGGACGAGGGCAAGTTCCTCGAGACGGCCGTCGTGCACGGCATGGCCCACTACGGCACGCCGCTCGGACCGGTGCTCGAGCACCTCGCGACGAACACGCCGACAATCCTCGAGATCGACCTGCAGGGCGCGCGCCGCGTGCGCGAGCGCGCCGCCGAGCTCGGCCTTGACGTCGAATACGTGTTCATCGCGCCGCCGAGCTTCGACGAGCTCGTCCGCCGCCTTGTCGGCCGCGGCACCGAGACGGCCGAGCAGCGCGAGAAGCGGCTCGAGACGGCCCGCGTGGAGCTCGCCGCCGAATCCGAGTTCGACGTCACGCTCGTCAACGACGAAGTCGACGCCACCGCCGAGGCGCTGTGGGGCGTCATCGCCGAGGAATACGGACTGTAGATCACTCTTCACTCCCTCCAAGGAGGGAGTGGCAGTTCACTTGAGTCCGCTCAGCTCGTCGATGAGCTTCGGATCGCGGGTGGCGCCCTTGTCGGCGGAGCGGGCGAAGGCGGCGAACGCCTTCAGCGCCTGCGAGACCTGGCGGTCGCGGTGGGCGACGTAGCCGTCGCCGTTCTCCAGCTCGATGCGGCGCGCCTCGAGCTCCTCGTCGGTCAGCTTGACATTGATCGTGCGGTTCGGGATGTCGATCTGGATGATGTCGCCGTTCTTCACCAGCGCGATCGGGCCCTTGCTCGCCGCTTCCGGCGCGACATGGCCGATCGCCAGGCCTGACGAGCCGCCGGAGTAGCGGCCGTCGGTGATCAGCGCGACTTCCTTGCCGATGCCCTTGCCCTTGACGAACGACGTCGGATACAGCATCTCCTGCATGCCGGGGCCGCCCTTCGGGCCCTCGTAGCGGATGATCAGCGCCTGGCCGGGCTTCAGCGTGTCGTCGAGGATGACCTCGATGGCCTGCTCCTGCGACTCGACGACGAGCGCCGGACCCTCGAACTCCCAGATCTCGCGCGGCACGCCGGCCGTCTTGACGACGCAGCCGTCGGGGGCGAGGTTGCCGCGCAGGACGGCGAGGCCGCCTTCCGTCACGGCGGGATGGTCGATGTCGTGGATGGCGCCGTTGACGCGGTCGCGGTCGAGCGACTCGAACTTCGTGTTGTGCGTCCACGGTTCCGGCGAGACGATGTGGCCGGGAGCGTCGAGATACATGTCCCTCGCCTCGTCGGTGACGGTCTCGCGCATGATGTCCCAGTCGGCGAGCTTCGCCTCGAGGCTCGGATAGTCGATCGAGTGGACGTCGCGGTGCAGCTTGCCGGCCCGGTCGAGCTCGCCGAGAATGCCGGTGATGCCGCCGGCACGGTGCACGTCGGAGATCTCCCATTCGCCGGACGGCGACGCCTTGCAGATGCACGGCACGGTGTGCGAGATGCGCTCGATGTCGTCGAGCGTGAAGTCGACGTCGGCCGACTGCGCCATCGCGAGGATGTGCAGCACCGTGTTCGTCGAGCCGCCCATCGCGACGTCCATCGTCATCGCGTTCTCGAACGCGTGCTTCGTCGCGATCGAGCGGGGGAGCACCGAGTCGTCGTCCTCGTGATAGTAGCGGTTGGCGATGTCGACGACGGTCTTCGCGGCGCGCTCGAACAGGTTCTTGCGGTCGGCATGCGAGGCGAGGATGGTGCCGTTGCCCGGCAGCGCGAGGCCGATCGCCTCGGTCAGGCAGTTCATCGAGTTTGCCGTGAACATGCCGGCGCACGATCCGCACGTCGGACAGACGGTCTTCTCGTAGGCGAGCAGGTCGGCGTCGTCGAGCCGGTCGTCGGCCGACGCGTACATGACGTCGATCAGGTCGGTGTTCTCGTTGACGGTGCCGTCCGGCAGCACTGTCCTGCCGGCCTCCATCGGGCCGCCGGACACGAAGACGGTCGGGATGTTCAGGCGCAGCGCGGCCATCAGCATGCCCGGCGTGATCTTGTCGCAGTTCGAGATGCAGATCAGCGCGTCGGCGCAGTGCGCATTGACCTGGTATTCGACGGTGTCGGCGATGATCTCGCGGCTCGGCAGCGAGTAGAGCATGCCCGTGTGGCCCATCGCGATGCCGTCGTCGACGGCCATCGTGTTGAACTCGCGCGGAATGCCGCCCGCCTTCTTGACGGCTTCGGACACCAGGCGGCCCACCTTGTTGAGATGGACATGGCCCGGGACGAACTCGTCGAATGAATTCGCGATGGCGACGATCGGCTTGCCGAAGTCGTCGCCATCGACGCCGGCCGCGCGGTACAGCGCGCGGGCACCGGCGAAAATCCTGTCGGTCATCAGTTTGTGGGATCGCATTTCCATGGTTCCATTCAACCCAAATCGCCCCGAAAAGACACCGATGATTCACGATGTGGTCGCCCTTATGGACACTGCTTCCCTCTTCCCGGATGCCACGAAGCCGGACCCGCAGGCCCGGGTTCGCGACATCGAGAAAATGAATTGAAAGGTGTCGGGAACGTGCGGTAGCATGTTTGTTTTGGAATAGTCTCGAATAGTCCGGCGGTCCGATTGCCGCCGGAGAAGATGATTGGGAGATCAACTATGGCATTCGGCACTGAGCCTACCCCCACCGGACTTGCGGATCCGCCGATCGACGACCTGATGGAGCATGCCGATTCGAAGTACGCGCTCGCCATCTTCGCCGCCAAGCGCGCCCGGCAGATCAATTCCTACTTCACGCAGCTCAACGAGGGCCTGCTGCAGAACGTCGGCCCGCTCGTCGAGTACCAGAACCAGGAGAAGCCGCTGTCCATCGCCTTCCGCGAGATCAACGAGGGCCTGCTCGAGGAAACCCTCGGCGAGGACGACCTGTCCGAAGGCAACTGAGTTTCCGGCTGCATTGACTTGAACACGAAAAGGCACGGCATTGCGCCGTGCCTTTTCGCATTGATCGGACGATTCGTCCGTCTGGTGTGTTGAGGAGCGCAGGTTACGATTCCGTAGGTTTTCACGGAAGAATCGTGTCGAATTTGTAGAAAAACGACAAGGCGCAATCGTGGCGTTTTGATAGGGTAAACCCGTTTACGTGAACGACAAGCCCCATCCAATCCGGAAGAAGGAACCATGGCCGAACTGAGATTGATCTCCGCCGAATCGGTGACGGAAGGACACCCCGACAAGATCTGCGACCAGATTTCCGACGCCATTCTCGACGACATGCTGCGCCAGGATCCGCATTCGCACGTCGCCGTCGAGACGTCGGCGACGAAGGGCCAGTTCTTCGTGTTCGGCGAGGTAACCAGCGAGGGCTATTCGGACATCCAGAGCATCGTGCGCGACGTCGTGCGGGGCATCGGCTACACGAGCTCGACGATCGGACTGGACGCCGACTCGTGCGGCGTGCTCGTGTCCATCAGCGAGCAGAGCCCGGAGATCAACCAGGGCGTCGCCAGGCTGTCGCGCGACGAGGAAACGGCCGCCTCGCGCGAGGAACGCTACGAGGCGCAAGGCGCCGGCGACCAGGGCGTCATGTTCGGCTACGCGACCGACGAGACCGACGTGCTGATGCCGCTGCCGATCTACCTGGCCCACCGGCTGGCCGAACGGCTCACCGAAGTGCGCAAGAACGGCGAGGTCGCGGGCCTGCGACCGGACGGCAAGACGCAGGTGACGATCGAATACGACGAACACGACGTGCCGGTGCGCCTCGACACCGTCCTCGTCTCCACGCAGCACGATCCGGACGTGCGCCAGGACGTCCTGCGCGACGAACTCAACGAGCACGTCATCAAGCCGGTGCTCGCCGACGTGCTGCCGGAAAGCGTGGACGTCTCCGGCTACCGCGTGCTGGTCAACCCGACCGGATCGTTCATCATGGGCGGCCCGGCCGCCGACGCCGGCCTGACCGGGCGCAAGATCATCGTCGACACCTACGGCGGCGCCGCCCACCACGGCGGCGGCGCGTTCTCCGGCAAGGACCCGAGCAAGGTCGACCGTTCGGCCGCCTACGCCGCCCGCTGGGTGGCGAAGAACATCGTGGCCGCCGGCCTCGCCCACAAGGTCGAGGTCCAGGTCGCCTACGCGATCGGCGTCGCCGACCCGGTCTCGATCAACGTCGAGACGTACGGCACCGAGATCGGCGGCGTCACCCGCGAACAGATCCAGAAGGCCGTCCGCCGCGTCTTCGACCTGCGCCCGGCCGCCATCGTCGACGAGCTCGACCTGCTGCGCCCGATCTACTCGAAGACCGCGGCCTACGGCCACTTCGGCCGCGAACTGCCGGAATTCACGTGGGAGCAGGCGTCGAGGACCGACGAACTCAAGGCCGCCATCGCCGAACTCTCCTGAACATTGTTCCGCCCCGCCGACATCCCGTCGCGGGGCGGCCCCGTACATGGCCGAATTTCGATCGATTCGGCGCGATTCCCGCGCCTGCTGCGACGCGGGAACCCATGCAACGATCACTCCGCATGAAACCGCACGAAAGAAGGCAGCAATGCAGCAAATGACAGTCGCCGACATGATCCAGCTGTTCATCAAGCCCGGAGCGCCGATCTACATCACGGCGTTCGACGGCTCGACGCTCGGCTCCGAGGACGCGCCGCTGTGCCTGCAGGTCAGGAACTCCCGCGCCGTCTACTACCTGGCGAACAACCCGAACGAACTCGGTCTCGCCCGCGCCTACCTGCAGGGCGACATCGCGTCGCCGCAGCTCGTGCCCGGCAACCCGTACGGCCTGTTCAGGCAGCTCGTCGGCCTCAAGGACTGGGTGCGCACGCCATCGGCCGCCGGCGTCGCGAAGGCGCTGGCGACGATCGCCTCCCATGGCTGGCGCCGTCCGTCCGCCCCGGCCATCGAGGGCCCGAGCCGCGCCAGGCGCATGACCGAGGGCCTGATGCCGCACACCGAAGCCGGCGACGCCGCGACGGTCAGCTACCACTACGACCAGTCGAACGACTTCTACCGGCTGTTCCTCGGCCCGTCGATGACGTACACCTGCGCCGTCTTCGATTCGCCGGACATGTCGCTCGAGGCCGCGCAGAAGAACAAGCTCGACCTGGTGCTGGACAAGCTGGCGCTGCAGCCCGGCCAGCGCCTCCTCGACATCGGCTGCGGCTGGGGCTCGATGGAAATCGAGGCCGCGAGGCGCGGCATCAGGGTCCTCGGCGTCACGCTGTCCGGGGAACAGGTCGAATGGGGCCAGAAGTGGATCAGGGACGAGGGTCTCGAGGACCTTGCCGAAGTGCGCCTGATGGACTACCGCGAAGTGCCGGAAGGCGACTTCGACGGCATCTGCTCGATCGGCATGATGGAGCACGTCGGTCACAAGCACTATCCGTCCTACTTCCAGGAGATCTTCGACAAGCTCAAGCCCGGCGGCATGCTGCTCAACCACCAGATCACGCGCTGCAACTCGCGCCAGGGCAAGAAGGCCGGCGAATTCATCGACCGCTACATCTTCCCCGACGGCGAGCTGTCCTCGCCGGCCGAGATCGAGATGGTCATCCAGGACACCGGCTTCGAGGTGATCAACCAGGAGAACCTGCGCCAGCACTACGCGCTCACGCTGCACCGCTGGAACGAGAACCTGCAGGCCCACTGGAAGGAGGCCGTCGGCATGGTCGGCGAGCCGAAGGCCAGGCTGTGGGGCCTGTACATGGCCGGCTGCGCGTTCAACTTCGAGATGAACAACATCCAGATCCACCAGTTCCTCGCCGTCAAGCCCGGCGCCGACGGCACCGACACCTATCCGCTGCGTCCCTGGTGGCCGCTGCACTGATCCCTTCCGATGTCAGGACCCGGGCCGGCGGCCCGGGTCCTGACATGTCGGGGAGCGACATGTCAGGGCAGACGGCGACCGCAATGCTAACGTGGAGAGCATGAACGATGCGGAACAGTTGGCGTTGCCGGGATTGAAGCCGCGCAAGTCCCGCAGGAAGACAGCCGAACAGCGGCGCGCGGAGCAACAGCCGGCCGCCGACAATCCGGTCGCCCGCGTGGCACTCGACGTGCAGGCCACGCACCTCGGCCAGCTGTTTGACTACTACGTCACCGACGGGCAGGCGGCCGGCGCGCAGCCGGGCACGCTCGTGCGCGTGCGGTTCGGCGGCCAGCGCGTCAACGGCATTGTCTGGGAACGATCCTCCCGTCCCGAGGCCAACCCGGACGCCATCAGGTTCATCGAACGCGTCGTCAGCCCCGAAATCCTCGTGTCCGAATCGATGCGCCGCGACATCACGGCGATCGCCGACGCGTACGGTGGCACGCGCGCCAACATCCTGCGCCTCGCCGTGCCGCCGCGCGTGGCCTGGGTCGAGGACGCCCAGCGCGCCGTCGAGGGCATGACCGCCAACCGCGAGGATCGTTTCCGCGTCATGGCCACGCTCGCCAACGGCGAAATGGAGGCGCTCGCCGACGACATCGACGGATTCGAGAACTTCCGCTATGCGATGGACCACGACCGGTTCCAGGCCTTCGTCATGGACTCGATGCCCGGCGTCGGCCGCGCCGATCACGATCTCGCGACGCTCGTCGCGTCGGCGCTCGCCGCCGGACGGCAGGCCGTCGTCGTGCTGCCCGGCATGCGGCAGACCTGGGACCTCGCCCACGCGCTCAACCAGTACGGCCTGCGCACGTTCGCGCCGGACACCGCTCCCGGCGCCCCCGACGGTGACGGCAGTGACGGACCGGACGGGGCGAATCGTCCGGGCTACTTCGGCGACGTCGCGATCCTGTCCGGCTCGATGCCGCCGGCCGAACGCTACCGCGCCTACCTCGCCGTCTCGAGCGGCCAGGTACGCTGCGCCATCGGGCCGCGCGCCGCGATGTACGCGCCGGTCGAGGGCCGCGCGCTGTTTGTCGTCGTCGACGACAATGTCTACCAGCACGCCGACGGCATGATGCCGTACGCGTCCGCCCGCGGCGTCATGAGGCTGCGCGCCCGGCTGCACGACGGCCTGTTCGTCGCCTACGGCGCCGCCCGCAGCGCGCTGAGCCAGTGGGAAACCGATCCGGCCCACGTCGACATGACGGCCGTCACTGGCCCGTCGACGTCGCTGCATCCGAAACCGGCGGCCATCCGCCGCCGGCTCGCGCACGTGCGTTGGCTCAACCGCGAGGAACTCGGCCGGCTTGCCGACCCGAGCATCGGCGCCCGCATTCCGCACACCGCCGTCCGCGTGCTCACGCGCGCATTGCAATCCGGGCCGGTCCTGCTGTCGATCCCGCAGGACGGCGTCACCGAGTCGCTCAGCTGCGCCCAGTGCCTGCTGCAGGCCCGCTGCCTCAAGTGCACCGGCCCGCTCGTGCGGCCGACGGCCACCGGCGGCGCGACCTCCGCGGCCCGGCAGGGTTCCGGCGACGGCACGATTCCCGCGGCCGACGCCGGCCTGTCTTCCGGCGTCGCCGCGCCGCGCTGCGCATGGTGCGGCGCCCCGGCCGCCAACTGGCACTGCCGTGCCTGCGGCGGCGAACGGCTGCGCGTCGTGCGCGTCGGCGCCGCCGGCACCGTAGCCGAACTGCGTGGCCTGTTCCGCAACGTGCCGATGGTCGTCTCCAGTCCGCACCAGGACGGCGGCGTCGTCGAATGGATCGCCGACACGCCCGTCATCGTCGTCGCCACGCCCGGCGCCGAACCGCGCGTGCGCGCCGGCGGCGGCAACACCGGCGGCGACGGCCAGGGCTCGTACCGCGCCGTCGCGATCCTCGACGCATGGAACTCGCTGTATGCCCGCGGCATCGACGCCAGGCAGGAGGCGCTCGCGAACTGGATGCACGTCGTCGCGCTGTGCGCGCCGCACTCCGACGACGGCGCCGCGACGACGGTCGGCATGGAGGCGTTCGGCGGACCGAGGTCCGCCGAGGGACAGGCCCGCGCCGGCCGCACCGGCGCCGCCGGCACCGGCGGCCGCGGCGTCGGCCAGGGCGGCACGGCGCTGCTGATCGGCGAGACCGATCCGGTCATCGCCCAGTCGCTGATGCTCTGGGACTGCCGCATGCTCGCCGGGGCCGAATGCGACGAACGTGACGAGGCCGCGCTGCCGCCGTCGCTCGCCGCGGCCGCCGTCTGGGGCCGGCGCGACGCCGTCCGCCAGTGCCTGCTCAACATCGGCGTCACCGGCGACGGCGACTGGGCCGTGCTCGACCACGACGGCCTCGACCTGCCGGCCGTCCTCGGGCCGGTGCCGATCGCGCCGGACCGGACGATCGACGCGCGCCAGCTCGAGGACATGGGCGACCGGATCAAGGCAATCGTGCGCGTGCCGTACGCGCGCCGCGACGAGCTCGCCATCCGCCTGCGCGACGAAGTCTCCCGCCACGTCGCCCTGCGCGAGCACGGCGAACTGCGCTTCCAGATGGATCCGAAGGACCTGATGTAGGCCCGACGGTAGAATCGTCCCCGGAATCAGCCGGCGGCTCGCCGGCGACATGGACGAAGGAGCGCAGCATGGCAACAGGATGGCCGGGGGAGCCCGACATGGCATTCGACGTGATCGTCGCCGACGGCGAGGCCGCCGCGAACGACGGCAAGCCGGTCACCGACGTCGTCTTCGACTTCGGCAACGTGCTCGTGCGCTGGGACCCGTCGGCCGTCATGGTCAGCCGCTACGGGCGCGACCTGGCCGACGACTTCCTCGACAACGACAAGTCCGGCTTCTACGACGCCTGCAACATGCTCGACCTCGGCACCGACCGCGCCGACGTCTACCGCGCCGTCGCCGGAAAGCACGGCCGGTGCTGGGCCGACATGCTGAAGTTCTACCTCGAGAACTTCGAGGATTCGCTGCTCGGCAACGTGCCCGGCGCGCGGCTGCTCGTCCGGGACCTCAAGGACGCCGGCATCGGCGTGTGGGGCCTGTCGAACTGGGAGACGACGACGTTCCGGATTGCCGACAGCCGCTATCCGCTGCTGCGCGAGCTCGACGGACGCCTGATCTCCGGCTTCGTCGGCATGATCAAGCCGCACGCCGACATCTTCCGGCAGGCGTTCGAGGACTTCGGCATCGAGCCGGCCACGTCGCTGTTCGTCGACGACAAGGCGTCGAACGTCGCCGGCGCCAACGCCGTCGGCATGCGCGGCCTGCGGTTCGACGATCCGCGCGCCCTGCGCACCGCGCTCGTCGACGCCGGCGTGCCGATTCCGGCGCTGGAGCACTGATGCGATGTCACGGGTCCGGGCCGCGGCCCGGACCCGTGACATCGCGTGGCCAGCCGGAAGCGCCAGCGGACTGGCCGGTATACTTGGCGGAAGCATCGTCGTGGAACAAGACATGGTTTCACGACGTTTCACGATTGTCGCCACGAGAAGGAGAGCCATGCTGAAAGTGCTGTTTGCCGGGACGCCGGACGTCGCCGTGCCGTCGCTGAGGACGCTGGCGGCCGACACCGGACATTTCGAGGTCGTCGCCGTGCTGACGAGGCCGGACGCGCCGACCGGACGCGGCCGCAAGCTGATGCCGTCGCCGGTCAAGCAGGCCGCGCTCGAGCTCGGCATCCCGGTCATCGAATCCGATCCGTCGGAAGAATCGTTCGTCTCCTGCCTCAAGGCGACCGGCGCCGAGGCGGCCGCCGTCGTCGCGTACGGCAAGATCCTCAAGGAGCATGTGCTCGACGCGCTGCCACTGGGCTGGTACAACCTGCACTTCTCGCTGCTGCCGGACTGGCGCGGCGCCGCCCCCGTGCAGCGCGCGATCTGGGCCGGCGACTCGGTGACCGGCGCGACGGTCTTCCGCATCACGAAGGGCATGGACTGCGGTCCGATCCTCGCGCAGTCGACCGTCACGATCGGCGCGCACGAGACGGCCGGAGAACTGCTGGAACGGCTCGCCGACGACGGCTCGCACCTGCTCGCCGCATCGCTCGAGGCGATGGCCGAGGGCAGGATCGTGCCGGTCGAGCAGCCGCAGGGCGCGTTCGAGGTCGCCCGCAAGATCACCGTCGAGGACGCGCACCTGCGCTTCGACGTGCCGGTGTTCGCCGTCAACCGCCAGGCGCGCGCCTGCACGCCGAATCCGGGAGCGTGGTGCGAACTGCACGCCGACGGCGACGCGAATGGCGAACCGACGACGCTGCACGTGCTGGCGGCCCGGCCGATCGCCGACGACGACCGCGACAACTTCGCGACAATGCTCGCGAACCGCGCGGGCAACGGCGACGCCGACGGTACCTCGGCTTCGTCGCTGAATCCGGGCGAACTGCTCGTCACGAAGCGCAAGGTGTGGGTCGGCACGGTGACCGATCCGCTCGAGCTCGAGCAGGTCAAGCCGCAGGGCAAGAAGGCGATGAAGGCGGCCGACTGGGCCCGCGGCGCCCGTCTCGCCCCGACGGCATACGTGAAGTAGGCCCCGAAACGACGTGACCCCCGCTCCGTGCGGGGGTCACGTCGTCTTCGCGGTCACTTGTGCAGGAAGTCGAGCACCTTGCCGAGATTGCGCTCGTCGATCTCGTGCGGGGCGGCGTCGCGGACGCACTGCTTGGCGCAGAACGCGATGCCGAGCGCGGCCTCGCCGATCATCGGAAGGTCGTTGGCGCCGTCGCCGACGGCGACCGTCTGGCCCATCGGAATGCCGTATTCGCCGGCCCAGCGGCGCAGCGAGGCAAGCTTGACGTCCTTCGTGACGACGTCGCCGACAAGACGGCCCGTCAGCCTGCCGTCGACGATCTCGAGCCGGTTGGCGGTCCACACGTCGAGGCCGGCGTCTTCGGCGATCCGGTCGACGATCTCGTGGAAGCCGCCGGACACGACGCCGACCTTCCAGCCGTGCGCGTGCAGCGTGTCGATCAGGTAGTGGGCGCCCGGCGTGAACGTCACGCGGCGATACACCTCGTCGCAGGCCTCGAGCGGCAGGCCGGCGAGCAGCGCGACGCGTTCGCGCAGCGCCTCGGCGAAGTCGATCTCGCCGTTCATCGCGCGCTTCGTCACCTCGGCGATGCGGTCGCCGGCGCCGGCGACGTCGCCGAGCTCGTCGATGACCTCCTCGTTGATCAGCGTCGAGTCGACGTCCATGACGAGCAGGCCGGGCTCGGCCAGCGTCGGGGGAATCGTCGCCGCCTGTTCTTCGCGTCCACGGTCGGTGATGTCGTTCGCTGCGTTGTTGATATCCATCGTTCCTCGCTCACGGTGAACGTCGGCCGTCCGATCGCGGACGCCGCCGGCGCCGGCTTCGTGCCGTTCAGGCTCGTCAAGAACCTGCAAATGTCTGGGTTGGCCTGCTGACATTGTCAGGAAAAGTGAGGACAATGAAACCCATGATTTTCGGAACGATTCTCGCGCAGGCGGAAACGGGCGCGCCATTGCAGTGCGCCACCGGCAGCGACGGCATCATCGGCATGATGACCGAATGGCTGCTCAGGCTGATGGAGACGGTCGGGGGCATCGGCGTCTCGCTCGCGATCGCGATGGAATCGATCTTCCCGCCGATCCCGAGCGAGATCATCCTGCCGCTCGCCGGCTTCACGGCGGCCCGTGGCTCGATGTCGCTAGTCGGCGCGATCTTCTGGGCGACGATGGGCTCGCTGCTCGGCGCCTGGTGCCTGTACGGCATCGCGCGCTGGTTCGGCATCCACCGCATTCACAAGGCCGTCGACAGGATTCCGGGCGTCGCGCGCAAGGATGTCGACAAGGCCAACGAGTGGTTCTCGAAATACGGACGCTGGTCGGTGATGATCGGCCGCGTCATTCCGGTCGTCCGCTCGCTGATCTCGATTCCGGCCGGCTTCAACAAGATGAACTTCGCCGAATTCTCGCTGTTCACGTTCCTCGGCTCGGCCGTCTGGAACACCGTGCTCGTCACCGCCGGCTACATGCTCGGCGACCAGTGGTGCTCGATCCTCGGCATCCTCGACGTCTTCGAGGAAGTCGTCATCGCCGTCTTCGCGATCGTCGTCGTCGTGGCCGTCGTCCGCTGGATCCGCCGCGTCGTCAGGGAACGCAGCATGAAGGCTGTCGACTGACGGACAGCACCCCGATGCACAGCCACGCCCCGCTCCATTCCGGCAGCGGGGCTTTTTCGCGAAGCGTGCCGGGACAGCCACGCCCGCGGAATGCTATAACGGACTGCATGACGCAAGATGAACATGCCGCGCCGGACGCGGCGACCACGACGCTGGCGGGCACCGCGCCGGCAGACGTCGCGGCCGAGCTCGACCGCCTCAGGGCGAAGAACGGGGCGCTGGCGAAGGCGCTGACGCGGGCCACGCGGGAACTGGCGAAGGCCAAGTCGCAGGTCACGCAGTTCGCGCAGCCGCCGCTGACGTTCGCGACGATGGTCAGGATCAAGTCGAACACGACCGACGACCTCGGCGTGCAGCACGCCACGGCCGAAGTGCTCGCCGGCGGCGGCTCCGGACGCCGGCTCGTCGTCGCCGTCGCGCCGTCGCTGCAGGCGAGCCGGCTGAAGCCCGGCAACACGGTGCTGCTCAACGAGCAGATGGTCCTCGTCGAGCAGCAGGGCACCGCCACGCACGGCGCCGTCAAGACGGTCCGGGAGACGCTCGCCGACGGCCGGCTGCTTGTGACGGACGAATCGGGCCGCCGCACGCTCGTCGAGCGCTGCACGGCGCTCGCCGGCGAGAAGCTCGACGTCGCCGACCGCGTCGTCGTCGACGCGTCCGGCACGTTTGCGCTCGAGCTGCTCGCGCCGGAGGACGACGCCGACCTCGTGCTCGAGGAGACGCCGGACGTCACGTTTGCCGACATCGGCGGCCTCGACGAGCAGATCGACCGCATTCGCGACGCCGTCCAGCTGCCGTACCTGCACCGCGACCTGTTCGAGCGCGTCGATCTCAAGGCGCCGAAGGGCGTGCTACTGTACGGCCCTCCCGGTAACGGCAAGACGATGATCGCGAAGGCCGTCGCCAACGCGCTGGCCGGCGACGGCACGCCCGGCACGTTCCTGTCCGTCAAGGGACCGGAACTGCTCAACAAGTACGTCGGCGAATCGGAACGACTCATCCGCCTCATCTTCAACCGCGCCCGCGAGCTCGCCGCCGGCGGCCGGCCGGTCATCGTCTTCATCGACGAGATGGACTCGCTGCTGCGCACGCGCGGCTCCGGCGTCTCGTCCGACGTCGAGACGACGATCGTGCCGCAGTTCCTCGCCGAACTCGACGGCATCGAGCGGCTCGACAACGTCATGGTCATCGGCGCCTCCAACCGCATCGACATGATCGACCCGGCCGTGCTGCGCCCCGGCCGCCTCGACGTCAAGATCTTCGTCGACCGTCCCGGCCGCGAGGCGGCCGCCGCGATCGCCGGCCACTATCTCAACGACCGCCTGCCGCTCGCCGACGGCGTCGTCGCCGCCGACCTCGTCGACCGGCTCGTCGCCGATGTCTACCGTCGCGACGACGACCGCCTCGTCGGCACCGCCGACGACGGCCACGGCCCGCGCCCGCTGTACTTCGCCGACACGATGTCCGGCGCCGTCCTCAAGAACATCGTCGACCGGATCAAGACGAAGGCCGTCAAGCAGTCGCTGCTGGCGGCGGAATCGTCCATGACCGCGGACGATTCGTCCGCCGCGGCCGGCGCCCCGGCCATCACCCCGTCGATGGTCGCCGACGCCGTCCAGGACCAGTTCGTCGAGACCGCCGAAGCCTACGAGCGCTAGCCGTTCCCCGCATGGCATCAACCCGGGCTGGCGGTCCGGGTTGATGTCGCGCGGGGAAGGGCGAAGGAGGCGAATGGATCCGCCCGGACGGACCTTCCGTGCGCCCGTATATAATTAAGGCCGCTGTTTTCGAAAGGATAAGGTGGTCGACGTGACGGTACGGCGCGTGATGGGAACCGAGACGGAGTATGGCGTGGCGCTCGACGGGGCGTCGCGGTACAACCCGGTACGGCTGTCGTTCGACGTCGTCGCGGCGGCCGGCGACGAGCACTCCAACACGATCCGCTGGGACTACCGGCAGGAAAACCCGGTGTGCGACGCGCGAGGCTTCACGCTCGACCGCGCCGCCGCCCGGCCCGAGATGCTCACCGACGAGCCGCAGCAGCAGGTTGTCAACGTCATCGCGCCCAACGGCGGCCGCATCTACGTCGACCACGCCCACCCCGAATATTCGGCGCCGGAAACGACCGGACCGTTCGAGGCGGTCGCCTACGACCATGCCGGCGACCTGCTCATGCAGCGCGCCGCCGACCTCGCCAACGCCCGGCGCCGCGACGGCGAGGATTCGCCGGCTGGCGACTGGGCGGGGGCCGGGCTGCTGGCGGACGAATCGTGCAACAATCCCGGCACCATTGCGCTGTATCGCAACAATGCCGACGGCAAGGGCGCCAGCTGGGGCAGCCACGAGAACTACATGGTGAGCCGCGACGTGCCGTTCGACGACATCGCGGCGCTGATGACGGTCCACTTCGTCACCCGGCAGGTCTACGCCGGCAGCGGACGCATCGGCCTCGGCGAGCACGGCGAGGCGGCCGGCTACCAGCTGAGCCAGCGCGCCGACTACGTCCACGCCGAAATCGGCCTGCAGA
Source organism: Bifidobacterium choloepi (assembly GCF_010667615.1). GTDB lineage: Bacteria > Actinomycetota > Actinomycetes > Actinomycetales > Bifidobacteriaceae > Bifidobacterium > Bifidobacterium choloepi. Next base: position 453,784 of record NZ_VYSG01000001.1, on the reverse strand, counting down.
CGACGTTCGACCGGCCGATCGTCAACACGCGTGACGAATCTCACAGTCCCGACGACCGCCGCCGCCTGCACGTCATCGTCGGCGACGCCAACCGCATGGACGTCCCGCAGGTCCTCAAGCTCGGCACGACGAGCCTGCTGCTGTGGGCGCTGGAAGCCGCCACGGCCAACGACATCGACATCGCCGGGACGCTCGACGACCTGCAGCTTGCCGATCCGGTCGCCGCGATGCACACCGTCTCCCGCGACCTGACGCTCGCCGCCGGACTGCCGCTCGCCAACGGGGCGACGGCGACGGCGTGGCAGCTGCAGGTCAGCCTCTACTCGTTCATCTACGCCGTCGCGTCGATGGTCTACGACACCGACATCAACGGCGAACCGCTGTGGCCCGACAAGGACACCGTCGCCGTCGTCGCGATGTGGAAGCAGGCGCTCGTCGACGTCGCGACGGTCCGCCACGCCGACGACGACGAACGGCTGACGCTCGCCAACGAGGCCGGCCGGCTCGAATGGCTGTTCAAGTGGCAGCTGCTCGAACGACTGCGTCGCCGCCTGCATCCCGGCCTGACTCTCGCCGACAGTCTCGACGATCCGCGCCTGAAGGTCGTCGACCTCAAGTGGGCGGCGCTCTCGCCGGCCACGTCGATCTACGACCGGGTCAGGAGCAAGACCGAGCGCGTCGTCTCCGACGCCGACGTCGAGGCCGCCGCCGCCAACGCGCCGGAGGAGACGCGCGCGTGGCTGCGCGCCGAACTCGTGCGCCGCTGGGGCGCCGACGTCGCCGCCGCGTCGTGGAGCCACGTCGCCGTACGCCGCCGCACCGCCGCCGACAGTTCCTCCGACGGCGCCGCCGCCGAGCTCGTCGAGCTGGCGATGGCCGACCCGCTGGCCTACGCGAAGGCCGACGCCGAGGCGGTGCTCGACGCCGCCGCCGGCGCCGCCGACGCGCTCGAGGCGCTGGCCGCACTCGGCTGAATCCCGGCGCGGGGCGCCGCTATAATGGGCACGAATGCAGAGCGATCACTGATCTAGCTAGCGAGGGGACCGAACCATCATGGAGTTGCGCGAACTGGCCTTGGAGGCGGCACGAGTCGCCCAGGACGCCGGCAAGCATGCGCTGAACGACCAAATGCTGCCGAGGGATTTCAGCCCGATCGACCCGGCACAGCACGATTACAACGAAGGCCTCGAGATCGAGCGGCGCATCAGCCGGTTCATTCTCAACCGCCTCGGGTACATTGACGCGTTCGACGGCGACTGGGACGAACGGCCCGAACAAAGCCAGCCCGGCCAGCGCTACTGGTGCGTCGGCGGCATCGACGGCGTCATCAACTATTCGAGGAGCATGGCCGAATGGGCCATCCCGATTTCACTGTTCGAATTCAACGAGATGGGGCACGCCGACCCGATCCTCGGCGTAGTGCACGCGCCGGCGCTCAACCTGACGTACCTGGCCGCGCGCCGGCAGGGCGCCATCCGCATCCGCAAGACGCCGATCGGCGAGAAGCGCGAGAAGATCATCCCGTCGACGAACGCGCACCTCGACGGTTCCGTCGTCGGCTTCGGCATGTCCCACCGGCCCGCCGAGTCGAAGCGCGCGCTCGACGTCGTCGCCGCGATCGCCGGACGGCCCGCCGACATCAAGCGCATCGGCCCGGCGTCGCTCGACCTGTGCAAGGTCGCCGACGGCACCTACGACGCATACTTCGAGCCGCACCTGCACAGCTGGGACGTGCCGGCGATGTCGGCCGGCGCCGTCGTCATCTGGGAAGCCGAGGGCCGGTTCCGCCAGTGGAACGGCGACGGCGTGCACTGGCGCGGCGAAAACGACGTCGTCGCGTCGAACGGCCTGATCGCCGACGAGCTGCGCCCGATCCTCGAGCAGCACCTGCGCCGCAGCGACGAGGAATAGCCGGGGAAATAGCCGACCGAAAACCATCGAATGCCCGGCGTCCGGTCGCCGGCCATCCGGAACCACCACACGAAGGAGCATCAGATGCCGCAGGAACAGGCGAACCACCAGCAGGCCGTCGCGCAGGACACGCAGGCGCGGGGCGCAGACGAGGCGCTCGGCCAGGTCGGGCAGGCCGTCGTCGCCGAGGCCGCCGACGAAGTCGACGTCCTCGACGAACTGCTCGACGACCTGTCGTCGGTCCTCGAGACGAACGCCGAGGAATATGTCAGCAGTTTCGTGCAGAAAGGCGGCGAGTGAATGCCGCAGCTGCACGACAGCTCGAGCCGCACCGCCGCCAACCGCTCCGCCCACTACGCCGACCATGCCAGGATCTTCGGCCTCGAGACCGAGCACGGCATCTCGGTGACCGGTGCCAACCGCACCGTCACCGCCTCCGAAGCCGCGATGGAGATGTTCCGCCCCGTCGTCGAGCGCGCAAGGTCGACGAACACCTACGTCGACAACGGCTCGCGCCTCTACCTCGACGTCGGCGCCCATCCCGAGTACGCGACCGCCGAGGCCCGCACGCCGCTCGACGCGCTGCTCGCCGACCTCGCCGGCGAACGCACGATGGCGTCGATGGGCGCCGACGCCCAGGCCGTTCTGCGCAGGAAGACCGGCACCGACCTGACAGTGCACCTGTTCCGCAACAACGTCGATTCGGTCGGCCATTCGTTCGGGTGCCACGAAAACTACCTCGTGCGCCGCTATGTCGACCTCGCCGCGATCAACGACCAGCTGCTGCCGTTCCTCATCTCGCGGCAGATCTACACCGGCGCCGGCCGGTTCGCCCACGGCCGCTTCGGCGTCACGCAGCGCGCCGAATTCGTCGACGAGACCGTCTCGTCGGCCACCACGCGCTCGCGGCCGATGGTCAACACGCGCGACGAACCGCACGCCAATCCCGAGGACTTCCGCCGCCTGCACGTCATCATCGGCGACACGAACCGCTCGCAGTGGGCCACGACGATGAAGCTCGGCACCACGCACCTCGTGTTGTGCCTCATCGAGGCCGCCGCACGCCACGAATACCTGTCCGGCATGGAGAAGATGGCGCTCGCCGACCCGGTGGCCGCCAACCTGATGATCAACGACTTCGGCGGCCGCTCCGCGCTGCACCTCGCCAACGGCACCACGCTGACGGCGCTCGAAATGCAGGAACACTATCTCGCCGCCGCTGAGGCGTTCGTCGAGCGGTTCCCGCAGGAGGCGGCGCAGTCGCTGGGGGAGAGCTGGAACGATTCGTCCGACGGCGCCGACGCCGTCGGCGGCATCCGCTGGATTCTCGACCAGTGGCGATGGATCCTCGGCCGCATCGAGGAACGCGACTGGCCGGCGATGGCCCGCAAGGTCGACTGGACCGCGAAGGCGACACTGTTCGTCGCGCTCGCGCACAAGCAGGGTTTCGAGGGCCTGCGCGACCCGCGTCTGGCATCGTCGCCGCTGGCGGCGAAGCTGACGCAGCTCGACATGGACTACCACGACATCGCCAACGGCACGCTCTATCCGGCACTCGTCAGGCGCGGCATGATGACGACGCTCGTGACCGACAGCCAGGTGGACCGCGCCGTCCGCGAGCCGCCGTCCGGCACGCGCGCCGTGCTGCGCGGCCGGTTCGTCCGGGCCGCCCGTGACGCCGCCCCCGACGTGCGCTGGACCTGCGACTGGACCGACGTCGCCGTGACGGCTCCGGTGCGCGCCAGTGCCATCCTGCTCGACCCGTTCTCCGCCGAACCCACTGCCGACTACGACGCCGTCATGGCGGCGCTGGGCTGACACTGCCGGCTCCCTTCGGGAAAACTCGTTACCAACAAAAAATCCCGCCAGCGATGGCGGGATTTTTTCGATGCGCAATGGCGCGGAGGGATCACTCCTCGGTGACGGCCTTCTTCAGCAGCGAGCCGGCGGAGATGCGGACACCGTAGGTGGCCGGGATCTGGATGGTCTCGCCGGTGCGCGGGTTGCGGCCCGTGCGGGCGGCGCGCTTGACGCGCTCGGCGGAGAACAGGCCGGTCAGCTTCAGGCCTTCGCCGGACTTCATGGCCTCGACAAAGACATCCTGGAATGCGTTGACAGCCGCCTCAGCCTGAGCCTTGGTCAGGTTGGACTTCTGAGCGATCTTCGAAACGAGATCAGACTTGTTGTATGCCATATGCATCCTTCTTGGTCAGGGGCGATCCTCTTTGCATCGGGTCGCCACACGTTCACCCATGATCTTAGCGCATGAATTCACGGAAACCCGCGATTTTCTAGGGTTTTCCAAGAATTTTTCCGAATGGGGTGGTCAGGGACACGAAATCTGTCTAAAATTTCGTGAGAATCGTGCAAAAAATGAGCAAACCCCAACGATTTCAACGATTCGTGGTATGAAAAATGGCCGCTGCCGGAACGGGGGTTCCGGCAACGGCCGCGAGAGCATGGCAAGACCGTCAGATCAGGTTGTGCCTGTCGAGCCACTTGCTGGCCAGCGCGCCGACCGGAATGCGGATCCAGTAGAAGGCGACGCGGTAGACGAGCGTGGCGGAGACGGCGATCGTCGACGGGACGCCGACGGCCGTGAACGCGACGGACAGCGCCGCCTCGACGGCGCCCAGGCCACCCGGCGTCGGCACCGCGGAACCCAGCGTGTTGGCGAGCAGGAACACGAACGTCGTCTCGATCGGGTTGGTCTGGTAGCCGAACGCGAGCAGCGCGGCCCAGAAGCCCAGGCCCGTCGCGATGTTCAGCACCACGCCGCCGAGGATGCCGACGATGAGCTCGCGCGGCTGCGTCAGCGTCTCGAGCAGCGCGCGGGCGTACGACGTGACGAGCGGCAGCAGCTTCGAGAGCACGATCTTGCGGATCGGCGGGATCAGCATCGCCAGCGAGACGACGACGGCGACGACGGCGACGACGATGATCAGCGTGTTCGTCGGGATCATGCCGGACAGGGCGTTGCGGCCGGTGAAGATGCCGATGATGACCAGCAGCACGACGGTCGTCGCGGCCTGCACGGCCCAGACGGCCGACATGATGGCCGTCGCGACGGTGTTCTTGTAGCCGGACTTGCGCAGGAACTGCAGGTTGACGAACGCCGGGCCGATGCCGGCCGGCATCGAGACGGCGGCGAAGCCCTGGGCCATCTGCGAGCAGATCAGGCCGGCGTAGTTGCGCTTGTCGCGGTCCATGAAACCGCCGAGCGTGATGGCCGAGCCCACCCAGGCGAGGAACGAGAATGCCAGGCACACGAGCGCGAACCAGAAGTTCGCGGCCTTGACGGCCCTGATCATCTCGTCCGGCTTCATCTGCGTCAGCACGACGACGACGGCGACGATGAGCAGCGCGATCATGACGAAGCCGCGGATGGAGAAGCGCGACAGCGTGACCTGCTCGATGTTGTCGGCCTCCTCCTCGGGCACGAGCTTGCTCATCTCGCCGCGCAGCGTCTCGAGCAGGTGCTTGTCCCAGCCGGGCAGCTGGCGCGTGGCCGCCGGCACGGCTGCCTTCTGGACGAACGGGATGAGGTCGACGATCGTCTCGTCGGTCCACACGCGCCGGGCGATCTCGACGGTGTGCTCGACGCCGTACAGCGCGGCAAGCAAGGCGAGCAGCTCGACCTTGTCGAGCGCGACGTTGGCGGGGGAGGAGGCGAGGTCGCCGTTCTGCCAGCCGGCGACGAACAGGTCGCCGTTGTCCATGCGGGCGAGCGTGGACGCCGTGATCTGGCGGTGCGTGTAGCCGCGGTCGTGCGCGGCCTGCATGTAGTCCATGACGGACACGATGTCGTCGTCGGTCAGCGTGTCCGGATCGCAGGCGGAAGCGTGCGGCTCGTCGCGAAACACCATGATCGACGATTCGCCGACGTCGGTGACGCCGTACACCGGGATCGTCTCGAGGCCGAGCGCCCTGAGACCGAGCAGCATCGCGAGGTGGTGGTGCGTGGCGTCGGACGCCGAGCGGTCGTGGCGCACGGCGACGCCGGACAGGCGGATCCACTGCCACACCTGGCCGAGGTAGCCGGCGTAGTGGACCTGGTTGTCGAGGACCGAGACGATGTAGCGGCTGCCGTCGACGTCGATGGCGTCGTAGATGCGCGAGTGCTCGACGAGGTCGTCGACGAGCGTGGCCGGCAGTTCCGGATCCATCGCCGCGTCCTCGCGGCGCGTCAGCGTCTTCGGCTGGATGCCGATCGTCTTGAGGCCGCCGACGATCTGCATGCCCCAGGCGCCGGTGTTCTGCGTGCCGACGACGAACCGGACGACGAGGCCGACCATGCGGCCGACGAGCACCGAGACGACGGCGCCGATGACGGTGCTCCACGACGTGATGATGAGCACGCAGGCGACGACGATGAGGATGTTCCAGCCCCACTTGACGGCCGAGCGCATGCGCCGCGGGCCGGCGAACGTCAGGAACGCGGCGAGCGCCGCGTAGAAGTCCGGCAGCAGCGACGGGCCGACGTTCGTGCCGGCCGAGATGAACGCGGTGATCAGCGTCGTGTTGCCGACGAGCGTGATCAGCGACGATACGCCCCATGCGGCCGCGAAGCCGAGGATCAGCGTGATCGCGGCGACTGTCGACTGCAGCCACTCCTTGTTGACGATGAGCTGGAGCAGTACGGAGACGACGATGACGAGGATGCACAGCTGCTGCAGCATCGAGGCGGGCAGGTCGACGACCCATTCGACGGCGTTGACGGCGTTGCGGGCGTCGTATTCGACGCCGGACGCGATGCCGCGCAGGTAGAGCGCGAACAGCATGACGACGACGATGCCGACGAGCGAGATGACGGCGTGCATGAGGTCGCCGGAGACGCGCGTGCGCTGCGGCTCGACGTCGCGGATCATCGGACGGAACTTGACCGGGATCGCCAGCGTGCCGTCCTCGTCGGGCGCGGCTTCGGGCTCCTCGTCGCCGGTCGTCCAGCCGGCTTCCGCTTCGGTTCCGGCGCCGGCTTCGTCCCCGGAACCGGCATTGCCGTGCCGGTCGCGGTCGGCGACGCCCTCGTCGGGGTCGGTCATGATGTCGTCGGCGGCGTAGCCGGCCAGCGGATTGTCCTTCGTCGGACCTCCGTCGGCGGCGCCGGCGTCCTTGCGGCGCCGGCGCCAGGCCGCGCGCGGATTGCGCGGCGGCTGCGGTGGTGTCTCGTCGTCGACGGGCTTCGTGCCGTGCTCTTCGGTAGCCATCAACACCCTTCGTTTCGGTCGGTCAAGTCGCGCCAATCGTCCGTGCGTCGTCCCGTGCCTCCCGTTCGCCGTGGCGCGGCGCGGGTCGGGGGAATCGTTCGGGAAAATATCAGAGTGCCTGCCACCGTGGGCGATGGCAGGCAACACTATTGGCAACCATATTGTACTCGGGGCGAGTACGAATCAGCGGTCGTAGCGCACGAGGTCGGCGGCCACGCCGACGTAGCCTGCCGGCGTCAGCGCCGTCAGCCGCTTCGCCGTCTCGTCGTCGAAGGCGAGCGACGCGATGAACCGCTCGACGTCGTCCCTGCCGATCTGCTGGCCGCGCATGAGCTCCTTGACCTTCTCGTACGGATGGTCCATGCCCGGCAGTCCGGCGAGTTCGCAGGCGCGCATGGCCGTCTGGATCGGTTCGCCGAGGACCTCCCAGTTGTTCTCGAGCTCGTCGTCGATGACGGCCTTGTTCGGATGGATCGACTCGAGGCCGCCGAGCAGGTTGTTCAGCGCGAGCAGCGAGTAGCCGAGCGCCGTGCCGATGTTGCGCTGCGTCGTCGAGTCGGTCAGGTCGCGCTGCCAGCGCGACTCGACGAGCGTGGCGGACAACGTGTCCAGCAGCGAGCAGGACAGCTCGAAGTTCGCCTCGGCGTTCTCGAAGCGGATGGGGTTGACCTTGTGCGGCATCGTCGACGAGCCGGTGGCGCCCTTGACCGGCACCTGCGCGAACACGCCGCGGGAGATGTACATCCACACGTCGACGCACAGGTTGTGCATGATGCGGTTGGCATGGGCGACCGTGCCGTAGAGTTCGGCCTGCCAGTCGTGGCTTTCGATCTGCGTCGTCAGCGGGTTCCAGGTCAGGCCCATGCGATGCTCGACGAACTCGCGGGAGATCGCCGGCCAGTCGGCGTCGGGGACGGCGGCGTAGTGCGCGCCGAACGTGCCGGTCGCGCCGTTGATCTTGCCGAGGTATTCCTGGGCGGCGACATGCTTGAGCTGTCGGGACAGGCGGTAGACGTAGACGGCGAGTTCCTTGCCGAGCGTCGTCGGCGTGGCCGGCTGGCCGTGCGTCAGGCTCAGCAGCGCCATGTCGGCGTACTCGTCGGCCTTCGCGGCGAGGTGGTCGACGATCTTCGTCGCGGCCGGCAGCCACACCTGCTCGACGGCGCCCTTGACGCAGCGGGCCGTCGACAGGTTGTTGATGTCCTCGGACGTGCAGGCGAAGTGGACGAGCGTCTTGAGTTCCGTCAGCTGCGTCGGGTGGCCGAGGATGTCGGCGGCGCGGTCGAGCGCGTCGTCGATGTAGTATTCGACGGCCTTGACGTCGTGCTTCGTCTTCGCCTCGAACTCGGCGTGCCGCTCGATGCCCTCGGCGCCGAAGTGCTCGGGAATGGCCCGCAGGTACTCCTGCTCCTCGTCGGTCAGCGGCTCGACGCCCGGCACGATCGGCTGCCAGCCGTTGCCTTCGTAGCCGTTGGCCAGCAGGATCATCCATTCGACCTCGACGCGCATGCGTTCGCGGTTGAGCGCCGGCTCGCTCAGGTATTCGACGAGGGGAGCCGTCTGGGCATGGTAGCGTCCGTCGATCGGCGTGAGTGCAATGCTGGGAGAGATATCGGTAAGCCTCATGGTTTCCAGCCTAGCGACCTCCCTGAAGAAGGGGGCCATTTTCCCGTTCCCGGCTCCCGCATGATGGACAGCGCCCGTCGATGTCGCGGACGGCGTCGGGACAGGGCGCCTGTGGAAATTGGACGATTCGCCCACCGGAAGCGTGCCGGGTTGGCATCGGCGTCGCGCGGGCGGTGCAATGGTGGGCATGACCACGATGACCACTGCATTGCCGGCGACGACGAGCTCGAACCTGCTGGCGGCGGCACCGGCCTGCGTCTGCACAGGCGCGGCCGACGAATGCCGCACGCTCGTCGAGACGCTGTGCCGGTCGGCGACGGCAATCCTCGACGACGTCGCCGCCGATCCGTCCGCCTGCGCCGCCGACGGCTGGGAAGGCCAGGCCGCCGACCTGTTCCGCGAGCGCATCGCCGCGCTCGCCGTCCGCGCCGCCGACGCGGCCGGCCTCGTCGCCGCCGCGCGGCTCACGGCGCTCGACGCGACGACGGTGACGACAGTGACGATGACGGCGACGGCATTGGCGGAGGCGGTGCCATGACGACGCAGGTGCAGGCGACGATCAGCGGCGGCCGGCAGTATTCGACCGCGGACAAGGCCGTCTACGGGACGATCGTCACACTGCTCGACGACCAGGCCAACAGCTGCCAGTCGGCCGCGTCGGCATGGGGCAACGCGCAGCTCGCGATCGAATATCAGCGTTCGCGCCTGTCGTGGTGCGCGGCCGCGAACGGCACCGGCACGCTCGTCGTCGCCGGCACGTCGTGCGCAGCGGTGGCCGACCCGACCGGCGCGGCGGCCGTGACGACGACGCACACGGTCCTCGACTACGGCACGCTCGTCGCGCAATGCGGCGATGCCGCGGCGGCGCTGATGGCCGTCGCCGACGAATGCGAGGCGCTCTCGAGCCGCGTGGCCCGCGCGTTCAGCCTCTACGAGGCGGCCGAGGCGCTGTCGCGCCGCCTCGTCGACGAGATCGTCCAGTTCGCGGCCGTGCATTCGCCGCTGGCGACGTTCGGCGTCGCCGGCCTGTGTGCGCTCGGCGGCCTGGCCTATTCGCTGGCCACCGGCGACGGCGTCAACTGGACGCATGCGCTGAACGCGACGACGTGGATGCAGCAGGGCCTGCTCGCCGGCATCGGCTCGCTGGCCACCGGCCGATCCGAATGGGCCGGCCTGCTCGCCACGGGCGAGACGAATGCCGGGGCCACGTGGCTGGCGGCCGGATCGTCCCGGGTCAAGAACCTGCTGCAGGGCGACGAGCTGACCGTCGTCGAAGTCGAGCCGGCGACGCCGCTCGTCGGCTCGGCGACCGGCGTCGCCGACGCGCTGGCCGACCTGCGCCGGCTCGGCACGGCGCGGCTCGCCGACGGCGACGATTCCGGCGTCGACTACGGCACGATCGCGATCAGCCGCTACGTCGCGGCCGACGGCACGGCCAGCTGGCTCGTCACGATCCCCGGCACCGACGGCCAGTGGGACTCGCCGTTCGGCTGGGAACAGAACCTCGAGCTGATGTCGGACGACGCGTCCGTGCGCACGCAGGCCGACAGCTACCGCATGGTCGTCGAGGCGATGAGGATGGCCGGCATCGGCGCCGACGACTCCGTCGTCCTCGTCGGCCATTCGCAGGGCGGCATCGTCGCCGCCGCGATCGCGAGCGACTGCGGCGACGAATTCACGATCTCGCACATCGTGACGGCCGGTTCGCCGATCGCCAACCATCCGGTCGCCGACAGCACGTGGGTGACGGCGATCGAGATGGAGGACGAACTGGTCGCCGCCCTCGACGGCGACGACAATCCGTCGGGCGAGACATGGCTGACGGTGCGCGGCACGCTCGTCGACGGCTCGACGGCGACGGCGAGCGGCGCGCCGGTCATGACCGACCCCGACGACTACGAGATCACGCACTGGCTCGAATACCACATCGCCGCCTACGCCGACGCGACGTCGCTCGGTTCCCCGGCGCTCGCCGTCCACGAGCAGCATTTCGCCGAATCGATCGCCGGCGACTACGACGGCACCACGTACTATCAGGGCCGCATGTCGCATGTCGAATCGGGGACGACGACGGAGGAGGAATGAAAATGTTCTCAAGATGTCATGAACCCGGGCTTCCGGCCCGGGTTCATGACATCAAGACAGCATTGAAAGGGCGGCCATCACCACGGCTTGGCGGTGGACTGCGTGCTGGTCGTCGCGGTGTCCGACTGGGTGCTGTCGCCGGAGCTCTGCTTGCCGTTCGACTTGAGCAGGTCCTCGATCTGCTGCTTCTGCTCGTCGGTCAGCGCGCTCGTCGACGTCGACGACGAACCGTCGGCGCCGGTCGCCGACGACGAGTCGGTGGACGCGGCGTCGGCCTGTGCCTTCGCGATCAGCGCCGTCAGCTTCGCCGAGACGGTGGCGTTGCCGGCGATCGACGACTTGAGCTGCGGCAGCAGCACGGCGTCCATCGCCGCGGCCGACTCGTACTGCAGGTCGACCTGCGCCTGCGACGTCGACAGCGCGTCGAGGTCGGGGGAGTCGGACGCGGCCGCCTCGAGGTTCGACTCGAGCGTCGCCGTCGCCTGGTTGTACGTCGACAGCGCCGAGAAATTCACGGCGGCGAGCCCCGCGACGACGAGCATCAGCACGCCGAACAGCAGCAGCACGATCCTGACGGCCAGCGGCGCCCGCGGCGTCTTCCTGTTCGCGTTTCCCGTTGCATTTGCGTTCACAGCAGCCTCCTCGAAGTCGCGATCCACACGCCGAGCTCCCAGGCCAGCAGGACGGCGAGCGCGATCGCGAACGGCCAGACAATCGGCGACGTGCGGATGCGTTCCCGGGCCGTGCTCGTCACGCGCCACTTCGACGACTGCTGGGCGACCTCGGTGTTGTCGACGGTCGCCGACGGGCCGAGCAGGATGTACGAGCCGGACAGTTCGTCGGCGAGCTCCTTGATCTCGGCGACGTCGAGCTTCGAGATGCCATCCTCGCCGGTCGACGGATCCTTGACGTACTCGCCGGTCGTCTGGCCGCCGGACGTGACGGCGGGAATCTTGCCGCCCGCCTCCGAGCCGACGCCGATGACGCACGAGTCGGTCAGGTAGTCGCGCAGCGTCGAGAACGTGCGCGGCGACGTCGGCGACGTCTGCTCGCCGTCGGTGATGAAGTACAGGATGATCCGGTCGTCCGGATGCTCGTCCCTGATCGACTTGAGCGTCGTGATCAGCGTGTCCAGTCCGGCGTCCAGCGACGATCCGGCCGACGTGGACGTCGGCTCGGTCGTCAGCGCCTGCGCCCACGTGTCGATCGCGCCGGTGTCCGGCGTCAGCGGCACGTCGAGATTGCCGGTCGCGCCGAAGCTGACGGCGGCGAAGCTCGAGTTCGCGTACAGGCGCGTCAGGTCCTCGATCGCGAGCTTGGCGGCGTCGAGACGGCTCATCGTCTCGTCGGAGCCGTACTGCGCGTCGTCGACGGCCATCGAGCCGGTGATGTCGGTGGCGATGACGACGTCGGTCGCGCTGACCGCGCGGCTCGTCGTCGCCGTGGCCGTCGACGGCGTCAGCGCCATGACGGCGACAAGCAGCAGCATCAGCACGCGGCGGATGCAGCTGCCGGCCGTCTCGTCGGTGTCGCCGACCGGCCGGACGGAACGCCGGCGGACGTACTGGACGATCTCGACGACGGCCAGGGCCGCCATGACGACGACGATGACGATGCCCGCCGGCCATCCGAGGGCCGGCGCGAATGTGAATGTGCTCATCGCTTCAACCTCCAGGCCACGACCAGCCATCCGGCCAGCAGCACGGCGATGCCGAGCGTCCACCAGCCGGGTGCGTCGACGACGGCCGCCTGCGAATGCTTCTCGACCGACGCGACCTGCCGCTTGTCGATCTCGCGCACGAGCGCGTCCACGCTCGTGCCGTCCGACTGCGTCAGGAACACGCCGCCATGCGATTCGATCTCGCTTTCCATGTCCTTCGTCGTCTGGTCGTCCTCGCTCGACGACGGCCCCGAATACAGGCCGTCCACCGTGATGCCGGCCTGGCTCGTCAGGTCCAGCGCCTGCTGCAGCGTGTACGTCTCGGTGCCCGAGACGACGTTGTCGGTCGCCAGCACGATCGACGCCTCGCGGTCGGCGCCCTCGGACTGGCCGGACGAATACGTGAAGCCCGGCAGCATCGCGGCGCAGGAGACGAGACCGTCGCCGATCAGGCTCGTGGCGTTGTTCTTGTTCTGCGTGCCGTCCAGCCAGTCCGAAACGGCCTGGTACTGGGCGTCGGTCAGCGCGTCGATGTCGTCCTGCGTCTCGACGCCCTTGAGGATCGTCGACGCATTCTCGAGCTGCTGCTGCACGAGGTCGTAGTCGTCGGTCAGCGGGAAGACGGTGCGCGACGTCGAATTGAAGATCGACAGGCCGATGCGTTCGCCCTCGAAGTGCTTGACGAGTTTCAGGTACGTCTCGATGACCTCGTTGTCGTAGGGCAGCGTGGATCCCGAGACGTCGAGGCACAGCACGATGTCGCGGTTGCCGGTCGTCTCGTCGCTCTTGTCGACCGAACTGGGCCGGCCGGCCATGACGAGCGCGACGACGAGCGCCAGCGCGAGCAGCACGGCCGCCACGCGGTTCCACGCACGCCAGATGCGCATCAGGTGCGAGGCGTGCTCGCCCTTGAGATCGTCGGCCAGGTGGAACGCCTCGACCTGCGGCTGGCGGTCGAGGCCGCGGCCGGACAGCGCGCTGGCGAGCCACAGCACCAACGCCGCGACGACGAGCGCGATCAGGATGGCCCATGGCCACTGGAATGTCAATATCATCGTCGTCACCGCCATTTCTCGACGAGGGCCAGCACCCAGCCGGCCGCCTGGTCGACAGTCGCGTCGCGGGCGATCCGGTGGTGCTCGTTGTCGGCGAACTCGGGCGGATACAGCGCGGCGATCGTCTGCCGGAACAGTGTCCAGTTGTCCTGCGAGACGGCGCCGGAAACGGTGCGGTCCCGGTTGAGGTCGAGCAGCGTGTGCGACGTGACCGTCGTGCCGGACGCCGCCGACGCGAAGCGGCGCGCGACGGTCGCGAGGCGCGCGAACGCCTCCTCGCGGTCGATGTCGCCGTCGTCGTAGTCGGCGACGACCTGTGCGATGCGCTGCTTCCAAACGTCGCGCGGACCGAGCTTGGCGTGGGCGCCGGCCGGCTGCTGTTTCGTCTTCGGGCGCTTCTGTCTCGACAGCAGCACGGCGGCGACGACGAGCGCGACGGCCACGACGAGCGCCGCCACGATCGCGACGACGATCGGACCGTCGAGATCGAGACGGGGGAGCGCCTTCAGGTCGCCGGTATCCAGCGCCAGCACGGCGGACTGTCCGGGAACGTAAGGGTGATTCACCTGGAGCCTCCAGAGAGGGAAGAAATGGTGGCCGCCGGTCGCGCGCTGGCAATGAGCCGCACGAAGGCGCGGAACATCGCCTCGCTCGAGTCGGAGCGGATGGCCCGGGCGTCCACGCGGGCGAGTTCGGCGTCGAGCGCCTTCGCCAGGTAGGCGCGGTGCGTGTCGACCTCGGCGATGTCGGCCTGCGTGCGCAGGAACGCCGGCACTCGCCGGCCCGTGCGCGCATCGGCCACGTGGACCGGGCCGGCGCCGCGGATCGGTTCGGGCATGAACGGATTGATCGTCGTCACGTCGATGACGACAAGCGGATGCGTGCGGGCGATGCGCCGGATCGTCTTGAGATGGTCCGGACCGAGCGCATGCTCGTCGGTCGCGACGACGACGAGCGCGTCGCGGTCGCGCACGTGCGCCGCGTAGTCGAGCAGCGCGCCGATGTTGCGCGGCGCGGCCCATGGCCGCCCGAGCGCCTCGTCGATCGTCTTCTCGAACTGCGCGAAGCCGCCGTGGAACGGCACGCGCGTGATGCTCGCCGCGTCGCCGAACACGAGCGAGATGTCGTCGGAACGGCGCAGGCTCAGCGCAGCGAACATGCACAGCGCGTTGGCGGCGACCTCGAACGCGCGCTCGCCGGACGGGCAGACCTCGGTCATTTCGCGGCCGACGTCCATGAGCAGATAGACATGCGAGGAGACGAGCCGCTCGCGCTGGACGACCATCGGCCGGCCGGAGCGGGCCGAGATCTTCCAGTCGATCGCCCTCGACTCGTCGCCCGATTCGTACTGCCGGATGTCGAGCAGGTCGTCGGCGCCGCCGGGACGCCGCGAGGCGTGCTCGCCCTCGACAACGCCGAGCGCGCGGCGGACCGTCGGCAGCGTCATCGACGTGCCGAGCGTCTCGATCCGGCGGCGGATCCGCTCGGATTCGTCGGACGGCTTCATCGGGACGATCGGCTCGGCGGTGCCGGCGTCGCCGTCGCGGCGGTCGCGCTTGCGGTCCTTCGCCCGGTTCTTCGTGTTCTTCGATGCCAAGGCGCTCGACCTCACGGAACCGGGACGACCTTGACGATGGAATCGACGACCTGGTCGGTCGTCACGCCATCGGCGAGCGCCTCGAACGTCAGCAGGATGCGGTGGCGCAGGATCTCGTGCGCGAAGCCCTTGAGATCCTCCGGAATGACGTAGTCGCGGCCGGCCATCAGCGCGGCGGCCTGGCCGATGCGGACGAACGCGATCGAGGCGCGCGGCGAGGCGCCGAGACGCACGAGCGTCGACAGGCCCTGGATCGGGTTCGGACCGGCGCCGCGCGACGTCTTGGCCAGGTCGACGGCGTACTTCATGATCGCGTCGGACACGTGCACGCGGTGCGCGGAGCGGATCAGGAAGTCGACGTCGTGCACCGAGACGACGTCGTCGCCGACCTGCGTCGGGTCGACGACGTCGGAACCGCGACGCGTCAGCAGCTTGAGCATGTCGACTTCCTGGTCGGACGTCGGATACGTCATGACGGCCTTCATCATGAAGCGGTCCATCTGCGCTTCCGGCAGGTTGAACGTGCCCTCTTCCTCGATCGGGTTCTGCGTGGCGATGACCATGAACGGCTTCGGCAGCGGAATGCGCTGGCCGCCGATCGTCGTCGCGCCCTCGGCCATCGCCTCGAGCATGGCCGACTGGGTCTTCGCGTTGGCGCGATTGATCTCGTCGAGCAGCACGAAGTTCGCGTGGATCGGGCCGATCTGCGTCGTGAACTTCTGCGTCGCGAAGTCGAAGACCTGCGTGCCGACGAGGTCGGACGGCATGAGGTCCGGCGTGCACTGCACGCGCTTGAAGCTGCCGGACACGCTCGTCGCCAGCGTCTGCGCGGCCGTCGTCTTCGCGAGGCCCGGGACCGATTCGACGAGGATGTGGCCGCCGGCGATCATCGTCGTGATCAGCGATTCGCGCAGGTTGTCCTGGCCGACGAGCGTCTGCGCGAAGCGCGCGCGGATGCGGTCGGTGAGCTTGCGGGCGCGGTTGACGTCGTCGGCCGTCAGCGGCTGCGAGTCGGAGGCGGTCGCGGACGGGTACGCCGCGGTGGCCTGGGCCGCCGGCATGGCCGGGATGCTGCTGGTGTCGGCGTGGCCGACGACCGGCACGGTGCCGGTCGTGATCGGCGAGGCTCCCGGAGCCGCCGCCGTCACCGGCGCCGCGGCCTGCGGCGTGCGCTGGGTGCCCGCCGACTGCGGACGTTCCTTCGATTGCGTATGAAATAAAGCCATGAGTGGTCACCCTATCATTCGCTCGGGTACAGCTGTCCGTCGCACGATTCTACCGCACCGGCCTGCGCATCCCCCGGAAATCCCGGTCCCGCTATTCGAGACGCCAGTCGACGGGGGTGGTGCCCAGGCGCTCGAGGGCCTCGTTCGTGCGGGAAAAGGGCTTCGACCCGAAGAAGCCGCGGGAGGCGGACAGGGGGCTGGGATGCACGGACTTGAGAATCGTCGCGTTGGTCAGCAGCGGCTCGAGTTGCTGGGCGTTACGCCCCCAGAGAATCGCGACGAGCGGCTTCGGCCGGCCGGTTTCCGGATCGATTCGCGCGTTGAGCGCGCGAATGGCCTGCTCGGTGACCGGCTCCCAGCCGCGGCCCTGGTGGCTGTTGGGCTGGCCGGCGCGCACGGTCAGGCACCTGTTGAGCAGCATGACGCCCTGCCTCGTCCACGGTGTCAGGTCGCCGGAGGCGGCCGGCGCGATGCCGAGGTCGTCCTGCAGCTCCTTATAGATATTGCGCAGGCTCGCCGGCAGGGGCCGCACGTCCGGCGCCACCGAGAAGCTCAGGCCGACCGGATGGCCCGGTGTCGGGTAGGGGTCCTGGCCGACGATGAGCACCTTGATGTCGTCGAACGGAATCGTGAACGCGCGCAGGATGTTGCGGCTCGCCGGCAGCGTCTGGATGCCGTGGGCGTGCTCGGCGCGCAGGAAGTCGCCCATGCGGTGCACCTGCGGCTCGACCGGCGCCAGGACGGCCGCCCAGCCGGGATCGACGAGCTCGGCCAGCGGCTTCGGGCCGCCGTGGGAGCGCGAATCGTCGCCGGTGCCGGACGCCGGGACGTCGGGGGAGGAGAAATCGGGGGAAGAATCGTTCGTCATGGTTGCCACTGTACCGTCATCCGCCGTCCGCCGGCGGCGGCGTACACTGTGAACAGCGACGCGTGGACGCTGACGCGGCGTGACGGTACACTCGTGCGTAGGACTATCGGAAGGGAAGCCATGGCTCACGACAAGAAGGACAGCAAGGGGTACGATTCCTATCCCAAGGACTCCTACGACAATCCGCCGGCCGGCCCGGTCGGCGTGCATCGCGGCGCCCGGTCGGCGGCCGCGCGCACGGCGCCGTTCATTGCCGTGCTCGTCATCGCCGTGCTGGCGGCCCTGATCTTCTGGGGCGTCTTCTCCGGCGAGGCCGCGAACATGTTCAAGTCCTCCTCGGAAGCCTCGTCCGGCACGACGACGTCGGCAACGTCGACGGCCTCGTCGTCCAGCGCCTCCGCTTCCGCTTCCGACACCGCCTCCGCGTCCTCCTCGGCCTCGGCGTCCGCCACCGACGAGAGCTCGGCCTCGGCGACCGACGAGTCGTCGGCCTCGGCGTCCGCTTCCGACGAGTCGTCCGCCACCGACACCGCCGGCACCGTCGACTACGGCACGCAGATCAGCGTCATCAACGCGACCGGCGTGCAGGGCTATGCCTCGCAGGAGGCGACAAAGCTCAACAATGCCGGCTTCACGGCCGTCACGGCCGCCAATCCGTCGAGCAACGCGACGCTGCCGGACGCCACCGTCGTCTGGTACGCCAGCGACGACGACCTGGCGACGGCCCAGCAGGTCGCCTCGACGCTCGGCATCTCGAACGTCGTGCAGGCCAACATCAGCGTGCCGGTCATGGTCGTGCTGATGAGCTGACCAGAGCGGTATTTCCGATTCTTCCGCCGATGCCGCGCGGCGACGCGTGGCGACCACGAGGACCGGGCTTTCACATCATGGAAGCCCGGCCCTTGTCGTCGTGATTGGTGTGGACCGACCTAAATTGCCACGAATTGATGATTCTTTGCATGGTATTGCAAACCGTTTTGCAAACACTTTGTAGAAACCTGTCGATAAATGTTTGAGGTTCCATTCAGCACTTTCCAAAAAGTATTTTCAGATTTTGTGAAGTTGATTTCACTTGACGGTCACCGGCGTTTCGTGGCATTTTGATTTACTACAATGAACGGAAGTTGTGAGGTAGGGAGCACAAACTGGGGTGGTTTTTTGTTTCTGTCTCCCTCGAACCGAAGACACTGGGTTACGAGAAGAGAAAGAAAGAAAATCATGGCAAGGGGCACGGTAAAGTTCTTCAGCGCGGGCAAGGGATATGGATTCATCAATCCCGCCGACGGTGGCGACGACGTTTTCGTCCACTACTCGGTCATTCAGTCGGAAGGGTTCAGGACGCTGAACGAGGGCGATCCTGTCGACTACGATTTCGAGATCACGCCGAAGGGGGCCCAGGCCACGCGCGTGGTCAAGATCGAGTCCTGATGGAGACGGCCGCCTGCGCGGCCGGCTGGTCCAGTTGATCGAAGGTAAGTAACCCGGGATGGCCCGGAGGCGGCATGTGTCGCCTCCGGGCCGTTGCGTCATCGGCCGGAACCATAAAAAACAGTAAAAAATAATCCTGTCGTGCAAAATACATGTTTTGCATTTTGGATGATAGATTTTGCCGGTCAATATGGTTTGCATTGAAATTATTCTTAAATTAACTGCATGAATCGTCGAAAATAAAAAACGGCTTATGGGAAATTGATGGTTAATTTACAATCTTGCAGAATGAAAAAATCGTGCCGAAAGCTGCGAATGGTTATCAGTGTCATGACGGGATTCGTCGCAGATGAGGCGACGGGCAGCGCGCAAATGGTTGCACGGGACCGCTGAGCCAGTCGCGAACGCGGCACGCTGAGCGCGGTCGGCAAGTTGGCACTCGGGGTGTTCGAGTGCTAATCTCGCGAATTAGCACTCGAAGCCCGAGAGTGATAATCCGGTAGCTGACGACCGGCGGCATCGCGGCGACCTCGCGTCGCGCGCGGGCCAAGTCGCTCGAGGAACGCGGGTGGATATCCGATACACATGTAGCCGATTGTGGAGGAACAATGGCAAAAATCATCGAATATGACGAGGAAGCCCGCCAGGGCATGCTCGCCGGTCTCGACAAGCTCGCCAACACCGTCAAGGTCACCCTCGGCCCGAAGGGTCGCAACGTCGTGCTCGACAAGACCTACGGCGCCCCGACGATCACGAACGACGGCGTCTCCATTGCCAAGGAGATCGACCTCGAGGATCCGTTCGAGCGCATCGGCGCCGAGCTGGTCAAGGAAGTCGCCAAGAAGACCGACGACGTCGCCGGCGACGGCACCACGACGGCCACCGTACTGGCCCAGGCCCTCGTGCACGAAGGCCTGAAGAACGTGGTGGCCGGCTCCAACCCGATCGCGCTGCGCCGCGGCGTCGAGAAGGCCTCGGACGCCATCGTCAAGGAACTCGTCGCCTCCGCCAAGCCGGTCGAGACGAAGGAGCAGATCGCCGCCACCGCGACGATCTCCGCCGCCGATCCGGAAGTCGGCGAGAAGATCGCCGAGGCGCTGGACAAGGTCGGCCAGGACGGCGTCGTCACCGTCGAGGACAACAATCGCTTCGGTCTCGACCTCGACTTCACCGAGGGCATGCGCTTCGACAAGGGCTACATCTCCCCGTACTTCGTCACCGACGCCGAGAACCAGACCGCCGTGCTCGAGGATCCGTACATCCTGCTGACCAGCGGCAAGGTCTCCTCCCAGCAGGACATCGTCCACGTCGCCGAGCTGGTCATGAAGACCGGCAAGCCGCTGCTGATCATCGCCGAGGACGTCGACGGCGAGGCGCTGCCGACCCTCATCCTCAACAACATCCGCGGCACGTTCAAGTCCTGCGCCGTCAAGGCTCCGGGCTTCGGCGATCGTCGCAAGGCGATGCTGCAGGACATGGCCATCCTCACCGGCGGCCAGGTCGTCTCCGAGGAGCTGGGCCTCAAGCTCGACTCCATCGACCTGTCCGTGCTCGGCTCGGCCAAGAAGGTCATCGTCTCCAAGGACGAGACGACGATCGTCGGCGGTGCCGGCTCGAAGGAAGACGTGGCCGCCCGCGTGGCCCAGATCCGCGGCGAGATCGAGAACACCGATTCCGACTACGACCGCGAGAAGCTGCAGGAACGCCTGGCCAAGCTGGCCGGCGGCGTGGCCGTCATCAAGGTTGGCGCCGCGACCGAGGTCGAGGCCAAGGAACGCAAGCACCGCATCGAGGACGCCGTGCGCAACGCCAAGGCCGCCATCGAGGAAGGCCTGGTGCCCGGCGGTGGCGTGGCCCTCGTGCAGGCCGCCAAGAAGGCCGAGGCCGACGTCAAGCTCGACGGCGACGAGGCCACCGGCGCCCAGATCGTGTTCAGCGGCATCGAGGCTCCGCTCAAGCAGATCGCTGAGAACGCCGGCCTGTCCGGCGAGGTCGTCTTCGACAAGGTCCGCTCGCTGCCCGCGGGCGAGGGCCTGAACGCCGCGACCGGCGAGTACGAGGACCTGATGAAGGCCGGCGTCACCGACCCGGTCAAGGTCACCCGTTCCGCGCTGCAGAACGCCGCCTCCATCGCCGGCCTGTTCCTGACGACCGAAGCCGTCGTCGCCAACAAGCCGGAGCCGCCGGCAGCCGCCCCGGCCAACGCCGACATGGGCTACTGATCCGTTAGCCGACGCAATCTGTCAGCCGACCTGACTGACTTGACTGACTCATGTCACGAACCCGGGCTTGCAAGCCCGGGTTCGTGACATTTTTGCATGTTTTCATCCCGCGAAGAGGCGGGAGGCCTGGGTCTCGGCGTCGTCGTAGACGACCGAGGCGTTCGCCAGCGCGCGCTGGATGGAATCGAGCGATTCCTCCATTTGCTGCTGGGCACTGCGCCACTGGGCCGCGACGGTCGCGAACTGCGTGGCCGCCGATCCCGTCCACACCTCGCCGAGGGCGTTGAGGTTCGCGTACATCCCGTCGACGGCCTCTCGGATGGCCGCCACCGACGAGCTGACGGCCGCGCTGGCCGTCTGGATGCGCGCCGAATCGACCTGATACTGCGCCATGGTTGCTGTTGTCCTTTCCCTGGTCCCTCTTGTTTTCGGTCTGCCGATTGGCTTTCCGGCAACCGGCCGGCGAATGGCGTAGCCGGTCGCTATCTTGGAATCTATGGCACAGTTGAGCGAAAGAGAAGCCGGCGCAAGCGTTGTGGACGAATGGGGACACCTTCCACAACAGGGGGAGCGACGCCGGGCCGCATCGTCCCGCTGGCGTGCGCTGGCGGCGGTCGTCGTCGCCGCGCTCGCCACGATGGCGTTCGTGCTGGCGTCCGTCGTCGCGCCGGCGGCACTGGCGGACGAATCGTCCCCTAGCCCCTCGGACACGACGAGCCAGTCGGCGGACAGCACCGCCACCGACGGCAGTTCGGACGATTCGTCCGCCTCGACGGACGCGTCGACGTCGACCGACACGACGGCGACGAACATCACCGACACGCAGAACCTGCTCGGCTCGAACCTGTCGAAGGTCTCCGACGCGATCGCGAAGACGAAGGCCGAGACCGGCGTGACGGTCCGCCTGCTGTACCTGTCGACCTTCAATACCGACGAGTCGCCGTCCACGTGGGCGTCCGACCTGCTCAACTCGCTCAATCCGGAACCGAACACCGTGCTGCTCGCCGTCGCGTCCGCCGACGGCCAGCTCGTCGTCGCCGTCTCGTCGAACTCGGACGCATGGCTCAAGAAACAGTCGACCGTCGACGACATCACCGACGCGGCGCTGCAGCCGATCGTCGACGACTCGAGCGACCCGAACTGGGCGCAGGCCGCGATCGACATGATGAACGCGATCGTGACGGCGAAGAAGACGAGCACGACGAAGACGACGTCGGTCGTCAGCATCGTCGTCCTCGCCGTCGTCCTCGTCGTCCTCGTCGCGCTGATCGTCTTCATGATTGTCTGGAGGAAGAAGCACCGCCGCAAGGTCGGCCGCCACCAAGACACGAGGACGATCGCCGACTTCGAGCGCGGCGATGGCGAGACCGCCGCACAGCCCGCGAAGATGTGGCACACGGCGCAGATCGATCCGGCCGACGTGCGCGAGATCCGCGAGAAGGCCGCCCGCAAGAAGAAGCTCAAGGGAAGCGAAGAGGAACCGGAAGCCGAATCGACGGCCGCGGAACCGACGGCCGCGGAACCGACGACGCCAGACGCGAAGGAAGCCCCGGACGCGAAGGAAACCCCGGCCGCCGACCGGTACGTCGAGGAAGTGGCCGAGGAAGCCGACGAGGACGCCGAAACGAAACCGCCGACGCGACGCGAGCTGCGCGAACAGCGGGAGAAGGCCGGCCGCCGCAAGCGCAAGGTGGACCTCACCAAGCCGCGCAAGCGGTCCTGAAATGCGCCGGTAGCGGGAAACGGCACGCAAGTGCCGTCATTACAATGGCCAGTGTCCTTTCAGGAACCGTTCAGCTTGTAATACGAGGATTGTCACCATGAGTAAGCCTACTGAAGCCAAGCTTGTCGTCGTCGACGACGAACCGTCCATCCGCGAACTGCTGGTCGCGTCGCTGCATTTCGCCGGATACGAGGTCGCCACCGCCGCCTCGGGATCCGAAGCCATCGAGGTCATCGAGAAGACGCAGCCCGACCTCATCATCCTCGACGTCATGCTGCCGGACATCGACGGGTTCACCGTCACGCGCCGCATCCGCCAGGAAGGCATCGAGGCGCCGGTCCTGTTCCTCACCGCCCGCGACGACACGCAGGACAAGGTCATGGGCCTGACCGTCGGCGGCGACGACTACGTCACCAAGCCGTTCAGCCTCGAGGAAGTCGTCGCCCGCATCCGCGCCATCCTGCGCCGCACGCACGAACAGGTCGAGGACAACCCGATCATCCGCGTCGGCGACCTCGAGATCAACGAGGACTCCCACGACGTGAGCCGCGCCGGCCAGCAGATCGACCTGAGCCCGACCGAATACAAGCTGCTGCTGTACTTGATGGACAACGAAGGCCGCGTGCTGTCGAAGGCGCAGATCCTCGACCACGTCTGGCAGTACGACTGGGGCGGCGACGCCGCGATCGTCGAATCGTACATTTCCTACCTGCGCAAGAAGGTCGACGACATCACCGTCACCGACGAGGACGGCACCACGCACAAGGTGGCGCCGCTCATCGAGACGAAGCGCGGCATCGGCTACATGATCCGCGCGCCGAAGAACTGAGCAGACGCATGAAACCAAGCGCGAAAGACAGCGCGAAGACTACCGCGAGGCCAGCCACGAAGCGCGGTGCGAAAGGCACCGCGAGACGTGCGCTGGCCCGCGGCGTCTCGCTGAGCACGAAGCTCGTCGTGCTCATCATCGTGCTGCTCGCCGTCGGCACGGCGGGCATCTCGCTGTCCATCCGCCAGCTCGTCAGCAACTACCTGATGGACAAGACGGACACGCAGCTCATCTCGCAGGCCGACCTCGTCTTCCGCAACACCGACATGCTGCAGGGCAGCGAGAACCAGAACTCGATGACGAACTACTACGTCAAGGCGTACAACGCCGAGCTTGACCGGTCCACCGTGCTGCTGCAGCCGGTGTACAAGGACGGCATCATCTCGTCTCCGGACCTGCCGGACAACGGCGACCTCGACGGCGAGACACTCGGCGTGCCGTTCACCGTCGACGCCGTCGTCTCGCTCAAGAACGTCCAGAAGACGCCCGACCACTCCACGCTCGAGACGGCCGAGGCGCCATGGCGCGTCGTCGCGTTCCGCTGGGGCAAGACGACCGGCACCACCTACGAGGACACCGGCATCGTCTACGTCGGCCTGTCGCTCGCCAACCAGATCGACACGATCAACACGCTGACGAAATTCTGCGTGCTCGTCGGCATCGCCGTCGTGCTGCTCGGCGGCGTGCTGTCCGCCATCGTCGTCGAGAAGACGCTGAGCCCGCTCAAGCGCATCGAGAAGACGGCGGCCAAGATCGCCGCCGGCGACCTGTCCCAGCGCATCCCGACCGAACCGGAGAACACCGAGGTCGGATCGCTGTCGAAGTCGCTGAACACGATGCTCTCGACGATCGAGCAGAGTTTCAAGGAGCAGGAAGCCGTCACCGACAAGATGAAACAGTTCGTGTCCGACGCCTCGCACGAACTGCGCACGCCGCTGGCCGCCATCCACGGCTACGCCGAGCTGTACAAGATGCAGCGCGACCTGCCGGACGCGCTCGAACGCGCCGACGACTCGATCGCGCACATCGAGGCATCGTCGTCGCGCATGACGGTCCTCGTCGAGGACCTGCTGTCGCTCGCGCGTCTCGACGAGGGCCGCGGCGTCAACGCCACGCAGCCCATCCGCATGTCGTCTGTCCTGCAGGATTCCGTCGACGACCTGCACGCGCTCGACCCCGAACGCGCGATCGGCACCGGCACGCTGGCGCTCGACGACGCCGACGGCAAGCCGAAGCTCGGCGTGACGCCGGGCCCGCTGCCCGACGTCACCGTCGTCGCCGACGGCACCCGCATCCACCAGGTCGTCACGAACATCGTCGGCAACATCCACCGCTACACGCCGGCGGACAGCCCCGTCGAGTTCTCGCTCGGCGTCGTCGGCATCGACATGACGCCGCGCGACATGAGCAAGCTCAAGCCGAACGAGCAATCGCTCGCGTCCATCATGCAGGCCGCCGAACGCTACAAGCTCGACAGGGCCGGCGTCCAGTACGCCGTCGCGCGCTTCGCCGACCACGGACCCGGCGTGCCGGACGAATCGCGCGCGAAGATCTTCGAGCGCTTCTACACGGCCGACCCGTCGCGCGCCCGCCAGAAAGGCGGCACCGGCCTCGGCATGGCGATCGTCCTCGCCGTCGTCAAGTCGCACTGCGGCTTCATCTGCGCCACCGAGACGCCCGGCGGGGGACTGAGCTACACGATGTTCCTGCCGCTGACGCAGGACTTCCGCGGCGCCGCTCCGCAGCGCGACGCCCACCAGCTGTAGCCTGCCGTCTGCGTTCCCGCATGTCACAAACCCGAGCCCCCGGGCTCGGGTTTGTGACATGTTAAGGAAGGTGAGTAGACTGACGAACAGTTTGGAAATATCCGCATATATATAGGACTGGTGTATGGATTACAGCGATTTGGATCCGGCGGGCCTGGCGCGCGCCGTCGCCATCGACATGGCCGAGGCTCCCGAGGAAGTGGGCGAGCTCGTCGTCGCCGTGCCGATGGAGAACTCGGTCACCGATTTCCGGTTCGCCGCCCATCTCGTCGGCTACGAGGGCTGGCAGTGGTCGGTCACGCTGTACCACGACGTCGACGCCGACCGCTGGACCGTTGACGAGTCGACACTGGTGCCGACCGACCAGGCACTGCAGCCGCCGGCCTGGGTGCCGTGGAAGGATCGTCTCGAACCGTCCGACCTGTCCGTCACCGACTCGATCGGCACGGAGCCGGACGACCCGCGCCTCGAGGACGGTTTCGTCAGGGAGACCTCGACGGAGGAATCGTCGCAGGTCGAGACCGCCGACGGCGCCACCGGCGAACAGCGTACCGAAATCGAGGAGAAACTGAGCGTCGTGCCGGACGGCGACGGCGCCGACATCGTCGACGAACGCGCCGAAGTCACGACGACGCAGCTGGACGATTCGTCCGCCGCCGAGGCATCCGGCGAACCTGCCGAAACCGTGCGGGAAAGCGGCGAGGTCACCGTCGTCGAGTCGGCCGATTCGCCGGTCGACATCGAGGAAGCCGTCGAACGATTCGACCTGTCGCGCCGCCATGTCATGAGCCCGGCCGGCCGCGCCGAGACCGCGAAGCGCTGGTACGACGGTCCGCACGGTCCCAAGTCGCTGTCGACGAAGACTGCCGACGGCAACGTGTGCTCGACGTGCGGCTTCTTCATTCCGCTCGAGAGCGACCTGAGCACGATGTTCGGCGTGTGCGCCAACCGCTGGAGCCCCGACGACGGCCGCGTCGTCTCGGTCGACCACGGCTGCGGAGAGCATTCCGAGATCGAGCCGCCGGAACCATCGCACCTGTGGGTGCAGACGAAGCCGGCCTACGACGACCTGCACATCGACGTCATCGCCCAGCACAGGCGCGAGGAGCGCGGCGACGTCGAGCTGATGGAGCAGCTCACCGAGACCGTCGAGGACGCGAAATCGACGGACACCGACGACGAGCCGGTCATCGAGACGAACGAATCCGAAGCCGACGTCGTCGTCGACGGACAGGGCAACGTCGAGCAGGAAGTCGCCGTCGCCAAGCCGGCGGAAACGGCCGAGGCCAAGGAAGAGTCCGGGGAAGAGGCCAAGGAAGAAGTCGCGGAAGGGTCAGTCGTGACGGACGACCAGGCAGAACCGGCTGAATCCGCCGAACCGATCGCGGCTGCGGAAGCCGACAATGCCGACGAAGCTGACGAAACCGGCAAGACGGATGATGCTGCAGAAGACTCCGGTCCCGAAGAGGCCGTCGATTCCGGGGAGACTGCCGATTCCGGGGAGACTGCCGCCGAAGAAGACAAGACGGCCGACGAAGCAAGCGAACCGGCCGAAACCGACGAGATCGCCGCCGACACCGAACTGCCGGAGGAGCCGGAAGTGGCCGACGAGGCGACGATGGTCGCGACAAACGACGACGAGGACGACAGCGCCCCGTCGACGTCGATGGCGACGAAGACCGACGACGAGGGCAACCCGGCCCTCGAGTCGCAGATCGACGTCAGCGAATGAATTGACGCCCCTGTTCATGTGACGGACCCGAGCCATTGGCTCGGGCCCGTCACATGAACAGGAAAGACAACCTTACGCCACGTCGCGGTGACGGAGAATGAATCCCGAGACGGCGACGAACAGCAGCGCGCCGAGGGCGCCACCGACCGCGCACATCAGGACCGACAGCGCCGTCGCGTCGAGCGGGGCGCTCATCATCGCCGTCGGATAGAACAGGATGCCGAGGCAGAACGCCGCGAGAATCGACAGCCACAGGCGACTGCGGAAGAACACGGCGACGGTGACGTACAGGCCGGTGAACAATCCCATCAGCAGCATCTTGCCGAGCACGCAGCACAGGGCGCCGAATACCGAAGCGCCGAGGTCGCCGAGCGAGAGCGACAGTCCGGAGACGCCTCCGACAATGAGGGCGGCCAGCACGTATGCGAGCACCATGCAGCAGCCGGAGAACCAGCAGATCAGCGTCTTCGAGACGGCGTAGTCGGTCTTCGTCGCGTGCGTCGTGAAGATACTCTTGACGAAGCCGCTCGAATAGTCGTGGGCGATGAAGATCGAGACGAGCAGCGCCGCGAAAATGTAGACCATGTTGATGTTGCACATCGTCGCCAGGTCCATCAGCGCGGCGTTGTCGGCCGTGCCGGACACCGACTCGACGACCTGCCAGGCGTTCGTGTAGGTCGGCGTGGCGGCGACGGCGGGATCCTCGTTCGCCGGCACCATCGTCACGACGAGCGCCGGGATGATTGCCGAGATGGCGACCATCACGTAAAACACCGGCGTGTGAAACAGCCGGTAAAAGTCCATCCGGATCATCGGCATCAGCCGGTCGCGCGACGTCCTCGCCACGCTGCCGGTCACCGGCACCGCCGTCCGCCGCACGGTCCTTGCTTCCCTCGTGTTGGTCATCGTCCTCACCTTCCGTCTTCGTTCGGACCGTAATACGCGGCACGATTCATCCGCGCTCCCGGCCCGTGGCGTTGTTCGTCCATCAATTGCAGGTAGTATTCCTCGAGTCCGATGCGATTCATCCGGATTTCCCGGACGAACAGCCCGTGCTCGAACAGGTAGCGGGAGACATCCTCGCTGTCGAGGGCGTCGTAGACGCGCAGGCCACCGGTCGGCGAGCCGGTCGACGACTTCACGTGAATCGGCTGGCCGTCACCGTCGAGCACCTCGACACGGCGCCAGCGGCGCGCCAGCACCTGCGCCGCCCGCCAGTCGTCCTCGGTGGCGACGTAGACGAACGACTGGCATTCGGTCTCGAGTTCGGCGGCCGTCATTTCCTTGATCATGTGGCCGCGGCGGATGATGCCGTAATGCGTGGCGATCTTCGACAGTTCGCCGAGCACGTGCGACGTGATCAGCACCGTCACGCCCTCGTCGTGGGCCAGGTGCAGCAGCGTCTCGCGGATGGTGCGGATGCCGTCGGCGTCGAGGCCGTTGATCGGCTCGTCGAGGACGAGCACGTCGGGATGGCCCATCAGCGCCTGCGCGACGCCGATGCGCTGCTTCATGCCGAGCGAGCACTTGCCGAACTTCTGGCCGGCGGCGCTTTCCATGCCGACGAGCGAGAGCACGCGGCGAATTTCCTTGTCGGGGTTGGGCAGCCCGAGGTTGAGCGCCTGCATGAACAGGTTGCGGTAGACGGTGCTGTCCGGGAAACAGCCCGGATTCTCGATGAGCACGCCGAGGCGGCTGCGCACGAGCGGATCGTCACCGGGGCGGCCGAGGATGCTGACGCGGCCGCCCTGCTTCGTCAGCAGTCCGCATATGAGCTTCTCGGTCGTCGACTTGCCGCTGCCGTTCTCGCCGATGAAGCCGTAGATCGAGCCCCTCGGCACGTGCATGGTCAGGTTGTCCACGGCGGGGATGCCGCGGTAGGTCTTCGTCAGACCCTCGATGGCGATGGCGTCCATCGTGCCCCTCCTTCTCGTTGGTCCGGATGCCGTTGGCAACGGTGGCAACAGGCCTTGCGGACAGATGTCGCGACATGTGTTCGGACACGTGTCGGATTTAGTTCTAGAATAGAAATCGAATACAGGCGCCACAACCGACAGTTTTCCCGAAATGTCGGATGTGCAGGGAAGAGAGGGGCATTCGGATGAGCATGGCAAGCGGCGGTCGCAGGCGCAATTCGCAGGACCGGATCGAGGCGGCGTTCAGGCAGCTGCTCGAGACGAAGGAACTCGGGGACATCAAGGTCAACGAGATCACGAAGCTGGCCGGCGTCAACCGGTCGACGTTCTACGCGAACTATCTCGACATCGACGATCTCGCGGAAACGGTCCGCACCCAGATGTTCGAGCACTACCTGGCGCTGTATCCGCGCGAGGCGGAGACTCGATCGCATTCGTACAATTACTTGCCGATGTTCCAGGAAATCAGCGAGCATCCGGACTTCTTCCGAATGATGATGAAGCTGAACTTCGATTATGAGTCCTATTACGACGAGCACCTCGAGGCCAGCGAGGCGGAGAAGTACCTCGGCACCGCCGAACACATGGACTATCACATCGCGTTCTTCAAGGCCGGCATCAACGCGATGCTGCGCAAGTGGCTCGAGGAGGGCTGCACGGTTCCGCCGGAGGAGATGGTGGCCATTCTCGAAACCGAATATCGGGGCCGGCTCGGAGCATAGCATCGGCTACCGGGAAAATCGCCGCCGATAGTCCGCATCGGCCCGACGTCGCCGAACCGGCGAAACGACGGGGTTATCCGCGTGGAAAATCTTTGAGGAATCTTTCAGTTTCGTCTCGTATTTCCATAGGCATCAAGCCCGTAAACTGGGCTCGATATTCGGGCGAGGGCCGTCATCCGGCGGCCGTCGCGGCGGAAAGGCACGAGGCACTGGTGGGCGACGAACATTCCGATCTCGAGAAGCGGGAACAAGACATGCCCGCGGCCGGGAATGGAGCCGGCGGCACGGCTGCGGGCGAATCGTCGCAGGCTGGACAGCCGGCGGAACCGTCCGCCGGACAGTCGGCCGAGCCGCCGGCGAAGACGGCCGACATGACCGCCGTCGACGCGCCGACGACCGAGTTTCCCGAGACGAAGCGGCCGCCGAGCTTCAAGCCGAAGAGCAAGCTCGCCAGGCTCAAGCCGAGCGAACTGTTTCGCCGGCAGCGCGGCGACGAAGATGCCGGTGCCGTCACCGACGCCGACATCGCCGCCATCCAGCTGCCGCACCACGGCGTCAACAGGCATCGCGGACTGCGCGGCAGCCGCGCATTGTTCATCCTGTTGTCGGTCGTCATTGTCGCGCTCGTCGTCGGCTTCCTGTTCATGAACGGCAACATCGCGCACACGGCACGCGCCGCCGCGATGTCGAGCTGCACCGACAGCCGCGACGACGCGAAGGCGACGCGCGGCGTCCTCGCCACCGTCGTCGACGAGGCCGACGAATTCCACCTGACCGGCGAACCGCTGCTCGACGGGCAGGACAAGGCCTCCATCGAAAACCTGCTCAAGACGGCCGCCGTCGACCGGCAGGTCACCGTCGGCTGCTCGGTCACGATGTCGGACGCCACGCTGACCGCCAACGCCGCGAAGGCCGAGGACCTCAATGCCGTCTACACCGAGCTCACGAAGGAACTGCTGACGGCGATGGACAATGCGGCGCCCGGCGCCTCCGGCGACAACGGCAACGATTCGTCCTCCGACGACGATTCGTCCTCGACCCCGCTCGCCGACCTCACCCACGCGCCAATGCTCGCCGCCGCCACGACCGGCACGTCGTCGGACGACTCGTCGACTTCGTCGTCTGATTCCTCTTCCTCTTCCTCTTCCTCTTCGTCGTCGTCCTCGTCGTCCGCCAGCCCATCGGCGTCCGCCTCGCCGTCGACGTCCTCGTCGTCCGGAGTGACATCGGCGAAGTCCGGAAGCTCCACGTCGACGTCCGGGAAGTCGTCCTCGTCCGGTTCGGCGTCCTCGTCCGGCGCCTCGTCGTCGGGCACGTCGACGGACAGCCCGACCTCCGGCAGCTCGTCGTCCTCCTCGTCGGGCTCGTCGGAGACCGGCGGGAGCAGTTCGTCCTCCTCGTCGAGGAAAACCGCCGCCAGTACCGCCGGCGACGATTCCTCCGCCTCGCCGTCAACCGCGACTGGCAACTAATGATGGCTGCCGTTCCCTGGCGCCACAAGACGGACGGGGCGACCGGTGCGCATGACGGCGGGAAGAACTGGAACACTCTGTCGGTGAACACGCAAGTTCGCTAGGATGGGGCGTATTGACAGCTTCACGCAAAGGAGGGGCGCGATGACCGCGAATCGCGAGGCACGGGAGGACAACGCCACGGCGACGGACCGCAGGAACACGACGTCGTTCGACATCGACCTGCAGAAGATCGTCGACGAGAATTCCCACCGCAACTACTTCGACCTGACCGCCGACATCGTCGTCGGCGTCGACGGCTCTGCCGAATCGTTCGCCGCGCTGCGCTGGGCGCTGCGCCAGGCCGCGATGACCGGACAGCACGTCAACGCCGTGTACGGCTGGACCTACTCGTGGGACATGGGCCCCGAACCGACGACCGACGAGGACATCCGCAAGGTGCGCACCGAAATCAACAACCGGCTGCGCGAATGGGTGGACGAGGCGACGCGGGACTTCGACGTCGCCGACGAGCAGATCAAGCTGACGTCGTACCGTTCGTCCGGCTCGGCGGCGCTGCTCGAGATCGGCGCCAACGCCCAGCAGATTGTCGTCGGTCGACGCTCGATGGGCCGCGTGGCCCGCTGGATCGCCGGCTCGATGTCGGCGTCGCTCGCCGAGGAGAGCCCGGTGCCGGTCACCGTCATCCGCGTGCCGGACGACGATGACCTGTCGGTGCAGGACCAGATCGCCAGCTCGCTGACGCCCGGCGACCAGACCGTCCACTACGAGCTGCCGACGTCGCCGGTGCCGCGCACCAGCCGCCCGATCGTCGTCGGCGTTGACGGGTCGCCGGACTCGCGCCACGCGCTCGAGTTCGCGGCGTCGCTCGCCAGGCTGCACGATTCGCCGCTCCATGTCATGTACTGCTGGCAGTTCCGTGACCTCGGCACGGTGCCCGGCTACGAGACGACGGTGCCGCCGATGCCGGCCGCCCAGCACTACGCCGACCAGCGCGTCAGGGACTTCGTCGCCTCGTTCGACGGCACGACGCTGCCGAGGCTGCCGGAAGGCCTCGAGATCATTCCGGAGGCGTTCCACATTCCGGCCGGCAAGGGCCTGGTGTCCGCGTCCCGCTACGCCCGCCACATCGTCGTCGGCTCCCGCGGCCTGTCCGGCCTCGACGCCCACTTCCTCGGCTCGATCTCGAAGCAGGTCCTCAACAGCGCCGAATGCAACCTGACGATCGTGCACTGACCGACGGACTGGTGGTCAAGACGCCCTGGAAGTGCCGACTTCCGGGGCGTCTTGCGGGCGCACCTCGCACTTTCCGGAGGGGCATTTGGAAAGTGCGAAGTTCTCCGGGCCCGGCGAGGGCATCCGAAATCAAGGAACGGCGATGTTCTGCGGTTTCTATCAGGAGAGGCGCTCTGGAAGTTCGCACTTTGCCAATGACGCCTTGAAAAGTGCGAAGATCACCCTATCGAAAATCGTGCATCATTTCCGCGAACGGGAGAACGGGGGCAAGAATCTTTGAAATCCGGGAAATAAACGTCACCCGAGATTTGTAGAGTGAACTTGGATTAACAGTATTCATTGGAAGGACTAGCATGTTCGAACGGTTCACCGACCGTGCGCGGCGCGTCATCGTGTTGGCGCAGGAAGAGGCTCGTGCCCTCCAGCACAACTACATCGGCACGGAACACCTGCTGCTCGGCCTGATCCGCGAGGGGGAGGGCGTGGCCGCGAAGGCGCTCGCCTCGAAGGGCGTGACGCTGGAAGACACGCGCAAGCAGGTCGTCGAGATGATCGGCAAGGGCACCGCGGCCCCGAACGGCCACATTCCGTTCACTCCGCACGCCAAGCAGGTGCTGGAGCTCTCGCTGCGCGAGGCGCTGCAGCTCGGTCACAGCTACATCGGTACCGAGCACATCCTGCTCGGTCTCATCCGCGAGGGTGAGGGCGTCGGCACGCAGGTGCTCATCAAGATGGACGTCGACCTGTCCGACCTGCGCACGACGACGATCGACATGATCCGCGGCAACGCCAACGGCGGCGAGGGCGAGAAGGGTGACCTCGCCAACGCCGGCGGCGTGCAGGACAAGCGCAACCAGAACGGCTCCGCCATCCTCGACCAGTTCGGTCGCAACCTGACGGCCGAAGCCGCCGAAGGCAAGCTCGATCCGGTCATCGGCCGCACGAAGGAAATCGAGCGCGTGATGGTCGTGCTGTCGCGCCGCACGAAGAACAACCCGGTGCTCATCGGCGAGCCGGGCGTCGGCAAGACCGCCGTCGTCGAGGGCCTCGCCCAGAAGATCAACGCCGGCGACGTTCCGGAGACGCTCAAGGGCAAGCAGGTCTACTCGCTCGACCTCGGTTCCATGGTGGCGGGCTCCCGCTACCGCGGCGACTTCGAGGAGCGCCTGAAGAAGGTCCTCAAGGAAATCAAGACCCGCGGCGACATCGTCCTGTTCATCGACGAGATCCACACGATCGTCGGCGCCGGATCGGCCGACGGCGCACTCGGCGCGTCCGACATGCTCAAGCCGATGCTCGCGCGCGGCGAACTGCAGACGATCGGCGCGACGACGACCGACGAGTACCGCAAGTACATCGAGAAGGACGCGGCGCTCGAACGCCGATTCCAGCCGATTCAGGTCGAGGAGCCGTCGATCGCCGAGACGATCGAGATCCTCAAGGGCCTGCGTGCGCGCTACGAGAACCATCACCACGTCACGATCACCGACGACGCGCTGCAGGCGGCCGCCGAGCTGTCGGCGCGCTACGTGCAGGACCGCAACCTGCCGGACAAGGCCATCGACCTGATCGACGAGGCCGGCGCGCGCCTGCGCATCAAGCGCCTGACCGCTCCGCCGGAGCTCAAGGAACTCGACGGCAAGATCGCCAAGGTCGCCACCGACAAGGACCAGGCCATCAAGGACCAGGAGTTCGAGAAGGCCGCCGAGCTGCGCGACAAGCAGGAGAAGCTGGAGACCGAGCGCAAGGAGAAGGAAAGCTCCTGGCGCGAGGGCGAGTCCGACGTCAAGATGGTCGTCGACGAGGACGTGATCGCCGAGGTCATCTCGCAGAACACCGGCATCCCGGTCTTCAAGCTGACCCAGGCCGAGTCGAAGAAGCTCATGGACATGGAGTCCGAGCTGCACAAGCGCATCATCGGCCAGGACGAGGCGGTCTCCGCGCTGTCCCGCTCCATCCGCCGTACGCGCGTTGGCCTCAAGGACCCGAAGCGTCCGTCCGGCTCGTTCATCTTTGCCGGTCCGACCGGCGTCGGTAAGACCGAGCTGGCCAAGACGCTGGCCCAGTTCCTGTTCGACGACGAGGACGCGCTGATCCGCGTCGACATGTCCGAGTTCTCCGAGAAGTACGCGGCCTCGCGACTCTTCGGTGCGCCTCCGGGATACGTCGGCTACGAGGAGGGCGGCGAGCTCACCGAGAAGGTGCGCCGCAAGCCGTTCTCCGTCGTGCTGTTCGACGAGATCGAGAAGGCCCACCCGGACATCTTCAACACGCTGCTGCAGGTGCTCGACGACGGTCACCTGACCGACGGCCAGGGCCGCAAGGTCGACTTCAAGAACACGATCATCATCCTGACGACGAACCTCGGCACCCGCGACATCGCGAAGGCGGCGAACACCGGCTTCAACCTCGGTTCGAACAACGAGTCGAGCTACCAGCGGATGAAGGACCAGGTCACGAACGAGCTCAAGCAGCAGTTCCGCCCCGAGTTCCTCAACCGCCTGGATGACATCATCGTGTTCCGCCAGCTGACCGAGCCGCAGGTCCGCGAGATCGTCGACCTCGACGTCGCCGACCTCAACACGCGCCTGTTCGACCGTCACATGGAGCTCGACCTGACCGACAAGGCCAAGGACCTGCTCGCCGAGAAGGGCTTCGACCCGCTGCTCGGTGCCCGTCCGCTGCGCCGCGTCATCCAGCGCGACATTGAGGACGCCATCTCGGAGAAGATCCTGATGGGCGAACTCGAGGATGGCCAGAAAGTCGTCGTCGACGCCGAGGGCGAGGGCATCCTGGGCGAGTTCACGTTCACGGGCGAATCGTTCGAGGAGAGCGAGACGAAGGAGCCGGCGACCGTCGGCGCCGTCGCGACGTCCTCCGACGACGGCGGTGACGGGGTCACCGTCGAGTCGGTGGAGTAAGCCGGCAGGCTGATCCCGGGCCGGTAAATCAAGACGTCATGGACCCGAGCCAATGGCTCGGGTCCATGACGTCTTGTATTTGGTGCGCCGCCGAATACTCTCAGGGTGGAAACTCAGCGGCCATACAGCTTGCAACCCCTATGATTTCGTGTGAAATTGAACTTCGAAACAGAAGGGGAAGTGCAATGAGCGAGCAGGAAATTGGCGATGTGAGGGCCGCGACGATCGATCCGGAGGATCTCGCCGACGTCTATACGGAGCGCACGGCTTCCGAATACGGTGGCTACTTCCCGGACCAGCGCGGTGTTTCCTATCTGGGCGCCGACTTCGTGAAGGCGGCGGCCGCGCAGATCCAGAAGCAGCTGGGCACCGGCGAGACCGTCGAGTTCCAGGGCGATGCGAGCGACGAGACCGTCGCGAACATGCGCGAGGAACTCAAGATCGACAGCTACCGCACGCCGCTGCTGGCCATCGCGCGCGCCACCGTCGACGACTGGATCAAGTTCCAGTTCGTCGAGCTCGAGCAGGCCCCGAGCGATGCGATGGACCCGAAGAAGTCCGCGATCGCCACGCTGTTCAAGGCCTACGAGACCTCGGTGCTCAAGCCGGTCAACGACGAGAAGGAAGCCGCCCTGAACACGGCCGCGTTCCTGACCGAGGGCGACGAGCTGCAGAGCCTCAACAACACGATCGCCGAGACCAATGTCGAGCACCTGTCCGGCAAGCACATGCAGGACGGCGTCTTCCTCGTCTACGACGGCACGAAGTACTCCGATCCGCTGCAGGATCCGAACATGGTCATGTTCGAGTGAGGGCATCGCTTCGGTAGCGCTTGCCTGACGAATGGCGTGGGGGCCGTGAAACGAATTCGTTTCACGGCCCCCACGCCATTCGTCGTCATGGTGATGACGGAAGTCCGGTTCCTGCGCCGGCTTGCCGGCTAGTCGGCGGCCGTGCCGTCGTCGCCGCGCTGTTCCCGCCGCACGATGACGTCGCCGGAACGCTTGTCGTCCGACAGCGTCTCGAAGAAATCGAGGAACCGGCGCTGCATGGCCGACAGCGGCCGGTTGCGGAAGCACAGGTCGATGCGGGACACGACCGGGGGATCGAGCGGAATCGCGACGATGCGCCGGTCATGGGGGACTATGCCGCTCATCAGCAGCGAGACGGCAAGTCCCTGTGCCGCGAAGTCGACGATGTTGTCCATCTGGCCGTCGGTGCCGACGATGTTCGGTTCGAAGCCGGCCTTGCGGCACAGCTCCACGCAGGTCAGATAGGGTCTCGAGCCCTTCGGCTCGAAAAAGAACGATTCGTCCTTCAATTGGCCAAGCGAGACCGTGCGATGCTGGGCGAGGGGATGGTCCACGGAGGCCACGAAGACCATGTGGTCGTTCGTGACGAGAATGCGGCGGAAATCATTGGTGCCGCTTTCGTTCTTGATGAAGGCGAAGTCGCACAGTCCGTCCCCGAGCATCAATTCCAGGTCTTCGGAACGTGCCGTCGTCAACGAACAGCGGCATCCCGACGAGCGCATGAACCGCGAAATGATCCGTGTCAGTCCGTACTCGGACGCCGACGGGATGACGCCGAACGTCAGTGTGCCGCTCTGCTTGAATTCTCGCGACAGTTCGTCGCCGAACCTGTCCTGCAGGTCGTCGATCTGGTTGGCGTACTTCAGGTACAGTTTGCCGACCGGCGTCAGCGAGACGCCGGTGACCGACCGGTCGAACAGGCGCATGCCGATGGAGTCCTCGAGATTGTGGATACGCTTGGTCAGCGACGACTGCGAAATCCCCAGTGTTCGTGCGGCCGCCGTGAAGCTTGGGCCTTGCGCCAGCGTCAGGAAACTCTCCAGGTATTCCAGATGCATGTCCATGGGCATCATCGTATCGGCGGTATTCCGGAATGGAATGGAAACAGGCGTGTTTTCGATTATCTATCGGTTTTGTTCGTCTTATTCTCGGGAATTGACAACAGGGTTCTATCGGACTCGACGAGGAGTCTTCGGGACAATGGCCGTCGGAAACGAACCCGGACAAGAAACGGCGCCGGCCGTGCTGACTTAATGGCTCGTGCCGTCCCGACCGATCGAGGTGATGGGCATGATCGTAGACGCCAATGTGTATTGGCTACCCGAACAGTTGTTTTCCGATTCCGGGGTGCGCAACCATTTCCTGCGGTGCGTTCCCGAACCGTATGGCACGAGGGCGCTGGTCAAGGATGACGGCGACGACAAGGCCATCGTCATCGAGAAGCCGAACGGCAGGCACAACTTCGACTACTACGGACGGGACTACGATCTCGACCGCCAGCTCGCCGACATGGACGAGGCCGGCGTGGATGTTGCCGTCCTCAAGCTTCCCGGCGTCCAGGAATGGCTCGACCTGGACCTCTGCCGCCAGTTCAACGACTGGATGGCCGAACGGCAGGAAGCCTCCGGCGGACGCCAGGTGGCGCTCGCCGTCGTGCCGCCCGTCGCCGACGACGAAGTCCTCGCCGAACTCGGGCGCTGCCACGACGAGCTCGGGCTGCATGGCCTGCAGGTCTCGGCCCACTACGGCGAGCGCTACCTCGACGACCCGATGTTCCGTCCGTTGCTGCATGCGGCCGCCGACCTCGACATGACGGTGTACGTCCATCAGACGGCGCTGCCGGTCGATTACGGTTCGCTGATCGACTACAACAACGTGCGCCGCAGCATGGGACGCTGTTTCGACCAGCTGACGGCTGTCAGCCGCGAACTGTTCAGCGACCTGTTCGAGGAGCTGCCGGAGCTGCGGATGGTCCATTCGATGCTCGGCGGCGGCTTCTTCGCCTACCGGACAATGCTGCTGCCGACCGACTCCGGCAACGGCCGGTTCGTCACCGACAACGACCGCCAGCGCCAGTACCTGGAACGCAACCTGTTCTTCGAGATGTCGCACGCCCAGCCGTGGGGAGAGGGATGCCTCGAACTCGCCGTTCACGAGCTCGGCGCCGATCACGTCATCTACGGCTCGAGCTATCCGGTCAAGAAGAGCTGGCTGACCGGAGGCGTGTCGACGGTGCTGCGACTGGACGTCGCCGACGAGGCGAAGGAATGCATGCTGCACCGCAATGCCGAGTCTCTCTACCGGCTGGGCTGACCGGTCATGCCGGTCGTCGGAGGTTGGCCGATGACCGGTTTCCACGGTGCCAGGCAATGACGCCGGCACCGATCCATCATCACATGACGATCGTCTTCCTTCATCGCAACGAAGCCTGAGGGGACGAGGGAATGGAAGAACCATCATGAAATACGAACAACTATGCCAGGGCATCATCGCCGGCGTCGGCGGCGCGGACAACATCGACAACGTGACGCACTGCGTCACGCGTCTGCGGTTCAAGCTCAGGGACGAAAGCAGGGTCGACAAGGACGCCCTGTCGGCGCTGGACGGTGTGCTCACCGTCATCCAGACCGGCGGCCAGTGCCAGGTCGTCGTCGGCACCGCCGTCAACGAGGTCTTCGACGAGCTGTGCACGATCGCGGGACTCACCGACAAGGGCGAGAATCCGGTGGCCGTCGCAACCTCGACGGACAGCACCGGCGCTGTCGCCTCCGATGCCGCCGCAGGGACAGCCGCCGCGGCCTCCGGCATCGGGACTCCCGACGCGAACGGCGCGACCGGGGAGCAGGGTACTCGCGAAAAGCCGACCGGCGGATTCGCCGAACGGTTCCGCAGGCATGGCGGAAAGGACGCGGGAAAGAAGGAAGGAAAGAAGAAGGTCGGTCCGATCAGCCGTTTCCTGATCGTCATGACCGGCATCTTCAACCCGCTGCTCGGCATGCTGATGGCGATGGGCATGGTCAAGGCACTGCTCGTGCTGCTCACCACTGTCTGCCATGTCATCGATACGAATAGCGGCACCTACATCGTGCTCTACGCCATCGGCGACGCGATGTTCTACTTCTTCCCGATTCTTGTCGGCTGGACCGCCGCCAAGCAGTTCGGCCTGAAGGAAGTGTACGGTCTCGTCATCGGCGCCATCCTGACCTATCCGACCATCACCGCATTGTCGACCGGCGATGCGCTGTTCACCGTGTTCTCCGGTTCGATTTTCGAAAGCCAGGTCTACACGAGCTTCCTCGGCATCCCCGTCATCCTGCCGTCGGCGGGCTACACGAACTCGGTCATCCCGGCGATTGTCGTTGTCTGGGTCGCTTCCTATATCTACAAGTTCCTGCAGAAGCACCTGCCGCCGATGATGCGCACCTTCTTCACGCCGTTCCTGACGCTGATCATTGCCGTCCCGCTCGGCTTCCTGGTCTTCGGGCCGTTGGCCATCGTCGTCCAGGGCATCCTGACGTCGATCATCAAGTTCGTCATCGGCATCAACTCCGGTCTTGCCGGCTTCCTGATCGGCGGCCTGTGGACGCTGCTTGTCATGTTCGGCCTGCACATGCCGGTCATCATGATGTTCCAGCTCGACATCGTTGCGCAGGGATTTGACAAGATCAACCCGCTGATCTTCGCGGGCGCACTCTCCAACATGGGCGCCTGCCTTGGCGTGTTCCTGCGTACCAAGGATCCGAAGGAACGCGCCATTGCGCTGCCGGCCATGCTTTCCGCCTTCTTCGGCATTTCGGAGCCCACGCTCTACGGCGTGCTGGTTCCGCGCAAGAAGCTGTTCATCTCCACGCTGGTCTGCTCCGGCATCGGCGGTGCGATCGCCGGCTTCGGCGGAGCCACGCTGTGGAACATGTCGACATCCGGCCCGCTTGGCCTGCCGGGCTTCATCAGCCCGAATGGCATTGATTCCGGCTTCGTTGCGCTGTGCATCGGCGCCGTCGTCGCCTTCGTTGCGGCCGCCGTCTGCGGATTCATCTTCGGTGGACAGAAGGAGGACAGCGCCATCGAATTCAAGGGCCTCGACTGAGCATTGGACAGTCTGCGAACCAAACGAGGTATACCGGATAGCCGGACAACAACGGAAAGGACTCGACCATGCAGATGGGTGCCGCCGTACAGCCGATCGACGTCGGACCGACGCTTCCGTTCGAAGGATTCGATTCGATCCGCGACCAGCTGGCCGTCCGCGTGGCGCTGCTCGTCCCGGACGACAGGATTCCGGACGACGCTTCGGCCATGCGCCGGCCACCGGTGGCACTCGTCTCCTTCGATCTCACCTCGATGAGGGACTACGCCATCGCCATGGCACGGGACGTCGTGCGCTCGCGGACCGGACGGGACGATGCCGTCGTCTGGATTGGCGTCACCCACACGTTCTCCGCACCGCACACCAGATCGGCCCATGCCCTGGAAACGGGTACGCCGGCATTGCGCGAGAAGAACCGGCAATACGTGACGGCACTGATGGACGCGCTCGACCGGGCGACGGAACAGGCCATGGCCAGGCTCCAGGCCGTCACCGTCGAATATGGCGCCGCCACGGCGGACATCAACGTCAACCGCGACCTGTTCACCGCCGAAGGATGGTGGAAGGGAGCCGATCCCACCGGCTATTCCGACAAGACCGTCCCGGTACTGACCTTCCGTTCGAAGGCCACCGGCCGGCCGGCAGCCGTCCTGTTCACCGCCGACATCCAGTCGTCCGCCACCGAGACCGCGCCGGGCTCCGTGCCGCGACCGGTCAGCGGTGACGTGGCGGAACGAGCCAGCCGCTTCGTGGAGGAACGCGTCCCCGAATGCGTGGCGCTGTTCTTCTGCGGCGCGGCCGCCGACCAGATGCCGCGCGAGAATGCGAACGTCGACGAGCTGGGAGACGAGCTGGGGAAGGCAGTCCTCGAGGCAATGAACGCGCCGGCGGCGTGCGACGCCGATCCCTCGCTCGTCGTCGAGCGACAGACCTTCGCGTTCGGTGGCCAGCAACCGGAGGACATGGCGACAATGAAACCGGTGCATTCGAAGACATACCGGGTGGATGCCGAACGGCACTCGACGGTGGAGATCGTCGGACTGGGACCATTCGCGCTCGTGGGGGTGGCTCCGGAACTGTGCAGCGTGACCGGAACCGCCATTCGTTCCGCATCGTCCTGCAAGGGTGCGCTGGTGTGCACGCTGGTCAACGGCGCGGAAAAATACATGGCGGACGAATCGTGCTACGAACGATTCACGTACGAGGCACGCAACTCGAAATTCGCCCGGGGAAGTGCCGAACGGCTGGTGGCTGGCATCCTCCGGATGCTCGGCCGTCTGGCGACGTCGCCGTGACCGGCGACGGAACCGGCGCGAACGCCATCGAGACTTGACAGACATGCAGAACCAAAGGAGAACACCATGAACGTAGGCCACGCAAGATTCGATCTCACTCCGAACGGCGAATTCTACCTGATCGGCTTCAGGAGCGAAAACCGCATGCATCCGGCGAGCGGCGTGCACGACCGCATCTACTGCAATTCGCTGCTGATCGAGATCGACGGCAGGACGATGTTCATTTTCTCAGCCGATTTCCTCGAATTCGAGGAGGCGATGGCCGAAGACGTCAAGACAATGCTGGCCGACCTGTACGGCATCGACCGCGACATGGTGCTGCTGTGCGCCACCCACGACCACTCGTCGGTGGTGTCATATCACAAGGGCTGGTATACGCATAAGTTCGACCAGCGGTACTATGACTTCCTCATTGACATCATCAAGCGCAGCTACGAGGAATGCC
The DNA here is from genome assembly GCF_010667615.1 of Bifidobacterium choloepi. GTDB lineage: Bacteria > Actinomycetota > Actinomycetes > Actinomycetales > Bifidobacteriaceae > Bifidobacterium > Bifidobacterium choloepi. The sequence continues at coordinate 411,943 of NZ_VYSG01000001.1, read as the reverse complement.
GGCGCACGATGGTCCATGCCACCGCGCAGTACGGCAGCAAGGTCATCCTCGGCTACTACGGCAACCGCAACCATCCCGGCCAGCCGGCCGACAACGAAGTCATCGTCGTCAAGTTCGTCGACGACAACGGCAACGCGTTCGCCGGCCTGGTCAACTGGGCCGTTCACTCCACCGTCATCAGCGCCGAGAACACCTGGCTGACGGCCGAGTTCGCCGGCAACGTGAGCGAGAAACTCGAATCGTACTTCGGATTCGTGCCGGCGATGACGGTCGGCGCGGCCGGCGACTGCAGCAACCGCAACCAGCGGCAGGGGAAGAATTTCGCCGAGCTTGAACGCGTCTCGACCGGCATGGCCCGCGAGATAGGAACCATCGACTGCAGCCGCAACCTCGCGCTCGACAGGATGGTCAACCAGACGCTGTACCACACCATCCACACCGATTCCTACCATCTGGACGCCAAGGGCGAGGTCATCGACCTCGGCGACTTGCAGCTGTTCGTCTTCGGTGGCGAACTGGGCTCCAGGTTCGGCATCGAGATGAAGGAGGAGTGCGGCAAGCCCGCGCTGGTGCTCGGATACGCGAACGGCTACTACGGCTACTGGCTTCCGGAGGAAGAATACGGCATCTCGTTCGAGACGAAGACCAGCCCGATTCCGGCGGGGGAGAGCGAGAAACTCGTCGAGAAGTTCAAGCAGGCCTCGAAACTGCTGTCGAAGTGACATGACGATCAATGCAGGAAAGGCTCCCGTTGCCGGGAGCCTTTCCTGTCGCCGGAAGCCGGAGCCGGCGCCGGAGACGATCTAGAAGAAGATGATCGCGATGAGCACGCAGAACGCGAGCAGCAGGATCGAGGCGAGGAAGCTGGCGAGCAGCGCCTTGCCGCCCTTCTTGGCGAGGACGGCGAAGTTGACGTTGATGCCGAGCGCGGCCATTGCCATGCCGAGGACGACGTAGGCGATGTTGACGAGTCCGTCGGCGAACGCCTGGCCGCCGTCGCCCCAGACCGAGATGATGATCGTGCCGATGATCGAGGCGACGATGAAGCCGATCATGAACCACGGGAAGACGATCTTGCGCTTGCCGCCGGCCGTCTTGACGTCCGACTGCGTCTTGTCGTACCAGATCGCGATGATGATCGCCGCGAAGACGAGCATGAGGACGCGCGACAGCTTCATGATGATGGCCATTGTCTCGCCTTCCGCGCCGAGGGCGGCGCCGACGGCGACGGCGTGGGCGATCTCGTGCAGCGAGCCGCCGGCGATGACGCCGAGCTGCTCGTCGGACAGGCCGGTCATCGGGCCGAAGATCAGCTCGATCAGCGCGAAGACGACGCCCATGATCGCGACGATCGCGATCGCGACGACCTCGTCGTTCGATTTCTCTTCCTTCTTGTCCTCGCCGACGTTGAGCGAGCCGGAGATGGCCATGACGGCCGCGGCGCCGCAGATGCCGGTACCGCCGGCCACGAGGATGGCGAGCAGCGGGCTGACGCCGAGCCAGCGGGCGATCGCGTAGGTGACGATGACGGTCAGCGTGACGATGACGGCGGCGATCGGCAGGCACTTGAGACCGGTCGTGAACAGCAAGTCGAGGTTGAGCTTGAAACCGAGCAGGATGATGCCGAGGCGCAGCAGCTTGTTCGAGATCAGGCCTGCCGCGTCCTTGACGCCGGCGGCGCGCACGGCGTTGTCGCCGACGTACCAGGCGCGGATCGGGAACTGGACGATCATGCCGACGAGCAGCGCGATGATCAGCGCGCCGAGCAGGCTGAAGCCCGGGTACTGCTTGAGCCACATGCCGATGAAGCTCGCGATCAGCGTGACGATGGCGATCACCAGCATCTGCGGCGTGGCGATTCGCTTCCCCCATTTGGTGCAAAAATCTCTCATGCTGCCATTAAACGTCTCCCTGACGATTGCGGGGGAATCATCCGGGCACTTTCTCGCTGTCGACGAACAGGAGAAATTCCGCTCCTGCGTTCGGTTCTGACCGTCCATGTTCGTTTCAAGTGATGTCATGTTCGTTTTGGTTCTTCACGAATCCCGCGCATCATCGCCGCTCCCGTTTCCGCTGGGGCATGTCGCATTCGGTGGACGGCGACTGCGGAACGGCGACACCGCCAACAGAACGGCGACGGCGACTCCGCACGGATGACGATCGTGTCCACGACCCTTGTCCGCCCGCGCCGGCGGCGGTAGCGTGCTGGACTACCCGGGCGCCGAGGCCGGAGAGGGAAAACGAACGAACGAATGAAAGGACCCATCATGTCCCGTACCACGCCACTAGGCGAATCCGTCGTCGTCACCGACGTGTTCGCCGACCTGCCGATCGTCAAGGAATCGACGACGTCGCGCGTTCTCGTCAACAACGAACGGCTGCGGCACGTCATGTTCTCGATGGACGCCGGCCAGGTGCTCACCGAGCACACGTCGGCACGCGCCGTCATCGTCAACATGCTGACCGGCGCGCTGAAGTTCTCCGTCGCGGGCGTGCCGGCGACGGTGCGCGCCGGCGACGTCATCTACCTGGCGCCCGACGAGCTGCACGCCGTCGAGGCGATCGAGCCGTCCTACTTCTCGCTGACGCTCGTCGTCCCCGGCGACCTGCCCGCCGGCAACCCGGACACGCACGGCACGGCGGTGCACAATGACTAGCGCGAACACGACGAACGACAGGATCGTCGAGGACGCCGTCGCGACGGCTGCCGGAGACGAACGGCGACCACTGATCGATTCCGACGTCGACGACCACCGCAAGCAGGGCCACTGGCTGCTCGCCAGCCTCGGCAAGACAGTGCTGCGTCCCGGCGGCCTGGCGATGACGAAGGCGCTGCTCGACCATGCCGCGCTCGCCGCCGGCGAGACGATCGTCGAGTTCGGCCCCGGCGTCGGCAAGACGGCACAGTACCTGCTCGCCACGTCGCCGGCGAAGTACTACGGCATCGACCCGAACGCCGAGGGCGTCGGCAGGCTGGCCGACGTGCTCGAGGCCCATCCCGGCGTCGACGCCACCGTCGTCCGGGCCGACGCCAGGCATACCGGACTGCCGGACGCCTGCGCCGATGTCGTCGTCGGCGAGGCGATGCTGACGATGATGCCCGACGACGCCAAGCTGGAGACGATGAAGGAGGCCGCCCGCCTGCTCGCCCCCGGTGGCCGCTACGCCGTCCACGAACTCGGCCTGAAGCCCGACGACATCGATCCGTCCGTCGCCGGCGAACTGTGCCGGGATCTGTCGCGCACGATCAAGGTCGGTGCTCGGCCGTTGACGATGCGACAGTGGAAGCGGCTGATGGAGCAGGCCGGCTTCGATGTCATGTTCGAGCACGTCAACGCGATGGCGTTGCTCGAACCGGCGCGGATGCTCGAGGACGAGGGCGCGGCCGGCGTGGCGCGGATCGCCCGCAACCTCGCCGTCAATGCCGAGGCGCGGCGCCGCGTGACGGCGATGCGGTCGGTGTTCCGGCAGCATGCCGATCACCTGTGCGCCGTCGGCCTCGTCGGCGTTCGCCGCTGACGGAGCACCGTCCGCCCGGTAGCCGATACCCGTTCTCCGGATCATCACACCCCCGTCGCCCTTCGGTGTTTTCGTCCCGCACTGGCCACCGACGGGGGTAGGGTGGACGGCAACACGCCGGAACCGCAAGGAGAACGATGATGGGCGAACTGCAGCTGACGACGCTTGGCGTCGACGTGAAACCTGCCATGAAACAGCGCCATTCGACGAGGATGTTCGTCGATGAGCCGCTCGGCGACGACGAACTGGCGACGATCAGGTCGCTGGCGGCGAACATCGGCGGCGCCGCCGACATCGGCATGCATGTCGTGAGTGGCGACGCCGCCTCGCTCGGGGACACTCTCGATTCGGTCAGTCATTATGGCAAGTTCCGCGGAGTGCGGCATCTCGTCGTCGTCACGGCGCCACCCACGCGTGCCGGCCAGCGCAACGTCGGCTATTACGGCGAGCTGCTCGTGCTGTTGCTGACCAACGCCGGCTTCGACACCGGCTGGGTCGGTGGTTCGCTTGGGGAAAACGAAGACGATTCGTCCGGCAACGGCGAGTTCCGCGTCGCGATCGCCGTCGGCCATGCCGCCCGGCCCGGCCATCCGCACAGGTCGAAGGCGGCGGCCGAGCTGTGCGAGCTGCACGGCATGCCGTTCGAGGACATGCCGGCATGGTTCCAGCACGGCATTGAGGCCGTCCAGCTCGCCCCGTCCGCGCTCAACAGGCAGCCCGTGCGATTCGAACTGCTCGACGACGCCGACGGAAGGACTGGCCTGCCGGTCGTCCGCGCGACCGCCACCGACGACCTGCTCGCCACCGTCGGCCTCGGCGTCGCCGAACTCCACTTCGAACTCGGCGCCGGACGGGACTCCTTCGTCTGGGCCTGATGCCCCGTCGTCCAGCGCCATGTCGTCCATGATCATCTACGCTCCCGGAATGGACCTTTTTGGTTGCCGGGAGCGCGATTGTCTGTGATCTAGCTCACATCCGACTCGCTGATCAATCGGTTTACCGGACCGCCGGCGCGCGAATCGTGCCAATATTCGAGATGAAAAGCGAACGCACGCCACCCTCGAAACGATGCCCCCGTTACAATTGGCGAGGTAAGGCGCGGGAGTCCCCGGGTTTTGCCGCGAGAGAAACCAAAGGCAAATCCTGGAGGGATGATGTCCAATCTGTTTGCATGGAAGACCCACGGCGACGGCAAGACGCTGGGGCCGGGCGAGGTCGTCGAGCCCGACGAGCGGCTCAGCTGGGGACGAACCGCCGGCATCGGCTGCCAGCACGTCGTCGCGATGTTCGGCGCGACGTTCCTCGTGCCGATCCTGACCGGGTTCGACCCGTCCACCACTCTTTTCTTCACGGCTTTCTCCACGGCACTGTTCCTGTTGATCAACAAGAACGTGCTTCCTTCATATTTGGGGTCTTCTTTCGGCTTCATTGCGCCGATCGCGGCCGTCTACGCGTCCGGCAAGGGCATTGCCGTCGCCTCGTTCGGCATCATGTGCACCGGCCTGCTGCTCGCGCTGATCGGCGTCATCGTCCACTACGCCGGCGCCGTCTGGGTCGACCGCATCATGCCGCCGGTCGTCAACGGCGCCATCGTCGCGATCATCGGCTTCAACCTCGCGCCGAGCGCGTGGAACAACTTCCAGGCCGCTCCTGACACCGCCGTCATCACGCTCGTCGCCGTGCTGCTCATCGGCATGGTCTTCAAGGGCATGATCGGACGTCTCAACATCCTGCTCGGCGTGCTCGTCGGCTACTTCTACGCCGTCGCCCGCGGCCAGGTCGACTTCTCCGCCGTCGAGTCGGCGAGCTGGGTGGGCCTGCCCGCCTTCCATACGCCGCAGGTCGACTTCTCGGTGCTGCCGATGTTCCTGCCGGTCGTCCTCGTCCTCGTCGCCGAGAACGTCGGCCACGTCAAGTCCGTCGCCCAGATGACCGGCCGCGACTACGACGACCAGGTCGGCACGGCGCTGATCGCCGACGGCCTCGGCACGACGGTCGCCGGCTTCGGCGGAGGCTCCGGCACGACGACCTACGGCGAGAACATCGGCGTCATGGCCGCAACGAAGGTCTACTCGACGGCCGCCTACTGGTGCGCCGCCGGCTTCGCGTTCCTGCTGAGCCTGTGCCCGAAGTTCGGCGAGGTCGTCAACTCGGTGCCGGCCGGCGTGCTCGGCGGCGTCACGACGCTGCTGTACGGCATGATCGGCATGATCGGCGTGCAGATCTGGGTCGACAACAAGGTCGACTTCGGCAAGCCGCTCAACATGATGACGGCCGCCGTCGTCATGGTCGTCGGCATCGCCGACTTCACGTTCGCCGCCGGCGACGTCCAGTTCAACGGCATCGCCCTCGGCACGCTCGCCGTGCTCGTCATCTACCACGGCCTCAAGGCCCTCGGTCGCCTGACCGGCACGATTCCGAAGGGCGGCTACCGCGAGATCGTCGACGAGCCGATCGAGGATCCGCTGCCGAACCGCGCCCGCGAGTTCGCCGAGGAGGAACTCGTCGAGGAAAGCTGAGTCCGCCGGCGCGCCCGCGAACGAAAGGCTCCCCTCCGGGGGAGCCTTTTCATTGGGAAAAGTAGACGGTTCGGCGTACACTGGGGGAGTTTTGCGCGGCAACCGCGCGTATTTTCCATAGACTTCCAATGAAAGGCCACTGTGCCCGAACTCACTTCCGATGACGACATGATCGTCGACGACATTATTGTGAACGATTCTTCCGACGATGACGACGCCCCGGCCCCGATGTTCGCCGAACTCGGCGTGCCCGGCCCGATCGTCCGCGTGCTCGACGCGGACGGCAAGAAGACGGCGTTCCCGATCCAGGCCGACACGCTGCCCGACTCGCTCGCCGGCCGCGACGTGCTCGGCCGCGGCCGCACCGGCTCCGGCAAGACGCTCGCGTTCGCGATCCCGATGGTCGCCCGCCTCGGCGAGGTCGACTTCGACGACGAGACAACGATGAGCCAGTTCCGCAAGGGCGTGCGCCAGGTCCAGCAGCGCCACCGCGAGGAGCGCATGGAGAAGGGCTTCCAGCCGCATCCGCGCGGCCTGATCATGGCCCCGACCCGCGAGCTGGCCAACCAGATCAACGACGTCCTCGCGCCGATCGCCGCGATCTACGGCATCGAGACGACGACGGTCTACGGCGGCGTGCGCTACCAGCGCCAGATCAACGACCTCAGGGCCGGCGCCGACATCGTCGTCGCCTGCCCGGGCCGCCTCGAGGATCTCGTCGAGCAGGGCCAGCTGACGCTGTCCGACGTCAGGATCGTCGTCCTCGACGAGGCCGACGAGATGGCCGACATGGGCTTCCTGCCGCCGATCAAGCGCATCCTGTCGCAGATTTCCGACGGCGCCCAGCACATGCTGTTCTCCGCCACGCTCGACCACGGCGTCGACGGCCTCGTCAGGCAGTTCCTCGAGGACCCGAAGGTCCATTCGGTCGACGAGGCGACCTCCGCCGTCGACTCGATGACGCACCACGTCTTCGAGATCTCCCGCAACGACAAGCCGGCCCTCGTCAAGCTGCTCGCCAGCGGCGCCGGACGCCGCATCCTGTTCACCAGGACCAAGTTCCAGGCCAAGAAGCTCGCCAAGACGCTGACGCAGGCCGGCATCCCGGCCGCCGAACTGCACGGCAACCTGTCGCAGAACCAGCGCGACCGCAACCTCGCCGCGTTCGAGGAAGGCGACGTCAACGTGCTCGTCGCCACCGACGTCGCGGCGCGCGGCATCGATGTCAGCAACGTCGGCCTCGTCGTCCAGGTCGATCCGCCGGAGGACTCGAAGTCGTTCCTGCACCGTTCTGGCCGCACGGCCCGCGCCGGCAAGTCCGGCGACGTCGTCACGATCATGACGACGGACCAGCGCCGCTACGTGAAGCATCTCGTGAAACAGGCCGGCATCGACTGGAAGCCGGTCAAGGTCACGCTCGACGATCCGCTCGTCATGGAACTCGTCGGCGAGGTCGCCGAACCGGTCTTCGGCTGGAACCTCGACAAGACGCAGCCGGCCGGCGGCCGCGGCAAGAACGGTCGCGGCGGACGCAATGGCCGTAACGGCGGACGTGGCGGCAACCGCGCCGAACGCCGCGGCAACTCGCGCGGCGGCCTCGACGAGCGCACCGGTTCGTCGCACGACCGCAAGAAGAAGAAAAAGCGCAGCGATTCGCCCGAGCAGGCCCGCGCCCGCAAGGCCGCGAAGCTCGCGAAGCAGCAGGAACAGGGTTCCGCGGCCGGCTTCAGCCTGGACAGCGCCCTCGGCGCCGAGAACCAGCGCCACGTCGAGGCGTACGAACGCCGCCAGGAGCGCGAGGCGGCCCGCGCCGAGGAGCGCCGCGCCGACCGCATCGCCGAGAAGAAGGAAGCCGCGCGCCGTCGCCGCGAGGAGGCGTGGGCCTACGGCGACGACCGCTTCGACGGCTCGGGCCGCAAGGGCAAGCGCGGCGACTGGAAGCCGGGCAAGTCGGCCGGCAACGGCACCAGGAAGGCCGGCAACGGCGGCAAGCGCATCCACCGCGACGAGAACGTCGTGCGCGAGGACCTGCGCGGCGAGGACGCGAAGCGTCACGAACGCCGCCAGCAGGCGCACGGCCAGTTCGGCAAGGACCGTCCCCGCAAGACGAAGAACGGCGCGAAGGGCTCGACGAGCGCCCATGTCAAGCACCAGAGCCGCCATAACGCGAAGAAGAACGCCAACCCGTTCCGCTCTGCCGTCGGCAAGAAAAACCGTCGACACTGATTTTCCCCGTTGATGTCACAAACCCGAGCCTTGCAGCTCGGGTTTGTGACATCAACGGGGAAAATGTGGCGGGTCAGGCGGCCTTGTTCGCCAGCCTGGCGATCGTCTTCCTGACCGGGCAGCCGCAGGACTTCGCGGCCGGCGTGGCGGACGAATCGTCCGACAGGTCGGCGCGGTCCGGATCGCCGCCGTTCATGACGGCGGCGATGTGCGCGGCGAGGCAGGTCGGTGCCAGGCGCGCGCCGAACGCGCCGAGCTTGGCGAACCAGCCCTGGTAGGCGAGCGACCGGCCGGTCATCATCTTGTTGAACGCGAACTGCGCGACCTGCTGGGCCGTCGCCGGCTTGACCATCGTGTAGAAGTTCTTGCCGTGCATGTTCGCGGCCTTCGCGAAGCCGGTCGTCACCGGGCCCGGGCACACCGTCGTGACGGTGACGCCGGTGCCGCGCAGCTCGTAGGACAGCGCCGTCCCGAGCGAGCGGACGAACGCCTTCGTCGCGAAGTACATCGCCATGTACGGTCCGGGCATCGTCGACGCGAGCGACGAGATGTTGAGGATGCGGCCCCTGCCGGCGGCCACCATGTCGCGGCCGTACAGGTAGGACAGTTCGGCGACGGCGTGCATGTTGACCTGCATCATCGCGTCGGTCTTCGCCCAGTTCGCCTCCATGTAGCGTGTCCAGTCGGAGAAGCCGGCGTTGTTGATCAGGATGTCGACGTCGAGGTTGTTGCCGGCCGTGAAGTCGTGCAGCGTCTTCGGACCGTCCGGCTTGCTCAGGTCGGCGACGACGACCTGGACCTTCACCTTCATCTTCGTTTCCACTTCGGTCTTGAGCTGCCGCAGCCGCGCCTCGTCGCGCGCCGTGATGACGAGGTCCTGGCCTTCCTGCGCGCACGTCAGCGCCAGCGCCCGGCCGATGCCGCTCGACGCCCCGGTAATCAGTGTGTATCCCATCGCACACCCTTTCCTTGCTCGAAATATCCTCTTCCATCGTAGGCGGTTCGCCGGCGCTATTCCGACAGTGAGGAACCGGATCGCGGGGCGCCGCCACGCCGGACAAGCGGAAGCCGGCATCGGCTCGTCGACAGACAAACGGAGCCGTTTCGTTGCAACGGTCGCTGCGCCCGTCGCGGAAAGCGTCCGCATCGTGTTGGCTGCCGGAATAATCCCCGCCATTCCCGTTTGGCGCAGACACCGGCCTTCGGAAGAAGGCGTATCGTCCGCGCCGTGCCACCGGTTGACAACCGGCGGCACGGCGCACGGGAGAAGGGAACCACGATCATGATTTCGACTGTCGGCGTCGTCCTCGTCGCCGTCGCGCTCACCGGACTGCTCGCCTGGTACGTGTTCGCGCCGCGCCGCGCCGTCGAGGCGACGGTCGGCCAGGGCGGACGCCAGGTCGCGCACATCGTCGTCCAGGGCGGCTACAGTCCCGCCGTCACGCAGGTCGCCGCCGGCCAGCCGGTACGGCTCGAATTCGACCGGCGCGAGGGAGGGGAGTGCTCGTCGCACGTCGTCTTCGCCGACCTCGGCGTCGACCTCGCGCTGCCCGAAAACAGGACGACGACGCTCGACCTGCCGCCGCTCGCTCCTGGCGACTATCCGTTCGCATGCGGCATGAACATGCTGCACGGCTCGCTGCACGTCGTCGGCGACGGCGACAGCGGAAACGACGGCGACGATTCGCGCGCCATCGCGCCGGCCGCGCCCCCGACGGACCACACGAGTCACACGGGCCATGACCAGATGGAACCCATGGACCACATGGACCACATGAAGCACATGGACCACATGGATCACATGGACGATGCCGGCCACTGCCACATGGACCACGAAGCGCAAGGTCGCCAATCCGGCGCAGCCGCCGACATCGCCGCGGACGCCGACGCCGACGAACAGTCGCGCCTCGACGAGATCGCTTCGCTGAGGACCCGCCTGATCGTCGCCATCGTCTTCACGGTGCCGCTGCTGTGCGTCGCGATGCTGCCGATGATCCCGCCGGTCGGCCGCTGGTTCGCCGACACGTTGCCGGCATGGGTGACCGGCGGCTGGTTCCAGCTGGTGCTGACGCTGCCGGTGATGTTCTACTGCGGCTGGCCGATCCACCGCACCGGCTGGCTCGCGCTCGCGCACCGCTCGCCGGACATGAACTCGCTCGTCACGCTCGGCACCGTCGCGGCGTTCGGCTTCAGCACCGTCGTCACCGTCTGGCCCACGCTCTTGCCGGAAGGATCGCGCGAACCCTATTTCGAGGCCGTCGGCACGATTCTCACGCTGATGATCCTCGGCCAGCTGCTCGAGGCGAAGGCCCGCGCCGGCACCGGCGCGGCGATCCGCGCGCTTGTCGGGCTGACGCCGGATACGGCGCGAATCGTCATCCATGACGCCGCCGGCGACGACGGCCACGCAGCCGAACATGTCATCGAAGTGCCGACCGCCGACGTCCGCGTCGGCGACACGATCAGGATCCTGCCGGGCGACCGGCTGCCGGTCGACGGCGTCGTGACGGACGGTACGTCGGCCGTCGACGAATCGATGGTGACCGGCGAGTCGATGCCGGTGACGAAGACCGTCGGCGACGCCGTGACCGGCGCGACCGTCAACACGACCGGATCGTTCACGTACTGCGCCACCCGCATCGGCGCCGACACCGTTCTCGCGCAGATCGTCGCGCTCGTGAAGAGCGCCCAGGCGTCGAAGGCGCCGATCCAGCGCATCGCCGACCGCGTGGCCGCCGTCTTCGTGCCGGCCGTCATCCTCGTCGCGATCTGGACGTTCGTCGTCTGGTGGCTGACGGGCGTGCAGCCGCAGGGCCTGTACGGCCTCGTCTGCGCGATCAGCGTCCTCGTCATCGCCTGCCCGTGCGCGCTCGGCCTGGCCACGCCGCTGTCGATCACGATCGCGACCGGCAAGGGCGCCCAGTACGGCGTGCTGTTCCGCTCGGCGACGGCGCTCGAGACGCTCGCCCGCGTCGACACCGTCGTCCTCGACAAGACCGGCACCGTGACGGCCGGCGAACCGACGCTCGTCGCGATGCTCGTCGACGACGGCGACGGCGGCTGGGCCGAATGGGCCGAGCGCATCGACGACGGTTTGCTGGCGCTGGCCGCCGCCGCCGAATCGCGCTCCGAACATCCGCTGGCCCGGGCCGTCGACGCCGCCGCGGCCGGCAGGGGACTCGAGCTGCCCGGCGTCCTCGGCTTCGCGAGCCGCCCCGGCCACGGCGTGACGGCGAGCGTCCGCGGCGTGGACGGCGTGACCCATGACGTCGTCCTCGACAACGACGCTCCCGAAGCCCCGGCGCGCGAGATGGCCCGGCACGGCTGGACGCCGGTCGCGCTGCATGTCGACGGCGCGGTCCGCGCCGTCCTCGGCATCGCCGACATCGTCCGCCCGACGTCGGCGACGGCCGTGGCGGCGCTCAGGGCCCGCGGCATCGACGTCGTCATGCTCACCGGCGACCACGAGACGACGGCGCGGGCGATCGCCGACAGCACCGGCATCGACACCGTCTTCGCCGACGTGCGCCCCGACGACAAGGAACACGTGATCGCCGAACTGCAGGGCGCCGGCCGCACCGTCGCGATGGTCGGCGACGGCATCAACGACGCGCCGGCGCTCGCGCGCGCCGACGTCGGCATCGCGATGGGCACCGGCACCGACGTCGCGATCGAGTCGGCCGACGTCACGCTGATGAACGGCGATCCGCTCGGCATCGTCACGGCCGTCGACCTGTCGGCGAAGACGATGCGCAACATCCACGGCAACCTCGGCTTCGCGCTCGGGTACAACGGCCTCGGCATCCCGATCGCCGCCGGCGTGCTCTACCCGCTGTGGGGCGTCCTGCTCAGCCCGATGATCGCCGGCGCCGCGATGGCGTTCTCGTCACTGTCCGTTGTGCTTAACGCAAACAGGCTCCACTCGTTCCGGCCCGACCATGCTAAGCCTGTTCATGTCAGGCGGCGTCGCGCGACGCCGTCGAATATCGGCAAATGACCGCCGGACGGACGGGCCGCGCAGGGGATGCTGCGGCACTCCGCCGACGGAAACCAGGGAAAGGAACCGCCATGAAGGAGCGCAAGAGCGTCGAGGGTGTCCCGGAGATCGATCCGGTCAACGGCGAGGAAGTCACGTCGGAAACGGCCGCCGCCGAGCGTCAGTACGAAGGCGGCACGTTCCACTTCAGCAGCCTGGCCACGGCCGCCGAATTCGACGCCAATCCGGCCAAGTACTGCGACGACCCGCAGAAGCTCGCCCGTCACGATTCAAACTCGAACCACTGACTGGCATATATGACAAAATGGCCCCCTCTCCGGAGGGGGCCATTTTGCATGTGCGGATATTATTCCTCGCCGTCCTCGGCGCGCTTGCGGGCGGCCTGGGCGAGGGCGACCTGCTCGGCGACCGACGTGCCGGAGGCGATGACGGACGGCGCGTCCTGGGCGGCCTTGCGCTCGGCGGCGCGCTCGCGCTTGGCGTCGCGGGCCTCGCGCCGCGCTTCCGTCTTCCTGAGCTCCTTCATCTTCTTGTGCGAGAGCTTCTTGCCGTCGGGGCCGACGCCGGACTGGAGTTCCTCGGCCTCGAGCTTCGCCTTCGCGGCCTTTTCCTGCTCGATTTCCGCGCGACGTTCGGCCGCGAGTTCCGGATCATCGAGCTCGAGCCGGGCCAGTTCGGCCTCCTCGGAGCCGTCGAGTTCGTCCGGATCGACCTCGTCCCTCTTCCAGTTCGTATGGAACATCGAGATGTCGAAGCCGATGACGCCGCCGACGAATGCCGGCAGGATCCAGCCGAGCGACATCGAGGCGCCGGGGGACAGGTAGACGAGCTGCTCGAGCCAGTCGATGCTGCCGCCGAACAGGTGCACCATGTCGACGATGCCGGCCGCGATCGAGTCGACGGCCGTGAACAGGATCGTCCAGAAGTAGATGTGACGGTGCTTGCCGGCGAACCTCTTGTGCAGCAGCGCGAGCACGACGAGGACGATCGCGATCGGATAGAGCGCCTCGAGGATCGGCGTCGCGATCTTGATGATCGTCGACAGGCCGGCATTGGCGATGACGAACGCGACGACGGTGAAGATCGCCGACCACACGCGGTAGCTGACCGGCTTCTTGAACACGGTCGGATAGTTGTCGTGGAAGAACGAGCTGGCCGTCGAGATCAGGCCGGTGCAAACGTTGAAGCAGGCGATGACGAAGACGATGCCGATGAAGACGGTTCCGACCGAGCCGAGCGCGTGCGTGGAGAGGTTGGTCAGGACGGTGGCGCCGGTGTCGGTGTCGCCGTCGATCGGCGTGATCGAGCCGGACACCATGCCGATGAAGCCGAGCACGGCGTAGACGACGACGAGCATGATGCCGGTGAACAGGCCGGCCGTGGCCGTCTCCTGGCGGTTCTGCTTCGTCTTCCTGACGCCGAGATCGCGCACGTTCGCCGAGATGACGATGCCGAAGTACAGGCCCGCCAGCAGGTCCATCGTCTGGTAGCCGTTGAGGAAGCCTTCCGCGAACTGGTTCGTCGAGAACTCGCCGGACGGCGTGCCGAACGACGGGTGGTGGATGAACAGGCAGATGACGAACAGCACGAGAATCATCAGCAGCAGGATCGGGCCCATGACGCGGCCGAGGACCTTCGAGAGCTTCTCCGGCTTCTGGGCGACGACGAACGCCAGCGCGAAGAACACGAGCGAGTAGACCAGCTGCGCCACGCCGTGCGCCGATGACGGGATGAACGGCGAGACCATCATCTCGAACGACGTCGAGGCCGTGCGCGGGATGGCGAACAGCGGGCCGATCGTCAGGATGATCGCGATGCCGAGCACCGTCGCGAAGCCCCTCGAGACGCGGCCGGCGAGGTTCCTGAAGCCGCCGGCGAACGTGACGGCGACGACGCCGAGGATCGGCAGGCCGACGGCCGAGATGATGAAGCCGACGAGCGCGCCGACCGACGCGCTGCCGGCCAGGGCGCCGACGTACGGCGGGAAGATCAGGTTGCCGGCGCCAAAGAACATCGAGAAGAACGTGACGGCGACGACTGCTCGCTGGCGGGGATTGAGGTGGGTTCGCCGCGTCGTCGTGGCTTCCTCCTGCTGTTCGGTGTGGTCTGGGCGTGGGGAATCGCTCATGGTCGGACTCCGGTTCTGGACTCGACTGGGTGGCCGGACGGTCGCCGCGGCGCCGTTCTCTCGGTCGGCTCCGCCCTCTCACTGGACTCGTTCGGGACTCAAATTTCTCTTCTGGGTGAACCTGTCTACTCTACCGCGGATGAAGCGTTTTGGCATCCCTGGCGATTCAGTCCGGACAGCCAGCCGCCATGTTTTCGGACAATTCCCAGACAAGCTGTCCTAGGATGGCGGCAACACAACGGCAACGAATGATGAATACGGACACGAACAATCGAGGCGCGATGGAACGTTCGAAGATGACGCTGATACTCGGGGCGTCGTTCCTTGCGGTGGTGCCGGTCATGAAGCGGCTGCTCGGCGACTTGCGCGGCAAGCGCTGCGCGTTCATCTCGACGGCAAGCTATGCCGAGCCCTATGGCGTGGCGAATCGCGCGATGCGCTACTGGCTGCGCGCGCTCGGTCTCGGCGTCAAGATGATCGACGTCTCGACGGCGCCCGAAGCCGAGCTCGTCAACACGCTCGAGCACGCCGACCTGTTCTACGTTTGCGGCGGCAACACGTTCTACCTGCTCGAGCAACTGCGTCACAGCGGCGCCGACCGGCTGATCCGCGAGCGCGTGCTCGACGGCGTGCCGTATGTCGGCGAATCGGCCGGTTCGGTGATCTGCGGACCCGACATTGGCTACATCGGCGAGATGGACAGCTCGTCGGCGGCGCCGTCGCTGTTCAGCACGAGGGGACTGGATCTCGTCGACTGCGCGATCGTGCCGCATGTCGACTCGAAGCTGCTCGGCGTCAACGCGGCCGTCATCTGCCAGACCGGCGCCGCCTCTGCCATGCTCGTCCCGCTGCGCAACGACCAGGCCGTCGTCGTGCTCGGCGACCGCATGCACGTCGAGACGCATCCGTCCGTCCTGGCCTCGCTGACCGACCGCTGGTTCTGAACGATTCTGCCGCTTCCTGCCGCGAGCGAAAACAAGTGGCCGTCCGTCCTCCGGGGAGGACGGACGGCCACTTGTCCAGGATTGGCGGGAAACCGAAGGACCTTACTTCTCCTTGATTTCCGGCTTGCCCGGTTCGGTCCACAGCGTGTGGAAGACGCCCGGCTCGTCGACGCGCTGGTAAGTGTGCGCGCCGAACAGGTCGCGCTGGCCCTGGATCAGCGAGGCGGGCAGGCGCTTCGAGCGCAGGCCGTCGAAGTAGGCGAGCGACGACGAGAAGACCGGGCACGGGATGCCGTGGCGGACGGCCTGCTCGACGACGGCGCGCCACGACGGCTCGTCTTCCTGGATGCCGGACTTGAAGTACGGGGCGAACAACAGCGAGATGTCGGCGGTGCCGGACTCGAACGCCTCGGAGATGCGGTCGAGGAACTTTGCGCGGATGATGCAACCGGCGCGCCAGATGCGGGCGACCTCGGCCATGTCGATGTCCCAGCCGTAGTGCTTGCCGGCGGCGGCGATCTCGTTGAAGCCCTGCGCGTAGGCGACGATCTTGGAGGCGTACAGCGCCTTGCGGATGTGCTCGATGAAGTCGTCGCGCTGCTCGTCGTCGACGTCGAACTTCGGGTCAGGGCCGTCGAACGGATCGGCCTGCGCCTTCTCGCGCAGCTCGGTCTGGCCGGACAGGCCGCGGGCGAAGACGGCCTCGGCGATGCCGGTGACCGGCACCTCGAGCGACAGCGCCGTCTGGACGGTCCACGTGCCGGTGCCCTTCATGCCGGCGTGGTCGACGATGACGTCGACGAGCGGCATGCCGGTCTTGTCGTCGACCTTGTGCAGCACCTCGGCCGTGATCTCGACGAGGTAGGAGTCCAGGTCGGTCTTGTTCCACTGCTCGAAGACGTCGCCGATCTCGGCTGGCGTCATCTTCAGGCCGCGGCGCATCAGGTCGTAGCTTTCGGCGATGAGCTGCATGTCGGCGTACTCGATGCCGTTGTGCACCATCTTGACGAAGTGGCCGGCGCCGTTCGGGCCGATGTGGGCCACGCACGGCGTGCCGTCGGAAGCCTTCGCGGCGATCGCCTCGAACATCGGCTTGAGGCGTTCCCACGACTCGTCGGAGCCACCGGGCATCATCGACGGGCCGAGCAGCGCGCCTTCCTCGCCGCCGGAGACGCCGCAGCCGACGAAGTGGATGCCGCGGGCGGCCATCGCCTTCTCGCGGCGCATCGTGTCCTTGAAGTACGCGTTGCCGGCGTCGACGATGATGTCGCCCTTGTCCATGACGGCGGCGAGCTCCTCGATGACGTCGTCGGTCGGCTGGCCGGCCTTGACCATGATGATCGCGACGCGCGGCTTCTCGAGCGAATCGACGAACTCCCTGACTGTCTTCGACGGGAAGAACTCGCCTTCGGACGCGTAGTTCTTCATGAAGTTCTCGGTGCGCGCGTAGGTGCGGTTGTAGACGGCGACCTTGTAGCCGTGGCGGGCGAGATTGCGCGACAGGGACGCGCCCATCGCAGCGAGTCCGACGACGCCGACATTTGCTTCAGCAGTCATGCTTGTAGCCTCCAGACATCCGGCCTGACAGGGAGGCCGGGAATCGTACGGTTTCAATCGTTTTCCAGTCTAGCCCGACCCCAAACCTCCCCGGCGGCAAATCTTGCGACGACGTCGCTCAACTTGGACAGATGTCACAAAACTCGAGCCTGTAGCTCGGGTTTTGTGACATCCAAAAGATTCAGCACACCAGCGAGGCGGCGGCGCGGTCGGTGAGCCAGAGGAGGTCGGTGCGGGCGGCGGCGAACGAGGCGGGGGCGTGAGGGTCGGCGTGGCCGAGGAACGTGACGGCGACGGCGTCGGCCTTCTTCTCGCGCGATGCGCAGATCCACGTGCGCTCGCTGTTCGCGATCATCGGCACAGTGAACGTCAGCCGCAGCGGCGGCAGCTTCGGCGAATCGGCCACGCCAGTCACGAGGACGGACGGATCGTCCATCGTCACCTGCGGCAGGTCGGGGAACAGCGACGCGAAATGGCCGTCGGGACCCAGGCCGAACATCGCGATGTCGAGCGACGGACGGTCGCCGAGCTCGGCGACCAGTTCGCGCTGGTAGTCGGCGGCGGCCGCGGCGAGTGCCTCGGCGTTCTCGTCGGCCGACGCGGCGGCGACGGCGCTTGCCGGACGCCGGTCGGCCGGCATCTCGTGGATCTGCGCTTCCGTCATCCGTCCGGCCTCGACGAGCCCGTCGAGCAGCGCCTCGCGGGCGCCGACGGCGTTGCGTTCGGGACTGTCGGCGGCGACGAACCGCTCGTCGCCCCACCACACGTGCACATGCGACCAGTCGACGATGTCGAGCAGTTCGCTGCCGGCGATCGCCCGCAGGATGGCCGTGCCGTCGGTGCCGCCGGTCACGGCGATGTCGACGCGGTCGCGGCCGGGCTCGGCGAGCAGGCCGCTCAGCGTGAGCAGCGTGCGCTCGGCGACGGCGTCGGCCATCAGTTCGGGAGTGGGGTAGGCGATAATCCGTCGGTGGGCAGTCATCGATGACGTTCCCTTCTTAGTTACCAATCTGTTTGTCTGCACTGTGCACGATTCAACCCGACAAGTCTGGGAACTGTCTGGAATGGTCGTGCATCACGGATGGATGAGGTCCCAGCCCTTCGTGATGACTTCGCGGTAGATCTCGTCGGGGTAGAGGCGGCCGAGTTCCTCGCTCAGGCACTCTTCCAGCGTGCGCGTGGGCACCGGAATGGCCTGCGGCGACTGGCCCGGCACGTTGACGGTGGCCAGGCCCTGGTCGGCGGGACGGCGTTCCAGCGACACGACGCCGTCGTCGCGCGTCATGTAGACGCCGGTGACGGCAGTGGCTTCCGGCTCGGTTTCCAGCACGACCGGCACGTTGAGGCACAGTCGCAGCCAGGCGGCGAGCAGGTCCATCGGCAGGAAGTTTTCCGGACCGGTCACGCGCACCGACTTGATCGGCAGGTGCGGCGGCTGGTCCAGCAACGACGCGAGCATGGCGCGCCAGACGGTCAGGCGCGTCCACGACATGTCGACGTTCTTCGACGACATGTTGCGGCGCAGGTCCTCCATCGTGCGCATCGGGTTCGACGAGCGCTGCGCGTCGGTGATGCGGCTCGTCGCCATCGCGCCGAGGCGGTTCCTCGACGGGTTGGCCGGCGCCTCGGTCGGCCACCAGGCGACGACCGGCGCGTCCGGGACGAGCAGCGGGATGACGAGCGTGTCCTCGTGGTGCACGAGACCGCCGCGCGGGCGCAGCACGATGATCTCGCCGGCGCCGGCGTCCGCCCCGATGCGCACTTCGGCGTCGAGGAACGTCGCGGTGCCCGCGTCGTGCTCCTCCTTCGTGACGGTGCGCGTGCTCGGCGCGATCGCGATGACGCGGCACGGATGCTCGCGGCTCGCCTCGTTGGCGAGGCGCAGCGACTCCTCGAGATTGTCCTCGTCGGTCATGATGACGAGCGTGAGCACGCGGCCGAGCACGGCCTCGCCGCGCTCCTCGTGCAGGTCGTTCAGCTTCGCCGAGATCTCGTTCGTCTCGGTGTCCTTCATCGTGATGATCACGGCATCCTCCATCGACGTCCATCGCGGGCGAGCATCTCGTCGGCTTCCTCCGGGCCCCACGTGCCGGCACGGTACGGTTGCGGCTGGCCGAGCGTCGACCAGAAGTCCTCGATCGGGTCGAGGATCTTCCAGCTCAGGTTGACTTCCTCGGTCGTCGGGAACAGCGGCGGGTCGCCGAGCAGCACGTCGAGGATGAGCCGTTCGTAGGCTTCCGGCGAGCTTTCCGTGAACGAGCGGCCGTACGAGAAGTCCATCGAGACGTCGCGCACTTCCATCGACGATCCTCCCGGCACCTTCGAGCCGAAGCGGATCGTGACGCCCTCGTCGGGCTGGATGCGGATGACGATCGCGTTCTTGCCGAGCTCCTGCGTGGCCGTCGACTCGAACGGCAGGTGCGGCGCCGGCTTGAACACGACGGCGACTTCGGTGACGCGACGGCCGAGGCGCTTGCCGGTGCGCAGGTAGAACGGCACGCCGGCCCAGCGGCGCGTGTCGATATCGAGGCGGATGGCGGCGTAGGTTTCCGTCGTCGAGTTCGGGTCGATGCCCTTTTCCTCGAGGTAGCCGCACACTTCCTCGGAGCCCTGCCAGCCGGCGGCGTACTGGCCGCGAGCCGTGTGGGCGGCGAGGTCCTTCGGCAGTCGGACGGCGGACAGCACCTTCGTCTTCTCGGCCGTCAGGTCGGCGGCGGCGAACGAGATCGGCTCCTCCATGGCGGTCAGCGCCAGCAGCTGCAGCAGGTGGTTCTGGATGACGTCGCGCGCGGCGCCGATGCCGTCGTAGTAGCCGGCGCGGCCGGCCACGCCGATGTCCTCGGCCATCGTGATCTGGACGTGGTCGACGTAGTTGTTGTTCCAGATCGGCTCGTACATGCTGTTGGCGAACCGGAGCGCGAGGATGTTCTGGACCGTCTCCTTGCCCAGGTAGTGGTCGATGCGGAACACCGACTGCGGGTCGAACACCTCGGAGACGAGTTTGTCGAGTTTCTTCGCGCTCTCGAGATCGTGGCCGAACGGCTTCTCGATGATGACGCGGCGCCACGCGCCCTCGGTCGAATGGGCCAGGCCGCAGCGGGCCAGCTGGCGGGCGACGATCGGGAAGTCGCGCGGCGGCACCGACATGTAGAAGGCGTGGTTGCCGCGCGTGCCGCGGTCGCGGTCGAGTTCGGCGACCGTCGTCGACAGCCGGTCGAACGCGTCCTCGTCCTCGAACGTGCCCCGCACGAAGCGGATGCCCTTCGCGAGCTGCTGCCAGGTCATCTCGTCGAACTGCGTGCGGCAGTGGGCCTTGACGTTCGTCTTGACGAAGTCGCGGAACTCCTCCTCGCTCCAGTCGCGCCGGCCGAAGCCGGTCAGGCCGAAGCTCGGCGGCAGCAGGCCGCGGTTGGCGAGGTCGTAGATCGCCGGCAACAGCTTCTTGCGGGACAGGTCGCCGGTCACGCCGAAGATGACGATGCTGCACGGGCCGGCGATCCGCGGCAGCCTCAGGTCGCGGGGGTCGCGCAGCGGATTGTGCCACGGCTCGGTCGCCCCGGCGGAATTGGACGGTTGTTCACTCATGTGTGCCATCCTACTCGCGTCGCCGATCGGCGCCTGCGGCCCGTCGCGACCGGCGGGACAGCATCGCGCGAATCGTCAGCCGGTTGCCCTGGCCGGCCGGCACGAGCGGGCAGCCGGCGCAGATCAGCGAGTCGGGATCGGGGTCGCATGCTCCCGTCGAGCAACCCTTCGTCAGCTCGACGACGTCGAGCGTGCCCTTCCGGCGCGCATAATCGACGATCTGCTCGATGAAATCACGCGGCAGCTTGCGTTTCCTCGCGCACTCGCCGACCGTCATGCCGTGCCCGAGGTCGTCGACGACGAGTTCCATGACGGAAGGACGATTCGCGCGCGTGGTTCCGTCGCGCGAATCGTCCCCTGTCTTGCGAAATCCAGTCATGGGCCCGGCCTAGATGATCAGCCGCAGCAGCTGGAAGGCGACGACGGCGAGAATGTAGGCGGTCACGAGGCCCAGGCCGACGGTCTGCGCGGCGATCTTGCCGCCGTATTGTCGCTTGAGCTCGGCGACCGTCGCCAGGCACGGCGTGTAGGCGAGCGTGAACAGCAGGAACGCGATCGCCGCCGCCTTGCCGTGCCCGCCGGAACTTTCCTCGAACGAGTTCGCGATCGCGGTGCCGAGCGAGCCGGAGCCTTCCTCGGCCTCGGTCTCGTCGCCGGTGTCGATCGCGTACGACTGCGACAGCGAGCCGACGACGACTTCCTTGGCGACGAAGCCGGTCATCAGCGCGGCCGACGCATGCCAGTCGTCGAAGCCGGCCGGCTTGAAGACCGGCGCGATCGCGTCGGCGACGACGCCGTAGACCGACTCGTGCACGTCCTCGACGTCGCCGAACGAGCCGGCGCTGGCCGTCGCCGGAATGCCCTGCAGCACCCAGACGATGACGATCATCGTGACGATGATCGACGAGGCGCCGCGGATGAAGCCCCACAGGCGGGCCAGCACCGACTTGACGAGCACGAGCAGGCGCGGGCACTGGTACGGCGGCAGGCTCATCGCGAACGGCTCCGGCTCGAGCGAATGGAACTTGACCTTGCGCAGCAGGATGCCGACGGCGAGAATCAGCACGATCGAGAACACGTACATGCCGAACACGACGAGGCCGGCCTGCTCGCGGAAGAACGCGTAGGCGAGCACGAGATAGACCGACAGGCGCGCCGAGCACGAGCTGAACGGAATGAGCATGCCGGTGAGCACTCGCTGGCGCGAGTCCGGCAGCGTGCGCGTGGCGGCGAGCGCCGGCAGGTTGCAGCCGAAGCCTACGACGATCGGCAGGAACGCGCGGCCGTCGAGGCCGACGAGGCGCATCGCGCGGTCCATGACGAACGCCGCGCGCGCCAGGTAGCCCGAATCCTCGAGCAGCGACAGCAGGATGAACATGATGCCCATCGGCGGAATGAACGTGAGCACCGTGACGATGCCGTCGAGCAGGCCGTCGACGAGCAGGCCGTGCAGCCAGCCGTCCGCGGCGTCGGGACCGAACAGCGCGAACACCTGGTCGATGCCGCCGGTGATCCAGTCGCGCACGTCGCCGTCGATCCAGTCCTGCGCCGGACCGGCCAGCCACGTCGTCGCCTGGAAAACGAGGAACATGACGGCGAGGAAGACGACGATGCCGCCGACCGGATGGAGCAGCACGCGGTCGATGCGGTCGGAGAACGTCGAACGCTCGCGGTCCTCGAGGTTGATGTCCGCGATGACGCAGGCGGCCCAGTCGAAGCGTTCGTCGGCGCGGCCTTCCACCCACTGCTTGACGTCGACTTCCTGCGGGTCGACCGGGTGCAGCCCGGCGGGCATCGGCGTGCCGGCGAAGCTCTCGTTGATGACCTGCATCAGGCGGGCGGTGCCACGTCCGGTACGGCCGTCGACCTGGACGACCGGCACGCCGGACAGCGCGCGGGACAGCGCCTTCGGATCGACTTCGGCGCCGTTCTTCGCGGCGAGGTCGTTCATCGTCAGCGCGACGACGGTCGGCCGGCCCAGTTCGAGAATCATCGCGAGGAAGTACAGCGAACGGGCAATGTTCGTCGCGTCCAGCGTGGCGACGATGAGGTCCGGCTCGGCGTTGCCGTCGTTGCCGATCGCCGCCTGCGCGGCGACCTGCTCGTCGGGGGACAGCGGCAGCAGCGAATAGGTGCCGGGCGTGTCGATGAGGTCCCAGGTCTGGTCGTCGTACCGGTAGTCGCCGCGCTCGAGCAGGACCGTCGTGCCCGGCGCGTTCATCACGCGGGCACGGGCGCCGAGAATGGCGTTGAACATTGACGACTTGCCGACGTTCGGGTTGCCGATGAACACGACGCGCCGGTGGTGGGAGGCCATCGGCGTGGCGGCGTGGCCATGGGGATCCGCCGAATGGTCGCCGCCGGCGTGTTCCGCGCAGCAGTCGTCGCCGTGGCGTTCCGGCAGCAGTACGGCGAGGCCGCGGCGTCCTTCATGACATTTGGTGTTGGCCATCTCTCTTATTTCTCCTCGTTCGTCGCGGCGGTGATGGACTCGTCGTCGTCGCCGGCGGGTTCGGCCTTCCGGTCCTCTTCGGCCTTCCGTTCCTCTTCAACCTTCCAGTCGGCGGCCGTTTCGCGGTCGGCGGGGGAGGAGTGACGGTGGCCGGGATCGACGTAGATGTCGTCGGCCGGGGACGCGGTGCCGGCGTGCGCATCGTGCGCGACGGCGACTCCGATGGCGGCGGCCGTCTTGCCGTCGATGGCGATCCGTTCGTAGCCCTTCGCGACCACGCGGCCGCCGAAGTTCGCCTTCTGGATGACGCGGACGACGGTTCCGGAACGCAGGCCGAGCTCGAGCATGCGGAAGCGGTGGCGTTCGTCGAGGCCGATCGACTCGATGACGACGTCGACGCCGAGCGGCGCCGTGCGCACTGTCAGCCGGGCCGGCGACTGTGTGGGGGATTGAACAAGCATGGTTCCATTGTGACTGCGGCAATGCTCCATTTCAACAAAAAATGGATCCGGTTGGATCCATTTCAGTGCAGGGCCACCGTTCGGGCTGCTCCATTTTGTTGGCGACAATCAGGAATGATTCCCGCGATCGCATGGTTCCCGCGAGCTTTTGGCCCGTCCCGCCGCCAGCGCAATCCTGCTCCATTTTGCCGGCGCAACCCCGTTCGCCCGTCTTCACGATATGGACACAGGACCTTGTCGTGTCGCAATCACGCGATCGGCTCGCGAGATTGCGACACGACGGGAGCGGCCGGGAGCGCGACCGTCTACTGCTCGCGGCAGGTCTGGCCGAGGGCGCGGGAGAGGGCGGCGACGTCGAGCAGCTCGTCGAGCTTGCCGGCCGGCAGGTCGGTGCGCTCGGCGGCGACGTCGCGGATCGTGCGCTGCTCGGCGACGGCCTGTTCGGCAATGCCCATCGCCTTCTCGTAGCCGAGCGTGCCGTTGAGCGCCGCCGACAGCGACGGCGACTGCTCGGCGTACAGCCGGCCGATCTCGGCGTTGATCTCGATGCCGTCGATGCACTTCGTGCGGAACATGTCCATCGCGTTGATGATCAGCGTCATGCCGGTCAGGATCTCGTGGATGATGACCGGGTCGAACGCGTTGAGCTGCAGCTGGCCCTCGGCGCACGCCCAGTTGACGGTGACGTCCATGCCGAAGACGGTGAAGCAGCACTGGTCCACGCATTCGGGGATGACCGGGTTGACCTTCGCCGGCATGATCGAGCTGCCTGCCTGGCGCGCCGGCAGGCGCAGGTCCTCGAAGCCGGCGCGCGGGCCGGAGTTGAGCAGGCGCAGGTCGTCGGCCGCCTTCTTCAGGTGCACGGCGAGGTTCTTCAGCGTCGCCGACGCGGCGATGTATGCCGACATGTCGGTGACCGAGGCGACCGGATCGTGCGCGGCGACGACCGGCAAGCCGGTCAGCTCGGCGAGATGGCGCGTGGCGGCCTCGCGGAACCGCAGGTCGGCGCAGATGCCGGTGCCGATCGCCGTCGCGCCGAGGTTGAGGTCGCACAGCTGCGGCACGAGCATGTCCATCGCCTTCAGGTCGAGCTTCATGAACGACGCGAACGCGTGGAACTCCTGGCCGTACGTCATCGGCACGGCGTCCTGCAGCTGCGTGCGGCCGAGCTTGACGTCGGTGACGTGGCGGTCGGCGAGCTCGTGGAACGCCACGCGCAGCTTCTCGCACGATTCGCGCAGCGAATCGAGCCCGCGGGCGATCGACAGCTTGCAGGCCGCCGGATACGTGTCGTTCGTCGACTGCGACTTGTTGACGTCGTCGTTCGGATGGATGGTGGCGTAGTCGCCGCGCGGACGGCCGGCGAGCTCGAGGGCGCGGTTGGCGACGACCTCGTTCATGTTCATGTTCATCGACGTGCCGGCGCCGCCCTGCAGCACGTCGACCGGGAACTGGTCGGCGAGCTTGCCGGCCTCGATCTCCTTGCAGGCCTCGATGATGTAGCCGGCCTTCGTCTCGTCGAGCAGGCCGAGTTCGCGGTTGGCCATCGCGCAGGCGCGCTTGATGACGGCGTACGCCCGCACGAGCGCCGGATGATCGGCCTCCGGAATGCCGGAAACCGGGAAGTTCTCGATCGCGCGCTGCGTGTGGATGCCCCAGTACACGTTCGACGGAACGCCCAGCGGTCCAATGCAATCGTGTTCGAGCCGCATCTCTGTCATCGTCGTTGTTCTCGCTTTCGACCGGCACCCGCCGGCCATGTCCAATATTCAATGTCCGCCGTCCAGTGTGCCCCGACCGTTGGAACAACTTCCCCGACGAAACGCCGGCCCGCGTCCGTGCCGACTTTGCCGGGAGCTGATTGTGGCGAGTCGTTGGCAATGTGAAGGTTGAATGAAGGTATGGAAACGATGAACATTCACGATACCAACTTCACGTCGTCCGAGCCGATCTACGACTTCTTCGTCGCCGGCCCGTTCTTCACCCATCCGGAAATGCAGAGCATGGAACGCCTCGAGCACGTGCTGACGGTCCGCCACAAGCGCCTGTTCATGCCGCGCTTCGCCGCCGACCTGTCGACGGTCGGCCCCACGCAGTGCTTCAACGTCGACCTGCAGGGCATCCGCAACTCGCGCGCCCTGATCGCCAACGTCATGGACACCGATCCCGGCACGATGTTCGAGATCGGCTACGCCTACTCGCTCGGCAAGCCGGTCTACGTCTACGCCGAGGGCATCCAGCCCGGCGCGAAGATGAACCTGATGATCGCGCAGGCCGCGACCGTCATCCTCACCGGGCCGGCCGACCTCGAGGCGCTGCTCGACTCCGGCAAGTTCGAATCGGTCGAGGTCACGCAGTACTGACCGACCGTCTCGCGGAAACACCGACTGTTTCCCTGCCGCGGCCCCTCCCGATGTCATCGGGAGGGGCTGCGGCGTTCGGGCGGGCAGCGGCCGTCCATCATCCGCACGGAGGATGCATTGCCGGGCGCGGACATGACAAGATGGGGGCATTCACCCTGTCCGAATCGACCCATGGAAGGCGACTGTCGTGCGACTGGTCCTGCGCTACATCCGACCGCAATGGAAACTCGCGACGCTGATCGTCGTGCTGACCGCCGTCAACGCCGTCGCGTCGCTGCTCATCCCGACGTACGCGGCCGACCTCATCGACGAGGCGGCGGCCGGCGGCGGTTTCTCCGCGATGGCGACGAGCTGCCTGCTGATGGCCGTCGCCAGCCTCGTCGCGTCCGGCACGGCCATCTGGAGCGGCTACGCCGTCGCGAAGCTGTCGGCCCGCGTCGCCAGGGACATGCGCGACGACCTGTACGCCAAGTCGCTCGAGCTGTCCGCGTACGACTTCGCGCAGTTCGGCCTCGCCTCGATGACGACGCGCACGATGTCCGACATCAACGTCATCCAGGTCGCGCTGTCGGACTTCAACTTCATGATGCTGCCGGTGCCGTTCATGGTCGGCACGTCGCTCGTGCTCTCGTTCCGCATCTCCGCGCGCATCGGCTGGCTGCTGACGGCGGCGATGGCCGTCGTCATCGTCCTCGGCGTCGTCATCCTCACCGCCGCCTCGCCGCTGTACCGGAGACTGCAGAAGCTGCTCGACAGGATCGGCGCCGTGCTGCTCGAGAACCTGACCGGCGTGCGCGTCGTGCGCGCGTTCGGCAGGGAAGCCGACGAGGAAGCGCGCATGGACCGCACGTTCGCCGACTACGCGACGACATCGATCCGCGCGAACCGCATGTTCGCCAACCTCGACGGCCTGTCGTACCTGGCCATCAACCTGTTCATCGCGCTGATGCTGTTCGTCTCCGGCCACTACATCGCGCTCGGCGAGTTCCAGATCGGCGGACTGGTCGCCCTGTCCGAATACGCCGTCATGTGCCTGTTCTTCCTGATGATGGCGCAGATGATGATCGCGATGCTCCCGCGCGCCCTCGAATGCGCGCGCCGCGTCGACGAGGTGCTCGCCTGCACGCCGTCGATCGCCGACCCCGACGATCCCGTCGACATGGCCGGGGCGGCACCGCTCGCCGACGGCGAGGTGCTGCGCTTCGACAACGTCGGCTTCCGGTTCCCGGACGCGTCCGAGGATGCGCTGTCGGCCGTCTCGTTCAGCTGCTCGGTGGGGAAGACGACGGCGGTCATCGGCGGCACCGGCTCCGGCAAATCGACCGTCGCCATGCTCGCGCTGCGCTTCCACGACGCGACGACCGGCCACGTGCTGCTCGACGGCGTCGACGTCAAGGCCATGCGGCAGGCCGACCTGCACCGTCACGTCGCCTACATCCAGCAGCGGGCGTGGCTGTTCTCCGGCACCGTCGGCGAGAACCTGCGGCACCGTTCCGACGCCGCCGGCCTGACCGAGTTGCGACGCGCCCTCGACGTCTCGCAGTCGGCCCCGTTCGTCGGCGACATCGCGAGCGATCCTTCCGTCCTGGCCCGGCCCGTGGCCCTCGGCGGATCCAACTTTTCCGGCGGCCAGCGCCAGCGCCTGTCGATCGCCCGCGCACTCGTCGGCCCCAGCCAGCTCGTCGTCTTCGACGACTCGTTCTCGGCCCTCGACTTCGCGACCGACGCGGCGCTGCGCCGGGCCCTGAAGGAGGAGATGGGCGACAAGGCCGTGCTGATCGTCGCCCAGCGCGTCAACACCATCCGCCACGCCGACCACATCGTCGTGCTGTCGGACGGCCGTGTCGCCGGCCAGGGCACCCACGACGAACTGATGGACCACTGCGACGTCTACCGCGAAATCGTCGCCTCGCAAACCCGGGAGTAGGAGAGTCATGACCAACGCCACCGACGAATTCGTCGAGGACCTGCGGGCCGACGAAACCGCCATGCTCGCGCAGCGCGACGCTGTCGAGGAGCCAAGCGGGGCGCCAAAGCACGCCTGGGCCACGACGAAGCGCCTCGCCAGGCAGTTCTCGAACCAGCGGCTGCGCCTGGCCGCCGTCCTCGTGTCGACGGTGCTGTACACCGGCTTCCACGTCGCCGGCCCGGCATACAGCGCGATCGTCATCAACACGCTCTGGGCCGACATCCAGCGCAGCTGGACGACGGGCGAATCGTTCAAGCTGACGTTCGCCAACGGCAGCGCCGGCCTCGCGATCGCCGTCTACGCCGCCATCCTGCTGCTCGAATGGCTGTTCTACTACATCCAGATCCTCCTCGTCGCCAGCGTCGCCGAGAAACTCAACCTGACGCTGCGCGAGCAGATCGCCGCGAAGCTGGGGCGCCTGCCGCTCGGCTGGTTCGACGACCACCGTCCCGGCGAGACGCTCAGCCGCGTGACGAACGACCTCGACCGCATCAGCGAGACGATGCAGAACGGCCTCGTCCGGCTGTTGCAGGCCGTCCTCAACACCGTCGTCGCGCTTGTCATCATGGCCTACTACTCGTGGGTCCTCACGCTTGTCTTCCTGCTATTCGTCGCCCTCAACCTGCTCATCACGAAGAGCGTCGCCGAGAAGAACCTCGCCGCCGCCAGCCGTCGCCAGCGGCTCGTCGGCGAACTGACCGGCATGGCCGAGGAATACTACCAGGGCCGCCAGGTCATCAAGGCGAGCAACCGCGAAGCCGCGAGCCGCCGCGACTTCGGCAGGCTGACCGAGCAGGTGCGCGAGGTCTCGCAGTACACCGACTTCCTGACGAACTGCGTCAATCCGCTCGTGCGCATGGTCAACCGCTTCGCGCAGGTCGCCATCGCGCTGCTCGCCGCCTGGATGATGGCCGGCGGCCGCATGTCGATCGGCGTCGCCCAGGCCTACTTCCAGTACGTCGTGCAGATCGGCGAGCCGATCACCGAGGCGACGTTCGTCGTCAACTCGCTGCAGTCGTCGCTCGCGTCGGCCGAACGCACGTTCGAGCTGCTCGACGCGCCGGAGGAACGGCCGGACCCGGCGCCCGGCGACGCGCTCGCCATCGACGGCCCGGTACATGGCCGCGTCGAGTTCGCCGACGTGAGCTTCGGCTACGATCCGTCCGCCCCGCTGATGCGCGGCGTCTCGTTCGTCGCCGAACCGGGCACGAAAGTCGCGATCGTCGGCCAGACCGGCGCCGGCAAGACGACGCTCGTCAACCTGCTGCTGCGGTTCTACGAGATCGACGGCGGCGCGATCACGCTCGACGGCGTCGACACGGCGAGGATGACGCGGGCCGAGCTGCGCTCGCATTTCGGCATGGTGCTGCAGGACACGTGGCTGTTCGGCGGCACCGTCGCCGAGAACATCGCCTACGGCCGGCCGGACGCCAGCCGCGACGAGATCGTGGCCGCCGCGAAGGCCGCGCACGCCGACTTCTTCATCCGCACGCTGCCGCACGGCTACGACACGATGCTGGACAACGAGGCCGCGAACCTGTCCGCCGGCCAGTGCCAGCTGTTGACAATCGCCCGCGTGTTCCTCGCCGACCCGGCCATGCTCGTCTTCGACGAGGCGACGTCGTCGGTGGACACGCGCACCGAGGCGGCGATCTCGCACGGCATGGACGCGCTGATGAAGGGCCGCACGAGTTTCGTCATCGCCCACCGCCTGTCGACGGTGCTCGACGCCGACCTGATCCTCTACATGGAACACGGCGACATCCTCGAGCACGGCACGCACGCCGACCTGATGGCGCGGAACGGCCGCTACGCCGCGATGTACAACGCCCAGTTCGCCTAGGCCGCCTTCGGCTTCGGCGTCCATGCGAGGTCGTCAAGCAGGACCTCGGTCCAGCGCACGACCTCGTCACTCGTCATCGGCTTCGAGCCGAGCGACCCGGCGAACGGGGCCGGCACCGTCACCTGATGCGTCACCGGACGGTACTGGGCGCCGTGGTAGATGCGCTTGATGCGCATCTGCACCGAATCGGGAGGATCGATCCTGCCGATGCGCACCGTGCGGCCCTGCGAGAAGATCTCGGTGATGCCCAGCGCGCGGGCCTTCTCGCGAAGCCGCGCGATGTCGAACAGCGCGTCGAACTCGGCCGGCGGCTCGCCATAGCGGTCGCGCAGCTCCTCGTGCAGGTCCTTCAGGTCCGCCTCGCCCCGCGCCGACGCGAGCTTGCGGTAGACCTCGAGGCGCAGCTTGTCCGAATCGATGTAGTCGACGGGAATGGAGGCCTCGACCGGCAGGTCGATCGAGACGGCGACCGGCTCGGCGGCAGCGCCGTCCGGTTCCTTCGCCTCCTCGATGGCCTGCGAGACCATGCGCACGTACAGGTCGAAGCCGACACCCTCGATGTGGCCGGACTGCTCGTCGCCGAGCAGGTTGCCGGTGCCGCGCAGCTCCAGGTCCTTCATCGCGACGTCGAAGCCGGAACCCAGCGCCGTGTTCTGCGCGATCGTGACGAGGCGCTCGTGCGACTGCTCGGTCATCGGCCTGGCCGGATCGTAGAGGAAGTAGGCGTAGGCGCGTTCGTGGCCGCGGCCCACGCGGCCGCGCAGCTGGTGCAGCTGCGAGAGGCCGAACCGGTCGGCATGGTCGACGATCAGCGTGTTCGCGTTCGAGATATCGAGGCCGGTCTCGATGATCGTCGTCGTGACGAGCACGTCGATGTCGCGGTGCCAGAAGTCCTGGATGACCTCGTCGAGCTGCTTCTTGCCCATCTTGCCGTGGGCGATGCCGACCTTCGCCTCCGGCACGAGCTCCTGGATGCGAGCCGCCGTGCGCGAAATGTCCTCGACGCGGTTGTGCAGGAAGAACACCTGGCCGCCGCGCATCAGCTCGCGCCGGATGGCCGCCGCGACCGACGAATCCTCGTAGGCGCCGACATACGTCAGCACCGGCAGGCGGTCCTCCGGCGGCGTCGCCAGCGTCGACATCTCGCGGATGCCGGTGATCGCCATCTCGAGCGTGCGGGGGATCGGCGTCGCCGACAGCGACAGGACATCCACATTGGTGCGCAGCGCCTTGAGTGTCTCCTTGTGCTCCACGCCGAAGCGCTGTTCCTCGTCGATGATGACGAGGCCCAGGTCCTTGAACTTGATCGACGGGTTGAGCAGCTTGTGCGTGCCGATGACGACATCGACGGTCCCGTCCGCGAGGCCCTCTTCCGTCTCGCGGATCTCCTTCGCCGACTGGAAACGGCTCATCGCGCGGACGTTGACCGGGAAGCCCTCGAACCGTTCGGTGAACGTCTCGAGGTGCTGCTGGGCGAGCAGCGTCGTCGGCACGAGCACGACGACCTGCTTCGAGTCCTGCACGGCCTTGAATGCGGCGCGCACGGCGATCTCGGTCTTGCCGAAGCCGACGTCGCCGCAGATCAGCCGGTCCATCGGCAGCGGCTTCTCCATGTCGGCCTTGACGTCGTCGATCGTCGTCAGCTGGTCGGCTGTCTCCTGGTAGGGGAAGGCGTCCTCGAGCTCCTTCTGCCACGGCGTGTCCGGCGAAAACGCGAAACCCTTCGACCGCTGGCGCGCCGAATACAGCCTGATGAGGTCCTCGGCGACCTCGTGGACGTGCTTCTTCGCCTTCGCCTTCGTGTTCGCCCAGTCCGAGCCGCCAAGCTTGTTGAGCTTCGGCGCGTCCGAACCGATGTACTTGCTGACCTGGTCGAGCTGGTCGGTCGGCACGAACAGCTTGTCGGCCGGCGCGTTGCGCTTGCTCGGCGCGTACTCGATGACGAGATACTCGCGCGTCGCCTGGTTCTTGCCGGTGCCGGTCGTGCGCTGGCGCATCTCGAGGAACCGGCCGATGCCGTGCTGCTCATGGACCACGTAGTCGCCCGGCTTCAACTCCATCAGGTCGATCGCCTTGCGCCGCTTCTTCGGCGTCTTCGGACCGCCCGCCGCGCTCGCGTGGCCGGTGATGTCGCGTTCGGTGAGCACGGCCACCTTCGCCTTGCCGTCGACGAAGCCGTCGAACGCCATCGAGCGCACCGCGTCGAACCTGGTGATGCCGGCCGAATGCAGCATCCGGCGCAGCCTCGAGAGCGTGCCGTGACCGGCCGCCGTGATCGTCACCCGGTAGCCGTCGTCAAGCAGCCCCTGCAGTCCCGCCGTCGTCTTCGACTCGTCGCCGCGGAAGTTCGCCGGCGCGACGGCGCCGAGCTGCACGGCGCTCGACGACGACGAGTCGTCGACGGGAAAGCTCGTGACGTTCCACAGGTCGCGCTCGCTATACGCCAGCGACGCCGTGATTTCCCCGTAGTCGTAAAAGTTCGCGCGGTCGAACGAGATCGGCGCGCCGGCGCCGTGGCCGGAGGCGGCGACATGCCAGCTCGTCGCGAGGAACTCGTTCGACGTCTTGACGAGGTCGTCGACGGAACGGCGCAGCTTCTCCGGATCGCACAGCATGACGACGGCGTCCTTCGGCAGCATCGTCGTCACCGGCTCCATCTCGTCGACGAGCACCGGCATCAGCGCCTCCATGCCCTCGACCGGAATGCCGTCGGCGATCGAGGCGAGCATGTCGTCGGCGTTCGGAATGCGGCCGGCCAGCGCCTTCGCGCGGTTGCGCACGTCGTCGGTCAGCTGCAGCTCGCGGCACGGCGTCGCCCAGATGCGCCGGATCGGCTCGCCGTACGTGCGCTGGTCGGAGGCGTGGAATTCGCGGATCGAGTCGATTTCGTCGCCGAAGAACTCGATGCGCACCGGATGCGGCATCGTCGGCGGAAACACGTCGAGGATGCCGCCACGCACGGCGAATTCGCCGCGGTCCATGACGAGCTCGACGCGGGTGTACGCGTTGCGCACGAGCGCGGCCGCCGCGTCATCGAGCGAGACTTCCTCGCCGACGGCGAAGACGAGCGGCTCGACGTCGCCGATGCCCCTGACGACCGGCTGGATCAGCGAGCGCACCGGCATGACGAGGATCCTGATCGGGCCGAACATGTCGGAGCCTTCGCGCGGATGGACGAGCCGGGTGAACACGGCCATGCGGTTGGCGACGGTGTCGGCGCGCGGCGAGAGCCGTTCATGCGGCAGCGTTTCCCACGCCTGCAGTTCGGCGACGGTCGCCGGGTCGCCGTCGTACCAGCTGCGGATCGAGGCGACCATGTCGCCCGACTGCCGGTCGGACGGCACGACGACGACAACCGGCCGGCCGTGCGCCGTCGCGGCGGCGAGCGCCGGGCGGATGCCTTCCGGGGCGCCGACGAGGATCGTCGGGTCGGTGTCGTCGGCGTCCGGCTCGACGTCGCCGTCGGCGAGCCTGCGGAAGCCGGCGTCGCCGTCGGCGAGCTCGCCGACGAGCGCCGCGAGCGAGCCGTCGAGCGGCTCGGTGGTCGCGGTGTCGCTGCCGGCCGTTGCCGTGTCCTGCTTCGTGGTGTCCATGCGGTCTTGCCCCCTGTCAAACGATGGACGATGCCCGCTCCGCGGCGTTCCCGGCGACCGGGCGGCTGCGGGACGGGCCCTGATATTCGGTACGATTCGTCCGTCTCAGCGGGCGTTGTACTTGTCCTGCGCCTTTTGCAGGCCCTCGAACATGATCGCCTCGACGGCGTCGGCGCCGTCGGCGAGGAACGTCGGCATTTCCTTCTTCTGCGCCGCGTTGAAGCCGCCAAGCACCCAGTTGATGCTGTTCTCGTGGGCGTCGCCGCCGCGGTTGGAATGGCCGACGCCCATGCGCACGCGGTAGTACTCGGGCGTGTGCAGGCAGCGGTCGATCGACTTGATGCCGTTGTGGCCGCCGGCGCTGCCGCCCTTCTTGAGCTTGATGCGGCCGAAGACGAGGTCCATGTCGTCGTGCGCGACGACGATGTGGTCCGGCCTGATGTGGTAGTACTCGCTGATCGAGGCGACGGCCTGGCCCGAGTTGTTCATGAACGTCAGGGGCTTGGCGAGGAAGAACTTGCGCGACTGTCCTCCCAGCGACATCGTGCCCTTGCCGAGGTCGGCGAGGCCCTTGTGGTTCGAGAAGTTGACGGACCAGCGTTCGGCGAGTTCGTTCGCGACGGCGAACCCCATGTTGTGCCGGGTTCCCCGGTACTTGGATCCGGGATTCCCCAGACCGACGATCAGCCAGAATTCCGACGAAGCCATGACAATCTTTCCGTTCCACGTGGTTGAACAATTAATCGTCAGCCATCGTAGTGTCCAACTCTGACCGAGTGAAAACACTCGCCACGGGTCCATGCCGTAAGCTCGAGAGCATGACCGATCACGAATTCACCTATCGGCCGGCGACCGATGCGGATGCACCGCGAATCGCCGACATCTACAATGCCGCCGTCACCGCCGGCGGCGCTTCCGCCGACCTGACACCGCGCACGCTGGAGCAGCGCATCGACTGGATGCGCGAGCAGGACGCCGTCTACGTCGTCGAGGCACACGAACCCGACGCCGAGCACGGCACCGTCGTCGCGTTCGGCGCCTTCGGCCCGTTCCACGAGCGGGAAGGCTACCGCGGCGTAGACGACATCGCCTACTACGTCGATCCGGCATGGCGCGGCCGCGGCATCGGCGCGTTCACGCTCAAGACGCTCGTCGACGAGGCGCACAGGCACGACCTGCGCACGCTCGTCGCCGTCATCTTCGCGACGAACAAGGGTTCGCTCGCGCTCGTGAAGAAGTTCGGCTTCACCGAGTTCGGAGTCCTTCCCCTCGCCGCCCGCGACAGCACCGGCGAGCTCAAGGACATGAGCTACTGGTACCTGAACCTGCGATGATTCCCGATGCGCGGCGGCCCTCCGGCGAGCAGCCGAGTCGTATTGCGCATCGCTGCAAATGAGAAGACCGATGGTCCGTCCCCTTCAGGTGACGGACCATCGGTCATGGTCGTGGCCGGCTCGCGCTGCGCGCTCGCCGGCCACCGCTTCGCGGCTTCGCCGCTCGGCGACTCCCCCTGAAGAGGGAGCGGGCTCCCTCAAGGGGGGATTTTTATTCGTTCTCGAGTTCGAGGGCCTTGTTCAGGGCTTCCTCGAGCTGCTTCTGGGCTTCACCGTAGGCGGTCCAGTCGCCGTTCTTCATCGCGGTGTCGGCGTCCTTCATCGCCTGGGAGGCATCGGACAGCGCCGCCTTGAGGTCGGCGGAGACGGACGAATCGTTCGACGCGGAGCCGGACGACTCGCCCGACGAGCCGGAGCCGGACGAATCGTCGCCGGAGCCCGACGAGCCGGACGAACCCGACGACGTCGCGGAACCGGAGCCGTTGCCGGCGTCGCCGGCCTCGGCGCCGGAGTCGCCGCCGAAGACCTGATTGAGCGCCTCGTCGAGCGTGCCGGCGAAGCCGACCTGGTCGCCGAACGCGACGAGCACCTTCTTGAGCAGCGGATAACTCGTCGATCCGGACGACTGCACGTACACCGGCTCGACGTAGACCAGTCCGCCGCCGAGCGGCAATGTCAGCAGGTTGCCGCGGATGACTTCCGTCGAGCCCGACTGCAGCAGGTTGAGTTCCTTCGAGACGTCGGCGTTCGCGTTGAAGTTGTTCTGCACCTGGCCGGGGCCGGGCACGTTCGTGTCCTTTGGCAGCTCCTGGAGTCTCAGCGTGCCGTAGTTCGGCCCGACGACGCCGTCCGTCGACCCGGCGTCCGAGTCGACCGACAGGAAGCCGGTCAGGATCTCGCGCGTCGAGGAGCCGGCCG
The DNA here is from genome assembly GCF_010667615.1 of Bifidobacterium choloepi. GTDB lineage: Bacteria > Actinomycetota > Actinomycetes > Actinomycetales > Bifidobacteriaceae > Bifidobacterium > Bifidobacterium choloepi. The sequence continues at coordinate 376,535 of NZ_VYSG01000001.1, read as the reverse complement.
GAATGTACGTCGACGTCAGCGAGAACACCGGCTCGTCGGCGCCGCCGGTCTGCAGGGTCAGGTAGTACGGCGGCTGCAGGATGTCCTTCTTCTGGTCGGCCGACGACTCGGTCGGGTCGGTCGGCACCTGCCAGAAGTCCTCGCCGGAGAAGAACTGGCTGGCGCTCGTGACGTGATAGTCGGCGAGCAGCGAGCGCTGGACCTTGAAGATGCCCTCCGGATAGCGCATGTGGCTCATCAGGTCGCCGGACATCTCGTCGATCGAGTGGTACTGGCCGGGGAAGATGCTCGACCACGCCTGGATGAGCGGATCGTCGGTATCCCAGACATACAGGTCGACCGAGCCGTCATACGCGTCGACGGTCGCCTTGACCGAATTGCGCATGTAGTTGACGGAGCCGGAACCCAGCGAGCTGACCGTCGACGACGAGACCGTCGTCGAGTCCTCGGTCACGCTCGACAGGTCGGTCGTCTGCGCGTACGGATACATGTCGCTCGTCGTGTAGCCGTCGATGATCCACTTGACGCGTCCGTCAACAACGGCCGGGTACACGCGGCCGTCAAGCGTCAGGTACGGCGCGACCTTCGCGACGCGCTCCTTCGGCGAGCGGTCGTAGAGGATCTGCGATTCGCTCGTCACGCGGTCCGAGAACAGGATCTGGTCGGAACCGAAGCGGATGGCGTACAGCAGGCGGGAGAAGATGTTGCCGAGCGACGGGCCGCCGTCGCCAGTGAACGTCGTCGTCGCACCCTCGGAACCGGTCGGGTAGTCGAACTCCCAGCCCGTCGTGCCTTCCGGCGCACCGACGATCGAGTATTCGGGAGCCTCGGGGGAGAAGTAGATGCGCGGCTCGTAGTGCTGCGTCTCGGTCAGGTAGCCCTGCGTCGGGATGCCGTACTCGAAGAACTCCGGCTGGCCGTCGCTGGTCACCTTGTTGCCGTAGGCGGCGACGACGCCGTAGCCGTGCGTGTAGACGGTGTGGTCGTTGACCCAGTTGCGGTTGTCGTTGCCGGACAGGTCGAGCTCGCGGGCCGCGATGACGGTGTCCTGCGAGACACCGTCGATGTCGTACTTGTCGACGGCGAGCGTGTCGGCGAACGTGTAGTACTGCTTCATCTGCTGCAGCTGCTTGAACGTCGGAGAGACGATCTGCGGGTCGAGCAGGCGGATCTGCGCCGTCGTCTCGGTTTCCTGCGACAGCGCGCCCGACTCGGCCTTCGTCGTCGCGTCGTATTCCTCCGTGACGACGCCGTCGAGCCCGAACGCCGCGCGGGTGGCGTCGATGTTGCGCTGGATATACGCCGACTCCTTCTCCTGGGCGTTCGGCGTGACGACGAAGCGGCTCAGCAAAGCCGGATACAGCGTCGTCAACGCCAGCGAGACGACAATGAACGACGCGACCGCGATGGCCGGCACGCGCCATTCCCTCAGCGCCGACTTCACGTTCGTGAACTGCGTGGCCGCGCCGCCGACCGACAGCGACTTCGCCGTCATCAGCCACACGCCGACGAGGACGCCAAGCACGACGAGCAGGCCGGAGACGATGAACGTCGCCGGAATCGTCGCGTGGACCGTCGTGTACGTGGCGCCGGTGATGCGGTCGCCCTCCTCGGTCAGCGTGTCGAAGACGCCGAGCGCCATGTTCGCGGCGACGGCGATCATCGTCAGCATGAACCAGACGGCGACCTGGCGGCGAGCGTTCGCCGTCATCGCGAAGATCGAGCGGCCGCGGGCCGGCATCGCGAAGCGGATGCCGCTCATCGCGATGTTCGTGCCGACCGAGAAGACGAGCGCCATGACAAGCAGGATCGTGACGGCCGACATCACGAGCTTCAGTCCCGGCAGGACGAAGACGTAGAAGCCGATGTCGATGCCGAACTGCGGGTCGGCGGAACCGAACGACCGGTAGTTGAACATGAGCAGCAGCTCGGTCCAGTTGATGTTGAACTGCGAGCCGAAGATCGCGCCGACGACCAGCGAGCAGACAATCGCGATGCCGCGGGCCTTCCTCGAGCTGACCGACTTGCCGATCTCGATCGTGTCGCCGTTGACGCGGATCGTCGAGCCGTCGGCGAAATCGGGACGGGCATGGATGGCCAGATTCGCGCTCAGCGTCGTGATCGCGACCATCAGCAGCGCGTACGCCACCCACAGGCCCACGCGCGTGCCCAGCTGTGTCCAGATGACGCTCGAAAAGCCGAGCTGGTCGTACCACATGACGTCGGTGACGAAACGGGCCATGCCGAAGAACAGGCCGACGATGACGACGAGGGCGAGGACGACGCCGATGAGGATCTTCCAGCCGCGGTCGTGATGGCCGTGCGGGCGCTTCGGATGACGTCCGTCGCGCGTCAGGCGTGGACGGTTGTGCGGGGGATGGCCCGAACCACCGGCATTGCCGGAACCGGAGCGGCCACCGGACGGACGCTCGCCGTCCGTCTCGATGTCGACGACGATCGGCTCGTCGTCGCGCGAATCGTTGCCGGAGCCATGAGACGAGGCCCCGAAAGCGTCAAAAATATGCATTTTCCCAGACTACGCGAAGCAAACCTCCAGCGTCCCGCAAGGCGGCAAAGTCCCACACTTTCCCCACCAACCGGCTCCCGGCGCCACGAAACGCCAACGCGAAGCCCGTGCGGACGACGGCTGAACACGACGTCCCGGCCACCGCGATGTGCGACAATGGGCCCCATGACTGCACAGCATCCCGGATCCGGCAACGCCGGCCATCACGATTCCCACGACGAAGACGCCCGGAAGGCCCGGCATCCCGGTTCCGGCACGGCCGTCCGCCACGCGACGGACCGGCCGCGCTCGCCGCTGCGCACGGCGCTGTTCGTCGCCACGACCGTCGTCGTCGCCGTGGCGCTCGTCGTCGGCGTCTGGTTCTTCGGCGGCCGCACGTGGCTGCGGGCGCAGGCGGCGAAGGTCAGGGATTCGGCCGCCGAGCTGTCGCAGGACATCGAGCGGCAGACGTCGCCGGACAAGGACGACAAGAACGGCAAGGAGGCGACGGCCTCGCCGACGACGGCCGCCGGCCTCGCCGAACAGGCCGTCGACGGGATGACCGTCGAGGAACAATGCGCCCAGCTCGTCATGATGCCGCTGAGCTATGGCGAGGACCCGTCGGCCGTCGAGGGCTACGTCAAGGACAGCAAGGTCGGCTCGGTGCTGCTGATGGGCAACTGGACGAGCGGCACGGCCGGCGTCAAGCAGGCGACGGCGGCGCTGCAGTCCTACGCCACCGGCTCCGGCCAGATTCCGCTGTTCATCGCCGTCGACCAGGAAGGCGGCCAGGTCCAGCATCTGAAGGGTGCCGGCTTCTCGACGATCCCGAGCGCCTACGAGCAGGGCCAGATGTCGGTCGGGGAGCTGCGCGAATACGCCCAGCAGTGGGGTGGCCAGCTCGCCACGGCCGGCGTCAACATCGACCTGGCGCCGAGCGTGGACACCGTCGTCATCGACCGCGCCTCGAACGCGCCGATCGGCGCGCTCGACCGCGACTTCGGCCTCGACGCCGACGGCAACGCCGAGCACGCCGTCGCGTTCATCCAGGGCATGGCCGCCGCGTCGGTCGGCACGGCCGTCAAGCACTTCCCGGGCCTGGGCGCCGTGACGGGCAACACCGACTTCACGTCCGGCGACGCCACCGTCGACACCGTCACGTCGGTCGACTCGATCCAGATGGACGCGTTCAAGAAGGCCATCCAGGACGGCGACCCCGACATGGTCATGATGTCGCTGGCCACCTACACGAACCTCGACCCCGACCATCCGGCCTGCTTCTCGTCCTATATCATCCAGGACATCCTGCGCAAGCAGATCGGCTACGACGGCGTCGTCATCTCGGATTCGCTGTCGGCGTCGGCTGTCTCCGGCTACGATTCGTCCCAGCTCGGCGTGCTGTTCGTCCAGGCCGGCGGCGACCTGATCTGCATCAACGACCGCTCGCTGACCGAGGACATCCTCGACGGCATGGTGGAGGAGGCGTCGCAAAGCACCGACTTCGCCGCTCAGGTCAAGGCGGCGGCCACGCGCGTGCTCACGCTCAAGTACCAGATGAACCTCGACCAGAAGAACCAGTGACCGATGGCCATCCGACGGGGTGACGGCGCCGGCACGGAACGGGGGAATCGTGCCCGCGGAACGGGGGAGAAGCCTTCCGTTACCGCTCACGGAACGCCGCTCGATTCTGCCGAAGGCCGCTTGCCTGTCGTCCAATTGAGGCACTACGCTTGGGCCTTGTCATCACAACCTAACATAAAGGAGTAGTTGTGGCTGCTATTGAAAGCGTTTACGCACGCCAGATCCTTGATTCCCGTGGCAACCCGACCGTCGAAGTGGTGCTGGACACCGAAGACGGCGCCCGCGGCCTGGGCCTGGTTCCGTCCGGTGCCTCCACCGGCGAGGCCGAAGCCTGGGAGCGCCGCGATGGCGACAAGTCCGTCTACCAGGGCAAGGGTGTCCTCAATGCGGTGAAGGCCGTCAACGACGAGATCGCTCCGAAGGTCATCGGCATGGATGCCACCGACCAGCGCGCCATCGACCAGCTCATGATCGACCTCGACGGCACCCCGAACAAGGGCCGCCTCGGCGCCAACGCCATCCTCGGCGTCTCCCTGGCCGCCATGTACGCCGCCGCCCAGTCGGCCGAGCTGCCGCTGTACCGCTACATCGGCGGCACCAACGGCCACGTCCTGCCGGTCCCGAACATGAACATCATGAACGGTGGCGCCCACGCCGACTTCGCCACCGACATCCAGGAGTACATGATCTCCCCGTACGGCTTCGAGACCTACTCCGAGGCCCTGCAGGCCGGCGTCGAGGTCTACCACACGCTGAAGAACGTCCTGAAGAAGCAGGGCCTGGCCACCGGCCTCGGCGACGAGGGCGGCTTCGCCCCGAAGATGAAGACCAACGAGGACTCCCTGAAGTACATCATGGACGCCATCTCCGCCGCCGGCTACGAGCCGGGCAAGCAGATCGGCATCGCCCTCGACGTCGCCTCCTCCGAGTTCTACAACAAGGAGACCGGCAAGTACCACTTCGACGGCGAGGACCGCGACTCGGCCTACATGCTCGACTTCTACGAGAAGCTCGTCGACGAGTTCCCGATCGTCTCCATCGAGGATCCGTTCCAGGAAGAAGGCTGGGAAGACTGGGCCAAGATCACCAAGGCCCTCGGCGACCGCCTGCAGTTCGTCGGCGACGACCTGTTCGTCACCAACCCGGTCCGCCTGGCCAAGGGCATCAACATGGGTGCCGGCAACTCGCTGCTCGTCAAGCTCAACCAGATCGGCACCGTCTCCGAGACCCTCGACGCCATCGAGCTGGCCACGAAGAACGGCTTCACCTCCATGGTCTCCCACCGTTCCGGCGAGACCCCGGACACGACGATCTCCGACCTCGCCGTCGCCAAGAACACCGGCCAGATCAAGACCGGCGCCCCGGCCCGCGGCGAGCGCATCGCCAAGTACAACCGCCTGCTCGAGATCGAGGAGGAGCTCGGCTCCACCGCGAAGTACGCCGGCTACAGCGCCTTCAAGGCCTGCAAGCAGTACATGTGATCAGGTGGCGCGCCGACGGCGTGTGAATCGTCCGGAATGCCGGAGACAAGTCCGGCCTGACCGGACGGTACCCACCCGGCCGGCCGCCCCGCGATGACGGTTTCGCCCGTCGCTTTCGCAAGTCGAAAGCGGCGGGTATTTTCGTTGTCTATGAGTCAGCGGAACCGAGCGAACAAGAAGTCGGAGCGCCAGCGGAGCGCCAGTGCCGGGCCGATCGCCTTCTTCGTGGCGCTGTTCATCGTCGCGCTCGGCGCCATCCAGCTGATCTCGACGTTCCACACGTACGCGCTCGACCTCGCCGACCTCAACGCCCTCAAGAAGGAAGAGGCGTCGCTGACGGCCCAGAAGCAGGAACTCGAGAACGACATTTCCCGCTGGAACGACCAGGCCTACGTCGTCGCCCAGGCGCGCGAGCGGCTCGGCTTCGTCTTCGAGGGGGAGACGCTCGTCAACGTCGAACATCCCGAAGCCGTGACCGGCGAGGGCACGACCGGCGACGATTCGTCGTCCTCGTCGTCCGAGACGACGCTGCCGTGGTACAACGAACTGGCGTACTCGATGCGCGAGGCCGACAAGGAGCCGGCGTCGACATCCTCGGATTCGTCGGATTCGTCATCGTCGTCGGCGACCTCGTCGCCGTCGTCGTCCGCGTCGCCGTCGGTGACGGACAGTTCCGACTCGTCGCAGTGAGCGGCCGGCGAACCGTGCCGTCTCTTGTCATGACGCAGGCATTTCCCAACAATCCAGAAGGAAGGTAACGATGGCCCAGGAGCCGCAGTTCGATCCCGATATCCAGCGGCAGGCCAGCGCCCTGCTGGACGCGATTCTCGCCGTGCCGGCGAGCGACGACGACATCGCGCTCGTCGGCAGGCAGCTTGGCCGCTACCCGCGCGGCATGGTCGCCGTCGGCGCGCGCTGCGCCTGTGGCAGGCCGCTCGTCACGATCACGCGGCCGCAGCTCGAGGACGGCACGCCGTTCCCGACGACCTGCTACCTGACGAGCCCCGAGGCCGTCAAGGCCGTCTCGCACCTCGAGGCGAACGGCGCGATGAAGGAGTACACGGACCGCCTCGCCGACGACGCCGATTTCCGCGCCGCCTACGAACGCGCCCACGAATGGTACCTGGCATTCCGCCACGAACTGGCACAGCGGCTCGGCGACTCCGAGGAACACATCGCCGGCATCTCGGCCGGCGGCCTGCCGACGCGCGTCAAGTGCCTGCACGCCATCCTCGGCCAGACGCTCGTCATGGGCGAGGGCGTCAACCCCATCGGCGACGACGTGCTCGCACGCATCAAGGCCAGCGGCGAATTCGACCCCGCCGTCTGCCGCTGCACCGTCACGCTCGAGGAGGAACCGAATGAGTGAACAGCGCCGTTCCGTCGTCGTCGGAGGCATCGACTGCGGCACCAATTCCATCCGCCTCAAGGTCGCGCGCGTCTTCGACGACGGCACGATGGAGGACGTCGTGCCGCGCGTGCTGCGCGTCGTGCGGCTCGGCCAGGACGTCGACAAGATGCACCGCTTCGCCGACGACGCCCTCGAACGCACCTACGCCGCCGTCCGCGAGTTCGCCGGCATCCTCGCCGCCCATCCGGTCGAGCAGCTGCGGTTCGTCGCGACGTCGGCCACGCGCGACGCCTCGAACCGCGACGAGTTCGAGGACACCGTCGAGTCGATCCTCGGCGTGCGTCCCGAAGTCATTCCCGGCACCGAGGAGGCCGCGCTGAGCTTCCTGGCCGCCACGTCGATGGTCGCCGGCGGCGCGGGGGAGGCCGGCCTCGAGCCGCCGTACCTCGTCGTCGACCTCGGCGGCGGCTCGACCGAGCTCGTGCTCGGCGGCGACGGCAATGACGTACCGGCCACCGACGTCGTCGCGGCCTACTCGATGAACGTCGGCTCGGTCAGGATGACCGAGCGTCACCTCAGGCACGATCCGCCGACCGCCGACGAGATCGCCGCGGCCTGCGACGACGTCGACGCCCACATCGCCGAGGCCGCGACGACGGTGCCGATCGGCCGGACGAGGACGATCATCGGCGTCTCCGGCTCCGTGACGACGATGACGGCGCTGGCGATGGGTCTCGACCACTACGACCACACGAAGGTCGACGGCGTGCGCATCGGCTTCGAGAAGGCGTTCGAGGTTGACGACAGGTTCCTCAACATGTCGCGCGCCGAACGCGCGACGTACAGGACGATCCATCCGGGCCGCGTCGATGTCGTCGGCGGCGGGTGCGTGGTCTGGAACCGCGTGCTCGACCGCGTCGGGCAGGCCGCGTTCGACGACCACGGCCAGCGCCTCGACAGCTACGTCGCCAGCGAGCACGGCCTGCTGGACGGCATTTGCCTGAAGCTTGGCCGCGACTTGCTGTCGTGACTTGCGACATAATGGAACACTGTGCCCCCGTGGCGGAATGGTAGACGCATCCGACTTAAAATCGGCCGCCTCGTGCGTGCGGGTTCGAGTCCCGCCGGGGGCACTGTCATCTCGTGTTCTTTTGTCGGAAACATGTCCTTTGCAAATCCAGATAGACTGGTGGACATGACTTCACGCAATGCCCGGATTTCCAAGCGTTCCCAGCCGACCGACCCCGCCGAGCGCAAGCCGCTGCCGCTCATGGGCGTGCAGGCCGTCCTCGTGGCCGCCGTGCTCTGTCTCGGCGAACTGATCTGCTCGCCGATCTACGTCTCGATGTCCGGCGGCGCCTTCTATCTCGGCTCCTGGTGGCTGCTCGCCTGCCTGCTCGCCGTCGCGTTCAGCTACATCGTCGGCTTCGCGCTGCTGTGGTGTTGCGAATCGTTCGCCTACCGGATGAAGCGCAAGGTGCAGCCGCTCGTCTACGCCGTCGTCGGCGCCGTCGGCTTCGGTGTCTGGACGACGTGGGTCGTGCTGTCGATCATGGGCTCGATCCTCTCGTCCGCCGGACTCGCCGTCGCGTCCGGCTCGACGGTCCCGGCCGCCGTCAACGGGGCCGTGCTCGGCCTCGCCGCCTTCTTCTGCGCCGCCACGCTCGGCGAACGCCTGGCGCATCACCGCGTCGCCGTCGCCATCGTCCTCGCCGTCACGATCCTCCTCGCCATCGCCGGCGCCGTCGTCCTGTTCCGGCTGTAGGCGAGCCGGGAATTGGGCATGTCGCGGGCCGGCTAGTCGGCGGCGGTGCTATCCTTGTGTTCCGTTGTGTACTTGTGCATCGGCGCCGCAGCACGGCGCCGCGGAAGGTAAGGAGGACGGCATGTCGCAGGGTATGCCCGTCGTGCAGCCGGAATTCGGAGCGGCTCCGGTCATCGAGTTTCCGGAAGCCGAGGCCCCGAAGGGCCTCAAGGTCGTCGAGCTCGTCGAGGGCGACGGCCCGATGGTCCGTCGCGGAGATACCGTGACCGTCAACTACGAAGGCGTCGTCTGGGGCAAGACCGAGCCGTTCGACTCGAGCTTCGCCCGCCACCAGCCGGCCAGCTTCCAGATCGGCGTCGGCCAGGTCATCCGCGGCTGGGACCAGACGGTTCCGGGCCACAACGTCGGCTCGCGCCTGCTCGTCTCCATTCCGCCGCAGTACGGCTACGGCTCCCACGGCGCCCCGCAGGCCGGCATCGGTGGTGACGACACGATCGTCTTCGTCATCGACATCGTCTCGACCCGCTGACCGCACCGCATTCCATGTCGACACTGCACCGCCTCGATCGGCCGGTGCAGTGGTTTTTATATTCGGCACGATTTCCGCGCCACGACGGCGAGGGGGAAGAATCGTGCATGACGTTCGTATCCGCGAACACAATCCCAGGAGGAACCCACCATGGCAGAGGTTGAAGAGAAGACCATCCTGCTGACGCAGGATGCCTATGACAAGCTGAAGGAAGAGCTGGCCTGGCGCGAGGGCGAATACCGCGACGAGATCACCGAGCGCATCGCGGCCGCCCGCGCCGAAGGCGACCTGTCCGAGAATGGCGGCTACCAGGCCGCCCGCGAGGAGCAGGGCAAGAACGAGGGCCGCATCAACGAGCTCATCGTCAAGCTGCGCAACACGAAGATCCTCGAGGCGCCGGCCGCCGGCACCGTCGGCAACGGCTCGCTCGTCACGCTCGACCTCGCCGGCAACGAGATGGTCTACGTGCTCGGCTCGCGCGACATCGCCGTCGCCACCGACTACGACGTCATCAGCCCCGAATCGCCGATCGGCGCGGCCATCATGGGTGCCAGGGAGGGCGACGTCGTCGAGTACGCCACCCCGACCGGCCGCACGATGAAGGTGACGATCAAGGAAGCCAAGCCGCTGCAGTGACCTGTCGTCCGCGATATTGAGAACCATGCGAAGCTCCCTTTCGGGGAGCTTTTTGCGTTCTCCCCGGATTCGCCGAGCCAAACGCCGCCGACTTGACATGGACATACCTTACGATAGAGTAACTTACGGTTGCGTAACCAACGTGACTGTCCATTTTCCGTTCGTTGTTCCGCGAGGTGACAGGGATGAGCATGGCGACCATGACGAAAGACGAGGACCGGACCGACGCCCGGCAGGACGACCGGCATTCGCTGACGGCGAACCTGCCGACGCTGCCGAAGCGCACCGACGAGGAAATCGCCGCCCGGCGCGCCGCCGTCATCGAGGCGCGCGAGGCCGCGTTGCAGGCGAAGGCCGACCGTGTCCGCCTCAAGGCCGAGACGAAGGCCGAGAACATCCGCGCCAAGGCCGACATGAAGGCCAAGAAGAAGATCGCTAGGGGCGAGGCGAAGGCCTGCAAGATCGAGGGCATCGCCCCGAAGGAAGTCGAGCGCAAGATCCGCCTCGACGTCCACGGTCGCGAGAAGCCGCTGATGCGCGGCTGGTTTCACGCGATCACGGCGCCGCTGGCGCTGGCCGGCGGCATCGTGCTCATCTGCATCGCCCACGGCACCGGCCTCAAGTGGGCGTGCGCCGTGTTCATGACCGCCTCGCTCGTGCTGTTCACGAACTCGGCCGCCTACCACCTCGGCGACTGGTCGCCGCGCGTCACCGACGTGCTGCGCCGCATCGACCACGTCAACATCTTCCTGCTCATCGCTGGCACGTACACGCCGGTCGCGTTCGCGCTCGACCCGTTCTGGCGCAACGCGATCATCATCGGCATGTGGAGCTGCACGGCCATCGCCCTGCTCATCCACGTCGTCTGGATCAACGCGCCGCGATTCCTGTTCACCGTCGTCTACATCGTCTTCGGCGTCTCCGGCGTGGCGTTCATGGGCCTGTTCTGGGTCTCGCCGGCCGCCGGTCCGGCCGTCGTCGTCCTGATCTGCGCCGGCGGCCTGTGCTATATCCTCGGCGCGATCGTCTACGCGCTGCGCAAGCCGGATCCGTGGCCGAAGGTCTTCGGCTTCCACGAGATCTTCCATCTCGGCACCGTCGCCGGCTACGCCTGCCACATGGTTGCGATCTACATGGTCATCGTCCACCTCGCGCAACTGGGCTGACCGGCGCAGGCGGCGACGCCGCGGGACGGGGGCGTCGTGGCGGTTGGACGTATGATGTTGGCATGGCTGATTTTTCCCAGATACTTGCCACCCGGCCGGATTTTGACGACGCCGACCGCGAATGGCTGCACCATCTCGTCGCCGACTGGCAGGTGATCGCCGACCTGAGCTTCGCCGACCTCATGCTGATCCTGCAGAACGGGGACGGATCGTTCGTCGTCGCCGAGCAGTGCCGTCCGTCGACGGTGATGTCGCTGCGGCCCGACGATGTCGTCGGACTGACGGTGCCCGACGAGCACCTCGAGGAACTGCACGAGGCGATGAAGTCCGCGACGATCTTCCGTTCGTCGTCGCTGCGCCCGGTCGGCAAGTCGATGGTCTGCAACGTCTACGCGCCGATTCGCCGCGACGGCAAGACGCTCGGCCTCGTCGTGCGCGAGACGAACATGGCCACGCGCGAATCGAACGGCCGCTACGAGAAGGAATCGATCGAGGCCGGCAAGCGCCTGTTCGAGATGATTCCGCGCGGCCAGTTCCCGTACCGCGACACGATCATGAACCAGCGGCACATCGCCCGCGTTTCCGACGGCTTCATCATGGTGACGTTCGACGGCATCGTCGACTACGCGTCGCCGAACGCGATCAGCTGCTTCAGGCGCCTGGGCCTGACCGGTTCGATGGAGGGACAGTACCTGTCCGAAGTCGGCACGTCGCTGCTGCACGAGAACGATCCGGTTCCCGAGACGCTGCCGCTCGTGCTCACCGGCAAGGCGCCCGTCGACTCCGAACTCGACGCCAACCGCTCCGTCGTCTCGATGCGGTCACTGCCGCTGATGGACGCCGACGGCCGCACCGGCGCGATCGTGCTGTGCCGCGACATCACCGAGCTGCGCCGCCGCGAAGTCGAGCTGCAGACGAAGGACGCGACGATCTCCGAGATCCATCACCGCGTCAAGAACAACCTCCAGGCCGTCTCGGCGCTGCTGCGCCTGCAGGCCCGCAAGACGAAGTCCGAGGAAGTCAAGAAGGAACTCGCCGAGGCCCAGCGCCGCGTCCAGACGATCGCGATGGTCCACGAGGGCCTGAGCCAGACCGCCGACGAGATCGTCGACTTCGACAAGGTCATCTCGAACCTGCTGCGCATGGCGCTCGACCTCGGCTCGATGGAGGACCAGAACATCACGATCGACTACATCGGCAAGTTCGGCATGATGCCGGCGCAGGACGCCACGCCGCTGTCGCTCGTGCTCACCGAGCTCATCACGAACTGCGTGGAGCACGGCTACGAGGGCCGCAAGGAAGGCCACATCACCGTCTCGGTCGGCCGCTGCGGCAAGAGCCTCAACGTCGTCGTCGAGGACGACGGCAACGGCATCGAGCACGAGGAACACAACGGCATGGCCCGCTCGTCCGGCTCGGGCCTCGGCACGCAGATCATCAACACGTTCGTCAAGAACGACTTCGGCGGCACGGTCCGCTGGGAACCGGGCCGCTCCGGCGGCACCCGCGTCGTCCTCGACATGACGCTGCGCGCCGCCTAGGACCGCCAGCGCCCGGCATGGTCCGGCGCATCATGGTACGGCAATGAAGAAAGGCTCCCCTCGGGGAGCCTTTCTTCATGCAGTTTCACGAATCAGATCTGCATCTGCATCGACTGCGAGCGACGGGCGCGCATCGTGCGGCGCTTGAGCGCGCGACGCTCCTCCTCGCTCAGGCCGCCCCAGACACCGTAGTCCTGATTGGTGTCCAGCGCGCACTTCAGGCAGGCGGCGACGACTTCGCAGTTCTTGCAGACGGCCTTGGCTTCCTCGATCTGCTGGAACGCCGCGCCGGTGTTGCCGACGGGGAAGAACAGCTCGGGGTCCTTGTCGCGGCAAGCGGCCTTGGCACGCCAATCAAATGCACTGCTCATGTTGTGTCCTTTTCTGCGTAGATGTTCGCGAAGGCGAGTTTCCGCGGCCTCCGGCTCCGGCCGTCACCCTGATGCTGCCGCCGGCCAGAACCCTGATTTCACGGGGGTTGAACCGTGGAATCATGCCAGACGGACAGTCCGGAAGTATTCGTCCCGTTTACTGTACGGAATTCAATGCTAAAAGGAAAACCGACGAATTTCAAGAGTTTGTGAAGAAAATTCCAAGGAAAAAAGGGTGTTGGATCCGATTTGCTATGCTGGCCCGTCCCTCACGCACTGCACGAGCACGGCGGTACCCGGCGTCAGCAGCACGCCGCGCCCCGGCGTCCCGTAGTCACGCGGCGACAGCGACGCGAGCAGCGGTGCCGGCACGCCGTCGGCGAGGTCGGCGGCGCGCTCGCCGCACGGAAAGACGAGCCGGTTCGTGCAGTGGTCGGGAATGCGCAGGTGGCGGCTGCCGGCGAGCGTGAACACGACGGGCGTCGCCGGATCGGCGAGTAGACGGCGGAACTCCCTCGCCCCGGCGTCGTCGGCGAGCGGGTCGAGCAGCCGGTCGGCGTCGTCGAAGAAGCGGCACGGCGACGATCCGAGCTGCCGGTGCAGCGTTGCCAGTGCCGTCGTCCGCCCGCTGCCGAGCCGGCCGACAATCGCGAAATTGCCGGACAGGCAATCGACGGTGGCCGGTTCGAGCGAGACGCCGGTGTCGGCCACGCCAAGCACGGCCGAGCCGGGAGACGCGACGCCCAGCGGCACCGGCGCCGTCCACGTCACCGTCGCCGGCAGCGGCGCCGTGAACAGCGGCGGCTCGGCGTCATGGCCGTGAAACTTCGCCGCCAGGCCGACATGCCGGACGATTCTTTCGAGTTCGGCCGCCGATGGCGCGCATGCGGCCCTCATCGGGACCGGCGCGCCGTCGCCGTCCGAGCACAGTGCGGTGCCCGGCGCGCCGGTGGCGATCCTCGCGGCGTCCGGCACGTCGAGCATGTCGCGCGACTGCATCGGGTCCTGCACGCGCAGGCACAGCCGCAGCGCCATGTTCGCCTTCATCGCCGGACTGATCTGGCCGAGCGGATGCTGCGTGCAGGCGACGACGTGCATGCCGAGCGACCGGCCGAGCGACGCGACGCGCACGAGCCGGTCGACGTAGTCGGGCAGCTGCCCGCTCAGCGCGTGGAATTCGTCGACGATGACGACGAGCCGCGGCGGCATCGCCGCGGCCGGCAGCTGCGCGATGTCGGCGACGCCGGCTGCCGCGGCGAGCCGTTCGCGGCGCTTGAGCTCGCGTTCGATCGCCTCGAGCGCGCGCACGGCGTGCTTGAGGTCGAGGTCGGAGACGCAGCCGCGCACGTGCGGCAGGCCGACGAGCCGGTCGAGCGCCGAGCCGCCCTTGAAGTCGAGCAGCAGGAACTGCAGCCGCCACGGCGGAAACGCCGCGGCCATCGCCACGCACCAGGTCTGCAGCAGCACCGACTTGCCCGACCCGGTCGTGCCGGCGACGATCGCATGCGGCCCGGAGCGCAGCAGGTCGAGCGTGAACGGGACGGACCGGTGGCCGGTGCCGACGACGACGGCGAGCGAGCGGCGCACGTCGGCCGTCAGCCACCGGCGCGCGACGGTGCGCCACGGTGCCGCGTCGGAGGCCACGCCAAGCGCCGTCGCCAGCGGCATCGCCGGCAACACGAGTCCGGCGACGGCCGGCGTGCGGGTGTCGCCGGGCGCGCCGGAACCGGCGACGTCGGCACTGGCCGTGTCGTTCGTCGTGCCGTGGGGGAGCGGCGTGGCGGAGAACGGGCTGGCGCCGGCGCCACGCCGCCGGTTGCCCAGCGAGACGACGAGCGTGGCGACGCAACCGAGACAGCCGGCGCCGACCATCGTCGCGAACAGCCACTGGCCCTGCGCGAGCAGTGCTACGAGCATGACGGCCTGCGCCAGCGCCGGCGCGGCCATCGCCGCCGTCGCCAGCCAGCGCATGCGGGAGCCGTCGTCGCGCCGGCGTCCGTCGCGCCGCGTGGTCGCCGTCGAATTCCTCTCCATGCCTCCAGCGGTACCATGCCGCCACCATCGCGGAAAAACGAAACGGGCCGGTGTGGACGAATGCCTTCGTGTCCACACCGGCCCGCGCGAATCGTCGCCACCAATGACTTCCTGTCATGGCGGCGACGATTCGTCAGCTCTCGTCGGCGAGCGTGCCGACGGTGCCGGCGGCGTGCGTGCCCTCGTTGAGCTCCTTGAACAGCTCGGTGTTCTGGGCGTCGTCGAGCAGGACCGACGAGCCGACGCCGTCGACGTAGTAGTCGGGGTCGCTCCAGTAGACCGAGCCGGTGATGCCGTCGTTGCCGGAGGCGCTCTTGAACGCGAGCAGCATCTGCACGAGCGTGAACGGCGTCGTCTTCTCGTCGACGGTCAGCGCACCGAGGACAGCCTCGGCGACGGCCTTGTCCTTGCCGAAGTTGAGCAAGGTCGAGGCGGACGCGGCCTTCTTCGCGATGGCGCCGATGACCTGCCGCTGGCGCTCGGCGCGGCCGAAGTCGCCGTTCGGATCGGAGTAGCGCATGCGGGAGAACGCCAGCGCCGTCGTGCCGTCGGCGACGTGGCAGCCGGCCGTCCAGACCATGCCGGACTTCTCGTCGTTGACATCGTCGTCGTAGCACAGCTCGACGCCGCCGAGCGCGTCGACGACCTTGACGAGGCCGCCGAACGACAGCTCGGCGACATGGTCGATCTTGTAGCCGGTGATGTCTTCGATCTCGCCGACCATCGCCTGGTTGCCGTAGTCGCCGAGGACGGCGTTGATCTTCATGTAGTAGCCGTCGACCTGCACGAGCGAGTCGCGGGGGATCGAGACGAGCGACGCGGCGCCGGACTTCGGCTTCGTGAGCACGAGGATCGTGTCGGTGCGGGCGCCGGTCGTGCCGTCGTCGCCGGTCGTGCCGTCGCGCTCGTCGGAACCGAGGATCAGCCACGTCGTCGCCTTCGAGTTGTCGGCCATCGACGTGAGCCATTCCTGCTTGTTGAGGTTCGAGTTGACCCAGCCGTACAGGCCGGCGAACGCGATGCCGAGCACGACGACGATGACGAGGAGGACGGAGACGACGACCGTGCGCGCACGGTGGCGCCGGTCGGCGCGGCTGCCGGCGCGCTGCGCGGCGGCGGAGCGGCCGCCACGGGACGGCAGCGACGGCATCGACGGGCGCCGCGATCCGCCGGACCGGCCGCCGTGACTGTCCGGCGTGCGTCCGCCCGTCGGGTATGCCGACGACTGCCGGTTCGTCGAGCCCTGCGAGCTGCGCGGCGCGCGCGATTCGTGCGCGTGGCCGTTCGGCGAGAAGCTCGGCGGCACGTCGGACTGCGCGCCCTGGCCGGATTCCCCCGCCATGCCGGCCGGCGCCTGTTCGCGCGCGACGTTGCCGGCCGTCCGGCCCTGCGCGGCGCGCGGCGACTGTGCCGCCGACTGCGCGGCATCAGGGTGCGCCGACGACGACTGTCGCGGCGAACGGTTGCGGCGCGGCGCGAACGAGGCCGGCATCGCGTCGCCGCCGGCGTTGCCGGCGCCGCCGGCCGACGCGTGCGAAGCACCCGACGATCCGGCCGCGCCGTTCGCCGCGGAGGACCCCGACGATGCCGACGACCCGTGATGCCGGTGCGGTTTCGGAGCGAAGCTTGGTGGATTGTCGTGCTGCGTCATGGAACTCGTGCCTTGGAGGGTGAATGCAATGCGGTCGGATACGCCAATGCGTTGCGCCGGACCGCACCCCTTGACGGTCCCGCGCAACGCATTGGCCTGTGTCGGCGGCTCAGTTTTCGGTGATGCCGCAGAACTTGTAGTTGATGTACTTGTCGGCGATGCCGATGTACTGGTAGGTGTCGAGGTCGATGATCGAACCGGTGTCGGCCTCGACCATGCCGCCGGTGTTCGGATCGATCAGCGTGCCGTCGGACTCGACGATCAGGCCGGTGTTCGCGTCGTAGGTGCCCTCGTCCTTCTTCGAGTCGGCATCGCCGGACGAGGAAGCCGACGACGATGCCGACGCCGACGCCGACTCGCTCGCGGAGGCGGACGAGCTGGCCGACGGGGACGATTCGTCCGCCGTCACCGACGTCGCGGTGTCGAACAGCGGCTCGCCCTTGACCATCTTCTCCCAGACCTCGTCGGCACTGTCGGCCCAGACGACGCGGTTGGCGTCCTGCGACCACGTCGTGACCGGCACCGTCTGCGTGTAGATGTGCGACGTGTCGAGGTTGACGAGGCTCATCGCCAGGCCGACGAGCGTGCTGGTATCGGCCAGGCCGGAGGAGATGTTGAGCGACTTGATCGCGGCGAGGGCGAGCTGGTAGAGCTGGGCGCTTTGCGTGAACAGGTTCTTCGAGATCGCCTCTCTCAGGATGGTCTTGATCAGGTACTGCTGCCTCGTCGTGCGCATGATGTCGGTGCCGTCGGTGTTCGTGCCGTGGCGCATGCGGGCGTACTGCGTGGCCGTCACGCCGTCCATGTGGTTGAGGCCAGCCTTGAGGTCGAGGTTCGTGTTCGAGTCCTCGATGTCGGTCGGCAGGCAGATGTCGACGCCGCCGAGCGCGTCGACCATGCTGGACAGGCCGGCGAAGTCGACGACGATGAAGTTCTTGATGTCCATGCCGGTCAGCGAGTTGACGGCCTCGACGGTGCACGTCGCGGCCGACGCCAGGTTGCCGCCGACCGAATAGGCGCGCGCGAAGATCGAGTTGAACATCACGTTGTACTGCGCCGGCACCGTGCCGTTCGTCGTCTGGCAGCTCGGCACGCTGACGATCGAGTCGCGCGGGATCGAGACGAGGTTGATGTAGGAGCGGTCCGCGGAGATCTGCGCGACCATCGTCGTGTCCGCCGAATGCAGGTCGGAGTTCTCGTCGGCGTCGCCGGTGATCGAGCCGGACGCGCCGTCGCGGGTGTCCTGTCCGATGATGACGAACGAGATCGTCTCGCCGGCGTTCGGATCGACGACCTCCTCGCTGTCGCCGTCGCCCTGGCTGACATAGTCGACCTTCGTCGACTTGACGGCCGAGTCGAGATTGATCCAGACGGCCGCGGCCGCCGTGCCGGCGAACGCGAGGACCGCGATGACAATGCAGGCGATGACCGTCAGCATGCGATGATGGACACGGTAGCTGGCCGTGTGGCGCGGAGGATTCTTGTGGGTGCCACCGAGATTCGGATTGGATTCGCCTGAATTCCTGTGAGAGGCCAAGAGTTCGCCTTTCCTACTTCGTCAACGTCTTCTGTCGCGTCGCCGTCCGGTCCGTCGGTGCGCGTCCTCTATGCCGTCTCCTGAGCGCCCGTGCGGCCATCGGAGATGCGTGAACGGTACAGATTATATGACGACCGGCTGAACACAACCACCAGCTTGCCTGAACCGCCACTGAATGCGCACGTTGGCCCCGCCGGAACGGATGATCCGCAACGGTTCCCGTGACGGGCACGGCAGCAGGATGGAAGGAGGCAAGACGAGGAACATGTTGACAGGGCATCCGCGCGCGTGCGTACACTGGGCACTATGAATTTGACAGGGAGCAGCGAGATCCAGCGGCTCGTCGGCGAAACGTTGGCGGTCGAACCATACGCCCGGGCGCAACGGGTCGAGGAGAAAGTGACCGCCGTCGTCACCGTCGAGCAGGACATGCGCTACCTGCCCGCCACGCTGCGGGCTATCCTGTCCCAGACCGTGCTGCCCGGCACCGTCGTCATCGCCGACTGCTCGGGCCAGACGCTCCAGTCGGTGCGCACCGTCGTCGACGTCGCCTGCGCGGGCGCCGCGCCGGCCAGCCTCTCGGTCCAGATCGTCAAGGTCGCGCAGGCCCGCTCGTTCGGCGACGCCGTCGCGAAGGCCGTCCGCAACGCCCAGGTGGACACGTCGAGCCGCACGCTGTGGCTGCTGCACGACGATTCGCGCCCCGCCGACGACCACTGCCTCGAATCGTTGCTGGACGCATGGAACAACACGCCGACCGCGGCGGTCCTCGGCGCCAAGCAGCTCGACTGGGAAGGCGAGCACCTGCACAACGTCGGCGCCTACGCCTACCGCCACGGCCTGCGCACGCTCGTCGTCGACGGCGAACCCGACCAGCAGCAGTACGATGGCCGCCAGGACGTCTACGCCGTCTCGCTCGCCGGCGCGCTGATCCCCGACCACACGCTCGCCAGCGTCCACGGCGTCAACCCGTGGTTCACCACCTACCGCGAATCGGCCGACTTCTGCCGGCGCCTGTGCCTCAACGGCAAGCGCGTCGTCGTCGTGCCGTCCGCGAGGATCGCCCACCGCCGCGCCCGCTACGAGGGCGTGCGCACCGCCGACGGCAAGCCGCTCGACGACGCCGACGCCATCGACACGTCGATGCCGGTGCTCGCCGCCAGCCAGAAATACTTCTACACCGACTTCGCCGCCGGCTGGTGGCCGCTCGCCTGGATCCTGCGGCTCGTCGTCTGCCTGTGCGACGCCGTCCGCCAGCTGTTCCGCAAGATGCCCTACCGCGGCTGGTGCATGCTGTGCATGCCGTGGATCGCGCTGTTCAACATCCCCGGCGCGCTGACCGCCCGCCACCGCATGGGCCAGCAGACCCGCGTCGGGCGGCGCGACATCGGCCAGCTCGTCGCCGACCACCACCAGATCGCCGCATGGAAGGCCGCCACGCGCGAATACGAGGACCAGCGCACGCAGGTGCTGCTCAGCCCGCTCGCCCGCGCCCACCTGCGCCGCCAGCGCATCCGCCGCTGGACCTACGCCCTGCTCGCCGCCCTCGTCGCGTTCGCCGTCGTCGTCGCCGTCTACTGGCAACTGTTCCGCACCGCCTGGTCCGCCGACGTCTCGCTGTACTCGGACACGCTGCTGCCGACCGGCGCCACGTGGGACCAGCTCGTCGCCTCCGCCACCACGCCTTGGGTCTTCGGCACGACCGGCACCGGCATCCCGGCGCCGCCGACGCCATGGCTGCTCGTCCTCATGGTCGTCTCCGCCGTCACCGGCGGCCACGTCGCGCTCGCCGTCACGCTGCTGTTCTTCCTCGCCGCCCCGGCGATGACCCTGTCGTTCTGGGCGCTCGCCGGCGTCGTCACCCGCTCGAACCCGGTGCGCGTGCTCGGCGCGCTCGCCTGGTTCGCGCTCGCGCTCGGCACCGGCATGTTCGCGCAGGCCGACGTCGCGATGCTCACCGTCTTCGTCTTCATGCCGGCCGCGTTCGCGTTCGTGTTCAAGGCCGTTGGCATGTACCGCACCGAACAGCCGGTCAACCCGCGCGCCTCGGTGCAGGCCGCCGCGCTCGCCGCGCTGCTGTTCATGCCGGTCGTCGCCGCCGAACCGCAGCTGCTGCTCGCGCTCGTCGTCATCTTCGTCGCGTTCCTCGTCTTCGTGCGCCGTCACCGCATGATGCTCGTCCTCATTCCGTTCCCGGCCGCGTTCGCGCTGGCGCCGACGATCGTCAACGCCATCCGCTACGCCGGCGACGGCATGTGGCGCCAGCTGTTCGGCGACGTCACTGTACCGCTCGCCTCCGTCGATGGCACGCCGGCCGTGCGCAACCTGACGGCGATCGTCGCCGCCGTGTTCGGCATGGACACCGGCGGCGACGACCTGCTGGCCGCCGGCTGGACGTCGACGGACACCGTGCGCGTCGTGCTGATCCTCGTGCTGCTCGCCGTCCTCGCCGTCGTCGCGATCGTCGCGCTGTTGCGCCCGTCGCTGTTCCGCGCCTCGCACATCCTGTGGACCGTCATCGTCTGCGGCATCCTGCTGGCGATGGTCTCCGGCGCCGTCGCCGTCGCGGCGTCCGGCACCGGCTCGGTCGCCGGCTCGACGATGCCGGGCCTGTCGCTCGCGTTCGCCGGCCTGATCTGCTGCGTGTGCATGATGGCCGGCCCGGCCGTCAAGGCGTTCACGCCGCTGACGGACCGCGGCGCCCGCAAGTTCCACGGCGCCGCAGTCGGCCGCCTGCTCATCTCCGTCGCGCTGGCCGCCGTCACGTTCCTGTGCGCCTGCAACGGCTACGCCAACGCCGAGCTGTACGGCATCGGAGTCTCGGGCTCCGGCCTGCCGATGGTCGCCCAGCAGTACCTGTCGCAGAACCCCGACCGCCGCGTGCTCGCCCTGGCGGCCGAATCGAACAACACCGTCGCCTACACCGTCATGCGCACCGGCCGCGGCGACCTGATCGACTCGTCGGCCGCCCAGCGCGTGCGCATCGCGTTCGGCAACGAGACGAACACCGAGAACGACGAGCTCGCCGCGATCGCCGGCAAGCTGCTCGCCAACGCCGACGCCGATGCCATCCAGGACCTGAGCGACCTCGGCTTCGGCGGCATCTACGTCGTGGCCGGCAACGGCGACGACATCTCGTCGAAGGCGACCGACCAGCTCGTTGCCAACATCACGTCGTCTACCGGCACGCAGTCCGTCGTCGACAACGACGACGGCGTCTACTACCGGCTGACGCTCTCGAGCTACGCCGACCAGAAGATCGACGTCGGCTGGCAGATGCGCACGCAGTCGAGCCCGTGGCGCGCGGCGTGGCTGTGGTGCCTCGTCATCGTGACGGCGCTCTACATCGTCGTCGCCATTCCGCGCCGGCACACGCCGACGGCCGCGATCGACGGCACGTCCGACGAGGGGGAGGAAGCATGAGCCGCACCGACCGCAATGACCACGATCTCGTGACCGCCGGCGAAGAACATCATGACGGCGCGCCGGACATGGCGCGCTCGGGTCGCCACCGCGCCGGACGGGCGACGGTCGGCATCGTCGGCGCCGTCGTCGCGGCGGCCGTCGTCGCCGCGCTGACGCTGCTGCCGACGACGTCCGCCGACTCGGCCACGTCGAGCGCCGCCGTCTCGCAGCTCGCCAGCCCTAAGCAGATCGAGCAGTACTGCCCGGCGCAGATGAACCTCGCCGACACCGGCTCGTACGGCGACTCGGAATTCCAGGCGACGACCGGCGACATCGCGTCGCGTACCCGCTACGTCGCGCTCGGCTCCGTCTTCCATGCGCAGGTCGAGGCGCTCTCCGACGTCGACGGCGCGAACGCCACGGTCCTGAGCGGTCCGACGACGTCGACGGCGACGTCGGACACGGAGGAATCGTCCTCGTCCGACGACGACACGGCCGTCGTCGCCTCTGCCGACTCGCAGAAGGAAGCGACCGTCCTCGACACCCGCATCCTGACCGCCGACGACGGCACCGGCGCCGCCGGCACGCTGTTCAGCTGGGCGACGACCGGCGACATCGAGGGCGTCTCGGCCGCCGGCTGTACGACGACGGCGCTGACGCAGACGCTGCTCGTGCCCGAAACATCGTCGTCGACGACCGAGCAGCTCGTCATCACCAACCCCGGCGACCGCGCGACGACCGTCGACATCGAGATCCACGGCCCCGACGGCGACGTCGCGATGGCGACGAACTCGACGATCGCGATCGCCGCCGCCTCGTCGGCCACCGTCGACCTCGCGGCCGCCGCCGGCGACCAGTCCGGCCTCTACGTCAAGCTGACGAGCTCGGTGACGCCGGTCGGCGCCGTCGTGCGCTCGATCGCGATGGACGGCCTGACGCCGAACGGCTCGGACTTCGCCGTCCCGCTCGCCTCGAAGGCCACCGGCGACTCGGCGGCCGTGCAGGCCATCCCGCTCGGATCGTACGATTCGTCCTCCGAGTCGCTGACGACGTACCTGTACGCCGACGTCGACACCGACGTGACGCTCAAGTGGACCGGCACCGCCGGCGCCGAAACCGCGAAGACGGTCCAGCTGGCGGCCGGCAAGGTCTCCGTCGTCACGCTCGACGACGCGCCCGGCTGGACGACCGGTCTCGTCGCGACGACGGAGGACGCGTCGACCGGCACGTCGACCGGCGACGATTTCTCGATCCTCGCGAAGGTGTCGAAGTCCGGCGACGGCGGCCAGCGCGACTTCGCGCTCGTGGCCGGCAGCGCCGCCGCCGGCGAATCGGCCGTCGCCGTGCCGTCCGACGCGCAGGCCTCCGTCGTCCTCGTCAACCCGACGTCCGAAGCGGCAACGGTGACGCTGCAGCCGGTCAAGGCCGACGGCACGTTCGGCACGGCGAAGTCGGAGACGATCGACCACGAATCCGGCCTGTCCGTCGCCGTCTCCGACCTCGGCGACGACGTCGCCGCCGTCCGCGTCACGACGGACGCCAGCGGCGACGATTCGTCCGCGACGACGTCCGCCGACGACGACAACAACAATCCGGCAACGGTCGTCTGGGGCCTCGGCCTGTCGTCGAAGTCCGTCTCCGGTGCCGGCCTCGCCGGGCTGGCCTATGTCGCCTCGACGCCGCTGACCGTCTCGAAGACGACGGTGAACGCGATCAACGACCCGACGATCGTGAAGTAGTCATTGATGTCGCGAGCCCGGGCTTCAAGCCCGGGCTCGCGACATCAATGACGGGGTGGCAGGTCTGCCTACATGCCCCAGTCCGGATCGATTTCCTCGGGGCGGCGCCCGTAGAGCTCGGCGATGCGCAGGACGAGCTCGTCGCGGATGGCGAACTGCAGGTCCTCGCGGTCGCGGGCGTGGCTCTGCAACGGCATGCGGTAGAGGACGATGCGGGCGGGGGAGCCGTGCGTGGCGGCGAACGCCTGCGACGTCAGCTGCGGCTGGCGCTCCCACGGCGCCGGATTCGACGGCGGCACGTCCTCGACGGCGAACTGGACCGGCCCGATCAGCTCGGGCCACGCGCCGTTGAGCCGCTTGAGCTGCGAGGCGACGGCGTCGTCGAAATAGCCGCTGCGCGTGCGGTAGCGCGGCAGGCGGGTGCCGAACATCGGCGTCCTGACGCCGCGGCCGTGACGATTCCGATAGACTTTCGCTTCCCAGGGTGGTGTCTGCATATGGAACACCCTACTCCATGCGGTAGGATGGTGGACCGATTGCGTAACCGAAACCCGGGAGGATGGGATGGAAGCTGTCGTCGTACCGAACTGGACCGACGTCGATCTCGATGCCGTCAGCGGCGCCATGAGGATGGTGGCGTTCGATCTCGACGGCACGCTGGCCAGGAGCAAGAAGCCGATGAAGGAACCGATGGCCGCGGCGCTGTCCGAGCTGACCGGACACGTGCCGGTCGCGATCGTCTCCGGCGGCACGATGGCACTCGTGACGAGCCAGGTCACCGACATGCTGACGGCCGAGGCGAACCGCGACAACATATACCTGATGCCGACGAGCGGCACCCGCTACTACCGCTGGAAAGCCGCCGCGTCGCCGACGCCGGCGAGCGACCATCCGTCCGAGGGGGAGGGCAGCGGCCGGCCGGCCGGGGAATGGGAGCTCCAGTACAAGCACGACCTGAGCGAAATCGACCGCAAGCTCGTCATGAAGTCGCTCGAGCGCCACGCCCGCGAGATGGGCCTGTGGGAAGAGCATCCGTACGGCGATGTCATCGAGGACCGCGGCAGCCAGATCACGTTCTCGGCCCTCGGCCAGCAGGCGCCGGTCGAGCTCAAGGAACAGTGGGACCCGACGAACGAGAAGAAGAACCGCCTCAAGGTCGCCGTCCAGCGCGACGTGCCGCACCTCGAGGTGCGCTCGGGTGGCTCGACGAGCGTCGACGTCTCGCTGCGCGGCGTCGACAAGGCCTACGCCGTCAACGAGCTCGCCGGCATGCTCGGCGTCGGCATCGGCGACATCGTCTTCATCGGCGACCGCATGGACCCCGACGGCAACGACTATCCGGCTGCCAGGGCCGGCACCCGCGCGCTGCGCGTCGACGGGCCCGAGGACACGCTCGCCGTCGTCAGCCACATGAACGATTGGTTCCGCCATCATCGCTGAACACCATCCGGCCAATGGCCGTCGCCGGGGCCATGCCGGTCGCCGCGTAGCCGTGACCTCGGCCGTTGCCGGAACGACGCGGATCCTCGGCGCGACCGTGCGTGACCTCGTGTTCCCGCGCGGCTGCGCCGGCTGCGACATGCCCGACGAAGTGCTGTGCCCACGGTGCCTGGAACTGTTCGGCCGCGACTGGAGCTATCCGCTGCCCGGCACGCTGGCCGGGTGCGGCTTCGGCGCCGCCACCTACGCCGGTCCCGTCCGCGACGCGATCCTGCTGTGGAAGGACCACGGCGACGAGGAATGCGACGGCGTCTTCGGCGACATCCTCGCCGCCCTCGCCGCCGATCACGTGGGACGGTGGCTTGGCGATGGACAAGGACAGTCCGTGAGCCGCCTGCTCGTCGTCGCCGCGCCGTCGACGCCGAAGTCGGTCCGCTCGCGCGGACGTCGCCAGATGGATCCGCTTGTCGGCGCCGTCGCGCGCCGGCTGTCCGGCGACATGACGGTCCGCCGCCTCGGCATCGACGTCGTCGCCGCGCCGATTCTCGCCGCGAGGGACGTGCGTCGCAAGTCGGTCGAGGCCTCCTCGGTCCGCCAGCGCGCCGCCCGTCTCGCCAACCGCCTCGTCCTGCGCGACCTGGAACGATTCGTCCCGGAATTGTCCGGCAATGCCGGGGAAGTGGACAGCCGCGAGGATCGCGCAGGACGGCCGACAGGGGACGGCGGCGCGACGGTGGCCGTCCTCGTCGACGACATCGTGACGACCGGCGCGACGATGCGCGCCTGCACCGATGTCCTGACCGCCGCGGGCATCCCCGTCGTCACCGCCCTGAGCCTCGCCTACGCCCCGCCTCCGGACGCCTAGACCCATGGGCCCCGGATGAACATCGACGGGAATTCAGGGGAGACAATGCAGCAGGACGGTGGCCTGGGCGGCTATGCCCTCGCCGCGGCCGGTGAAGCCCATGCCGTCGGTCGTCGTGGCGGAGAGACTGACCGGGCAGCCGAGCAGCGCGGACAGCGTGTCCTGGGCTTCGGCGCGGCGACGGTTGACCTTGGGACGGTTGCCGATGACGGTGACGACGGCGTTGACCGGGGCGAAGCCGAGGTCGCGGACACGGGCGAGCGTCTCGCGCAGCATCGGGGCGCCGTGCATGCCGGCGCCGCGCGCGTTGGCGCCGACGCCGAACAGCGATCCGATGTCGCCGGCACGGCAGGCGGACAGCAGCGCGTCGATCAGCGCGTGCGCGACGACGTCGCCGTCGGAATCGCCGTCGATGCCCGGGCCCTCGCCGGGCCATTCGAGGCAGGCGAGCCACAGCGGCCGGTCGTCGCCGGCGAAGCGGTGCGCGTCGAAGCCCGATCCAATGCGCAGGGCGCCGGCGACGTCCATGCCGTGCATGTCGTCGCCGGCGCCCTGCGCAAGATTGTCGTTCGTGGCGGAACCGGTCACTTCTTCTTCGTCTCGGCCTCGATGCGGGCGAGCGTCTCGGACGCACCCTCCTCGGGAGCGAACGTGTGGTGGTCGTCGTCGCCCGGCAGCGGCTCGCGGTAGCCGAGGTTGACGTCGAGCAGGCGCTGCGCCTCCTCTTCCTCCAGCTTCTCCGACAACGAGATCTCGGAGGTCAGGATCGAGCGGGCCTTCGTCAGCATGCGCTTCTCGCCGGCGGACAGGCCGTGCTCGTCGACGTCGCGCTGCGCGAGGTCGCGGACGACCTCGGCGATCTTGTTGACGTCGCCGGTCGCGATCTTCTCGACGTTCAGCTTGTAGCGGCGCGACCAGTTCATTTCCTTCTCGATGATCGGCGTGCGCAGGATCTCGAAGACCTTCGCGACTTCCTGGGCGTCGACGATGTCGCGGACGCCGACCTTCTTGGCGTTCTCGACCGGGACGTTGATGACGAGCCCGTCGCTGGACAGGACCGACAGCTGAAGATATTCGCGGGTGACTCCCTTCACCGTACGCTCGGTGATGGCCTCGACCTTGGCGGCGCCGTGACGCGGATAAACGACCATATCGCCGACTTTGTACCCCATGAACCCTCCGTGGTGATTGCGTGAAAAACCCAACTTATTATGCCGTCCGCCTTGGACGATTGGCCGCATTTGGCCCTTCCCGGCGTCCGGATGCTGACATGCGGACGGCGCCGGCGGGGAAGGGGAGACGACGACGTGCCGAAGTTGCCTTGCGGATGAATCGTGGCCGGCGACGATTTCGACAAAGAGACCGCGACAGTCGAACTTGCCGGCGCGAATATTAGCCGTTACGTAAAAAAGTAAGGAAATTGTCGGGGAATATCAGTGAAACCGCCCGCGACCTTCACAAATGTGCTTATTCTTTTGGCATGACAACTTCTTCTTCACATGATTCGGCGCTGGCCATCGCCAACGCAGGCGCCCTGGTCACGGTCAATGCCGACCAGCTGGACGCCGTCAGCAACGGGCAGTTCTACAACCCGCACGAGATCCTCGGTGCCCACCTCGGCGCCGGCAAGGACGCCAGGTACACGACGATCCGCGTGCTCAAGCCGCTTGCCAAGACCGTCACGATCGTCACCGAACAGGGCGACGTCGAGGCCGCCCACGAGCACAACGGCGTCTTCGCCGCCGTCGTCCCGTCCCTCAGGACGAAGGACGGCTACTCGGTGCCCGACTACCGCGTCAAGACGACGTACGAGGACGGTTCCTCGGTCGTCCAGGACGATCCGTACCGCTATCTGCCGACGATCGGCGACATGGACCTCTATCTGTTCGGCGAGGGCCGCCACGAACGCCTCTGGGAAGTCATGGGCGCCCGCGTCAAGTCCTACGACGATCCGATGGGCGCCTCCGACGGGACGAAGGGCAAGCCCGTCACCGGCACCGCCTTCACCGTCTGGGCGCCGAACGCCCACGCCGTGCGCGTGGTCGGCGACTTCAACGGCTGGGACGGCCGCGCCCACGCGATGCGCGAGCTCGGCTCCTCGGGCGTCTGGGAACTGTTCATCCCGGACGTCGGCGCCGGCGAGATCTACAAGTACCAGATCCTCAATGCCTACAACAACTGGGAAATGAAGGCCGACCCGATGGAGCGGTCGCACGAGATCCCGCCGCGCACCGGCTCGGTCGTCGCCGACTCCACGTTCAAGTGGGGCACCGGCGACAAGGCCTGGATGGACAGGCGCGCCAAGACCGATCCGCACAACGGCCCGGTCTCGATCTACGAGGTGCACGCCAACTCGTGGCGCAAGGACTGCCACAACTACCGCGAACTCGCGGACGCCCTCGTGCCGTACGTCCAGAAGCTGGGCTTCACGCACGTCGAGTTCATGCCGCTGGCCGAGCATCCGTTCGGCGGCTCCTGGGGCTACCAGGTCACCGGCTACTACGGTATCGATTCGCGTCTCGGCGGCCCGGACGACTTCAAGTACCTCGTCGAGAAGTTCCATGACGCCGGCATCGGCGTGATCATGGACTGGGTTCCGGCCCACTTCCCGAAGGACTCGTTCGCGCTCGGCCGCTTCGACGGCACGCCGCTGTACGAGGATCCGGATCCGCTGCGCGGCGAGCACCCGGACTGGGGCACCTACATCTTCAACTTCGGCCGCCGCGAGGTGCGCAACTTCCTCGTCGCCAACGCCTGCTTCTGGCTTGACGAATACCACATCGACGGCCTGCGCGTGGACGCCGTCTCCTCGATGCTGTACCTCGACTACAGCCGCGAGAACGGCCAGTGGCGCCCGAACAAGTTCGGCGGCCGCGAGAACCTCGAAGCCATCGATTTCATCCAGGAAGCCAACGCCACGGCGTACAAGAACAACCCCGGCATCATGATGATCGCCGAGGAGTCCACCGCCTATCCGGGCGTCACGGCGCCGACGAGCGAGGGCGGCCTGGGCTACGGGCTCAAGTGGAACATGGGCTGGATGCACGACACGCTCGAGTACCTGCACGAGCAGCCGATCAACCGCAAGTGGCACCACGACGAGATCACGTTCTCGATGGTCTACGCCTACTCGGAGCACTACGTGCTGCCGATCAGCCACGACGAGGTCGTCTATGGCAAGGGCTCGCTGTTCGGCAAGATGCCGGGCGACGACTGGCAGCGCTACGCCGGTGTCCGCTCGCTGTTCGCCTACCAGTGGGCCCACCCGGGCAAGAACCTCTCGTTCATGGGCAACGAGCTCGCCCAGTACGGCGAGTGGGACTGCAACGGCCAGCTGGACTGGGATTGCCTGAACTGGCCCGACCACCGCGGCGTGCAGGACCTCGTCGCCGACCTCAACGCCCTGTACAGGAAGAGCCCGGCGCTGTGGAGCCAGGACTTCACGCCGGACGGCTTCCAGTGGCTGACGTCGGACGATTCCGACCACAACACGCTCTCGTTCGTCCGCATCGGCAAGGACGGCCAGCAGATGGTCGTCGTCGTCAACTTCTCCGGCTCGGCGTGGCAGGACTACCAGGTCCCGCTCACCAAGGGTGGCAAGTGGCGCGAGGTGCTGACGACCGACGA
Organism: Bifidobacterium choloepi; assembly: GCF_010667615.1. Classification (GTDB taxonomy): domain Bacteria; phylum Actinomycetota; class Actinomycetes; order Actinomycetales; family Bifidobacteriaceae; genus Bifidobacterium; species Bifidobacterium choloepi. The sequence continues at coordinate 347,310 of NZ_VYSG01000001.1, read as the reverse complement.
CGAGAAGTACGGCGGCTCCGGCATCCACAACACCGACATCGAGGCGAATGCCGGCGCGTACCATTCCCGCGACTACTCGACGAAGATCACGGTGCCGGCGCTCGGCGTCGTCTTCCTCGAGCCGGAAAACTGAAGAAAGGCGTGTGATCAGTCATGATTAATTCGTCGGCGCAGCGCGGCACGTCGCCGCGCACGGTATTGATCGTCGAGGACGAGCCGACGCTCGCCACCGCCATCGCCCAGCGGCTCACGGCGGAAGGCTGGACGGCGCGCGTCGTCTCCGACGGCGCCAGCGCCGTGCAGGCCGCCGCGCAGTTGAAGCCGGATCTCGTCATCATGGACGTCATGCTGCCGGTGATGGACGGCCTCGAGGCGACGAAGCGCATTGTCTCGGAACGTCCGGTGCCGGTCCTCATGCTCACGGCCCGCGACGACGAGGCGGACAAGATCATCGGCCTCGGCGCGGGCGCCGACGACTACATGACCAAGCCATTCTCGATGCGCGAGCTCATCGCCCGCTGCAAGGCGCTGCTGCGCCGCGTGGACCGCGCGAAGGTCATCGCGAAGAACTCGGAGAACGAGAAGATCCTCGACTTCGGCTCGCTCGTCATCGACCCGGCCCAACGCGTCGTCACGCTCGACGGCGAGCCGGTGCACCTGACGCCGACCGAATTCGACCTGCTCGCCACGCTGGCCCGCAAGCCCAAGTCGGTCCTGACGCGCGAGAAGCTGCTCGAGGAGGTCTGGGACTGGGTGGACGCCTCCGGCACCCGCACCGTCGACAGCCACGTCAAGGCGCTGCGCCACAAGCTCGGACCGTCGATGATCCGCACCGTGCACGGCGTCGGCTACGCCTTCGAACCGCCGGAGAACTGACGGACGGATCGTTGTCCGTCTTCCATTCACGGCCAGACAGCCGCCAGTCGTTCCGACACTGGCGGCTGTCTCGTTCGCGGCGCCGGTCGCGCCGGCACGCCGCGTCACCCCGTACTTCGTAAGGAACGATCACGATGACCTCACCAGAACCAGATTCCGATCGCCACAGGCATCACCAGCCACACCAGCAGCACCGCTCCCATGCGCCGCACGGCGCGCACCTGCACCGTTCGCTCGACTACCAGCAGCCGGCCGGCCTGTTCACGTCGCTGAAGATCGAGCTGTCGGCGCTCATCGTCATCGCGACGATCCTCGCGTTCTTCGTCGCCTGGTTCCTGATGAAGGCCGGCTTCAACGGCTGGTTCGCGATGCCGATCGCGATCGTCGCGACGATGATCTTCACGTACTGCTTCAGCCGGGGACTGACGGCGCCGCTGCGCCAGATGCGCAAGGCCGCCGAGGCGATGGCCGAGGGCGACTATACGGTGCGCATGCGCGTGGACACGAACAGCCACGACGAGATCTCGCAGCTCGCGCGCTCGTTCAACGAGATGGCCGAGGAACTCCAGCACGCCGACCAGATGCGCCGCGACATGGTCGCCAACGTCAGCCACGAGCTGCGCACCCCGGTCTCGGCGCTGCAGGCGATGGTCGAGAACATGGCCGACGGCGTCGTGGAGCCCACGCCGGCCAACCTCGAGAACATCCTGCGCCAGACGCACCGGCTGTCCGACCTCATCGCGTTCCTGCTCGACCTGTCGCGCATGGAGGCCGGCGCCGCCTCGCTCAACGTCGAGGAATTCGACTTCGCGACGTTCGTCAACGACACCGTCGGGCCGCTGCAGTTCGCGGACACCGGCAACCACACGATCGAGCTGAGGATCCCGGACGGCATCCGCATGGAAGGCGACCAGAACCGCCTGCGCCAGCTGTTCACGAACATCATCGCCAACGCGCTCAAGCATTCGGCCGACGAGACGTCGGTGCTCGTCGAGGCCCACGAGGATCCGCTCGAGGAGACCGTCGTCACCAACGTCGTCAACTTCGGCTCGCAGATCCCGCGCGAGGTGCGCAGCGACATCTTTCGCCGCTTCGTCAAGGGCAAGTCGGGTCCCGGCACCGAGTCCGGCGGCACCGGCCTGGGCCTGTCGATCGCGCGCTGGGCCGCCCAGCTGCACGGTGGCACCGTCCAGGTCGTCGACGACGACCGCGGCGTCGACTTCGAGATCGTCCTGCCGAAATACCACGACGGCGCCGTCGACTAGCGGATCGCCGGAGGCGGGACGGATCGTTTCTTATTGAGAATCATTGTCATTAATGAATTGTACAATGACCGCCGTCGGCGCGGATGTCTTTCCGGACTGCCGGACGACAGTATTTCCAACGTTCCTGGAACGATTCACCACGAGGAAGGTGGCAGGCGGTGACCAGTCACGACGACGACCGCGCAACGCGGCCGTGGACGCAGGAGCCGGTGCGCGATCCGGCCATTTCGCTGCGCGACGTTTCCATACGCCGCGGCGGCAGGACGATCTGGTCGGACGGCACGTTCGACATTCCCGCCGGTACCGTCACGGCGATCGTCGGCACGAACGGCGCCGGCAAGACGACGCTGATGAAGGCCGAACTCGGCCTCATCCCGATCGCCGGCGGCACGATGAAGGTGCTCGGCCGCGCGCCGGGGCAGATGAACGCCGAGATCGGCTACGTGCCGCAGACCTATGTCTCCGAGATCGATTCGAGCCTGACGGCGGAGCAGTCGGTGCTGCTCGGCCTGACCGGCACGCGGTTCGGCATCCATCCGGTCACCCGCAAGCAGAAGGAACGCGCCCGCGAGGCGATGGACTTCATCGGCATCGGCCAGTTCGCAAAGTACCGGCTCGCCGACCTGTCCGGCGGCCAGCGCCAGCGCGTCGCGATCGCGCAGGCCCTCGTCGCCGATCCGAAGCTGCTCATGCTCGACGAGCCGCTCGCCAACCTCGACCTCGCCAGCCAGCGCGCCACCGTGCATATCCTTGCCAAGCTCAACCGCGAGCTCGGCATGACGATCCAGGTTGTCGCCCACGACCTCAACATGCTGCTGCCGATCCTGACCGGCGCCGTCTACCTGCTCGACGGCCACCCGCACTACGCGCCGCTCAACCAGGTCCTCGACTCCGACCTGCTCACGCACCTGTACGGCACCGACGTCCAGGTCGTCACGACGCCGCAGGGCGATATGTTCGTCACGCCGTCGCTCGACCGGCCGGCCGGCAGCGAGGTCGACGTGCACAGGCCCGACGAGGTCGCCGAATTCCACCGCCACGGTCACGGCCTTGTCGGCCATGGTCACATGCACCAGCTGATCGGCCTGCGCCGCGGGGGCGAGGACGGCGCGGACGACGGCGCCGACGGCAGCGCGGGCGCCAATGCAGACGGCGGTGCAAACGCCGGCAACGACGGAAAGGACGGCGCGCGATGAGTTCCTTCACCTACGATCCCGACTGGATCTCGACGCTGGGTGCGTCGTTCATGACGAGGGCGTTCGTCGCCGGCCTGTGCATCGCGGTCGCCGCCGGCGTCGTCGGCTACTTCACGATCGCCCGCCAGTCGACGTTCGCCGCGCACGCGCTCGCGCACATCGGCCTGCCGGGCGCCACCGGCGCCGTGCTGCTCGGCCTGCCGGTGTCGCTGGGCATGGGCGTGTTCGCGCTCGGCGGCGCGCTCGTCATCGCGGCGCTCGGCAAGCGCGCCTCGCAGCGCGAGATCGCCACCGGCACCGTGCTCGCGTTCGCGACCGGCCTGGGCCTGTACTTCGCGAGGATGTCGAGTTCGGCGTCGCAGCAGTTCCAGTCCATCCTGTTCGGCTCGATCCTGACCGTCACGCCGGACCAGATCCGCGGCTTCGTCATCTTCGACGTCGTGCTGCTCGCCGTCTTCGCGATCGTCTACCGGCCGCTGCTGTTCAGCTCGCTCGACGAGCAGGTCGCGCAGGCCAAGGGCGTGCCGGTCGGCGTCATGAACGTCGTCTACATGGCCATTCTCGCCGGCGTCATCACGATCGCCGTGCCGGCCGTTGGCACGCTGCTGATCTTCGCGCTCGTCATCACGCCGGCGGCGACGGCCAACATCGTGACGGCGTCGCCGTTGCGCGCCATGATCGTCTCGACGGTGCTGTGCCTGCTCGCGATCTGGGGCGGCCTTGTCCTCGCGACGATGTTCCCGGCGCCGCCGAGCTTCGCGATCGTCACGCTGAGCACGCTGTTCTGGGCCATCGCCAAGCTCGTCGACTACCTGCGCCGCAAGTAGCCGGACGCCGTACATGCAAAAGGGCCCCCGCCTGCGGGGGCCCTTTCGCGTTGGAATTCAGTCGGACGACGACGCCGAGGCGGACGACGACGCGGAGGCCGTGCCCTCGTCGGTCGTGGCGCTGGCGGAGGCTTCGTCGCCGGAGGCCTGGCCGTCCTTGAAGTCGGAGACGACCTCGTTGACGAGCGCGGTCACCCAGTCGGTCAGGTTGACGTAGTCGGACGGCATCTGCTCGGTCACCTCGAGCACGTCGATGCCGTTGGTCTCGGCGAGCGAGACGAGCTCCTTCGTCGTGTCGTTCTCCTCCTGCGAGTTGTTGACGAGCAGCTCCACGCCCTTGTCGTTCAGGAGGTCCTGGAACGCCTTGATGTCGGAAGCGGCCGGCTCGGACTCGTTGCTCATCGCCTGCGCGAAGCCGGTCGGCGTCGCGTCGGACAGTCCCAGGTCGCTCATCAGGTAGTAGGCGATCGACTCGGTCGCGGCGTACTTGTCGCCGGAGTAGGCGTCCGCGAAGCTCGACATCGTCTCGTCGAGCGTCGTCTCCTTCTGCTGCCACGCGTCGTAGTTCGTCTGGAACGTGTCCTTCGCGTCCGGGCGCAGCTTCGTGAACGTCTCGAGCAGCGCCTTGGCGACGGCGTCGCGGGCGTCCTTCGAGAACCACAGGTGCGGGTTGTCGCCGTCGATGGCGCCGACGGTGTCCGCGACCGAGATCCTCGTCGCGCCGGACGCCAGCGTCTTGTCGGCCCAGGTGTCGTAGCCGGCGCCGTTGACGAGGACGACGTCCGCCTTCTCGAGCTTGGCGACGTCGGCCGTTGTCGGCTCGAAGTCGTGGGCGTCCACGCTCGTCGAGCTCAGGATGCTCGTGACGTCGACGTAGTCGCCGCCGATCGCCGCGGCCAGCGAACCCCACTGGTTGAGCGAGGCGACGAGCGTGATCGGGTCGGACGATTCGGTCGTCGTCGTGCCGGTCGTCGGTTCGCCGGCGGACGAGCCGCCGCAGCCGGCGACGGCGGCGCCGACGGCCAGCGCCGCCACCGCGGCGACGAGCGTGCGCAGCAGGTGAGCTTTCTTCATGGTTTCCCCCTCGACGTGTGGAGAATCGTTCTATATTTTTTCGATATCGCACGATTCGTCCGCCAATTTGCAACGATTCGCCCCGGTCCGCCGAACAAGACCGGCCGGCGCGAGGTTGGTCGGCGGCGGTAAGGTCTTGGTCCAGATATTTCGGACGGAGGTACGCTGATGGCAATCATACTCGACGGCAAGCGGACGGCGGCGGCAACCCGGGCAAAACTTGCCGACAGGGTAGCGGCGCTGAAGGCCGCCGGCCTGCAGCCGGGACTGGGCACGATTCTCGTCGGCGAGGATCCGGGGTCGCTCAAGTACGTCGCGGGCAAGCACCGGGACTGCGAGGAGGTCGGCATCAGGTCGCTGCGCATCGACCTGCCGGCCGACGCGACGGAGCGCCAGGTCCTCGACGCCGTCGAACAGTTCAACGACGATCCGGCCTGTACCGGCTACATTGTCCAGCTGCCGCTGCCGGACCACGTCGACCAGAACGCCGTCATCGACGCGATCGACCCGGCCAAGGACGCCGACGGCATGCATCCGGCCAACCTCGGCGAGCTCGTGCTGCACGTCGGGGGAGGAGACTCGCTGGCGACGCCGCTGCCGTGCACGCCGCGCGGCGTCCTCGAATTGCTCGGCGACTACGGCATCGGGCTCGACGGCGCCGAGGTGTGCGTGCTCGGCCGCGGCATCACGATCGGCCGCACGATCGGCCTGATGCTGACGAGCCGCGCCGTCAACGCGACGGTGACGCTGTGCCACACCGGCACGAGGGACATCGCCGCCCACACCCGCCGCGCCGACGTCGTCGTCGCCGCGATGGGCTCGGCCGGTTTCGTGACCGCGGACATGATCCGCGACGACGCCGTCCTCGTCGACGTCGGCGTCTCCCGCGTCTACGACGAGGCCGAGGGGCGCTGGCGCGTCCGCGGCGACATCGATCCGGGCTGCTACGACAAGTGCCGCGCCTACACGCCGAACCCCGGCGGCGTCGGCCCGATGACCCGCACGATGCTGCTGGAAAACGTAGTCGAAATGGCCGAACGAATCGTGCGGTAAATGAAGTTTCTACGAAACGCAAGATGATGGTCCAACCGGAGGAGCCGGACGATGTCGTTCTCGAGCGTAGGCTTGGCCGAACGGCCTCGAGTGTCTCGAGAACGGCAACGCCGCCGTCCTCCCGCGCCGGAACAAGACGACTGGAACGACACGCCCGAAATTTTCTCCACGAAATCTTCCACGGGGCCGGGTAGTATTGACAACCGTATGTGTCAAGCGGCGCATCGGCATAACTGAAGATCGATTTTATCCACAATTTCTAGTTGTAAGAAACCACTGTACATGGCAGAAAACAATAACGAAGTCACCAAGGTTGCCCTGAACGACATCGGCACCGTCGAAGACTTCATCAAGGCAGTCGACTCCACCATCAAGAACTTCGACGATGGTGATCTGGTCGAGGGCACCGTCGTCAAGGTTGATCACGACGAAGTCCTCCTGGACATCGGCTACAAGACCGAGGGTGTGATCCCCTCCCGTGAACTTTCCATCAAGAAGGACGTTGACCCGGATGAGGTCGTCGAGGTCGGCGACACCATCGAGGCCCTTGTCGTCACCAAGGAAGACAAGGAAGGACGCCTGATCCTGTCCAAGAAGCGCGCCCAGTACGAGCGCGCCTGGGGCGACATCGAGAAGATCAAGGAAGACGACGGCGTCGTCGAGGGCACCGTCATCGAAGCCGTCAAGGGCGGCCTCATCGTCGACATCGGCCTGCGCGGCTTCCTGCCGGCGTCGCTGGTCGAAATGCGCCGCGTCCGCGACCTGTCCCCGTACATCGGCCAGAAGATCAAGGCCAAGATCCTCGAGCTCGACAAGAACCGCAACAACGTGGTCCTGTCCCGTCGCCAGTACCTCGAGGAGACGCAGTCCGAGGTCCGCGAGACCTTCCTGTCGCAGCTCAAGAAGGGCCAGATCCGCGAAGGCGTGGTCTCCTCCATCGTCAACTTCGGCGCCTTTGTCGATCTTGGCGGCGTTGACGGCCTGATCCATGTCTCCGAGCTGTCCTGGAAGCACATCGACCACCCGTCCGAGGTCGTCAAGGTCGGCGACAAGGTCACCATCGAGGTGCTCGACGTCGATCTCGATCGCGAACGCATCTCCCTGTCGCTCAAGGCGACCCAGGAAGATCCGTGGCAGCGCTTCGCCCGCACCCACGTGCCCGGCCAGATCGTCCGTGGCAAGGTCACCAAGATCGTCCAGTTCGGCGTGTTCATCTCCGTCGAGGACGGCATCGAGGGCCTGGTGCACATCTCCGAGCTTGCCAACCGTCACGTCGAGAATCCGGAAACCGTCGTCAAGCCGGGCGAGATCGTCTTCGTCAAGGTCATCGACGTCGACCTGGACCGCCGCCGCATCTCGCTGTCCCTCAAGCAGGCCAACGACTCCGTCGATCCGGCTTCCGAGGACTTCGATCCGGCGCTGTACGGCATGCCGGCCGAGTACGACGAAGAAGGCAACTACAAGTACCCGGAGGGCTTCGACCCGAACACCAACGAGTGGATTGCCGGCTACGAGCAGCAGCGCGAAGAGTGGGAAAACCAGTACGCCGCCGCCCACGACCTGTGGGAGCAGCACAAGGAATTCGTCGCCCGCGAGCTCGAGAACGCCGAAGCTTCGGCCGCCGAGGACGGCCAGGCTTCGTCCCGCGAGGAGAAGGTCGAGGAAGCCTCGAACTACTCGTCCGAGAACACCTCGAACGGCACCCTCGCCGACTCCGACCAGCTGGCCGCCCTGCGCGAGCAGCTGCTGAGCGAGAAGAAGTGAGCTGACCGCCAGGCCTAGCCTTGCTTGTGCCGGAGGGCCCCGTCAGGATTATCCTGACGGGGCCCTCCGCGTTTTGCTGCCGATGTCACGGACCCGAGCCTGCGGCTCGGGTCCGTGACATCGTAGTGGAGGCTAATATGGGCACCGTGAACGTGTTGCGGATTGGATTGACAGGCGGGATTGCCGCGGGGAAGTCGACGGTGTCGGAGAGGCTTGCGGAGCTCGGGGCCGTCGTCGTCGACTATGACGTGCTCGCGCACAACGTCGTCGAGCCGGGGTCGCCGGTGCTGGACGAGATTGCCCGGCAGTTCGGCGCCGGCTCGCTCAACGCCGACGGCTCGCTGGACCGGCGCTGGCTGGCCTCGCAAGTCTTCGGCGACGATTCTCCCGCCGGCAACCGCGAACGGTTGATGGCCATCGAATACCCCGCCATCTTCGCCCTCGCGCAGGCCACCGAGGACGCCGCGATCCGACGGGCCGGCGGCGACGTCCTCGTCGTCGTCCACGACGTGCCGCTGCTCGTGGAGGTCGTCGACGAACTGCCGTTCTCGTTCGACCACGTCGTCACCGTCGAGGCGCCGGAGAAGGAGCGCGTGCGGCGCATGATCGCCACGCGCGGCATGACGGCCGGCGAGGCGGTCGCCCGGATCAACAGCCAGCCGACGGCTGCCCGGCGTCTCGCCATCAGCGATACCGTCGTGGACAGCACCCGGCCGCGCAACGCTATGCTGAAGCAAGTGGATGAGCTGTACGAATCGTGGCAGCGCGAAGCGGAAGAATCGAGCCGATAACCCATGACGGAAATTGAACGCACCAACCGGCCGTTTGTCGTCAAGTCTCCCTACCAGCCCAGCGGCGACCAGCCGCAGGCGATCGAGGAGCTGGCGACGCGCATCGAGAACGGCGAGAACGACGTCGTGCTGATGGGCGCGACCGGCACCGGCAAGACGGCGACGACGGCGTGGCTCGTCGAGCGGCTGCAGCGCCCGACGCTGATCATCGAGCCGAACAAGACGCTGGCCGCGCAGCTGTGCGCCGAGTTCCGCGAACTCATGCCCGACAACGCCGTCAGCTATTTCGTCAGCTACTACGACTACTACCAGCCGGAAGCCTACATTCCGCAGACCGACACGTACATCGAGAAGGACTCGAACATCAACGACGATGTCGAGCGGTTGCGGCATGCGGCGACGGCGAATCTGCTCACGAGGCGCGACTGCGTCGTCATCGCGACGGTCAGCTGCATTTACGGCCTCGGCACGCCGGAGGAGTACGCCGGCCGCATGCTGTTCCTGAAGCAGGGCCAGGAAATCAACCGCGACGACCTGCTGCGCACGTTCGTCGACATGCAGTACAAGCGCAACGACATCGCGTTCACGCGCGGCACGTTCCGGGTGCGCGGCGACACCGTCGAGATCATTCCGGTCTACGAGGAGCTCGCCGTCAGGATCGAATTCTTCGGCGACGAGATCGACCGCATCTCGATGCTCCATCCGCTGACCGGCGACGTCATCAGGGACGAGGAAAGCGTCCATATCTTCCCGGCGTCGCACTACGTTGCCGGCCCGCAGCGCATGGAGCGCGCGCTGGCGTCGATCCAGCAGGAACTCGACGAACGCGTCGCCGAGCTGAAGAAGCAAGGCAAGGAACTCGAGGCGCAGCGCCTGTCGATGCGCACGACGTACGACCTCGAGATGCTCTCGCAGGTCGGCGTCTGCTCCGGCGTGGAGAACTATTCGCGGCATTTCGACGGCCGCGCGCCCGGCACCCCGCCGCACACGCTGCTCGACTTCTTCCCCGACGACTTCCTGCTCGTCATCGACGAAAGCCACGTCACCGTCCCGCAGATCGGCGCGATGTACGAAGGCGACGCGTCACGAAAGCGCACTTTGGTCGAGCACGGCTTCCGCCTGCCGAGCGCGATGGACAACCGGCCGCTCAAGTGGCCGGAGTTCCTCGAGCGCGTGGGCCAGACCGTCTACCTGTCGGCGACGCCGGGCGACTACGAGCTGGGACTGTCCGACGGCGTCGTCGAGCAGATCATCCGCCCGACCGGCCTCGTCGACCCGAAGATCGACGTGCGGCCGGTGGAGGGGCAGGTCGACGACCTGCTCGCCGAGATCAAGGACCGCGTGGCCAGGAACGAGCGCACGCTGGTGACGACGCTAACGAAGAAGATGGCCGAGGACCTGACCGACTACCTGCTCGAGCGCGGCATCAAGGTCGAATACCTGCACTCCGACGTCGACACGTTGCGCCGCGTGGAGCTGTTGCGGCAACTGCGCGAGGGCAAGATCGACGTCATCGTCGGCATCAACCTGCTGCGCGAGGGCCTCGACCTGCCGGAAGTCTCGCTCGTCGCTATCCTCGACGCCGACAAGGAAGGATTCCTGCGCTCGTACCGCTCGCTGATCCAGACGATCGGCCGCGCCGCCCGCAACGTTTCCGGCACCGTCATCATGTATGCCGACGACGTCACCGAGGCGATGGACAAGGCGATCTCGGAGACGAACCGCCGCCGCGAGATCCAGATCAGGTACAACGAGGAACACGGCATCGACCCCAAGCCGCTGATCAAGAAGATCTCCGACGTCAACGACATGCTCGCCAAGGAGGACGTCGATACCCAGGAGCTGCTCGAGGGTGGCTACAGGAACGCCAACAAGGCCGGCAACTCGCACCTGGGCGTGCCGGACGTCAGCGAGGCCGACATCGACCGGCGCCACGAGGAAATCCTCAAGGCCGGCCTGCCGGCGCAGGATCTTGCCGACCTCATCCGCCAGCTGTCCGACCAGATGCACACGGCTGCCGAGCAGCTGCAGTTCGAGCTTGCCGCCAGGCTGCGCGACGAGATCAAGGGCCTGAAGAAGGAGCTGCGGCAGATGACCGAGGCGAAGAGGTAACGGACGACGCGCGGAACGGGACGTAACCCGACGGAGCCGCGCGGAACCGGACTGCGGCGGGGGAGGTCGACGGCCACCCCCGTCAACCATGTGAGACGGCGAACCGTTTTACCGTGGAATGTAACGCCGATTCGTCATCGAGGGTTCCTATGCTGGGTGGCTATGTCCGAAACCCCATTCGCCTTCATGCTGGTCACCTACATCGTGCTCGCGGTCTTCTTCGTCGTCGACCTCGCCGTCATCGGACGGCGGCCGCACGTGCCATCGACCGGCGAATGCGTCCGCCACATCCTGTTCTTCGTCGTCTGCGCGCTGATCTTCGGCGGCCTGATGTGGTGGGTGGCCGGTTCCGGCCCGGCGATCGAGTTCTATTCGGGCTGGCTCACCGAATACTCGCTGAGCATCGACAACCTGTTCGTCTTCGTCATCATCATGTCGAACTTCGCCGTGCCGAAGAAGCTGCAGAAATACGTGCTGTCGGTGGGCATCGCGATCGCGCTCGTGCTGCGCGGCGCGTTCATTCTCGTCGGCGCGGCGCTGATCGAGCGGTTCACGTGGATCTTCTTCCTGTTCGGCGCGTTCCTGATTTACACGGCCGTCAAGGTCGCGAGGGGAGAGGACGACGAGGAAGAGTTCCACGAGAACGCCCTGATCCGGTTCATGCGCAAGATCTCGCGCGTCTCCGACGACTACGACGGGACGAGGCTGCGCATCGTCGACAAGAAGGACGGCCTGAAGTACTGGACGCCGATGCTGTTCGTCCTGCTGACGATCGGCACGACCGACGTCATGTTCGCCTGCGATTCGATTCCGGCGATCTTCGGCCTGACGAAGGATCCGTTCATCGTGTTCACGTCGAACGTCTTCGCGCTGCTCGGCCTGCAGCAGCTCTACTTCCTGCTCGGCGCCATGCTCGACAAGCTCGTCTACCTGCCGGCCGGTCTGGCGATCGTGCTCGGCTTCATCGGCGTCAAGCTGATCATGGAGGCGCTGCACGGCAACTCGTTGCCGTTCATCAACGGCGGTCACGGCATCGAGGCCGTGCCGGAAATTCCGACGTGGCTCTCGCTCGCCGTCATCGTCGTCGCGATCGGCGGGGCGGCCCTCGCGTCGGTGATCAAGATGCGCTCGATGAAGAAATGTGAGCGGTAACAGAAACCGGCGTTTTCCGCTGGGGAAGGTGGGGGTTCCGGAGTAGACTGGTGTGCGACTGTTGGGCCACGAGGGCCCGGCGTTACACAGAAAAGGGTATGCATTCATGCGCAAAGCAAAGATTGTGGACACCATCGGTCCCGCCACCGAATCGCTCGAGAACCTGACCAAGCTGGTCGAGGCGGGAATGGACGTCGCCCGTCTGAACCGTTCGCACGGCACGCCGGAGGACCACCTCCGCGTCTACAACAACGTGCGCGAAGCCTCGAAGACGACCGGCCGCAACGTCGCGGTCCTCGTCGACCTGCAGGGCCCGAAGATCCGCTGCGGCTGGTTCAAGAAGAACGCCGACGGCGAGGACAAGGTCCAGCTCAAGGCCGGTCAGGAATTCATCATCACGACCGACGACATCGAGGGTGACGAGCACATCACGTCCTGCACGTTCAAGGGCCTGCCGGGCGACTGCCACGCCGGTGATCCGATCCTGATCGACGACGGCAAGGTCCGCCTCGAGGTCACCAAGGTCGAGGGCAACAACGTCTACACGAAGGTCGTCGTCGCCGGACCGGTCTCCAGCCACAAGGGCATCAACCTGCCGGGCGTCGCCGTCTCGCTGCCGGCCCTGACCGAGAAGGACGAGGACGACCTGCGCTGGGCCATCCGCACCGGCGCCGACATCATCGCCATGTCGTTCGTCCGCTTCGCTTCCGACATCGACCGCGCCCACGAGATCATGGACGAGGAAGGCCGCCGCATCCCGGTCGTCGCGAAGATCGAGAAGCCGCAGGCCGTCGAGAACCTCGAGGACATCGTCAAGGCGTTCGACGGCATCATGGTCGCCCGTGGCGACATGGCCGTCGAGATGCCGTTCGAGGAAGTCCCGCTGGTCACCAAGCGCTGCATCGAGCTGGCACGCCAGTACGCCAAGCCGGTCATCGTCGCCACCGAGGTCCTGGGCTCCATGGTCCACTCGCCGGTCCCGTCCCGCGCCGAGGCTTCCGACTGCGCCAACGCCGTCCTCGACGGTACCGACGCCACGATGACCTCCAACGAGACCGCCGTCGGCGATTACCCGACCGACACCGTCATCACGATGTCCCGCATCTCGGGCTATGCCACCGAGCACGGCTTCGACCGCATCCCGAAGCTGAACAACCTCGACATGTCGTCGACCGGCGCCGTTTCCTCGGCCGCCGTCGATCTCGCCGACAAGCTCAACGCCAAGGCCATCGTCGCCTACACGCAGACCGGCTCCACCGTGCACCGCGTCTCCCGCGAGCGTCCGGCCACCCCGATCTACGGCCTGACGACGAACGAGCACACGTTCCACTGGCTGGCCCTGTCCTGGGGTGTCGAGGGCGTGCTGCTCTCCGATGACTACCACGACATGTCCCGCAAGGACCTGATGATCTTCACCGACAAGGTCCTGCGCGAAGAGGGCAAGGTCGCCAATGGCGACAAGATCGTCGTGCTGAGCTCCGCCCAAGGCGAGCACCAGCCGGGCCGCACCGACTCGATCTACGTCCACACCGTCGGCGCCTGCGACTGAGCAAACGCTGCGACTGAGTGAACGACTAGCCTGACGCGAAAGGCCGGTTCCCTTGCGGGAACCGGCCTTTGTCGTTGTTCGTTGGAGAGTGCCCCGAGTGGGACTCGAACCCACACTGCGCAGATTTTGAGGCTGCTTCCTCTACCGATTGGGATATCGGGGCGCATCGTTCGCCGCCTTGCAAAGCCGGCGGCGGCAACAGAAGCGAGCTTACCCGAAGCCGGCGAAAAGTCAAGTTGTCCGGCAGGCGCAACCGTGGAACCGGCCGTGGGACAATCGACCATTTCGCCCGCAAATGGAATAGAATTGGCCGCAATGCTTTTGATCGACTGACATTGCCGGCGAGGTGAGTTGCGCCGGCGACGACAGCCAACGAAGGGAGACAAGCATGACGAAGGAAACATACCGCCGCTTCGACCCGTGGCGTTCCACGCCCCTCAAGGAAGAGAGCCGCGAGTCGATCGTCTCGAACCATTATTTCAACGTCGACCGCGTGGCGTTCAATTCGAACGAGGTCGGTCGCTTCGAGCGGCTGCTGCTGCACAAGAACAACGGCGACTCGGTCGGCGTCATCGGCCTGACGCCGGACGGCAAGATTCCGCTCGTCGAGCAGTACCGTATCCCGGTGCACCGATGGACGCTCGAGATTCCGGCCGGCCACGCCGTCAAGAAGTCGGAAAGCCCGCTCGAGGTCGCCAAGCGCAAGCTGTACGAGGAAGTCGGCTACGAGGCCGCGAACTTCGTCCAGTTCTGCCGCTTCATCAACACACCAAGCTTCTCGAACCAGTGCACGTCGCTGTTCTTCGCGTCCGGCCTCAAGGAAGTCGGCGACGGCGGCATCACTGACGCGACGCGTTCGTACGTGCGCTTCTACACGCCGCAGGAAGCCTACGACATGGTGCTCAACGGCACGATTCTCGATGCCAAGTCGGTCATCGCCATCCAGCGTCTCTACCATTCGCCGGACTACATGGTCGCCGAAGAGGTGCCGGAAGTCTAGCCGGACGGATCCGGCTGGCCGGTCCCGTCCTTTTCTTTTCCTGCGTCGCGAACCCGGGCTCCGAAGCCCGGGTTCGCGGCATTCGGGGAGGGACGATTCGTCCGACGTGACCGGAGTCACATGCCTTGTCGGGGGCGCAGGGCGTGTTCTCCGGCGCCATGTTGCGCCGGAGTGTAAGATGGAACCTTGGATTGCGCCGGGCAGAAGGAACCGCGCCGGCGCGACAACGAAGAGCATTGGGAACATCGAAAGAATCAACATGGCAGAAACCAAAACCAACGATCAGGAAGTGCTGAGCGCCGAGGAACTGGACGCCGTCGCCCAGGCCGCCGACACGGACTCGACCGATCAGGTGGCCGCCGAGGCCACCGAGGCCGAGCCGGCCGCCGACCGCAAGCGTACCGTCGTCGTGGCCGAGGACGAATCGGTCAACAGGATGGATCTCGTCGCCATGCTCGAGGACAACGGCTACGAAGTCGTCGGCGAGGCCGCCAACGGCGAGGAAGCGGTCGACCTGACCCGCGAACTCAAGCCGGATGTCGTCTGCATGGACGTCAAGATGCCGAAGATGGACGGCATTACCGCCGCCGGCATCATCTGCGACGAGAACATCGCCCCGGTCGTCATGCTCACGGCCTTCTCGCAGACCGATCTCGTGCGCCAGGCGATTGGCGCCGGCGCGATGGCCTACGTCACCAAGCCGTACGAGGAGTCCAAGCTGATGCCGGCGATCGAGGTCGCGATGGGCCGCTTCGCCGAGATCAACGACCTGCTCGATTCCGTCGACCGCGACGAGAAGGAGCTCGAGGAGACCCGCGAGGCCCTCAAGGACACCGAGGCCAAGCTGCAGAAGGCCGAGGACACGCTCGAGGAGCGCAAGCTCGTCGACCGCGCCAAGGGCCTGCTCATGGACAAGGCCAACTTCACCGAACAGGGCGCCTTCCGCTGGATCCAGAAGACGTCGATGGACCAGCGCATTCCGAAGAAGCGACTGGCCCAGGCCATCATCGACAAGTACGGCGAGCCCAAGAAGCCGGCCGCCGACGCCGACGCCGAGTGACCCCGCCGGCATATGCCGGCGTGACAGGTGATCATTGGAAAACAGTGGCGGTTCGTCCGCCACTGTTTTCGTATGTGGCGGCTGTGGTAAGACTGTACCTATGAGTGAATCGACAGAACCCGCCGCCGAACGCGGCACGCTGCTCGTCATCGACGGCCATTCGCTGGCGTTCCGGGCGTTCTACGCGTACCCGGTCGACAGCTTCTCGAACGGCAAGGGCCAGGCGACGAACGCCGTCTACGGCTTCCTCGTCATGCTGGCCGACGTCATCCGGGACGAGCATCCCGACCGGCTCGCCGTCGCCTTCGACGTGCGGGGCGGCACGTTCCGCGACGAAATGCTCGGCCAGTACAAGGCGACGAGGACGGCGCCTCCCGAGGATTTCCTCACGCAGCTGCCGCTCATCCAGCAGGCGCTGACGGCGCTTGGCGTCACCTATCTCGAGAAGCCTGGCTACGAGGGCGACGACATCATCGCCACGCTCGCGACGATGGGGGAGCGGGACGGCTACTCGACGCTTGTCGTCTCCGGCGACCGCGATTCGTTCCAGCTCGTCGACGACAGGACGACGGTGCTGTACCCCGGCTACCATTTCTCCGACCTCAAGCGCATGACGCCGGCCGCCGTCGAGGAAAAATACCATGTCACGCCGGCGCAGTATCCCGACCTCGCGGCGCTGCGCGGCGAGACGAGCGATAACATTCCCGGCGTTCCGGGCGTCGGCGACGGCTTCGCGGCCAAGTGGCTCGCGCAGTACGGCTCGCTCGAGGGCGTTCTCGAGAACGCCGACAAGATCAAGGGCAAGAAGGGCGAGGCGCTGCGCGAGAACATCGAGCAGGTGCGGCTCAACCGCCGCGTCAACGCGCTCGTGCGCGACCTCGACCTCGACGTGTCGATGGACGAGCTCGCGTTCGGCAATGTCGACGCCGCCGCGACGACGGCGCTGTTCGACGAACTGCAGTTCGGCAAGAACAGCCGTCGCAAGATCCTCACGTATTTCGGCCGGCGAGGCGACGGCGCCGCGGACGGTGGCGGCACCGCCGGACGCGATTCGCGCGTCGGACGTCGTCCTGCTTCCGGCACCAGTGGCGCCGTCTTTTCCGACGGCGTCGTCGGCACGGGCGACTCGGTCGAGATCGCGACGACCGTCGACGAGATCGCCACGGCGCAGGACCTGCGCGGCTGGGCTGCCGGACACCTGACGGTCCCGGCCGCCGCCGGGGCCCCCGACAATGCGGACCGGACGGACGTCGTCGCCGAACTCGACCATGCGTCCGACCGCTGCGTCGACGACGTGGACCGCTCGTGGAGCCTGCTGGCGGACGGATCGCCCAAGCCGGGCGCATCGTCGCTGGTCTCGGTGACGCTGCTCGCCGCCGACGGCCACGCCGTGACCGTCGCCACCGCCGACGCGACCACCGACGCGGCGCTGCACGACGCATTGCAGGACGTCCTCGACCGGTATGCGGCGACGGCGGCCGTCCACTCGCTCAAGGAGACGATGCACATGCTCGCGGCCGGCGGCTACCGGCTGCCGATGCCGCTATTCGACACGAAGCTTGCCGGCTACCTGGTCGAGCCGGACTTCTCCGGCGCCACGCTCGCCGACTACACGCAGCATTTCCTCGACGTCACGCTCGCCGACATGACCGGCGACGCCGCCGACGGCGAGGGGGAAACGCAGGGCACGCTCGACCTGCTGTTCGCCGATGACGATTCCTCCGACAAGACCGGCGGCCTGTCGGACGACGCGCGCGCCACGCAGGCCGCGAAGGCCGCGCTCGTCGCCGCGCTCGCCCGGCACCTGGCCCCCGAACTCGAGCGGCGCGAACAGGTCGACCTGCTGCGCGTCGTCGAGATGCCGGTGTCCGTCGTGCTGTTCCGGATGGAACAGGTCGGCGTCGACGTCGACCGGCAGCGCTTCTCGACGATGCTCGCGACGTTCTCGGAAGAATCGTCCAGGATGGAGCAGCTCGCCTGGCAGGCGGCCGGCCACGAAGTCAAGCTCAAGTCCCCGAAGCAGCTCGGCGAGGTGCTGTTCGGCGAGATGGGCCTGACGCCGACGAAGAAGACGAAGAAGGGCGCGCCGACGACGAACGCCGCCGCCCTCGTCAAGCTGTACGCGACGAGCGAGGAAGGCACGCCGGCCAACGAATTCCTCGGCGCCGTGCTGCGCTTCCGCGAGACGAACAAGCTCGAGCAGATCGTCCAGTCGCTGACCGACGCCGTCAACCCGGCCGACGGCCGCATTCACACGACGTTCGAGCAGACCGTCGCCGCGACCGGCCGCCTGTCGTCGGTCGACCCGAACCTGCAGAACATTCCGAACCGCAACGCCGAGGGCCGCGAGATCCGCTCGGCGTTCGTCGCCGGCCCCGGCACCGTTAGCCCGCTCGTCGTCGCCGACGGGCTGCCCGCCGGCGTCGCCCGGGCCACGAAGGCGACGGAGGCGTACCGCGAACGCCGCGACGTCGACTTCACGTCGCTGCTCAGCGCGGACTACTCGCAGGTCGAACTGCGCATCATGGCCGACCTGTCCGGCGACGAGGCGCTCATTGACGCGTTCAAGTCCGGCGTCGACTTCCACCGGTATGTCGCGTCGCTCGTCTACGGCATCCCGGCCGACCGGATCACGCCCGACCAGCGCAGCCACGTCAAGGCGATGAGCTACGGCCTGGCGTACGGCCTGAGCTCGTACGGCCTGTCCCAGCAGCTCGGCATCACGCCGCACGAGGCCGACGCGCTGAAGGCGCAGTACTTCGCCGTGTTCGGCAAGGTGCACGACTACCTCGAGTCGCTCGTCGCGACGGCCCGCAAGCGCGGCTACACCGAGACGATGTTCGGCCGGCGCCGCTACTTCCCAGCGCTCGCGTCCGCGAACCGGACGGCCCGCGAGGCGGCGGAACGCGCCGCGCTCAACGCGCCGATTCAGGGCTCGGCCGCCGACATCATGAAGATCGCGATGATCCGCGCCGAACGGATGCTGCGCGAGGGCGGCTACTTGAGCCGCATCGTGCTGCAGATCCACGACGAACTCGTCGTCGAGCTGGCGCCGGGGGAGACCGACGCCGTGACGGCGCTCGTCCGCGACGCGATGGAACACGCCGTCGATCTCGCCGTGCCGCTCGATGTCTCGACCGGCGTCGGTGCCGACTGGCAGCTCGCCGCCCACTGAGCCGGAACCGGTCCCGGCTCCGGCGACCGCACGGCGCGGCCAGCCAGTGACATGACATGACCGGTCAACAGCACGACTAGCGAAAGGACAAGCACATGGTGCAGCTCAATCAGGTCGTCGACGTCCTCGAGACGCTCTATCCGCTGCGGTACGCCGAGGACTGGGACCATCCCGGCCTCATCGTCGGCGATCTCGCCGACCAGGTCCACCGCATCGTCTTCGCGGCCGACCCGACGACGAAGGTCATCGACGACGCGATCGCCTCCGGCGCCGACCTCGTCGTCACGCACCATCCGCTGTTTTTCCGCGCCGTCCACGAAGTGTCCGGCAAGGGCTTCCGCGGCGAAATCGTCGCGAAGCTCTACCGCGCCCACTGCGCGCTGTGGGTGGGCCACACGAACGCCGACGCTGCCTGGCGCGGCGTGGCGCAGGCCGCCGCCGACACGTTCGGTCTCGTCGACCAGGTGCCGATGGTGCCGATCGCCGACGACAGCGTGCCGCACGCCGTCGGCGAGGGCCGCGTCGGCGAGCTCGCCGAGCCGATGACGCTCGGCGACTTCGCCCGCAAGATCGCCGCCGCGCTGCCGCGCACCGAATACGGCGTGCAGGTCTCCGGCCCGCTCGACATGCCGGTGAAGACCGTCGCCGTGCTGCCCGGATCCGGCGACTCGATGTTCGGCGAGGTCAACGCGCTCGGCGTCGACGTCTACGTCACCAGCGACCTGCGCCACCATCCGGCCACCGACGAAATGCAGCAGTCCTACTACGAGGCCGCGATGCGCGGCCGCGGCATTCCGCTTGGCCACGGACCGGCCGTCATGGGTGGCGGCCACGCGGCCGGCGCGCTCGGCGAGGCCGCGACGGCCGTGCGTCCGGCGCTGATCAACACGCCGCACAGCGCCATCGAGTCGCTGTGGTTCAACTACGCGCTCGTCGACGTGCCGGCGGCGATCGAGCGCGTCTGCGGGGAACGCGTCGAGGCGCGCTGGGACCGCCAGCGCACCGACCCGTGGGACCTGGCGATCAGGAACTGAACGACGACGGTGACGGACGGAGAAGGAACGGGGCGACGATGGCGACGGTGACAACGGACGAGCGGCACGGCGACGGCGAGACGGCCGGGGCGCAGGTCGACATGGACATTCCGGCGACAATCCTGTCGTCGGTCACGCGCTACCGCGGCGCCATCTTCCACGTCGACGACCGCGCCGTCGCGCTGCACCTGACGGACGGCGGCGAGAGCGTCATCCGCCGGCAAGTCGTCGTCCACGCGCCAGCCGTCGTCATGCTCGTCCACGACACGGCCACCGACCGCTACCTGGTCGAACGCGAATACCGCGCCGGCGCCGACGCCTACGTGCCCGGACTGCCCGCCGGACTGATCGACGCCGGCGAGGACACGCTCGCCGCGGCATTGAGGGAACTGCGCGAGGAAACGGGCGTCACGCCGGCCGGACGAATCGTCCTCGACGGCAAGACCGCCGGCAGCTGCGACGGCACCGGCGAGTTCCGGCCGGCGACCGGTGGCGAGAACGGCGACGATTCGCCCGTCGGTGCCGAATTCGAGACCGTCGGCGCCTACTATTCCTCCGAGGGCATGAGCGACGAGCTCGCCCACGTCATGATCGTCCGGCTGCGCCGATGGCGAACAGGAGCCACGCACTTCGACGGCGACGAACACGTCGAATCCGGCTGGAAGAGCTGGAACGAGGTGCAAACGTTGCCAATCACCGCCTCCAACAGCAGAATCGCCATCTTGCAGGAAGAACTTAACCGACTGTGCAAACGTTAGCAGGATAACGCCCCCGTCGAGCCGGAACTGTGAGACAATGGAAACCATGCAAACACGACCTGGATCCATGTATCCGCTCGGCGCGACGTTCGACGGCGCCGGCGTCAACTTCGCGCTCTACTCGCGCGTGGCGCAGAAAGTCGAACTGTGCCTGTTCGACGAGCAGGACAACGAGAGCCGGATTGAACTGACCGAACAGAACTCCTACGTCTGGCACATCTACATTCCCGGCATCCAGCCCGGCCAGCGCTACGGCTACCGCGTCTACGGACCCTACGACCCGGCGCACGGCCTGCGCTGCAACCCGAACAAGCTGCTGCTCGACCCGTACGCCAAGGCGATCGAGGGCAATGTCGACGGCGACGAATCGCTGTACTCGTACTGGTTCGACGATCCGGACTCGACGACGAACATGAACGACCTCGACTCGGCCCCGCACACGATGAAGGCGGCCGTCGTCAACCCCTACTTCGACTGGGGCAACGACCGCCACCCGCAGATTCCGTACCACGACTCGATCATCTACGAGGCGCACGTGCGCGGCATGACGAACCTCAACCCGCACGTCCCGGCCGAACTGCGCGGCACCTACGCCGGACTGGCGCACCCCGCCGTCATCGACTACCTGAAGAACCTTGGCATCACGGCCATCGAGCTCATGCCGATCCACCAGTTCATCAACGACTCGTTCCTCCAGCAGAAGGGCCTGTCGAACTACTGGGGCTACAACACGATCGGCTTCTTCGCGCCCCACAACAGCTACTCGAGCACCGGCCAGCGTGGCGAACAGGTCAACGAGTTCAAGTCGATGGTCAAGGCCTACCACCGGGCCGGCATGGAAGTCATCCTCGACGTCGTCTACAACCACACGGCCGAAGGCAACCACATGGGACCCACGCTGTCCCTGAAGGGCATCGACAACCAGGCCTACTACCGGCTCGTCGACAACGACCAGGCCCACTACTTCGACACGACCGGCACCGGCAACTCGCTGCTCATGCGCTCGCCGCACGCGCTGCAGCTCATCACCGACTCGCTGCGCTACTGGGTGGAGGAAATGCACGTCGACGGCTTCCGCTTCGACCTCGCCGCCACGCTGGCCCGCCAGTTCCAGGAAGTCGACAAGCTGTCCGCGTTCTTCGACATCGTCCAGCAGGACCCGGTCATCGGCCACGTCAAGCTCATCGCCGAACCGTGGGACCTCGGTTCCGGCGGCTATCAGGTCGGCGGCTTCCCGCCGAGCTGGTCCGAATGGAACGGCCGCTACCGCGACACCGTCCGCGACTTCTGGCGCTCGCAGCCGTCGACGCTGCCGGAATTCACGTCCCGTTTCATGGGTAGCTCCGACCTCTACCAGACGAACGGTCGCAAGCCGGTCGCGTCCGTCAACTTCGTGACGGCCCACGACGGCTTCACGATGAACGACCTCGTCTCCTACAACGAGAAGCACAACCAGGCCAACGGCGAGGACAATCGCGACGGCGAAAGCAACAACCGCTCGTGGAACTGCGGCGTGGAGGGGCCGACTGCCATCCGCGACATCGTCGAGCTGCGCCAGCAGCAGATGCGCAACATGTTCTCGACGCTGCTGTTCTCGCAGGGCATCCCGATGATCTGCGGCGGCGACGAGGTGTGCCGCACGCAGCTGGGCAACAACAACGCCTACTGTCAGGACAACCAGCTGTCGTGGACGCACTGGGACCTCGACGACGCGCAGCGCGACATGCTCGAGTTTGTCTCGAAACTCACGCACCTGCGCCTGGCCCATCCGGTCCTGCACCGGCGCCGCTTCTTCACGGGCCGCGAGGACTGGTCGGGCAGCGAGGACATTCCGCAGGTCGAGTGGTTCGACCACACCGGCTCGATCATGGACCTGGCCGCCTGGGGCGACACGCACGCGTTCTCGATCATGATCTACCTCAACGGCTCCGACATCCCGGAGACCGACTGGTATGGCAACCGGCAGGTCGACAACGACTTCCTGCTCATCTTCAACGCCCACTACGAGCCGATCATGTTCACGCTGCCGGACGAGCGCTACGGCAAGAAGTGGCGCCTCGTCGTCGACACGCACAATCCGAAGGGTCCGGAACTCAACTTCGAGGCCGGCTTCGCGATCACCGCCCAGCCGAGAAGCTTCATGATGCTGATGAGCGGCAACAAGCCCGACCAGACGCCCGTGCTGTTCTGACGTGGTTCCGATGATGCAGCTCCGATGCAGTTCTTGATGTCACGGGCCCGAGCCTCGAGCTCGGGTCCGTGACATCAAGAAGATGCCGCCTGCATGCCACATGCAAGTCCGGATTCGGAAAAGCAGGCGCGCGGAACAGCAAACGCCCCGCCTTCCGGAAGGAAGGCGGGGCGTTGACGGTCGGGCTGACAGGATTTGAACCTGCGACATCCTGCTCCCAAAGCAGGCGCGCTACCAAACTGCGCTACAGCCCGTCGTGCGGTTGCGGGGACATGCAATCCAACCGCCGGCACAAGCCACGAGTATAGCACGCCGTCAGACAACATCCTTCACCCCGTATGGCCCCGTCGTCCTACAATGAGGACGTCAATGGCGGCGAGCGAGGGGAGCAACGGCATGGGACGTCATCAGCGGGCGGAAGCGGTGGGATTGCTATCCTTCCTGTTCTGCGCGATCATCGGCGGCGTCGGCATGCTGCTCTACCTCGACTACGCCTCCGCGTTCTGGCAGCTGTCGCAACGCCGGTTCATGGGCGCCTCGGCGCTCGTCGCCGGCTGCGGCGTCGCCAGCTTCATCGTCGGCTACCTGCACCGCATCCGCTCGCTCGCGCTCCGCGGACGCTGGTACGTCTCGCTGCGGCGCGCGTTCGAGATCCTCGCGTTGTCGGTCGTCTATGCGTCCACGCTGTTCCTGACGTCGTTCATGATCATCACGCTCGTCAACTCGCTGATGGGCACGGCGATGTTCCAGACCTACATTCCGTCGGTGACGGCCGCGATCGCCGGCATCGCCGGCTACATCACGTTCATCCAGGCCGAGCTGATGGACGCGAAGACGCTCGCGTCGCTGCTGCCGTTCTTCATCGTTTCCGGCGTCGGCACGGCCGCGACGACGACGACCGACCCGAACTGGTTCAACAACAACTTCTCGCAGCTCGGCGACCGCACGACGTTTGCGGCGAGCATGTTCAACTCGACGCTGATCCTCGGTGGCCTGTGCATCATCATCATCTCGTACTTCGCGCTGTCGGAACTCGTCGCCACGTACCGCGTCTACGGTCCGCGCACGGCCGCCGGGACGAATCGCACGGAAGGAGAACAGGACGGCGACCGGCAGGGAAATGTCGCCGGGAACGATTCGCGCGGCAGGAGCGACGCCCGCGACATCAGTCATTTCAAGACGAGGATGGCGTTGACGGCCGTCCTGCTGACGCTGAGCGGCATCTGCTTCATCGGCATCGGCACGTTCAGATACACGCCGCATCCGTTCATGCACAACGTCTTCGCCCGCGGCATGCCGTGCGTCATGCTCGTCATGCTGCTCGGGCTGCCATGGCTCGTGCCGCAGCTGTCGAAGTCGCTGTACGTCATCTCCGACCTCGCGCTCGCCGTCTGCGGCGTGGCCGGCCTGATGTGGCTCGAGGGCGCGAACACGCTGACGAACGTCGAGGCGCTGTCCGGCATGCTGTTCCTCGGCTGGTTCATCGTGTTCTCGCGCCAGATCGCGTCGATCGAGGACGACCGCATCCAGAACCAGCTGCTGCGTGCCACCGCCGGCATCGGAGCCCCGGCCACGGTCACCGCTCCGGCCACCGTCCTCGGCCGCGTGCCGGCCGGCGCCGGCACCGCGGCGACCGACGGCTCCGGTGACGATTCCCCCGTCGAATCCGCCGAGGTCGCCGAGGCCGCCAAGCCGAATGATCCGGACAACCTGGACGATTCCGCCGCCGACGGCATCCTCGCGCCGGTTGGTCCCGACGCCGTCGACGACGCGATGCGCACGGCTGCCGACGAGGACCTGCGCGAGCGCGAGCACTGGGACGGCGAGTAAGCGATAGTCGGCTTCTCACGAAGCGTTTTTATCCCCGCATGTCACAAATCCCGTGATCAGATCACGGGATTTGTGACATGCGGGGGAGCGTGACGGAAACCGGCTGCGCAGGGCGGCGGGCGCGCCACGGGAAGCGGACGGAATGCCGAGTCGCTACACTGGGTTCTTAATTGACTGGAATTCATCTGTTTTCGACGCTGAAAGGACATTCATGGTCACGAAAGACGTGCAGGTAGGCCCGCTGGAAGTCGCCATTCCCACCCCGTTCGAAGTGCTGAACCGGATGCCGGACGATCCGTCCGACCTGCTGACGCTCGGCTGCTCGACGAACCAGGCGATGTGCCTGCTGCGTCTCCAGGCCATTCCCGCCGAATACGCGATGCCGGTCGGCAACCCCGGCGCCGTCGTCGACGGCGTCCACGGCGCGCTCGAGGAAGACCAGGGCCTCATCTCGGTCGGCACGGCAACGACGAAGAAGGGCCGGCAGGCCGTCTGGTCGATCGTCAAGACCGTCGGCACCGGCTCGCCGGCACCGGCGACCGCCGACATGGAGGCCGAGGACGCCGCCGACGTCGCCTCGGCGTTCCCGGCCGGCGATCCGGCCGCCATCGACGTCGACGGCCTCGAGCACACGGCCGCCATGCAGGGCCGCCTTCCGCGGGGTGCCGTCCAGTACTGCCTGACACTTCACATCTACTTCAAGGAACGCGTGCTCGGCGCGACGATGTTCGCCGACGAGGCCGGCGTCACCGGCATGCGCGCGGCAACGGTCCACGAATACGCCGTCCAGAAGGGCATGCTGTCCGGCAACGACGACCCGGCCTGGAGCCGTGACCCGTACGACGCCTCGTTCACGAAGGGCGTGCCGATGAACATGTCCGAAATGGAACAGTTCGACCGCGCGTTCCCGAACCATCCCCTGAGCATCGAGCGCGCCACGCTGCACATCATGCTGCAGAACAACTGAAGGCCATCCGGGGGTGCCCCGCGGCTTTTCCGCGGGATGAATCGTCATCGCCGACGTCGCTCGCCGTTCGCTAGGATGGCAGCATGACTTCACTTCAGAACCACCCCACCGCGACGGTGCCGGCCGACCCGTGGCCGGCGCCGGTCGCCGCGCGACCGCTCGACGCCACCGTCACGATTCCCGGCAGCAAGTCGCTGTCCAACCGCTATCTCGTCCTCGCCGCCCTCGGCGACCGGCCCGTCACGCTGCACGGCCTGCTCAGGTCCCGCGACACCGACCTGATGATGGCCGCGCTCGCCGCGCTCGGCGTGCGTTTCGACGAGATTCGCGACGATGCCGGCGACGGCGACGATGCCGCCGCCGATGGCCGCGCCGCGGCCCCGACGACGGTGCGCGTCACTCCGCCGGCCGGCGGACGGTTCTCCGGCGATGCCGACGTGTACTGCGGCCTGGCCGGCACTGTCATGCGGTTCGTGCCGCCACTGGCAATGTTTGCCGACGGTCCGGTGCGCTTCGACGGGGACGCCGAGGCCTACCGGCGGCCGATGGGGCCGCTGCTCGACGGCCTGCGCCAGCTCGGTGCCGACATCCGCTTCGAGGGCAGGGAAGGCTACCTGCCGTTCACGCTGACGCCGCCGGTCACGCTCGCCGCCGGCGACGATTCCCGCGACGGGACGGCCGCCCATGTCGTCATCGACTCGTCCGGCTCGTCCCAGTTCGTTTCCGGCCTGCTGCTGATCGGCTCGAGGCTGCCGCATGGCCTCGACCTCGTCCACGACGGCGAGAAGCTGCCGAGCATGCCGCACATCGCGATGACCGTCGAGGACGTCAACGGTGCCGGCGGCGACGCGAGGATGGTGCGTCCGGGCCACTGGACCGTCGGGCCGCATGCCCTCGACCTGCCGGTCGACGTCGTCGTCGAGCCGGACCTGTCGAACGCGGCGCCGTTCCTCGGCGCCGCGCTGATCGCCGGCGGCACCGTCCGCGTGCCGAACTGGCCGGCGCGCACGACGCAGCCCGGCGCTCTGCTGCCGGCGATGCTCGCCGACCTCGGCGGCATCGTCACGCTCGACGGCGTCCCGTTCGACACCGAGGACGCCGGCGACAATCCTGCCTTCGCCGCCCGCGGCTACGCCGGCACGCTCGCCGTGCGGGGCATGGGCGTGCGCGACTGGGCCACCGGCAACCGTAACGGTAATGCGATCCACGGTCTCGGCCGCTACGACATGTCGGCGGCGGGCGAGATCGCGCCGTCGATCGCCGCGCTGTGCGCGCTGGCCGACGGCGACACCGAGCTCGTCGGCATCGGCCACCTGCGCGGCCACGAGACGAACCGCCTCAGGGCGCTCGTCGCCGAGATCCGCCGCGTCGGGGGAGAGGCGGAGGAACTGCCCGACGGCATCCGCATCGGCCACGTGCCGTTCGGCCGGCTGCACGGCGCCGTCCTCGAGACGTATGCCGACCACCGCATGGCGACGTTTGCCGCGATGCTCGGCCTGGCGGTCGACGGCGTCGAAATCGTCGACGTCGCGACCACCCGCAAGACCATTCCCGACTTCACCGGCATGTGGACGGCCATGCTCCGTTCCTGAACGGAACGCGAGAAGTGAAGATCCTGTCGGGAAACGGGGACTCGCGCTGACATCCCGCGCCCCCGTCCGGTAATGTTCAAGTCACGAAGGGGAACTTCGAAAGGAGCCCGGTCCGGGGGATGGACCGGGCTCCTTTCGTTTGCGGCACGAAAGACGGCGAGGGGTTCCGTTCCCTGCGGAACGGAACCCCTCGCTATCCGAAGAATCGTTCAGTGCGCCTGAATGCTCACTTCTCGAACTTGTTGCCGTAGGTGTCGACGCCGTTGGCGGCGATCTCGGCGGACTTGCGGGCGATGGCCAGCTCCTCGTTCGTCGGCACGATGCAGACGGTGACGGAGGAGTCCGGCGTCGAGATGACGCGCGATTCCTTCGAGCGCGTGTCGTTCTTCTCGTTGTCGAGCTTGACGCCGAACGGGGCCAGCTTCTCGCAGACCATGCGGCGCACGATCTCGTCGTTCTCGCCGACGCCGGCCGTGAAGGTCAGCACGTCGAGGCCGCCGAGCTGCGCGGCGTAGGCGCCGATGTAGCTCACGATGCGGTGGATGTAGACGTCGAGCGCCAGCTTGGCGTTCTCGTCGCCCTCGGCGATCAGGCGGTGGACCTCGCGCATGTCGCCGAAGCCGGTCATGCCCATCATGCCGGACTTCTTGTTGAACAGGTCGTCGAGCTCGTCGACGTCCATGCCGGCGTTGCGGATCAGGTGGAAGACGACGGCCGGGTCGATGTCACCGGTGCGGGAGCCCATGACGAGGCCCTCGAGCGGGGTGAGGCCCATCGACGTCTCGATCGGCCTGCCGGACAGCTCGGCCGAGGCGGAGGCGCCGTTGCCGATGTGCAGGACGATCTGCTTGAGGCCTTCGGCCGGCTTGCCGAGGAACTCCGGGATGACGGAGGAAACGTACTGGTGCGACGTGCCGTGCGCGCCGTAGCGGCGGATGTTGTACTTGTCGGCGACTTCCTTGTTCAGCGCGTAGGTGCTGGAAGCTTCCGGCAGGTCGACGAAGAAGGAGGAATCGAACACGAAGACCTGCGGCACGTCCGGCAGCAGCTCGCGCATGACCTCGGCGCCCTTGGCCTCCGGGCCGTTGTGCAGCGGGGCGAGCACGGCGAGCTCCTCGACCTTGGCGATCGTCTCGTCGGTGACGAGGGCCGGCTTCGGGAAGATGTGGCCGCCCTGGACCACGCGGTGACCGACGGCGACGATGCCGGATTCGTCGAGCTTCGGGCCGAACTCGTCGAAGAACTGGAGCACGCGCTTGAGACCCTGCTCGTGGTTCTCGATCTTCTCGGTCAGTTCGTGCTTCTCGCCGTTGTACTCGTGCTTGTAGTGGCCGTCGATCGGCTCGCCGATCTTCTCGACGAGGCCGGAAGCGAGACCTTCGCCGGACTCGAGGTCCACCAGCTGGTACTTGATGGAGCTGGAACCGGAATTGATGACAAGGACGGTTTTCGCCATTGTGGGCATCCTCCATTGATTTCTGCGTGAGGCCGCGCCGCGACATGGCGGCGAGGCCAGTTACCAAACTTCAGGGTACTCGGCGAACGCTACAATGCGACGCCGCAAGACCAAGTGACCGGGCGTTTCGCGGAGCCTTCCGGCGGCGAAGTACCCGGTCACCCGGCGGGGTGCGCGTAAGGAACGCGCGGGGTGCGCGGAGCGTGCGGGGACGCACGCACATGGGCGTCAGTCCTGCTGCGCCTCGATGGCGGTCAGCGCGATCGTGTTGATGATGTCCTGGACGAGGGCGCCGCGGGACAGGTCGTTGACCGGCTTGTTCAGGCCCTGCAGGATCGGGCCGATCGCGACGGCGCCGCTCGAGCGCTGGACGGCCTTGTAGCAGATGTTGCCGGCCGTCAGGTCCGGGAACACGAAGACGTTGACGTGGCCGGCGACGTCGTTGCCGGGCGCCTTGACGGCGGCGACGGTCGGCGACCAGGCGGCGTCGAACTGGACCGGGCCGACGACCGGCAGGTCCGGACGGCGCTCGGCGACGAGCTTCGTGGCCTCGACGACGATGTCGACGTCCGGGCCCTTGCCGGAGTTGATCGTCGAATAGGACAGCATGCCGATCTTCGGGTCGATGTCGAACGACTTGGCGGTCTCGGCCGACTGGATGGCGATGTTCGCGATTTCGGAGGCGTCCGGGTTCGTGTTGATGGCGCAGTCGGCGAAGACGGCGACATGGTCCTTGAAGCACATCAGGAACGCGCCGGAGACCGACGTCGCGTCCGGCTTCGTCTTGATGACCTGCAGTGCCGGGCGCACGGTGTTGGCCGTCGAGTTGATCGCGCCGGAGACGAGGCCGTCGGCGTAGCCCATGACGACGAGCATCGTGCCGAAGTAGCTCATGTCCTTGAGCGTGGCGGCCGCCTTCTCGGGCGTCATGCCCTTCTTGGCGCGCAGTTCGCACAGCTTGGCGATCATCGGCTGGAGCATCGCCTCGTCGTCCATCGACTGGAAGTGGGCCTTGTCGAGCGAGTCGAGGCCGAGTTCCTTGCCGCGGGCGAGGATCTCGTCCTGCTCGCCGATGATGATGAGGTCGACGATCTCGCGCTTGAGCAGGTAGTCGGCCGACTTGAGGATGCGGTCGTCGCAGCCTTCCGGCAGCACGATCGTCTTCCTGTCGCGCTTGGCCTTCTCGAGCAGCGAGTACTGGAACGCGAACGGCGTCGTCGGCTTGACGAACGGCTCGTCGAGCGCGGCGAAGAACTGCGCGGAATCGACGTTCTCGCAGAACGCCTGCTCGGCGTGCTCGACGGCGCCTTCCTTGCCGAAGTCGACGAACGGGATCGTCCAGACCGGCAGGCGGTAGCCGTCGAAGTACTTGCGCAGGTTGTCGGCGTCGTCGCCGCGGCAGCCGGTGACGAACACGCCGATGACCTTCGTGCCGGCGTTGACGATGACCTTCTCGCAGCTCTCGATCGTCTGGGCCACCTCGTCCGGCGTGCGGTCGATCGTGCAGACGGTCAGCAGGACCGGCGACTGCAGGTCGGCGGAGACGCGAGCGTTGAACGCGAAGCGTTCCGGATCGCCGACGGAGGACTTGTCGGAGCCGACGATGACCATCGCCTCCGGCTTGACGGCGGCTTCGGTCTCGGTGAACTTGGCGACGATCGCGGCGCGCGCGTCGCCCGGATCGGTGCGGGATTCGCGCGGCGTGACGCCGGTGGCCTGGTCGCGGGTTTCCTCGGCGGAGGCGAGGTCGAGCAGCACGGACGTGAGGCCCTCGTCCTTCGTGACGGCCGGACGGAAGACGCCGGTCTTCTCGCGCTTCGACAGCGCGCTGACAATGCCGACCGCGACGGCGTTGCGGCCGTTGCCGGCTTCCGGACTGATGATGCTGACGTTGATTCGACTCACGTTGTCTCCTATAAATATCATGGTGTTGCGCCGGTGGGGGACCGGCCCGGGTGACTGCGTCGTACACCCCGCGGCAATCATCGCTGACTGTCGACGGGTTTCATCGTAGCTCAGGAACAGCGGCGACATGGGAGCGTTCCCGGCGGTTTTCGGCTCCCGAAGTGTGATGTTTCCCACAGACGCGGCGTGTCGGGGGTCGGCGCCGTCGCTTTCTTCCATCGGCATGGCCGTCGCCGCGCTCCGCATATATAGAGGTATTCTCGGGATAGATTTGGCCGGGTTGCGCCGCGGGTGCCGGCACGGGGGAGGCGAACGGGATGACGACAGATGGACAGGATGTGCACGATTCGCACGACGGACCGGCCGCGAAGGTCGGGGCCGGCTGCAGGCGCGGAGCATCGTGCCAACGGGGCGCCCATGGCCCCGAAGGCCGCAAGTTCGTCTGGCGGCAGTTGCTGCAGCACCTGCTGTTCGCGCTGGTGTGCGGCGTGGTCTGCGGATTCGGCTCGGTGCTGCTGTGCATCTGCGTCGACGCGTCGCGCCGGCTGTTCGTCCGCTGGACGTGGCTGCTGTGGCTGCTGCCGGTGCTCGGCGTACTCGAGCTGCTGCTGTACCGCTGGTGGAAACTGCCGCAGGACACGACGACCGAGTCGGTCGTGCGCACGATGCGCCGCGGCGAGCGGCTGTCCGGCATGCTCGCGCCGGGCATCCTGCTGACGACCTGCATGACGATGCTCGGCGGCGGCGCCGTCGGCAAGGAAGCCGGTGCGCTGCAGATGGGCGCGAGCCTCGGAACGACCGTCTCGAAGCCGTTCCACCTGCACGACCTGTTCCAGCGCGACGACGACGACACGAAGGCCGTCAACAGCTACGTCGCGTCGACCGGCATGGCCGCGGAGTTCTCGGCGTTGTTCTTCGCGCCGCTCGGCTCGGCCGTCCTCGTCATCGAGCTGCTCGGCTTCAGCCAGATCCGCTTCATCTTCTCGATCCTCATCGCCTGCTTCGCCGCCTACGCCGTCGCGTCGATGTGCCACATCGGCGACATCATCACGGCGATCGGCGCGCCGCCGGTTAGCTGGCCGGTCATCGGCAACTGCATCGTCATCGGCGTGGCCGGCGCGCTGTTCGGCGCGATCTTCGCGACGTCGGTCAGGATGATCCAGGGACTGACGAAACGCATCTTTCCGAAGCTGTACCTGTGGGTCGTCGTCGCCGGCCTCTTCTACGCCGTGCTCGTCATCGCCTGCAAGTGGATCGACTTCACCGGCTCGGGCGGCGAGCTGCTCAACATGACGCTCGAGACCGGCAACATCTCGTGGGATTTCGCGATCAAGATGCTGCTCGTCGTCATCTGTCTCGGCTTCTGGTTCAAGGGCGGCGAGATCATGCCGTCGCTGTGCATCGGCGGCCTGCTCGGCTCGTCCTGCTCGATCATGACCGGCACCGATCCGCTATTCGGCGCCGCCATCGGCACGATGTGCTTCTTCGCCGCCGTCGAGCGCGTGCCGGCCGCGGCGTTCCTGATGGGCTGCGAGATCTTCGGCTGGTCGATGGCGCCGTTCCTCGCGATCGCCGTCGTCGTCGCGTTCATGTTCAGCTACCCGGTCGGCATCTATGGCGCCGGCGCCGACCTGTTCGTGCGCACGCGCTGGCGCGCGTTCAAGTCGAGGATCTTCGAGCGCAGCCTGTCCGACGAATGGAGCAGCGACCGCGGTCCGCTCGACAACATCGCCCAGATGACCCGCGCCCTCGAGAATCTCCGCGCCGGCAACCACCCCGACGAAGGCCATCCCAATCCTGCCGACCACGACGACTGATCGCCTTTCCCTTCCTGTCTTTTCATGGTCTTTTCATGTCGCGGACCCGGGCTTCCGGCCGGGTCCGCGATGTTCAGGGAGCGGGGTCGTGACGAAAAACCGGGCAGCCGTTCGCTGGGGGCGTGAAGGTACGCTTTCCGGTTGAAACCGACGGAAATGTCCCGTTCGGACAGGACGCGAACTCTATGGTGAAGGTAATCAATCTGTCGATTGGAGGGAACCATGACAGACGAAACCACTCAACCACAGGGGGACACGGCGACCGAGAACATCACCGACGCTCCGCACTACCTGGCCGAGGCGCTGCTCAAGAACGGCGTGAAGCACATGTACGGCGTCGTCGGCATTCCGGTCACCGATTTCGCGCGAATCGCCCAGGGGATGGGCATCCGCTACATCGGCATGAGGCACGAGGAGGACGCGGTCAACGCCGCGGCCGCCGAGGGCTTCCTCACCGGCCGCCCGGCCGTCGCGCTGACCGTCAGCGCCCCGGGCTTCCTCAACGGCGTCGGCGCGCTGCTCGAGGCCACGACGAACGGCTTCCCGGTCATCATGATCGGCGGCTCGTCCACCCGCCATGTCGTCGACATGAAGGAAGGCGAGTACGAGGGCCTCGACCAGATGAACTACGCCAAGCCGTTCACGAAGGAATCGTTCAGGCTCGACAAGATCGAGGACGTGCCGCTGGCCGTCGCCCGCGCCGTGCGCATCGCGAGCTCGGGCCGCCCGGGCGCCGTCTACCTCGACTTCCCTGACGGCACCGTCGGCCAGACGATGCCGAAGGACCAGGCCGAAGCCCAGCTGTGGACGCCGGTCGACCCGAACCCGGCCATGCCGCCGGCCCAGGCGTCGATCGACAAGGCCCTCGAGCTGCTGGCCGGCGCCAAGCATCCGCTGATGCTGATCGGCAAGGGTGCCTCGATGGCCCAAGCCGAGGACGAGGTCCGCGAGTTCGTCAAGGCCACCGACATCCCGTTCCAGCCGATGAGCATGGCCAAGGGCCTCGTGCCGGACGACGACCCGCACTCGACGGCCGCCTGCCGCGGACTCGCGCTGCGCACCGCCGACGTCGTGCTGCTCGTCGGCGCGCGCCTCAACTGGATGCTGTCGTTCGGCCAGGGCAAGACCTGGAACCCGGACGTCAAGTTCATCCAGATCGACATCGACCCGAACGAGATCGACAACGCCCGCCCGATCGCATGCCCGGTCGTCGGCGACATTAAGTCCGCGATGACGATGCTCAACGAGGGCCTCGCGAAGACGCCGTTCAAGGCCTCGGCCGAATGGCTGCAGATGCTGCAGGCCGACACCGCGAAGAACGACGCGAAGTTCGCGCCGAAGGAATCGTCCGACACCGTCCCGATGGGCCACTACAACGCGCTCGGCGCGATCAAGAAGGTCTACGACCGCCACCCGGACATGATCCTGACGAACGAGGGCGCCAACTCGCTCGACGACTGCCGCAACATCATCGACATCTACCAGCCGCGCCACCGCCTGGACTGCGGCACGTGGGGCGTCATGGGCTGCGCGACCGGCTACGCGATCGGCGCGGCCGTCACGACCGGCAAGCAGGTCCTGTACATCGGCGGCGATTCCGGCTTCGGCTTCGACGGCATGGAAGTCGAGACCGCCTGCCGCTACAACCTGCCGATCACGTTCGTCGTCCTCAACAACGGCGGCATCTACCGCGGCGACTTCGAGAACCTCGGCAAGGACGGCGACCCGAGCCCGCTGACGCTGACGTACGACGCCCACTACGAGAAGATGATCGAGGCCTTCGGCGGCACCGGCTACTACGCCACGACGCCGCAGGAAGTCGAGGACATGGTCGAGAAGGCCGTCTCCTCGGGCAAGCCGAGCTTCGTGCACGTGCAGCTCGCCGACTACGCCGGCAAGGAATCCGGCCACATCGGCAACCTGAACCCGAAGCCGGTCGTCGGCCCGCTCGCCACCTCCGAATGCACCGCCAACCCGTACCTCGAGGGTGCGCACATGTGACGGTGTCCCTCTTCCGGACAGGCCGGCCGGCCCCGTGACCGGCCAGCCTGTCCGGAAGCCCAACCACACGCGGAACCTGCGCCGTCGTCAAGCAACGAAAAGGGGGAAGACGGCGCTCCGCAAGACCTAACGGGACAAAACCATGGAAAAGATATTAATCGAAGACATCATCCCGATCATCGTCATCATGGCGCTGGGATACTTCTGCGGCAAGATCGCCTACTTCGACGACGACCAGCGACAGGGCCTCAACAAGGTCGTCCTGAACATCGCACTGCCGGCCGCCCTGTTCATCTCGATCGTCAAGGCCACCCGCCACATGCTGGCCGAAGACGCCGTGCTGACCGCCCTGGGCTTCCTCGGCATCATCGTCATGTTCATGATCAGCTTCTTCCTGTGCCGCCTGTTCTTCAAGCACAGCATCCAGGAAGCCGCGGTCTGCGCCCTGATCGCCGGCTCGCCGACGATCGGCTTCCTCGGCTTCGCCGTCCTCGACCCGATCTACGGCGACACGGTCTCCACTAACCTGGTCATCGCGATCATCTCGATCGTCGTCAATGCCGTCACGATCCCGATCGGCATGTACCTGATCAACCTCGGCCAGTCGAAGGACAACCGCGAGGCCGCCCTGGCCGCCGCGAACAACGCCCGCACGAACAAGACCGTCGCCGCCGGCAAGGGCGGAGACGTCGCCGTCGATCCGACGAAGGACCCGAAGACCGACAAGAACGCCGAGGTCATGGTCGCCACGTCGTCGAACAAGGGCAAGGCCCACCATCACGAGATCAAGAACCCGAACGTCGCCGCCCTGGTCAACGCCCTCGAGCAGCCGGTCTGCTGGGCTCCTATCCTCGCCATCATCGTCGTGCTCATCGGCATCCGCATCCCGGACCAGGTCGCCCCGACGTTCGACCTGATCGCGAAGGCGAACTCCGGCGTCGCCGTCCTGGCCGCAGGCCTGGCGCTGTCGACCGTCAAGTTCTCGCTCGGCTGGGAGACGATCTGGAACACGATCTACCGTCTGCTCATCACGCCGGCCGCCTTCCTCGGCGTCGGCCTGCTGTGCGGCATGGGCCACGACATCACCAAGCTGTCCATGCTGGTCCTGTCCGTCGCACTGCCGCCGGCCTTCTCGGGCATCATCATCTCGAGCCGCTACAACATCTACGTGAAGGAAGGCGCGTCGACGACGGCCGTCGCGACCGTCTGCTTCGCCGCCACCTGCATTCTGTGGATCTGGCTGGTCCCGCTGTGCTAGCGTCCCTCCGATAGCTGGATATCAACCGGCGAATGCCGCCGAACCTTTCGGTTCGGCGGCATTCGCCGTTCTTGCCTTGCGATGGCGCAGACGGCATCGGGAAAACAGTTCCGGCGGCCGGATCGTTCACAGCAAAGACGGCGACGATTCACGGCAAATTCCCAGTGTTTGACTCCCTGAGCGGAAACCGGACGAATCCCCCGACAAGACACCTATATTGAAGGCAACGACCCGTTCGACAGGGTTTGAAGGGGTATCGAAACGAGGTTCTCAAGGAGGTCTCATGACTGACAACAACACCGCGCCGCTCGCAGGCATCAAGGTGATCGACTGGACGCAGGTCCAGTCCGGTCCGTCCTGCACGCAGATGCTGGCCTGGCTGGGCGCCGAGGTCATCAAGCTCGAGAAGGTCAAGGGCGGCGATCCGACGCGTAGCGAAATGAACGACGTCGACGGTTCGTACTCGCTGTACTTCCTGCAGCTCAACGCCAACAAGAAGTCGATCACGCTCGACATGAAGTCTCCGGAAGGCGCGCAGATCCTGACCGACCTGCTCAAGGACGCCGACGTGTTCGTCGAGAACATCGGCCCGGGCGACGTCGAGAAGCTCGGCTTCGGCTGGGACAAGGTCCACGCGCTCAACCCGAAGCTGATCATGGCCTCCCTGAAGGGCTTCAACCAGGGCTCCCGCTTCGAGCACGTCAAGGCGTTCGAGCCGGTCGCGCAGTGCGCCGGCGGCTCCGCCACCGCCACCGGCTGGTACGAAGGCGAGAACAACGTCCCGACGCAGTCTGCCGCCGCGCTGGGCGACTCCAACTCCGGCATGCACCTGACGATCGGCATCCTCGCCGCGCTGCTGCAGCGCGAGAAGACCGGCGAGGGCTCCTACGTCTACCAGTCCATGCAGAACGCCGTCCTCAACCTGTGCCGCATCAAGCTGCGCGACCAGCTCATCCTCGACAACCTGCACGAGCTGTCCTACTACGACTGCTACCCGGGCTACAAGTTCGGCAAGGCCATCCCGCGCGCCGCCAACGCCGAGGGCGGCCTGGTGCTCGGCTGGTGCTACCGCGCCAAGGGCTGGGAAACCGATCCGAACGCCTACGTCTACATCGTCATCCAGCAGTCCCAGAAGGGCTTCGAGAACTTCTGCAAGGCCATGGGCTTCGAGGACTGGCTGACCGATCCGAAGTTCGCCACCGCCAACGCCCGCGACGAGAACAAGCAGGAAGTCTACAAGCGCGTCGAGGCGTACACGATGCAGTACGACAAGTACACGCTGACGAAGGAACTCGGCGCCAAGGGCGTCCCGGTCGGCCCGGTGCTCGACTGGTACGAGCTCGAGAACGATCCGGAGCTCAACTCCGACGGCACGATCGTCACGATCGACCAGGAAGATTCCCGCGGCAAGTTCAAGACGATCGGCGTTCCGTTCACGATGTCCGACTTCACCCCGACGTACAAGCGCGCCCCGAAGCTCGGCGAGAACAACGAGGAGATCCTGTCCGCGCTCGGCTACACGGCCGACCAGATCGCCGACCTCAAGACCAAGGGCGTCATCGGCGGCAACGACGGCGTCAAGGCCGACCTGGTCAGGCACTGATCGCCGGTCGACGGTGCCGTCCGGACGCACGGGTCCGGACGGCATGACTGGAGAGGAGCGGATGGCCGCCACGGCGGCCATCCGCTCCCGTCATTGACGGGGAAGCCGGGATACCCGGGGAACGACGAAGCTCTCCCGGCGAACACGAGAAAGGGAAGCACGGCGATGACACCGCAGCAGGCAAGACAGGCATTCGGGGACACGACGACGGTGTCCACGACGTTCCTCTCGCATTTCGCGCAGATGTGCGGCAAGGCGAAGGAACGCTTCGAGAACGACATCGAGTTCCCGTTCGACGGATCGTGGTTCTTCCACGACGTCGACGACTACAACCCGTACATGTCGTGGGCCGGCATGGCGATCTGCCTGAGCGGCTACAAGAACCTGCCGTCGAACGGCTACCGCTACATCGCGAAGTCGTTCGCGAACCTCGGCTGCCGGGATATCGACATCACGAGCTACTACCACCTGAACGACGAGAACCAGGTCGCCGTCATGCACAACGTCGACCAGCTCGCCTACGCGTTCGGCCACCGCACCGTCAAGGACGCCGCCACCGGCGAGGAACGCGAGCTCGTCGTCATGATGCTGCGCGGCACGTCCGACTCGGCCGAATGGCTGTCGAACTCGGAAGTCGCCGACTCGGTCGCCGACGGCGACTTCTCGCGGTTCACGTACCACGAGGGCTTCATGCTGACGGCCCGCAAGTCGCTCGCCGACCTGAAGACCTACATCGGGCGCCACCGCATCGACATGCGTGGCGCCAAGCTCTGGGTCATCGGCCACAGCCGCGGCGCCGCGATCGCCAACGTCCTCGCCGCGCTGATCGACGAGGACACGCAGCGACCGGCCGACAGCCGCGTGATCGGCGTCGACCGCGACGACTTCTACGCCTACACCTACTCGGCCAGCCGCGGCACCGTGCGCGACGACGCCGGCAAGCCGCTGTTCGCCAACATCTTCAACGTCGTCAACCCGGAAGACTACATCCCGCGCCTGCCACCGTCCGGCTGGGGCATCCGCCGCTTCGGCCGCGACCTGTTCCTGCCGAGCATCGCCACCCGCTACGCCGACTATCGCCTGTACCGCGACGAATTCCTGGCGACGTTCCGCAAGTGGACGCGCATGGACTTCCCGGCCTTCCACGGCTTCGCCGAGACCAACGCGCTCGAGCGCGGCCTGGTCGACCTGTGCCCGACCGTCGCCGACATGTACCAGCACAAGCGCTTCTCGCACGGCGGCACTGTCACGTTCTCGCAGTACTTCACGCTGTTCACCGACCTGCCGGCCGTTCAGGGCCACACGCAGGACCTCGAGGCGGCCGAGTTCACGAAATACGGATCCGGCACGTTCTCCGACTTCCTGGCCTACTTCATCCACAACGAGATCCTCGGCCACAATGCCTCCGGCGCCCACCAGGAGGAAGGCTACCTGATCAAGCTCGCGCTGTGCTGCAAGGACGACATCGACATCGAGCAGGGCGAGCGGGTGGACACGACCTGCCTGACCGTCTACGGTCCCGTCGACATCCACGTCCTCGACGCCGCCGGCAAGCCCGTCGCCGTCATCGAGAACGGCAAGATCGACGAGAAACTGTACGATTCGTCCGGTTTCATCGCCATGTACGTCGACAAGACGACGCGGGAACGCAGCGTCTGGATCCCCGACGGCGGCCACTACGACGTGCGCCTCAAGGCGCGCGCAGACGGCCACTACGAACTGCTCGAAAGCCGCATCGCCCCGTCGGGCAGGATGACGGCACGTACCGTCTACGCCGACGTGCCGCTGAAGAAGAACGCCGTCGTCGAGTGGGGAAGCCTGCGCGGCGAATCCCGCGGCAAGCCGACCGACCGGCTCGGCACGCTCGACGTGCGCTGCTCGGTGCGCGGCATCGGCGAGCTGTCCGACGGCAAGGCGTTCGCCTCGACCTACGGCCCCGGCGCCCACACGATTCCGATTCCCGGGCCCGAAGTCGTCTGCGACGCCCGCGGCGTGCGCCAGCTGTCGTTCGGCGACACCGTCGCCGTGCGCGCCCACCACGGCGCCGACGTGAAATTCCTCGGATGGTACCGCGCCGGCGACAACCCGAAGGACGCGGCACCGCTGTCGACGGACGAATCGTTCGTCTTCGCGCCGACCGAAAGCCAGGACCTCGTCGCCTGGTTCGAAAAGCGCTGACGACGACCGGACATCGACGCAGACGGAGCAGACAGACAAGACAGAGGTGACTTTTCGATGCTGATGGATTACGCACGCGACTATTTCGGCACGCCGTTCTCGCAGGTCGGCGCCAACGCGCTCGACCTGCTCGTGCTTTCCGAAATGACGAACTTCGAATACGACGACGACTCGATCGGCAAGCCGATGGCCGACGCGATCGACGAGGCCGTCCTGCCGACGATCGAGAACCGGCACGGCGAACCGGTCGTCTCGCTCGAGAACAAGGAAGACCTCGAGCTAGCCCAGCTCGTCAAGCGGGCCGACCGCTACCGCGACGCCGTCCTGCGCGACTTCGAGGCCCGCTACGTCGAGGGCTCGCAGCAATTCGGCGCGCTCGCCGTCGAGCAGGGCGGCATGCTGTGCGTCGCGTTCCGCGCCACCGACCTGACGGTGACCGGATGGCACGAATCGCTCAAGCTGTCCGAGAACCAGCCGACCGGCTCGCAGCTCGACGCCGCCGCGTTCCTCGAGCGCAACTACGCCGACTGGAACGGCCCGGTGCTCGTCTGCGGCCACTCGAAGGGCGGCAACCTCGCCGAGTTCGCCTGCCGCGAGCTCGTCGACCGCTACCCGGACGCCGCCGGCGACATCGTCGACATCTGCAGTTTCGACGGGCCCGGCCTGGCGCCGCACTACCGGGACACCGACGCCTACCGGCTCATCGCGCCGAAGATCCACACGTTCATCCCGAAATCGTCGATCGTCGGCAACATTCACGAACACCCGCGCGCCGGCCTCGCCTACGTCGACAGCGCCAAGCCGTTCGTCATGCAGCACTACGTCTACAACTGGAAGACGAGGGGCACGCACCTGATCCGCGCGCACCAGACGATGGTCGGCCGCATGACCAGCGGCCTGCTCAACCTGCTCATTGACATCACCGACGACGCGGCCAAGCACCGCATCTTCCAGACATTGTTCGCTCCCTACCGCCTGCTCGGGCGCAGGCTGCTGTAGGCCTTCCTCCGGATGGCAAAAGGCCACCGCCCCGGATCCGGGGCGGTGGCCTTTTGCCACATGGCGTCCGTCGGACGCCGGGGGAGTGGGTCACTCCCACTCGATCGTGGCCGGCGGCTTGCTCGTGCAGTCGAGGACAACGCGGTTGATCTGGCGGCATTCGTTCGTGATGCGCGTCGAGATCGTCGCGAGGACGTCGTACGGCAGGCGGCTCCAGTCGGCCGTCATCGCGTCCTCGGAGGACACCGGGCGCAGCACGATCGGCGAGCCGTACGTGCGCTCGTCGCCCTGGACGCCGACCGAGTGGACGTCGGCAAGCAGCACGACCGGGCACTGCCAGATGTCGCGGTCGAGGCCGGCCTTCGTCAGCTCCTCGCGGACGATCGCGTCGGCCTCGCGCAGCACGTCGAGGCGTTCGCGCGTGATCTCGCCGACAATGCGGATGCCCAGGCCCGGACCCGGGAACGGCTGGCGCCAGACAATCTCCTCCGGCAGGCCGAGCTCGGTGCCGATCGCGCGGACCTCGTCCTTGAACAGCGTCCTGAGCGGCTCGATGAGCTCGAAGTCGAGGTCGTCGGGCAGGCCGCCGACGTTGTGGTGCGACTTGATGTTCGAGGCGCCGTCGCCGCCGCCGGACTCGACGACGTCGGGGTAGAGCGTGCCCTGCACGAGGAACTTGACTTCCTTGCCCTCGGCGCCGGCCATCTCGATGACCTGGCGCTGGGCCTTCTCGAACGTACGGATGAACTTCTCGCCGATGATCTTGCGCTTCGTCTCCGGATCGGAGACGCCGGACAGGGCGTCGAGGAAGTCGTCGGCCGCGTCGACCGCGATCAGCTTGATGCCGGTCGCCTCGACGAAGTCGTGCTTCACCTGCTCGACCTCGCCCTTGCGCAGCAGGCCGTGGTCGACGAACACGCAGGTGAGCTGCTCGCCGATCGCCTTGTGGACGAGGGCGGCCGCGACGGCCGAGTCGACGCCGCCGGACAGGCCGCAGATGACCTGGGCGTCACCGACCTTCTCGCGGATGGCCCTGACCTGGTCCTCGATGATGGACGTCGAGTCCCAGTTGTCGCCGATGCCGGCGCATTCGTGCAGGAAGCGGGAGATGAGGTCCTGGCCGAGCGGCGTGTGCTTCACTTCCGGATGCCACTGCACGCCGTAGAGACGGCGGGACGGGTCGGCCATCGCGGCGACCGGCGCGCCCTCGGTGTGCGCGAGAACCTCGAAGCCCGCCGGCGCCTGCTTGACGGCGACGCCGTGGCTCATCCAGACGTCCTGCTCGCGCGGGGAATCCTCGAGCATGCCCTCCGGGGCGTCGATGACGGCCAGCGTCTTGCCGTATTCGCCGAGCGCGGCCTTGTCGACGTCGCCGCCGAGGACGTGGGCCATGACCTGGAAGCCGTAGCAGATGCCGAGCACCGGGACGCCGGCGTCGAAGATCGCCGCGTCGATCGTCGGCGCGCCTTCCTCGTAGACGGACGCCGGGCCGCCGGACAGGATGATGGCGGCCGGATCCTTCGCGAGCATGTCGGCGACCGGCATGGAGTGGGGGACGAGTTCGGAATAGACGTTGGCCTCGCGCACGCGGCGGGCGATGAGCTGCGCGTACTGGGCGCCGAAGTCAACGACGAGCACTGGCCCTGTAGCCATATGTATAACCCCTTTGGACTTGGAAGCGGCATTCGGTTCGCGGGGAAGTCCCGCGGACGTGACTGACAGCCGCGCCGGGACCGCGAGCGGCACCCGTCGGCGGTGTCGATGAATGGCTCCATTGTGTCGGGCCAAGACGACATTGTGCGGTCGAACGGAGGATGTTTGGTTCTGTTTGGTTGGTTGGGGCAGCTTGTTTCCGTAGGCTGAACGATTCTTCCGAAAGGTTCAACACGCCGCAACAGAATCTACCAAAACCAACATTTCGATTTTGGAGAAATCGTTCAGAAGCTTGAATTTCCAACGATTCCCGAATAAGTTCAACGAATTTCCTTTTTCACAAATCCCTAGACGAAAGCGACAGAAACGGTAAAAAAACTAACATTTCTGCACATACGGTTTCAAAAAGGTCCCAAAAGTCATCGTCGTCCCGTACTATAAACACCGATTGGGAGCGAGCCGACGGCTTTTGCACAGAACGGGCCACGGCAAAGCAACCGACTGGTAAACACACATATTGCACTTCCCAAGCGAAGTGCAAGGAGTACAGGAGTATACATGACAAGTCCTGTTATTGGCACCCCCTGGAAGAAGCTCAACCGCGCTGTTTCCGAGGAAGCTATCGAAGGAATGGACAAGTACTGGCGTGCGTCCAACTACATGTCCATTGGCCAGATCTACCTGCGTAGCAACCCGCTGATGAAGGAGCCCTTCACTCGCGACGACGTGAAGCACCGCCTTGTCGGTCACTGGGGCACCACCCCGGGCCTGAACTTCCTTCTTGCCCACATCAACCGCCTGATCGCGGACCACCAGCAGAACACCGTCTTCATCATGGGCCCGGGCCACGGCGGCCCGGCCGGTACCGCCCAGTCCTACCTCGACGGCACCTACACCGAGTACTACCCGAACATCACGAAGGACGAGGCTGGCCTGCAGAAGTTCTTCCGCCAGTTCTCCTACCCGGGCGGCATCCCGTCCCACTTCGCTCCGGAGACCCCGGGCTCGATCCACGAGGGTGGCGAGCTGGGCTATGCGCTGTCGCACGCCTACGGCGCCGTCATGAACAACCCGAGCCTGTTCGTCCCGTGCATCGTCGGCGACGGCGAAGCCGAGACCGGCCCGCTGGCCACCGGCTGGCAGTCCAACAAGCTCGTCAACCCGCGCACCGACGGCATCGTCCTGCCGATCCTGCACCTCAACGGCTACAAGATCGCCAACCCGACGATCCTCGCCCGCATCTCCGACGAGGAGCTGCACGACTTCTTCCGCGGCCTGGGCTACCACCCGTACGAGTTCGTCGCCGGCTTCGACGACGAGGATCACATGTCGATCCACCGTCGCTTCGCCGACCTGTTCGAGACGATCTTCGACGAGATCTGCGACATCAAGGCCGCCGCGAACACCGACGACACCACGCGTCCGTTCTACCCGATGCTGATCTTCCGCACCCCGAAGGGCTGGACCTGCCCGAAGTTCATCGACGGCAAGAAGACCGAGGGCTCCTGGCGTGCCCACCAGGTCCCGCTGGCCTCCGCCCGCGACACCGTCGAGCACTTCAACATCCTGAAGAACTGGATGGCTTCCTACAAGCCGGAAGAGCTCTTCAACGCCGACGGCTCCGTCAAGGAAGACGTCACCGCGTTCATGCCGAAGGGCGAGCTGCGCATCGGCGCCAACCCGAACGCCAACGGCGGCGTCATCCGCCAGGAGCTCGACCTGCCGAACCTCGACGACTACGAGGTCAAGGAAGTCAAGGAGTTCGGCCACGGCTGGGGCCAGCTCGAGGCCACCCGTCGCCTCGGTGTCTACACCCGCGACATCATCAAGAACAACCCGGATTCGTTCCGCATCTTCGGACCGGACGAGACCGCGTCGAACCGTCTGCAGGCTTCCTACGAGGTCACCAACAAGCAGTGGGACAACGGCTACCTGTCCCGCGACCTCGTCGACGAGCACATGGCCGTCACCGGCCAGGTCACCGAGCAGCTCTCCGAGCACCAGTGCGAGGGCTTCCTCGAGGCCTACCTGCTCACCGGCCGTCACGGCATCTGGAGCTCCTACGAGTCCTTCGTCCACGTCATCGACTCGATGCTGAACCAGCACGCCAAGTGGCTCGAGGCCACCGTCCGCGAGATCCCGTGGCGCAAGCCGATCTCGTCGATGAACCTGCTGGTCACCTCGCACGTCTGGCGTCAGGACCACAACGGCTTCTCGCACCAGGATCCGGGTGTCACCTCCGTCCTGCTGAACAAGACGTTCAACAACGACCACGTCGTGAACATCTACTTCGGCGCCGACTCCAACCTGCTGCTCGCCATCGCCGAGAAGTGCTACAAGTCGACGAACGCGATCAACGCGATCATCGCCGGCAAGCAGCCGGCCGCCACGTGGGTCACGCTGGACGAGGCCCGCGAAGAGGTCGCCAAGGGCGCCATCGAGTGGAAGTGGGCTTCCAACGTCGACAAGAACGAGGACGTCGATATCGTCCTCGCCGCCGCCGGCGATGTCCCGACGCAGGAGATCATGGCCGCTTCCGACAAGCTGAACCAGCTTGGCGTGAAGTTCAAGGTCGTCAACGTGGCCGATCTGCTCAAGCTGCAGTCCGCCAAGGAGAACGACGAGGCCCTGTCCGACGAGGAGTTCGCCGAGCTCTTCACCGAGGACAAGCCGGTCCTGTTCGCGTACCACTCCTACGCCCATGA
Source organism: Bifidobacterium choloepi (assembly GCF_010667615.1). GTDB lineage: Bacteria > Actinomycetota > Actinomycetes > Actinomycetales > Bifidobacteriaceae > Bifidobacterium > Bifidobacterium choloepi. The sequence goes on along the minus strand of NZ_VYSG01000001.1, from coordinate 302,469 downwards.
CGTTCGCGGCCTGATCTACGATCGCCCGAACCACGACAACTTCAACGTTGTCGGCTACAAGGAGCAGGGCTCCACGACCACGCCGTACGACATGGTCCGCGTCAACGACATCGATCGCTACGAGCTGACCGCCACGGCCCTCCGCACGATCGACGCCGACAAGTACGCTGACGAGATCAAGAAGCTGGAAGACTTCCGCGTCGAGGCCTACAACTTCGCGGTCGACAACGGCTACGACATCCCGGACTACACCGACTGGGTGTACCCGGGCGTCAAGACCGACAAGCCGGGCGCCGTCACCGCCACCGCCGCCACCGCTGGCGACAACGAGTGATGATCGCCTGACCTTCCGGTAGGCGCGGCCAGTCCGCACCTGCCGGGGTCTGCACGGACGTGCGGGTGGGCCCCGCCGGAAAAATCCGGCGGGGCCCACCCGCATGTTCATATTCATGCTCGCATTCATGCGACTCTTCAGGGGACATCGGGCTGCGACATGCCGAACTGGCCGATGAGGTGGGGGAGCAGGTGAACGCCGCCGACAAGGCGGTGATAGGCGGCGACGAGGCCGTCGAAGACCGGCAGCGGGTCGGCGATCGCGCCGGACAAGCGGTGCAGCTGCGCGGCCTCTTGGCGCACGACGCCGCGCAGCACGGGAAAATAGCCTTCTTCGGGACCGACGGTCAGCGAGAATGACACCTGCGCCGTGTCGTCGCCCGCGTCCCTGGCCGTGCGCGCGGCCGCTACAAGCTGCGACTGGTAGTCGATGCCGCGGTAGACGAGTGTCCACTGCCGCCCGTAGATCCGCTGGAGATCGGCCGTCCGGTCGGTGTCGGCCAGGCCCCAGTAGGACAGGACCCGGGCGTCCCAGTCGACATCGACGCCGTTCGACGGAAAGTAGGCGTCGCGGTCGGCGTAGCCGCCCGGCACGGCGGCCGAGTACCGGGCGGTGCCGCGCAGCACCTCGTGCTCGAAATCCCCGACGGCGAATTGCGTATGCTCGCCGAGGAACGAGAGCGGCGACAACGTGGAACAGGGCCTGGCGTCGAGGCGGATGGCGGGACACTGCGGCGCCGCGAGATGGCAGCCCGTCGTCGGGGCCACGTCGGCGGGATCGAGTCCGTCGACCGCGGCGAGCAGCGCGCGGCGGTGCTCGAGCGTCTCGACGGACGACGAGAACGGCGTCGGGAACGCATAGAGCTGGCCGTCCCTGCGCACCGTCAGCAATCCGCGGCGTGCCCGGTGCCGCAACGGCGGCGGCGCGGTGGCGGTGTCCATGCAGGACGTGACCTGCGAGAGCGCCGCAGACCACGGCGGCGTGCCGTCGGATGGCGTGCGGAACGGGTATTCGGTCAGCGGGACGACCGACGGATTGGCGGCGGACCGCACGAGCATCGGCATGACGAGGTCCCGGTTGTCGCCGGAAACGCCGGCGAAGGACAGGCCGGCCACGCGCGCGGACAGGTAGCCGGCGTAGAGGTCGGGCTGATGCCGGCGCAGGTAGTCGGCGAAGCCGGCCGGACCGCCGCGCGACCATTCGACATGCCATCCGGCCCAGGCGATGAACAGCAGTTCCATGGCAACGGCGACGGCGTTGTAGTCGTGCCGCAGGCACCGGTCGCCGAACGCCAGCACGGTCAGGTGGTCGTAGTCGACGAGCAGTCCGGAACGCGTGATCGACGGGTCGAGCGCCGTGCGCAGCGATCCGGTGGCGTTGGCCGTGCCGGCGACGACGTCGTCGACCGGCGTCGACGGGGCGACGGGCGCTGCCGCCGGCGGCCCGGGAAGCCGGCGACGCGGCCGGACGGGGTGGCCGTAGCGTTCGGCGACGAAGTCCATCAGTCCGGACGGTCCGAGATAGCCGAGCAGGGCGACGGCGCCGTCGAGCGCCGGATCGTTGACGACGCTGGCGCGGTGCATGCGGATGACGACGATGGCGAGCGACATGGCAATCCTTCCCGCGGTCCGGCCGGTTCCGGCGTCGTTGCCGGCGACCATTGCTACGGACCGCCCTGATCGGAAGGTTATGGATGCCATCGCGGCGTTCCGGTGCGGTTTCCCCGGTGGGAAACGGCGCCGTGCCGTGACGTCGCGGATTATCGTCCGCGAAAAACGGTCGATTTGGCGGCCCGGCGTCGGCACCTGTCCGGCGCTTGCGTACTGGGCTGCCGGGGTGCCGACAGCGGTTCCCGTCCGGAACATCGTCGTCACCGACCGGCCTCGCTGGCCGAAATGGTGAGTCGCCGCCGCGCTGTCATGTTTCGCTTCGTCGTCGGCGAAACCGGAAACGGAACCAAATCGTGCCGGCTCCGATGGCGTATCTTCGTGACCGGAAAGCCGGCAAAGACGGCGGCAAGCGTCGGGATATCCCGGGAGAAATCGTGAAAAAACAGTGAACGGGCCGCCGCCGGCCGTTCTTTCCGGGGCGAAGCACGGGATTGCTCTGGCATAATCGGGGCCATGGCAAGTTTCCTGGCCCGCTGGGCAATCATGACATTCGCCGCCGCCGTCATGGTGGCGCTGCTGCCGGGCATGACGGCCGTCGGCCACCCGGCCATCCTCGGCGTCGCGATCTGGGCACTGTTCATGGCGCTACTCAACGCGTCGCTCAAGCCCGTCGTCCAGCTGCTCGCGATGCCGTTCTCGATCCTGACGTTCGGCCTGTTCGCGCTCGTCATCAACTGGCTGTTCATGGAGCTGGCCAGCTGGCTCGCGTTCACGATCTTCGGCATGGGCGTCGTCATCGGCGGCTTCTGGTGGTCGGTGATCGGCTCGCTGATCCTGACGATCGTCTCCGGCCTCGTCAACACCGTCGTGCGCGCCTGACGTCCGCGCCGGCCGCGCCGCCGGTTTTTCTCTCGGCCCACCGGTCGCCGAATGGGTAGGGTGAGGCTGCAGGGGACAGGCACCATTGGAAGGCGGGCGAGCGCGCAGATGAGTCGTGAACACAACAGGCGGCGGGACGCCGGGGAGCCGCGCGACGGAAACCGCGAATCGCTGCACGGCACGGTCCGGCGCGACGAACTCGGCTATTTCCGGCCACGCACGTGGTTTTTCTGGCGCACGCTGATCATCTGCCTGTGCTATTTCAGCATCGTCGGCCACTGGTGCGAGCTGCCGTACTGCACGATGATGAACCATTTCTTCGGCATCGTCGCCGACGACTATGCCGTCTGGCACGACCCGTGGTATTTCCCGTACTGGGTGTACGGCATCGGCGCCGTCGTCATGACGCTTGTCATCGAGCCGCTCAAGGAATGGATCGTCCGGCGCCGCAAGACGAACTGGGGCGCGCTGCTGGAAACGTTCGTCATCGCGTTCCTGCTCGCCGCCGTGCTGGAAACCGGCATCGGCCTGATCATCAACCAGCCCGACCAGTACGGCATCTATCCGTACTGGGACAACTCGGTGCTGCCGGGCAACATCCTGGGCCAGGGATGGATTGTCAACGACTTCTTCATCGGCCTGCTCGCCGTCGCCTACGTCTGGCTGTTCTATCCGGTCATCTGCCGCATCTTCATGCACATGAAGCCGGTCACCGCGAACGTCGTCTTCGCCGTCCTGATGGTCCTGTTCGCCGTCGCCTGCATCTTCTCCTACGTCCCCGGCCTGGCGCCCGTCGCGTAGCCACCCGCCCATTACCGGCCCGGAAGCCATGGCGAATCACATGAACAACATCGACAAGACCAGCCAGCGCGCACTGCGTCGCCGCCCACGGCGCCGTCTGCCTCGTGCGCGGCGACCTCGACTGACATTCCGGCATCGTTGTTCCGACATCCACGGAAGAAATGCCGGAGGAGGCGCCCGTTATTCTTTCGGCTCACCACGGGCCGGAGCATCGTTCCTACAATGAGTGGACGATTCTCCCGCCCGTTGCGCTGGCGGGAGCGTTTCCGCGACGAAAGGATTTTTTCATGACGCGAGCACTGATTGTCGTCACTTCCACCGCTGCCTTCGACACGATCGACCGGGCGACCGGCGTGTGGCTGTCCGAAGCCGTTCATTTCCACGATGCAATGCAGCTCAACGGCGTCGCCGTCGACTACGTGAGCCCGAGGGGCGGCTACGTGCCGGTCGATCCGGGCAGCCTCGCCGCCGACGCGATGGACGACGCCTGCTGGCGGCACTACCGCGACGCCGGCTTCCGCGAACGCTACCTGGCCGACTCGTTCGCCCCGTCCGAAATCGATCCGGACGACTACGACGTCATCTACTACGCCGGCGGCCACGGCGTGATGTGGGACCTGCCGCACGACGAGGAGATCGCCGCCGTCGCCGAGTCCATCCACCAGCGCGGCGGCGTCGTCGCCGGCGTCTGCCACGGCGTCGTCGGGCTGCTCGCGATGAGGAAGCCGGACGGTTCGCCGTTCGTCGAGGGCCTCGACGTTGCCGGCTTCAGCGACCGCGAGGAGGAACTCAACGGCCTGACCAAGGCCGTGCCGTTCCTCGCCGAGGATGCCCTCAGGCAGGCCGGCGCGAACTATTCCGAAGGCGACCCGTACACCGACCATGTCGTCGTCGACGCCGACGCGCGCCTGGTGACCGGCCAGAACCCGCAGTCCGCCGCCCACGTCGCCCGCGAGGTCCTCAAGCTGCTGTAGCAGGCGGTCTCGGCTCCCGAGAATGTCGACGGAGGCGGCGCCCGGCGGCGCTAGTGTGGGAAATCGAGCGACCGGAACGAACGAAGTTCCGCAGCGGAGGACCCGCCTGTCCGTTGCCGTCGCCGCTTTCGAGAGGGGAGAACACCCATGGTTGCGCTGGTCATTGCCGTCATTGTCGTCCTGCTGGTCGTGTGGCTGCTGGCGTCGTCGATTTTCGTCGTCCAGCAGCAGACCGTCGCCATCATCGAGCGATTCGGCCGGTTCAGGCGCATCGTGCCCGCCGGCATCCACATGAAGGTGCCCGTCATGGACGTCATCCGCCAGCATGTCGACCTGCGCACGCTACAGGACATGTTCGAGATGTCCGCGAAGACGAAGGACAACGTGACGATCAAGATGACGGTCGCCGTGCAGTTCCGTGTCTCCACCGAAGACGGCGACGCCGGCATCTACCGCAGCTTCTACGCGTTGCAGAATCCGTTCGAGCAGATGAAGAGCTACATCGTCGACGCGCTGCGGTCCACGATTCCGCAGTTCGACCTCGACTCCGTCTTCGACGAGAAGGACGCGATCGCCGAGAGCGTGCGCCGCAAGGTCGCCGACCACATGATCCAGTATGGCTACGTCGTCGTCGGCACGCTCATCCAGTCGATCGGCCTGCCCACCGACGTCGAGAACGCGATGAACGCGATCAACGCCGCCGAACGCGAGAAGGTCGCCACGAAGTCCCGGGCCGACGCCGAGAAGATCCGCGTCGTCACCGAGGCGACGGCGAAGGCGGACGCGATGAAGGAAGCCGGCCGCGGCATCGCCGAGCAGCGCAAGGCGATCGCCGAGGGCATCAAGGACTCGCTGGCGACCATCCAGGAAGCCGGCGTCACGCCGCGGGAAGCCAACGAACTGTTCGCCTTCACGCAGTGGACCGACATGATGGGGGAGTTCGCCTCGCACGGCAAGTCGTCGACGGTCGTGCTGCCGAGCGACTTCCGCGAGACGAGCTCGATGTTCGACCAGATGCTCGCCGCCGCCTCCTCGTCGCCGAAGAAGCAGTAGGCGCCCAACTCGTTTCTCCCGCGCCCGCTCCTCTCGCTGTCGGCTCAGCGCGGACGCTTCCGCCTATAGTCGGGGCTGAACGGGCAGACAGGGAGGAATCGTGCTCAACGACAGCGACGAACAGGCGGACAGCGGGCTGGAAGGCCAGATCGACGCGGGACTGGACACGATCGTCGGCAAGCGGCTGAAGAAACCGAACGGTCCCGTCAACGGCTACGAATGGCACATGAAACGGCACGCGAAGTACATGGCTGCCGGATTCGCCGTCATCTTCGGCGGCCTGTCGATCGGCGACTTCCTCAAGCTCGTTCCCGAACGGTCCAACGCGGACACGCAGGTCGTCATCGACGCGATCGACAAGCTCGTCGGCAAGCTCACCCGCGACGTCGTCGAGCTGCCCACGGTACAGGCCCATCCAGAATCGTTCATCGTCGAGATGCTGGCGTTGTTCGCCGGCGGCGCGATCCTCTACTTCACCATCCAGGACAACGACGACTACCGCACCGTCTTCAACCACATCACGCGCCGCTACACGCCCGCGCAGGTCAGGGCGGCACGGCGCTCGCAGGCGGCGTGGCTCGCGACCGGCGCCGCGATCATCGCCGGCGTCAACGCGCTGCTCGTGCTGCTCGCGCAGTCGTGGCCGACGGCCGTGACGAGCGGCCTGTCAAGCCTGTCGATCGCCGTCGGACTGGCGATGATTCTCTACAGCTACTACTGGGGCGGACGCGTCAACGTCGGCAAGTACAACTTCCACGCGATGCGGTTCGTCAACATCTACCAGCTGAGCAAGAACGAGGAGGGACGCGACGAGCGGATCAACTACGACCGCATCGCCGAGAAGCAGCTGAGTTACTGGGCCAACGTGCTCGGGCTGCTCGCCATCGTCATCGGCGTCGGGGCCGCGCTCGCACTGTACTGCCTGCCGACGCTGAAGACGCCGTATTTCTGGATTCCGCTGGCCGTCATGCTCGTCGTCGGCCTCGTCGTGCGCTGGATCGTCGACGACTACGCGATCAGGAAATTCGAGGGCGCCGACGACGACGTGAAGATCTGACCATGACGGAACGGGAGCCTGCCGTGGGCAGGCTCCCGTTCCGTCATGAATGGAAAAAATGGGAACGATTCGCGGGTGTTCCGGCTCAGTGACGGAAGACCAGCGTGCCGTCGTCGCGAATCTCGTCGATGATGGCGAGCGAGTCGACGTCGTAGCCCTCGTCGCGCAGCGCGTCGCCGCCACCCTGGAAGCCCTTCTCGATCGCGATGCCGATGCCCTCGACATGGGCGTGCGCTTCCTCGCACAGCTCGAGCAGGCCCTGCATCGCCTTGCCGTTGGCCATGAAGTCGTCGATGATCAGCACGTGGTCGGAGGGCCCGAGGAACCGCTTCGACAGGATGATCGGATAGGCCTGCTGCTTTGTGTACGAATACACCGACGTGCAGTACTGGTCGCCGTCGAGGTTGATCGACTGCGCCTTCTTCGCGAACACGACCGGCACGTCGTCGAAATGGCGCGCGGCCACGCACGCGATGCCGATGCCCGACGCCTCGATCGTCAGGATCTTGTTGACCGGACGGCCGGCGAAGTGGGCAGCCCATTCGGCGCCCATGTGGTCGAACAACGTCACGTCGCACTGGTGGTTGAGGAACGAGTCGACCTTGACGACCTCGCCCGGTCGCACGGTTCCTTCGGCAACGATCCTGTCCTCGAGTTCCTGCATGTTCTCTCCTCACGTATAGCCGAGAAGCTTACTCGCCCGACGGACATGCGGCGCACCCGGCGCCGGGGAAGCCCTCCGGCCCGGTCGCGCCGCCGGGTTCCGAACCGTACACTATGCTGGGAACGATTCGACGTTCGTCCACCACAGGAAAGGGCACGATGCAGCAGGATCCCGAAGTCATCCAGAGGTCGCCGGAAGAGCTGACGGGCGACCTGAACCAGCCGCAGGCCGAGGCCGTCCGCTACGCCGGTCCGGCGCTGCTGATCGGCGCCGGCGCCGGCTCCGGCAAGACGCGCGTGCTGACGCGCCGCATCGCGTGGATTCTCTCCCAGGTCGGCGCGTGGCCCAGCCAGATCCTCGCGATCACGTTCACGAACAAGGCCGCCGCCGAGATGAAGGAACGACTCGCCGCGCTGATCGGGCCGGTCGCCGACCGCATGTGGGTCTCGACGTTCCATTCCGCCTGCGTGCGCATCCTGCGCCGCGACGGCGAGGGCGTGGGCCTGAAGAACGGCTTCTCGATCTACGACACCGCCGACTGCGAACGCCTGATCAAGCTCATCGGCCAGGACCTCAACGTCGACGTCAAGAAGTTCACGCCGCGCAGCATTCTCTCGCGCATTTCCGACTACAAGAACTCGCTGGTCGACTGGAAGACGCAGCTGGCGGCGTTCGCGCCGGACTACAAGCCCGGGCAGCGTGGCTACCGGTTCGGCCGCATCGACAACATCGAGGAACTCTACGCCGTCATGTACGCCGAATACCAGTACCGGCTGGCGATGGCCAACGCCGTCGACTTCGACGACCTGATCTTCAAGACCGTCGAGCTGCTGCGCACGCAGCCCGACGTCGCCGCCTACTACCGGCACAAGTTCCGCTTCATCCTCGTCGACGAGTACCAGGACACGAACCACGCCCAGTACATCCTCATCCGCGAGCTCGCCGGCGTCGACGACCCGGCCGGCCCGTCGGCCGCCGTCACTGTCGTCGGCGACTCCGACCAGTCGATCTACGCGTTCCGCGGCGCCGACATCCGCAACATCCAGGACTTCGAGCAGGACTTCCCGAACGCCAGGACAATCATGCTCGAGCAGAACTACCGTTCGACGCAGACGATCCTCGACGCCGCCAACGCCGTCATCACCCACAACGAGGGCCGCAAGCCGAAGAAGCTGTGGACGGCGCTCGGCAAGGGCGAGAAGATCACCGGCTACGCCGCCGACAACGCCGCGCTCGAGGCGCACTGGATCGCCGGCGAGATCACGCGCCTGCACGCCGAGGAAGGCGTCAGGTATTCGGACATCGCGATCATGTACCGCGCGAACGCGCAGTCGCGCTCGCTGGAGGAAGGCCTGATCAAGGCAGGCGTGCCCTACCAGCTTGTCGGCGGCACGCGCTTCTACGAGCGGCGCGAGGTCAAGGACGCGATAGCCTACCTGCAGGCGATCGTCAACCCGGCCGACAACGTCAACATGCGCCGCATCCTCAACGTGCCGAAGCGGGGACTGGGCGCCCGCGCCGAGTCGATGGTCGCGATGGCGGCCGAAAGCCACAACACGACGTTCTGGGACGCGCTCGACCACCTCGAGCAGATCGAGGGCATGACGGCGCGCACGGCCAACCCGCTGTCGAGGTTCCGCGACCTGATGAACTCGCTGCGCCAGTTCGCCGCCGCGAACGATGCGCATCCGTCGAGGATTGTTGCCCAGGTGCTCCACGAGAGCGGGCTGCTCGAGGAGCTGCAGAAGTCCGACGACCCGCAGGACGCCTCGCGCGTGGAGAACCTCTCGCAGCTGCAGTCCGTCGCCGCCGAATACGAGCAGCACAACCCCGACGGCACGCTGTCCGGCTTCCTCGAGACGACGGCGCTCGTCGCCGACTCCGACCAGCTGCCCGGCGCCGACGAGGATTCCGGCAAGGTCACGCTGATGACGCTGCACACGGCCAAGGGCCTCGAATACCCGGTCGTCTTCCTGACCGGCATGGAGCAGGGCACGTTCCCGCATTCGCGCGCGATGGAGGACGAGAAGGAACTGTCCGAGGAGCGCCGTCTCGCCTACGTCGGCATCACGCGCGCCAAGCGGCACCTGTACGTCACGCGCGCCGCGCTGCGCGCGCAGTGGGGCCAGGCCAACGAGATGCTGCCGAGCCAGTTCCTCGACGAGATTCCCGACGAGCTGATCGACTGGAAGCGCCGCGAGACCGGCATGGAACGCATGCGCTCCGGCTGGCGCGACGACGACGAGTTCGGCGGGTGGGGCGACGATGACGACGAATTCGGCGGCTTCTCGTTCGGCGGCTCGACGTTCGGCTCGGCCGCCCCGCGCACGGCGTCGCACTCCTCGTACGGCGGCTCCTCGTACGGATCCTCCCGTGGTTCGTCGTCATACGGCTCGTCGTACGGATCGTCGCACGATTCGTCCCGCAGGTCGGGGTCCCGCGGCGGCCACGGATCCTACCAGTGGAACCGCCGCTATGGCAGCGACCTGAGCAACGACCGCGGCGGCTACTCGAGCTCGCACAGCCGCGCCGGACAGGCCGGCTCGGGCCATTCAGGCCGCGTGACGACGCGTCGCACGTCGCCGTCGGCGAACGTCAAGCCGGTGTCCGCGACCGGTGCCGACAACCACCTGGACATCGCCGACTTCCACGTCGGCGACCGCATCACGCACGACAAGTTCGGCATGGGCAAGGTCGTCGACACGCAGGACAAGGGACGCAACTCCGTGCTCACCGTCGACTTCGGCTCGAACGGCGTCAAGCGCCTGATGCTGCGCCTCGCCCCGATCGAGAAGCTCTAGGCGGCAGCGGCATGTCCGGGGCAGGCGTGTATACTTGGCGGCTGGTGTCTTCCGGGCTCCGGCCCGGATCCGGACACCGTCTGGAGTCATAGCCCATCAGTGGGTCGGCGGACGGCAACGTCCGTTCGCGCCTCGCGCGCGATGAAGCACTGGGGAGGCCGACTCAGCGTCGGAACGGCTTCCGGCGGATGGATCGTTTCATCCGGCGAACCGACCGGCGACCTTCTTGCGGGAGGTCTCCGGCGGCACGCGGGACAGCGATACGCCGCCGACGGAAGACGTGGACGGTCCGTGCGACCGGCCTGCCATTCCGACGTTCCGTTCAGACAACGACAGAACAACCGAAGGATATATCAATGACGAACGTTCAGCGTTCCCGCCGTCAGGTGCGCCTTTCCCGCGCCCTCGGCATTGCACTGACCCCGAAGGCCCAGCGCATCTTCGAAAAGCGTCCCTACGCCCCGGGCGAGCACGGCCGCACCCGTCGCCGCACCGAGTCCGATTACGCCGTGCGTCTGCGTGAGAAGCAGCGTCTGCGCGCCCAGTACGGCATCTCCGAGAAGCAGCTGCGCGCCGCCTACGAAAAGGGCACGCACACCGCCGGCCAGACCGGCAACGCCATGCTGACCGACCTCGAGACCCGTCTCGACGCCCTGGTCCTGCGCGCCGGCATCGCCCGCACGACCGCCCAGGCCCGCCAGTTCGTGGTTCACCGCCACATCCTCGTCGACGGCAACATCGTGGACCGTCCGTCCTACCGCGTCAAGCCGGGACAGACCATCCAGGTCAAGCCGAAGAGCCAGACGATGGTTCCGTTCCAGATCGCCGCCGAAGGCGTGCACCGCGATGTGCTGCCGCCGGTCCCGGGCTACCTGGACGTCAACCTGCCGTCCCTGAAGGCCACGCTGGTCCGCAAGCCGGAAGCCGAAGAGATTCCGGTCCAGGTCAACATCCAGTACGTGGTCGAATTCTACGCTCGCTGATGCGGGCCACAGCTCTGTAAATCATTACGGATTAGGACATACATACCGGCAAGGGCTCCGGACCGAGAAGGTCCGGGGCCCTTCGTCGTTGTCCGGCCCGCGGCGCATGCGAGGAAGCGTTTTCCCATGCGTTGTCATCCCGGGAACGAATCCCGGGACGGCGGCATGACGGGCAGTGCTACGATGAGGGCCATGATCCTGCACCTGCACCTTGTCCGTCACGGACAGACATTCTTCAACCGCTACAACCGCCTCCAGGGCTGGTCGAACTCGCCGCTGACCGAATCCGGCCTGGCCGACGCCGACCATGCCGGCCACCTGCTCGAGCACGTGCGCTTCGCCGCCGCCTACTGTTCGGACACCACGCGCGCCGAGACGACGGCGCGCCGCATCCTCGACATCAACGGGCAGGCCGGCAACCCGCGTCCGGCCCTCGTCGCCGACATGCACTTCCGCGAGCAGTTCTACGGCTACTACGAAGGACAGGACATGGGCGTGGCCTGGACCGCCGCCGGCGGCCCCCACGGCGCGCCGACCTACAATGCCATCGTCGAGCGCTACGGCCTGGGCGCCACCCGCGACTTCCTCAAGGAAGCCGACCCGTTCCACGACGCCGAGAACGACGAGGAATACTGGCGTCGCGTCGAGGGCGGCTTCCGCCTCATCGCCGCCAATCCGGCGCTGCATGACGGCGACGACGTGCTGCAGATCTCGCACGGCAACACGCTGCTGAGCCTCATGCACCGCTTCGGCGAGTCCAGCCGCGACGAACACGGCCAGCCGTACGACCTGTCCGAACGGCCGGCGAACGGCTCGGTCACCGTCCTCGACTTCGACACGGAGGCCGCGAGCTTCGACGAGGCCGTGACGGTCGCCTCCTACAACCGTCGTTGAGCGCGACGCCCAACGGAGAAAAACTTCCGGTCCGGCTTATTGGCTAGTGTGGGGCGGGTAACATGGTCGCTTAGCAATGCCCGGTGGCAGCGGACCGCCGCCACGGTCGGCCAGGGAGGCCGGCCGGCGCGTCCGGCCACGTTCGAGAAAGAGGTGCAAGATGGGTGTTGGAGAAATCGCCGGCCTGATCGCCGCCATCGCGTTCGCCGTGCTCGCGGGTTTTCTCATCTACCCGCTGATTCGTCTCGGCAAGCTGTTCGACCAGATCGCCGACACCGTCAAGGATGCCGGCGACCATGCCCTGCCGGCCCTCGACGAGGGCGTCACGACGGTGCAGGAAGTCAACAAGACGCTCGCCGACGTCAACAGGATCTCGTCGGCGGCCAGCGCCACCGCCAATAACGTGGGCGCCCTGACCAACCTGTACGGATCGTTCCTCGGCAAGCCGGTCATCAAGATCGCCTCCATCGTCTACGCGGCGAAGACGACGGCCCAGTCGTTCGCCCACCCGAAGGACGCGAAGGAGACGACGACCACCGCGACGGCCACGAAGACCAAGGGGGAGTGAAGTGTTCAAGCGCGTATTCTGGATTGGCCTGGGCGTCATCGCCGGCGTGCTGGCCGTCACGAAGGCCGAGGCCTATCTCAAGGCCAACACGCCCGACAAGGCACGCCAGTTCGTCCTCGGCCCCGACCAGGACAACGTCGCGATGCGCACGCTGCAGGGACTCGTCACCGAATTCCGCGACGCGCAGCGCACCCGCGAAGCCGAGCTCAACGCCAGGTACGGCGCCGAGCTGAAGGGCTGAGCGCCCCTTCCGGCGCGGGAATCGTGCACGATCCCCGCGCGAATCATGCTTTTCCGCGCGACCGGCCGGGTTCATCCGGCCATGCGTCCATTCGACTTTTCACCCGACAGACACAGACCAACAAGGAGCCAACGCACAATGCGCACCGCTGAAATCGCGAAGCGATTTTTGAACTATTTCGAGGAGAACGGGCACCTGGTGGTCCCGTCGGCATCGCTGATCTCCCCGAATCCGACCACGCTGTTCACCATCGCCGGCATGGTCCCGTTCATCCCGTACCTGATGGGCGAGAAGACGCCGCCGAGCCACCGCATGGCCAGCAACCAGAAGTGCGTGCGCACGCTCGACATCGAGGAAGTCGGCAAGACCACGCGTCACGGCACGTTCTTCCAGATGCTCGGCAACTTCTCGTTCGGCGACTACTTCAAGGAAGAGGCCATCCACTACGCCTACGACCTGCTGACCAGGCCGCAGGACCAGGGCGGCTACGGCTTCGACAAGGAGAAGCTGTGGATGACGACGTTCACCGACGACGACGAGGCCCGCGCGATGTGGAAGAACGAGGGCGTCGACCCCGAACACATCCAGATCCTCGGCATGGAGGACAACTTCTGGACGACCGGAGGCCCCGGTCCCGGCGGCCCGTGCTCCGAGATCTACGTCGACCGCGGCCCCGAGTTCGGCAAGGACGGCGGCCCGGTCGTCGACGAGAACCGCTACATCGAGATCTGGGACCTCGTCTTCGAGAACTACTACGTCGACAACGTGCAGTCGAAGACCAACCTGCACATCGTCGGCGAACTGCAGCACAAGAACATCGACACCGGCGCCGGCCTCGAGCGCGTCGCCTACCTGCTGCAGGGCAAGAACAACATCTACGAGACCGACGAGGTCTATCCGGTCATCGAGGCCGCCGAGAAGCTCTCGGGCATCAAGTACGGCGACGATCCGTCCGCCGACGTGCGCTTCCGCGTGGTCGCCGACCACGTCCGCTCCGCGCTGATGATCATGTCCGACGGCGTGCGTCCGTCGAACACCGGCCGCGGCTACGTGCTGCGCCGCCTCATCCGCCGCACCGCCGAGGCCATGCAGAAGCTCGGCGTCAAGGAACCGGTCATCCCGGAGCTGCTGCCGGTCTCCGAGAACGCGATGGAACCGAACTATCCGGAACTCAAGGACACGTTCCACGACGTCTACGAGGCCGCCTGCGGCGAGGAGGACGCGTTCCGCAAGACGCTCGCCAAGGGCATCGAGATCTTCGACATGGCGATGGACAAGGCCAGGGAGGAAGCGAAGGAGGACAACAAGTCCGACGTCGTTTTCCCGGGCGATGCCGCGTTCACGCTGCACGACACCTACGGCTTCCCGATCGAGCTGACGCTCGAGATGGCCCAGGAGCAGGGCGTCAAGGTCGACGAGGCCGAATTCCGCAAGCTCATGAAGGAGCAGAAGGACCGCGGCCGCCAGGACGCGCTCAAGAAGCGCCACAACGTGGACCTGTCCGAATACGACGACTTCAAGAAGACGCTGACGGCCCCGATCGAGTTCGAGGGCTACACCGAGGTCGCCACGCGCTCGCGCGTGCTCGGCATCATGGTCGAGGGCAAGGGCTCCGTGCCGGCCGTCACCGCGCCGGCCAACGTCGAGGTCATCCTCGACCGCACGCCGTTCTACGCCGAGGCCGGCGGCCAGCTCGCCGACCAGGGCGACATCGTCTCCGACGACGGCGCCGTGCTGCAAGTCGACGACGTCCAGAAGCCGATCAAGGACCTCATCGTCCACCAGTGCCGTCTCGAGGAGGGCACGCTCGTCGTCGGCGCCGAAGTGACCGCCGAGATCGACATCGAGCGCCGCGGCGCCATCGCCCGCGCCCACACCGCCACGCACATCGTCCACAAGGCACTGCGCGAGGAACTTGGCCCGCAGGCCACGCAGCGCGGCTCCGAGGACGCCCCGAACCGCCTGCGCTTCGACTTCCAGTGGTCGTCGGCCCCGACGAAGGACCTGATGAGCTCGGTCGAGGCCCGCGTCAACGACCGCCTGCGCGACAACCTGCGCGTCACCACGCAGGAAATGAAGTTCGACGACGCCGTCGCGCTCGGCGCCATGCACCTGTTCGGCGAGAAGTACGGCGACATCGTGCGCGTCGTCACGATCGGCGACGACGGCTGGAGCCGCGAGCTGTGCGGCGGCACGCACGTCGACTACGCCGGCAAGATCGGCAACGTCTCCATCCTGTCCGAGGCGTCGATCGGCTCCGGCGTGCGCCGCGTGGACGCCCTCGTCGGCCAGAACGCCTACGAGCACGGCGCCCGCGAGCACGCGCTCGTCTCCCAGCTGTCCGACATGGTCAACGCCCGTCCGGACGAGCTCGCCGACCGCGTCACCACGCTGCTCGCCAAGCTCAAGGAACAGGACCAGCGCCTCAACGCGATGTACGAGAGCCAGCTGGCCGCCTCGGTGCCGGAACTCGTCAAGGCCGCCCAGTCCTCGAACGCCCCGGTCAAGGTCGCCGCGAAGAACGTCGGCCACTTCGGCTCGTTCGACGCGCTGCGCAAGACGGCGATGGACATCCGCGCCAAGCTCGGCGACGACGTCCCGGCCGTCGTGGCCCTCGCCGGCCTCAACGACGCCGACAAGCCGCAGATCGTCGTGGCCACGAACGCCGCGGCCCGCGCCGAGGGCATCAAGGCCGGCGCGCTCGTCTCGCTCGCCTCGAAGATGCTCGGCGGCGGCGGTGGCGGCAAGCCGGACTTCGCCCAGGGCGGTGGCACCGACGGCGCGAAGATCGACGTGGCCCTCAAGGCCGTCGCCGACGCCGCGCACAAGGCCTGACGTCCGTGCACTGACCGTCCGGAGGTCGTAAGCATTCGGTGGCGGCTGCGGCCGCCACCTTTTTTCATGCCGGCAGTCGTCCCTATACTGGGGACGCCTGCCGGTCGCCGGAGGCACCTGCGCCGGCGACCGGCCAGCACCGACATGACCGGTACCATTTCGCGACACCGCAACACAGGAAAGCGAGGACCCGTCCATGACATGGCTCGGCGTCGACCTCGGCAACGCCCGCGTGGGACTGGCGCTGTCGGACCCGGAAGAGACGATGGCCCATCCGGCCGGCAACATCCAGGCGTACGGCGACTACCTGATGACCGTCGACGACGTGCTCGACGTCATCGAGGACGAACACGTGACGAGGGTCGTCGTCGGGCTGCCGCTCGAACTCGACGGACGCGAGGGGCCCAGCGCGCGCAAGGCGCGGCGCTGGACGAGCGAGCTCATCCACGCCCTCGGCGACGAGGTGCGCGATCCGGCATCGGGGATAAACGTCATGCCGGATGTTACCCTGTTGGATGAGAGATTGACCACCGTGGACTCGCACCGGATGCTGTTCGATGCCAACGTGGACAGCCGCAAGCACCGGGCCATGATCGATCAGCAGTCGGCCGTGGTCATCCTGCAGACCGCGCTGGACAGTGCGCGGCAGAACGAGGAGCAGTGAGTGTCTGACCAGGATTTCCGCGACTATTTCGAGGACAACGCCAGCTGGGTCGACGACCGGGGCGACGAGCACGACCATCCGGCGGAATCGGCCGGCACCGAGCCGCCGCGGCCGCCGCAGTCGCGCCGCGACCGCCGCGAGCGGCGCCGTCGCAAGCGCAACCGCAGGATCGTCGCGATCATCGTGGCCATCGTCGTCGTCGCGCTCGTGTTCGCCGGACTGTTCGTCGGCACGAAGAAGATCGCGAACTGGGCGGCGAGCCGGTCGGCCGAATCGTCCAGCGTCGTCGACGACTACCAGGGCGCCGGCACCGGCGACGTCAAGTTCTCGATCCAGAGCGGCGAGAGCGTCCAGGAAATCGCGCAGGGACTCGTCGACGCCGGCATCGTCAAGTCGGTCGACGCGTTCACGAGCGCCGTCTCCGCGAACAACCTGACGCTGTATCCCGGCACCTACGACATGAAATACCAGATGAAGGCGTCGGCCGCCGCGGCCATCCTGTCCGACCAGGGCAACGCGCAGGGCTTCCTCGAGGTCAAGCCCGGCGAACGCGTCTCCACCGTCATCCAGAACGCCGCCGACGTCTCCGGCATCGCGCTCTCGGACTTCCAGTCCGTCGTCGACGGCGGCGGCAGCGGTATCCTGCCGTCCGAAGCCAACGGCAGCTTCGAGGGCTGGCTCGAGCCGGGCAGCTACGACGTCGCCAACGAGACGAGCGCGTCCGCCATCCTCAAGGAACTCGTCGACGCGCGCGTCAAGAAACTCGACGACCTCGGCGTCGCGACGGCCGACCGCGAGAAGATCCTGATCATGGCGTCGATCGCCGAGGCGGAAGTCAACTCGACCGAATACTACGGCAAGGTCGTGCGCGTCATCCTCAACCGCCTCGCCGACGGCATGACGCTCGGCATGGACACGACGGTCGCCTACGGCCTCGGCATCACGGCCGACCAGCTGACCAACGACCAGCTCGCCGACGCGTCCAACCCGTACAACACACGCGTCAACACCGGCCTGCCGCCGACGCCGATCTCGAACCCCGGCGACTCGGCCATCGAGGCCGCCATCAACCCGCCGGAAGGCAACTGGCTCTACTTCGTCACCGTCAACCTCAAGACCGGCGAGACGAAGTTCACCGACAGCGACGCCGAGTTCCAGGAATACGTCCAGGAATACAAGACGAACAACCCCGACGCCAACTGACGGCACAATTCGTCCTCTTTCCCGTCGATGCCGCGGGCCTCAACGGGAAAGGACGACGGACAGGACAGCCGACAGGACAATGACCGGCACGAACGGCATTCCCGGCGACCTGGCGACCCTGTGCCATGTCGCCAGGCAGGCCAGGCCGAGCAGGCCCATCAGCAGCCACCAGCGGGCGAAGACGACGGCGCCGAACACGCCGACGGCCACGCCGCACATCGCGCTCGCCGTCACGTCGCCGAACCCGAGCGCCCCGGGCCGCGCCAGCGCCAGCATCCACTGCAGCAACCCGGCAGCCACGCCCCAGCAGGCGGGGACCAGCACCGTCGCGAGAATCGTTCCCGTCACGCCGGAAGCGTCGCCTTCCGCCACGCCGATCGCCGTCGTTTCCGTCGTTCCTGCTGGCGTATCCGCCAACGCGACGACAAGCAGCACGATCAGCTGGCAGGCCACGCCCGCGGCGATCCAGCGGCGCGGCACGAGCCGGCGCCGGATGTCGCTGGCGGCGACGGCCAGTCCGCACAGCAAGCTCGGCGCAACCAAAAGATAACGCATACGGGTAGGATAGGCGCTAGTGTGTCGGGCCGCCAGCGCTGTGGACCGGAGCCGCCGGAACGGGCATGTCGATGTGTGCGGACGGCGGACCGGATCCGCCGGGACGGCCCGACGGCGACGAAACGAACCGGCACGACCGAAGGAGAACATGGCGATGTTGCGTTGGCAGACGGCGGGGGAGTCCCACGGCGAGGCACTGGTGGCGATGATCGAGGGCTTGCCCGCCGGCGTGGCCGTCACGTCCGACGACCTCAAGGCGGCGCTGGCGCGCCGCCGCCTCGGCTACGGACGCGGCGCCCGCATGAAGTTCGAGCAGGACCGGGTCCGCATGCTGACCGGCGTGCGGTTCGGCACGACGATCGGCTCGCCGATCGCCATCGAGATCGGCAATACCGAATGGCCCAAGTGGACCGAAGTCATGTCCGCCGACCCGCTCGACCACGAACTGGCCCGCGAGGGACGCAACGCCCCGCTGAGCCGCCCCCGTCCCGGCCACGCCGACCTGACCGGCATGCGCAAGTATGGCTTCGACGACGCCCGTCCGGTCCTCGAACGCTCGTCGGCCCGCGAAACCGCGTCCCGCGTGGCGCTCGGCGAGATCGCCGCGAAGTTCCTCGACCAGGTCCACGGCATCCGCACCGTCTCCCACGTCCTGTCGATCGGCGGCGCCGGCATCGTCGGCGATCAGGTGGTCGACGGTGTCCGCATGTTGCCGGGCGCCGACGACGCCACCGTCGCCGCCCTCGACGCCTCGCCGGTGCGCACGCTCGACAAGGCTGCCGAAGCCACGATGGTCGCCCGCATCGACGAGGCGAAGGCCAGTGCCGACACGCTCGGCGGTGTCGTCGAAGTTGTCGCCTACGGCATGCCTGCCGGCGTCGGCACCTACGTCGAATCCGACCGGCGACTCGACGCCGCGCTCGCCGGCGCGATGATGGGTATCCAGGCGATGAAGGGCGTCGAGATCGGCGACGGCTTCGCCGAGGCGATGCGCCCTGGCTCCGCGGCCCATGACGAGATGGTCGCCGGCGACGATGGCCACATCGAACGCCTGACGAACCGCGCGGGTGGCATCGAGGGCGGCATGTCGAACGGCCAGCCGATCGTCGTGCGCGTGGCGATGAAGCCGATCCCGTCCATTCCGAAGGCGCTGCGCACCGTCGACGTGACGACCGGCGAGGCCGCCACGGCGATCAACCAGCGGTCCGACAGCACGGCCGTGCCGGCCGCCGCCGTCGTTGCCGAGGCGATGGTCCGCCTGACGCTCGCCCAGTACCTGCTCGACAAGTTCGGCGGCGACACCGTCGCCGAGACGAGCCGCAACATCGACGGTTACCTGGCCGCCTGGCCCGAACACATGCGCTGACGGCGGGGGAAACAGACGACACGATGAACACTCACGATTCCTCCGATTCCCGCGATCCGCATGATTCCGGCAATTCCCGCAATTCCGGCAATTCCCGCGGCGGCGGCCACGCCCGCAAGCCCGGACGCCGTCGCCGCGGCGGCGCCAACGCATCCGGCTCCCGGCCGCGCCGCCGCAGCGGCAATGCCGCCAACGCCTCCCGTTCCGGCAAGACGTCCGGCAAGAATGCCGGCAGGAATTCCGGCTCGCGCCGGCGCATCCGCGTCAACCGCGTGACCGGCCGGCGCATGGACGAGGGGCCGTACGCCATCGTCATCGGCATGATGGGCGCCGGCAAGACGCGCGTCGGCCGCGAAATGGCATCGATGCTTGGCCTGCCGTTCGCCGACGCCGACATCGAGATCGAGAAGCGGATCGGCTGCACGATTTCCGAATTCTTCGCCAGCGACGGCGAACCGGCGTTCCGCGACGTCGAACGCGACCTGATCGACGACTTCCTCGGCTCGTTCGGCGGCGTCTTCGCCCTCGGCGGCGGCGCCCCGATGACGCCGGCGGTCCAGGACTCGCTGCGCGGCTACGTCGACGGCGGCGGCAAGCTTGTCTACCTGATGGCCGATCCGGCCGAGGCGATGGAGCGCGCCAACCGCGGCGGCGGCCGCCCGATGCTCGACGGCGACGCGAACGCCCGCTGGAAGGCGCTGTACGACGTGCGCCATCCGGTGTACGCCGAACTGGCCAACGTCGTCGTGCGCACGCATGGCATGACGCCGCAGATGGCGGCAAAAAGGATGATTGACATGACCAACGAGAGAACAGTGAACGTGACCGGTGCCGGCATCGAGCCGTACGCCGTCGAGATCGGCGAGGGCATGCTCGGCCAGCTGCCGAACGTCCTGGGCGACAAGCCGGTGCGCGTGGCGCTGATCCACACGCAGTCGGTGCGCCGGCATTCCGACCGCGCCCGCACGATCCTGCGCAAGGCCGGCTACGACGTGTCCGACATCGTCATTCCGGACGCCGAACAGGGCAAGACGATCGACGTCGCCGACGGCATCTGGCAGCGGCTCGGCGACGAGGGCTTCACGCGCTCCGACGCCGTCGTCGGCCTTGGCGGCGGCGCCTGCACCGACCTTGCCGGCTTCGTCGCCGCGACGTGGATGCGCGGCGTGCGCTACGTCAACTGCCCGACGAGCCTGCTCGCGATGGTCGACGCGTCGACCGGCGGCAAGACCGGCATCAACACGCCGCAGGGCAAGAACCTCGTCGGATCGTTCTACACGCCGGCCGGCGTGCTCGCCGACCTGAGGACGCTCGCGACGCTGCCGAACGACATTTTCGTCGAGGGGCTCGGCGAGGTCGCCAAGTCTGGCTTCATCCACGATCCCGAAATCCTGGCGATCCTCGAACGCCATGCCGGCGAGCTGCGCGACTTCGACGGCGCCGACTTCCTCGGCACGCCGCTCGAGGACACCGTCGCCGAGCTCATCGAGCGCACCGTGCGTGTCAAGGCCTACCACGTGAGCAACGACCTGCGCGAGGCCGGCCTGCGCGAGTTCCTCAACTACGGCCACACGCTCGGCCACGCCATCGAGAAGCTCGAGCACTTCCGCTGGCGCCACGGCAACGCCGTCGCCGTCGGCACCGTGTTCGCCGCCGAACTGGCGAACCTGACCGGCCACCTCGATCGCGACGTCGTCGAGTACCATCGCGAACTGCTGTCGAGCCTGGGACTTCCGGTTTCCTGGGACAACGGCTCGTTCGACGACGTCGTCGCGCTGATGCACAAGGA
This sequence comes from Bifidobacterium choloepi, assembly GCF_010667615.1. Taxonomy (GTDB): domain Bacteria; phylum Actinomycetota; class Actinomycetes; order Actinomycetales; family Bifidobacteriaceae; genus Bifidobacterium; species Bifidobacterium choloepi. Next base: position 281,198 of record NZ_VYSG01000001.1, on the reverse strand, counting down.
CAAGAAGGCCCGCGGCAACACGCTGCGGTTCGTCGTCCTCGACTCGATCGGCCATCCGGTCCATCTCGACAACCCGCCGATGGACGCCGTCGAGGAGGCGTTCGAACGCATCCGGCGCCCGTGAGCGCCGACGTCCGCACGGTCGCGGACAATCCGGACAGGCAATCCAGACAGGCAATCCAGCAAGGAGCAGGCACATGGTGAAGGCAATCGTCGTCAACGGACCCAACCTCGGACGGCTCGGCGTCCGTCAGCCCGACGTGTACGGCAGGCAGGACCTCGCCGAACTGACGCGGCAGTGCGAGCAGTGGGGAAGGGAATTCGGCTTCGAGGCCGTCGAGGTGCGGCAGACCGACGACGAGGCCGAGATGATCGGCTGGATGCACGAGGCAGCCGACAACGGCACGCCGGTCGTCATGAACCCGGCCGCGTTCACCCACTATTCGTACGGCCTGGCGGACGCCGCGCACATGGTCGGCGACGCCGGCCTGCCGCTGATGGAAGTGCACATCTCGAACCCGAGCGCCCGCGACGAGTTCCGCAAGCGCTCGGTCATCTCGCCGGTCGCCACCGGCACGATCACCGGCCTCGGCTTCTTTGGCTACCGGCTCGCTCTCGAGGCGATCGCCCACATCATGGGCCTGACGCCGGCCGACGACTGACGGCGCGGCTCCCCGGCGGAGGACGGGAAGCTTCCCGGACGGGCAGTCCCGCCCCTGCCGCGCCGACACATGCCGGCGGACCGTCCGGACCGCCGTCCGGCATGCGGATTGGTCCGGACGGCGGAGTTTTCGAAAAACGGGAGAAGCCGCGTGGCTTCCGTGACGCCGGCGTCGCCGTCGCGACGGGGGTGACCGCCGTCGGGACTTTTGCCAAGCGACTGTCCAGTTAGCGTCCGATCCCTTGCTTTCGGCTAAATGACGGGGGTATTGGGCTGTCGATTATCGCTCAGGTCGACTACACTGGACTAAGTGGCCATCGTGGGAGACCATGATGGATTAGGCTGTCGGCCCGCAAGACTTCGGCTTCGCCGGAACAACGCTCGCCCGCAGCACGGTAGGCGCAAGCCGAGGGGATTGCGGACCGTGGGTTCTGGTTGGGGAACTCGCGGCTTGGCAATGAAAGCCGCTAACGGGGTATTGGTTTTCAATTGAAACTGCAGACTCGCCATCCGTCATGGACGGCGGGGGTTCTCAGATTCACGGGAACGCTGCAGATGGTTGGGAGGATTCCGGCCGTCTGCGGCGATTTTTCGTATTTGGCGGCATCCTGGTATTCGGCGACGATTCTTCCGCCTGTCCCGGCGATTCGCGCGCCCGTTCTTCGTCCTGTTTCACGGTCCTCGACCTCCGGGCAGGCATCCGGACAACTGAAATCGTTTGCACAGGAAACGTACAGCATAGGTTCATGTCCGTGAAGTGACCGCATGGCAGACATCGGGAAGTGTGCTGTCGCAACGTCGTCGCGAGAGGGAAGAAAAGGCCGGAAAATGCACCGAACGCGGGAGAATTGTTCAAAATTACAAGAAAGTCGTAAAACGTTTACACCTTGGATCTGGCCGAAACTATCAAAATCGATGGTATGTTGTGTAAGCATTTTGCGGGTTTCTTGTGGATATTTTGCGTATAATGTCACACGACTTTCATGAAAACGTATGCATCGTCGATGGAGAAGAGAACCCCGATGGAAGTCGCCGGCGTGAACCCGGCGGGGAGATGCATACACCAACCACCAGGGAGGTCCGAATCTCGCCGCGTCGATGTCGACCGTCTTCACACAGTCGCGAGCGGGCCGCCCGAGAGCAACCAATGGAGGAAGGATGGGTAGATCACTATCCACTCGCACCGGTTGGCGCGCGACCGGACTGGTCGCCGCGACAGCCACGGTGCTTGCCGGCTGCATACTGGCCAACCCCGGTACCGCGCTGGCGACCGACACGCCGTCCGTCGATCCGTCGACGGCCACGACGGCGACCGACGTGCAGGTGATCGCGTTCCAGCAGACCTGGAACACGATCGCGAAGGAATGCACGAGCACCTACGGGCCCGAAGGCGTGGCCTACGTCGAGGTCTCGCCGCCCCAGGAGTCGATCCAGGGCACCCAGTGGTGGACCTCGTACCAGCCGGTCAGCTACAAGCTCGACTCGAAGCTCGGCACCGAGGACGAGTTCAAGAACATGGTGCAGACCTGTTCGGCGGCCGGAGTCGGCATCATCGCCGACGTCGTCCTCAACCAGACGACCGGCTCCGACGTCGCCGACGGCGACCAGACCGGCACCGCCGGCACCGTCTACAACGGCGAGGAGGGCACCTATCCGGGCTTCACCGGCGAGAGCGACCAGTATCCCGACGGCCTGACGTCCGCCGACTTCCACGACTACGAGAACGGCAAGTCGATCTCCGACTACACGAACCAGACCGAGGTCCAGGAGGGCCGCCTGAGCTCGATGTGGGACTTCGACTCCGAGTCCGCGAAGATCCAGGACATCCAGTCCGACTATCTCGCCAAGCTCTACGATCTCGGCGTCACCGGCTTCCGCATCGACGCGGCCAAGCACATCAACACAGACTCGCTCAAGGCCATCAAGGAGCAGATGGCCACGAAGGTTGGCGTCTCCGCCGACAGCATCTACTGGATCCAGGAGACGATCGGCAACACGTCCGAGGCCGCCGGCATCCAGCCGTACAACTACTTCCAGAACGGCACTGTCACGCAGTTCGACTACAAGGCCGACCTCAACCAGAAGTTCAAGGGCTCCATCGCGCAGCTCAAGGACCTGTCGACGAGGCTCGGCGACACGTCGTCGAACCAGTACGCCATCCCGTCCGAGGACGCCAACGTCTTCGTGACGAACTGGGACACGGCCCGCTCCGAGGGCGCCCTCACCTACAAGGACGGCGCCGTCTACCAGCTCGCCAACGCGTTCATGCTCGCCTACGACTACGGCACGCCGCGACTGCTGTCCGACTACAAGTGGGACAACTCCGACGACGGCGCCCCGGGCGCCACCGCCACGTCGGTGCCCGACGTCGACATGGACGAGGCGTGCTCGACGAACACGTCCGACTGGAACTGCGAGCAGCGCTGGACGTCCACCCGCGGCATGATCGGCTTCCATAACACCGTCAACGGCACCGAGGTCACCGACTGGCAGGACGACGGCGACAACAACATCGCGTTCTCGCGCGGCAATGTCGGCTTCGTCGCCATCAACAACACGTCGACGGACTATCAGGCCAACTACACGACGACGCTGCCCGACGGCATCTACTGCGACGTCTACGGTTCGGAGGACTGCTCGAAGACCGTGACCGTCAAGAACGGCACCATCACGACGACGATCGGCGCGATGTCGGCGATCGCCCTCGACGCCGCGGCCACCGAGGCCAGCCACGCCGACTCGTCCGTCGCCACCGACCCGTCCGACCCGACGCTCACCGTCACGAGCGACGCGACGCTGCCGGACGACACGACGATGACGGTCTACTACAAGAACCCGAACGCCTGGGACAAGGTCTACATCTACTACGGCCTCGACAACGACTGGTCCGCCGCGACGAACATCGCGATGACCGACCTCGGCAACGGGTACTGGTCGTACGACATCAAGACCGGCGGCAAGTCCGCGCAGGTCTGCTTCACCGACGGCAGCGGCAACTGGGACAACAACAACAGCGCCAACTACCAGCTCGCCGAGGGCATCACGAAGGCGACGGTCTCGGGCGTCGGGGACATCAGGTACGACGATCCGTCCCCGGCCAGCCAGCAGACGAGAATCGTCGTGCACTACAGGGCGCCATCCGACAACCAGGACCGCAAGCTGTGGATCTGGGGCACCGACGCCAGCGGCAATTCCGCCGGCAATCAGTGGTACGACTGGACCGGCGAGGACTGCTGGGGCAAGGTCGCCGAGCTGACGTTCGACGGATCGTTCAGCACGATGGGACTCATCGTCTCGACGACCGACTGGTCGAGCAAGATCGGCCAGGCCGACCGCACGCTGACGATCGGCGCCGACGGCACGGCGGAAGTCTGGATCGACGCGTCGAACTACGACGGCACCGGCGACGATCCGGCGACGCAGACGACGCAGCCGTCCGACTACTCGTGCAAGGCGTCCACCGTCGACGTGACGATCCACTACTATCGCAACGACGGCCTGTACTACAACGCCGCCGACACTTCCACGAAGATCCCGCAGTGGGACATCTGGACGTGGAACGGCAACACGAACGGCTTCTCCGCGCTGTTCTCGTCGCATGACGACTTCGGCGAGGTCGCCACGGCCACGTTCAAGAACTACAAGACCGTCGCCGGCACGACGTCCGACTTCGGCGTCATCGCCCGCTACGGCAAGGACAGCTGGACTAAGCAGACCGCCAACCTCAACATCCCGTCCGACGCGATCGTCTACGACCAGTCGACGGGCACCGCGAAGGCCGAGATCTGGCTGATGCAGGACGACGACACCGTCTACACCGCCCAGCCGTCGCAGGCGACCGTGCTGTCGACGGCCGAGATCGCGACGATGAACACGATCTCCGGCAAGTTCAGCAACACCGCCGACCTGACGGCCGACGACGTGACCGTCACCGACGCCGACGGCAAGTCCGTCGACGTGTCCGACGTCAAGGTCGACGGCACGACGATGACGATCACGACGAAGGACGACCTCGACGTCGCCGGCGCCTACACCGTCGCGACGAAGGAGAACGGCAGCGCCACGGCCACGGCCGGCGCCGTCGTCCGCACCGACGCGTTCGACAAGCAGTACGCCTATGACGGCGACGACCTCGGCGCGACCTGGTCCGCCAAGTCGACGACGTTCAAGCTGTGGGCGCCGACGGCGACCTCCGTCTCCGTCGTCTTCTACGCCGACGACACGACGGCCGACGCCGCCGAATCGTCGTCGACGCCGATGACGCAGGCCGACAACGTCTGGAGCGTGACGGTGCCCGGCGACCTTGCCGACACCGCCTACACGTACCGCGTCACGTTCGCCGACGGCACCGTCAACGATTCGCCCGACCCGTACGCGACGGCCGCCGTCGTCAACGGCAACCGCTCCGTCGTGCTGTCTGACGACGAGAAGTCGATCGACGATTTCGACCGCATGGATCCGTTCACCGGCGGGGCGGCCGACGCCGTCGTCGCCGAGACCGACATCCGCGACATCACGAAGTCGTCGACCTCCGGCGTCTCCGAGGCGAACCGCGGCAAGTATCTCGGCCTGACCGAAACCGGCACGACGAACTCGACCGGACAGTCGACCGGCCTCGACTACCTCAAGGAACTCGGCATCACGCACGTCCAGCTGCAGCCGTTCTTCGACTACGCCTCCGTCGACGAGACGAAGGCCCTCGACGACTCGAACTACAACTGGGGCTACGATCCCGAGAACTACGACGTGCCGGAAGGCTCGTACTCGTCCGACGCGACGAACCCGTCGACGCGCATCACCGAGGCCAAGGACATGATCAAGACGCTGCATGACAACGGGCTGCGCGTCATCATGGACGTCGTCTACAACCACGTCGCCGACGAGGCGACGAGCGCGTTCAACCTGACCGTGCCGGGCTACTACTTCCGCTACGACTCGAACGGCAACCTGACGTCGAACTCCGGCTGCGGCAACGACACGGCCTCCGAGCGCGCGATGATGCGCAAGTACATCGTCGACTCGGTGACCTACTGGGCGAAGAACTACAATGTCGACGGCTTCCGCTTCGACCTCATGGGACTCACGGACCTCGAGACGATGAAGGAAGTGCGCGCCGCGCTCGACAAGATCGACCCGACGATCCTGATCGTCGGTGAGGGCTGGGACATGGACACCAACAACGACAAGTCGACGATGTCCATCCAGCCGAACGCCTACGAGCTCAATACCGACGACTCGACCGTCTCGTTCTTCAACGACTCGATCCGCGACGGCCTCAAGGGCTCCGTGTTCTCGTCGACCGACACCGGCTTCGTGTCCGGCAAGGGCGACGAGGAGGAACTCATTGCGAACAACATGCTCGGCTGCCAGAACGGCGACCAGTACTCGGCGTCCGCGATGTGCTCGAACGGCAATGCCAACGTCAAGTACGCCAACTCGTCGCAGATTGTCCAGTACGCCGAGATCCACGACAACATGACGCTGTACGACAAGCTGCGCGCCTCGGTGCCGACCGACTCGGAAGAGACGACCGCCAAGCGTGCCATGCTCGCCGACTCGGCCGTCCTGCTCGCCACCGGCGTCTCCGAGATCCAGCTCGGCCAGGAATTCCTGCGCTCGAAGGGCGGCAACGACAACTCGTACAACGCCGGCGACTCCGTCAACGAACTCGACTGGGACCTGCTCGGCCAGCAGTACAACGGCGAGTCCGCCGAGTACGTCAAGGGACTCATCGCGCTGCGCAAGTCGGCGGCGGCCCTGCGGACCTCCGACTACGACGAGATCAATGCCAACTCGCGCATCCTGATGATGTCCGACGGCGTCGTCGCCTACCAGATCTCCGACGATGACGGCACCTACGTCGTCATGCTCAACGCCAACAGCACGCCGACCGACGTCGTCCAGGCGCAGGGTGGCGACTACCAGGTCCTCGTCGACGGCGACACCGTCTACGCCAAGGACACGTCCACCGGCGTCTCCGACAGCGCCACCGACGCGGCCACCTCGTCGGCGTCGACGTCCGCCGCCACCGCCGACGGCACCGTCCGCTCCGCCGCCTACGTCGTCCGCAACGGCGACGCGACGGCGACGACGACGGCGATCGCCGACACCGACTCCGCCCAGAAGACGGCCTCCACCGTCACGATCGACGACGGCGGCTCCTACACGGTGCCGGCGCTGTCCGCGACGGTCCTGTACCTGTCGAAGGCGAACGGCGGCGGCGTCAACGGCGCCAAGGTCAACAACGCCGGCGGCGTCACGACGGGCACCACGTCCGTCGAGCGCGCGGCCGAGGAAGCGGCCAACGCCCAGAAGGCCATCGTCTCGGCGCTCGCCGCGACCGGCAGCAACATTGGCCTGATCGCCGCGCTCACGGCGGCGCTGCTCGCCGGCGGCCTGGCCCTGCTCGAGGCCAGGCGCCACCGCGGCGCCCACCGCGGCTGAAGGCCAGTCGCCCGACCCGTGCGGCTGAACCGGCGAAGGCAAGGATAGGCCGGTACGGGTAGGGAGATGGTCCCCGTTGGGAGGGTGTCATGGACCCGGGCTGACAGCCCGGGTCCATGACACCCTCCCTTTTCTTTTCTTTTTCTTGATTTTTCCCGAGGTTCCGTCTACCGCGTAGCCCGACGGGGGTGGCGGAGTAGGCTTGGCGCAGGAATCGTGCAACTGCAGTCCCATATGCACACCTGCAGTTCCGCAGACAAAGGAGCGAACAGTGGTTGACAAGCAGACTTTCCCGACGATGACGCCGGCGCAGGCGGCGGCGATCGATGCCGAATACCGGTACGACGGCGACGACCTCGGCGCCGTCTGGGGCCCCGGATCGACGACGTTCAAGGTGTGGGCGCCAACGGCCAGCGAAGTCGACCTCGTCGTCTTCGACGACGACCGCGACCCGCACGCCCGCGAATCGTCCCGCATTCCGATGTCCCGGCTGACGCTCGGCGACGAGATCGCCGACGGCGTCGCCGGCGTCAACGCGCAGACCGCCATGAAGAGCGGCGTGTGGACCGTCACCGTCGACGGCAACTGCGCCGACGTCGCCTACGTCTACCGGCTCACGTTCCCCGACGGCACCGTCAACGATTCGCCCGACCCGTACGCGACGGCCACCGTCGCCAACGGACGCCGCTCCGTCGTCCTGTCCGACGAACAGCGCTCGATCGGCGACTTTCCGAGAATGGCGCCGTTCGGCGACCCGACCACCGCCGTCGTCGCCGAAACGCACATTCGCGACTTCACGAAGAGCCCGACATCCGGCGTGCCGGCCGCGCTGCGCGGCACCTACCTCGGCGTCGTCGAGCCCGGCACGACCAGCGCCGCAGGCCAGCCGACCGGGCTTGACTATTTGAAGCGGCTGGGCATCACACACCTGCAGATCCAGCCGATGTTCGACTTCGCGAGCGTCGACGAGACCGCGCCGCTGACCGACGACAACTACAACTGGGGCTACGATCCGGAAAACTACAACGTGCCGGAAGGCTCGTTCTCGACCGACGTCGCCGACCCGGCCGTGCGCATCCGCGAACTCAAGACGATGGTCAAGGGCCTGCACGACGCCGGCCTGCGCGTGATCATGGACGTCGTCTACAACCACGTCTTCGATGCCGTCCGTTCGCCGCTCGGCCTGACCGTCCCCGGCTACTATTTCCGCGCCGACGACGACGGCGTCGCGACGAACGATTCCGAATGCGGCAACGACACGGCCTCCGAACGCGCGATGATGCGCAAGTACATCGTCGACTCGGTGACGTACTGGGCGCGCGAATACCGGCTCGACGGCTTCCGCTTCGACCTGATGGGCCTGCACGATGTCGGGACGATGCAGGCCGTGCGCCGCGCGCTCGACGACATCGACCCGGGCATCCTGATCGTCGGCGAGGGCTGGGACATGTGCTCGGTGCTGCCGAAGTCCGAGATGGCCATCCAGATGAACGCCGCCGAACTGACCGACCCGTCGCACGTCGTCGGCGCCGCCTCGCCGGTCGCCGGCGGCGAGAGCCCGTCGGCCGGCGTCGGCCAGGCGCCGTCGGTCGCGTTCTTCAACGACTCGATCCGCGACGGCCTCAAGGGCCATGTCTTCTATGCCGACGAGCTCGGCTACGTGTCCGGAGAACCTGGCCTCGAGCCGCTGATCCTGCACAACATGCTCGGCTCCGGCACCGCGATGCTGGGTTCGGCCGGCGAATCCGACGCCGACTACGCGCTGCCCGGCCAGGTCGTCAACTACTGCGAGATCCACGACAACTTCACGCTGTACGACAAGCTGGAGGCGTCGGTGCCGTCCGACGACGAGGAAACGCGCGTGCGCCGCGCGATGCTCGCCGACGCCGCCGTCTTCCTCGCCGAGGGCGTCGCCGAAATGCAGGTCGGCCAGGAATTCCTGCGCACGAAGGGCGGCGACGACAACTCGTACCGTTCCGGCGACTCGGTCAACGCGCTCGACTGGGACCGCCAGGACAGGCAGCCGTACATGCAGGCGACCGACTACGTGCGCGGCCTAGTCGCGCTGCGCCGCGCCGTGCCGGCATTCCGGCTTGCGACGTACGCCGAGATCGCGAAGGCCGCGACGGTGCTGCAGGCCGCCGACGGCGTCGTCGCCTACACCGTCGCCGACCCATCCGACGGCGCCGTCTACCTCGTCGCCCTCAACGCCAACGACGGCAAGGATACGGACAAGGATACGGACGCGAAGGTCGCTGCAGACACGAGGGCCACCGGCAAGACCGCCGTCGCCAAGACGGTGGCAGACGACAACGCGCTCGCCGCCGCGAATGCCGACGGCTCGGTCGACCTGACGCTGCCGGCCACGGGGGAGTGGACGGTCCTCGTCGCCGGCGGTCACGTCGCCGACGTCGACGGCCAGCCGCTCGGCGCCGCCACCGGCACCGTCCATGTCGCCCCGCTCGACGCCGTCGTGCTGCGCCACTGAATTCAGCGCCGCTTCGGCAGGATCTCGTCAATCCACGCCGCCGGCAGCGGCTCGCACCGGCCGCCGAACGCGGCGGCCGACGCCTGGCCGGCGACCTTCGTCACGATCGCCGGCGGCACCGGAAATTCCGGCGTCGCCGAAATCAGCCGTGCCATCTGCAGGTCGTCGGCGCTGGCCGGCAACTGCACGCCGGCTTCCCGCGCCCGATCGAGAATCGCCGACCACGCGGCCAGCCAGCCGGCATTGCGGTCGTCGTCGCCCGCGCCGTCGCCGGCGGCCAGCGCCATCGCCGCCGACCAGCCGTCGATCCTGTGACGCCGCCGCATCCGGCGCACGCCGAAGACAATGCCCGTGACAAGCGCGGCCACGACAACGAGCAGTCCGGCGGCACACACGCAGGCGCCCGCCGGATGGTCACGCATCCAGTCGGCGAGCGCCGTCGTCCACGACATGTCACGCGCCGTGCCGCCGTCCGCGTCGGCCGTGTCGTCGACGTCGGCGGCGGCCTGGCTGTCGGCGGCGTCGGTTTCGTCTTCGGTCACCGTCGCGTCCGGGTCGGTCGGTTCGTCGGTGGCCGATGCGGACGCCGACGCCGACGCGGAGGAATCGTTCCCGTCGGCGGTAGTCGCCGGCGTCACGTCGAACGGCACCCAGCCGACGCCGGACACGTAGACTTCGGTCCAGGCGTGCAGCTGGTCGGACGCGACGTCGTACTCCTTGAGGAATCCCGTCGCCGACTGTCGACCTTCGCCCTGCTGCGGGGCCGGCTTGGCGATGTAGCCGAGCACCATCCTCGTCGGCAGTCCCATCGCGCGACCCAGGATGGCGAGCGCGCTCGCGTAGTGCTGGCAGTAGCCGGACTTGCGGTCGAGGAAGCTGGCGATCGTCGCCATGTTGTCGTGGGCGTTGCCGTCCGGCGTCGACAGCGAGTAGACGAAGCCGGAATCCGGGTCGGTGAAGTAGCCGACGAGATACTTGAGCGCGGCGAGCTCGGCGCTTCGAGAGCCGGCGGCAACGGCGTCGGTGTCGACGCCGGCTTTCCTGGCCGCGTCGACGACGTCGGTGACCTGCGACGGCAGCGATTCGCCGGCCGGCAGCGTCGCGTATTCGGCGCGCACGGCGGCCTCGTTGTCGTCGAGCGTGTCCCAGTAGCCGAGCGTCGAGAAGCCCGGCGCCGTCTTCAGGTAGTCGGCGATGTCGGCGAGCTGTTCGAGCTGTCCGAACGAATCGGTCGACGTGATCGGCGTCAGGTAGACGCCGTTGGCGACGTAGCGCTGGCCGCGGAACGTCGTGCTGTCGGTGTTGTAGACGGTGCCGTCGGTGTGCGATTTCCAGCCGTCGAGGTCGTTGCCGTTCGCGGAGGTCCGGTTCTCGACGGTCGACTGGCTCTCGCCGGTGGATTCGACGGTGATGTCGACGTCCGCGTCGTCGGTTTCCCCGGTGGTCGCGTCGAGGTATCCCTGGTCGCCGGTATCGGTGCCGGTCGCGGCGTCGCCGGTCCTGCGTGCGCCGGACTGCAGGGTCAGCGGGAAGCCGGCAACGGGCAGGAATCGCGACTCGAGGTTCGTGATGAACAGTTCGGGCTCGACGACAAGGTCGTCGAGCGTGTCGATGGCGGCTCGCGACGTCGAGTCGTCGACGGTCAGCGGACTGGACTGGTCGGCGGCGTAGGAGGAGGAGACGGTGCGCCAGGCGGAGGCGTCGACGAGCTCGGTGACGTACCAGACGACGGGATTGACGGTGGCGTCGCCGTCCCCGTCGCTCTCGTCGGTCGACTGTCCGCTGGCGAACGCCGCCGACCCGTACAGGTCGGCCGTGCCGGCGAGCGACTCGTCGAACGACCACACGTCGCCGTCGAAGTCGGACAGCGTCGTCATTCGCAGGTACAGCGTCGTGCTCCAGTCGTACGACAGCATCGTCGACGACGATCCCTCCGCCAGCGTGCGGCGCAGGTCGACAAGCGGGTTGACGGTGTTCGACGACAGCAGTCCCGTCGTCGGGTTCGCCGTCAGCGGGAACGATTCGGCCAGCGTGATCGCCGACGGCGTCAGCGACACCGTCAGCCCGGCGGCCGCCAGCGTCGCGACGAGCGGCAGCGGCACTGTCCGCGCGACGGCGACAGCGGCCCGCCGCGCGGCACCGGTCGTTGAAACCGGCAACGATTCGCCCGACCTGCCGGGCGCGGACGAGGACGGCACGCGACGGAACGATTCGCGCCGCACGGCGCCGGCGACCGGCGTGGCCGTCGTCACGAGGGCGACGACGAGCGAAGCCGCCCAGCCGGCCAGTACCGTCCACGACGGCGTGACCGGCACGAACGACGCGGCCACCCCGAACAGCGCGCCGGCCACCGTCACCAGTACCGGCACGGCGCGGCGGCCGAACGCGAGAATCCAGCGCACGAGCACGAGGACAAACAGCACGGCGACGAGGACGACGAGGTCGGCGCCGGCGCCCGAAACGGTCACCGGCGGCAGCTGGCGGCCCAGCGCGGCGACGCCGAGCCTGAAGTCGGCGACGGCGAGCCGGTACCACGGCATGCCGGCCAGCGCCCGTGACGCCGGCGACGAGGCCGACATCGTCGTCGTCGACAGCACGTCCGCGTGCACGGCCACCGCGGCGAAACCGGCGGCGCCGAGCACGAGCACGACGGTCGTGACCAGTGCCCGCACGTTATCCGACAGCGGATGGCGGCGCAACGGCACGGCCGTCATGACGGCGATCCACGCGAGACCGGCAACGGCATACACCGTCCACAGGCCGGGGCGGACGACGTTCGTCAGCGTTGCCGCCGGCAGCACGATGCCGGCGAACAGCGCGACGGACGAGAGGACGTGACGGATAACGGATACCGGGGCGCAACAGGGCAGAGCCAGAGCGGAAGCCGCAGTGGGGGAGGACGATGCGGATGCCGTCTTCCTCGCGGCGCGACGGACCGACGCGATACCCGAAGCACGGAAGCGGACGGTGAGCAGCGGTGGCGTGCCGGCCGCGCGCTGCGCCGCGATGTCGGCACCGGACGGACGCCAGACCGTCACGGTGCCTCCCAGCCGGCGCTTCAGCGCGGCGACGACACCGTCGATTTCCCGGCGGGAGGCCGACGTGGCGGACGGTTCGAGGGCGGCCAGCAGCCGCAACCGTCCGGCCGGCGTCGCCGCGACATGGACGCCATCGGTCACGACGATCCTCGTCGGCTGTCGTCCGGCGGCATGCGGGTCCCGCGGGGAGGCAAGTTCGGGAAACGCCGCGAACACGGCGGCCACGGCATGGTCGAGCGGGGAGGAATCGTGTGCCGTCGTCGGATGCGCGGCACCGGAACCGCCGTCGTCGCCGGCTCCCGTGGCCGGGTCGACGACGACGAGCACGGTGCGCCGCTCGTCGCGTTCGGTCAGCTTCGTCATCAGCTCGCCGGTACGCGCCGAATGCCGCCACGCGATCGCATGTGGCGTATCTCCCGGCATGTACTCGCGAATCTGGCCCGAACGCTCGTCGGACATTCCGGTCTTGCTGCCCGGACGGGCCTCCGTCGGCGCCGGCCGGCCGGTCCCGTCCGGCACGACCCCGAATTCGGTGTCCGAACGCAGCACCGTGCGCACGAACACCAGGCCGAACAGGCCACGCCAGCTCGCCTCGTGCGCGACCAGGCGGAACAGGCCGCGACGACGCGGCAACCTCACGTCGTCGTCCAGCGCCGACGACACCGCACCCTGCAGCCGTTCGACGACGGCGCCGTCCTCGTCGATCCGGTCGACGTCGGCGACAAGCCGCACGGCCGGCGGGGCGAGCATCGTCCAGACCGAAACCCCGGATGCAGTCGAAGAAGCGGCATCGTTCCCGCGACGCCGCCGACGATGCTTCCGGCGACGATTCGCCGGACAGACCATCCGCAGCGCCACGAACTGGACAAGCGAACACATGACGGCAAGCACGCAGACCGTCGACAGCGCCACCGCAACGGCAACCGGACCACGACTGCGCAGCCACAGCGCCGCCGCCCACGCCGCCGCCGTCGCCAGCAGCATCAGCCAGCCGCCGACCGTCGGCCGGAACACGCCATGCCGATGGCGTCGCGGAGGGCGCTGCCGGCGCTCGCGGCGCGGGCCGTCCGCCCGGCTCATGTCGCCCTCGGCGGCCGCACGTCGGCGACGACGGCCGACACGAGATCCTGCTGCATTGTCCTCGTGTCGCCGGCGGAGCCGACGGCGTCCGCCGCGACGGCGAGACGGTGGGCGAGGGCCGGCACGGCCAGCTCGCGCACATCCTCCGGCAGCACGTAGTCGCGCCCGTGGAACAGGGCCCGGGCGCGCGCCAGCGACGCGAGCTGCAGCGACGCGCGCGGCGACGCGCCGAACCTGATCGACGGATCGTGCCGGGTGGCGTCGGCGATGTCGACGATATAGCCGGCGACGGCCTCGCCGAGCGTGACGGCGCGGGCCGCCCGCTGGATGGCGCTCATCTGCGCCGTCGTGCACACCGGTTCGAGCGTGGCCGTCGGATCACCGCGATGCTCGGCGACGGCCGCCGTGCCGGTCTCGACGATCATCCTGATCTCGCGGCTGCGCGTCGGATAGCCGAAGCTCGTCCTGGCCATGAACCGGTCGAGCTGCGCCTCCGGAAGCGGATAGGTGCCTTCCATCTCGACGGGATTCTGCGTGGCGATGACGAAGAACGGATCCGGCAGCGGATAGGTGACGCCGTCGACGCTGACATGGCGTTCGCCCATCGCCTCCAGCAGCGCCGCCTGTGTCTTCGGATTGGCGCGGTTGATCTCGTCGGCGATGACGATGTTCGCGAACACGGGGCCCGGATGGAAATCGAACGCCTGCGTCTTCGGCGAGAAGACGCTCATGCCGGTGATGTCGCCAGGCAGCATGTCGGCCGTGAACTGGATGCGGTGCATGTCGCCGCCGATCGCCCTGGCCAGCGCCTTCGCCAGCGTCGTCTTGCCGACGCCCGGCACGTCCTCGAGCAGCAGGTCGCCGCCGGCCGCCAGCGTGACGACGGCGAGCTCGAGCGATTCCGCCGGACAGCTCAGCACGTCGTGCAGCTTGTCGTACAGGGCGCGTAACCGGTCGCCGGGCGACACCGGGCCGTCGCCGGCTGCGGCGTGCGTGGTGGAAGCGGGAGAGTCGTGGCCGGCGTCGTTGTCGGCGGCATGAAACAGCGAGCTCATCGTCATCGGTCTCTTTCTTGACGGGATCAACAGGCAAGTTGTCCGGATACGTCTATCCTAGCCTTCGATCCGCGTTGCCGGGCCGCGAACGGATTCCAATGAGATGTCGAGACACGCGGGGCGTCACCGTCGACGTGCAATTGGCGCATATTGGCGGAAGATTGCTGGGAGAATGCTGGGAAAACACGGGGGAATCGTTGCCGAAACCCTCACCGTTTCCAGACACACCGCGTCCGAACGCGATGATACGATGAAGTTCCATGGTTAGAAGAACACATGGCAATTCCCAAGAGCACGTTACCAAGCACATTTTCGTGACCGGTGGCGTGGTGTCGTCCCTCGGAAAAGGCCTGACGGCGTCCTCTCTCGGCCGTCTGCTGCGTAGCCGCGGCATCAGGGTGCTCCAGCAGAAGCTCGACCCCTACATCAACGTCGATCCCGGCACGATGAACCCGTTCCAGCACGGCGAAGTCTACGTCACCGAGGACGGCGCGGAGACCGATCTCGACATCGGCCACTACGAGCGCTTCCTCGATGTGTTCCTGAGCCAGAAGGCCAACGTCACCACCGGCCAGATCTACCAGGAAGTCCTGCGCAAGGAACGCGCCGGCGAATACCTCGGCCAGTGCGTCCAGGTCATTCCTCACATCACCAACGAAATCAAGTCGCGCATGCGCGCCCAGGCGGCCGACGACGTCGATGTCATCATCACCGAGATCGGCGGCACCGTCGGCGACATCGAGTCGCAGCCGTTCCTCGAGGCCGCCCGCGAAGTCCGCCGCGAACTCGGCCCGGAGAACTGCATGTTCGTGCACGTCTCCCTCGTGCCGTACATCGCCGCCGCCCACGAGCTCAAGACGAAGCCTACCCAGCACTCCGTCATGATGCTGCGCCAGCTCGGCATCACGCCGGACGCGCTCGTGCTGCGCTCCGACCGTCCGCTCGGCCAGTCCATCAAGGACAAGATCTCGCTGATGTGCGACGTCGACTCCGAAGGCGTCGTCAACTGCGTGGACGCCCCGAGCATCTACGACGTGCCGAAGATCCTGTTCGACGAGGGTCTCGACGCCTACGTCGTGCGCGAGCTCGGCTTCCCGTTCCACGACGTCGACTGGGACGAGTGGGAGGACCTGCTGGAGCGTGTCCACCACCCGAAGCACGAGGTCAACGTCGCGATCGTCGGCAAGTACATCGACCTGCCGGACGCCTACCTGTCCGTCACCGAGGCCATCAAGGCCGGCGGCTTCGGCAACTTCGCGAAGGTCAACGTCAAGTGGGTCGCCGCGGACCTGTGCGAGACCGAGGAAGGCGCGGCCGCCGCGCTCGACCAGGTCGACGGCATCGTCATCCCGGGCGGCTTCGGCATCCGCGGCATCGAGGGCAAGATCGGCGCGCTGCGCTTCGCCCGCGAGCACAAGCTGCCGGCGCTGGGCCTGTGTCTCGGCCTGCAGTCGATGGTCATCGAATACGCCCGCGACGTCCTCGGCATCGAGAACGCCGGCTCC
This sequence comes from Bifidobacterium choloepi, assembly GCF_010667615.1. Taxonomy (GTDB): domain Bacteria; phylum Actinomycetota; class Actinomycetes; order Actinomycetales; family Bifidobacteriaceae; genus Bifidobacterium; species Bifidobacterium choloepi. Next base: position 264,927 of record NZ_VYSG01000001.1, on the reverse strand, counting down.
ACCGAATTCGAGCCGGACTGCCCGGCCCCGGTCATCGCCACGATGGAGGAGCAGAAGGACATCGTCGCCGGCAAGGGCGACATGGGTCACACGATGCGCCTCGGCTCCTACCCGGCCGAGCTCGAGGAAGGCTCGATCGTCGCCGAGCTGTACGGCACGACGCACGTCACCGAGCGTCACCGTCACCGTTACGAGGTGAATGTCGCGTACAAGGACATGCTGCGCGAAGGCGGCCTCGTCATTTCCGGCCAAAGCCCGGACGGCGAGCTCACCGAGTTCGTCGAGCTGCCGCGCGAGGTGCACCCGTTCTATGTCGCCACGCAGGCCCACCCGGAGTTCAAGTCCCGCCCGACGAAGCCGCACCCGCTGTTCGAGGGCCTCGTCAAGGCTTCCCTCGACCACCAGGCCGCCCGCACGTCCTCCCGCGTCGAGGACTGATCCGGCAAGCAGCGTGAGATCGTGACCGTCCCGAACGGTCGATAATCGCAAGGGCCCGCATCCCGTCAGGAATGCGGGCCCTCTTGTGTGCCATCAGGTCAGCGGGGAGCGGCTGCCATTCGAACAGCTGGGGAAAACCGGACGGGTTACGCACTACCATGTCTGTCGTCGAGCCGGCACGGAGCGTCGGCATGACATGACCGACAGGAGTTGCGCATGGGATGGAGTGTCGACAGTCGCACGATTTTCCGATACTGTTCCGACAGCATCGACAATGACTTGCTGGTGTCGCAAACGTTCAGAGAAAACGATTCGTTCATCACGGTCCCGAAGAACGCGGTATGGGGCGGCGCCATTGATCCCGCACAGGCAAGGCGACTCTTTACTCGCAATGACAGTGCCGAAGGCATCGATGTAGTCCTGGCATGGATCGTTCTGACTTATCCCGACGACAGACTCGATCCCGAGGCCCTGATGCTGGTTCCGGCCCGGCTTAATCGACGCGGCCAGCTGTCCATTGATACGAGAAGCGACGGGCCGTGGATTCCAAGGAAATACCTCGCCGATCTTCATGGGCGGCAAGTAACGAGACCATATTGTGTCGGTACCTTTTCGTCATTCCGCCAGCATCGCCACCCGTACAGGCCGAACAGGAACCGAACCAAGGATGAACAGTGGAGAGATTATCTCAATTCGGCCAATCGGCTCTACGGGAATGTTGCGAACGATTACGCCAATGTCCCGGCCAATGGCATGTCCGCCACTCAGCCCGTTCGGTTCAAGAACACGTGGGAACCGTGCTTCATTGCCCGCAATCCCGTCATCAAGAGTTACGGTCAGATGAAGAATATCTACGACGAGTGCGAGCATGTCGGCAATCTTCCATTGCTTAAAACCATGGTGGAAGACAACAGACGAATTATGTCCCAGGTTCCCGCGGAGGATTTCAATCAGCAGCCATTCGACCACGCCATCGTCGACCGGATGAGGGCATGCCGTGGCTGTGCCGCATCACGGTACGCGCCGAGTCTTTCCCAGCGCGTGGCGATTCATCACTACACCGAATTGCGCACCGGAGACGTGCTTGCCGTGAGCGGCCCTCCCGGAACCGGCAAGACTGCCTCCATCCAGAACATGATCGCCCACGAAATCGTCACGGCAGCGCTCGGCGGCGCCGACCATGCACCCGTCATCGTGGGCACGTCGACGAACAACCAGGCCGTCACCAACCTCATTGACGCCTTCGCCACTATCGCCAAGGACAACACGGGACTCCTCGACCACCGCTGGATTCCACAGGCCACTGCAAATGGCATGGGAGAAGGCGTGTTGTCCGGGATCGGCGTCTACCTGCCGGCCAATGGCAAATGGTCGCAGTCCGTCAGCAAGGAACTACCATGCGAACGGAGGCAGGGCGAAGGATTATATCTTCAATATTCGAATAAGAACTACGTCGACAGCGCGCTTCCTCTTTTTCTCGAAAAAGCCGAACAGCTCCTGACCCTGAGCGGACAAGTTTTTCTTTTCCCCGAGGATAAGGACGAAGGCGCACGCCAGCTTCGCCTGCAACTGACCGACTTGCTCAGGCGTCTCGATTCCCAGCGAATGGCACTCATCGATGCGGTTGAACGTGAGTCGACGCCATTCCCGTCGTCGTTCATTGGCAGGTGCATCCGATGGTGGCGGCAACGGAAGGCATCATGCGAAACGGTAATCCGTAACATTCGCGAGCTCGGCATTCTCGATGCTGAACAGCTCGATGTGCTCGAGCACTGGGAGGATTCGAAGAGCAAAGATGGCTGGCAACATGAAGATAGTCCACTACCGATCGGCGAGCGCATGCGGCGTCTTGACGAGGCATTGGACACCACGGTGCGTTTTTGCGAATTCTGGCTGGCCGTGCATATTTTCGAAGCCCGATGGTTCGAAGATTGCAAGGCCGATGCCATTCTCGGCACCGTCGATCACGACAAGAACCTCCCGACAGTCAATGATCGGTACTGGGGCCAACTCGCGAACCTGACACCCGTCATGGTCATGACCACAGCAAAGCTGGCGGATAATTTCACTGCCTCGTCGGAAACGTCAGGCGGCCGTCGACAGAACGTGCATCCCGATTTTCAGCGAATCGACATGCTCGTTGTCGACGAGGCTGGACAGGTCGACACTACAAAAGCGCTTGGCGCATTCGCGCTCGCAAAGAAGGCCGTCGTGGCTGGCGACGTCAAGCAGCTTGACCCGGTCTGGTCATGCGAGCCCGATCTCGACAACGAGTATTCGTCATCCAGCGGCGTGGATGAAACACTGTGGCAGCATATGGAGGATATCGGGCTCACCGCGTCGCGGCCATCGAGCATCCTGCGTCTGGCAGGCAGCAGGACACGATGGAAAACGATGACGGATGTCAAGAACTCCGAAGGGGATACCGCTCCGGGACTCTTCCTGGCTGAGCATTACCGCTGCATGCCGGAAATAATCGAGTACTGCAACGAGCTGTCATATGACAGCAATCTGGTGTCATGCAGGAAAACAGACAAAGAACAAGACAGCAATGGCGTGCCGGTCGCCAAGCCGCTGTCATACGTGCTTGTTCCCGGCTCGCGGTCGGAGCGAGTGGGGACAAGTCGCAAGAACAAGGCGGAAGCCGAAGCGATCGTCGACTGGATTAACGCTCATGGCGAGGACATTCTTCGTCGATACGAATCAGACGACGTCAAGGCCCTGGCAGACTGTCTGGCCATCGTGACGCCGTTCGAAGCGCAGGAGCGCATGCTTCTTGACACCGTGCGACAACGATGTTTCCTCCGCCGCGGACAACTGGGAAACCTCAGGATTGGCACGGCCCACAAGATGCAAGGTGCAGAATGCCCGATCGTGCTGTATTCGTCGGTCTATGGACAGGAAAGCGATCAGGCCTGGTTCGTAGAGCAGCACCCCAACCTGATGAACGTCGCCGTGTCCCGTGCGAAGGACGCGTTCGTTATGTTTTGTGCGCCGCGGCGACTGCAGGATACTCGCCGCGTGATGTCGATGTTCTTCAGGCATGCCAAAGAGCAGACGAACGTTGACGAACGGGAGTGCGTTAAGGAAATCTCTATTGACGGTCCTCTCGTCGTTTCCCGCAATGGAGCCCAGCGCACAGTGTTTGGAATTCCCGTCCTCTCATGGAAAGAATCCTTGGAGAGCGGAGGCTGCTCGCTGTCAGCTCGGCTGAAGGAACTTGCCCGTGATTCGGATTTCCCGCCTTTCCTTGATGCCGAGGCCGCGAACAAGATTCTCGAGGATAATGGCTATATCCGGAAGGCTTACCGGGACGGTGTCAAGCATTGGCTGTGCACACCGCTTGGCTATCGCAACGGCATTCTCCAGACCATATATGACGGAAACAAGCTGCGCTGTGCCTATCTGGAGGAAGCCAAGGCAATGCTCGGACCGGTGCTTGCCCGGGGAAAACGGCTCTCCTCGTTCCGTGTTTCGCCTGTCGACGACGCCGTCGGCATGCCCCCGACGCGGCCGGGGAGCGAAACGGATTCTCAATTCTTTCTATGAAAATCCTGTTAAGTCCGGGTTGCAGGCATTGGTTTGGGCGAGGGAGCGGTGCATAATTGAAGGGTTTTACGACAGAGAGCAATTGGACACCGCCCCGGTGATTGTCAGCCGGAGGGGCCGACGGCGCGGACAGCGCCGCTTCCGGGCGAGCAGCCTCATGACGGACAGCTTCATGACGAACAGCTTCGCGAATTGCATAGAGACACGAGGATCGATATGACTGATGGATCGTTCGACAACGACGGCCAGTGGAAGGACGATTCGTCCGGTGACGACGGCCGCGTGACCCTCGACGATTTCGACGCCGCCAACGAGCTGGCCGGCGCCGGCGCCAGCGCTCCGGCGGCGAAGAAGCGCCATGTCTGGCCGTGGATCGTCGGCGGCGCCATCGTCGTCCTCGCGGCCGCGGCCGGCTGCACCGCCTGGTTCTTCCAGTCGCACACGCTGCCCGGCGTCTCGCTGTGGGGCACGTCGATGACCGGCAAGAGCACGCAGCAGATCGCCGACGAGATCAACGAAACCGTCGCCGACACGAAGGTGCCGGTCAGCTACGACGGCAAGACCGTCGACGTGACGCTTTCCGACCTCGGCATCACCGTCGACGCGGACTCGATCGCCGACCAGGCCGAGCAGGCCAAGCGCGACCTCGCGTGGTGGGAATGGTACAGCCCGTGGACCACCGTCGACGTCACGCCGACGATCGACCTGTCCGGCATCGACGCGACCAAGCTCAACAATGACTTCGGCGTCTCCGGCGCCACGGCCGCCGTCAACGCGTCGCTGCAGCTCGACGACGACGGCAACATCGAGGTCGTCGACGCCGTCACTGGCACCGGCATCGACCCGACACCGGTCGCCAACGAGGCCGTCGCCGTCGTCGAGTCGTTCGGCACGAAGCAGGCGTCGACCGTCACCGGCACCGAGACGACAATCGAGCCGGCCGTCACCGACGACATCGCCAACGCCGCGAAGACGAAGCTCGACGGCCTCGTCGACAACCCGGTCGAGATCGACGTCGACGGCAACTCGATCGGCACGTTCACGGCCGAGGCGCTGCTCGACGCGACGACGATCGACCCGTCCGCCACGCAGGAGACCGCCTCCGACGGCGACTACGTCGTCGACAACCTCGTCATCGACTCGGCGAAGCTGCAGGACTGGTACGACAAGAACATCAAGGCCAACCTGTCGGCGACGGCCAGCGAGCAGGACGAGATCGTCAACAACGACGGCGACGTGCTGCAGGTCACGACGAAGGGCCACGACGGCGTCACGATCGACGACGGCGCGGACGACAACGTCGGCGTCGACGCCGCCAAGGCGATCGTCGACGGCACGACGAAGGTCAGCGTCGACGGCACGTTCACGGCGATGAAGGTCAACAAGACGGTGCGCCACATGGTCGCCGACCTGTCCGACCACACGCTGACGTTGTACGAGAACGGCAAGGCCATCAAGGTCGTCCACTTCCTGTGCGGCATGGGCAATGACTTCAAGACCGGCGAATGCACCGGCGACTTCTGCACGCCGACCGGCGACTTCAAGATCTGGCTCAAGTACGACAGCCAGAACATGACCGGCACGCTGACGACGTCGACCGGCGAGACCGAAAGCTGGGACGCGCCGAACGTCGGCTACGTCAACTACTTCTCGAAGTCCGGCTGCGCCATCCACCGCATCGCGACGTCGGAGCCGTGGAGTGACGCACAGATCGCCGCCTACACGAAGAACACGTCGCACGGCTGCATGGGCATCGGCTGGGACGTCGCCGAGGAGGTCTACGACTTCGCGATCATGGGCGTGACATTGCACGTCCAGCAGTGACGTCGCGGCGTCGCGCATGACAGTCGAGGGGGCGACCGGAACGGAAATTCCGGTCGCCCCCTCTCGTCGTATTGGCATAGTCAGCGAGATGCCGCGCCGTCAGCCGGCACGGTGGCCGCGGCGACGCGACGTCGCATGGCGGTTCAGCCTCGACTGGAACGACGCGAACGCCTCGGCCAGCAACTGCGACGGCGTGACGCCGAGCACGCGGCAGACGTCGACGAACTTCGGCAACGTCATCGACTGGCGCCCCTGCTCCACCCGTCCCATGAACGAACGGTCGATGGCGGCGCGGTTGGCCAGTTCCTCCTGGCTGATGTGCATCGCGTGGCGCCGGGCGGCGATCGCGTTGCCGATGAGCTGGCGTTCCAGCTCGTCGCGGCTGTCTCGTGTTTCGGGGTCCAGCTGGCACGGTTCGGTCGCCATCATGGCGATCGTCGCCTCCTCGAGGAGACTGCCGACGCGCTGCGCGCCGTCCTCCCCGGCCATCTGGACATCATGCATGGATTCCATCGAAAACGAGCGCCGACGAAAACTCCACGGACTATAGTCCGCAATTTGCCATGATTCGATGACGAAACCACGCCGGGACCGGGCATAGACGCAATCCGATTGATTGACAGAATGGAGCAGGAAGGTTCGGTTTGTGCGAACGGGTGGTGGTAAAAGGGAATCCGATCTGTTAGGTTTGCGTGAGGAAACGTTTCATTATGGGAGGCGCACACAGTGACAGAACTCCACACCAACGGACCCGACGCCGGAGGCGGCGTCGAGGCTCCCGCGGCCGCCGACGTCGAGATGAACCAGTACGTCGCGGCCCGTGGCCAGGTCAACGAGGACAAGCTCCGCCAGGACGACGAGATCATTGGCCAGTTCGGCGACTACACCTACGGCTGGCACGATTCCGACGCGGCCGGCGAGGCGGCGAAGAAGGGCATCGACGAGCAGGTCGTCCGAGACATCTCCGCCGACAAGCACGAGCCCGAATGGATGCTCGAGATGCGCCTGCGCGGTTACCGGGCCTTCCTCGACAAGCCGATGCCGAACTGGGGCGTGGACCTGACCGGCTTCCACGCCGACGACTTCAAGTACTACGTCAAGCCGGTCGGCAAGCAGGCCGCCACCTGGGAGGACCTGCCCGACGACATCCGCACCACGTACGACCGCCTCGGCATCCCCGAGGCCGAGAAGAGCCGTCTCGTCTCCGGCGTGGCCGCCCAGTACGAGTCCGAGGTCATCTACAACTCCATCCAGGAGGACCTGAAGAAGCAGGGCGTCATCTTCGTCGACACCGACACCGCCGTGCGCGAGTACCCCGACCTCGTCAGGAAGTACTTCGGCACGATCGTGCCGCCGGAGGACAACAAGTTCGGCGCGCTCAACACGGCCGCCTGGTCGGGTGGCAGCTTCGTCTACGTGCCGAAGGGCGTCCACGTCGACATTCCGCTGCAGGCCTACTTCCGCATCAACACGCCGAACATGGGCCAGTTCGAACGCACGCTGATCATCGCCGACGAGGGCTCCTACGTCCACTACGTCGAGGGATGCACCGCGCCGATCTACAGCACCGACTCGCTGCACGCCGCCATCGTCGAGATCATCGTCGAGAAGAACGCCCGCGTGCGCTACACGACGGTCCAGAACTGGTCGAACAACGTCTACAACCTCGTCACGCAGCGCGCCTACGTGCGCGAGGGCGGCACGATGGAATGGGTCGATGGCAACATCGGCTCGAAGGCCACGATGAAGTATCCGGCCTGCATCCTCGCCGAACCGTATGCCAAGGCGTCCACGATGTCTCTTGGCTTTGCAGGCAAAGGCCAGTACCAGGACACCGGCGCGAAGATGATCCATCTCGCCCCGCACACCTCGTCGACGATCGTCGCCAAGTCGATCTCGCGAGGTGGTGGCCGCTCCGCCTACCGCGGCCTCGTCAAGATCGTCGACGGCGCCGAGGGCTCCAGCTCGAACGTCGTCTGCGACGCGCTACTCGTCGACGACTTCTCGCGTTCGGACACCTATCCCCACGTCGACGTGCGCGAGGACGACGTCTCGATGGCCCACGAGGCCACCGTCTCGAAGGTCTCCGAAGACCAGCTGTTCTACCTGATGAGCCGCGGCCTCGAGGAAAAGGAGGCGATGGGCATGATCGTGCGCGGCTTCGTCGAGCCGATCAGCCGCGAGCTGCCGATGGAATACGCGCTCGAATTGAACCGCCTCGTCGAACTGCAGATGGAAGGATCGGTTGGCTGAGTCATGGCTGAACTGAAGAACACGGAAATCAACATCCCGGTCGCCGACCCGGACGATCCGTACGCCATTCCGGCGGCGATGCCGTCGTCCGCCGACAACGCACCGCGCTCATTCGAGGTCGGATCGTTCCCGGTACCCACCCGCAAGCAGGAAGACTGGCGCTACACGCCGGTCGACCGCATTGCCGAATTCTTCGACGTCTTCGAGCCGTCCGGCGAGACGGCGCTGACGGCGACCTACGTCGACGGCACGCCGCTCGACGGCGCCGTCGCGACGTGGACCACCGAGGAATTGGGCGCCGAAGACTCCGGCATCGTCTCGAAGCCGAACGACCGCGTCTCCGCCGTCGAATGGAACAGCGCCGCGCAGGCGCATGTCCTGCACGTCGTCGCCGACACCCCGCAGCCGATCCTGATCCGCGTGACCGGAGCCGGCCAGGACCTCGACGCGCTGCACCTGGTCATCCGGACCGACGGCAACCTGCACGCCGACGTCATCGTCGAGCACGCCGGCGACGCTCGTCTCGCCGAGGGCGTCGAGATCGAGACCGGCCCCTATTCGGCCGTCTCGACGACGTTCGTCCAGGAATGGGACGCCACCGCCAAGCACGTCGGCAACCACCGCATCCGCGTGGGCCGCGAGGCGTCGCTGCGCCACTCGGTCGTCACGCTCGGCGGCGACGTCGTGCGCATCCGCATGGACCAGGACTTCGCCGGCGAACACGGCGACCTCAACATGCTCGGCATCTACTTCGCCGACCCGGGCCAGCACATCGAGCACCGCACGATGGTCGTCCACAACGAGCCCGAATGCCGTTCCCGCGTCGTCTACAAGGGCGCGCTCGACGGCAAGGACGCCCACTCGACGTGGGTCGGCAACGCGCTGATCCAGCCGACGGCACCCGGTACCGACTCCTACGAGCTCAACCGCAACCTCGTGCTCACGCCCGGCGCCATCGCCGACTCCGAGCCGAACCTCGAGATCGAGAACGGCAACATCGTCGGCGCCGGCCACGCCAGCTCCTGCGGCCGCTTCGACGACGAGGAACTGTTCTATCTCGAATCCCGCGGCATCAGCGAGAAGGAAGCCCGCAAGCTCGTCGTGCGCGGCTTCTTCGGCGAGCTCGTCGAGGAAATCGGCATCGACTCGATCGCCGCCCACCTGATGGCCGTCATCGACCGGCGACTGGCCGACAGCGACCGCCGCTGAACATCCACGGAAGAATCGTTCGAACCTGAAGGAAAATACTATGTCAACTCTGGAAATCAAGGATCTCTACGCGGCGGTGGAGACCAAGGAAGGCCGCAAGCAGATCCTCAAGGGCGTCAACCTCGTCGTCAACTCCGGCGAGACCCACGCGATCATGGGGCCGAACGGCTCCGGCAAGTCGACGCTGGCCTACACGCTGGCCGGCCATCCGAAGTACGAAGTCGAGTCCGGCGAAGTGCTGCTCGACGGCCAGGACCTGCTCAAGATGACGCCGGACGAGCGCGCCAAGGCCGGCCTGTTTCTCGCCATGCAGTACCCGGTCGAGGTGCCGGGCGTCTCGATGACGAACTTCCTGCGCACCGCGAAGACCGAGATCGACGGCAAGGCGCCGGCGATCCGCACGTGGACGAAGGAACTGACCGACGCGATGAAGCAGCTCAAGATGGATCCGAAGTTCGCCACGCGTTCCGTCAACGAGGGTTTCTCCGGCGGCGAGAAGAAGCGCGCCGAAGTGCTGCAGCTCGAGCTGCTCAAGCCGAAGTTCGCCATCCTCGACGAGACCGACTCCGGCCTCGACGTGGACGCCCTGAGGATTGTCTCCGAAGGCGTCAACCGCGCCAAGGCGGCCAGCGACTTCGGCATCCTGATGGTCACGCACTACACGCGCATCCTCAAGTACATCAAGCCTGACATCGTCCATGTCTTCGCCGACGGCCACTTCGTCAAGACCGGCGGTCCGGAACTCGCCGACGAACTCGAGGAAACCGGCTACGACGCCTTCATGCCCGACGGCTCCTCCGAGAGCGCCCTGGCCTGAACGGGAGGTCCGATGACTGATTTCGAAGCGATTCGTGCCGAGTTCCCGATCCTGGACCAGGAAATCAACGGGCATCCGCTCGTCTACCTCGACTCGGGGGCGACGGCGCAGAAGCCCCAGTGCGTCATCGACGCCGAATCGGAGTTCTACTCGACGATCAACGCCGGCGTGCACCGTGGCGCCCACGAACTCGCCGCCCGCTCGACGATGGCGTTCGAGGACGCCCGCGCCAAGGTCGCCCGGCTCGTCGGCGCGAACTGGGAGGAAGGCGAGGAGGAACTCGTCGTCACGTCCGGCGCGACCGGCGGCCTCAACCTGCTGGCCACGGCGTTCGGCAACGCCTCGATGGGACGCGGGGGAGAGGCGGCCAGGAAGCGCTTCGGCGTCGGCCCGGGCGACGAGATCGTCGTCTCGAAGGCCGAGCACCATTCGGTGCTGCTGCCGTTCCAGGAACTTGCCGCCCGCACCGGCGCCACGCTCAAGTGGTTCGAGCTCGACGGCGAGGGCCGCATCCTCGCGGACACGGCCGGCGACGTCATCACCGACCGCACGAAGATCGTCGCCGTCACCCACGTCGGCAACGTGACCGGCGCCGTCACCGACATCGCGCCGATCATCCGGCGCGCGCACGAGGTCGGCGCGCTGTTCGTGCTCGACGCCTGCCAGTCGGTGCCGCATCTGGCCGTCGACTTCCACGCGCTCGACGTCGACTTCGCCGCGTTCTCCGCGCACAAGATGTACGGACCTACCGGCGTCGGCTTCCTGTATGGGCGCCGCGACCTGCTCGAACTGCTGCCGCCGGCCAGCTTCGGCGGCTCGATGGTCGAGCTCGCCTGGATGGACCGGCCGGCCGACTACATGATGCCGCCGGCCCGCTTCGAAGCCGGCACGCAGCCGGTCGCCCAGGTCGTCGCCGCCGGCGTGGCCGCCGACTGGCTGATGGGCATCGGCATGGAGAACGTCGAGGCCCACGAACACGAGCTCGCCGGCGAACTGCTCGGGATCCAGGACATCGACGGCGTGCGGCTGCTCGGACCGAAGTCCAACGAGCGCAGGATCGGCACGATCGCGTTCGAGATCGACGGCGTCCACCCGCACGACGTCGGCCAGTACATCGACGCGCAGGGCATCGCCATCCGCGTCGGACACCACTGCGCCCAACCGGTCCACCGGCATTTCGGCGTCTACGCCAGCAACCGCGCCAGCGCCGGCGTCTACAACGACAAGGCGGACATCGAGCGGTTCCTCGAGGCCGTCGGCGGCGTGCGCAAGTTCTTCGGGGCGTGAGTCAGGAACAGGAAAGGAAGGCCATGACCGATTCCGGTCTGGAACAGATGTACCAGGAAGTCATACTCGAGGCTTCGAAGCATCCCCACGGGAAGGAGTCGTTCGCCGTCGACATCGCCAGCGAGGCGGCCGACGGCGCCATGTCGGCCGGCGAGGCGACGGTGACGGCGGCGCATGCCAGCTGCTCGGCGGGCGAATCGCACCAGTTCAATCCGACCTGCGGCGACGAGGCGACCGTCCATGTCGAGATTGCCGACGGCGACCCCCACGTCATCGAGCGGCTGGTCTGGGACGGCCACGGCTGCTCGATCTCGCAGGCGAGCCTGTCGATCATGGTCGATCTTGTCGAGGGCAGGACCGTCGACGAGGCGATGGCGCTGTTCGCCGACTTCCACGAGCTCATGCAGTCCCGCGGCGCCGGTCTCGACGACGACGAGAAGGAAGAGGCGCTCGGCGACGCCGTCGTGTTCGAGGGCGTCTCGAAATATCCGATGCGAATAAAGTGCGCGCTGCTCGGTTGGGAAGGACTGAAGGACTCGATGGCCCGCGCGCTGGCCGCCAACGCCTAGGGAGGCACGATGAACGACAGCAACCTGGTTCCCGGACCGAAGCACACGATTTTCGACGCCGTCAACGCCGTCGTTCCCGACGCCGACGAGGCGTCGGCCATCATCGCGAACCCCGAGCTCGCGAAGAACCTCGAGCACGGCACGCTGGCGAAGGGGACGTTCGCCGCCGCGGACGATGCATGCGCATGCGGCGACAGGCACGAACAGGAGGAGCAACCGATGAGCGAACCGAACAACGCAACCAATCCGGCCGAACAGGCCCCGCAGCCCGACCCGACCGTCGACGAGACCGGCGACATCACGCTCGTCTCCTACTCGCAGATCGGCATGGCGACGGCGCAGGACGTGCGCGAGGCGCTCCACCAGGTCATCGACCCGGAACTCGGCATCGACGTCATCGACCTCGGCCTCGTGTACGGCATCGAGATCGACGAGCTCGGCCGCGCCATCATCACGATGACGCTGACGACGCCCGCCTGCCCGCTGACCGACCTCATCGAGGACGAATGCGCGTCCACGCTGGCCGGTCTCGTCGAGGAATTCAGGATCGACTGGACGTGGACGCCGCGCTGGACCGTCGACAAGATCATGCCGGAGGGCCGCGAGCAGCTCGCCGCCCTCGGCTTCAACCTCGACGCGCTGCCGCGCTACTGAACGGCCGTCCTAGTCGCGCACGCGGGTGGCGTAGAAGGCGACGGCGCTGCTGGCGGCGACGTTGAGGCTGTCCACGCCGTGGCTCATCGGAATCTTGACGGTGAGGTCGGCGTGCGCAATGGTCCTGCGGGACAGGCCGTCGCCTTCGGTGCCGAAGATCAGCGCGAGCTTGTCGACGTAATCGGGGTCGTCGGCCGGCAATTCGAGCCGGTCGGTCAGGGCCTGCAGCGAGATCGAGTCGTCGGTCAGCGCCATCGCCGCCGTCGTGAAGCCGAGGCCGTGCAGCTCGGCAAGGCCGGCGTCCGGCCATGCGCGCTTGCCGTCGGCGCCCCCATTCGCCACGACGTCGTCGATCTGCGCCTGCGTGATCGGGGAGCGGTCGCGGCTGGCCTGTTCGCGCAACGCGTGCGAGCGGTCCCGTCGCGTCTCGTCCCGGGCGATGTCGTCGCCGCCGATGCGAGTCCACGGCACCTGGAAGACGGTGCCCATCGAGACGCGGGCCGCGCGCCGGTATAGCGGGTCGGCGCAGCTCGGCGTGACCAGCACGGCGTCGACGTCGAGCGCGGCCGCCGACCGCATGATGGCACCGACATTCGTGTGGTCGACGATGTTTTCCAGTACCGCCACGCGCCGCGCCCGCGTCCGCGTGAGCAGTTCCGTCACCGTCGGCAGCTTCCAGCGCCGCATGGCCGCTATGGCGCCCCTGTGGAGCCGGTAGCCCGTCAGTCGCCGCAGCTGTTCGGGGCTGGCGACGTAGACGGGCACGTCGGGCCCCCAGTGGGCGTCGATGTCGGCGAATTCGCCCGCCATGCCCTCGAGCCACGGCTCCTCGACGAGCAGCGACAGCGGCTCGCGGCCGGCCGCCAGCGCCCGGTCGATGACCTTCGGCGACTCGGCGATGAAGATGCCCTTCTCGGGTTCCAGCCTGTTGCGCAGCTGCAGCTCGGTGAGATTCACGTAGGCCGCCAGCCGCTCGTCGTCGATGGAATCCACGCGGATGATCTGCATAGGTCGCCTTTCGTCGAGGGGAGGGAGGCGGCGGCCCGGCAAGAAGAACGATTTGTCCGCCGTCGACCCGGTCCCTGTCTTGTGCCGGGAAAAACAAGAAGGCCGCGAACCCTTGGTTCGCGGCCTTTCCAGTGTCCGGAGCGGGACTTGAACCCGCACGCCCGTTTAAAATAGGCACTAGCACCTCAAGCTAGCGCGTCTACCATTCCGCCACCCGGACAGGTGTCCGTTGCGCTTGGCAACGAAATGAAACTATAAGCGGTCGTGCCCAATAATGCAAAACTTCGGCGTGTCGCGCCATTTTCCAACGATTTTCGATTCCGGGCATCCGGTGAAGTATGCTGAGGGCCATGACAAATCCTCTCTTTGTGCTCGATAACTCGACCGACGACGTGCCAATGACGGCCGACTCGGTTCAGGTGGGCTGGAACCTCACGCTGCCGCCGGCGATCAAGCGCCACGCCATCGGCTCGATGCGCCTCAGGGAAGGCGATGCGCTGCAGCTGTCCGACGGCCACGGCCTCAAGATCAACGCGACGGTGGCCGACGCCGAGCGCGGCGACGTGAGGGTGGAATCGTTCGACAAGGAATCCAGGCCGGCCGTCCGCCTCGCGCTCGTGCAGGCGCTGGCGAAGAACGGCCACGACGAGCAGGCGATCGACGTCGCCACGCAGATCGGCGTCGACGAGGTCGTGCCGTGGGAGAGCGACCGGTCGATCGCGAAGTGGAAGGACGGCAAGACCGACCGCAAGTGGCGCTCGGTGCTCGTCGCCGCCACCGAGCAGTCCCGGCGCGGCTGGCTGCCCGAGCTCGCCGAAAGGCACACGTCGAGGATGATCGTCGCCCGGTGCCGGCGCGCCTGCGTGCGCGGGGGACTGGTCATCGTGCTGCACCAGGACGCGACCGACAGCTGGTCCGGCATCGAAGACAGGGTGCGCGAGGTCGCCCGCAAGTCGGCCGAAGACGGCAACGTGCGCACCGTCTCCGTCGTCGTCGGCCCCGAGGGCGGCATTTCCGACCGCGAGGTGGAGGAGTTCCGCGACGCCGGAGCCGAAGTCGTGCTCGTCGGCCACAACATCCTGCGCGCCTCGTCGGCCGGCCCGGTCGCCCTCGCGCTGCTCAGCCGCGTCCTCGGCCGCATCGAATAGGCGCCGCCGGGGCGCCCGGCTCGCGTCCGCGACATCCAAAAGGAAGCATGGCGGAACAAGCGGCCTGCGCGGCGCTGTAGAATGGTTGCTGTCGTTTTGTTGAGTTTTCATTGAGGGGAAAGACGATGAAGGATCCGAACTGCCTGTTCTGCAAGATCGTGGAGTGCGAGGTGCCGAGCGAGAAGGTCTACGAGGACGCGACCACCTACGCGTTCAAGGACATCAACCCGAAGGCCAAGGTGCACGTGCTCGTCGTGCCGCGCAAGCACTACGCGAACGTCGCCGAGCTCGCCGCCGCCGACCCGGGCCTGCTGGCACACATGGTCAAGGTCGCCCAACGCATCGCCGACCGCGAATACGACGGCGCCTACCGCCTGATCTTCAATACCGGCGAGGAGGCCGGCCAGTCGGTCTTCCACGTGCACGCGCACGTGCTGACCGGCGAGCCGCTCGAGGAGTAGGGCCGTCGGCGTCGGATAATCGGGGACGATCCGTCCGCGGGGGAGGACCGTCCAGTCACAATCGCAAAGGGGAGCCGTTGGCGACGACGAAGAGGACAGTGAACGTGCCGGCCGAGCTGGATCCGGTGTCGGTGTTCGGACCGTACGACGAGGTGCTGCGCGAGGTCGAGCGCGCCTTTCCGGACACGACGATCCACGTGCGCGGCAACGAGGTGACGATCCGCGCGACGACGAAGGCCGGCGAGGCCGAGGCCGTCCAGGCGCAGGACCTGCTCGACACCGTCATCGAGTCGGCGTTCACCGAGCCGATGGACGCCGACATGGTGCGCCGGCTCGTCGACCAGCGGGTGCTGTCGAACGACGTGCGCGAGGAAGTGCCCGGTCACGGCAGGACCGTCGAGGCGCTGCGCCGCACGAAGCGCGCCGTCGCCGCCAGCGGCCAGTCCTCCTCCCGCGCCGACAGCGCCGCCGTCGCCGATGGCGGTGGCCGTCACAAGCCGTCGCTGCCCGGTGTCATCGCCTACGCCGCCGGCCAGCCGGTGCGCCCGAAGACGGCCGGACAGACGGCCTACGTCAACGCCATCGAGGCGAACACGATTACGTTCGGCATCGGTCCGGCCGGCACAGGCAAGACCTATCTCGCCGTCGCCAAGGCCGTCCGCGCGTTCGACGACGGCAAGGTGCGCCGCATCATCCTGACTCGTCCGGCCGTCGAGGCCGGCGAGCGGCTCGGCTTCCTGCCCGGCACGCTGAACGAGAAGGTCGACCCGTACCTGCGTCCGCTCTACGACGCGCTCGGCGACATGCTCGGTGCCGACCGGCTGCGCCGCTATCTCGACGACGGCACGATCGAGGTCGCGCCGCTCGCCTACATGCGCGGCCGCACGCTCAACGACGCGTTCGTCATCCTCGACGAGGCGCAGAACACGACCGAGCAGCAGATGAAGATGTTCCTGACGCGCCTGGGCTTCAACACGACGATGGTCGTCACCGGCGACGTCACGCAGATCGACCTCGAGGTGCCACATTCGGGACTCAAGTCGATCGAGCGCATCCTCGGCGACATTCCGGGCATCGCGTTCGTCCATCTCGAATCGGCCGACGTCGTGCGCCACGCCCTCGTCGGCAGGATCGTCGCCGCCTACGAGAAGGCCGACGAGCGCCGGGAGGCCCGCAGGCTCGCCGAACGCCGCGACATCCACATCGGCGAGGAGCAGCTCGGACAGTAGCCGGCGACGGGACCGAGTAGGCTGGAAGCGCCGTTCCATAGACCACACGAAACTTGCAGGGAGAACCATGAGCGTCGAAGTCACCAACGAAACCGAGTGGATCATCGATCCGAAGGTGTTTTCCGATCTCGGACTGTGGGTGATGGACCAGATGAGGGTCAGCACGCAGTCCGATCTCGCGATCATGTTCGTCGACCCGGACCCGATCGCCCAGCTGCACGACCGCTGGATGGGACTCGAGGGACCGACCGACGTCATGAGCTTCCCCATGGACGAACTGCGTCCCGGCGACTCGCGCACGCTGTCCGAAGGCATCCTCGGTGACATCGTCATCTGCCCGTGGGTCGCCGAACAGCAGGCGCTGGCCGCCGGCCACTCGACGATGGAGGAGATGCTGCTGCTGACGATCCACGGCATCCTGCACCTGCTCGGCTACGACCACGGTACGAAGGAACAGGAACGCCAGATGTTCGGCCTGCAGCGCCAGCTGCTGCTCACGTTCTTCGCGGCCCGGCAGGGCTCGTCGTGGCTGGTCTCGTTGCCCGAGGGCGTGCCGAACGAACTCGAGCGCTGGGACCGCGAGCACGGCGCCGGCCGCCAGCTCATGCACTGAGCGCTTTTACCGCCGATGAAGGGCACGGAGGCGGCGTGGTAGCGTAAGGCGTATGGAAATCGTTCTGGTCGCCGTGTTCGTCGTCGTCGCCGTCGTGCTCGCCTGGATCTCGCTGATGATGGCGTCCGTCGAGAGCGCCGTCACCCGGGTCACGCGGGCCAACGTCAACAACTACATGATCGGCGTGCAGACCGGTCCGGAAATCAGCCAGTTCGCCCGCGTCAAGATCAACACGAAGCTGCGCAAGGTCCAGCGGCTGCTCGCGAACCGTCACGCCACCGGCAGCGCCTGCGCGTTCGTCAGGGTCACCTGCAACATCCTCGTCGGCGTCCTCGTCGCCACGACGGCCGACCTGCTCGGCGCGCCGATCTGGGGCGTCATCGTCGCCGGCCTCGTCGTCGCGATCGCCGTCGCCGCGATCACGATCGCGCTGCGGCCGCGCACGCTCGGCGTCGCCGGCTCCGCGCCCGACCCGGACGCGCCGCTCAGGACATTGATCCGCCATTCGACGATGGCGACCGTCGCCCTCAACTGCGCGCCGGTGCGCCGCCACGACGACGGCCGGACGAGGGGCGGCGACGGCGCCGAGCTGTCCGACGACGAGGAACTCGAGAAGCTCCAGCTGCGCCAGGGCCGCGCCGCCGTCGACCGGCTCATCGAGACGAACCGGTTCGACCCGGAAGTCTCCGAAATGCTGCGCAACGTCCTCGCCCTCTCGGACACGCTGACGCGCGAGATCATGGTGCCGCGCACCGACATGATCACGATCCAGCGCGACGAGACGCTCGAGGACTTCCTCAAGCTGTGCTCGCGCTCCGGCTACTCGCGCGTGCCGGTCATCGGCGACGACGTCGACGACCTGCTCGGCATCGCCTACCTCAAGGACGCCGTGCGCGCCACCGCGTTCAACCAGGCCGCCGACTCGCGCGCCGTCGAGTCGATCGTGCGCAAGGCCATGCTCGTGCCGGAATCGAAGCCGGCCGACGACCTGTTCCACGAAATGCAGCAGACGCGCCACCATGTCGCCGTCGTCGTCGACGAATACGGCGGCATCGCCGGCCTCGTCACGATCGAGGACGCCATCGAGCAGATCGTCGGCGAGCTCGAGGATGAACACGACCGCACGCAGCACGGCGAGCCGAAGCGGATCGTGCGCGAGGAAACCGACGCCGACGGCGACACCCGCGAAGTCGTCGAATGGAGCATGCCGGCGCGCACGCCGATCGCCGACGTCGAGGAAATCTTCCAGATCGACCTCGACGAGGACGACGTCGACACCGTCTACGGCCTGCTCACCAAGCTCGTCGGCCGCGTGCCGATCGTCGGCGCCACCGGCGTCACGCACGGCCTGAAGTTCACCGCCGTCGACTCTGCCGGCCGCCGCAAGAAAGTCTCGACGATCGTCGTCGAACGACTCGATCAGGGGACGGGGACCCGTACAATGGGAAGAATCGTGCACAATGACAGCACAGTGACTGACGGAAGTGGAGACGAACGCAACAATGAGTGACGAAAACGCGCGGCCCGAGACGTACCGATCCGGATTCGTGGCGGTCGTGGGACGGCCGAACGTCGGCAAGTCGACGCTGATCAACGGACTGATCGGCACGCAGGTCGCGATCATGTCGAGCCGGCCGGAAACGACCCGCAAGGCGATCCGCGGCATCCTGACGACCGACAACGCGCAGATGGTCCTCGTCGACACCCCCGGCATCCACCGTCCGCGCACGCTGCTCGGCCAGCGCCTCAACGACGTCGTCGACGAGTCGCTCGCCGACAGCGACGAGATCGCGTTCCTGCTGCCCGGCGACCAGGAGATCGGCCCCGGCGACAAGCGCATCCTGAGCCGCCTGCGCTCCCAGTTCGCGACGAAGCTCGAGGACGGATCGTTCAGCTGGAAGATTCCGCTCATCGGCGTGCTGACGAAGATCGACAAGCTCAACCGCCAGCAGATGATCGAGAAGCTCATCGAGCTCGACCAGTTCGCCGACTTCACCGAGATCGTGCCGGTCAGCGCGCTCGAGGACGACAACCTCGACGAGGTGCGCAACGTGCTCATCGAGAACCTGCCGGAAGGCCCGCAGATGTATCCGGCCGAGCAGGTCAGCGAGGAGCGGCCGGAAGAGACGATCGCCGAGCTGATCCGCGGCGCGTTCCTCGAGGAACTCGACGACGAGCTGCCGCATTCGCTCGCCGTCGTCGTCGACGGCATCGAATACCCGGTTGATCCGGCCACCGGCGTCAAGTACGACGGCAAGGCGACCGTCATGGTCTCGATCTACGTCGAGCGCGACTCGCAGAAGCCGATCATCATCGGCCGCAAGGCCGAGCATCTCGTCGCCGTCAAGAAGAAGCTGCGCACGGCCGTCAACCGCATTGTCGGCCAGAAGGCCGTCCTCGACATGCACGTCAAGGTCGCCAAGAGCTGGCAGAGCGACCCGAAGCAACTCGAGCGGCTCGGGTTCTAGCCCCGCGCCCACGCACATGAAGCACATGCGCATGTGAAAGGGTCCCCGCCTTTCGGCGGGGACCCTTTCACATGTCCTCACGTGCCCTTCGGGCTCAGTTCTTCGAGCTGTCGGACGGGACGACGGCCTTGCGCTTCGTGTACATCTGCGTGTTGAGCAGGTTCATGTAGCGCTTGATGACCTTCGGACGGATGACCTTCATCGACGCGGTCATCAGTCCGTTCTCCTGCGTGAAGTCTTCGGGCAGGATGATGAACTTGCGGACCGACTCGGCGCGGGAGACGCCCTCGTTGGCCTGGTCGACCCACTTCTGGACCTCGGCGCGGACGGCGGCGTTGTTGGCCGCTTCCTCCATCGTCATGTCGCCGTTGAGGCCCCTCGACATCAGCCACGGACGCAGGTTGTCCTCCTCCAGCGTCACGAGGGCGGAGATGAACGGGCGCTTGTCGCCGACGACGAGGCACTGCGAGACGAGCGGGCAGCGCTCGATGACTTCCTCCATCGGGCCGGGGGAGACGTTCTTGCCGCCGGCGGTGATGATGAGGTCCTTCTTGCGGCCGATGATGTACAGGAAGCCGTCGTCGTCGAGGCGTCCGAGGTCGCCGGTCATGTACCAGCCGTCCTTCGTGAACGCTGCCTCGGTGGCCTCCTCGTTCTTGTGATAGCCGCGGAACACGGCCGTGCCCTTGATCTGGATCTCGTTGCCGTCGCCAATGCGCAGCTCGAAGCCCGGGAACGGAATGCCGACGGAGCCGGCGTGGTAGGGCACGCCAAGCGGGTTGAACGCGGCCGGCGCGGTCGTCTCGGTCAGGCCATAGCCCTCGTAGACCGGAATGCCGGCGCCACGGAAGAAGCTCATCAGCTCCGGGTCGAGCGGGGCGCCACCGGTGACGATCCACTGGGCGTGGCCGCCGAGCACCTCGCGGATGGACGAGTAGACGAGCGGGTCAAACGCGTTGCGGCGCGCCTTGACGAAGCGGGACGCCTTGCCGCGTTCGGAGATTTCCTGCATGTACTTCTGCGCGGCGACGACAGAGGCGGCGAACACCATGCCCTTCGCGCCGGTGCCGGCCTTCTGCGAGGCGGCGTTGTAGATCTTCTCGAGCACGCGGGGGACGACGATGGTGGTGTGCGGACGGGCGACCTGGAGATCCGAAGTCAGCGTCTTGATGCCGGAGGCGATGTAGATGTGGATTTCGGAGGCGACGCAGATGTAGTTGATGGCGCGGGCGAACGTGTGGGCCTGCGGCAGGAACAGCAGCACGCGGTGCTTCTTGTTCATCATCAGCTCCGGCATGAACGCCGGCAGGTTGACGGCCGTGATGCCGTAGTCCTCGTGGATCATCTCGACGCCCTTCGGCGCCGCGGTGGAACCGGACGTGTAGACGATGGAGCACAGGTCTTTCTTGCCGACCGTCGCGATGCGCGCGTCGAGATCCTCGTCGGTGATGACGTCGCCGTACGCCTTGATCTCCTCGAGGCCGCCGGTCTCGAGGCACACGACGCGCTCGAGCGTGGGGCAGTCGTGGACGGCGAGGTCGCTCTTGTCCTTCATCGACTTCGTCTCGACGATGAGGATGCGGGCGTCGGAGTTGTCGACGATGTTGCGGATCTGCTCGTCGGAGTCGGTGTCGTAGACCGTCGCGAGCACGCCGCCGATCGCGAGGACGGCGCCGTCGACGACGTTCCAGTCGTAGCTCGTGTGGCACATGAACGCGACGCCGTCGCCCTTCTTCAGACCGTAGTGCATCAGGCCCTTCGCGACGGCGCGGATGTCGGCGAGCGTCTCGGACGCCGTCTTGGTGACCCAGTCGTCGCCCTGCTTGAACGTATACAGCGGCTGCTCGCCCATGCGGCGGGCGCGATCGGCGTACAGGTCGTAGACGGAGAAGTCGTCCGGCAGCGGCGGATTGCCTTCGGTCGACGCGGTCAGGAAGTCCGAGTCGGCGTCGATGAACGTCGTCGTCGGCCGGTCCGGACCCCAGTAGTCGACATGCGGCAGGTCTTCGTAGTTGTGGTGCTGCGGCGCGGACTCCGAATCGAGGTAGTCGGGTTCGTCCGGGGTGTCGTCGGTCACCGGGTGGGTGAAGTCCGACTTGAGATTCAGGACTTTCTGCGTGGTCTTCGACGCAGTTTCCTTGAGCGATTGTAAAACGGACACGGTGATCTCCTTGTCAAGACTTCCAACATTCTTTCCTGTTGCTATCTGGTCATCCTAGTGAGATTTTGGGACCGCTGCATCCTACGGAACCGTAGCTTTCGGCTATTTCCCGCCGTTTTCCGGGCATCGGCCGGAGAAAATACCCGGTGGGTGAACAATACTCCGGCACGATTCGTCCGCACGGCGCCGAATGCCCCCTCCGTCGTCCACGACAGGAAAACGGCTGAAACATGGACCCGATGTGAAAGCGCCCCCGTTGTCGGTTACACTGGTGCGCTGTATGCCCGGTGCGCTGAAAGGCCAACGGAACCGGGCGGGAGTATAGAAAGGGTTCAAATGGCTGAACTACCAGAAGGCAGCGTGGTCTTCGGCGTGTTCAACGAGACGTCGGACACCGAATCCCGCGTCGCGCTGACGCCGGACATCGTCACGCGCCTGAAGAAGTCCGGCGTGACGTGTCTGATCGAGACGCGCGCCGGCGAGATGGCCGGCTACACCGACGCCGACTACGCCGGGGCCGGCGCCGAAATCGCCGAGCCGGCACGCATCGTCGCCGAGGCGGACGCCCTCGGCTTCGTCGACCGCCCGTCGCCGGCGCTCGTCGAACAGCTGAAGCCGGGCACGTGGATCATCGGCATGCTCGGATCGTTCACCGACGCCGACTACGTCGCCTCGCTCGAACGCCGGGGCCTCGTCGCCGTCGCCATCGAGCGGCTGCCCCGCCAGCTGTCGAGCGCGCAGTCGATGGACGAAATGACGTCGCAGAACTCCGTCATGGGCTACAAGGCCGCCCTCGTGGCCGCCAACGCGTACGGATCGTTCCTGCCGATGATGACGACGGCCGCCGGCACCATCCGCCCCGCCAAGGTCCTCATCCTCGGCGCCGGCATCGCCGGCCTGCAGGCCATCGGCACCGCCCGCCGACTCGGCGGCGTCGTCACCGCCTACGACGTGCGCCCCGCGTCCCGCGGCGAAGTCGAGTCGCTCGGCGCGAAGTTCCTCGACCTCGGCCTCGACTTCTCCGCCGGCCAGGGCGAAGGCGGCTACGCCCGCGCCCTCACGCCGGAAGAACAGGCCGCCCAGCAGGCCGCCGTCGACGAGAAGGCCGCCGGATTCGACATCGTCATCACGACGGCCAAGGTCCCCGGCAGGAAGCCGCCGGTCCTGCTGACCCGCGCCGGCGTCGACGGACTGCACCGCGGAGCCGTCGTCGTCGACTGCGCAGCCAGCGACCTCGGCGGCAACGTCGAGGGCTCCATCGTCGGCGAACAGGTCACCGACGGGGGCGTCAAGCTCATCGGCGCCCCGTACCTCGCCAGCGAAGTTCCGACGACCGCGTCGAACCTGCTGGCCCGCAACGTCGCCGACATCCTCGTCCACTTCGTCCACGACGGCAGGCTCGCCGCCGACATGGACCAGGAACTCGACCGGGCCATGGTCGTCGCCGGCGCGCCGGCCGGACAGCCGTCCGCCGAAACCGGAAAGTGAGGCCAACCCAAATGCCAGATCTCGTGGTATCCATCACGCTGTTCATCCTCGCGCTGCTCATCGGCATCGAAGTCATCGGCAAGGTGCCGGCGACGCTGCATACCCCGCTGATGTCCGGCGCCAACTCCATCCACGGCATCGTCATCGTCGGCGTCGTCATCGTCGCCGCCGAGGCGAACTCGCCACTCAGCTACGTCTTCATCTTCCTCGCCGCCGTCCTCGGCACGATGAACGTCGTCGGCGGCTACGTCGTCACCGACCGCATGCTCGAGATGTTCAAGAGCGACAAGAAGAAGGACGATTCGTCCGCCGTCAAGAAGGGCGCCCGGTAAACCATGCTCATCATCGAGAAAACGATCATCATCGCCAACCAGGCCTCGGCCCTCGACATCGTCGCCTGGTTCGTCTACCTGCTCTCCGCGGTCCTGTTCGTCATGGGCCTGCACTTCATGAACTCGCCGAAGACCGCCCGCAAGGGCAACTTCGTGTCCGCGACCGGCATGGTCATCGCCGTGCTGATGGCGTTCGTCAAGATGGCCCTCGAGGGCGTCATGAACGGCATCGCCGTCGTCGTGCTCATCGTCGGCATCATCATCGGCGCGCTCGCCGGCGTCATCTCGGCCAAGAAGGTCAAGATGACCGACATGCCGCAGCTCGTCTCGGTGTTCAACACCGTCGGCGGCGGCGCCGCCGCGCTCGTCGCCCTGAACGACATCCTCGCCGGCGAGGAACCGAACATCGTCGTGCTCATCACCGCCGGCCTCGGTGTCATGATCGGCTCGGTCACGTTCACCGGCTCGCTCATCGCCGCCGGCAAGCTCCAGGGCATCAAGTGGGTCAGGAAGCTCGCGCTGCCCGGCAAGAGCTTCTGGAACGCGCTGTTCATCGTGCTGACGATCGCCTCGTTCGTGCTGCTGTGCGTCTTCCCGGGCCAGCGCGTGCTGTGGTCCATCCTGACCGCCGTGTTCGCCCTGTGCTACGGCCTCGTCTTCGTCATCCCGATCGGCGGCGCCGACATGCCCGTCGTCATCTCCGTGCTCAACGCCTGCACCGGCACCGCCGTCGCGATGTCCGGCCTGGCGATCGACAACGTCGCGCTGATCGTCGCCGGCGCCCTCGTCGGCGCCGCCGGCGTCACGCTCTCCGTCCTCATGTCCAAGGCGATGAACCGTCCGCTGATGTCCGTCCTCGCCGGCGGCTTCGGCGGCGGCTCCGGCTCGTCCGGCGCCGGCGACGACGGCGTCGAGGGCACGATGAAGGAAACCTCCGCCGACGACCTCGCCGTCCAGCTCGTCTACGCCGACAAGGTCATCTTCGTGCCGGGCTTCGGCCTGGCCCAGGCGCAGGCCCAGCGCGAGCTCGCCGACCTCGGCGAACTGCTCAAGGAACACGGCGTCGAGGTCGAATACGCCATCCACCCGGTCGCCGGCCGCATGCCCGGCCACATGAACGTGCTGCTCGCCGAGGCCAACGTGCCCTACGAGGAGCTCGTCGACCTCGAGGACATCAACCCGCAGTTCCCGTCGGCCAACGTCTCGCTCGTCGTCGGCGCCAACGACGTCACGAACCCGGCCGCGCGCCGACCCGGTACTCCGGTCTCCGGCATGCCGATCCTCGACGTCGACAAGTCCCAGAACGTCGTCGTCATGAAGCGTGGCCGCGGCAAGGGCTACGCCGGCATCGAGAACGAGCTGTACTTCGAGAACAACACGCAGATGCTGTTCGGCGACGCGAAGGCGAGCCTCCAGGCCGTCATCGCCGCCGTCAAGGAGCTGCTGCAGTAGTTGCTCCCCGGACATGAGGAAACGCCCGCCGGCCTGTGCCGACGGGCGTTTCCTCATGTCCGGGCCGTGTCAGCGGCCGAACAGCTTCTTCGCCGTGGCGACGACCGGGTTGGGAACCTTCACGGGAATCCACCGGCGCACGAACGCGTCGACGGTCGACCAGTACAGTGCCGGATTCGTGGCCATCGACGCCGTGTGACCGGCGTCCTCGACGACCAGGCGCTCGCGTCCGGTGCCGGCGTCCGCCGCGAACAGCAGGTCGATCGAGCCGGGGGAGACGATCTCGTCCTTCGTGCCCTGGATGAACAGCACCGGAATGCGGCACTTGCCGAGCGCCGCGAGGCAGTCGGCCTTCGAGAACGGGAAGCCGAGACGCACGCGGTTGACGACGTCGGCGGCCGAGACGATCCAGCCGGCCATGCCGCGCGGCAGGTGCAGCATGCCGGCGACATTGTCGGTGAGCTGCCCGGTTTCGGAGACGTAGCCGGAATCGACGACGGCGGCCCTGACGGCGCGCGGCAGCGTCGGCTCGCCGAGCGCCAGCATGACGGTCGCGGCGCCCATCGAGTTGCCGTGCAGCAGGATGCGGGCATGCGGGTCGATGGCGAGGATCTTGTTGATCCAGCCCATCAGGTCGCGCCGTTCCTCCCACCCGAACGTCACGTAGCGTCCCTGCGAGCGTTCGTGACCGCGGGCCGCCGGCACGAGCACCGTGAAGCCCATCTGCGCGTAGTGGTGCGCCCACGGCGCCATCTCCGCCGGACCGCCGGTGTAGCCGTGCAGGCAGATCGCGTAGGCGTGGGGCAATGGCCGGCCGGAGTCGGGGTCGAACTTCCAGGCGTGCAGCTTCAGGCGGTCCTGGCTGAGGATGCGGACCGGCTGGCGCGTGCTCTCGAACCAGTCGAGGCTCGCCCCGTCGACGTTCGCCGGCGTATGGTCGAACGAATCGTACTTGCCGTCGGCCTTCCGGCGAAACAGCGACTGCTCCGACTGCGTGTCCAGCGCCACCTGAAACAGCAGCTCGCCGGCGGCCAGCAGCACCGCGGCGCCGGCGACCGCCGTGCCACAGGCCACGTGGAATGCGGTGCGCACCGGATGGCGCCGTGTCGTCTTCGTGTTGTCTGCGTTCATCTTCGCTCCCGAACCCGGCGTGCCGAAACCGCCGGACGAATCGTCATGTCTGCTGGACAGTATACCCAACATCGCCGGGCTGCCGACCGCGACGGCAAGCCGATGTCCCGACTGTTTTCTATGGTGGAGCAGTTGCTTTGGCGAGGGAAGCGACGGCGGCTGGATTCCGAACGATCCCGCCGGCCGGACGGCTTCCGTAATCGACTCGGCTTGACGCTCCTTACCGCGCTCCGTGCGCCGTTGGACGTAGTTGGCCCGAAGATGCGCCGAAACGCACGACATAGTAAGGAGAAACATCATGGCAAACAACACTGTCGTCCTCGAAGGCTCCCTGCGCACCGAATTCGGCAAGGGCCCGGCCCGCCGCATGCGCGCCGCCCAGGAAATCCCGGCGACGATCTACGCCGGCGGCGAGCAGCCGATCTACATCAAGCTGCCGCAGAAGGAAACGACGCTGGCCCTGCGCCTGACGAACGCCCTGTTCACGCTGAACTTCGACGGCCAGTCCAAGCTTGCCGTCGCCAAGGAAGTCCAGAAGAACCCGGTCAAGCGCACCGTCGAGCACGTCGACTTCTACGAGGTCCGCGCCGGCGAGAAGATCGAGGTCGAGGTCCCGGTCTTCGTCGAGGGCACGCCGAAGGGCGCCGCCGTCGCGTTCGTCGACATCCAGGAGCTCAAGGTCCGCGCCGATGTCGCCAACCTGCCGGAGAAGATCGTCATCAACGTCGACGGCCTGGTCGACGGCTCCAAGGTCTACGCCAAGGACCTGCAGATGCCGGAAGGCGTCGAGCTCGACGTCAACGACATCGAGGAGTCGATCGTCACCGTCGAGGTCCCGGAAGAAGCCGCCGGCCCGAACCTGGAAGCCGCCGCTCCGGAAGCCACCGCCGAAGGCGCCGCCGAGGCCGAGTGAGCCCGACCTTTTTATATCTAAGTGGGTCCGTCCCGCGATGCCATGCCGACCACCGGTCGGCGGCATCGCCGGGGCGGACCCGCTTCGCTTACGGAACAACCTTGCCGTTCCACGATGCGGTCAAAATGGCGGAACGATGCCGATCGTCCCTTTCAGAATGTGAACTTCGTCACCCCGCGAACACGATGCTGTGCCAAAGTGGGGAACCAATCGGCCGGCCATCCCCGGGGCCACAAGCCCGTCACCATGACCGCCGGCAGCCAACCATCGCAGCAAGTTTGCAAAGAAGAGTGATCAATGACTTACGAATCGCATCATGATCCGGCCGAACTCGACGCCCTCGCGGCGAACTTCACCGTCCTGCCCAACCCGAACAAGGCCTCCGACGCCAAGCGCGCCGACATCATCGACAAGCCGGCCTTCGGCCAGGTCTTCTCCGACAGCATGGCGCACATGACGTGGACGAAGGGCGAGGGCTGGGGCGACCGTCGCATCGAGCCGTACGCGCCGCTCAAGCTCGACCCGGGCGCCTCGGTCCTGCACTACGCCCAGGAAATCTTCGAGGGCCTCAAGGCCTACCGCCACGCCGACGGCTCCACCTGGCTGTTCCGTCCGGACGCCAACGCCGAACGCTTCCAGAACTCGGCCGAGCGCCTGTACCTGCCGCAGCTGCCCGTCGACGACTTCCTCGGCTCGGTCGCCGCGCTCATCAAGGAAGACCGCGCCTGGGTGCCGTCGCGCCGCGAATACACGCTGTACATGCGTCCGTTCATGTTCGCGTCCGAACCGTTCCTCGGCGTGCGCGCCCCGGAGGAGGTCGACTACTGCGTCATCGCCTCGCCGTCCGGCCCGTACTTCACCGGCGGCCTCAAGCCGGTCAGCATCTGGGTGGAGGACCAGTTCTTCCGCACCGGCCCCGGAGGCACCGGCTATGCCAAGTGCGGCGGCAACTACGCCGCGTCGCTGCTCGGCGAATACCGCGGCATCGCGCAGGGCTGCGAGCAGGTCTGCTTCGTCGACGCGGCCACCAAGACATATCTCGAGGAACTCGGCGGCATGAACATGATGATCGTCCACAAGGACGGTCACGTCGAGACGCCGAGCCTCAACGGCAACATCCTGCCGGGCGTCACCCGCCGCTCGCTGATCCAGCTCATGGCCGACGAGGGCCGCGACGTCGTCGAGACGATGATCGAGCTCGACCAGCTGCTCGAGGACATCAAGTCCGGCGAGGTCACCGAGGTCTTCGCCTGCGGCACCGCCGCCATCATCACGCCGATCGGCCGCTTCAAGTCGGACAAGTTCGACATCGAGGTCAACGGCGGCAAGCCGGGCGAATTGACGACGAAGCTGCGCGAGCAGCTCCTCGGCATCCAGATGGGCGAGATCGAGGATCCGCACAACTGGATGTGGAAGGTCTGCTGAGACCGTCCAGCCATTCCCCGTACCATGTCACGGTCCCGTGCTTGAAGCACGGGACCGTGACATGTTTTGTTTGCGCGACATGGCCTGTTGGCGCGGACGGGCGGCCGGAGTATCATGGCCGCCATTGAACGAACGTCATTGGGCAATTGGGCACCGAGGGGGAGCGAAGCATGGGCATTGCGCTGCAGACCAGTCCGTTTTTCCAGATGATCGAATACCTGGCCGTGTTCTTCTGCGGCATGTCCGGCGGCATGGCGGCCATCCGCAAGCAGTACGACATCCTGACGATCATCATCACCGCCTGGCTGACGGCCCTCGGCGGCGGCCTGATCCGCGACGTCTTCCTCGGCGCGCTGCCGCCGGTCGGCGTCTCCAACCTCGGCTACGTGCTCACGGCATTCGGCGCCGGCATCGTCGTCGCGATCATCCATCCGGAAGTCGACGAGCTCAAGTGGTCGATGCTGATCATCGACGCGCTGGCCCTCGGCCTGTTCGCCGTCAACGGCGCCAGCAAGGCGCTGATGTACTCGACGACGTCGCTGACGGCCGTCTTCCTCGGCACGTTCACGGCGATGGGTGGCGGCATGATCCGCGACATGCTGCTCAACGAGGTGCCGCAGGTCATCAAGGACCGGCACTGGTACATCATTCCGGCCGTCATCGGCAGCTTCCTGACCGTCGTCGTCTGGCGCTGGGAGGAAGCGAAGAAGATCACGTTCCAGACCGAGTTCGCGCTTGACGTCGTGATCGTCGTCCTCGTCGTCGTGCTGCGCGTCATCTCCGTCAAGTTCAACATCACGGTGCCCGGCGCGATGAAGCGCACGCACGTCCACCTGCCCAGGCGCATCCTCGTGCGCGAAGTCCATCACCGCGGCAAGCCGACCGACGACCCGGCTTTCGAGTCGACGTCCTCCGGCATGGTGCCGGTGGCCGGCGGCGGGGAAGAGTCGAGGAAAACACCGGAGAGGAAAACGGCGGCCGGCAACGGCATCAGGACGTCGGTCACGTCGACCGGATCGTTCCGCTTCGAGGATCCCGACTTGAAGGCTTCCGACGCCGAAGAGGACCGTCGCGTCATGCGCGTGGTGTCCTCCGACGGCAAGAAATGAACGGCATGGACAACCTGCCTCTCATGTCACAGGCCCGAGCTTGCAAGCTCGGGCCTGTGACATGAGAGGCAGGAAGAAAGTCGGAACCAGCCGGCGGCCGCAGGCCGAGACGACGGCTAGTCGTGCATTTCGATGCCGCGGGAATCGATTCGCCAGCCGCTGCCGGGGTCGGCGCACAGGATGCAGACGCCCTCGACGAGTCCCCAGATGGCCATTGCGGCCGGCGCGATGATCGTGGCAGCACCGACCAGCGTCACGCCGAGCTGGATGGCGCCGCGGATGCGGCGGCCGCGGTAGAAGTTGTGCACGCCGAACATGCCGGCGAAGACGCCGGCGAATCCGGCGACGAGCTTGCTTTTCGGCTTGAGATACGGCGCGAGGTCGGCGTCGGAGATCTCGATGCCGGACGTGGCCGCGCCGGAAGAATCGTGCAGGCTGCCGGCGCGATCCTTCTTCAGCGCGGCGACGACGATCGCGCGGTAGCTGCCGTACTTGCGCAGTTTCGCCGTTTCGTTCGCCTTGCTCAGGAACGCGGCGCCGATGACCTGGCCGAGAATGCCGAGCGCGAGCAGGAACATGCCGAACCGCGCCACATAGCTTTGGTAGATCACGAACGACGCGGCCGTCGTCAGGTAGCAGCCGTTGAAGATGGCGGCGAGCACCGTGCACACGAGTCCGATGCGACTGTTCGCCTGCATGATGCCGATGAAGCCGATGACGCCGAGGACGATCGGTATGGCGACCAGCAGCGCGCCGAAGCCGCCGAACATCGTCGCCACCGACAGGTTCGTCGCCGCGACGTAACCGGTGGACGAAATGACCGCCGACATCGCGATGATCGGCACGAACAGGCCGATGACGGCCAGCACGGTGCCGATGCCGCAGGCGATGACGTCGACGCCGACCTGCTGCGTGGCCAGCGAACCGGGCATGCCGGCCATTCCCGCGTAGCCGGCCGGCCGTCCGGCGAACTGGGTGCCGAAGCGGCCGGCGGACGCATACTGGTTCCCGTTGGACGCCGGAGCGGCGTACTGGCTGGCAGGCTGTCCGCCGGCGGCGGCGAACTGGTTCGACGGCGGGAAATACGACGGCTGCGACGGTCGCGGCTCCTGCCGTGCGGCCTCCGCCTGCGAGCCAGTCTGCGGCCTGACCGTCGGCCGGACGACATGCTCGCGCGTCACCGGATACGAACGCGGCTGCTCGCCAGACGCCTGCGACTGCCGTGCAGCCGACGACCGCTGCGGAGCATGCGACTGCTGCTGACGCGACTGCTGCTGCGGCGCACGGGACTGGCCTGACTGGACCGACTGCTTCGACTGCTGGGGCTGACTCGACTGACGACCCTGCTGGGACTGGCGGCCGGACTGCTGCTGAGACTGGCGCCCCTGCTGCTTGCGGGGCTTGCGGATCGCCTGCGTCGGCGCCTCGACAGGGGAGCGGCGCGCCTGTTCGTCGTCGGCGGAGTCGTTCGACGGACGATCCCGCCGGGAATCATCGGAATTGGGTGAAGACATCGGTCACCTTCGTTCGGGAGCCGACCGCGGCATCCCTGTCCGGCCGGTGAAAGGACAAAACAGTACCAACCTATGCCAAGAACGGCGGAATTTCAAACCGGCCGGCGTCTTCGAACGATTCGTCCGGCATTTGCCGCACGAATGTACACGCCCGTTGCAACTGACTTTGTTTTCGTTTGTTTGCCCAACGAAAAACTAAAACCATGTTGTACTCCCTCGCCTTGCGGTGGGGAGGCTCCAAGTCTTATGAACGCTGATGGTTCTGCTTGGTTCGCGTTTCTGTTCCCGGATCGGGGGTTTCGTGCCGTGCGTTGCCGCCCCGAGGGGCGGTCGTCTTGCCGGCGCTCCGCGCGCGTTTAGCGTCTCCACCGGCACTCGGGGCGACGTGATAGTTTTTCAGGTTACAGGCGGCGTTCCAGTCACGGTCAACGCCCTTATGGGCGTACTCGCAGTCGGGGTTGTCGCACACGAACACGCGCTCGGCGAGGGTCAGCTTGGCTTTCACCGTCCCGCACCTGCTGCATGTTTTCGAGGATGGGTACCATCGGTCGGCCACGACCAGAACAGTCCCGTACTGGGCGCATTTCACTTGTATGGCGTGGGAGAGCATGCCCATCGCCGCGTCCGATACGGCCTTGGACAGGTGACGGTTGCGTTTCATGCCCGCCACGTTCAGGTCCTCCAGCACCACCCGGTCATGCGAACGGGCGATCATGCCGGCGGTCTTCCAGATCACGTCGCGACGCCGGCTGGCGGTCGTCGCCTGAATCTTCTGCACCGACCGCTTCGCCCTCGACCACCGTTTCGACGGCCTGCGACCCGGTGTCGGCCCCTGGCGGCGGGACATGCGCTTGCTGGCCCGACGCAACCTGCGCTCGTTACGCCGGTAATGCTTCGGGTTCTCGACGACAGTGCCGTCGGAAAGCGTGGCGAGGGTCTTCACGCCAAGATCGACGCCGACCGTATTGTCGCCCGTCTTCACTGGAATAATCGGGTCGGGGTATTCGACGGTCAACGCCGCATACCATTCACCGGCCGTGCACGATACGGTCATGCGCAAAACCCTGCCGTCGGCGACACGTCTCTCGACATCCTCGAAACAGTGCACCCGGCCGATACGCGGCAGCTTCAACGCCTTCGGATCACCCTCGATCAGGCCGAAACAGCCGGTGGTGTACGCGAACTTCATGTGCCTGTTGCGCTTGCGATACTTCGGGAAATTGACCTTCGGACCCTTGCGCTTGCCGCTTTTCGAGTCCTTCCAGTTCTTCAGGGCGTTCGCGAGACACTCGACGCCATACGAATACGCTTCCTTCGAGTTGTTCGCCGACCACGGAGCCACGTCCGGCTTCCACGCATTCCAGACACGCCGCAATTCCGCCCGGGACCAGCCGAACGGACGGACACGGCCGGCGCACGACGCCTTCACCAGGGCGAGCATGAAATTGAACGCGAACCGCGCAGCCCCCGCATGGGAACGCAACATCGCCTCCTGACGCGGAGACGGATCGAGCTTGACCTTGACGCCCCTGAGCACGGTCCGCCTCCCTCGCCCACTAGTCGAACAAATGTTCTACCGTCATTGTACCTCCCATATGAGGTACGGGCAAACAAACGGAGACGAAGGAAAACAAGCGGAAACAAATGCAAAAGTTAGCAGGTTGCAACCCTGCCGGGACGACGAGACGATGGCCACTGCATCGCCGGCGCCGCGAGACCGGCGACGAACCGGCCAGAACCACTGTTTGTGCACATCGTGTCAAGATGTCCACCGGAGCATTGCCGGCGCGCGATGCCCATGGTTGACTGTCCCGAGGAAAAAGTGCACGGTCGCGGCCGCCGAGACGAATCGGCGATCCCCGCTACGCCGCCCATGCCGATTTCCCCGACCATTCAACGACGATTGACCGAGGAGAAGATCCCCCGATGATGTTGCCCAACCGACTCAAGCGAATTGCCGACTGCATCCTGTGCGTGCGCGAACCCGACGAGGACAGCACGATGTACCGCCTGTCGCTGATGACCGGCTTCTGCGCCTCCGACAGCTGCGCCGACGACCTGTGCGCCCACGGCGTCCACGCCCGCACGATCGAGGAACTCGAAGACCGCACGCTCGGCCGCCTGCGCCGCTGCGTCTGCTCGATGTGCGCCGGCGTCCGCCGCACGCCCTCCTTCGGCGTCTAGGCCAGGCATCCGGTCCGGGATCCGGGACTCCCGATCGGCGCCGGCCGCCGGAACAAACCCGCACGAAACTGACCCGCGCCATACAAAACCGGATGACGTTGTCCCATTCGACCGCCTTCGATCACGGAACCGTGAACGCAGGCGGTCCGTCCCCGCACGGGCGGAGTACAATCGGCCCCAATCGAGACGAAAGGACACCGTCATGCTCGAGAAGATCAAGAACTGCAAGTACCTCGACTGCGCCGTCTCCGTCGCCGGCGCCACCGCGTCGCTGATGGGCGCGCTCGCGAACTTCAAGCAGGGCAAGAAGGCCGCCGGCTGGCTCGACCTAGGCGCCTCCGCTGCGTTCTGCGTGCTCGCCGTCCTCGACAAGATCCGCGCCGACCGCGACGCCGACGAAGACGAGGCCGATGACGAAGGGGACATCTGGGCATCGCAGATGTGACGCCGTGACGCCGTGGCGCTGCAATGCGGGCTTATGGATAGTGACGCCTGTCCACTATCCATAAGCCCGCATGTTTCGCCTGCCATTCACGTGCTTATGGAGGGTGAAGGGCGCCGATTCTCCATAAGCACGTAACATCCTCGCGTCCTGCCCCGCCTAGACCGTGCCGGCTGACGACGGTGCCGTGGACCCGGCGAACGTGACCGGTGCGGCCGGCACGTCGGGTTCGTCGTCCTCGTCTTCGCCGGACTCATTGGGGACTTCGAATTCGTCGGGGTCCTCCGGATCGTCCGGGTCGTCGAGCTCTGGCTCTTCAACGTCGAACGATTCATCCGGCGATGTCTACTACAAGAACTGCACCGTCGCCCGCGAAGCAGGCGTCGCCCCGCTCTACCGCGGCGATCCCGGCTACCGCAGCGCCCTCGACCGCGACAATGACGGCATCGCCTGCGAATGATTCCATCAACATGTCACAATGCCGTGGTCGCACCACGGAATTGCGACATGCCAGATTATTCGATCCTCCACCTGACGACTACGGAATCGGAGACCTTGATGTCGTCCGGCGTGATATCCATGTCCAGCAGGTGCGGCGCATCGAAGCATTCGGCTGCCGCCGGCACGGAATCGTAGGACATGAGCGTGCTCCTGAACTCGATATCAGTCCAGCTGTATTCGATGTCGGCAATCTCGCCCAGCGTCACGTCGGCGGCCTTCGCGAGCGCCTGCGCCTTGCGAGCGGCATCGTGAACAGCTGTTGTGATCAGCAGGTCCTTGGCGGTTCCCTCGTCATGCAGGCCGAAATCGACATCGATTGCCGGATGGGATTCGCACTGTGACAGTGCATGGAGTACCTGTCCCAGTTTCTCGTTGTCGATATTGAATACGAGGACTGCATCATGCCGGTATTGGAATCCTGTCTGCTCCCATTTCCACTCGTGATCGTCGCCGCGAACCTGTTCGCGCTTCGGGCTGATGTCGAACCGCGTCGTCTTGAGATCGTCGTTCCCGAATCCCAGCGCCTCCAATGCTTCCCTGACCTCTTGAAAATCCTCGGCGGATTGTTCGACCGTGCACCGATAGTCGGCGTCGGTGCCTGTCAGTCCGATTCTTACGGCGGTCTCGTCCGGCGGTAGTGTCAGCTTCGCAACGCCCTTGACCGTGATCATGCGATTGTCTGTCATGCTTCGCTCCTTTGCTCAACTCAATAAAAGAAGATGATTCTACCCTTCGCATCTCTTCCGGAAGCCAATCGTCCAGCCCGATTCAATGGAGACGCACCGGCATCGACGCACCGGCATCGCGACAACGCTCTTCAGTATTTTCCGTTGCATTACTGCATGGAAAAGGCGCAGCTATGACTTTTCCCGCCACACGTGAGATTCGCCATACGCGAGCTTGGGAAGGAGCCTGTTTTGTCTCAACGGTCTCAGCGATACAGATACTTGCCTTCGTCGATCTTGCGGGCAATGTCCTGCATGTCCTTCGCCAGCTGTCGATCCTCGTCGTTGCCCTTGGAGAGCTTCGCGGCCTTCCTGTCGAGCGCGTACTCGTGCGCATACCAGCCGCCAACACCAAGCAGAATAACGGCAATGACAACCCATACCCAACCCATGGGTTCCTCCTTCTCTCTTTGTTATTTGCATTCCTTTCTAGGAGCACCAAGGTGGTAAAGAATAAAAAAGCGATGTTGTCGTTATTTTTGCCGTGTTCTTTTCATCATGGAGACATGGTTGGCTTAGAGAAAAGACCAAAGCCGTCATCCACGAGTTGTCTCGTTCATTCGCTGTCTAGCGACAAGTCTGCAAGGTCGATTTCCGATCCGTCTCTCGTTGTCAAAAGTGCTCATACACTAGCAAAAACAATCTTTTTGATGTTTTTTACTAATGCATGGGCACTTTAAATCCGGCGTTTGGTCTTATGTGCGAGGGATTGTAGGAATCTCTCAGTCGTGCAGCTCGATGCCGCGGGCGTCACGATGCCAGGAGGAACCGGGCCGGGAGCACATGATCGCGGCACCCTCGACGAACCCCCAGATGCCCATCGCGACCGGCGCGATGATCGTCGCCGCGCCGACAACGGTAATGCCGAGCTGGATGAACGCGCGAATCCGGCGGCCGCGGTAGAAGTTGTGGATGCCGAACGCACCGAGGAACAGGCCGGTGAAGCCGGCGATCAGCTTGCTCTTCGACTTGAGATACGGGGCAAGGTCGGCGTCGGTGACGGGCGAATCGTCACCGTTGCGAAGCCGCTGTTCCTCCAGCGCATGACGGACCTCGTCGGCATAGGAATCGAAGCGCTCGCGGCGTAGCTGCTCTTCCTGCTGGCAGAACAGGGCGGTGCCGGCAATCAGGCAGCCGGTGCCGATGACGAGCAGGAACATGCCGAAACCGTACGTCGAGCCGCTGCTCGTGCGGATCTCGACGACGGCGAGGGATAGCAGGAAGCCGAAGAAGACCGCCGCGATGGCCGAGCAGATCGGCGCGAACATCTGGCGGCGCTGCAGCATGCCGAACACGGCGACGATGGCGCAGCCGATCGGAATGATGATGAGCAGCGTCAGCGGCCATATGGCGCCGAGCATGTCGGCGAGGGAATACGAATAGGAATAGCTGCCGTAGCCTGACGTGTATTCCTCGACCGGCACGAACATGGCGATCGTCGCCAGGATGGCGCCGGCCAGCGTGAAGATGAAATCAAGTCCGATCGGATTGGTCGGTGGCAGGCTGCTGGTATCCGGTAGCTGCTGCATTGGTGGCATGCCCTGTGTCGGCGGCACGTTACCCATCGGCACGCCGGGCTGGCCGTACGGTTGCCGATACTGCTGCTGGTATGGAGACTGCCGGTACGGCTGCTGCGGATACTGCTGACGAACAGGTTGCTGCTGGATGGTCAGCTGCGGAGCGTGGGCTGGCTGCCGGTATTGCTGCGGCTGCGTTGGCCGGACGTATTGTTGCGTCGGTTGTTCGCTGATGTCGGGTTGACGATCCGTCCCGTCGCCGGAAATCGGTTGCTGGTCTGGATTGGTGTCGGATGAGGTCATGATGAAGTTCGAACCCTCTTTCCGGAACGTTTCCGGTCGCCGAACTGAAGCGTCGAGTCTGCCGTTGCGTTCCAACTGGAACGATACGTATGTCTTGCCGTGCATGAAAAGAAAGATCAGTGAAAGGCTGAATTGGGGTATTGATGGCTGGCACGATTCGGTTACGCAATTTGATCCTGCTCTAGAAAGCCGGGGATTATTTGAATTATGACGAGGATGATGATGAACGATTCGTGCTTAAATGGAGCGTGAATCCAGGACAAGGGGATGGCATGAAAAACGAAGCGGAGTTCGAAGAGGAACTGATCCACTATCTCGAGTCGATTGGCGGAACCAAGCAGTGGCGATATGAGCCAGGCATCAAGACCATCGACGGACTGTGGAACAACTTCCGGACCATCCTCAACCGCAACAATGCGGACAAGCTCGGCGGCCAACCCCTCACCGACAATGAATTCGCACAGATCAAGACAGTAATCAGCAGTCTCAAGACACCATATGATGCCGGACGCTGGATCTACGGCATGAACGGCGTCACCCAGGTCGAAATCGAGAGGGATGAACCCAATGACGCCGCTCCTAACGGCCATGCTTTCCTCACGGTCTTCGACCAGGATCAGGTCGGCGCCGGCAACACCGTCTACCAGATCGTCAACCAGATCCAGCGCCCGCACGTGCAGGCCGGGCGCAAGGACAGCAGGTTCGATACCACCCTGCTTATCAACGGCCTGCCGATCATTCACATCGAGGAAAAATTCGATGGCCACGACGCCATCGAAGCACTCAACCAGATCCACCAGTACATACAGGTCGGCGCCTTCTCCGAGATCTACTCGACGGTACAGATCTTCGTCGGCATGACACCGCACATGGCCCGGTACATGGCCAACACGACCGCCGAGAATTTCAACCTCGCCTTCGCCTTCCGCTGGCAGCGTGAACACGACAGCAAGCCGGTCTCGGACTGGAAGGAATTCTGCAACCTGATGCTGTCCATTCCCATGGCACACCAGATGGCCACCAACTACATGATCCTCGACAGCGATCCGCATCACAGGAACCTCATGGTCATGCGGCCCTATCAGGTGTATGCCACCCGTCGCGTCATCGACAAGCTGCGCACCCATGTCTTCGGTGTCGGTGGCAATCAGGAAGTCGGCTACGTGTGGCACACCACCGGCTCGGGCAAGACCATCAGCAGCTTCAAGACGGCATGGCTCGCCTCCCGCCTGCCCAACGTCGACAAGGTCGTCTTCGTCGTCGACCGCATCGCCCTCACCGACCAGACCTACGAAAAGTATCAGGCCTACGATCCAGACACCAGCGAGGAAAACGGCGAAGGAGTCATCGTCGACACCAACAACACCGGAGAACTGGCCAGAAAACTCAAGAGTCGCCTCAAGGCCAACTCCATCATCGTCACCTCCATCCAGAAACTGTCCCGCCTCGTCTCCCGCAAGAACTTCAAGGCACCCGATCAGAACATTGTCTTCATCGTCGACGAAGCCCACCGGTCGACCAACGGTCCGATGATGGAACAGATCAAGCATGCCTTCCCGCAATCCGCATGGGTCGGCTACACTGGCACACCGGTATTCGACGGCGACATGACCCATGGAGTCTTCGGCGACCTCATCCACGCCTACACCATCCGAGAAGCCATCGCCGACCGCAACGTCCTCGGCTTCAAGGTCGACTTCGAAAACACCATCGACGAAGACGACATCAAGGAACAGCTCCTGCCCGAACTCATCAAGCGTCGCTATCCGGACTGGGACGACAACCGCATCGAACACAAGATCGCCCGCATGAGTCCTGACGAAGTCGACGACTACATCGACTCCGGCATCTACGACGACAACCACGACCACGTCAAGGCCGTCGTCGACGATATTCTCAAGCACTGGCGCAACCGCTCCCACGACGGACGCTACAGCGCCATGCTCACCACCCACGTCGGCGGCGGCAAACCCTCCGCCAACATGGCCATGATGTACTTCGATGAATTCCAGAAACGCAACCAGCAACTCATCGACGAAGGCAAACGACCCCTCAACGTCGCCGTCACCTTCTCCTATGCCACCGACAACAGTGACTCCATGGTCGCCAAGAACAACGGACTACGCCGCGCCATCGAAACCTACAACGCCACCTTCGGCACTGCATTCGACGACACCACCGTCGACCAGTACTTCTCCGACGTCACCCAGCGACTCAAGGGCGAAGCCGAAGGCGAGAAACTCGACATCTGCATCGTCATCGACCAGCTCCTGACCGGTTTCGACGCCAAGATGGTCAACACCCTCTACGTCGACCGCACCCTCTCCGGCGCCAACCTTATCCAGGCCTACTCGCGCACCAACCGAATCGACAACTTCGACGACAAGCCCAACGGACGCATCGTCAACTACCGCTGGCCACAAACCTCCAAGAAACTCATGGACGCCGCGCTCGCGGTATATGCCAACCGTGATTCGGCCTTGGTGCAGGGCACTATTGGCGAAGCACTCAAGGACGAAGGTCTGCTCGCCAAGGACCATGCTGTTCTTGTCGACGAGGCCAGGGAAGTCGTCGAGTCTCTTGCCGAGCTGACCGACAATTTCACGCAGATTCCTCCGAGCGAAGCGGCACAGCAGAAACTCCTCACCGAGTACGCTCGGTATAACGGTCTCGTCGGCAAATTGAAGGAAGATGATTCCTACGACTATGACCGACCCGAGCTCCTGCTGGAACAACTCGGATTGACGGCAGATGACGAACATCGCGTGTATGGCTATGTCCTTGACGTCAAGCGTCGCATACAGGAACGCTCCGGCGAAGAAGACCTTCCCGTCGACTTGGACTTCTCGGTCCAGCACATCGCCGAAGTGGAAATCAACTACGACTACATCAACGAACTGCTTGCCGCACTCATCAACTGCAAACACAGTGGCGATGACGAGAATACAGAAAACGCCTTCCAGCGCGTGGTTCGTGCCATCGACCAGCTTCCCGACCGCAAGCAGGCGGAACAGTACAAGGCCGTCGCTTCGGGCATTGTCGACGGCAGCATGGAACTCGATGACGTCTCCTATCCCGTCGAGGCCGATGATGTTCCGGAAATCGTTCGCAACGTAGCGGGCCAGAGCCGACGCCGCGCCATCCTCAAATTCAAGGAAAAGTGGGGACTGGTGGACATCGTCACCGCGAATTTCCTGATCGACAAGATGCTGGAACGCCATGTTGTCGGAGACGACGACACTAACCTCGGCAACGAACTCACCGACCTGGTAACGGAAGCCCAGAAATACTACAAGGAAGACGCCGCGGACGAAGACATTCGCAAGCTATCCAAGATCAAGTACAACACCAGCCTGAAAAAGGCCTTCCGCGAATTCGCCGACTACATTGTCAACCACTACGGCGAATAAAATCGCCGATGATCAGGCAAAAGGCGTAACGAAGATGAAACCGCTAAGCTTACGCCTAGACTGAGCGTAAGTTCGGATATGCGAAGGAGTACAGACAATGGCGGGTTCCGCGAAGCAATTGACATCGCAGCTTTGGGACATGGCAAACGCCCTGCGAGGCAAGATGGACGCTTCCATGTACCAGAACTACATTCTCGGCTTCATCTTCTACCGGTACCTCTCCGAATATCAGGAACACTATCTTGTCGACAGCGGCCTGCTCGACGTGCGGGACAGTGAAACGGTCAACGCCGCCTATGTCCGGGAAGCGACCGGCGAGGAACTCGATGACTGGCGCGAAAACCTCAGCGACGAACTCGGCTACGCCATCGACCCCGAATACACATGGGAATCTCTCATCGGAAAAATCCAGAACCAGACACTCAAGCCCGAAGACTTCCAGGAGATGCTCATCCGCTTCAACCGGAACACGCAACTCAACAAGAACGCCGAAGCAGACTTCTCGCACGTCTTCGACGACATCAACCTCAACGACTCCAAGCTTGGCAACAACACCAACGAACGCGCCAAGAGCCTGGCAACTCTGATGGACAAGATCAACGGCATCCAGTTCATCGACGACAACGGCCACGACATCCTCGGAGACGTCTACGAATACCTCATCGCGGAATTCGCCGGCAACTCCGGCAAGAAGGCCGGAGAATTCTACACGCCGCACGAAGTCTCGCGCATCCTCGCCAAGCTCGTCAGCTACGGACGCGAGAAAGACAGGGAAGTAGCCGACGAATTCTCCGTCTACGACCCAACCATGGGATCGGGTTCGCTACTGCTCACCGTCGAATCCGAAATGCCCCAAATCGACGGCAACAAGCCAATCGTGCAATTCTACGGTCAGGAACTCAACAGCACCACCTTCAACCTGGCACGAATGAACCTCATGATGCACAGCGTCCGCTACGACCGAATGACACTGCGCAACGCGGACACCCTCGAAATGGACTGGCCGGACAGTGCCGACACCAACGGCATCGACTACCCGCTCCTGTTCGACGGCGTCGTCGCCAACCCGCCATACTCCCAGCACTGGGACAACAATGCAAGCAAGATGAAGGATCCCCGCTTCAAGGACTACGGCAAGCTCGCACCGAAGACCAAGGCCGACTACGCCTTCGTGGAACACGGCCTCTACCACCTGAAAGACACCGGCCGCATGGCCATCGTCCTGCCACACGGCGTCCTCTTCCGTGGAGCCGCCGAAGGAACCATCCGCAAGGCCATCATCGACAAGAACTACCTCGACGCCGTCATCGGCCTGCCCGCCAACCTCTTCTACTCAACCGGCATCCCCACGGTCGTGCTCGTCTTCGCCAAGAACCGCACGAACACGGACGTCCTGTTCATTGACGCCTCCAAGGACTTCGAAAAGAACAAGAACCGCAATCATCTCCGCGAAGAAGACATCGACAAGATCATCAAGACATACGGCGCTCGCGAAGACGTCGAGAAGTATGCCCATGTGGCCACGCTCGACGAAATCAAGGAGAACGACTACAACCTCAACATTCCGCGATACGTCGACACGTTCGAAGAAGAAGAGCCGATCGACATCAACGAGGTGAACCGTCAGCTCGCTGAAGTCGACAAGGAAATCGCCGATCTGACTGCCCAGTTCGAAGCCATGATCGCCGATCTGGTCTGGACCGATCCGGAGAAGCACAAGAACGATCATCTGCTGTGACGGCCGTGTCTTGTTGATGGTAAACGTAACGAATCTTTTGAGGTGATGACGATGTCGAAGAATGACGAGAACAAGAAACTGGTACCAGAGCTACGTTTCAAGGGGTTCACTGATCCTTGGGAACAGCGTAAGCTTTCTGAGATTGCTGAAACCTATTCTGGAGGAACTCCCACGGTGGGGAAAACAGAATACTACGGCGGGTCAATCCCCTTCATAAGGTCTGCCGAAATCAACTCGGATTCCACGGAGCTTTATCTAACAAAAGAAGGGCTGGGCAATTCATCTGCCCGTATGGTCGCCAAGGGAGATATTCTATATGCTCTTTATGGGGCGACAAGTGGAGAGGTTGGGATCAGTAAGGTAGAAGGAGCCATCAATCAAGCTGTTCTTGCAATTCTACCCATTTCAAAGGTTAAGAGAGAGTATCTCCTTCAATGGTTGCTGAAGAGCAAAAAGGCTATCATCTCAACATATCTTCAAGGTGGCCAAGGAAACTTATCAGGGCAGATTATAAAAGGATTGGAAGTGGATCTTCCCTCCGACGCAGAGCAGCAACGCATTGGTCAGATGCTACAGCTTTTGGATGAAGTTATCACCCTTCATCAGCGTAAGCTCGACCTCCTCAAGCAGAAAAAACAGTTCTTCCTGCAGGCTATTCTCTCCCAACAGCTGCGTTTCAAAGAATTCGCCGCTCCTTGGGAGCAACGTAAGCTGGGGCAGCTTGCTTCCAGAGTTAGTGAAAGACTCGTCAAATCGACTCTGCCGCGTGTTGAATATGAAGATATTATTTCAGGATCCGGAGAGCTTAATAAAGCTACTTCTGAGTTAGGGCAAGAGAAGGAGGGAATTCATTTTCAATATGAAGACATCTTATACGGGAAGTTGCGTCCCTATTTGCATAACTGGCTTCATGCCACATTTGAAGGTGTAGCAGTAGGAGATTTCTGGGTTTTAAGAGCCAAGGATGTTGAGCCAGCATTCCTTTATAGACTTATCAGCGGAAATCAGTTTGATTCCTTGGCTAATATTTCTTCAGGGTCGAAAATGCCGAGAGCGGATTGGTCTCTTGTCAGTCAAGCTAATTTTGCTGTTCCGCTCGATAGGGATGAGCAACGGAGCATAGGCAAACTCTTCAAGGTTCTTGATAACCTTATTGTCCTTCATCGGAAGCGAATGTTACTTTTAGAACAGTTGAAGGCTTTTCATTTGCAGAACCTCTTTGTCTAGAATTAGGCATCAAATAAAGAGATTCTGCAAATAATAATTCTTCAACTGTTCGAGGAGATTAATTTGTTTCTGGCCGAGAGCGACGAGGCGGTCAAGTAGATTAAATAGGTTGGATATGATTTCCTGCTCTTTCCTACCTGGTACCGCCACCGTGAGTTTTGCAAATTCTGGGTATTTAAGTGTCAACGTATCTTTTGAGTTTCCCTGAGAATAGCGAAGAAATATATTGAGCATTTTCGGGGAACTCAAACTTCTCACAAAGAAAGAAGAAACGGTATTTGAGTTTGGCTTCGCCACTACATAGGCCGGGCTTACTATGCCTTCGTAGTTGCTTGCGCCAAGAGCGCCTTGCCAAAGTCGCATGCTGTTGTAGACAAAATCTCCTTTTTGGACGACTTTGTAATTCGTTATGCTTGCACCCGGGTCCGTATGCCTATCCGAATTGCATGCCGGATAGATTCCGTTCCGCATGCTTACAGATAGAATTTCCATGTCAGAAGACTTCTCGTCGCGTTCGGAGAAATAATCTGCCAGCTTGCCCTTTTCCCAGGGTGCGGCGAATTCTTTGAAACGCAGCTGTTGGGAGAGAATAGCCTGCAGGAAGAACTGTTTTTTCTGCTTGAGGAGGTCGAGCTTACGCTGATGAAGAGTGATAGTTTTATCAAGTTTAGCCAAGAAAAAACCGATTTGTTGTTGTTCTTTAAAGTTTGGGAATAAAGCCTCCATTTGCTTAAACTTTTTCAATGATAAAACATGTTGACCCGTTCCTTCAGCGGCCTTTTCTAATTGTTGCCTCATGCCAGTATTTAGCCTATAAAGCAAGAAATCGGAATCAACTTTTCGTGGCTTGAAAACAGGATAGAAATAGCTAATAATTCCTTTGTTTATCACATTATTCCGATTAAAAACAAAAACGTTATTGTCGCTTCGACTACGATATGTAAAGTAGCCTATCGGTAATACGTAGTATCCAATATTACTGTCTCTAGTTACCTGATGATCAGCAAAATAGTCTTTCTGCAAAACTACGCCCATTTGTTGCGAAGATGTCAAAACCGGATATTGATTTTCGACAATGGTTTTTTCAAGATAATCTTCTATTACGTCTCCGAACTTACGCTGTTCCCA
Source organism: Bifidobacterium choloepi (assembly GCF_010667615.1). GTDB lineage: Bacteria > Actinomycetota > Actinomycetes > Actinomycetales > Bifidobacteriaceae > Bifidobacterium > Bifidobacterium choloepi. Next base: position 220,700 of record NZ_VYSG01000001.1, on the reverse strand, counting down.
GAAGAGAGTAAGGCTTCGTCACAGGTGTGATGAAGCCATTTGGAATTGGGCTACAGCGTGCTCAGGAATTGCATGACTTTGTCGGTATCCTGATGCTCAAGCTCGCGAATGACATGCAGATATGTTGTCTGTGTTGTAGTCATGTTGGAATGGCCGAGTCGTTTGGCGACAGACGCCGTGGAGACTCCGGCATACAGCAACAATGAGGCGTGAGTATGACGAAGGCCGTGCAATGAGATTGTCGGCACTGATGCCTGTTCGCATAATCGTTCAAGTCTGTCGTTGACGGTGGTGTTGAAGACGCGAGAATCGTTCTTGATGAAGATTGGCTGGTCTGCTGGCAGATTCTTGATCAACTGGCTGAATTGCATGGCGAGTTGCCAATCGAGACGGATCTTGCGAATCGACGACGAATTCTTCGTCGGGGCGAACTTGCCGGTCGGCGACTTGTAATCCCAGGTCTTGCTGATCGACAGTGTCTGGCGCTGGAAATCAAAGTCGACAGGCGTCAGTCCAAGTGCTTCGGCAAAGCGGAGTCCGGTCTTGGCGATGAGCAGGATGAGGTAGTCCCAGTTGATTTCAGTGCCGAGGTCGAGCTTGCCGAGCAACTGTTGCAACTCTTGCTGATTGAGGAACTTGGGCTTGTGTTTACGCGAGATGGTGCCCTTGATGACGATTCGTCTTGTCGGATCCTTGCCAAGCATGCCTTCCTCGACGGCATCCAACAACGCGCTCTTGAGCTGATGATGAAAATCCATCGTCGTCTGCTTCTCGTGCGACTTGGCGTACCGGTTGAGCAGTCTCTGATATTCGAGTCTCGTTACTTTGCCGAGCCGAAGATCAGGGGCGAGCTCCTTGATTTTCCGATGGGTGATTTCGTATTTGTGGTAGGTGACATCAGTAACAGCGCCCAGCTTATATGTTTCCATCCACTCCTTGAAATAGGCATGAAGTGTCTGATTCTTATGCACGGTGTAACTCCTTTTTCAGAGGTGTACGAACCTGCCATGAAAATAGGCAGATATTGGACGAAACCGAGCGTAGGGGAGTAGCTGCGGTGGCTCCAAAGCAAAAAATATTCTGATAATTTTGCCGGATGAATACATGGTTTCAGCAGGGTCGTTCGTTGGTTCGGTGAGCACCATTTGGCTCTGCTATTGCTATGTTCGTAGACAGCCACTCGATATTGTTCTTGAGGGATATCTATGTCTCAGGCGATTTGGAAGCCAAAGGAGACGAAGATCCCCTCGCTGTTGCTAAATGAAAGACGCTCATCTTTCAGGCTGGTTGGGTATTCATTTTCTTGTTTTGCCTATAATTCGACTCATGTCACAAAGACGTGACAGGAGAAGGGGAAAATCCGGCACCCTGGAACCGGTGGAGGTTACTATGCGTGAAATGGTGAAGAGAATCCATCCCGTTGTTAAGACACTTGGTTTGCTAGCTACGATGGCCCTTGTAATGATCTCGGTAGTTATTGTGGTTAGGGGAGCGACATCAAGTTCTGAATACACTGCTATGGCTACGGCGCAGGAGTCCGGGAAAGCAAATGCCGATGAGATCGTAGAAATCGACAGAGGAGAACCCGACTTCACCTATATGGTGTCGAAAACCTATTCGACGGTCAAGAAATTTGTTGAGGATCTCAAAGAGGTAGGCTATGACTGTCCTATTTTCCATCAGACGAACATCGTGACGAATGCAGCCTCTTCAGGTTACTGCAGCGCAAATGATGTCGTAAGCGTGTATGCGAGTGCTGATCGACGCGACAACCAAGTCGACATTATGAAAGCTTTGTCCGAAGGAACAGATGTCGGAGGTCATCTTGTTATTGGCGGTAACTGGATGCTGAATACGAGTGATTCCAAGTATTGGTCGGAGGTCACAGGAGGCATTGAAGTTGTGTGGTAACGATGACGCGATCCTAGTCGGAAGAAATAACTGCAATATGGAAAGTGGTACATGCGGATTTGAAGAAGTGCATCCAATGCCTTGAGAATGATGTGTTCAAAAGACAGGCGACACTATGCATGAAATGCATCGAGGCCAGATTTGACCGGCAGGGAATGCTTATGATCGGTGAATTCCAAAACAGGTCAAAGCCTGTATCCTGCCGTTGCCTGAAATGCGGGGTGGAAGCCGACTATGTTCCTTATACGGTATGGGGCAGAGAAGATGGTAGAACTGGCCGCCCAGCTTGTGATGTCTGTTATTACAGATGGAAATTCTACGAACCGAGATATCATTCCTTTTTCCTGGAAAACCATACGGATAAACAAATTGCTGAGCGATGCGACAAAGCAAAGTTGGATCTCATTAAGGTATTTCGCGAAAACGGACATGATTACGCAGCATTGGTCAAGTGTCGACGATGCCAGCGTCGGACAGTGAAAGACTGGGGCGATATTGGCTTTGGATGCGTATGCCTGAGCCGAACTGGTTCTCCGAAACCTCCTTCTCGTAAAAAGAGCAGTAGCCGGCTACCTGAAGACGATGCAGATAGTATGAGCAAACAATCGCCGCTGAGACAACCATTGTCAGAATGCTGTCCAGAAATTGCTGCTCAATGGGTCTATGAAATGAATGGTCGGTTTACGCCGGAAACAGTGAAGGGAACATCGCGAAGGAAAATCTGGTGGCGATGTGAGAGCTGCGGGAAAGTGTGGCAGGAAAATCCTTATGCAAGATTGCACAATAGGCCATTATGGCGCTGTAGGGATTGCGAAATTCCTTTGGGGTCGCTTGCCTATTGCGCACCCGATCTGGCCGAAGAATGGGCTCCCGAGAATCCAGTATCGGCGTGGCATGTGACGGCTACCGGACAAACGGTATTCATCCCAGAATGGATTTGTCGAAATGATCCATCCCACCGCTGGCACGCCAAGGTGGAAACGCGATATCACGGTGGCTCGCCATGTCCTGACTGCAAGGAACGTGGCAAGTCAAGGGTGGAATTGGAATATTGCGAAGCTGCCAAAGCAATGTTCAACGAGGTGAAGTCGGGACCGATATTGACAAATCAGAAATTTAGTCGGGGCACGCGATGGCGCCCAGACATCCTCTTTTTATTTGAGGAAGCCGAAGTCGCTGTGGAGTATGACGGTGCTTACTGGCATCAGGACAAGCGCGAAACTGATCTTCGAAAATCCTTGGATTTACTTGATGCCGGGTATCGTGTGGTACGGCTGAGAGAAGACAGCCTGCCTGGGCTGGATATCACAGATGCAGCTTATCTGGAATTGCATATTGACTCGGCACATCCGATGCCGGAATCCGCGATGCTCGCCATTAAGGACTGGCTCTTGAAATAAGATATGTGTAAAACTGCGCATTCCTGATTGCACTAACTGATCTACATGGGACAGTGTGCAACGTAATGCTCCTGATATGAAACACCGGTCTGCGCTCGCAATCGCCTGTGAGCGCAGGAATCGTTCTGTATTCTTCCTGTCACTATCCGGCTGGCCGAATTGACGACGATCGCCGCCGGCCGCCAATACAATGAAGCCAGTTTGACGTGACGGGAGATAAGAATCATGGGCGATACGGACCTGAACGTGATGACGGTGACAATGCAGATCATCGACGGCAATCCCGACGGCATACGCATCTGCCGGTGGGAAGGCGAGTCGATGATCACTGTTGTCGTGCCGCGCACACTCGTCGCCCAGGCCGGACGGTTGCCGGGATTGCCATATCGCGGCGTCTACTATCTGCTCGACGACATGCACGGCCAAGTCGGCCGCATCTACATTGGCCAGACCACGCAGGGCATCAACCGGCTTGACGCCCACGTCGTCCGGAAGGATTTCTGGAAGGTCGCTGTCATGTTTCTCGACAGCGACGACAACCTCGACCGCGACGTGCTCGACGGACTCGAGGCCACGCTCATCGCACGCGCCCATCGCGACGGCCTCCACGACCTCGACAACCGCGCACGGCCGGCAGCCGCAACCAACCCGTACCGGAAACGTCGCATCCGCGAACTCGCCGACAACATCCAGCTGCGCATGCGAGTACTCGGATTCCCGGTGTCCGGACAGAGTAACTCCGACAACCGGAAACACGCGGGGAAGCGGCGACAAGACCCGACAGCCACCACGATGCCGCCGACAAACCGGCGAACCTCCCCACCGCCAACCAGTCATGCGACTAACAGAACACTTGAGTCGCCGCCGACGATTTTCCATACTCGACGCAACGGCATCACCGGCCGTGCCATCTACGATCCCGCCACCGGATCCATGACCGTCCTCGCCGGATCGCAAGTCGACCTGACCAGACCGGTAGTCAACTCAGCCACCGTCATCGGCGAACGCGAACGCCTGTTCCATGACATGACCGGCGTGACCCGGCTCGACGAAAACATCACGTTCACGTCCCCGTCCGCGGCAGCCACATTTGTCCTTGGCGGTTCAGTCAATGGATGGATCGAATGGGTCGACGACAACGATTACACCCTCGACCATCTCCACCGCCGCCGTGGCCTGTCCGACACGAAACTCGCGCTGCCAAACATCGACGGAATGGAAACGGGGAGGCCGGCGAAGGCACCTACTGCGACGAAATGACACCATGAAGAAACACGAACACCATGGAAATGCGTCATGAAGAGGCCCGGCAATCGCATCTGCCAATTTACTAGGGACAACAGGAACATATCTTCAAACCGATCATGCCTACAGAACGAGCATGATGACAGCGACACAGGACTCCCAGAGTTTTACCGGGTACCGGACATGAGAAAACAACTTGTCTACCTTCCCTCGACAGATAAGATGGTCTCCACGCAGCGCCGTCAACGAAGACAAACACCGCAACCAATAACGAAGGAGACCGGGAACCGATGAAACCGACAAATGACAACAATGACTCCGTTCGAAAAGATCTACCATCGAAAATTGGCGACCGGGCAATCCTATGCACTATCACATACGAAGAGAATGGCGCCTACGCCGTAACGGAACACTGCTCCACGCCCGACGATGCATCGGACAAATACCGGGAAGCGCATCGGATTTTCCCGCTCATCGCGGCAGACTGGTGGAGAAAATCACTGGACGACGGCAACCCCCTCGCCGAACAACACGCAGACATCATCCTGCCCGATCCCAAATGGAAATGCCGCATATGCATCGCCGAAGCCGTCGGCATCGACGAACACGGCAATATCGAGCTCGCAATCATCGAATCCGACCAGTTCGCGCTCGCGGACGCCGTCCCGCTGAGTTTCCTCTTCGAGGACTTCGAGGTCTCCCAGAAAGAAGAACTGGCAGCCGAGGCGGAACTCGTCGCCGCCCAGCAAACCGGCGACGAAACCGCCATCAGCCAGGCTCAACTCCACTTCGACACCATCGGAAAACAGGCCGAGGAGATCCATCAGCGCATGGAAGAACGGATCGCCAGACTATACGGCGAAAACGCGCCGAACTAAACCGAAGACATCACTTCGCGGAGTCGTCGCGTGGATGTTTCTACTTATTTTTGTTCCGCGGTGGCACGATAGCACTATCGAATGGTATCGCAAGGGGACAGGAGGAAATCATGTTCAGGCGCAGGGAGGTGGAGACCATGCATTGTTGGCACCAGCGTCCCGAATCCTCTTGTTGGTGGCATGGCGTTGCTTGCGGGGTATATAGCGGTCCTCGGTAAGCTGTCGGTCGATGATGCCGACGACGAGCTCGAACTTGCCACGCACCTAGCGGCCGACCGGCGGTGTTTCGGAACAGTCCTGAGTGTGGGCGTATCCGCCACGGTCTTGACGTTCAATTGCATTTCCTCTGCGATCCTGGCGAGCGGGATGCCGCGCGTCAAGGATCCTGATACGTTGTTGTATTGATACCGGTTCGGGTATGATGCCGGCTCCTTCGTCGCGATATTCTCGTGGAGGAACTGCTTTCACCGCTGAAACCTAGGAGTGGCTGCCGGCTCGGTATCGCCTCACGCGACCCGGCAAAATCATCCAAAAAGGAACGCCAACACCATCCGTTTTTGACGGCAACACCGACCTATTTAATTAGACTAAATACATCTGCTAAGGATCTGAAACAGCGAACACGCACGTGACGCAAAACCAAGAGTTTCCTAGATGGCTGGTCTGCTAAGGATCTGAAACAAAAAGCGGATCCGTATCGGGAGTCCGATAGTTTCCTAGATAGCTGGTCTGCTAAGGATCTGAAACCCAGTATTCGCCGGTACCCTTGTCGGCGTGGTTTCCTAGATAGCTGGTCTGCTAAGGATCTGAAACTCGACTCCATGTCGGTGCCGGCCGCGGCGGGTTTCCTAGATAGCTGGTCTGCTAAGGATCTGAAACGCAAATGCTGTGCGAAATGGCCATGAGCGAGTTTCCTAGATAGCTGGTCTGCTAAGGATCTGAAACCGCAAGTACGTGGGAGCGGCCGCATGAATCGTTTCCTAGATAGCTGGTCTGCTAAGGATCTGAAACTGTATCCGGCACGTTCGCCATCCGATGTGAGTTTCCTAGATAGCTGGTCTGCTAAGGATCTGAAACTCCACTGGCTGGGGGCTGGCGGTTATGCATGTTTCCTCGATAGCTGGTCTGCTAAGGATCTGAAACCACTGGAAGCTCGCGATCGACTCGTTCCTCGTTTCCTAGATAGCTGGTCTGCTAAGGATCTGAAACTGGCGATCTTGGTGATGTCGTCGTCGGTGAGTTTCCTAGATAGCTGGTCTGCTAAGGATCTGAAACCGACTGCCGTGCCCTTGTTGGCAATGAACTGTTTCCTAGATAGCTGGTCTGCTAAGGATCTGAAACTACTCCAGTGGAAATCGCTTTTGAGGCGATGTTTCCTAGATAGCTGGTCTGCTAAGGATCTGAAACTACCAGAACGCCGCATGGGGCAACACGACGGTTTCCTAGATAGCTGGTCTGCTAAGGATCTGAAACGGCGGGTCAGGTTCACGTTGCGGTCGTCGGGTTTCCTAGATAGCTGGTCTGCTAAGGATCTGAAACACACGACCGTGTAGGTGCGCGACTGGACGGGTTTCCTAGATAGCTGGTCTGCTAAGGATCTGAAACTGAAAACTTTAAAGAACGACGCCAATCATTGTTTCCTAGATAGCTGGTCTGCTAAGGATCTGAAACACAGAAGCTCACGCCTGAACAGGCGGAAATGTTTCCTAGATAGCTGGTCTGCTAAGGATCTGAAACTATTCCTCTGGCTGGGACTCTTGGCCGGCGGTTTCCTAGATAGCTGGTCTGCTAAGGATCTGAAACGTACGCGTCCAACGCCCAGACGTCCTATCAGTTTCCTAGATAGCTGGTCTGCTAAGGATCTGAAACACTGTCGGCCATCGTCCCGCCCGATGTTGTGTTTCCTAGATAGCTGGTCTGCTAAGGATCTGAAACCACCTTCTCGCTGTGCAAGATCTTGTGGCTGTTTCCTAGATAGCTGGTCTGCTAAGGATCTGAAACGTCGAATTTCATCAAGTATTTCGGGCTTGCGTTTCCTAGATAGCTGGTCTGCTAAGGATCTGAAACGGGGGACGCCCTTTTAAAATTTCGGCGTCAGTTTCCTAGATAGCTGGTCTGCTGAGGATCTGAAACGACATTGCCAATCGACAGTTCGACGGTCCCGTTTCCTAGATAGCTGGTCTGCTAAGGATCTGAAACCTGTTTTCGACCTTGTTGTTGTGGCGCGGGGTTTCCTAGATAGCTGGTCTGCTAAGGATCTGAAACCGTCCAGAAATTGCACAGGTACAGGTCGCCGTTTCCTAGATAGCTGGTCTGCTAAGGATCTGAAACACGAACCCGAACCCGACGAGGCGACGTTCGGTTTCCTAGATAGCTGGTCTGCTAAGGATCTGAAACATTCCGCCTTGCACTACGCCTTACGGTACCGTTTCCTAGATAGCTGGTCTGCTAAGGATCTGAAACGTTGACGGGGGTGCGCGATGAGCTGGCAGGGTTTCCTAGATAGCTGGTCTGCTAAGGATCTGAAACTAACCAACCGGGTTGAGCGCGAACCCGTACGTTTCCTAGATAGCTGGTCTGCTAAGGATCTGAAACCTTCCGACGGGCCCATCGTCTCCATCAGCTGTTTCCTAGATAGCTGGTCTGCTAAGGATCTGAAACTACGGGGCGAATGCGGTGCGCGAGGTCCATGTTTCCTAGATAGCTGGTCTGCTAAGGATCTGAAACAGCCGGTCCGTCCAGACTCGCTCGCCGACTGTTTCCTAGATAGCTGGTCTGCTAAGGATCTGAAACTCTCGCAGTTCGGCATCATGACGGATTCGGGTTTCCTAGATAGCTGGTCTGCTAAGGATCTGAAACTTACTTCACCAATGCCTTCCACAACTCACTGTTTCCTAGATAGCTGGTCTGCTAAGGATCTGAAACTCCTTGCCCGTTCGCGATCTGTCTCTCCGAGTTTCCTAGATAGCTGGTCTGCTAAGGATCTGAAACCCCGGTCACGATGATTTGGCAAACGCCCGCGTTTCCTAGATAGCTGGTCTGCTAAGGATCTGAAACATGGATTGAAGCCCAGCCTCAACTTACAGTGTTTCCTAGATAGCTGGTCTGCTAAGGATCTGAAACGCAACGTGAACGGGCTCGGCGCGGCCTACAGTTTCCTAGATAGCTGGTCTGCTAAGGATCTGAAACAGAAGGGGTGATGGCGGCGGCTAGTTGTCGGTTTCCTAGATAGCTGGTCTGCTAAGGATCTGAAACTGGTCACCATTAGGAAGAAAACAAAGAACAGTTTCCTAGATAGCTGGTCTGCTAAGGATCTGAAACAATCGTCCTGTACAACGTCGCAGCATATTCGTTTCCTAGATAGCTGGTCTGCTAAGGATCTGAAACCACCGACGTGTACGTCAACGCCCAGCTGATGTTTCCTAGATAGCTGGTCTGCTAAGGATCTGAAACCAGAGCGCGGAGGCGATGCACCAGGCGGAAGTTTCCTAGATAGCTGGTCTGCTAAGGATCTGAAACGCCACTCGCACAAATCAGCCCAGCAGCCGCGTTTCCTAGATAGCTGGTCTGCTAAGGATCTGAAACCATGGCCCTAGCCTATGGACCGGCCGGCTCGTTTCCTAGATAGCTGGTCTGCTAAGGATCTGAAACGTTCCAGACGTTCCGCACCAGCCCGAAGAAGTTTCCTAGATAGCTGGTCTGCTAAGGATCTGAAACATCCGCGCCGCGCCAACGGCTACCGCCGCGGTTTCCTAGATAGCTGGTCTGCTAAGGATCTGAAACGACGGGCGATGCTGTCTTCTCCATTGGCTCGTTTCCTAGATAGCTGGTCTGCTAAGGATCTGAAACCGGCAGCTCGGCCGCAAAACCGTCGACCTGGTTTCCTAGATAGCTGGTCTGCTAAGGATCTGAAACGACATTGATGTTTTCTCGTTCGCCGGATTCGTTTCCTAGATAGCTGGTCTGCTAAGGATCTGAAACCGCACATCCACGCCGGCATCCTCGCCGACATGTTTCCTAGATAGCTGGTCTGCTAAGGATCTGAAACACGGCATCCAGGTCCTCGACACCCTCACCGGTTTCCTAGATAGCTGGTCTGCTAAGGATCTGAAACGTGGGCGCTGAATACGGCGACGGCGGTGCTGTTTCCTAGATAGCTGGTCTGCTAAGGATCTGAAACGTGCGACGCCGCTATCTGACGCTCGATGAAGTTTCCTAGATAGCTGGTCTGCTAAGGATCTGAAACTCGGATACAGGCTGGCGGCAGCCTTCTGCAGTTTCCTAGATAGCTGGTCTGCTAAGGATCTGAAACCTCCGCCAGTGTTCGACGTGACCAGAAGAAGTTTCCTAGATAGCTGGTCTGCTAAGGATCTGAAACCCGCCCTCGACACGTTCGACACCGAACAGTGTTTCCTAGATAGCTGGTCTGCTAAGGATCTGAAACTCGTCTTGGCGAGCTGTTCGGCCTGCTTTTGTTTCCTAGATAGCTGGTCTGCTAAGGATCTGAAACCATAGAGCAGAAGGGGATCACGCAGAAGGAGTTTCCTAGATAGCTGGTCTGCTAAGGATCTGAAACGCGGCCGACGGACGGCCACGCTACCAGATCGTTTCCTAGATAGCTGGTCTGCTAAGGATCTGAAACAAGACCGGCGAGTTTGCGCGGTTCAAGCAGGTTTCCTAGATAGCTGGTCTGCTAAGGATCTGAAACTGCTCGTCGCGCACGTACTCGCTGCGCTGCGTTTCCTAGATAGCTGGTCTGCTAAGGATCTGAAACTATTCGCGTGGTGACGGTCTCGAGATCGTCGTTTCCTAGATAGCTGGTCTGCTAAGGATCTGAAACCGGCCCGAATTCCTTGCGGACGGCCTTGTAGTTTCCTAGATAGCTGGTCTGCTAAGGATCTGAAACGGAGACTCCTTCTACAACCTGTAGACGAGCGTTTCCTAGATAGCTGGTCTGCTAAGGATCTGAAACTGTGGTTGTGGTCGAAAACTGTTGGGCAGCGTTTCCTAGATAGCTGGTCTGCTAAGGATCTGAAACTGATCAAGTTCAACTGGGGCGAAACCGCGTGTTTCCTAGATAGCTGGTCTGCTAAGGATCTGAAACTACCCGTTCGTCACCGTCCAGCGGACGGGGGTTTCCTAGATAGCTGGTCTGCTAAGGATCTGAAACTACAGCCGCAACTGGTAACATAGGGGCATAGTTTCCTAGATAGCTGGTCTGCTAAGGATCTGAAACTCCAGCGACGAGCTGATTTTCTGCACCGACGTTTCCTAGATAGCTGGTCTGCTAAGGATCTGAAACCGATAGCCTTAGAGATTCCTGAACGGTTCACGTGAACTGAACATAATCTCTATCGACATAATGGTCTCGTATTCCTTCCAAACCAGAGTGCTGGTCAGTGCACTCGATATCTAGGAGTTGTATCTCTTGGTCAAGAAGATACTGATGTAGCGATTTTATTTGTGCTATCTGACAATATTGAGTTATATGAAGCATCACGAGCGTCCGCTGTTCATGCAGAGCCCCCATAAGCTCTACAATATCCCGGATCTCCTCAAAAATCGATGCTGGCTCTTCCAGCATGATAGACGGCTTGTATAGCGATATTATCTTTTTGACGTCGAACGTTGATGCGAGCGTCAGTGGAAGGTCTTCCATCCATACTTTTTGCTGAATTTGATTATGCAAATTAGCATAGAGGTCATGGATTTCCATTAACTCGATGTCGGCAAACGACTCTGTGAGCTTTGCGAGGACATCTTTCAGCAGGAGACTGTTGAGATCAGGGGGAGTGGCTGCGTCCCCAAGAAATAACATGACATGATTAGCTGAAACAGGATTGTTGTCTAGGGACAAAATCACGTTGTCTTGTTCCGACCGTAAGCCTCTGATGAACTGGAAGAAAAGGCGTGGGTTGCCGAGCGTGATGCGGTTGAATCCTGTCGTCAGGCTCATGGGCTCGTATGGGAAAACAGTGATGTTGTCGATCATAGGAAAATAGTTCTTTCGTCGCTGTTACGTATATCATCAACGGGAGTTCCAGACAGGAAACGCATAGATGCATATTGTTTTTCTGTTACAAGTAGCGACTGGACAACGCCCTCCGACGGTACGATCTCCGCGATTCGTTTTTCCAGTGCAATCGCACTGACGCGGTTCGTGGTAATGCGAATATAGACGGACTCTTGGATCATGAGGAATCCTTCCTCTAAGAGGTTTTTCCGGAAATCTCGATAAGCACGGCGTTGCCTGGCAGTTGTGACCGGCAGATCAAAGAAGATCACGACTCTCATGACTTGGTACCTCATTCCGCGAACGACCTAACTTGCGGCAGCTCCGCGTTTTCTTCTCGTAGGTATCGCAATGCCTTACTGACGAACCCCTCGATGGCGACGGCAAGAGAGGTGCGAAGTCGATCATTGTCTCTTCGTAACAATCGTATGAGTCGCTGTTTGATTTCGGGCGTCAGCGGTGTGCTACCAATGGCGAAGGCTTCCTCGTCTACGAAGGGGCGGAAAGGCTCCATGAGGTCACATGCAAGATTGTATGGATTGTGGTCGTTGTCATGATGGATGCCGAATTCGTTGAGGTAGCCGTGCAGTGCGATGCAACGCGATACTTCGGAGAGAATGATGGCATAGCCGTAATTGAGCAGTGAGTTGATGTTCTGCTCTTCATCGTTACGAGTGAATTCGTAACTAAATAGTCTGGGAAAATACAGATGGGAGGCCACGGCTTCCCTGTTATCGGCATCTCCTGGCGTAACTTGAGCAATTAGAGAAAAGAGCTCGGAGGTTTTCCCGATATCGAGGTATTCGAGAGTCTGGGCTTGAATGCGAATTTTTTCCTGAATGATGTGCTGCCAAAGTCTGTCCTTGCGTAGTTGATCCCAATGCATTTGCATCATGATTTTCTGTCGACGTCCAGTACTGGAACGTTTTGGCATGATTTGCCCGTTAGGGAAGCCTTTGTCATCGCAACAGATAATTCTGATGTCTTTCTTGAGGAGCTCGTCTATGGCGTGAGTGGTGATTACCGAGCGGGTAGAGTTAATGAGTACGGTGCCGATATCGGAGAGAGGGACGGAATGGACACCGTCGTCGTTCTGGATGATAAGCAGATTGTTTTTCGAGGAAATCTTACTTTGGGTAATGATGGCTACAGTTCTCCAAGTCATAGGCGCCCTTTCAGTTGTTATCTCGTTTTCTAGATAAATGGTTGGCAAAGCACTGAAGTACTGCTATTATTGCTAGCGGATCGTTTGGTCGATGATCCACAGTTTCCTATAGCTGGTCTGCTAGGGATACATTGAAATAAAACAAGGCGAAAGCTGCGTTTCACAGGATTGAAAAATCCAGCCTTATGGCCTTGATGGCCCCGGAGCTTGCCTCCGGGGCCATCCTTTTGTCAGGAGAGTCCAGCTTTCTTTTTTAACTCGGAAACCGAAATAGACTGTACAGTCAGACCACTGGGGGTTTGCATGATGAAGCAATCGTCATCAGCCGGCTTGAAGGTGCGGTAACGACCAAAATCGGAACCCAGACCAATATCCTGCAGGTTGGCGCGGCTCCCCGCGGCATGCAAAACTTTGTGAAGCAGATTTTGCAGGTCGGTATGCTGCTTGTCGATGGGAAGTTCGGCGAATTTACGTAGAGCCTCAGCGCGCTTTTCACTTGTTATCGGATAAAGCGGATAGAAACGCTGCATGGCATCTAGAATCGTCTCGAAGGCATGCTGGATGCTGTTGGGATCTACAGATTCAGGATTCTTGAGAAAAGCGTGCACGGTGTCATAGGTCGGCCCGTCAAGCCAAAGCTGCTGTGCATTGCCGAGTTCGGTAGCGGAGAGGAATAGCATATATGCATTTCGGTATTTCATGAGCTGATTCTTGGGTAGATGATTGAGTAGAATCGATGCTCCCTTGATTTTCTTAGGATCAAGCGGCATCAGCAGCGCCAGCAGGAGATCATTGTCCTCCCGGCAATTCAGATATTCCTGATACATGCTCATTGGAATATTTACGCCGAATGCATTGCCCTTTCGATCCGCGAGGAGCACCGCGCATGCGACCGTACCGTTGGTAAACCCACCATAAAGGGCAGTTTCCTCCTGTTCTTTATGGGCGGGAATCAGTTTCTTGCCGCCACGGGGTTGACGAGTCTCATCGTAAAGTTTCCCAATATCGTCGTAGGTCTTGTAGGTGACAAGCATCTTCCTGTAGCCCATGACGTGCCGCAGATAACTGGCATTGTCGTCATTCCACACCACCTCTCCCGTAGCGGGATTGGTGCGCAATACTTCGTTATGTGAGCACATGGAACCGACTACGAATCCGAATGGGTTGGCGCGTTTGCCATTGCTCAGCGACTCACGATAATCCTGCAAATAGTTGTTGAGGTATATGCTGAACGAGTTTGTGAAGAGAGGGTTGGCTCCGGTATCTGTCGCCTGTTGGTTGTCGAAAAATCCACGGTTGCTCATGAAATAGCCCGCTGCTGTGATGCACAGGGCGTCTTGTGCATGGTGGTAGTCGTTAATGTCGCGATCTTTGACGAATCCCAGATACTGCCGCATATCGCCCGTAATGGAGGAGTTCATTCCGGTGACTGCAGTGCTGGTCCCGTATCGTTGGCGTAGCAGTGTGGAGACGTTTCGGATGATTTGACGGGTATCCACCAACGACCGGTTGACAAATCTTTCCTGCTCATAGAGACTCAGTTCCTCGGTTCGGGTGAGTGATTGGAACTTTTTCTGGCTGATAAGCCCCATATCGAGCAGTTGCTTCCAGAAGTCACGCATTCTGTTTATGGTGTTTGTCGTGTATAGCATGGAATCGGACTTGCGTGCGTTTTCCTTGCGGCTGACTAAGACACGATTGTCGAACGAATCGTTCTTGGTCTTTGCCTGCGGAACGATATGGTCGATGTCGTACGCGGTGGAGATTCGATCGATGTCGATGGGTTCGCCGGTATACATGTCCTTGCCGAGTTGGGTGTAGTACAGATACATCCGGTCGGTGAATTCTCTGTTATTCGTCGCTTGCAGTTGGTTGAACAGTTCCTTGTACTCCTTGTTCAGGGCGCTGTTCTTGTACAGGCTTTCAAGTTTGGACTTCCTCGAGGCGGCTCGTCTGCTGGGCTGCATGTCATCTGCGGTCTCGAGGAAGATGCGCGATGGATAATGTCCAACAGCATCAGCGATGTCGTCGATGACGTTGATGGCCTGCCTGACGCCCCTCTTGGCAGCGGGGGATACACGCATGTCATCGATCTGCTCCTCGAGGGAGACGCCGAGGTCGGCATTGCGATTCTGCTTGTCGATCCACGCATGCACGCCATTACCGGTATCGGCAAGGATTTCCATGAGATTGGAACCACTGTTTCGCATGATTTCCAGGATGCTGTGCATGGTGGGTTCGAAGTCGTCTGACAGCTTGGTCTTGGCGATGCGGCTGGTCAGGAGCTTGCGGGAAAGACGTCCCCATCCTGTATATGAGACGCGAGAGATCCTGTCGATGTCATCGCTGGTCAGTCCTTCGATCATGCCGAGTTGATGGGCGATCATAGTTTGGTCCTCGAAAACGGTTTGGATTTCGATGCACTGTTCCATCTGGGCACGGTGCGACTCTACATACGCCGATCCGAATATCTCTGACAGGTTGATATAGCTTGACAGTGAGCTGACGAACTTGGTCGGATCCGATAGTCCGCTGATCGTGTATGTGGTGCCCATTTCCGTGAGCAATGCGTTCTGCGCCCTCTTGCAGGTCACTGTCTTGTGGCGTTTAAAGACTTCGACGAGGCAGTCCTTTTCAAGTGGCGTCAGTCGGCGCGGATGCGAGCGTTTGTCAGAGCTGTTTTGGACGCGACAATTGTTTAGCTCGCTGAGTACCTCGTATTCCTGATAGATCAACGAATTCTTCGGTAATGTTGGTTCGCCTATGAGATATGTGTCGTCCTCGGTTAACCGTTCAATGAATTGGCGTGCGGAAGCGTCGTAGTCGATAACCTTGCCGATATTCCATGGAGTGATCGCTGTCTTGTCCGAAGGGTCCTTGCGGATCATCCAGTGATTTTCGGCGTTCTCGCCACTCTTCATATTGTCGGGAGCCACCAATGGCCCCACATAGTAGGGGACGCGGAACTTAAGGAGCGCTTCGAGCCTGTTTTCGGTGTGTTTCTTGCCGAATCCGTCATCAACATCGACGGTGTCAGCAAGGAACGGATAATACTTACGTTGACGTTCAATGATGACGTGAAGTTCATGCAGATGTAGCTGATGTGGAATGACGCCATTATCCGAACTGCGTTCTAGCGGGAACAGTGCGTCGTCCGCCAGTTGCCTGAGAAGATCCTTCTTGTCATCAAGACTTGAATCGGTAATGAGTTTTTCGAAAAATTTCTTGGCCTTTGCGCATTCATTGTCGCGCTGGGTCATCGAAATTGGTTTTTCTAGCTTGTTCCATTGATGCGTGAGAACTAGATAGTTGTGGTTCACCACTTCCTTATTGAAGTCGTTGCGCAGATATGTCTTGCACGTTTCCCAGTTTCTCTTGTGCGTCTCATAGCGTTGGATCATCGCGTCCGATAACGTTGTATTTTCTCCAAGAAGCTGCATCAATGTGATAGCGTCGTACATCTGTCGAAGGGCCCGGAATGATTCAGTATCGTCTTCGTCGAGCAGGTTCTCCAGTTCGGTGCTCTTGGAATCGATGTTCTTGTCATTGAACGGGAACTTGTATTTGTTGTTGTCACTGGATTCTATATCGGTCAGACCAAAGATTTTCGCGAAATCGGGCTTGTTACCGACAATGGCGACAAGTGCTTGCTTCACGATTTCTTTTTGAGTCTTGGACAGCGTACCGAACAGGGTGAGCGTATTGTTGACGCGAGCGGAACGGGAATGATGCGTGTCGATCAGGGCCGCTTTTATCTCGTTCGCGTCAACGTCATTGAAGTTCGCCGGATGCTCTTCCGTAGCGAACTCATGCACCAGCTGTTGCAGAAGCGTGATTAGTTGTTTTGCATCGAACGTTTTCGAGGCATCAAATGATCCGGAAATCAGGAAATGACCACGGAACTTGATGAGGTGATGAATCGCCATGTATATTTCGCGAATATCAAAGGGCTGCCCCGTACGCGGATCGGTGTCGTGCTCCATGAGATCTTTGCGCAGGTGATACATGGTGGGGTAACACGCATAGAAACGCTTATCATCCTCAAGTGAATCGAAGATGAGTCCCTGATAGTAATGATCCCTATTCTGGGCATCTTTCCTATGCACCCATGAATACTGACGGCGCTTAAAGAAATTTGGATCTTGTCCGGTGATAGCGGAGGCGAAGATATTGTCGACAAACCGCAATCGCCACTTCCTCCGAGCTAGACGACGACGCGTAGTACGGTATGTTCGACGCTTCGCTGCACTGTCTGCCGAATTGAATAGTCGGACTCCGATGATTTCTCTGCCTTTGGCCCTGACAAGCTTGTAATCTGGCTTCATTGCGACAAATCCAACCGAGGTTGTACCCAAATCCAATCCGATCGCATACTCAAAATCCGCTGACTTCTCTGTCATGTCGTATCTCTTTTCGTTCTCCCCAAAATGAACGTCATAGACGAGCATAGAATAAATAAGACCGATCTTGCCAAAAACATATTGAAACTATCTCAACCATCGGTCCGGGGCCTAACAGAATAAACAGTGAATCAGCGAGGTAAACCGAAACCTCGGAACAGTAATCCGCCTACAGTGGGCACAGTGGACATGACGACTCTTTACAGAGAATTCTACAGAAAAATAGAGGGTTAATCCTCTGTCTTTTAGCTGCTATTTCAAGTAGACATGGGCCTCTACATGTAACGAGAGTGCCAGCATCATTAGTCGACTGACGAGGGAGAATCGTCACCATCCCACAATGAGAAAATGGCTCGCCGATTCCTCTTCGACAGATACGATGAGCACTCTATCCATGCCATGACGCCAACGAAGACAGGTGCGGCAACAAACAGCAACGAAACACGGGAGACGAATGAACGACAACGAGAACACCGTCCAGAAAGAATCGCTGCCACAACCCGGCGACCTCGTAGTCCAAACCACCATCATGCACGACCGGGAAACCGTCTACAGCCAGACACTATACCCATTCACGTCATACGACCAGGCACTCGACGTCTACCACGACAACCTCAACATGTTCCCCGTCGCCGCGGGAGGAATGTGGCAGGACATGCTCGACGCCGACGAACCACACGCCCAGAAACACAGGGACGGCATACTGCCCACACCCGAATGGGCCGGCATCGTCTCCCTCGCCACCATCAAGACCGTCTACGACGACGGCCGAGCCGACCTCAACGAACCGATACAATCCAACTGGTTCGCGCTCGCGGACGCCGTCGTCATGGTCCTCCTCGTCGACGACGTGGAATCCTGTCGGGAACGACAGGTGGCGGCCGAGGCGGAGCTGTTCACGGCACAGCAATCCGGCGACGACATCGCGATCCATCAGGTGCAGCATCTTGTCGACACTGAACGCGAACAATTCGAGACGCTCGGCCGGCGCGTGGGCGAGCTCTTCGGCAAACTGTACCGGGGAACCGAATCGGAATAGTTCGGGCCAGCACGGAAAGGCCCGTGCGTTTTAGTCTTCAACGACTGGTTCCGGCATCGGCTCGGTCGGGCGAATCGTTCTTTTCTGCCAATACGACCACGCCAGCAGCGCGAACATTGCGACGGCGGCACAGGCGAACAGTGCTGCCGACAGCAGTGCCGACTGTCCTGTCGAGACGCTCAGCAGGCCGAGCAGGATGAGCAGCGCCACCGGCAGGCCGGCGGTCCAGTGAATACGCATGGTCGTCATTCCTTCCGTCATTAGCGTTCCGTTGACCGACCCAAGAATAGGGGAGTCGGAACGGCCGCGGGGAAACTGCTTGCCAGCCGAGACAGGACATCGCGACAGGACATGCGCAAAATGGTTGGTGGCCGGCACAATGCGCGAGATGATAATACCAACCGAGCGCCCCCGCTACCGCCCTTCTTGGTGGTAGCCGAGGCGCTCGTCTTATTCTCCCTCCAGCCGGCTCCCGCCCGCGACAAATGTTCATGGACATTCCTGCCGAACGCTGACTGGACATCTCTCCGATGTTTACCCGTTGTCACGACGGAACCAATCCGCTAATCAGTTGTTGATAGGACCCAGCGACAGAAGCTACAAGAAGGATTGACGATCATGAAGACGATTCGACTGCTGTATCCGGACTATCTCAGCGGCGGACTCGACACCTACTATTTCGGCGCGAACCTGCTCGTGCACATCCTTCCCGACAACGACCGGCAGCCGCTCGTCAAGGTGAACCTGACGCCGCCGGACGGCAAGAATCGCACCGTCACTGACGGCATGTACGCGCGAAACGAAGTTCTCGACGGCGTGCACAAGGCGCAGGAAGCCATCGCGGGGGAGCGGCCCGACAGGATCATCACCATCGGCGGCAACTGCGTCGTGTCCCTCGCGCCATTCGATTACCTGCATGGCCTGTACGACAATCTCGGCATCATCTGGATCGACGCTCACCCCGACGTGTCCAACCCGCATGACAACTACCCCTACGCCCACGCCATGGTCCTCGCGTCACTGATGGGCGACGGCGACACAGAACTCGCCGCACAGATGCGGCATCCCAGGTTCGACGCCGACGACATCCTCTACGTCGGCCTCCAGCAACTCCACGACTACCAGAAGAAATTCCTCGACGACAGCGGCGTCGACTACCGCATACAGACCGAACGATTCCTGACAGACGACGCAATCCGCGAATTCACCGGCCGGTTCGACCATATTCTCGTCCATCTCGATATCGACGTGCTCGACGCCAACCTCTTCCACTCCACCTACTTCGCCAACAAGAACCTCGTCGGCGATGGCAGCGGCAGCGGTGCCATGACCATGGAGCAGCTCGCCCACACGCTCAAGCTCATCACTGACAACTCCGACGTCGTCGGATTCACGATCGCCGAATACCTCCCGTTCGACGAACAGAACCTGCACAACATGCTCGAGAGTCTCCCGCTGTTCACGGAATAGGGAGTGCAACAGGGGCAAGCGGAAAACGGAATGAATGCACGGGGAAGGAGCACTGTCATGTCGCCGACAATGCGTCATCGGGTCATCATCGTCCTGAGGTGGACCAAGCTCGCATGCGGCATCGTCCTGATCATCATCGGGATCGCTGTCTACGCCGTCCAGCCACACGGCTGGATGGCGATACCATTGCTCCTGCTGGCCGACCTGTGCTTCTTTCTGCCCGATCCACGCGACCCTGATGAACCCGACCTTATGACACGCTGCATGGCCTACAAGAAACAACTGGAACAAGCGAAGTCGACAGATTCTTCCGAATATGATGGACAGTCCGGTCACGTGACCGATGACGGGCGCAAGAACTGATCTGATTCAGGACTAGATGGACTCTCGTATGCGCAGCAATTGAATTCGGCCACCTCATCCCGACACCAAGCCGGACAACAACGAACGAGCAGCGCTCGCGAACGGTTCGCCGGCAATACGCCGGTCGAACTGAATGACGAAGCTGCGGAATTCCTGCTCCGGCGGTTCGGCAATTGAATGACGGTGACTGACTAGGCGACGACTGACTGGGTGGCGGCTGACTGGGTGGCGGCTGACTGGGTGGCGGGTCGGATCATTTCGACGTGGGGAATACCGTCCTCGTCGAATGGTTCCGAGCACGGCACGAATCCCTCGCGGGCGTAGAAGCCGGTGGCGTGCTGCTGGGCGGCGAGACGAATGATCGGATGGTCGTAGATGTCGTCGATGGCGGCGACGGCGGCGCGAAGCAGGCGGCCGCCCAGGCCGGTGCCGCGTTCGCCGTCGGTGAGCACGCGGCCGATGCCGACGGCGCCCGGATAGGCGACACCCGCCGGCATGATGCGCAGGTATGCGACGAGTTCAGTATGATCGGCATTCCATGCGAACAGGTGAAGCGACGCTTCGTCGAGGCCGTCGACATCCTGATAGGGACAATGCTGCTCGACAACGAAGACGGCGGCGCGCACGCGCAGGATGGCATACAGCTCCGCAGTCGTCAGTTCTGCGAAGGACTTGAGTTCAAACGGGGCCGGAACGGCGTGATCGGTTTCATGCATGGTGCCCGAGTATAGGACGGCGCCGGCCGTGTGGCCAGCGCCGAATCATGAAGGTGCGGGAAAAATAGTTTCCAATGGTTAAATTGTCCGTATTTACGGGCTGAAAAGCTGATACTCAGCGGCCAATTTCCCGATAGCCGTCGGCCGGTTGGGACGACGAAGGCGTGCTGACCGTCGTGTCGACGACGTCGGCGTAGTCGCCGTAACCGGTGCCGCGACCGCCGAACGACTGGGTGCCGGGCGCCTGTGCGGCAAAGGCGGCGCGCATCTTCCTGAGGTTCCTGCGCATGCGGAAATACGTCCACGCGCCAACGACGACGAGCAGCAGAAGCAGTGGCCAGAACAGCTTCAGGAACACGACTGCGAGCGCGGCGTAGACGATGACGGTGAGTGCGATGCTGAGAACCTTGCGGACCATGAACGACCTTTCTGATGGCAACCGTCGACCGGGAAGCGGCATTGCGCCCCGGGGACTCTGGACGACGATACTGCCTGCCCCAACCGGAACGGCGGCGGAGTTATTCCGGACCGATGGTCCGGAACCCATGCGTCGAGCATGGCAGAGAGACCTTGGAAATGCGTCGGGAATGCATTGGAGTCTCCTCGGTTTTCAGCGCGGGCGGCCGCAACCGGAACCGAAAACGATAGACGATGGTGGCCGCGATGACGATGACGACGAGGGTATTTCGGTCCGGTCCTTGCGGCAACTGTCCTGAAGCAATCGTCTTCTGGCTCTGTCTGCCCGTACATCCAGTTGCGGCGATACTGTGATTCCATGAGTATGGAGAGGACGAATATGACGGCGGCCGGCAACAGTCTGCGCGATCGGGCGCTGGCGTTGCTGGATGACGCGAACGTGGAGTACCGCGTCGTCCGGCATCCGGCGATCGACAATGTGCAGGAAGGATTCGACAGGGGAGTCGTCGAGCTGCTCGGCCTCGAACCGGGCGGCATCGTGCGCAACCTGCTGGTTGTCGACACGCATGGGAATCCCGTATTGATCGTCACGGGGGATGAAGGACGCGTGGATCTCAAGGCCGTCAAGGCGGCTGCCGGCACGACGAGGCTGAGCTTCGCGTCGCCGGAGATCATGATGTCGGCACTGAACACCGAGCTGGGACGTGTGTCGCTGTTTGACGTGTTGACGACGACCCATGACAACAATGATGCAGACAGTGAGGAGGGCCGGCCGGTGACGGTGGCCGTGTCGGCGGCGTTGCAACGCTACGCGGGAGCAATCGCATTTCCGTTGTTTAGCAACGCCGAATCGATCGTTTTCGACGCCGGCCATCTTGTCGACGTCCTCCAGTTCCTGGCCGAACAATGTTCCATCGCCGTCGTGACGTTCTGAAGGACGGCAGGATCGTTCTCTCGGCCGGAACGAAATTCAGAGCGGCCGGCCGCCGCCGGAGACGAAGCGGTAGACAATGGCGACCGCGATGATGATGACGGCGACGACGAACAGCAGCCACAGCAGCTTCGTCAGGATCGTGACCACGATGCCGACGATCAACAGCACGATGATGGCGGCGATGACCGGATGTTCGTCCATGGTGTGCTCCTTGTGACAACCCGTGAATATGTTTTCGGGGATATTCCCGAGAATTCATTGTAGGGGAGAGGGGATGATGGAAAAATCCTCGCCCCGTGGTATATTTCTTCTTTGTATGTCCTAATAGGTAATTAGTCGTTTGGAGATTAACAATTGGCTAACATCAAGTCGCAGAAGAAGCGCGTTCTCACCAACGAGAAGGCTCACAAGCGCAACGTTGCCGTGAAGTCGGCTATCAAGACCGCTGTCCGTCACACCCGCGAAGCCATCGCCGCCGGCGACAAGGCCCTCGCGCAGGAGAAGTTCGCGATCGCCGCCAAGAAGCTCGACAAGGCCGCCAGCGCCGGTGTCATCCACAAGAACCAGGCTGCGAACCGCAAGTCCAGCCTCGCCCTGCAGATCAACGCCCTGTGAGTTCGATCTGCCGCAAGTGACGGCACTGCTTCAGGCTTAGACCTATTTGAGTCCCGGAAAACCGCAAGCTTCCGGGACTTTTTGTTTGTCCGGACTATCTTGCCGGGAATGAAACGCCGCGATCGCGATGTTGGGTAGAATCGTGGACGTATCAAGACTTTCGAGGAGGAATGCGTGAGCCAGCCCAAGCCGCAGCATAATCAGCCGGGAGCGACCGACCAGTCGCTCATCCGCAATTTCTGCATCATCGCCCACATCGACCATGGCAAGTCGACGGTGGCCGACCGCATCCTGCAGCTGAGCGGCATCGTGCCGGAGCGCGAAATGCATGACCGGTTCCTCGACCGCATGGACATCGAGCAGGAACGCGGCATCACGATCAAGTCGCAGGCCGTGCGCGTGCCGTGGACGTACGACGGCGTCGAATACACGCTTGGCATGATCGACACCCCGGGCCACGTCGACTTCACCTACGAGGTCTCGCGCGCGCTGGCCGCATGCGAGGGCGCCGTGCTGCTCGTCGACGCGACGCAGGGCATCGAGGCGCAGACGCTGTCCAACCTGTACATGGCGATCGACCATGACCTGACGATCATTCCCGTGCTCAACAAGATCGACCTGCCGAGTGCCGAACCGGACAAGCATGCCGAGGAAATCGCCGGCCTGATCGGCTGCGATCCGTCCGACGTGCTGCGCGTTTCCGGCAAGACCGGCGAAGGCGTCGCCGAACTGCTCGACCGCATCGTCATCGACATTCCCGAGCCGAAGGGCGATCCGGATGCCGAGGCCCGCGCATTGATCTTCGATTCGGTCTACGACTCCTACCGCGGCATCGTCACCTACATCCGCATGGTCGACGGCGAACTGCGCAGCCGCGAGAAGCTGCACATGATGGGCATCGGCATGACGCACGATCCGATCGAGATCGGCGTCATCTCGCCGGACATGATGCCGACGAAGGCGCTCGGCGCCGGCGAGGTCGGCTATGTCATCACCGGCGCGAAGGACGTGTCCCAGTCGAAGGTCGGCGACACGATCACGTCGGCCGCCAACCCGGCGAAGGAAGCACTGCCCGGCTACCGTGATCCGCAGCCGATGGTCTATGCCGGCCTGTTCCCGATCGACAACGCCCAGTTCCCCGAACTGCGCGAGGCGCTCGACAAGCTCAAGCTGAACGACGCGGCGTTGATCTATGAACCGGAAACGTCCGTCGCACTGGGCTTCGGTTTCCGCTGCGGCTTCCTTGGACTCCTGCACATGGAGATCGTTTCCGAACGACTCTCGCGCGAATTCGGCCTCGACCTCATCTCGACCGCCCCGAACGTCCCGTACGAGGTCACGTCCGAGGACGGCACCGTCCACCGCGTCACCAACCCGAGCGAATTCCCGGACGGCAAGATCAAGAAGATTGTCGAACCGATGGTCGCCGCCGACATCATCACGCCGAAGGAATTCATCGGCGCCGTCATGGACCTGTGCCAGGACCACCGCGGCATCATGGGCACGATGGAATACATCTCGACCGACCGCGTGGAAATGCACTACCGCATTCCGCTCGCCGAAATCGTCTTCGACTTCTTCGACCAGTTGAAGAGCCGCACCAAGGGCTACGCGTCACTCGACTATCACGAGGACGGTGAACAGGCCGCGGACCTCGTCAAGGTCGACATCCTCATTCAGGGCGAGCGCGTGGACGCGTTCTCGGCGATCGTACACCGCGACAAGGCGTATTCGTACGGCGTCATGATGACGAAGAAGCTGCGCGAGCTCATTCCGCGCCAGCAGTTCGAAATCCCGATTCAGGCCGCGATCGGCTCGCGCATCATTGCCCGCGAGAACATCCGCGCGCTGCGCAAGGACGTGCTTGCCAAGTGCTACGGCGGCGACATCACCCGCAAGCGCAAGCTTCTCGAGAAGCAGAAGGCCGGCAAGAAGCGCATGAAGATGCTCGGCCATGTCGAGGTGCCGCAGGAGGCGTTCATCGCCGCCCTGCAGACCGGCGACTCCGCCAACGATCGCGACACGAAGGACAAGATCCGCGCCGCCCAGAAGACCGAAGGCTGAGTCCGGAGGCCATTGAGCCTGCACTTCGCCGAATCGACGTTCTTTCGTGGACGCAATACCGGCATGACGCCGCGTCACCACGCCGGACAACCCGTGCCGATCCGGCATCGACACGCCGTGGATTTGCCCGTGACGTCGCGTCATGCACTGCAATGGCTCTACGAAAGGAGGTAGGCCATTGTCTACTTACACCACCGGAGACGTCGCTAAGCTGTGCGGCGTATCCGTACGCACCATTCAGTACTACGACCGTCAGGGCCTGCTGAATCCGTCGTCCATGAGCACGGGAGGCAAGCGCCTCTACGATGACGCCGACGTGCGTGCTCTCGAGTACATCCTCATGCTCAAGGACACCGGACTGAGCCTCGCCGCGATCCGCACTGTCATGGAGAGTCCGTACAGCACGCGGATGCTGCAGGACCTGCTCGGCGAGCAGCGGCAGAAGCTGGAATCTGGCATCGCCGAGGCGCAGCGCAGGATCACTGCGATAGACGCCCTCGACGACGACCTGGCATTGCATGGCACGCTCACGGTGGCCGACCGAACGGACATGGCGAACCACATGGCAAGCAAAACACTCTCGCACCGTTTCTTCGCGCTGATGATCATCGTCAGCATCCTGGCCGACATTGCCTGGATCGGCACGCTGGTCTGGTCCATCCACACCGGAATCTGGTGGATCTTCAGCATCGGGCTCGCGGCGGCGGTCATCATGATGGCCGCAATGACCGCCAGCTACTACCGTCACGTCGTCTACTGGGATCCGGCGACCCGCCGGGAATTCAGGCCGGCGTTCTGGTCATGGTTCTTCGCGCGCCACACGTTGCACACCCGCTTGCTGCGTGCCCCCGGCAGCAATGAGAAAGTTTGGTGCGTCGAGCACTTCCAGGGACGAGTGCCAGTCAGGAAGTAGCACCTCGCTTGTTCCGTGCCGTCGTCCTGCCCTCGTCGGGAATGACCGTGTTGGCATACCATGGGGGGCGGTACGGTCTGCGACGAAGCGTTGCACGACGATTTTGCCGGGAACGGGCGCTTCGACGACGAATGGGAGGGCATGCAATGACGGACGGAAACATGAACCTGCGGATCGCATTGCTACAGCTGCTGCCGGAACGCGACACGGCAGCCAATCTGGCCAAGGGGATTGCCGCATGTCGGGCTGCCGGCGAACAGGGCGCCGACATTGCGCTGTTCCCGGAAATGTGGAGCAGCGGATACCGCATTCCGGAGGATTCGGATGAATTGAAGGCGCTTGCCGTTGACGGCCATGGTGCCTTTGTGCAGGCATTCGCTGACCTTGCCCGCGAACTGGACATGGCTATCGCCATCACGTTCTTGGAGCGCCGGGATCCGTTGCCGCGCAATACGGTCGTGCTGTTCGACCGCCATGGCAGTGAGGCGTTGCGGTACGCCAAGGTGCATACCTGTGATTTTTCCGACGAGATCCGCCTGAGCCTGGGCGACAGGTTCTACGTGGCCGATCTCGACACGCGCCTCGGGACTGTGAGGGTCGGATCGATGATCTGTTTCGACCGTGAATTTCCGGAAAGCGCACGCCTGCTCATGCTGCAGGGCGCGGAAGTCATTCTCGCGCCGAATGCGTGCCCCATGGAAATCAACCGGCTCTCGTGCCTGCGCACGCGCGCCTACGAGAACATGGTGGCCATCGCCACCTGCAACTATCCGGCGTCGCACCCGGACTGCAACGGGCATTCCACCATCTTCGACGGCGTCGCATGGCTGGACGAGGAACCATGGTCGCGCGATATGTGCGTGCTGGAAGCTCCCGAAGACGAGGGGATCCATATCGGCTCCGTCGACTTGGCCATGCTGCGTGCCTACCGTGCCCATGAAGTGATGGGCAACGCCTATCGGCATCCCCGTTGTTACGGGGCGCTTATGGACACGGCAGTGCATTCCCCGTTCATTCGCCCGGATGCCCGGCGGTAGCGGCGGTTCTCGTCGATCGGCGCCGTGGTGTACAGGTACACGTCGTAATCCGATTTCGCGTCGCTGTTGCCACTCGCGCGGGAACCGCCCAGCGCGATGGCTTCGACTTCGGGCCATTGGGCGATCTTCGAGAAGAGTTCGTCGACGTCGACGGTTTCGGTGGGATGGTGTGCCATGTGGCTCCTTTCTCGGTGTCACGGTTTTGAATCCAGACGTTCTGCCACGGCGACGCGCTCGAACACGACGAGGGCGTCGCCGGTAATGGGGAAACCGGATCCGTGCATGTCTCGCGGTATTCTCACGAATTCCGGAGCGCTTCATGCGACTTTCGCCATGCTACCCGAGAATGGACTGGAATATCGCCCACACGAACGATTATGAGCAGACCAGTTCCCGCAGCAGTAGTTCGTCGTGGGTGACGATCACCAGTGCGCCCGGATACTCCTTCAGCAATGTCGCGAGCGCCTGCTTGCTGGACAGGTCAAGATGATTCGTCGGTTCGTCGAACACCATGATCTGCGGCTTGGCGACCAATCCCAGTGCGAGCATGAGCTTGCGACGCTCGCCGGCCGACAACGATGTTCCCGGCCGCAGGGCTTCCGGTTTGCCGTTCAACGCCGCGAAATACTGGATGACTTGCTGCCGTTGCGTGGCCGCATGGTCGGCAAACCGGGCAAGCAGCAGGTCGGCATCCGGCGTGTGCTGCGGGCAGAGCAGATGCGGCACGTCGGGATCCAGGGAGTTCAGTAATGCGTTGAGCACCGTGGTTTTTCCGGCACCATTCGTCCCGGTGATGACCAGTCGGTCGCGTGGTCCCACGCTGATCTTCGGAATGGCGACGCCCGTGGCGTCCGCAACGGTGTCGATATGGAGACGACAGCCATCCAATACCGCCTGGTTGTACGAAGCGGCGTCCACATGGAGACCGCCATCCCCGTCGAATGGCAGGAACTGCGCGTCAAGATGGAGCAGTTCGCGGCGGATGCTCGGTTCGATGTTGACGGCGATGTCGCCGGTGTACTGTTTCGCGGCCACGTCAATGCCCTGCGCGGCTTGCCTGGCGTCGGCGATCCTGCCTGCCAGCTGGCCGGCGCTGCGCCCGACGCCGCCGTCCAGACCGCCCTTTGCGAACTTTTTCCGCTTGCTGGCGTCGTGGTCCTTCCGGTCCGGCGTGCGCAGGCTGTGGGCGGCTGCCTGACGCACTTTCTCCTGACGCCGGTGTTGTTCCGCCGTCAGTCGCCGCACTTCCTGGCGGCTGCGTTGCAGTTGTTGCCGCTGCGTGGTGTTCCGTGCGTCCAGTTGGCTGGAGATGTCGTCCCAGTTGCCGGCAAACAGATCGATGACGGTATGGTTGCGATGGCCGGCATGTACCCGGTGCAGCAGATAGCTGCGGGAAGCGAGATTGTCGATGACAGCCACGTCGTGCGTGATGACGATGCCGATGCCGTCAAACTGGCGCAGCGCCTGGATTACCGCATCGCGGGTGGACATGTCGAGATGGTTCGTCGGTTCGTCGGCGATCAGCAGTTCCGGACCGGCGGACAATGCGCAGGCCACCTGCAGTTTCTTGCGTTCGCCTCCTGAAAGCGACTTCCAGCGGTACGGCCAGTCGTCGCCGATATTCAGCAGTGTCCGCAGCCGCATGGCTTCCTGCGACCAGTCGACGGCGAAATCGTCGAGATTGGACGGTTGCCGGTCGGTTTGCTGTTCGATCCATCCGGCCAGCGTGGACGCGGGGGAGATGTCTCCGCTGTCCGGTTCGAGGTCGCCGGCTACCAGCCGGCAGAACGTGGTTTTGCCAATCCCGTTGTCGCCGAGCATTGCCGTCCATCCTGTCGAAAATGTTGCGGACAGGCCGGCGAACAATGGTTCGGCGGAAGTTGGCGGCGTATAGGAGAGATCGTGAATGTGGATATGCTGCACCATGGCACCTCGCAGGTTGATTCTCAAGGCGCACTGCTTATGTCGAAATCCGCATGCGAATATGACTTGGCCGCGGAACAATGGAAAATCCGGAACCGATGAAAACAGGCAGGCTGACGCGAAGCAGTGCGCACGATCACGCGCACGGTTCCGGCAGTCAGCGCTTCAAAATCCCTGGTTCCTTTCAATGGGGACTTGTCTGGCATATCGACAATCCCGACTTGCCCACGCCACTATACCACGCAGCCAGGGTCCGACGATTCCCGCTGTCAGTTCCGGAAATGCGGGGAAACCAATAGGGATTTTTGGTTATATAAAGCTATATAAGGTTATATGAAGGTATACGAAGATATAAAAGGGTATACTTGGGCATAGCCAGTAGTCAGTCGACGAAAGGTGGCATCGCATGGACAATTCCGCGCAGTCTCCGGCCCTGATCAATCCATTCATGCCGGGAGCCGGCCTGCAGCCGGTCGAACTTGCCGGCCGCAATTACGAGTTGACGCTGATGCGCACCCTGCTCGGCCAAATCTCCCTTGGATACCAGGGTGTCGGCATGGTGTTCTTCGGCTTGCGCGGGGTCGGCAAGACGGTATTGCTCAGGCGCTTTGCCGCAATGGCGGAGGAAGCCGGCATGATTGTCATGCAGATGGAAGCCGACGGCAACGCGGAGACGGAAAGCAGCGTCCTGCGAGAGCAGGTGCAGCGTGCACGGAAAGCAGTGTCGTCCGGAGAAACCCTTGCCGAAGCCGGACGGCACATCGCGTCGGTGGAAGTCGGATTGCCGCTGAAACTTGCCGTTGGCTTCACTGCCGACGACACGACGGAAAGCGATCCCTACTCGAACCTCGAGAAGTTGGCGGAGGCGCTCAAGGGCTCGAACCGGGGCCTCTTCCTGTTCATTGACGAATTCCAGCAGATGAATCCCGACATGATGGGAAGGCTCATCACGCTCCAGCACACGCTCGGACAGGAAGGATTGCCCTTCTACATCATCGCCGCGGGCCTGCCGAATCTTCCCGGAGTGCTTTCCGAATCGCGTTCGTATGCGGAACGACTGTTCCGATATCGGCAACTCGACAATCTTTCCGGCGAGGAATCGAGGAATGTCTTCCAGCAGACCGCCCGACAGGCGGGTCGTTCCTTCACTGACGAAGCCCTGGATGCGTTGCAGGAGTATGCCGACGGCTATCCCTATGCCATCCAGGCCTTTGGTTCCAGTGCCTGGGATGCTTCCAGCTCGACACCCATGGACCGTGATGCCGTGGCGAATGGCCTGCCCGAGGCACGGGAACTGCTGGACGAAGGCCTGTACCACTCCCGTTGGCAGCGCGCGACTCCCGCGGGACGTCGTTACATGGAGGCATTGGCCGCGGTGGGCGGGGATGCGGCTTCGTCCGCGGGTGTTGCCGCGTACCTGGGGAAAACCAGCAGCCAGCTTTCCAAGACCAGGGCCCAGCTCATCGAGCAGGGACTGATCTACATGCCGCTCCGTGGCGAAGTCGCCTTCACGGTGCCGGGGATGGGGGACTATATCAACAGGAATCATCCGCCGAGCTCGGAACCGTATGACCGCGAACACCAGTAGGCAGATCGCTCGAGCCGGATTGCGGGGAAAGGGCGGCGTCGAACGCCTAGTCGCGCGAGGCGGACAGGTCCTCCGGATCCATCCGTTCCCGGAACATTCCGATCAGGTCGTCCAGTGTCTTCGAGGCGTAGGCCGGACTCGTGGACGGCAGCGGCGTTGCCGGAATGTCGCCAAGGCCTTCCGATTCGAGTATCGGGTGACAGTAGCGCTTGTATAGCTGGGCTGCCTTGGCGCCGGTGGGGTAGATGTGGCGGATCCTCGATCCCCGGATCATCGGACCGAGGTCGGACGGCACGACATTGCGGATGGAAGAGTCGGAGGCGCCGAGGATATCGCACGATTCCACCGTGTCCCACAGCGCTATGCCGTGTCGCAGCGCGAATTGTCGCCGCTCGTCGGCCGTCGTGCCGACCCGGTCGGCGGGATCGTCCATGTCGGCGAACAACGCCTCCATGATCGGCCAGAACCGGTTGCGTGGATGCATGTAGAAGAAACCCGCCTCCCGGCTCTTCGGGCTCGCCATCGTTCCGAGAAACAGAACCCGTGAGTTGTTGTTCCAGAGCGGCCCGAAGCCGTGTTCGACATGCTGCCAATCCATACCGGCCATCATAGGGACATTGTTGCCCCGTTCTTGCGGTAGATTGGGGACAGCGAACATTCACCGGGACACATCAGGAAGGACTGTCCATGACCCGCGCACTCATCATCGTCGACGTCCAGCCCACGTTCTGCGAAGGCGGCGAACTCGCCGTCGCCGGCGGCAACGCCGTGGCCGAACGGATCGGCAAGTATATTCGCCGGTTCGGCAAGGACTACACCGTCATCGCCACCACGCAGGACTGGCATGTCGAGCCGGGGTCGCACTGGTCGGAGGAGCCGGACTTCGTCGACACGTGGCCGGTGCACGGCGTCGCCGGCTCACCGAACGCCGCCATCCATCCGGCCGTCGCCAAGGCGCTGGCGGCCACGTTCCCCGCGGACGATCCATTCGCCACGCCGGTTCACCACTTCAAGAAGGGCCAGTACTCGGCGGCCTATTCGGGATTCGAGGGCGTGGAGGACAACCGCGCCGACGCCCTGCCGACGCGCGAGGAAGTCGAGGCCGCGCAGGAAGCCGGCGCCACGCTCGCCAACCTGCTCGACGACGCGATGATCCTCGACGTCGACGTCGTCGGCCTCGCCCAGTCCCACTGCGTCAAGGACACGGCGCTGGATGCCGCCAGGCTCGGCTACAACGTCCGCGTCCTGTCCGACCTGACCGCCCCGGTCAGCGAGGAACTGGGCAAGGACGCCAGCAAGCAGCTGATGGCCGCCGGAGTCCGGGAGAAGCCCTCGGCGCTGTGAATTCCGAGCCGATACGGCCTGTACGCTATCGT
The DNA here is from genome assembly GCF_010667615.1 of Bifidobacterium choloepi. GTDB lineage: Bacteria > Actinomycetota > Actinomycetes > Actinomycetales > Bifidobacteriaceae > Bifidobacterium > Bifidobacterium choloepi. The sequence goes on along the minus strand of NZ_VYSG01000001.1, from coordinate 189,233 downwards.
GTGCATCGCATGATCTTGAAGGGGGATGCGACATCATGACCGATTACTTTGCCGGTGACAACCGCACGAACAGGCAGCGCATGCTGGACGGCGACTTCTACATTGCGGACGATCCCGACAACGAGCGGATCGCGAGGAAGGCCGTCCAGCTCGCCGACGAATACTACCGGGCCGAAGTCGACGGCGAGCCGGACTCGCGCAAGATTCTCGAACAGCTCGTCGGCCATCTCGGCGACGGCGCGTATGTCAAGCCGCCGCTGTACGTCGACTACGGCGAGAACATCTCGATCGGCGACCGCACGTTCGTCAACTACAACCTGACGGCGCTCGATGTGCAGCCGATCGTCATCGGCGAGGACTGCCAGATCGGTCCGAACGTCCAGCTGCTTACGCCGGTCCATCCGATCGACCCGCAGCCGCGCCGCGACAAGCTCGAAGCCGCCAAGCCGATCACGATCGGCGACAACGTGTGGCTCGGCGGCGGTGTCATCGTCTGTCCCGGAGTGACGATCGGCGAGAATTCGGTGATCGGCGCCGGCTCCGTCGTCACGAAGGACATTCCGGCCAACGTCGTCGCCGTCGGCAATCCTGCGCGGGTCCTGCGACACATCGGCAAGGAGGATGCCCTGCCATGCTGAAGAAGAACGGAATGCCGACGAGGGACAACGTACTGGTGAAGACCGCGACCGGCGCCGATCTCGAAGTGGTCAGGACACTTGGAGCGCAGTGCTTCACGGAGACGTTCGCGGCCGACAACACTGCCGAGGACATGGAACGATACCTGGCCGAGTCGTTCTCCGCCGAGCGGGTGCGTGCGGAACTGGAAAATCCGGATTCGGCGTTTGCCGTCGCGTATGTCGACGGCGAGCCGGCGGGATATCTCAAGACGAATGTCGGCGCCGCCCAGACGGAGAAGCAGGGCGCCGATTCGCTGGAAGTCGAACGTATCTACCTGCTGCGCCGGTTCAAGGGACTCGGCATTGGCGGCCTGCTGATGGACGAGGCGCTGGCACGCGCTGCCCGGCTGGACAAGCGACGCGTCTGGCTCGGCGTCTGGGAACACAATGACGCCGCGCGCGGATTCTACGAACACCGGGGCTTCCGCCCGTTTGGCGACCATGTCTTCGTGCTCGGAGACGATCGCCAGCGGGACGTGCTGATGGAACGGGAAGTTCCCGGAACCAGATAGGCGGTCGCCGGCTTGTTCGTGACATCAGGACGACATGTGCACATGCAGGCGAGCCGCTGTTGCCGGCTATAGATTTTGGTGATACCCGGAGGCGGAAGAATCGTCCCATGTCCCGTGGAAACGTGATAGGTTGCATGGCGAACGGTTACGGCAGCGTAACCCGAGAGCAAGAGGTCTATCAAGGAGCGACATGACCGCAACGGCAAACCGCAACGAACTCAACAAGAACCTCGCGCAAATGCTCAAGGGCGGCGTCATCATGGACGTCACCACGCCCGAGCAGGCGCGCATTGCCGAGGATGCCGGCGCATGCGCCGTCATGGCGCTCGAGCGCATCCCGGCCGACATCCGCGCGGCGGGCGGCGTCTCCCGCATGTCCGACCCGGCGATGATCAAGGGCATCCAGGAAGCCGTGTCCATTCCGGTCATGGCGAAGGTGCGCATCGGACACATCGCCGAGGCGCGCATCCTGCAGGCCATCGAGATCGACTACATCGACGAATCCGAGGTACTGAGCCCGGCCGACGACGTCTATCACATCGACAAGCGCATGTTCGACGTGCCGTTCGTCTGCGGCGCGAAGAACCTCGGCGAGGCGCTGCGCCGCATCGGGGAAGGCGCGGCGATGATTCGCACCAAGGGCGAACCCGGCACCGGCGACGTCATCCAGGCCGTCCGTCACATGCGCACGATGAACCGCGAGATCGGCGAGCTCGCCGCGCTGCGCGACGACGAAGTCTACGAGGCCGCCAAGAAACTCGCCGTGCCGTACGAGCTCGCCCTCTACGTCCACGAGAACCGCCGCCTTCCCGTCGTCAACTTCGCCGCAGGCGGCGTCGCCACCCCGGCCGACGCGGCGCTCATGATGGAACTCGGCGCCGAGGGCGTCTTTGTCGGCTCCGGCATCTTCAAGTCCGGCGACCCGGCCAAGCGTGCCGCCGCTATCGTCCAGGCGACCGCCAACTGGCGCGACGCCGACCTGCTCGCCCGCCTGTCCGAAAACCTCGGCGAGGCGATGGTCGGCATCAACGAGGACGAAATCGAGACGATCATGGCCGCCCGCGGAGAGTGACCGATGGTCGTCAGCGCCGAATACATCACCCGCGAACACTCCCGGACAGATGGTGATCCGAGCGGCGGGACGCCGGGATCCGGCGAAGTGACCGGCATCCTCGCCCTCCAGGGTGCCTTCGCCGAACACGCCGCCATGCTCGACCGCCTCGGCGCCCCGTGGCGACTCGTCCGCGACCTCGACGATCTCGACGACTCGATCGGCCGCCTCATCCTGCCCGGCGGTGAAAGCACCACGCAGGGCAAGCTGCTCAAGTCGACTGGACTGATGGAGCCGATCGCCGCCCGAATCGCCGACGGCATGCCGGTCTTCGGCACCTGCGCCGGCATGATCCTGCTTGCCAGCCATCTCGACAACGATCCCAACGTCTACTTCGCGGCGCTGGACGCAACCGTCCGCCGCAACGCGTACGGACGCCAACTGGGAAGTTTCGCGACGACGGCGACGCTGACCCTCGGTGACGATTCGCGGATCGCCGACTTCCCGGTCGTCTTCATCCGCGGGCCTTTCGTCGCGCAAGTCGGATCCGAGGCGCATGTCGTCGCCGAAGTCGACGGCAACGTCGTCGCGCTGCGGCAGGGCAATGTCCTCGCGACGGCGTTCCATCCGGAGCTCACGGAAGATACCAGGCTGCACGAGTACTTCCTGTCGCTCTAGTCGGCGGGAAAGGGGATGACGGCTTCCGGCGGCGGGAGTTCGCGGACGTGACTTTCTCCCGCCCGGCCGCGCGTTATAGTGGAACCTGTTCTGTGCGCCGGCCTGGGAGGATCGTTCCGTGTTCGAAGTCTACATTCATGTCCCCTTCTGCATGCGGCGATGCGGGTACTGCGATTTCAACACGTACACGGCGAGCGACCTCGGCGCCGGCGCGTCGCGGGTCAACTACGCGACGATGGCGCGTCGCGAAATGGCGCTCGTGAAGCAGTGGCAGCTGGAACACGGCGTCGCCGAGCCGCCGGCTGCGACGGTGTTCTTCGGCGGCGGCACGCCGACGATCCTGCCGGCCGCCGACCTCGTGCGCATGCTCGACGGCATTCGCGAGACGTGGGGCGTCGAGGACGGCGCCGAGATCACGACGGAAGCCAATCCGGACACCGTCGACGCCGACTACATCCGCGAGCTCGCCGACGGCGGCTTCACGCGCATCTCGTTCGGCATGCAGTCGGCAGTCCCGCACGTGCTGGAGACGCTCGATCGCACGCACACGCCGGCGAACGTCGCCGCCGGCGTCGAGGCAGCGAACGCCGCCGGCCTGCGCTCGTCGGTCGACCTGATCTACGGAGCACCGGGGGAGAGCCTCGACGACTGGCGCACGTCGCTGAAAACGGCGATCGACCTCGGCGTCGACCACATTTCCGCGTACGCGCTAACCGTCGAGCCGACGACGAAAATGGGCCGGCAGATCGCCGCCGGCACGTTGCCGAAGCCGGACGACGACGACGAGGCCGCCAAGTACGACATCGCCGACGAAATGCTGTCGGCCGCGGGCCTGCAATGGTACGAGGTGAGCAACTGGGCGCGCCCCGGCTACGAAAGCCGCCACAACCTCGGCTACTGGAGAAACGTCGACTGGGCCGGTCTCGGCCCCGGCGCCCATTCGCACGTCAACGCCGCCGACGGCAGGAATTTCGGCGTGAACGATTCGGGCGATTTGGACGATTCCCGCAACGCCGGCGTATTCCGCGCCACCGGCCGGAACGACGACGGGTTGCCGGGCATCCCCGTCGGTGCCGCGCCGCGCAACGAGCCGGACGGCGACGCCGTCGAGACGGCGCAGGGCAACGCCCATGCCGTCGCCGGACTGCGCAGCTGGGACATCGCCCATCCGAAGCGGTGGGCGACGGCGATCAACGCGGGCCGCCTGCCGTGGGCCGACAGCGAGACGATCGACATGACCGAGGACTTCGAGGAACGCCTGATGCTCGGCCTGCGCATCCGCGACGGCTTCGACATGGCCCAGACCGAAGGCATCGTGCCGCCGCGGACGTGGGACAACTTCGTGCACGACGGCCTGCTAACCGTCGAGAACGGCCGCGCCATCCCCACCCGTCGCGGACGCCTGCTCAACGACGCGATCATCACCGACCTGATGGAATACCTCTAGGATTCAGGACTTCTCCCATGTGTGCTGCCATTCCGTGGTCGCATCCCGGGCTGGCGACATGCAGCTGGAATGGCATGCGGGAAAGGGGACCTTTCACCGGCGGCGCAACAGGATCGGCTATAACCGGTACTGGTGCAAGACACGCATTGTCAAGTACTTGACAATTTCTGGCCGATCATCGAGAATGATTGTCAGTCAAAGACGGATTCCCGATGTCATGGAGGGGTGCATGGAAAACGAAATCGTCGCGGTGCCCGGGGCGCTGCCGGAAGCGGTCGGCCTGGCGCCGATCGAGAACAGGATCAGCTCGACGGCGGCCCGCGTGCCGGACATCGCGGCGTGCTGTTCCGGCATCCGCGTCCAGGGACGCGACCTGCACACGTTCGCGTACTCGACCGACGTCGCCGTCATCCGCAACACGAATGCCGACGCCATCCTCGCCGTCTACCCGTTCACCGGCGAACCCGTCATCACGTCGGCATTGCTGGCCGTCGCGCAGGCTCCGCTGTTCGTCGGCGTCGGCGGCGGCACGACGACCGGTCCGCGCGTGCTCCAGCTGGCCATGACAGCCGAGATGCAGGGCGCCGCCGGCGTCATCCTCAACGCGCCGTCGCCGGCCGAGACCGTCGCCGACGTCGCGCGCATCGTCAACATTCCGGTCATCGCGACGGTGACGACCTATGACGAGACGCTCGAGGAAAAAATCGCCGCCGGCGCCGCGATCATCAACATCGCGGCCGGCCGGCGCACGGCCGATGTCGTGCGCGAGGTGCGCGCGGTGCATCCGACGCTGCCGATCCTCGCGAGCGGCGGCGGCACCGACGACTCGATGGCCGCGACGATCGTCGCCGGCGCCAACGCGCTGTCGTGGACGCCGCCGAGCTCGATCGACCTGCAGCACAACATGATGGAACGCTACCGCGCCGCCGAAACGCGATTCGCCGAGGCCGAGGAAGCCGAGGCCCAGGCCCAGGCGCAGGCTCAGGCCGAAGCGGCCGCGGCGATGGGCGGCATGGCCGGCATGGCGGCCGCCGAAGCGATCGCCGAGGACCTTGCTGACAGTGGCGCCAGCGACGCCTCGTGGGGTGACGAATGAGCGCCGCGAACGGGGACGTCGTCGTTCCCGGCGACGTCATCGTGCCGGATGTCGCGGCAACGTCCGACGCTTCGGCGATGTCTAACGCTTCGCGAATCCCCGGCAATGCCGACATCGCAGCCGCTCCGGACGACGGCGACGTCGCCGGGGAGACGGGCCGCGACATCGAGGAGTCGATCGTCGAGGACCTCAACCGGATCGCCCGCATCGCTGCCTACCGGACCGTGCGCGAACATGTCAAGTCGGCCGCCGGCCGCCAGGCGCGACTGTTCAACCCGATGCGGGGCCAGGGCCGCGTGCTGATGGCCCTCAGGCTCGGCCGACGCGTCAGCCAGCGCGACCTTGCGCTGCGGCTCGGACTGAGCCGGCAGGCCGTCGCCGAAGTCGTCAAGAAACTCGAGGCCGGCGGCTTCCTCGTGCGCGAACCCTCCGCCGCCGACAACCGCATGATGCTCGTCAGCCTCACGCGCAAGGGCCACGAGGTCGCCGCAACGCTCGGTACCGAGGAGACGACAACCGAATCGATGGTCGCCTGCCTGTCGCCGGACGAACGGCGCACGTTGCTCGGCTATCTCGAACGCATGCTCGCGACGGTGCGCAAACAAGGCTAAAATTAGACGTCATCCCGGTCAGTGCACGGACGCTTGAGGGAGGTGCCCCGCATGACCCGACAACGACGTCGAATTCCACGACATGGCCACGCGGGCCACATCGGTCATGCCGGCCGTGACGGCCGTCCCGCCCGTGGCAAGTCGATGCTGCGCCGCCGATTCGCGCGCACGCTGGCGGCCTCGAGGGGCCGATTCCTGTCGATCGTCGCGCTGATGGCGCTCGGGTCGTTCGCGCTCGTCGGCCTGAGCGTGACCGGTCCCGACATGGTGGCGACCGGCACGGCGTTCTATGGCGAGCACAATCTCGCCGACGTCACCGTCGTCGGCGACTACGGCCTGACCGACGACGACATCGACGTCATCGCGGCCGCCGATGACGTCAGGATCGTCGAATCCCAGTACTTCGCCGATGTCGTCGTCGCCAACAGCGACCATGCGCTCAGGATCTTCTCGCTGCCGCAGGCCGTCTCCACGCCCGCGCTCGTCGAGGGACGAATGCCGGAACAGTCCGGCGAAATCGCGTTGAGCGCCGGCGAACGCGAATCGTTCGCCGTCGGCAGCACCATCACCGTCGACGAGCCGGCCGGCCTCGCCGGCGACACGGTGCTCACGGCGACGAAATACACCGTCGTCGGCTTCGCGGACGCCAGTGACATCGTCTCGCGCGCCGCGCTCGGCCAGTCGACAGCCGGCAGCGGCGAACTGTCCGGATACGGATACGTGACGGACGAATCGTTCGACAGCGACGTCACCATGGTCGCCAACGTCGTCTTCGACGACACGGCCGGCATGTCCTACGACGGCGACGACTACCGGCTCGCCGTCGAGGCGCACAAGGCCGACCTCGAGACACGGCTCGCCGACCGTCCGGCCGTGCGGCTCGCCGACATCGTCGCCTCCCGCACCGAACAGATCGCCGCCGCCCGCGAGCGGCTCGCCGATGCGAAGGCCGAACTCGCCGACGCCGAACAGCAGCTCGCCGACGCGAAGACGGCAATCGAGACGGCCAAGGACCAGCTCGTCGACGGCGCCAGGAAGGCCGCCGACCAGACGGCCGACGCCGTCTCGGCGCTGTCGTCGGCCGCCGCGCAGCTCGGCTCGGCGACGGCGACGATCACGGCGTCGCAGACGCGGCTGATGGGCGCCGCCCGCAAGCTCGCATCGTCGCAGGCCACGCTCGACCGCTCGTGGACGCAGCTGCAGGACGCCGCCGCCGACCTCGACGAGGCGAGAAGCCAGCTCGAGTCGACGAAGACGTCGCTCGACGCCGTCGGCGGCGTGCTGGCCGCCTGGCACGACCGGCTGTCCGGCGACGATTCGTCCGCGACGGCCACCTCGAGTACGACGACGTCGCTGTACAACACCGTCCGCGCCCAGTACCAGTCGGCCCTCGACTCCTACAACACCGCCGTCGCCGACTACAACGGGGGACTCGCGGCCTATGCGGCGAAGCTGGACGACTGGAACATGGCCGCCGCCGAGCTCGTGTCCGGCGACGACGACTATCTCGACAACGCCGACGCGATCGCCGAGGCCGCCGGACGACTCGCGAACCTGCCCGCGTCGCTCGCCGGGGCCGTCGACCAGGCGGCCGGCGAGCTGGCCGACGGCGTCGGCGACCTGCTCGACGGCCAGCGCGACATCGAGAAGGCCGAGGAGGAATACGCCGCGAAACTCGCCGAATTCGAGGACGCCAGGCCGGCCGCCGAACAGGCGATCGCCGACGCCGAAGAGCGGATCTCGACGGCGCAGCAGCGACTCGCGAACCTGTCCGTCGACGCCTACTCGGTCAGCTCGCGCACCGAGGGCCTGACGTCGAAGGGCTATTCGATCTACCTGACGATCGGCACGATCGTCGGCAAGCTCGCGATGGTCTTTCCCTGGTTCCTGTACGTCGTCGCCGCGCTCGTCACGTTCACGACGATGGGCAGGATGGTCGACGAGGAGCGCGGCGAATGCGGCACGCTCAAGGCGCTCGGCTACTCGAACGCCGACGTCATGGCGATGTTCGCCGCCTACGGCTTCCTGGCGTCGACGGCCGGCACGCTCGTCGGCGTCGTCGCCGGCCACGTGCTGATGCCGCTCATCGTCCACGCCGCCTACGGCGACGCGTTCGTGCTGCCGACGATCCAGCTGCGGTTCCATCCGGCCGTCACGCTCGTCGCCGTGCTGCTCGGCTGGCTGTCCGCCGTGCTGCCGGCCGTGCTCGTCGCGATGTCCAGGCTGCGCCGGCCACCGGCTGAGCTCATGCGGCCGAAGCCGCCGGCGAACGGCTCGACCATCCTGCTCGAGCATGTCGGCCCCGTCTGGCGACGGCTCGACTTCGCGCACAAGGTGACGGCCCGCAACATTTTCCGGTACAAGTCCAGGATGGCGATGACGGTGTTCGGCGTCTGCGGCGCTGTCGCGATGCTCGTCGCCGGACTTGGCGTGCAGGCGTCCATCCGCGGCATCGAGGCAAGCCAGTTCGGACCGATTGTCCACTACGACCTGATCGTCGCCGAGCGCAGCGACAACTCGGACGCCCAGTCCGACGAGATCGCCGCCGCGCTCGACGGCGCCGCCGACGCGGCACGCATCCGCTACGAGGAACTCGTCGTCGAGACGGCCGACGACGGCAAGCAGGCGATCACGATGATCGCGACCGACGACGCGTTCAACTTCACGTCGTTCATGACGCTGCGCGACCGCGTGTCCGGCGAGCCGGTCGTGCTGACCGACAACGCCGTCGTCGCCAGCGAGGGACTGGCCGACCTGCTTGGCATGGCAGTGGGAGAGACGTTCACCGTGCGCGACTCGTCCGGCATCGACCGGACGATGACTCTCGGCGGCACCGCCGAAATGTACATCGGCCACTTCGCGTTCCTCACCGCCGATGGCTACGAGGCGGTATTCGGCGCCGACTACGAACCGAACGCCTTCATCGCCAACCTCGACGGGACCGGCGACAGTACCGGCGACGACGTCGCGACGACGGCCGCCGCGCTGACGGCGCTCGACGGGGTCAGGAGCGTGGTGCAGGACACGGCGACCAGACAGCAGGTCGGGCGCGTCGTCAACGCCCTCGACATGATCATGACGGTGCTCGTCATCGTCGCCGTGCTGCTCGCCTGCGTCATCCTCTACAACCTGACAAACCTCAACGTCGCCGAGCGGCTGCGAGAGCTGTCGACGGTCAAGGTGCTCGGCTTCACCGACCGCGAGACGACGCTGTACATCTACCGCGAAACGGCGTGGCTGTCCGTCGCCGGCATCCTCGCCGGCTTCGCGTCCGGCGAGCTGCTGCGCCGCTACATCATCGCCGAGGTGACGCCGGCCGACGTCATGTTTGATCCGGCGGCCTCGTGGATGGCGTTCGCCGTGCCGGCGCTGCTCGTCGTCGCCGTGCTCGCCGGCCTCGGCGCCGTCGTCCACTGCCGGCTGCGCGATCTTGACATGCTCGGGGCGCTGGGGTCCGTCGAATGAGCGGCCTCGGGGTAATTGGTTCCGGAGAGATTCCAGAAAGGGGGCAGTTTCTCTTGTCGTAACATTTCGTTTCCTAGAATGGCACTTCGGTGCCGGGACACCGCCGGCCGCCGTGGTTGGATCGTGAAAAATCGGCGGAAACGGTTGACAAGGCCGGCGTCGCCGGTATATGGACACGCCGCCTTGGCGCCCCGGCGGGTTCGCTAGTCTGTGAAGGCAATTTGTGCCGGCCCGGCCGGCACGTGACCAAAGAGAGGTGATAGAGGTGACATTTGGAGCCCCGCTAGACTTGACGGTCCATCGTCCCGATGGACTGTACGATCCGGCCGCCGAGCACGATGCCTGCGGCGTGGGCATGGTCACGACGCTGAACGGCAAGCCCGAACGCAGGATTGTCGAGGACGCGATCGAGGTGCTCGTGAACCTCAACCACCGCGGCGCCGTCGGCGCCGAGGAGAACACCGGCGACGGCGCCGGCATCCTGATGAGCATGCCCGATGAATTCATGCGAGCGACGGTCGACGTCGAGTTGCCGGAGCCGGGCCACTATGCCGCCGGCATCGCGTTCCTCGACCGCGACATCGCCACGTCCGGCCAGCAGGAGCAGGCCATCGCCGCGATTGCCGCCGAGGAGGGCCTCGAAGTGCTCGCCTGGCGCGTGGTGCCGACGAATCCGGACGGCCTGGGGCTGCAGGCGCTGGCCAGCATGCCGGGCTTCAAGACGCTTGTCCTCGCCGACCCCGAACGCAAGCTCGCCGGCATCGACCTCGACCGCAGGACGTTCCGCGTGCGCAAGCGCGTGGAGCACGAAGTCGGCGTCTACTTCGCGTCGCTCTCGTCCCGCACGATCACCTACAAGGGCATGCTGACGACAATGCAGCTCGTCCCGTTCTTCCCGGACCTGTCCGACGAGCGCATGAAGGCGACGATCGCCACCGTCCATTCGCGTTTCTCGACGAACACGTTCCCGAGCTGGCCGCTGGCCCAGCCGTTCCGCCTGCTCGCCCACAACGGCGAGATCAACACGATCCAGGGCAACCGCAACTGGCTCAAGGCCCGCGAAGGCAGCCTCGACTCGCCGCTGCTCGGCGACATCAAGGACCTGCTGCCGATCCTGACGCCCGGCTACTCGGATTCCGGCAGCTTCGACGAGGTCCTCGAGCTGCTGCACCTCGCCGGCCGCTCGCTGCCGCACGCCATCCTGATGATGGTGCCGCCGGCCTGGGAGAAGGATCCCGACCTCGACCCCGACGTCCGCGCCTTCTACGAATACAACAACACGCTGATCGAGCCATGGGACGGTCCGGCCGACATCATCTTCACCGACGGCACGCTCGTCGGCGCCGTGCTCGACCGCAACGGTTTCCGCCCCGGCCGCTGGCAGGTGACGAAGGACGGCTACGTCGTCCTCGCCTCCGAAGCCGGCGTGCTCCCGCAGACGCCGGACGAGAACATCGCCGCCAAGGGCAGGCTCGAGCCGGGCAGGATGTTCCTCGTGGACACCGCCGCCGGACGAATCGTCCCCGACGACGAAATCAAGCAGAAGCTCGCCCACCAGCATCCGTACCGCCAGTGGATCGACGGCAACACCGTCGGCATGGAGGAACTGCCGGCGCGCGAGCACATCAACTACAACAACCACTCGGTCGTCCGCCGCCAGCGCGCGTTCGGCTACACCGAGGAAGACCTGAAGATCGTCCTGACGCCAATGGCCAACACCGGCAAGGAGCCGCTCGGCTCGATGGGCAACGACACCCCGCTGTCGGTGCTGTCCGGACGCAGCCGCATGCTGTTCGACTACTTCCAGCAGAAGTTCGCGCAGGTCACGAACCCGCCGCTCGACTGGGAACGCGAGAAGATCGTCACGTCGCTCGAATCGGCGATCGGTCCCGAGCCGAACCTGCTCGAGGACTCGCCGCTGCACGCCAAGAAGATCCTCATCCCGCAGCCGGTGCTCGACTCGGTCCAGATGAGCCAGCTGAAGCGACTCGACCGCGCGAAGGAACTCGACGGCTACTACCGGCCGTACGTCGTCAAGGGCCTGTACCAGGTCGACGGCGGCGGCAAGGCGCTGCGCGAGCGCATGGCGGAAATCTACGCGGAAATCGACGCGGCGATCGCCGACGGCAAGAACTTCCTGATCCTGTCCGACCGCGACTCGAACCACACGTGGGCGCCGATCCCGTCGCTGCTGCTGACGAGCGCCGTCCAGCACCATCTCGTCGACAACCACAACCGCACGAAGATCTCGATGGTCGTCGAGACCGGCGACGTGCGCGAGATCCACCACGTCGCGCTGCTCATCGCCTACGGCGCGGCCGCCGTCAACCCGTACCTGGCGCTCGACTCGGTCGAGGAGCTGGCGCGCGACGGCTACGTGTCCGTGCCGCCGGAGCGAGCCGTCGAGAACCTCAAGAAGGCACTGTCGACCGGCGTGCTCAAGATCATGTCGAAGATGGGCGTCTCGACGATCATGTCGTACCGCGGCGCCCAGCTGTTCGAGGCCGTCGGCCTCGACGACGAGGTCATCGACGACTACTTCGCCGGCACCGTCTCGCGCGTCTCCGGCGCCTTGCTCGACGATCTCGCCGAGGAAGTCGCCATCCGCCACCGCGTGGCCTATCCGACCCAGTGGACGGCGACACCGCACCGCCAGTTGCGCACCGGCGGCGACTACAAGTGGCGTCGCACCGGCGAGGACCACCTTAACGATCCCGAGGCGATTTTCCTGCTGCAGCAGTCGACGCAGCGCGGCGACTACGACATGTTCAAGCAGTATTCGCACCACATCAACGACACGTCGAACCGCCTGATGACGCTGCGCGGCCTGATGAAGTTCACGCCGACCAGGAAGCCGGTCGACATCTCCGAAGTCGAGCCGGCCACCGAGATCGTCAAGCGCTTCTCGACCGGCGCGATGTCGTACGGCTCCATCTCGCAGGAAGCCCACGAGACGCTCGCCATCGCGATGAACACGATCGGCGCCCGCTCGAATTCCGGCGAGGGCGGCGAATCGCTCGACCGCCTCGTCGACCCGCTGCGCTGCTCGAAGATCAAGCAGATCGCGTCGGCCCGCTTCGGCGTGACGTCGAACTACCTCGTCCACGCCACCGACCTGCAGATCAAGCTCGCCCAGGGCGCCAAGCCGGGCGAGGGCGGCCACCTGCCGGGAGCCAAGGTACCGCCGTGGATCGCGAAGGTCCGCCACGCGACGCCGGGCACCGAGCTGATCTCGCCGCCGCCGCACCACGACATCTACTCGATCGAGGACCTCAAGCAGCTCATCAACGACGCGAAGATGAGCAATCCGAAGGCCCGCGTCCATGTCAAGCTCGTCTCCGAGTTCGGCGTCGGCACGATCGCGGCCGGCGTGGCCAAGTGCCATGCCGACGTCGTGCTGATCTCCGGCTATGACGGCGGCACCGGCGCGGCCCCGCTCAACGCCATCCGCCATGCCGGCACGCCGTGGGAGATCGGCCTGTCGGAAACGCAGCAGACGCTGATCCTCAACGGCCTGCGCTCCCGCGTCACCGTCCAGTGCGACGGCGAGCTCAAGACCGGCCGCGACGTTGTCGTCGCCGCGCTGCTCGGCGCCGAGGAATTCGGCTTCGCGACAGCCGCGCTGATCGTCGAGGGCTGCGTGATGATGCGCGCATGCCAGAAGAACACGTGCCCGCAGGGCGTCGCCACGCAGGATCCGGAGCTGCGCGCCCGGTTCACCGGCAAGCCCGAACACGTCATCAACTTCTTCATGTTCATCGCCGAGGAAGTGCGCGAGATCCTCGCGCAGCTCGGCTTCAGGACGCTCGAGGAAGCCGTCGGACACGTCGAGTGCCTCGACCAGGACGAGGCCGTGCGTCGCTGGAAGTCGGAAGGCATCGACCTGACGAACGTGCTGATGCAGCCGGGCCCGGTGCCGGGCACCGTCCTGCACAAGACGATCGACCAGAACCACGAGCTCGACAAGGCGCTCGACAACAAGCTCGTCGCGCTGGCCGAACCGGCCCTGAAGCGCAAGGAGAAGGTGACGATCGACCTGCCGATCCGCAACGTCAACCGCACGCTCGGCACGATGGTCGGTTACGAGATCACGAAGGCGTACGGCGAGGACGGCCTGCCGGACGACACGATCGACATGACGCTGCACGGTTCCGGCGGCCAGTCGATCGGCGCGTTCATTCCGCGCGGCGAGACGCTGCGGATTGTCGGCGAGGTCAACGACTACGCCGGCAAGGGCCTGTCCGGCGGACGCATCGTCGTCAAGGCGCCGGCCAACGTCACGTTCGATCCGCACGAGAACGTCATCGCCGGCAACGTCACCGGCTTCGGCGCGACGAGCGGCCAGATGTTCGTTGCCGGCCGCGCCGGCGAACGCTTCGGCGTGCGCAACGGCGGCGCGACGTTCGTCGTCGAGGGCGTCGGCGACCACGGCTGCGAATACATGACCGGCGGCACCGTCGTCGTGCTCGGCCCGACCGGCCGCAACTTCGGCGCCGGCTTCTCCGGCGGCCACTGCTACGTCCTCGACCTCGACATGGACAAGGTCAATCCGGACGCCCGCGCCGGCGCGCTGCTGTTCGAGAAGCTGGACGATTCGACCGCGACGGTCGTGCGGGCGCTTGTCGCGCAGCACGCGAAGGAGACCGGCTCGGCGTTCGCCGGAACGCTGCTCGCCGACTGGGACAACGCCCGCGCGCGCTTCACGCACGTCGTGCCGAAGACCTATGTCGCGATGACCGAGGCGATGGAACAGGCCGAGGCCGACCACGTCGATTTCAACGAACCAGGCGTCTGGGACCAGACCTACGCCGCCGTGATGGAAGGAGCCCGCTGACATGGCTGACCCACGTGGATTTCTCAAGGTGCGCACCCGCCACGAGCTGGCCGAACGCCCCGTCGACGAGCGCATCCATGACTGGAACGACGTCCATGCCGAACAGGGCCTGCAGCCGTGGACGCAGCAGCAGGCCGCCCGCTGCATGGACTGCGGAACGCCGTTCTGCATGACCGGCTGTCCGCTCGGCAACCTCATTCCCGAATGGAACGACCTGGTCCGCCAGGGCCAGTGGGAGGACGCCTACAACCGCCTGTCGATGACGAACAACTTCCCGGAAGTCACCGGCCGCATCTGCCCGGCACTGTGCGAAAGCGCCTGCGTGCTCGGCATTCACCAGCCGCCGACGATGATCAAGAACGACGAGTGCACGATCATCGACCAGGCCTGGGAACTCGAGATCGTCAAGCCCCTGCCGCCGCAGCGCATCTCCGACCAGACCGTCGCCGTCGTCGGCTCCGGTCCGGCCGGACTGGCCTGCGCCCAGCAGCTGACCCGCGCCGGCCACACCGTCGTCGTCTACGAACGCGACGACGCGATCGGCGGCCTGATGCGCTACGGCATTCCGAACTTCAAGCTCGACAAGACGATCCTCGACCGCCGCGTGGAGCAGATGAAGGCCGAGGGCACGGTGTTCCGCACGAACACCGAGATCGGCAAGGACATCTCGTGGGACGAGCTGCGCGCCCGCTACGACGCCGTCGTCGTCGCGATCGGCTCGACGGTGCCGCGCGACATGAGCCTGCCGGGCCGGCAGATGAACGGCATCCACTTCGCGATGGAGTTCCTGCCGGACGCCACGCGCCGCGTCTACGGCGTGGAGCCGGTCAACGACATCACCGCGAAGGACAAGCACGTCGTCATCATCGGCGGCGGTGACACCGGCTCCGACTGCCTCGGCACGTCGATCCGCCAGGGCGCCAGGGACGTCACGGTGCTGCAGATCATGCCGAAGGAACCGGCCACGCGCCCCGACAACCAGCCGTGGCCGACGTTCGCCCGTCTCTATCAGGAAACCTCCTCGATGGAGGAGGGCGGCGAGTACGTCTACAACACCGACTCCGTCAACTTCGTCGGCGAGACCGACGAGGACGCCGCGAAGATCACCGTCGAGACCGGCACGGCGACCGAGGGTTTCGTCGCCGACGAGCACGGTCACGTCACCGGCCTGAAGGTCGTCTCGGTCGCGCCGGGCGACGACGGTCCGTTCACCCGCCAGCCGGGCACCGAAAGGATCATTCCGGCCGACCTCGTGCTGATTTCCGTCGGCTTCCTGCACCCGGACACCGCGACGCTCGAGGAACAGCTGCCGGTCGACCTCGACGGGCGCGGCAACGTCGCCCGCGACGACATGTTCCAGACATCGCAGGACGGCGTCTTCGCGTGCGGCGACGCCGGACGCGGCCAGTCGCTCGTCGTCTGGGCCATCGCCGAGGGCCGCTCGTGCGCGGCCGCCGTCGACAACTACCTGATGGGCTCCACCGAGCTGCCGGCGCCGATCGTCGCCAGCGCCCGCGGCATGACGCTGCCGCGCAGGTAATCCGCAGGGACTGCCCGGCTGCATCCGCCCGCTTCTCCCCGATGTCGTGAACCCGAGCCCGCAGGCTCGGGTTCACGACATCGGCAGGGGAGAGGACGGCATGTGGTCGGAGGAATCGTGTTCCGTGGTCCTTGCGTTTGCTAGTATCTTTCCAGAAACCAGTACTATGGTGAGCTGGAACTGATGAGTGTACAAAGGAGAACTGATCATGCCTAACCGTGCCGAACGCCGAGCAGCCGCCAGGAAGGGGAAAGGCGGCGTCCCGAAGCAGTATGATGCGACGAAGGGTCGCGCCCGCTCCGGCATGATCGACGAAACCGGACTGCAGGACAAGTCCGTACGTATCCAGCAGAAGGAAGAGGAGTGGACGCCGACGAGCTCCGAGCTCAAGGCCGAGGAAGTCCGCGCGATGGACACCGACCCGAACGACTACGATCCCCAGAAGGTCATCAAGGCGCCGCACTCCGCCCGCCAGGTCTGCAGGATCATCACCTGGTGCGTCATTGTGCTGTCGGCGATCATGTTCTTCATCGTCATGTGGCTGCCGAACCACCCGACCTGGTCGATCATCACCGTGTCCGCCGTCTTCGCCGTCGGCGTGCTGTCGCTGTTCTTCGATGCCGGCGACTGGCACAACAACCCCAATCTCGACCAGAACGGCACCGCCGTCTGATTCCCGGCCACATGCGCGGCATACGAAAGATGCCCGCGGAACCTTGGTTCCGCGGGCATCTTTCGTATGCCGAATGGGCTACCGGTTACTTCTCGAGCTTCTTCAGTTCGGCGAGCAGGCGGTCGACGTGACCCTTCGCGTCGACGCCGTACTCGGCGATGACGATCTTGCCGTTGCCGTCGATGACGAAGGTCGAGCGGGTGCACTCGTATTCCTTCTTGCCGTCGACCATCGTCTCCTTGACCGCGCCGTACAGCTCGTGGGCCTTGTAGTGCGGATCGGAGAGCAGCGTGAACGTCAGGTTGTTCTTCTCGCGGAACTCCTGCAGGTCGCTCATGTCGTCGCTGGACACGCCGATGACGGTGTAGCCGGCCGCGGACAGGCGCTCGAGGTTGTCGCGGAAGTCGCAGGCCTCGGTCGTGCAGTCCGGAGACATCGCCTTCGGGTAGAAGTAGAGGACGATGTTCTGGTGCTTGAAGTCGGCCAGCGCGTAGTGCTTGTATTCGTCGGATTCCAGTTCGAAGTTCGGCGCGGTCTCGCCCGCCGTCAGATGGACCGGATGCTCATAGGACGGCTTCTCGCCGCCGGGATAGTTTTTATCGCTCATGTCTGCCATCGTAAAGTGGCCGGCCGGCCGTACCGCGCGGTTTTGCGTTCCGCGCAAGCTGGCGGCCGGCGGCGCCTTTCCGTTATTCTGGACGATTCCCGCGGTTTGTAGGCCGGGCGTCCTATATTGCATGCCGTACATTGTTGAACGCGAGGTTGAGTGATGAGGAAAGACAGCGGAACGCCGAGGATCGATTTTCTGACGCGCGAATACCCGCCGACGATCTACGGCGGCGCCGGCGTGCACGCCGAGGAACTGTCGAAGGCGCTGGCCGAGCGGATCGACGTGACGGTCCGCGCGTTCGACGGCCCCCGGCTGGCCGTCGACATTCCGCAGATTCCCGCCGAGGACCCCGCCGGCAGCCTGCGCGTCGTCGGCTATGACGTGCCCGAGGACTTCGCCGACGACAACACGGCGACGAAGACGTTCGCCGTCGACCTGCAGATGGCCGACGACGTCGACGGCGACCTCGTCCACGCCCACACCTGGTACACGTGCCTGGCCGGCCGACTGGCCCAGCAACTGCACGACGTGCCGCTCGTCGTCACCGCGCATTCGATCGAGCCGCAGCGACCGTGGAAGCGCGACCAGCTCGGCGGCGGCTACGAACTGAGCATGTGGGCCGAACGCGAGGCGTTCGAGCACGCCGACCGCATCATCGCCGTCTCCGACGTCATGCGCCGCGGCATCCTCGAGGCCTATCCGGCCGTCGATCCCGAACGCGTCGTCGTCATCCACAACGGCATCACGATCTCCGACTTCACGACGCCCGACGACGACGATCCGGGCTGGGACGTCTTCGACCGCCACGACATCGACCGGGACATGCCGACCGTGCTGTACGTCGGCAGGATGTCGCGCCAGAAGGGCCTGCCGTACCTGCTGGCGGCGCTGCGCTCGGTCAGCTCGGGCGTGCAGGTTGTGCTGTGCGGGGCGGCGCCGGACGCGCCGGAAGCGGCCCGCGACGTGCGCGAGTCGATCAAGCTGCTGCAGAAGGAACGCGGCAACGTCGTCTGGATCGACGAGGTGCCGCCGACCGACGAGCTCAACGCGCTCGAGCACGGCTGCGACGTCTTCGTCGCGCCGAGCCTGTACGAGCCGCTCGCCGTCGGCGTGCTCGAGGCGATGGCCTGCGGGCTGCCCGTCGTCGCCACGCAGGTCGGCAGCATTCCGGAAATCGTCGTCGACGGCGAGACCGGCTTCGTCGTGCCGATCGGCCAGCGCCTCGACGGCAGCTGCGAACCGGCCGACGCCGACACGTTCGTCACCGACCTGGCCACGGCGATCAACCGCATGGTCGAGAATCCGGCCCGGGCCGAGGCCATGGGCATTGCCGGCTACCAGCGCGCCCGCGACCATTTCAGCTGGGAACGCATTGCCGACCAGACCATCCAGGTCTACGAGGAAGTCATCGCCGAACACCGCGGCCTGTGAACCGGAAGAATCGTCCCTTCTACGTTGTGGTCGCCGCAAGCCGCGGGCATGCCCGATGTCGCTAGACTGACGGCATGAACGAAGACAAGGCAGCGGCGACGATTCCCGCGCTGCGGTTCTCCGGCGTCGAATTCCGGCGCCAGCGCCGCACCATCCTGACCGACGTGAACCTCGAGATCCAACCGGGGGAGAAGTGGGTGCTGTTCGGCCCCAACGGCATCGGCAAGTCGACGCTCGTGCAGATGATGGCCACGCGCGCGTTCCCGTCCGACGGCACCGTCGACATCCTCGGCCACCGGCTCGGCAAGGTGAACGTCTTCTCCTACCGCCACCGCATCGGCCTGGGCTCGGCCGAACTGCTGCGCGCGCTGCCCGACGTCGAGGATCCGCTCGACGC
This sequence comes from Bifidobacterium choloepi, assembly GCF_010667615.1. Lineage (GTDB taxonomy): Bacteria > Actinomycetota > Actinomycetes > Actinomycetales > Bifidobacteriaceae > Bifidobacterium > Bifidobacterium choloepi. Next base: position 170,211 of record NZ_VYSG01000001.1, on the reverse strand, counting down.
CGTCGTCACGGCGCTGACGGCGACGACTGGCCGATGGAAGGACACGTATGGCGACGACGACTACGACGCCGCCCGCGCACTGATGCGCCGGTTCGGCATCGCCTACCTCGAGGGACGCCAGATGTGGCGGCTGTCCGAAGGCGAACGCACGCGCGTGATGATCTGCCGCGCGCTGATGGCCGACCCCGACCTGCTCGTCCTCGACGAGCCGACGACCGGCCTCGACCTCGGCGGCCGCGAGATCGCGCTCAAGGCGCTGGCCGGGATCGGCGCCGAACATTCGGCGCGCGCCGTCGTCCTCGTCACGCACCGGCTCGAGGAAATCCCCGCCGGATTCGACCATGTCGCGATCATGGGACGGCTGTCCGGATCGGAAACGGACGCCGTCGCCGGCCGCGACCCGGCTCCCGGCACGATTCTCTATGCCGGCGACGCGGCAACGGGCTTCACGTCGGAACGACTGTCCGCCGTCTTCGGCCTGCCGCTGACCGTCGAGCATCGCAACGGCCGCTGGAGCGCCTTCGCGAACTGAACCGGCGACGTGCGATATAGTGGGGAAGGTTTGATTCACCGATGTGAAGCGATTCCGGCAGCGCCGGCGAGGGAGGTTCCATGCATCGCGGTCCGTTCAAGGCGGGGGAGAAGGTCCAGTTCACCGACCGGCGGTCGAACAAGATCACCGACCAGCTGGTGCCCGGAGGCCATACGCAGACGGCGCACGGCCTCATCCTCCACGACGACGTCATCGGCGCGGTCGAGGGATCGGTCGTCACGACGGTGACGGCGAAGCGCGAGGCGCAGTTCAACCCCGCCCATCCCGAACGCGACGCGAACAAGCCGTGGAAGGCGGCGCGAGCGATCGGCGGATGGGAATTCTGCGCCATGCGGCCGCGACTGGCCGACTACGTGCTGTCGATGCCGCGCGGCGCGCAGATCATGTATCCGAAGGACATCGCCCAGGTCATCCAGCTCGGCGACATCCGCACCGGCATGCGCGTGCTCGAATCCGGCGCCGGCTCCGGCGCGATGAGCATGAACCTGCTCGACGCCGTCGAGGGCCTTGACGTCGACGGAAACGCCGGCGAGGTGACGACGATCGAGCTGCGCCCCGAGTTCGCGAAGATCGCGATGGCGAACGCGACGCTGTATTTCGGCGCGCGACCCGGCTGGTGGAACCTGCTGACCGGCGATTTCGACTCGGTGGCGGCGACGCTGACCGAACACCATTACGACAGGATCGTCCTCGACATGCTCGACCCGTGGAACCGGCTCGAGCAGGCCCATCGCGTCATCGCGCCCGGCGGCGTGCTGACCTGCTACGTGACGACGACAACGCAGCTGAGCAAGCTGGCCGAGGCGCTGCGCGACAGCGGCCAGTGGACTGAACCCGACGTGCAGGAAACGCTGGAACGCAACTGGAAGGTGCAGGGGCTCGCCGTGCGTCCCGACCACCAGATGATTGGCCACACCGGCTACCTCGTCGTCAGCCGGGCGATGGCCGACGGCTTCGCCGCGCTCAGGAAGCGCGACCGGCCGGCGAAGGACACGACGACCGACATCGATTCGCTGAGCGACGAGGAACGCGCCGAGCAGTGGGACGACCTCGAGCTGCGGGACATTTCCGACCGCAAGCTCGGCAAGGTCCTGCGCGACCTGACACGCCAGATGGATTCGCTCGAGGCCGCCGGTGCCGACGGCGACGACGCCGAAGGCGACGCCGGAAACGGAAAGTGACGGAACGAGATGAACATCAAGAAACTGGCCAAGACCGCCAAGCAGTACCCGTACATCCTGCTCGTCATGCGGCATGCGAAGACCGAGCCGTTCTGTCCGACCGGTGACTTCGACCGCCCCCTGACCGACAAGGGACTCAAGCAGGCGAAGACCATGGCCAAGGGCCTCAGGGAGATGGATCTCGTGCCCGACCAGATGGACGTCTCGTCGGCGCTGCGCGCCCAGCAGACCTGCAACCGCATGCTCAAGGTCTTCGGCGACAAGCCGAAGGTCGACTTCCACAAGTCGCTGTACGAGGACGGCATGCAGTCGGTCTTCGACGACCTGGCCGGCTGCAAGGCGAAACGGCACACGCTGATGATCCTCGGCCACGAGCCGACCGTCTCGATGGCCTGCCAGTGGCTCGCCAATCCCGAATCCGACCAGTCACAGCTCGACCTGCTCAACCTCGGCCTGTCCCCGGCCACCGTCGTCATCTTCGGTTCCTCGATGCCCTTCAACAGCTGGCAACTCCACCAGGCCACCCTCCTCGGCGTCATCACTCCCCGCGACTTCAAGTAGGTGCCGTTTCGGCCTATAAATCGAATTTATGACGACATGCAGATGAGAATGATGGGGGTATAGCGGCGGATTTTTGGTAAGTTGGCCGAGTTGCAATGTTTCGCGTTTCGGAAGGGACAACAGCCATCATGACCGTGCTTACCTCAGTCTCCGGATTCCCCCGCATCGGGCAGAATCGTGAACTCAAGAAAGCCATCGAGGGATTCTGGAAGGGGACCGTGTCCCTTGACGAGATGCGCGGCGTGGCCAGGTCGCTGCGCGTGCGGCACTGGCAACTGCAGGCGTCCGCCGGCATCGACCTGATTCCGAGCAACGACTTCTCCTACTACGACCAGGTCCTCGACACGGCGCTGTTGCTCAACGCGGTGCCGAAGCGCTACCGCGACCTCGGCTTCGACGACTACGAGGAGACGCTGTTCGCGATGGCCCGCGGCTACCAGGGCGAACGCGGCGACGTCACGGCGCTGCCGATGAAGAAGTGGTTCACGACGAACTACCACTACCTCGTGCCGGAACTCGAACCCGGCGCCGACATCCGCCTGGCCGGCACGAAGCCGTTCGACTACTACCTCGAGGCGAAGTCGATCGGCATCCAGACCAAGCCGGTGCTGATCGGCCCGTACACGTTCCTCAAGCTCGCCCGCACGCCGGACGCCGCCGAAGTCGAGCCGACCGCGGAACTCGTCGGCAGGCTCGCCGACGCCTACGGCGAGGCGCTGGAGAAGTTCGCCGACCTCGGCGCCGACTGGGTGCAGCTCGACGAGCCGTTCCTCGTCCTCGACAAGGAGCCGGGCGACATCGCGCTGTTCGAATCGCTCTACAACCGCATCCTGCCGCGCCGCGACGGCACCGGCCTCAAGGTGCTGCTCAACACGTACTTCGGCCACGTCGCCGACGTCTACACGTCGCTGACGGCGCTCGGCTTCGACGGCCTGGGACTCGACCTCAACGAGGGCCGCGAGGAGAACCTCGCCGCCGTGTCCGAATTCGGCGCGCCGGAAAGCCTGACGCTGTTCGCCGGCGTCGTCAACGGCCGCAACATCTGGCGCAACGACTACGCCGAATCGATCGGCCTCGTCGAGGCGCTGCAGCAAGTCAACGGCAACGTCGCCGTCGCGACGGCCAGCTCGCTGCTGCACGTGCCGTTCAGCGCCGAGGGGGAAGACGGACTCGATCCTTCCGTGCTGAAGCATTTCGCGTTCGCCGTCGAGAAGCTGACGGAATTGCGCGACATCGCCGACCTCGTCGAACTCGACGACGGGGAAAAGGCCGCCAATGCCGTCCTCGCCGCCAACCAGGCGCTGTTCGACGGCACGCGCGTGGCCGCCGACGCCGACGTGGCGGCGCGCATCGCGGCCCTCGACGACGCCGACTTCGTCCGCCGTCCGGCCCGCGCCGAACGCCAGCGACTGCAACGCGAGGCGCTCGGGCTGCCGCTGCTGCCGACGACGACGATCGGATCGTTCCCGCAGACGAAGGAAGTACGCGCCGAGCGCGCGAAGCTGCGCAAGGGCGAGATCACCCGGGCCGAATACGACGATTTCATCCGCGGCCAGATCGACGACGTCGTGAAGAAGCAGGAGGAGATCGGCCTCGACGTGCTCGTCCACGGCGAATTCGAACGCAACGACATGGTCGAGTACTTCGGCCAGCACCTCAACGGCTTCCTGTTCACGAAGAACGCCTGGGTGCAGTCGTACGGCACCCGCTGCGTCAAGCCGCCGATCGTCTGGGGCGACGTGTCCCGCGCCGAACCGATCACCGTCGACTGGAGCTCGTACGCCCAGTCGCGCACCGACCATGTCATGAAGGGCATGCTCACCGGTCCGGTGACCATCCTCAACTGGTCGTGGCCGCGCGAGGACATCACGCACGAGGAACAGACGAAGCAGCTCGCCCTCGCCATCCGCGACGAGGTGCTCGACCTCGAGAAGGCCGGCATTCGGGTCATCCAGATCGACGAGGCCGCGTTACGCGAGAAGCTGCCGCTGCGCCGCTCCGACTGGCACAAGAAGTACCTCGACTGGGCCGTTCCGGCGTTCCGACTGGTCCATTCGGCTGTCCAGCCGACCACGCAGATCCACACGCACATGTGTTACTCCGAATTCAACGACATCATCCGCGACATCGACGCGATGGACGCCGACGTCATCTCGTTCGAGGCGTCCCGCGGCGACCTCGTCGTCCTCGACGCCATCCACGACGCGAACTTCGAGACCGAAGCCGGCCCCGGCGTCTACGACATCCACTCGCCGCGCGTGCCGTCCGAGGAGGAAATCGAGGGCCGCATCGGCGAGATCCTCGCCAAGATGGACGTGACGAAGGTCTGGATCAACCCCGACTGCGGCCTCAAGACCCGCGGCAACGAGGAAACCTGGGCGTCGCTGGAGAATCTCGTCGCGGCGACGAAGGCCGTCCGCGCGAAGCTCGGCGAGTAGGGAGGACGACGATGACGGCACCATTGTTCTCGCTCGAGGTTTTTCCGCCGCGGCGCAACGCGTCGATCGGCACGATCTACGACACGCTCGACGGCCTGCAGGGCCTGTCGCCGGCGTTCATCTCGGTGACGTACGGCACCGGCAGGAAGACCGACAAGACGGCGACGGCGAGGATCGCGAACACGATCCGCACCGAATACGGCATCGACGCCGTCGCCCACCTGACGGCCGTCTACCTGTCGAAGGCCGACGTCGACGAGGCGCTCGGGCTGTTCGACGAGGCGAAGGTCTCCGGCGTCCTCGCGCTGCGCGGCGACCGCGACACCGAGCGGCCGCCGGTCGGCGACTTCCGGCACGCCACCGACCTCGTCGCCTACATTCGCGAACGCCGTCCGGACCTGAAGATCTACGGCGCCTGCTATCCGGAGAAGCATCCGGAGGTGGAGACGATGGCGGAGGACGTGCGCCACCTCAGGGAGAAGGTCGACGCCGGCTGCTCGCATCTCGTCTCGCAGCTGTTCTACGACAATGACGACTTCTACCGGTTCCTTGAGATGACGGACGCCGCCGGCATCGACGTGCCGATCGAGGCCGGCGTCATGCCGGTCATGAATCCGAAGTCGGTCGTCAACATGTCGACGAAGTGCGGCAGCAGCCTGCCGCCGGCCGTGCGGCGCATGCTCGAGCGGTGGGGCGACGACCGCGAATCGCTGCGCGCCGCCGGCGTCTGCTACGCGTCGGAGCAGATCGCCGACCTCGTCGCGAACGGCGTCGACGGCGTCCACCTGTACACAATGAACCATCCGAGCGTGACGAGGCGCATCTGGAGCAACGTGCGTCCGCTGTTCTCATGACGCCGGAAGCCGTCGCCGGTGGACGGATACCGCGTTCGGCTGAACCGACGTTGGTAGGGTAGGCAGCATGAACGATTTCGGGGAGCGCGGCGCCGGGCGACCGGTGTCGACGATGGACTTGATCAGGGCGGGCCTGCAGGAGCTCGACGCCGCGAAGGCGCTGCTCGGCGAACTGCGTGACGACGCCGGCTACGGTGGAGCGGCGATCGGCACGTTGCTGGACGCGCTGGCGAAGGCGGACGATCCGGACGTCGCGTTGCGCAACTACGTCGACATCGGCCGCGACCTGGCCAACCAGGGCGTCCGCTTCGACGATCTCGTGCCGGACGATCGCGCTGTCGGACGTATTGTCCGCGTGCTCGGCGCGTCCGACGCGCTCGGCAAGCTGATGAGGTTCCGTCCGGAACTCGTCAGGGCCGCCGCGACCGACGACGACGATTCGGCGCTGTTCAACCGGCGCCAGCGCATCGAGGCGGTCCTTCATGCCATCGAATCCTCGCCGCGGCCCGTCAGCGACGGCGAGCAGCCGGTCGCCGGCCTGCCGCTGGCCGAGGCGGCGACGGCGCTGCGCCGCGAATATCGCCGGCAGCTCGCCGCGATCATGGCCCAGGATGTCTGTGCCGACGATCCGGTCGACTTGCAGCCGCGCGTCTCGCTCGAACTGTCCGACTTGGCCGACGCGGCGCTCGAGGGCGCGCTGGCGATCGCCCGGCGCGAAGTCGCCGGCGCCGACCGCGTGCGCTTCGCGATCATCGGCATGGGCAAGCTCGGCGCACGCGAACTCAACTACGTGTCCGACGTCGACCTGATCTACGTCGTCGAGCCCGCCGCCGGCGACGATCCTCTCGACAACACGGCGCTGACGCGCACCGGCACGAAGATGGCGACAATGCTGCAACGTGCCTGCCAGTCCGTCATCATGGGCGTCGCCGAACCGGTCCTCTGGCAGATCGACGGGGGATTGCGGCCCGAAGGCAAGGACGGCGCGCTGGTGCGCCGGCTTGCCTCGCACGAGGCGTACTACGAGCAGTGGGCCGAGAACTGGGAGTTCCAGGCGCTGCTCAAGGCGCGCGCCGTCGCCGGCGACGAGGCACTTGGCGCCGACTATGTCGCGATGACGCAGCCGTTCGTCTGGACCGCGTCGAAGCGCGAGAACTTCGTCAACGACTGCCAGAAGATGCGCGAACGCGTCGAAGACTTGATTCCGGCGCCGATGAAGGACCGGGAAATCAAGCTCGGTCGCGGCGGCCTGCGCGACGTCGAGTTCACCGTGCAGATCCTGCAGCTCGTCCACGGCCGGTCCGACGAGTCGTTGCGGGTGGCGTCGACGATGGACGCGCTCAAGGCGCTGTCCGAGGGCGGCTACATCTCCCGCGTCCATGCCCGGCAGCTGGCCGAGGACTACCGGTTCGAGCGCGTGCTCGAGCATCGCCAGCAGATGTGGGCGCTCAAGCGCACCCACCTGTTCCCGGACCTCGGCAAGGCCAATGCCGGCGGCCTCGAGAAACCGCGCGACGTCAACGCCGACGAATTGTCCCGCAACGTCGAGATGCACCGGCTGGCCCGCGCGTTCGGCCTGCTGCCCGACGGGCTGCTGGCCCGCTACGACGAGACGCGCCGCGAAGTGCGCCGCCTGCACAACGACATCTACTACCGGCCGATGCTGCCGATCAGCGCCGCCCCCGGCGTCGCCGACGCCATTCCCGGCCCCGACGGCACCGTCGGCAACGGGACGGACAGCGCCATGGCACCGTCCGGAGACCACGTCGCCACGCTGTCCCGCCAGGCCATTCTCGACCGCTACGAATCGATCGGCTTCGCCGACCCCGAATCCGCCATTCGCCATGTCGCCGCGCTGACCGAGGGCGTCACGCGCGCCGCGAAGATCAACAGGATCCTGCTGCCTGCCGTGCTTCGCTGGCTCGGCGAAGGACAGAATCCCGACATGGGCCTGCTGTACTGGCGCAAGCTCGAGGAGCATTTCGGCGGCAAGCACGAATACCTCGGCTTCCTGCGCGACTCGCCGTCAGCCGCCCAGCGCCTGTGCCATGTGCTGTCAAACTCGAGGTTTCTCGGCGACGCCCTCGACAAGTCGCTCGAGTCGATCACGTGGCTCGGCAACGACGACCTGCTGCGGCCACGCGGCCGGGACAGCCTGGACACGCAGTGCGGCGCGATCGTCGCCCGCTATCAGGAATCCGAACGCGAATGCGCGACGGCATTGCGCGCGCTGCGCCGCCACGAAGCCGAACGCATAGGCCTCGGCTGGATGAACGGCGTCGTCGACGAGGCCGACTCGCTGACCGGCATGACCGACGTCTACGACGCGATCATCGACGCCGCGCTGCGCTGGTCGGTCGACTTCCAGCTCGCCGACGACGGTCTCGACGAGGCTCCCGCCACGCTCGCCGTCATCGCGATGGGCCGCTACGGCGGACGCGAAGTCAACTTCAGCTCCGACGCCGACATCATCCTGATCTACCGGCCGACCGGCGACGTCTCGGCCGGCGGCGACGATCCGCACGGCGAAGCCGCCAACCGGTTCGCCCGCAAGGTCGTCGACCGGCTGCGCGCGCTACTGATGGGACCGGTCAGCCTCGAGCCGAAGATCGACCTCGACCTCGACCTGCGCCCCGAAGGCAAGAACGGCCCGCTGGTGCGGTCCTACGCCAGCTGCGAGGAGTACTACCGCTCGTGGTCGAGCACGTGGGAAAGCCAGGCGCTGCTGCGCGCCCGCTTCGCCGCCGGCGACAAGAGCCTCGGCAACGACTTCCTGACGAGGATCGCCAATCCGATGCGCTATCCGGTCGGCGAGCTGACCGACGGCGAACTCGCCGAGATTCGCAAGCTCAAGGCCCGCATGGAAGCCGAACGGCTGCCGCGCGGCGTGCGCCGCGAACGGCACCTGAAGCTCGGCAAGGGCGGCCTGTCCGACGTCGAATGGACAGTCCAGCTATTGCAGCTCGAGCACGCCGGCCACATCGCCGCCCTCAGGACGACGTCGACAATGGCCGCGCTCGACGAGCTCGAACGGCGCAAGATCATCGACGCGGGCGACGCCGTCGCGCTGCGCCGCGCCTGGCACATGTGCACGGCCGCCCGCAACGGCAACTACCTGTGGACCGGCCGCGTGCAGCAGGCCGACATCCTGCCGCACGACATCTACTCGCTCGGCGGCATCGCCGTCTACCTCGGCTACGACGCCAACCATGGCCAGCGATTCGAAAACGACATCATGGCCGTCATGCGCAAGTCCCGCGACGTGTGCGAGCGCCTCTTCTACGGCGACAAGACGGCATAGAAGCGGGAGAGGGAAATCACTTCCCCGGAATATCCGGAATCGTCGTCAGCCCGTTCTTCGGCGCCTCGGTATTCGGGAACCAGTACTTCCACTTCCCGTACGGTTCGGCACCCTCCGCGCCAATGATGTCCTCGAACGCGTCCTTCGGAATGATGGTGTGCAGATCCCGCCCGGAGATCGCCTCGAGCGTGACGCCGCCTTTCTTCAGTGCGTCCATCGCGAACGTCAGGCAGTTGTACTTGACGAGATCGTATTCGGGCGGGTTGGCGGTGGCCTTGTCCGCGTATGCCTTGATCGGCCTCATCGCGGCCGGCGGGACGGCGAACGACAGCGCCGCGTTCATGTGTTCGTTCCAGTAGTTGCCGGGGTTGCCCTGAATGAGCCAGCCGCTCGCCTGGTCGAGATCATCGAGCGTCTCCGGATGCTCCAGCTGCGCCATCAGTCCCGGCGCCCGCAGTTTGTTGCCGTGGCGGTAGAACGAGTACGTCGTCATCGGCCCGTTGAGCTTGTCGGTCAGGCCGAGCACCGTATGCCCCTCGGCGACGGCCGCCTCGAGATTGAACAGCAGGTAGACGTTGCAGTAGTCGTCGGGAATCTGTTCGTCCCGTTGCGTTTCGTCGGCGAGATCGTACGATTCCCGCTCCTGGTCCGCATGCTCCCTCTTGAGCTCCCTGCGTTCCCGACGTGTCAACAGCCTGCTCATGAATCCTCCCCAGCACATGGTCTACTGACGATTCAACCAGAGCAGGGGGTATTCCGCCCTCTGCGAGCGGTCCACCATGTGGCTCCCGCTGGCGGGAGCTGTCAGTGAAGCTGACTGAGGGTGGACCCCCGACGTCGCGAAGCGACGAGAGCGCGCTGGAACGCGAGATGAATTACCGGACGAGACACCGCTGGAACCCCTAATTCCCTCTTTAGAGGGAGTCGGCGAGAGCGCAGCTCGAGCCGGTGGGAGTTCGCAACTCCGCTGGAACGGCACCCTGTCGGATTACTTCACTTGAACGCCACAAGACAAACGTCGACGACGTCCTCATCGTGGAATGCCACTCCCCAGACAACGTTTGGACTTTCACCGCCCTGACTGGCAGCAGCCTGTTCCACCACTTCGACTTCGGCGAGGACGTCGGCCATGGACAGCCGACGGGGGATGGTGACAAAGAGCAGTACTCCCTGTGCGGAAGCGATGTCTTCCAATCCCTCGTCCAGCAGTTCCATGAGCGCGGCTACGGCCGCGAAGGTCTGGCCATGTACATCGAGGTTCCGTGTCCCGTTCCCGATGTACATGGAGGTCACAGGCCCATCCAATATGGCAGCCAAATCCTTAGGTCCAATGTATATGCCTCCGCCTTGTGCGGACATCGTCTGGCTGACGACATCGAAGACCTCCATGGCCGCGTCGATCATATTCGATGTCCGTTCTTCATCCCAGTCATCCAGAAACCGTCGTGCCATGTCGCACCGGAACTCCGCATAGTCCATCGCATGTTCTTTCCCTCGTTGAGTATGTCGTTTCACCATAAAAGGGAGGATTATCCTCGAACCATATCTTCCCGTTTTTTTCTCCACTGAGGAGCCGTAGTGGCACCGTCGCACCCCCATCTTGTCGAAACGTTCAATGCGCAACCGGATTCGTATTGCATGTCATGGCTTCTAGACCAAAAGTTCCTCGACTGGAACGCCGCGGGAAACAAGTTCCAGCAGTCTCCTTGCCTGCGCAAGGCCCTCCTGGCTCCATAATCTGTCGCGCCCATCACGGTACGACTCCAAAATGACCCGCGCATGGACCATGTCTTTGCACTCGGGGCACAGTGCCTTGCCAATGGTCTCCACGAGATCGTTGTATTCACTGATCGTCAGGGTGAAGACCACGTCGCTCGCCGACGAAATCCATGCCACTGCTGGACGGCACAGACTTGCCTGGTCACCCCGAATCTCGACGCTTTGAATGGGACGCCACCGTGGCTTGTCGCCCATAAAAGTCAACCGGCGTACTTCCCAAAAGGAATCGGTCTCCATCCAGGGGGCCAGTACAGCGAGGAAACAGATCTTCTCCGTCAACGATTGGTCCACATTGTCGGCGTGCGCACGAGCTTCCAACCGACTCTCCATCTGCAGCCTGCCGGGAAGGCAGTGGAGAAAGTAACAGAATTCATCGTTGGCAAAGACAGCCCGAGCCAAACCGGATACCGTCAGGGGAATGCCTTTGGCGGAACATTCCCCCTCTTCTGCACTGACTACATCGGCCAACGCGGAACATTGTCGGATTCTCTCAAGCATGGCGGTTTCTGCTCCAAGGCGTATGACGAGTCTGGTGAAGACGTGACCGAAATCGGCCAGTATGGGTTCTTCTCCCTCACATAGCTTGAGCAACTTTTCGCGTGGATAGCTCGGCATCGTCATGTTCCTCTCTAAGACTTCTCTATGGGCAATCTTTCTCCTGTCTTCGTCCCATCATGGCTATCAACGTTCCTTTCGTACCATATGGTTCGATTTCATTTCCGTCCGCATAGACTGTGTTCACTACGGTAACGGTGATGACATCGGCAACAGTCCATCGCCGAACGTTCGCCGCAATACGAGTAGAAAGCAGACAAGGAACATCATCATGCCCCATCGTGAACACGGTCCCGGCAGCGCCGAAGACGTTCTCACCCTGTTGTCGGTATGTGAAGCCACCCATCAGGTACCCGTCATCGTCGGCGCGCCCGGCGTCGGCAAGACGTCGCTGATTCGTCAATGGAGCCACGATCACGGCTACGGCGAGCCAATCTGCGTCGTCGGCGGCGATCTCGATCCGACCGACGTCACCGGCATTCCCTACCCGCAGGACGGGAACCTCACGTTGCTCCGTCCCGTCTTCCAACAGCGCGCAATGGACGACGAGCGCCACGTCCTCTTCTTCGACGAGTTCTCGAACACTCCCCGCGCCGTGCAGGCGAGCCTGCTGAAAATCCTCGGGGAACGGGTCTTCGCCGACGGGTCGCCCATTTCGGACAACGTCATGGTGATCGGTGCGATGAATGCGGACGATTCTGCCGTCGACTACACGCCCATCGGTCTGCCGATGGTCAACCGTCTCGTCTTCATGTCCTACTGGCCCGGTGACCGGTTCGTCTCCGAGGGCATCTCGAGCGGATGGGGACGGTACACGGCTCTTCCCGCCCAGGACGAATACGACGAGCAGGATTGCGAGCGCAACATAGCCGAGTATGGCGAACAATGGCACCAGTTGATCGGTCGGTTCCTGCGTGCGAACTCGGCGCAGATCCTGCGCTATCCCGACGTCATCGACCGGGGTCGTGCCGGCCAGGCGGAGGCTGTCTACCAGGTCGACAGCGAGCACGATCCCAACGAGTTGTGGGTCATGGCGAATTGCTGGGCGTCTCCGCGGTCGTGGACCAACGTCGCCGACATGCTGGCGGCTCTGGGCCCAACGGGTGAACTGGGGCCAATCCAACAGCGCATTCTGCGCGGCACCGTAGGTCTTCAGGGCGCCACGCTCTTTGCGGATTTCATTCATCAGGAAGATGCCGTCAAGCCGGAAGCTCTCCTCCGGAATCCCACGCTCATTGACTGGCAGAATGGCTCCCTCAACGAGATCACTGAAGCCGAAAACCACGTCGTTGCCTATCTGTCACAGTGCAACGGCAAGGACGGACGGCCCGGCATAAGCGACGTCATCAACTACTTCAACGCGGCCGCCGGCACTGGAGACTGGAAGGGACACAAAGTACCGGGCATGAGCCGCTACGTCGCCAAGGACATTAGCGCCAAGACCGCGTCGTATCGGACCATGGCGGATCTGGCGTCCAGTCAGGGACTGGACGCCGAATTCTCGAGCGCCAGAATAAGTTGGCTCGAAGCCTTCGCCATCGTCGACGGCACGATGGAAAACACGTTGCGCCAGTAGGAGAGTGGAATTGAACGCAGTTGAAGACACCGGCACGAAGAAGCCCGAAGAGAACGGCATTCCGTCTGTAATAGTCAAGGTCCACCGGCTACGCGCCCTGACGGAACGCGAAGGCAACCGCCTCGCGCAGGCACTCAACCTCATGGTGCGCGAGGAAGGCGCCGACTTTCATGGAGTTCCGGCGCTGCGCACCATTCTGGCCGCGCTCGTCGTCTTCGTCGACGAGGGATGCGGAACGGCCTACACCGACTGCCACTGCCGCATAGGCATCAGCCCCGAACTGCTCGACGAGAACAAGACGCCATTGGCCACGCTGGCATTTGCGCTCATGCACGAAACCCTCCACAACACCCAGCGCCATCACGCACGTCTTGACGAGAAGGGCTTCTCTCCCGAAGTGTCCAACGTCGCCGGCGACCTGGAGATCAACGGCATGATCGTGGAGGGTTGCATGGGCATCGAACTGGAGGCACCGGTAGCCGAGCAGTATGGCAAGTGGAGGCTGACGCCGTTCTTCCGCGATAACGGGACTCCCGGCCTCCTGTTCCCCGGCATCGGCCATTTCAGCGATTACGAGCTGTACGCCACGGCGGAACAGTACGCCGCCCAGCTCAAGGACGATCCCGTCATGGCCCTGTTCCATCACCGGGCCATCCGCATCGACGTCGCCGTAACCGGCAACGGCAACTGGATCGGCCCCATGGAAGACCTCGACGACGAGACCCGTCGCGCCCGGTTCGATGAAGCTGACCGGCTGGGCTTTCACCCGTTGCCTCCAGCCGAGGAAGCCCGCATCCGCGAACAGACACTCCACGACATCGAAGACACCCTCAACCGCCGCGGTTATGGCAGCACCCCAATGCGGAGTCTCCTCAGCTTCATGGCGGAGGGCCTCAAGCCTCCGGTCATTGACTGGCGACTCATTCTCGCACACACGGCGGCGCACAGCGTACAGACCATGACGAGGGGCCGCGCCGAGTACTCGTACCGGTTGCCCAATCTGCGCCGGGCCGCCATGTCGAACGCTATCTTTCCCGGATTCGTCAAGGCCGAACCCCGCCTCGTCATCGCTCTCGACACCTCGGGTTCCATGGGACGTCAACAGTGTTTGAATGCCCTTGCCGAAATCGAGGGGATCTGCAGAACCGTCGCCGACCCGTCGTTCTTCTGCATTGATGTCGAAGCCAAGGGCGAACCTAGGCTCTTCCATTCGGCCTACGAGCTCATGGACAAGCTTGAGGGTGGCGGCGGGACAGACATGGCGGCCGCCGTCGACGCCGCAGCCGCCATGCCACCCGACTCAAAACCCAATATCCTCGTCATCGTGACGGACGGTGAATTCGATTGGGCCAAGCTCCGTCATTCGCTGGAACAACGCGAGGCGCGCCGCATGGCCATCATCGTCGTCATCGTCAATTCATACTTTCCGGACCAAAGCACGATGCTCGCCAAGGAAGATGACCTGCGCCGCGTCCATCCACACACGTCCATCATCCAGACCCGGTTCTCTTAGTGGGAGAGAAATATGCCAATCACGACGTCGCCGCGTCCTCACCGCCATTCGTCGCGTACTTCCTCGCCAGCCATTCTCCCGTCCGCTTAAGTTTGTCCCGCAGCGAGCCGGGGGATATTACCTCGATCATGTCGCCTTCGTCGGCGTACTGCAGCAACCACCAGGACGCGGACGCCTCGTCAGCCGTAATCCACACGTCGTACGACCCGTCGTCGAGCCGTGTCACCTCGGGATGGTCGAACCAGCTGTACAGCGGCTCCAGCGTCGCCTGCATCCTCAAATGGATTCGGACGGCGCGGTCATTGTTGAAGTACGGATGTTCGTCGACGTGCCGGTTGAGATCGAACCGTCCGTCCGCCGTCGTACTGAAACTGTCGAGCGTGCGTTCCAGCTCATCGTCAAGTGCCTGAAGGGCACGGATGTGGTCGACGTGGTAGTAGCCCAGTCGGTCAGTTCCGCGCTGGTGCCCGATCAGATAGTAGATGTCGCGTTTGTAGACGAGAGCGTACGGATCGACGGTCACCGTCACGTCCGTCCCGTCCTCGTCGACGACGGGAACCATGCTGCCGTCGTCGGCATACGTGCAGTATGTGAACGATACGCCCCTCCGCAGGTTGATCGCCTCATTCAGCAACTCGACGGTGACCATGAATTCGGTGTTGTAGTGATGAGGCGTGACGATCGTCGGCAGGTCGGCATTCTGCATCAGGCGTCCGGAGTGGCCGGCCAGCGACAGGATGATGCCACGGAGGTCCTCCAGCATCTCCCCGTCGGCGTGGGACATGACGACGGCGTCCGCGAGCAGCCGCATCTGCGCGCTGTCTATGAGCGGGGCAATGTACCAGCCGGGCGTACTGTCGGCGCTGGCCGCATCCTTCAGCTCCTTGCGGGAGATCTTGGCAACGGTTCGTCCAAACGCCCCGGTCTGGCTCAGCGTCTTGAGATGCATCCTGACAGTTTTGTCGGTAACCCCGATCTCCCGCGCAATCTCAGCGGCACTGGCCCCATGCTCGCTATCCGTGTAGGCAATGAGATACTCCAGAATTCCAACCACAATCTCGCAAGTGTTCGGTACACCGTTCAGATGGTCTTCCATTTAGCCAAGTTTACCCGAAACCGGTAGAAACAGTACGGAACCAGATATCGACCGTAATATAGAAGTCAAGAACAAGCCACAACCATGGCTTGAAGCATTAACACCAAGGGAGCAGCCCTAATATAGGGGAGGGGAACAGATGGACGACAACACTCAGCAGGCCTCACCAATACGCTTTTTCGAAATGGTTGGGATCGGCCGTGACGAGATGAAGAACTATACCGTCAGACTAAATTCTAATAAATATATAGACGTTTTCAACCTTTATTACAGCAATAGACAAGAAGCGATGGAATGGATATTTACCAGAAAATGGTCTGGGAAAGATGCTTCGGGGAACATTTACGGAAAAGCCCTTCAATTCATTCAAACTCATGATGGACGTTGGCTTTTCGTCGGCGCTTTCAGCACGACGGGAGAGTACCGCAATGCCAAAGGCGACCAGGTTTACTACTATGAGGAAGATCTAAAATTCAAATCTTATGCAGACCGCACCATTGTCAGCTTCGCACGCAATGCAGGGCTCCGAGACCTACGCACCGTATATCAACTATCGTCTCCACGCACAGACTGGTGCACTCGCTTTTGGAATGACTTAACAGTCTCTGAAATCAGCGAGAGAGGGATGCCGCATGACCCCTTCCCCGGGTACAGCAATGTATCCCTCTCTCTTCCTGAATTGCAAACAGTGCTCTCTTTCGGAGAGTGGCAAGGAGCGCTTAGAGCGGTCAGTGCCATCTACTTGCAGACTGACAGAGCCAACGGCTGGCACTATGTCGGTTCGGCGTATGGCGACGGGGGATTGCTAGGTCGCTGGAACGACTATGCGTGGGGAGATCATACCGGCGGCAACAAGCTTCTCAAGGAACTGGTGGCGCAGGAAGGAGAGGAGTACATCTCCAACAACTTTCAGTACTCGATTCTGGAAGTCTTCAATCCTGCAATAGATGCATCCACTATCATCCGGCGTGAACATTGGTGGATGGAGACGTTGGGCTCGGTAAGAGACGAGAAAAGCACCAATCCTCACGGATACAATACTGGCAAGCAGTATAAGAACACCGGTGAGGGCAAGGACGCAGGAGCCTACTGATTTCATATGATCGCTTCATCGTGGACGCAGGCTGGCATAACGGAACTACCGGGACAGCAGTGGTGGAGTAGGCGTGCCATTCTGGATCAATACGTGGAGCTGATGAAGGACTGCCATCATTCTCGCCGCATGCCAATGAAGGTTCTCGACTATTATCGGTCTGCATCCATCAAGGGCATCGTCTGGCTGACAGTTATCGAAGATTGCCCGGCAGCCTTTGTCGAAGCGGTTGAGATGCTCCTGCTGCTATGGCTGACTGGTGATCGAAAGACGGCTGTGACCATTCTGCTTCACTATGTCATCTGTCCCTTTGACTTCGTTAAGAAGGAGATACAGTGCTGGCAGCCGAATCAATCCTATGCCGATTTACCACGTTTTGAGAGGACTGATTACCTCAGCAAAATCATTTTCTCTCAACTGCGTAGCGGAGAGACCTGCGACAAGGAGCACATGCTAGAAGCCACAGCGTTACACGCCCTGGCGCGAAAAGAGGTGGAGCCGATTAATGGTTCAGGCTCTCTGGATCTCACCGGAGCCTTAGCCGATTTGCAACTGATCTGCACGCTTGGGTGCGCCCTGGATGCTCGTTGTAACCGTGATCTGTACTGCGATGGGATTGACACCACGACGCAACAACCTCACTACGTCAAGACGATACCGAAAGATTACTGGAACGTTGATGGCACACATCCCGCGACACTCTTCGGCGAGGTAGTGACATTGGGGGATCTAGAGGAGCCGATATGCAATATGAAGCGACATCATCCCGACGACCAACTTTTCCGATATCTGGATCTGTGGATGCGGGGTATTCCCGAAGAAGAGCTGTTGGTTCAGTAGTTCATCACTATCTTTCCGGAATCCATCTCACCTTCTAGCGTGCCACGCGCCTACAGTGCAGTGACAGATCATCTCCGATCGGTATACAACCGACAGCCACGCCAGAGGATGGAGAAATGCGAACGTGAAGAAATTGTGCGCGGAAATGGACGCGGGCCGACCTCGCCGGACATTGTCGCCTATAGTGGCGGGGGTCGCGAAACGTGGCCGCCATGAGCGTGACAATCAGGAGGGGCGAGCGGTGAACCAACCATCCGCAGACGCAACGGCCAGCATGGTCGGCGACAGCGTCATCACACTGGATACGTTGTCGGTACCACAGATCAACGAGTTGCTGAACAAGGCACGGTATATCGAATCTCATCGTCGTCAAGTGGCGCGCACCTGCGAAGGCAGGGTGCTCGCCACTTTGTTTTATGAGCCGAGCACGCGCACGCGGCTGAGCTTCGAGACGGCGATGCTGCGCCTGGGCGGCCAGGTCATCGGCTTCGCCGGCGCCCAGCTCGCCAGCGTCTCGAAGGGCGAGTCGATCGCCGACACGATCAAGACCGTCTCGACCTACGCCGACTGCATTGCGTTGCGTCACCCGAAGGAAGGCGCCGCACTCGTCGCGTCCCGTGCCGCCGTCAACGCGGCGACCGGCGACCGCGTGCCGGTCATCAACGCCGGCGACGGCGGCCACATGCATCCGACGCAGACGCTCGCCGACCTGGCGACGATCGACCAGCGCTTCGGCAGGCTGACGAACCTGACGGTCGGACTGTGCGGCGACCTGACGTTCGGCCGCACCGTCCACTCGCTGATCGAGACGCTGTGCCGCTTCGGCAACATCCGGTTCGTGCTGATCTCGCCGGAAGAACTCAGGACGCCGCGCTACGTCGTCAACCGGATCGAGGCGTCGCCGACATGCTCGTACGAGGAGACGACCGACCTGGCTGCCGTCATCGGCCAGCTCGACGTGCTGTACATGACCCGCGTCCAGAAGGAACGATTCTTCAACGAGGACGACTACCTG
Organism: Bifidobacterium choloepi; assembly: GCF_010667615.1. Classification (GTDB taxonomy): domain Bacteria; phylum Actinomycetota; class Actinomycetes; order Actinomycetales; family Bifidobacteriaceae; genus Bifidobacterium; species Bifidobacterium choloepi. Next base: position 151,856 of record NZ_VYSG01000001.1, on the reverse strand, counting down.
CGCCTGCGCGACACCTACATCCTCGACGAGGCCAAGCTGTCGCACGCCCGGCCGGACATGGCCGTCCTGCATCCGCTGCCGCGCGTCAACGAGATCGCCGTCGACGTCGACGACGATCCGCGCGCCGCCTATTTCCAGCAGGTGCGCAACGGCATGCTGATGAGGATGGCGCTCGAGAGCTCCGTCCTCGGCGATGAGCTGCCCGGCTACGAGCCGCTCGGCGATGACGGCAACGACGATCACGACGACACGGAGGAGTGAACAGGATGGAAGTCACCAGTATCCAGAACGGCATCATCATCGACCACGTGCCGGCCGGCACGGCGCTCAAGGTGCTGCACTACCTGCACATCGACCCGGCGGCGACGAAGCTGGCGCTCATCATGAACGCCGATTCGCAGCAGTACGGCACGAAGGACATCATCAAGATCGAGGGGGAGAATCATGTCGATCTCGAGGCGCTCGGCCTGATCGCCCGGCAGGCGACCGTCGACGTCGTCGAGGGCGGCGTCATCGTCGCCAAGAAGCATCCGAAGCTGCCGCACCGTGTCGTCAACATCATCCGCTGCGTCAACCCGCGCTGCGTGACGACGACGGAACGCGGCATCGACCAGCTGTTCCATCTCGTCGACGACGGCGGGAACGGCAAGCCCGAATACCGCTGCGACTACTGCGACGAGGAGGCGAAGTTCTGATGGCCGTGACGCTGCGCGACATCCGCGTCTGGGATACCGGCGAACACATCGACCTCGTCGTGCCGACGACTGGCAGCCCGGTGTTCGGCCGCGGCGTCGACGCGCCCGACGTCGACGCGTCGAGACTGACCGTCGCCCCCGGCTTCGCCGACCCGCACGTCCATTTCCGCGATCCGGGCCAGACGGCCAAGGAGACGATGATCACCGGCTGTCGCGCGGCGGCTGCCGGCGGCTACACGAGCGTGCTGATCATGCCGAACACGGTGCCGGCGATCGACGGCGAACCGGTGCTGCCCGACGAGCTCGGCGCCGCCGAGGTCCTCGAGTCCGGATGCCGCACCGTCATCGACTACCTGCAGCACTACGAGGCCATCCACGACGTGACGCTGCCGGTGCGCTACGACCTGTGCGTGGCGGCAACGAAGGGGAGGGCCGGCGCCGTCGCCTCCGATCCGGAACGCTGGGGATGGTACGTGCGTGGCGTCGACGAGGAACACAAGGACGCCGCCCAGCTCGCCCATCCGGTGACGGCCGTCAGCGACGACGGCTCGGCCGTCCCGTCCGGCGCCGTGCTGCGCGAGGTCCTCGACAATTGCCGCAAGACCGGCCTCTATCTCATCGAGCACTGCGAACACCACGAGACCGGCGCCGTCAACGCCGGCCCGGTCGCGGACCGTCTCGGCGTGCCCGGCATTCCGGAGGAGACGGAGCTCGCCGTCGTCGCCCGCGACATCGAGCTGGTCCGCGAGACCGGCGTGCACGTCCACTTCCAGCATGTCTCGACGGCCATCGCGTTCGACGCCATTCGCGCCGCCAAGGCCGAGGGGCTGCCGGTCACCTGCGAGACGGCGCCGCACTACATTGCGCTGTGCGACGAGGACCTGCTGCGCTATGGCACGATGGCGAAGATGAACCCGCCGCTCAGGTCGGCGGCCGACCGGGACGCCGTCCTCGCCGCGATCGCCGACGGCACCGTCGACATGATCGCCACCGACCACGCGCCGCACACGCTCGGGGAAAAGCAGCTCGGCTTCCTCGACGCGCCCAACGGCATCATCGGCCTCGAATGCGCCTACGGCGTCTGCCACAAGACGCTCGTCGACGGCGGCATCGTCTCCGACGCACGGCTCATCGAACTGATGGGCGTCGCGCCGGCCGCGATGATGGGCCATCCGGCGCTGAACCTCACGACCGCCATCGACCTGCAGGACGACGGCCACGCCGGCGCGAACGGCCGCCGCGTCCTCGACCTCGGCAGGCTCGCCAGCCCCGATCTCGCCGACCTCGTCATCCTCGACACCGCCGAACAGTGGACCATCCGCGCCGACGATTTCAAGTCGAAGGCGCGCAACACGCCATTCGACGGCTGGAACGTCACCGGCCGCGCGAAGGCGACGATCGTCGGCGGCCAGTTCGCCGCGCTGAACAACTAGAGACGACGCGAAGGAAAGGACACCACGATGGACAGACTCATCGAACTCATCGACGAAAAGCAGAACCCGTCGGTCGTCGGACTCGACCCGACCGAACAGGTCGTGCCGCCGCAGCTCATGACGGCGTTCACGGCCGAGGCGCAGGCCGAACTCGACAGCCTCGCCGGCAGCGACGTCGACCCGGACGCCGTCGCCGAGGCCACCGAGGTCGTCGCTACCGGCAACGCCGCCGCCTACTTCGAATTCAACCGCGCCGTCATCGACGCCGTCGCCGATATCGTCCCGGCCGTCAAGCCGCAGATCGCGATGTACGAGGCGCTCGGCCCGGCCGGCCTCGACGCCTACGCGATGACCTGCGAATACGCGCAGCAGCGCGGCCTCTACGTCATCGGCGACATCAAGCGCGGCGACATCGGCTCGACCGCCACGGCCTACGCCGCCCACCTGACCGACGACCAGTGGCACGAGGACGCCGTCACCGTCAACCCGTACCTCGGCTCCGACGGCATCGAGCCGTTCCTCGCCGCCGCGACCGACCGCGACAAGGACCTCTTCGCGCTCGTGCGCACGTCGAACCCGTCCGGCTCCCAGGTCCAGGAACTCGAACTCGCCGGCGGCGAACGTGTCTACGAGAAGATTGCCGACCTCGTCGAGCAGTGGGGCGCCGGCTCGGCGGGCCGGTACGGCTACTCGCGCATCGGCGCCGTCGTCGGCGCCACGCACCGCGACGAGGGCCGCGCGCTGCGCGCACGCATGCCGCACACGTTCTTCCTCGTGCCGGGCTACGGCGCCCAGGGTGGCACGGCCGCCGACGTCGCCGGCATGTTCGACCGCGACGGTTCCGGCATCGTCGTCAACTCGTCGCGCGGCATCATCGGCGCCTGGACGACGAGCGATCACGCCGACGAGCTGCTCGGCGACGACTCGTCCGCCACTGTCGACGACGCCCTCGACGCCGTCATCACGTCGGCACGCCTCGCGGCCAAGGCCATGCGCGACGACCTGCGCGCCGTCATGCCGTAAATATCGCCACGTCGGCGCGATTCGCGCCGCCGGACTTCGCCCGCGCGAATCGTTCCCGCGGCCAGGACCCGCCCGCCAGCATCCACGAACCGAACAGCACAGCACAACCAGGAAGAAGAGAGACCATGACCGCACCGTTCACGCCGACCGTCGCCGAGGCGAAGGCCGCCGGATTCCAGCCGGGCCGCCGCACCGTCGAGGTCGTCGACCACCGGCAGCTCGCCGACGCCGTCCACCGGCTGACGTTCCGCGACACCTACATCGCGCAGAACGCGAGGCCGGCGCAATTCGTGAACCTGTACGCCGGCAACCCGCTGCACATCATGCCCCGCCCGTTCGGCGTCGCCGACGTCGACGGCGACCTCGTCTCCGTCGTCTTCGCCGTCGTCGGCGAGGGCACCCGCGAATTCGCGCGGCTGCGCGCCGGCGACCATGTCGATGTCCTCGGTCCGCTCGGCAGACCGTTCCGGCTCGAGCGGCCGTCGCACTACCTGCTCGTCGGCGGCGGTCTTGGCGTGCCGCCGCTGATCAACGCCGCCCAGAAGCTCGCCGCGCGCGACGACGCGGCCGTCACCGCCGTGCTCGGCTATCGCGACGTTCATTTCGCCGACGAATTCTTCACACAGTTCGGCATCGGCGTCCATTCGATCGACGAGACCGACGGCAACGTTGTCACCGTCCTCGAGCGGCTCGCCGCCGACGGCATGTTCGACGGCGGCACCGACGAGAACGGTCGCCGCTTCGAGATCCTCAGCTGCGGTCCGCTGCCGATGATGAAGGCCGTCGCCCAGTGGGCGGCGCGCCACGGCTTCGCCACGCAGTTCAGCATGGAGCAGCGCATGGGATGCGGCTACGGCACTTGCGTCGTGTGCACGATCGACACGGCCATCGGCCGGCTCAAGGTGTGCTCCGACGGCCCGGTCTTCACCGGTACCCAGCTCGGCTGGACCGACTGACACGAACAGCACCCGGATGGCGAACCGGCCACAAGACGAACGGCAAGACGACAACAGGAGAGGACAACCCCCGATGAACAATCAATACGACGCCACCGTCGACGAACTCGAACACGCGGCCGACGACGCCGGCACCACGCTCTACGGCGACCACGAATGGAAACACCCGACCGTCGTCGCCGGCGTGCCGTGGAAGAATCCGGTCGGCACCGCCTCCGGCACGTTCCAGCTCGCCGCCTGCCGGCATTTCTACGACGTCTCGCAGATGGGCGCCATCACGACGAAGGGCGTCTCGCCGGTGCCGTGGGACGGCAATCCCGGCGTGCGCACCGCCGAGTCGCCGGCCGGTACCGTCAACGCCGTCGGCCTGCAGAATCCCGGCGTCGACCACTATCTCGTCGACGAGCTGCCCAAGCTCAAGGAACTCGGCGCGACTGTCGTCACGAACGTCGCCGGCCACAGCGACGACGACTACGCCGACGTCGTCGCCAAGCTCGCCGACTCGCCGGCCGACATGCTCGAGATCAACGTGAGCTGCCCGAACGTCTCCGCCGGCGGCATGGCCGTCGGTACCGACCCGGTCGCGCTGTCCCGCTGCATCGGACGGCTGCGCAAGCTCACCGACAAGCCGATGATCGTCAAGCTGTCGCCGAACGTCACCGACATCGCGGCGATCGCGCGCGCCGCCGCCGAGGCCGGCGCCGACGCGCTGAGCCTGATCAACACGCTTGTCGGCATGCGCATCGACATCCGCACCGGCGAGCCGATCATCGGCAACGTCACCGGCGGCGTTTCCGGCCCGGCGATCTTCCCGATCGGCCTGGCCTGCGTGTGGAAAGTGCGACAGGCGCTGCCGGACATTCCGCTCATTGGCATCGGCGGCATCGACTCGGGCGAGAAGGCGCTCGAATACCTGTACGCCGGCGCCAACGCCGTCGAGGTCGGCGGTGCCGCGCTCGTCGACCCGACGGCGCCGCTGCGCGTGGCGCTCGAGCTCGAGGAACTGCTGGACGCCCGCCCCGAACTCGCCGAGAAGCTCGCCAAGGGCGACACCTGGCGCTGACGGCGCCCGGACCACGCCAAGGAGCCACCATGCTGACCGCGACCATCGCCGCCTGGCATCACGACCGCCACGACCACCAAGACCAGTATCACGACCATGTTCCCGCATCACGGACAGGGGGAGACGAGATGACCGACCACACCACCGACATCGACCGGCGCTTCACGAAGTTCCTGCTGGAATCCGGCGCCCTGAAATTCGGCCAGTTCACGTTGAAATCCGGACGCCAGTCGCCGTACTTCATCAACGCCGGCGCGTTCGACGACGGCGCCAAGGTCGCCCGGCTCGGCCAGTTCTACGCCGAAAAGATCCGCGCCGAAATCGCCGCCGGGCGACTGCCGGCCGACATCGGCACGGTGTTCGGGCCGGCATACAAGGGCATTCCGCTGTGCGTCTCGACGGCGATCGCGATGGCGAACGGCCGTCCGGCGGCGGCCGGCAAGCCGGCCGTGCCGCCGATGACGGTCGGCTACACGTTCGACCGCAAGGAACGCAAGGACCATGGCGACGGCGGCATGTTCGTCGGCACGCCGCTGACGGACGGCATGAAGGTGCTGCTCGTCGACGACGTCATGACGGCCGGCACCGCCGTGCGCGAGGTCGTCCCGAAGCTCAAGGCCGAGGCCGACGTCGACATTGTCGGGCTGGTCCTGAGCGTCGACCGCATGGAGAAGACCGGCGATTCGGACCGCTCGGCCGTCGCCGCCGTCGAGGACGAGTTCGGCTTCCCGGTGTTCGCCATCGCCAACGTCCTCGAGCTGTTCGCCGCCGGCCGCGTGCTGTGCGGGGCGGACGGCCAGCCGTATGTCGGCGACGAGATCGCCGATGCCGCCGAGGCCTACCTCGAACGGTACGGCGCCTGAGTCAGGAGATGATGCGGTAGCCCTGCCGCTCGACGACGTCGCGCAGCTTGTCGAGATAGATCTCGGCGGCGCGCGACAGTCTCGCGCGCTCGTTCGTGATCCAGCCGACGAGCATTGTCTCGTCGGTTTCCAGCGGCACCGTCACGATCTTCTCGTTGTTGAGGTCGCCGTTGTCGATGCCGGTGCACACCGTGTAGCCGTTGAGACCGATGATGTAGTTGAGGATCGTCGCGCGGTCGGTCACGTTGATCTGCTTGGGAGAGTAGTCGGGCCAGACGGCCTCCTCGGCGAAGAAGAAGCTGCCGTCCTCGCCCTGCTCGTACTGGATGAACGGGTAGGGCTTCAGGTCCTCCATCGTCACGACGTCCTTGCCGGCGAGCGGGTTCGTCCGCGAGATGAAGACGTGCAGCGGCGCGCGGAACAGCGGATGGAACTCGAGGTGCTTCTCGCGCAGCAGCTTCGTGATGACGTTGCGGTTGAAGTCGGACAGGTAGAGGATGCCGACATCGCTGCGCATGTTGGCGACCGAGTTGATGATGTCCTTCGTGCGCGTCTCGCGGATCGTGAACTCGTATTCGTCGGAGTCGAGCGACTCGATCATGTCGACGAACGCCTCGACGGCGAACATGTAGTGCTGCGTCGAGACGGTGCACAGCTGCTTGCGCGGTTTCGTGTGCTTGTAGCGTTCCTCGAGCAGCGCCGCCTGGTCGAGCACCTGGCGGGCGTACGTGAGGAACTCTGCGCCGTCGACCGTCAGCGCGATGCCCTGCGACGAGCGCTTGAAGATCTCGATGCCGAGCTCGTTCTCGAGTTCCTTGACCGACGAGCTCAGCGCCGGCTGGGAGACATAGAGCTCGTGGGACGCCTCGTTCATCGAGCCGCACTCCACGATCTTGACAATGTACTTGAGCTGCAGCAGCGTCATCTCCGGCTTCCTTCTCGGTATAAGTAAAATTTATCGGAACGATTCTTCCGGCAGAATCGATTTATACCCAAGATACGGCCGTGGAAGGCCTTCGCAAGAGAGCCATTTTGAAATATGAGAAGCCCGCGCGCTTTTGCCCGGACAGGAGGAAATTCGGCGAGAAAAGGCGCATTCCCGGCGAAAAGTGCGAGGTTCCTAGATCCTCACGCCCAACTCGGCAAGGTTCCGGCGTGCCTGGTCGGCATCCGTGAATTTCAGTCCGTGCCAGCCGGCCGCAATCGCGCCGTCGACGTTCTTCGCCGTGTCGTCGAGAAAGACGGTGGCGGCCGGATCGAGCGAGAACCGTTCCTCGGCGAGACGGTAGATGTCGGCGTTCGGCTTGCGTTTCTTCTCGACGCCAGAGACGACGGTGCCGCCGAGGTACCGCTCGAGCTGCGGAAACTTCTCGAAGGCGAAGTGGAACGTCTCGCACGACCAGTTCGTCAGGCCCCACAGCCGGTAACCGGCGCCGTCGAGATCGGCGAGCAGGTTCTCCATGCCCGGCACGAGCCGGGGGAGCGCGTCACCGTAGCGCTCGATGTAGTCGCGGAAGATGTCGGCGATGCCGTCGCCCTGCTCGGCCGCGACGACCGGCAGCACGTCGGCGAGCAGCGCGCCGCCGTCCATGTCGTCCTCGTAGCGAAAGAAGCCGAGCGGATCGTCGTCGGCGCAAATCCGTTCCACGAGATCGTCGGGATAGCGTCCCTCGAGCGCCGCGCGGCACTGCCAGTCGACGAGGACGCCGCAGAAGTCGAAGACGATGTCGGTAATCGGCCCGGTCATGATGGTCGCTTTCTCGAGGGGACGGAAACGCAAGCCAGTATAGAAAACGGGATGGCGCCCCGGCGGTGTCCGTCTCGTTTCCGGACAGTTCAGACGTCGAGTGACTGGAGCCAGTCGCGGACCTCGGCGTCGGTGGCGAGGGACTGGAAGCGGTGGCCCGGTTCCCACGCGCCGGTCGTCGTCTCGCCGGAGAGCTTCTCGGCGCTCAGCGCGAGCGGCGACGACGCCGACGTCGCGAACGGGACGACGGTCTTGCCGGAAAAATCGTTCATCGTCACGAACGTGTTGACCGGCCACGCCGCCACGCCCCACCAGATCGGGTAGCCGACGAAGACGAGCGAATAGCGGGCGAAATGTTCCGGCGCGCTGTCGAGCAGGCTGACGTGGCGCATCGACGGGTCGTCGTGTTCCCGGCAGACGCGACTCGACGGGTCGCGATAGTCGAGGTCGGCGGCCGTGTATTGAGGGTCGGGCACGATCTCGAACAGGTCGCCGCTCATGCGGTCGGCGATCGCCCGCGCCACGCGGGCGGTGTTGCCGCTCGCCGAATAATACGCCACGAGGACGTCGCTCATGTCGTCCATTGCTGTGCTCCTTTACACGGAAAAATGTCCGGATCGGACGGCCCGGACCGGTAAAAACCGATGGAAGAAAATCCACTGCCGATTCTAGTCACCGGAGCTTCGCTGGACGGTGAAAGCGGTGGCATCGTGGAGGTTGGTTCCCTATCGTAAGGCCATGCCGCTTCCGGTGGCCTTCTGGTTGGGGACAGGCCCGGACGCGGAGGAATCGTTCCGGCGACGACCGGAACCGAAGACAAGGAGAAGCATCATGACTTTGCTCCAGCATGACATCACCGACTTCACCGTGCAGGCGTATGCCAACGGCGAACTCAAGACCATCTCGAAGAAGGACATTCTCGGCCGCTGGTCGGTGTTCTTCTTCTATCCGGCCGACTTCAGCTTCGTCTGCCCGACGGAACTCGAGGATCTCGCCGACCACTACGACGATTTCCAGAAGATCGACTGCGACATCTACTCGGTGTCCACCGACTCGCAGTGGGTGCACAAGGCGTGGCACGACGCCAACGAGAAGATCGGCAAGATCCAGTTCCCGATGCTCGCCGACCCGACGGCGCTGCTCGCCCGCGACCTCGACACCTACAACGAGGAGACCGGCTTCGCGGAACGCGGCGACTTCATTGTCGATCCGGACGGCAAGGTCGTCGCCTACGAGGTCATCTCGTCGAACGTCGGTCGCGACGCCGCCGAGATCCTGCGCCGCGTGCAGGCCTCGCAGTTCGTCCGCGAGCACAGCGACATGGTCTGCCCGGCGAAGTGGCAGCCGGGCGAGGAGACGATCGAGCCGAGCCTCGACCTCGTGGGGCAGCTGTGATGGCCGGGGAAACCATGACGGACAGCACGGTGGCGGCGAACGATTCGTCCGCCATCGCCGCCGACGACGTCTACGATGTCGTCGTCGTGGGCGGCGGCCCGGCCGGCCTGACCGCCGGCATGTATCTCGGCCGCGCCCGCTACCGCGTCCTCGTCCTCGAGAAGGAGGAATTCGGTGGCAGGATCACGGCGACGGCGGAAGTCGTCAACTATCCGGGCGTCGCGTCGACCGACGGTGCGAAGCTGACGGCCGTCATGCGCGGCCAGGCCCGCGACTTCGGAGCCGAGCTGAAGGTCGCCGACGTCACCGGCATCACGCTGGACGATTCTTCCGGCCTGAAGACCGTGCGCACGTCGGCCGGCGACTTCCGGTGCTTCGGCATCGTGCTGGCGACCGGCGCGGCCCCGCGGCCGGCCGGCTTCGACGGCGAGCGCGAATACGCCGGCCGCGGCGTCGCGTACTGCGCCACCTGCGATGGCGAATTTTACTCCGGCAAGGAAGTCCTCGTCGTCGGCGGCGGCTACGCGGCGGCCGAGGAAGCCGTCTTCCTGGCCAGGTACGCCTCGCACGTCACCGTCGTCGTGCGCGAACCCGACTTCACCTGCGCGGCGTCCGCCGCCGAACGCACGAAGAACGATCCGAAGGTCTCGGTGCTCTACAACACGCGGGTCGTCTCCGTCTCCGGCGGCAGGGGAGGCCTGACCGAAGCCGTGCTGCATGACGACCGCACCGGCGAGACGACCGTGTTCAAGCCGGCCGACGGCGGCACGTTCGGCGTCTTCGTCTTCGCCGGCACGGCCCCGCAGACGGCGTTCGTCAAGGACATTGTCGAGCTTGACGCCCAGGGCTACGTCGTCACCGACGCCGAACTGAAGACGTCGGTCGACGGCATCTACGCGGCTGGCGATATCAGGATCAAGCCGCTGCGGCAAGTCGTCACGGCCGCCGCCGACGGCGCGCTGGCCGCGACCGAACTCGAACGGTACTGTTCGACGATGTCCCGGAAGACCGGCATCGTGCCCCGGCGCCCGACGGCCAGCGCCTACCGCAAGCGGGAGGAACCCGACGGACTGCCGGCGCGCACGTCTCCGGCGCCGGCCACGGCGCGGCCGTCCGACGACGCTGCCGCGGCGCGCATCTCCTCCGAGGCAAAGGCCGCGGCCGCCAATGGCGGCGTCGACGGCGCGTTCTTCGACGAGGCCACGCGCCGCCAGCTCGACGTCGTCTTCGCGAAGATGGCGAATCCGGTGACGCTCGAGCTGACGCTCGACAGGAGCATGGTCTCCGTCACGCTCGCCAACTTCGTCGACGAGCTCGCGTCGTTGAGCGGCGGCAAGATCGCCGTGCGCCGCCGCGAGGCGAAGGACGTCGATCCGTCCACCGGTCGCGCCGACATCGACCCGACCGTTCCGCTGCCGCAGGCGACGCCGATGGTCAGGATCATGACGCTCGACATGCAGGGCGAGCTCGAGCCGACGACGCTGGCGTTCCATGGCGTGCCGACCGGCCACGAATTCAACTCGTTCGTCCTCGGCATCTACAACGCCGCGGGCCCGGGCCAGCCGATCTCCGACGACGAGCGCGCCAGAATCGACGCGATCGGCACGCAGGTCGACATCATGATCCTCGTCTCGCTGAGCTGCACGATGTGTCCGGAAACGGTGCGCGCCGCACAGCGCATCGCCGCGCTCAACCCGAACGTGCGGGCCGAGGCCTACGACCTCGCGCACTTCCCGAAGCTCAAGCAGCTCTACGAGGTGATGAGCGTGCCGTGCATCGTCGTCACGAAGCACACCGCCGACGGCGACGTCGACGGCCAGCCCGTCATCGACTTCGGCCGCAAGTCCGTCTCGCAGATGCTGCAGCTGATCGGTGCCTGACCCCGTCGCCATCCGGACCGGACCGTCCATATCCCGGCGAAAACCGGAGGGACGGTTCCGGCCCGTCACCCTCCGGGGTAGGTTAGGATGGTCGGGAAGGGAACAGAGGACAAAGGACGGCGCCATGGTCATGTCGGAAACCTACGAGGGGCTGCACGGACTGACGTGCACGCACACGTATTCGAAGGTCAACGAGTTTCCGTACGAGAACCGCTGGGAATTCCGCTGCGGCGACAACACGGCGATCGTCATCGTCGACGACATGGGCCAGCCTGCCTCGCTGTGGACGCAGTCGGCGCCGGCCACGCTCGTCACCCGCCGCAGGGGCGAGGTCTCCAGTCGTCCGCGCAAGTTCACGGTGTTCGGCCAGGCCGAGCGGGAAGCGCTGAAATTCTGCCACGATTCGTCCTCGGACATGATCGCCGACCTCGAGCTGACCAATCTGACGTTCGCGAAGAATGTCGGCTACACGTCGCGCTTCCACGAGTTCATGGCCGGCCGGCTCGTCGACCAGGAACGCATGAACCGGCTCGTGAAGGAAGCCACCGGCATCGACCTCGAGGATCCGGACACCGAGGAACTCAACTTCAAGGTCGCCGGCGAATACGTCGACAGCATGGTCGTCGAGGAACTCCAGAAACTCGTCTGGGAGCGCACGTCGCTGCTCTCCTCGATCGACCGCTTCGTGCTGATCGGCGATCATGACGGCGTCGACCGCGCCAATGTCGAACTCGCCGAGCTCGACCACAAGATCGACGAAATGGAAGAGCGCGTCGTCCACGAACTCGGAGCCTTCCAGCAGCCGGCGTCTCCGGCCGGCGCGACCGCGCCCGCAGCCGGAGAGGCCGTCGCCGCCGGCGCGCAGTGAAGCCGTCCTGTTCCGCTGTGCCGGTATAGTGATCGGGGCCCGGAGCGCGAATCGTTCCGGTCCTTGATCTTTCCATGACGATGGCTTTCCGAGAAAAGACGGTGACGAATGGCGATTGACGCGCAGGGACTCGAGATTCAGATCGGCGCCCGCACGCTGCTCAACCCGACGAACTTCCATGTCGCGAAGGGCGACAAGATCGGCCTGACCGGCCGCAACGGCGCCGGCAAGACCACGCTGACGCGAGTCATCACCGGCGAGACGCTGCCGACGTCCGGTACCGTGCGCGTCACCGGCAAGCTCGGCTACCTGCCGCAGGATACCCACGCCGCCGACCCCGAGCAGACGGCGCTCGACCGCATGATGAGCGCCCGCGACATCGCCGCGATCATCACGCGCATGCGCAAGGCCGAAAAGGAAATGTCCGATCCGGATCCGGACGTCATGACGCGCGCGATGAACCGCTACGACAAGATCCTGCAGGAATTCGACAAGGCCGGCGGCTACGCCGCCCAGTCCGAGGCGACGGCGATGGCCGCGTCGCTCGGCCTGCCGCAGGACGTCATGAGCCAGCCGATCGGCACGCTGTCCGGTGGCCAGCGCCGCCGCATCGAGCTCGCCCGCATCCTGTTCTCCGACGCCGACACGCTCATCCTCGACGAGCCGACGAACCACCTCGACGCCGACTCGATCGAATGGTTGCGCGGCTACCTCAAGCGCTACGAGGGCGGCTTCCTCGTCATCTCCCACTCGGCCGAACTGCTCGACGAGGTCGTCAACAAGGTGTGGCACCTCGACGCCCAGCGCGGCGAGATCGACATGTATTCGATGGACTACAAGTCCTACCTGCACCAGCTCGTCGTCGACGAGGAACGCCGCCGCCGCGAACGCGAGGTCGCCGAGAAGAAGGCCGAACGCCTGATGCAGCAGGGCATCCGCCTGCACGCCAAGGCCACGAAGGCCGTCGCCGCGCAGAACATGATGCGCCGCGCCGAGAAGCTGCTCAGCGAGACGTCCGAGGCGCAGAAGAAGGAGAAGGTCGCCGACATCCGCTTCCCGGAGCCGGCGCCGTGCGGCCGCACGCCGATCATGGCGAAGGACATCTCGAAGATGTACGGCGACAACCTCGTGTTCGCCGGCGTCAACCTCGCCATCGACAAGGGCTCCCGCGTGGTCATCCTCGGCTACAACGGCGCCGGCAAGACGACGACGCTGCGCCTGCTCGCCCATCTCGAGGAGCCGGACACCGGCGTCGTCGAGTATGGCCACGGCTGCAAGGTCGGCTACTTCGCCCAGGAGCACGACACGCTCGACATGTCGATCACGGTTCTCGAGAACCTGCGCCGCGTGGCGCCGGAGCTCAACGACACGCAGGCCCGGTCCATCCTCGGCTCGTTCCTGTTCTCCGGCGACGACGCGTTCAAGCCGACGCACGTGCTGTCCGGCGGCGAGAAGACCAGGCTGGCGCTGGCCACGCTCGTCACGTCGCGCGCCAACGTGCTGCTGCTCGACGAGCCGACGAACAACCTCGACCCGGCCTCGCGAGACGAGATCCTCAAGGCCATCGCCAAGTACGAGGGCGCCATCGTCCTCGTCACCCACGACGAGGGCGCCGTCCGCGCGCTCAATCCGGAACGCGTGCTGCTGATGCCCGACGGCGACGAGGACATGTGGAACGACAGCTACTTCGACCTCGTCGCCGAGGAGTAGCGTTTCGCGAACCACGTGGCGCGCGAATCGTCAACTTCGTTCTTTCGCAGTGAACAAGCGCCGAAATTCGGCAAACTCCAAGCACTTCCTCCGTACAATCTGAATCGACAGGCACAGACAATCCACGCAATCAGGGGAGGACAATCATGTGCACAGGTGTTCGGTTCACCGATGCCGAAGGGGATATGTATTTCGGCCGCAATCTTGACTGGGAGTGCTCGTACGGCGAAACGATGAAGGTGACGCCGCGCAACTTCGACTACCAGCCGGAGTTCAACGCGACGTTCGGCAAGCGCGCCGTCTTCGGCCTGGCCATCACCGCCGAGGACAAGCCGCTGTACTACGACTGCGCCAACGAGAACGGCCTGGCGATCGCCGGCCTGAACTTCCCGGGCTACGCCAAGTACGAGGACGGTCCGGTCGACGGCAAGACGAACGTTGCCGCCTACGAGTTCCCGCTGTGGGTCACCCGCAACTTCGATTCGGTAGACGAGGTCGAGGCCGCGCTCGACGGCGTCGCCATCGTCGCCAAGCCGGTCAACGACAAGTGGCCGGTCGCTCTGCTGCACTGGATCGTCGCCGACAAGACCCGCTCGATCGTCGTCGAGTACATGGCCGACGGCATCCACGTCTACCACAACCCGATCGACGCGATGACGAACCAGCCGACGTTCGCCTATCACCTCGAGAACATGAAGAACTACATGAACGTCACCGTCGACTTCCCGCCGACGACCGACTGGGACAAGTACGAGATGACGGCATGGGGCTCCGGCGTCTCGATGCACGGCCTGCCGGGCGACTACAGCTCGCCGTCGCGCCTGGTGCGCGCCGCCTACACGAATTCGCACTATCCGCAGACCTCCGACGAGGCGCACGGCGTCAACCGCCTGTTCAAGACGCTGCAGGGCTCGTCGATGATCTACGGCGGCGCCAAGATGGAGAACGGCAACTACGAGTACACCGTGTACACGTCCTGCTTCTCCACCAAGACGATGACCTACTACCACACGTCCTACGAGGATCCGACGCCGAAGTCCTGGAAGCTGTCCGACTTCGACCTCGACGGCACCGCGCTGATTTCGGCCGCCTGATCCGCCGGCGCGAATCGTTGCCGCCATCCGCCTCGCCGGAGACATGGACGATTCGCGCGACAGGACATTGTTTCTTCCGACAGCGCTCCCGTCATGCGACGGGAGCGCTGTCGCGCTATCATGGTCGGCGCAAGCCTGCATGGCTCCGCATCGGGGCGGAAGGGAAAGGGGATCCACGACCATGTTCGAGGAACTGCACAGGAAGATGAACAAGTTCTGGAACGACGACAAGACGTTCGCCCAGACCGACCCGGAATACATCGCGATCGTCGAGCGGTTCCTGTTCGACGAAGTCGTCAACGAGCCCGCCGCCAACGCGCCGCAGCTCGACGACATGCACCGCTCGATGTGCATCGTCGCGGCGCTGATGGGCACCGGTTCGCTCAAGACGTTCACCGACATGCTGCCGGCGTTCTACCAGTCCGGTCTCACGTCGTCGCAGCTCAAGGAAATCGTCTACCAGGCCACGGCCTATCTCGGCTTCGGCCGCGCCGTCGAGTTCCTCGAGAAGCTCGACGACTATCTCAAGGCGATGGACGTCAAGATGCCGCTCGAGCCGCAGCGCACCGTCGAACCCGACGACGCCGAAGGGCGCCTCGCCGCCGGCGAGCGCAAGCAGGTGGAGATCTTCGGCGAGCGGATGCGGGACTTCGCCGGCGAATCCGGCGGTCCGGAGGAGTCGCGCCACATCCGCAAGTGGCTCGTCGACAACTGCTTCGGCGACTACTACACGCGCGGATGCCTGACCGTCGCCGAACGTGAGATGGTCACGATGTGCTTCCTCGCGTCGATGGGCGGCTGCGAACCGCAGTTGAGGAGCCACATCGCCGCCAACATCCGCGTCGGCAACGACGAACAGTGCTGCCGCGCGGCGATCTCGCAGATCATGCCGTACATCGGCTATCCGCGCACGCTCAACGCGCTGTCCTGCCTCGACGCCGTTACGCGCGCCGACTAGCGCGACGCCGCCTCCCGCCGCGCATACTAAGCTAGGGGGCAACATCCATTCACAGTGAAGGGGACTGGTCGCATGGCATTCACAGAGTCACAGGCCGATTCGGAACGCAACGGGGCGTCGTCGACGGCGGCGACCGAACGCATGCAGACGCTGCTGTACGCCGCCTGGGACACGGCGGCCGTGCGCTCGATGGAGCAGCCGCTGCTCGCCCAGGGCGTGCCGCTGATGACGATGGCCGCCCAGGCGGCGGCCCGCACCGTCCTCGGCGTGCTGGCCGACAAGGGCATCGACGGCGACGACCTTCGCGTCACCGTGCTCGCCGGCGCCGGAGACAACGGCGGCGACGGCCTGTACGCGGGCGCCTACCTCGCGGCCCGCGGCTACGAGGTGACGGCGATCGCCACCGGCCGCACATTGCACGCCAGTGCGCTCGACCGGTTCGTCCAGTCCGGCGGCCGCGTCTGGAACCTCGACCCGTCCTCGGATATCCCGGGTTGCCCGACCGGCTTCACGGCCGGCGAGGCCGGCCGGCGGCTCGAGGCCGCTGTCAACTACGCGCGCGAATCGCACGTCGTCCTCGACGCGATGACCGGCATTGGCGTGACCGGCGCGCTGCGTGGCATTCCGGCCGCGCTGGCGTCGTCGCTCGGCCTCGATGGCGAGCCGCCGGAAGACATCGCCGTGCCGGACGCGCAGCGGACGACCGAACTGCCGATCGTCGTCGCGATCGACACGCCGTCCGGCGTCGGCGTCGACGACGGTTCGCTGCCCGGCGCGTACATTCCCGCCGACTACACCGTCATGTTCGGCGCGATGAAGCCGTGCGCCATGCTGCCGCCGGCCGCCTATGCGCTCGGCCATGTCACGCTCGTCGACTTCGGCTTCGATCTCGACTCCGCCGATCCGGCCGTCGAGATGGTCAACGCGCCGTTCGCGGCCGAGGCCATCCGCCCGTGCCAGAAGGAAGACTCGAAGTACCGTCGGGGCGTCGTCGGCCTCGTGACCGGCTCCGACCAGTATCCGGGCGCCGCCGTGCTGACGTCGCTGGCCGCCGCCCATTCGAACATCGGCATGGTGCGCTACATGGGCCCGTCGCGACCGCAGGACCTCGTGCTGCACGCGCTGCCGGAAGCCGTCATCGGCAAGGGCCGCGTGGAGGCGTGGGGCGTCGGTTCCGGCGTCCCGTCGACGTTCGACGAGCACCAGGAACGCGACGAGGAGGACGCCGACGCCGTCCAGCGCGACCTGCAGACGTCGACGATCTCGGCGTTGCTGGCCCACTACGCGCTGTCCCGCGCGGAGGACGTGCTCGACGACGAGGAGCACGACTCCAGCCGTTCGCCGGAACGCTACGTCACCGGCCGCTTCGTCGACGGCGACGATCTCGCCGATGCCGAGCGGCGCGACGAGGCCGCGTTCGCGATGCCGCCGATCGTTGTCGACGCGGGCGCCCTCGACCTGTTGCCGGCCAACGTGCCGTCACAGGTCGTCCTCACGCCGCACGCCGGCGAGCTCGCCCGGCTGCTGACCAGGCTCGGCCATGCGATGGACGCCGACGACGTGACGGCGCGACCGCTGTACTGCGCGAAGCTTGCGGCCCGGCTGACCGGTGCCACCGTCCTGCTCAAGGGCGCCATCACGATCGTCGCCGGCTCGTTCGGCGGCGCGATGCGCGTGCTCGTGTCCGGCCGCGCGCCGGCCTGCCTGGCCACGGCCGGTGCCGGCGACGTGCTCACCGGCATCGTCGCCGCGCTGCTCGCCCAGCAGGACGACCAGATCTACGAGGATCCGGCCTGCGTGCCGGAAATCGCCGCGGCCGGCGCCTACCTGCACGGCCGTGCCGCCGCGATCGCCTCCGGTTCCGACCAGCGTGGCTGGGTGCGTCCGCGGCTCTATGGCGCCGAGGACGACTATCCGCTGCCGGTCACGTCGACCGGCCATCCGATCGTCGCCGGCGACGTCATCGACGCCATCCCGTTCGTCTTCGACGAGCTGGGCTGACCTCCCGTCGTGTTTTTTTCGTTCGCCGTCGCCGGCAGTTCCGCCGCCGACGGCGCATTGTCATGGGAAAGGATCGTACCGATGAAACTCAACGCCGTCATGCAGGTCGAGGAACCGGCTCCGGGAGCCGGTGACCGAGTCTTCCTGATGTTCCATGGCTATGGCAACTCGGAGAAGGAGATGGTCTCGATCCTCGACGCCGTCGCCGAACCGCTGCCGGCCGACGCCAAGCCGAGCTATTTCAGCTTCCAGGCGCCGTTCCGCCGGCCGTACATCGGCGGCTACAGCTGGTATTCGAAGAAGAGTGACGGCCTGACGCGCCGCGCGGCCTGCGACGAGGTCGGCAACGCGCTCGTCTCGCTGCTCGAGTCGCCGCTATTCGCCGGCCGCCGGCTGACATTGATGGGCTTCTCGCAGGGCGCCTTCCTGTCGTACCGGCTCGTCCAGCAGTGGCCCGACCTGTTCGACACGGCCGTGCTGCTGTCGCCATCGTTCAAGGAAGACGAGGACGATTCATCCGCCATCGCCGGACTCGGCTCCACGACGAAATTCATCCTCGCCTACGGCACCGCGGACACGCAGATCCCCGCCGAAGATCAGGCACGCTGTCGCCGGGTGCTGTCGGCCACCGGCCGCTGCACCGAGCTGACCTACGAAGGCATGGGGCACGCCGTTTGCAAGGACGAGATCGAGGACCTGCGCCGCCTCCTCTTCTAAAGTGCAACCGGTACAAGCTCCTTGGAAGGGGGCTGCCGTGCGAATCGCGACTGAGAGTTGATGCGTTTGGCATAGCCGAACGCATCAACTCATAAAGCGAGCTATTCTCGCCAGTTCCTTGACTTCTCGCGTCCCTGCCCTCACAAGCATTATTGAGTTGATCCAGAAATGCCACGTCAGGTTGCTCATGGCCAGATCTTCTGAGAGTTTCAGGTAGAATCATTGCATGCCACAAGGGGGGGGGTGGCGTCAACAAGGAACTTGGGGAAGTAGGAGCAATGATCCAATTAGAAGGCTACGAGTCCACGTTGACCTTAAAGAACGATGTGCTGATTATCAACCGCACGGGGACGTCGGTGGAAACATACGGAAAGCAGAGCATTGTCCCGCTGGAATCGGTCGTTGACTACGCGGTTACGAAATATAGTCTTCTGGGATTCGCGGGACTGACGTTCAACATGTGCGTTGATGTGACGCCCAGTTCCGTGATAGATGGCAACAGCGCAGAGCACCAGTATGGAACACTGCTAAAGAAAAACAGGTCGAACAACGACATATTGCTCAGGGCATTGGGACATAAAGTGAATGGAGGCGTTCCACCAGTACCATTCTTTGAACTACGTGCACGGAAGAAGCAGGAACTAAGGAACGCACCGCGCAAGCCGGGCAAGAACCATAGCCTGTCGGTTCGTGATGCGTTCTTCCTCGATGACCTGCCTGTCGCACAAGTCGTGGGCGTCAATCATGACCGCATCGTGCTGCATGAAGAGTCGATCCGCTGCGGCGGAGAGACGAGGCCGCTCAAGGACCTTGTAGCAACGGTGGAGGATGGAATGTCGGTCTTATCGCGTCCTACGGTGCCACGTCTGCTCACGCTTGGCGTATTTGCGTTTGCCCTGCCGAAATTAGAGGGTGGCGACAAGTACGTGGTCGTCGAGGGTGACGACTTTTCGTGGATGGTGCAGGTCGGTCCATGCCAACTGCCGGAGGCGCAGGATCTCGTGCATCGTATCCGTACCATGGCAAAGCAGCGCGGATGGCGAGACCCGAACAAGGGCGTACCACAACCCCTTCCACAGGACACGCAAGAATCTGCTGACAACGAGGCTGACGGTTTCATGGACAAACTGCGGGAACTCAACGCCATGAAGCAGAATGGCTTGCTGACCGAGGAGGAGTTCGCCGCGGCGAAGCAGAAGCTTCTGGACTATAGATGATGCGCTTTTTTAGCGGGACATCCAGATATTATCATCGGGTTCATCGTCGTACATGCTGTCAGTCGCAAACGGTTGTCAAAGACGACACCGAATACAGGCCACACCAAACCATTTCATCGGCAAAACCACTCCGGGGAGTGGAGAAGAAGACACATCATGTATTCATTAATCATTAATCACTACTGTGGTGCCCAAGACCGGTAACGTCAGTAGCTCTTCTCCGACTGCTTTAACAACGCCACCAGCAGGGAACGAGTGCCGCTTGTTAACAAGCGCTATGAGTTAAACTATATATGCCGCATATAGCTACATACAACTGCATATTACTGCATATAGTTGTATAATTCTTCATAGAACTTGAACTGCCGTGGCTGGATCTGCGTGAAGGAGGAAAACCATGGCTGAAGACTTCAACGTATCCATGCAAGCCTTGAACCCATTTGTTCCTGGTGCTGGTCGCGATCCGGTCAATCTCGCAGGACGCGAAGAGGAACTCGATGCCGTCAAGCGCATGATTGTCCGTGCCAAAAACGATTTGACGGATCAGGGACTGGTCTTCAGTGGCCTTCGGGGCGTTGGGAAGACTGTACTACTGCTCCGTTGTCTTTCCTTGGTCAGGGAAGCGGAATTACTCGGCGCCTATATCGAGTCCACTGGCAATAAAGAACGCGATATGCAGGCAATCGTGACGTCCATCCAGAAAGCCGTGGTACAGGAACGTGACCACGAACTGCGCACGGCACTCATCGAGACGCTCAAGCGCATCCAGAGCGTGGCGGTTGAACTAGCCGGGTTCAAGCTGTCCTTGTCTCCCTTAGCAAGCGAGGAATCCGATACTTCCGAGGAATTCCAGCTGGAACTGACCATCGAGGAATTGTGCAACGACCTCAAGGCCAGGCATTCGGCGTTCTTTCTCTTCGTCGACGAGCTCCAGGAGATGGACGAATCCCTGATGGGCACGCTCATCACCATCCAGCACCGGATGGGCCAGCAGGATCTGCCGTTCTATATCATCGCCGCTGGCTTGCCGGACCTTCCCGGCGCCCTTTCCAGGTCGCGTTCTTATGCCGAGCGTCTGTTCCGTTACTACGAGCTCGGTCGACTCACTGACGAACAGACCCGACAATGCTTGGTCACGACTACGCAGGACGTGGGTGCCTCATTCAGTCCGGATGCCCTCGATGAACTCGTCAAGCTGGCCCAAGGCTATCCGTTTTTCGTTCAGGCCTATGGGGATGCCACTTACAATGCCGCGACATCCAATCCGATCGGAATGGACGCCGTCAACGAAGGCAAGCCGCAGGCACAGGCTTTGCTTGACCGCGGGCTGTACGAGTCTCGCTGGCAACGGGCTACTAATGTGGCCCGGGAATACATGGAGGCGATGGCGCGGCTCGGCGGCGAATCGTGCAGCACCGGCGAAGTGGCGCAGTTGCTGGGACGCAAGCCGACGGAGATGACGCGGGCAAGGCAGTCGTTGATCGAACTCGGCTTGATCTATGCTCCCGGACGGGGAAGGGTGGCGTTCACTGTTCCCGCCATGGGTGACTTTATCCGTCGTACCAATCCCTCGGCGATCCAGCCGTATGACACCGCGCCATCGGGAGAATGATGGGGCGATGCCCAGGCGGCCATTTGCTATGATGGACAGTTGTTGAGATTCCGGCGAACAGGGGAGGGCCATTGGGCGACATCCGCGACGAGATGGAGCAGTTGCGGTCGGTGTATGACACCGGGGTGCTCCGGTTGCTCACCAGACCGAAGGCCCGCATCTACGTCGCGTTGCTCCGGTCGGCGTTCGATCCGCTGACATCGGAGTTGCCGAAGGAAGATCTGGAGGAACGATTCTCCCGCGGCGTCGCCACGCTCGCCAACATGGACGAGGTCGCGCTGAGGGACGACGAGGATGCTCAGGACTATGCCCGCCACACCATCGCCGAGCTCATGAAGGAAGGCAACGGCGACTATGCATGGCTGGCGAATTCGCTCGACCCGGCCAGCCACCGGTTCCTCTACCGCCTGACCGCACGCGCCCACCGCGCCATCGAGGCGCTCGACAAGCTGCAGGACGACACCCAGACGATGTCCGGCGCGCAGGCCAACTCGATCATCATGGAGATCGAGCACGCCCGCATGGAGCTCACCGCCGACCTTCCCGAACGCATCCGCTTGCTCGAACAGGAAATCGCCGACCGGCAGGAGCAGATCAGGACGATCGAGGAAGGCAACGGCGGCCGGTCGTTGTCCGACAAGGAAGTCGAGGATATCATCAACGTCGTGCATGGCACGCTGCGTGGCGTCCCCATCGACCTGCGCGAGCTGATGCTCACCGAACGTGACAACGGTGACGCACTGCGCCGGCGCATGCAGGCCGGCGCCATGTCCGTCGAAGAGATACTGAAAACCTACCACGACGAATATCGCAAGTCGTTCGCCGAATCTGACGCCGGACGCCGCTTCGAGGACGCGTTCCAGGTCATCGTCACCGACGAGGGCCGCGACCAGATCGATACCGCCATGCGGGCGATCGCCAGAACGCCGTATGTCGAGGGCGGGTCCGCCGTGCTGCTCGAACAGGTCAAGGAAGAGCTGGCCCATATCTATGACGGCATCGAGGGCGTGCGACGCCAGATGCGCGTCTCCGACGAGGCCGTCAGCCGCCTCGTCCGCCAGCAGACAGACACTCGCTTTCACACCATGCTCGTCAAGCTCAACAAGCTCTCCGAGAAGATCAACGCGGACGCCCGCGACCATCCGACGTCTACCGACCGGCCCTACGAGACGGGGATCTCCAGTCCGGAGCGGCTCGCGACGTTGCCGACGCGTCCGTCGCGTTCGATGGCCCGTGCTGCCGTGCCCTCCTTAAGTGAGTTGGGAAACTATGGCGCTGATGTGCCTGAGGTAAATCTCCGCGAACTCATCGAAAACGGGGGGCCGCGACTGATCCATATGGCCGCTCTTGTTCGTGAGAACCCAGTTATGAATGGTGGACTCGTCGATATTGCTGCAAGCTTCAACGAGTTACCGCCTGAGGAGCGGCGCGAAAGCGAGTTTGTCGGGTTCCTTGGAGCCCTTAGAGGTCCTGGTGAAGGAACGCCTACAGTGGTATGGAACTGCATCGACCAGAATGGCGAGGAACGGCAGTGGCTTACCACCGAGGTTTTAGCCGGAATGAGCGAACTTGAGGACATCATCGAGGAACGATAGAACCACCGGCGACGCTCCACCGGCCGGAACCAATACGACTCCGGCACGCCGACAGGACGACCAAACAAGTCAAGACACGTACAGACCAGCAACGAGAGGGACGGAACACGAGGCACATGGACGAGGACATCAACGGCATGGCCACCGACGATGAGGCCATCGAATTCGGCCACGGGGCCGGCGACGACGGCATGCCCGTCAACGATATCAACCCTAACGGCCGGTTCGAGGGGGATACCAGCCACATGACGGCGGACGCGCGCCGCGCCGCCATCGCCCTGAAACGCGAACGCTACATCGACGGCAAGCTCTACGACCTCGTCGAACGCAACCGTGACCAGGTCATCCAGTCGCTCAACAACGACATGCTCGACCTCGTCGTCAACGAACACTACCGGATCATGTATGCCACGCCGGCACCCGACGAGGAAGGAGAACTGCGCAGCCTCAAGACCCGGCAGAGCCTGCGTCGCGACGAGGCCGCGCTGCTCGCGTTCCTGCGCATTCATGTCCTCGAATGCGAGAATGTCCGGAAGCCGAAGTCCCAGTGGCTCGTCGGTTTCGAGGAAATCCGCGGAGCCCTCGCCAGCGGTGCCGGATATCTGGCCGGCCGCAACGACGAGGAGGGCGTCGTTGACGCCGTCACCCAGCTCGTCGGCCGCATGGAGACTTACGGATACTTGGAACCGACTGACGTCGACGACGTCTATCTCGTCACGCCCCTCGTGCCCGTCGTGCTCGACAGCGCCCTGGCCGACGAGTGGCTCGAGGTCGGGGAGGAGCCCGTGCAGCCGGCGAAGGAGATGGCAGGATTTCCGGACATGGGTGACGGCGCGGGAATCGTGCACGGTGAAGAAGCGGACGACGACGTCATTGAACTGTTTGAGGAAGGTGGACGGTGATGGCACGCAACGCCATGCAGATGGTGGCCGACCGGTGGATGATGGAAAGCCGGCAGCTCGTCAACTGGGGTACGTACGGCGGCTGGCACGAATTCAAGCCGTCGACTGATCCGACCCTGCCGGTAACGCTGCTGGCCGGCGCGAGCGAAAGCGGCAAGTCGACGCTCGTCGACGCGCAGATTTCCCTGCTGTATCCGAAGGGGACGCCGTTCAACAAGGCATCCAACACCGGCAAGTCGGAACGCAACGACTACACGTACCTGCGCGGCATGGTCGGGATGAGCGACTCGACGCTCGGCGAGAAACCCGTCTACCTGCGCGGCACGACCGACGACGGCAGGCCGACGGCGGTATGGGGAGCAATCGTGGACACGTACGTCAACGAGGCGAGCCACGACGTGCTGTCCTGCGCGAAGTTCCTGTACCTGCAGGCCGGCGACGGCCATACCGCCGTCAGGCGGCTGTTCGCGACGTGGGAGAAGAAGATCGACCCGCGCGTGATGAAGCGGTTCCGCAACACCCCGTTCACGGCCACGCAGATCAAGCAGGCGTACGACGGCGCCGTCGTCTACCAGTCCGCCGAGTCGTTCCACTCCTATATCTGGGAGGAAATGGGACTGTCCGCCGAAAGCTGCCGCCTGCTGCACAAGATCCAGTCTGCCGACACACCCAGCCGGCTCGACGATATCTTCAAGCAGGGCGTGCTCGGCGTCCCCGAGGCGCTCAGCTACGCACGCGAAGCCGTCCACCAATACGGCGAATACGACGAGAACTTCCGCAGCATGGCCGACAAGCAGGCAAGGATGACGCTCCTCGCCGACGTGAGGCGACGCCACGCACGCTACGAGGACGCGAGAAACCAGACGACGGCATTCGATGTCGTGGACCCGTCGACGGACACCGGCGCCGCCATTCTCCACTCGTGGACGACAGCGAACCTCGTCGCCGAAGTCGAGAGGCAGCTACCGCTCGACCAGGCCGAGCATGAACGCCGTCTGCGCGAAGGCAAGGATGCGGCACAGCTGTCCCGCGAACTCGGCGTCCACATCGCCGACGTCGACGCAAAGATGCGCGGCATCGACGGCGGATCCCTCGAACGGCTCGAAGGCGAACGCAAGCAGGCCGGCGAACTAGTGACCGAGACGCGGGCGAACAGCGCACGAATCGGCACCATGTTCGACAAGGTCGGCGAGGAGATGCCGGCCGACGAGGACGCATGGGAGACCAGGCGCGCGGCCGCCGCCGAATTCGAGGCGACCTACCGGCAGCGCATGGACGAACTCGAGGAAGCCAGCGGACAGGCGACGCTCGCCCTCAACCAGGCCCGCGAAACCAGGGCGCAGAGGCAGGCCGACTACGACCGCGCCGAGAAGATGCGCACCCGCATCTCCCAGCGCATGAACGGTGCCCGTGCACTGCTGTGCCAGGCGACCGGACTCGCCGAGGAACAGATGCCGTACATCGCCGAGTTGATGGACGTCAGGGAAGACGCTGAGGACTGGCGGCACGCCATGAACGCCGTCTACGGTTCGCTCGCCCAGACCATCCTCGTCGACCGGCGCCACGAAGACGGGTTTGCCGCCAAGGTGAGCACCATCGATCCCAAGGTGCTGCCCAGCCGTACCTGGCGGTTCATCGACGTCGAAGCCGGAGACGCCGACCCCGACAACGCATTCGCGGACAGTGCGTCCGCATCCGGCGCCCTGGGCGCCGACGGACGCCACGGCGAAGGCATGCTGTCCGGAAAACTCCGGTTCCGCGACGAATCCCCGTTCGCCGGCTGGCTACACGCGCGGGTGGAGGACGACGCCATCGACGCCTGGTGCGTGGACGCCATCGACGATCTCGACGAGACGCGGCGGCAGGTCCAGCGCGACGGCCAGGTCAAGTCAGGCAGACAGGGACGCTACGGCATGAAGGACCGCGACGAGGTCATCGGCTTCGTCACCCAGTCCTACCTCGACATGCTCAAGACCGCCGTCGACGGGGCACAGGCCGCACTTGACGAGGCGCGGGCAACGTTCAACGCCATCAGGTCACAGCGCGAGGGACTGTCGGACCAGCGGACGCTCGCCTCGCTCCTGGCCACGCTTGACTGGAAACACGTCGATGTACACGGCGCCGTGACGTGGCTCGCCAACGTCGAGCAACAGATCGAGGCGATCAGGACCAATCCGGAGCTCGAGGCGCTGCAGAAGCGGCGGGACTCGCTCGAACGCGACCGCGCCGACGCCGAGAAGAAGCGCGTGCTCGCCGAGCAGGATGCCGAGAACGCCGAGAAGGCAGTGACCGCGGCCAGGGCATGGCTGGAAGCCGTGCGCGGGAACGCCGGAGACGATGGCGCCATGGTGACCGGCGCTCCGGAACTCGACGCCGAGGCCGAGGAACTCCTCAACACGACATACATCGAGCGGATGACCTCGATCGGCAACTCCGCCGCCCGCGCGCACCGGATTGTCGGCAACGGCTCCGCCGGCTACCTCGAACGCATGGTCGCCATCATCCGGAACGCTGTCGCCAACCGGCTTGACGCGCTGGGCGCCGTGACCACCAGCGCCGAACACGACGTCGTCACCGCGATGGAAACGTACCGTACCCGCTTCGAACCGGACAACGATTCGGTCGGCATCGACATTGCCGACTACCCGTTCTACCGCGACGAGCTCGTCGCCCTCGAGAAGCTCTCGGCCGCCGCGGCCACCGCCGACGAGTACAGGCGCACGCTCAACCAGATGCTCATGTATCTGCTCACGCTCAACCGGGCAATCGGCACCGACCGGGGTGACATCTACGAGCAGCTCGACCGCATTAATCAGATGCTCAGGGGACAGGAATTCGGCCCCCGCCACGGCGAACTGTCGCTGGAGGTCGACGTGCGCGACCCCGACCGCGCATTCGTCCAGCAGCTGCGCGGCGCCATCAGCGCGCTCAACGAGTGGAAGAAGGGCGGCGGTACCGAAGGCGCCCCGGTTCCCAATGGCCAGCCGGATCCGGAACTGCCGGAGCTCAAGCAGCTGTTCGACGGGCTGCGCCCGCTCATCGGCATGCTCCAGGCCGAGCTTGATGCCGTCCACGATGTCAACGGCATCAAGAGCTACGGCGCCCTCAACCTGGACCCGCGCTGCCGTAGCTCGTTCTACGCCATCGTCCACCACGACGACATCGGCGAACCCGACGAACGCATCACGTCGACCGGCGGCCGTTCCGGCGGCGCCCTGCAGGAACTCACGTCGTTCGTCTACGGCGCCGCGCTGATCTACCTGCTCGGCAACGGCCTGACCACCGAGCCGAGCTACACCACGCTGTTCCTCGACGAGGCGCTCATCAAGGCGGACGGCCGCTATACGCAACGCGCCCTCAAGGTGCTGCCGAAGCTCGGCTTCCAGGTCATCGTCTCCGCCCCGGAGTCCAAGACCGGAGAGATCCTCGGCGTCTCGACGAAGGCCTACGTCACCTACAAGGACGACAGCGGTCACACGTCGCTGCGCGTTGCTGAACTCGATCCGGTCGGCAACGTATCCGCAAAGGATGAATTGACGGACGTCGACGGGCAGTAGGCGAGCCGGTGCCGGACAAGGTCAGAACAGGAGCATGACGATGAAGCGTTCGCCCGTCACGAGTCGCGACAGTCTCGTCGCGGCCATCTCCGACAGGCTGCGGCGAAGCACGTTCGAGACGGAGTCGCGTTGGCCGTATCCCCTCACCGTCTGCGGCCGCGCCAGCCGCACGTGGCTCGAGGACCATGCCATAGACGTCCTCGACAACGAACGTCAGGTGCGGCAGTGGGCCATGCGCATGGAACTGCCGTTCGACGAGGAGACGAAACTGATCGGCACGCCGACCGGCCTCGTCGTCCGCGTCGTCGTGCCCGACGAGCAGGCGGCGTTGCGCGCCGCCGATCGGGCAACGGCACGCGAGTTTCGCCGGCAGCGGGCCCGGATCGGCGCCATCGTCGACGCGGGCTTTCCGGACCGCGAGGCGGCGGCGGCCGCCGCCCGAATCATGCGCGACGACGGCGACGTCGACTTCGAACTGTTCATCCGCGCCGCATTGTGGTTCCGCGACCATGACTGTTCGGCGCTGACGCCGCGACAGGTACCGCTCGAGGGTTTCTCGGCGAAGTGGCTCGGCTCGCCGTCGTCGGCACACCGTCGCGCCATCGCCACGCTGGTCGGCACCGACCGGCTCGCCATGCGCGAACGGCCCGGCGAACTACGGTTCCGTTATCTCGACCCGTCGCTGGCCGTCCGTCCCGACCAGATCGTGACGTCGCCGTACCGGTTGCCGGCCGGCGACGTCATCCGCTTCGCCGTCATCGTCGAGAACAAGGACACGTACCAGGCCATGCCGCCGATCGCCCATGCAATCTGCATCTTCGGCAACGGCATGGCCGCCGCCGGCGAGCTCGGCTTGCTGCCGGAACTGCTCGGCGGTGGCGACGGCCCGGCTCCGGCCATCCGTTCGGCCTACTGGGGCGACCTGGACGCCGACGGTTTCGAGATCCTGTCGAAGGTGCGCAAAGCTGGCGTGCCATGCGAATCGTTCCTGATGGACGAAGCCGCCTACCGTCGTTTCAGCCGGTACGGCACGAATCTGCGGGAAGGAAAGAAGGGAACGATCCAGCCGCGGGAACCGCTGCCGACACCAGGCCTGAACCGGTCCGAACGCGACGTGTACGAGGCCCTGTGCACCGGAACCCGCGCGCCGGGCGGCGAACCGATGCCGGTCTTGCGCCTCGAGCAGGAACGCATCCCGCTGGCCGAAGCCATCACGGCACTGGAAGCTCTCGGTTTTCCGGTAGAGATGCCGTCATGACGTGTCCGGTCACCTGGCAGCTTGGTCGAGACGATGGCTCACCCGCTGCCACGGAATGTAGGTGACAGCCGCGGCGACGGTGCCGAGGATGACGAGGACGACGCCGGTGGCCTTCGAGACGTCCATCAGGTGCGTGGCGATGCCGAGCGTCGACCACAGGACGACGAGGTTGAAGATCCAGTCGTGCAGCTTGAGCTTGGCAAGGATGCCGAGGCCGAGCAGCAGCACGACGAGGACGACGGTCGACGCGGCCTGCGCCCCGCCGGAGATGGCGCCGTCCTTCGAGACGTAGTAGACGACGGCGCGGAAGATGTCCGAGACAGTCTCGACGAGCATCCACGAACCGAACAGCGAGAACGGCGCCCATCCCCAGACGGATGGATCGTGACGACGCGAGAAGAAGCCAAGGATGCCGACCAGCACCGTGCAGGCGAGCACGAACAGCACGGCAAGCGGATAGCTGACGGCCGTCCACGACAGGATCCATGCGATGTCGGCCAGGGCCGTCAGGCAGAACAGCAACCCCATGATGCCGAAGGGTGTCTTCGCGAGCCGCTTCGACTTGCGCTTCGTATTGCCCAGGCGCACGAGCCAGATCGCGAGCAGCGCGTAGACGGGAATCCAGACGAGCTGGACGTAGCTGTCCGGCGTGAACCAGCTGGAGACGGCGGTGCCGTCGTGCTTGGCAGCGGCGAGCACGCCGAACACGGCGAGCGTGTTGAGGACGATCATCGCGGCGAACAGCACCCAGCAGGCGACCATCTCGACGTCGCGGGCGGCGCCGGTCCGCCTTGCGGGAGCGGATTTCGCGTTGCCGGACGTTCTGGTCGACGTGGCCGCGTTGGCCGATGATCCGGACCGGGGCGCCGGGGTGGTCGCGGGCGATTCGCCGTTGCCGGTGCTGTCCGCGCCTGTCATTGTGCCGCTTTCCGCATGCTTCGTGGTCATGATTTCCCCCATCGTGTCGGCGTTTCCCTGCTACCGATTATGCAGCAGCGTCGCGGTGTTCGCATCCGGAATATCGGGAGAGCCGGGCCTGTTGGGCGCGACAGTGTCGTTGCCGACTGTTCGAACAGGTGTTCGACGTCTGGCCGGAAGTGTTGTATCCTGTAGGGCAGTAGCCGGCAACGGAAGCATCGTCAAGCGAAGGAAATGAATTTGGTCAATCGTGGCTCAGCAAGAAAGGGCGGGAAGAACGGCGAAGTCGTCGTCGAACGCGTCATGACGAGCGACACGTTCCTGTCCCGCGAACTGGCGAAGGCGCCGCTGAAGCAAACCGACGGCGCGCTTGTCGCCGATCTCGGTCACCTGCCGAACGACCTGAAGATCGTCGTGGAGGGCGCCCGCGAACACAACCTGAAGAATTGCAATATCGAGTTCCCGCGCAACCGCATGGTCGTCTTCACCGGCCTGTCCGGCTCGGGCAAGTCGTCGCTCGCGTTCGACACGCTGTTCGCCGAGGGACAGCGCCGCTATGTCGAGTCGTTGTCGGCGTACGCCCGCCAGTTCCTCGGCCAGATGGACAAGCCGGACGTCGACTTCATCGAGGGCCTGTCGCCGGCCGTTTCCATTGACCAGAAGACGACGAATCGCAACCCGCGTTCGACCGTCGGCACCATCACCGAAATCTACGATTACCTGCGCCTGCTGTTCGCGCGCACCGGCATTCCGCACTGTCCGGAGTGCGGCGCGCTCGTCAGCGCGCAGACGCCGCAGCAGATTGTCGACAGGCTGCTCTCGTACCCGGAGCGCACGCGTTTCCAGATCCTCGCGCCGGTTGTCACCGGCCGCAAGGGCGAGTTCGTCGAGATGCTCGAGCTGCTGCGCGGTGACGGCTACGCCCGCGCGCTCATCGACGGCGACATGCGCCAGCTGTCCGACGACATCAAGCTCGCCAAGCAGAAGAAGCACACGATCGAGGTCGTCGTCGACCGCCTCGTCGTCAAGGACGGCATCCGCCAGCGCCTGACCGACTCGGTCGAGACGGCCTTGCGACTGTCGCCGAACGGCGTCGTCGTCGCCGATTTCGTCGACCTCGACGAGAAGGATCCGGAGCGCCGCGTGCCGTTCTCCGAGCACCGCGCCTGCCCGAACGGCCACCAGCTCGAACTCGACGAGATCGAGCCGCGCACGTTCTCGTTCAACGCGCCGTACGGCGCCTGCCCGGAGTGCACCGGCATCGGCTATTCGCTCGAGCTCGACCCCGAGCTCATCGTGCCGGACCCGTCGAAGACGCTCAACGAGGGCGCCATCGAGCCGTGGAACCTGCAGAAGAGTTCGAACGACTGGTACCGCCATGTCCTCGAGGGCCTCGGCAAGCAGCTCGGCTTCGACCTGGACACCCCGTGGAAGGATCTTGGCGAGGACGTGCAGAACGCCATCCTGCGCGGCCACGACTTCAAGGTCGAGGTGTCCTACCGCAACCGCTGGGGACGCCTGCGCGAATACACGACCGGCTTCGAGGGCGTCGTGCGCTGGATCACGCGCCGCCACGACGAGACCGATTCCGAGCAGATGAAGGCCTATTACGAGTCGTACATGCGCGAGGTGCCGTGCCTCGCCTGCAACGGCAAGCGCCTCAAGCCCGAGGTCCTCGCCGTCACCGTCGGTGACAAGTCGATCGCCGACGTCTGCGACATGCCGGCCTCGAAGAGCCTCGAGTGGATCAACGGCCTCGATCTGAAGGGTTCGGCGGCCGAGATCGCGGCCGAGGTCGTCAAGGAAATCCGGGCCCGCCTCGGCTTCCTCAACGACGTCGGGCTCAATTATTTGACGCTGTCGCGCGCCGCCAAGACGCTGTCCGGCGGCGAGGCGCAGCGCATCCGCCTGGCCACGCAGATCGGCTCCGGTCTCGTCGGCGTCATGTACGTGCTCGACGAGCCGTCGATCGGCCTGCACCAGCGCGACAACGCGCGCCTCATCGACACGCTCCACCACCTGCGCGACCTCGGCAACACGCTCGTCGTCGTCGAGCACGACGAGGACACGATCCGGTCGGCCGACTGGGTCATCGACATCGGTCCGGGCGCCGGCGAGTATGGCGGCGAAGTGGTCTACTCCGGCCCGTCGAAGCACCTGATCGAGGCGAAGCGGTCCGTCACCGGCGACTACATTGCCGGCCGCCGCAAGATCGCCGTGCCGACGAAGCGCCGCAAGGTCGTCAAGTCGAGGCAGCTCAAGGTCGTCGGCGCCCGCGAGAACAACCTGAAGAACCTCGACGTCAAGTTCCCGCTCGGCGTGATGACGTGCGTGACCGGCGTCTCCGGCTCCGGCAAGTCGACGCTCGTCAACCAGATCCTGTATCCGGTGCTCGCCGACCGACTCAACGGCGCCCGCATCGTGCCCGGCAAGCACACGCGCGTGGAAGGTCTCGACCAGGTCGACAAGGTCATCCACGTCGACCAGAACCCGATCGGCCGCACGCCACGCTCGAATCCGGCGACGTACACCGGTGTCTGGGACAAGATCCGCCAGCTGTTCGCCAAGACGCCGGAGGCGCAGGTGCGCGGCTACGGACCGGGACGCTTCTCGTTCAACGTCAAGGGCGGCCGCTGCGAGGCCTGCCACGGCGACGGCACGCTGAAGATCGAGATGAACTTCCTGCCGGACGTCTACGTCGACTGCGAGGAATGCCACGGCAAGCGCTACAACCGCGAGACGCTCGAGGTCAAGTACAACGGCAAGACCGTCGCCGACATCCTCGACATGCCGATCAGCGAGGCCGCGGACTTCTTCCGCGCCTACACCGGCATCTCGCGCTACCTGGACACGCTCGTCGAGGTCGGCCTGGGCTACATCCGCCTCGGCCAGCCGGCGACGACGCTCTCGGGCGGCGAATCGCAGCGCGTCAAGCTCGCCACCGAGCTGCAGCGCCGTTCGACCGGCAAGACCGTCTACATCCTCGACGAGCCGACGACCGGCCTGCACTTCGAGGACGTCAACAAGCTGCTCAAGGTCCTGCAGGGCCTTGTCGACAAGGGCAACACCGTCATCGTCATCGAGCACAACCTCGACGTCGTCAAGTCGGCCGACTGGATCGTCGATCTCGGGCCGGAAGGCGGCGACGGCGGCGGCACGCTCGTCGCCGAGGGCACGCCGGAACAGGTCGCCGCCTGCGAGGAAAGCTGGACCGGCCAGTTCCTCAAGCCGATGCTGAAGCAATAGCAATAACGGAAAGGAGTGCCAGGTGGACATCTTCGAACGGCATGCGCCCGGAACATGGCGTAGGACCGCCGCGGCCCTCGCCGAGGACGTCGTCACCGACGTTCCCGAAGGGGGCGAGGGAAGCGGCGTCAACAGGAACGGCGCGCCGCTGCTCGGCGACAGCCGCGACCTGTTCCGTCCGAAGACGAGCGACATCCCCGCCGAGCCGGGCGTCTACAAGTGGCGCGACGGCGAGGGCCGCGTCATCTACGTCGGCAAGGCGAAGAACCTCAGGAACCGCCTGACGAACTACTTCCAGCCGCTATATCAATTGCATCCGCGCACGCAGACAATGGTACTGACGGCCCGCAGCCTCGAATGGACCGTCGTCGGCACCGAACTCGAGGCGCTGACGCTCGAATACACGTGGATCAAGGAGTTCGACCCGCGCTTCAACGTCGTCTTCCGCGACGACAAGACCTATCCGTACCTCGCGATCTCGGTCGGCGAGGAGATTCCGCGCGTCTGGATCACCCGCAATCGCAAGCGTCGCGACAGCCGCTATTACGGTCCCTACGCGAAGGTCTGGGATCTCAAGAAGTCGCTCGACAAGCTGCTGCGCACGTTCCCGGTGCGCACCTGTTCGCCCGGCGTCTTCAAGAAGGCGCAGCTGAGCGGCCGGCCATGCCTGCTCGCGTCGATAGGCAAGTGCTCCGCGCCGTGTGTCGGCCGGATCTCGGCGAAGGATCACCGGCGGCTGTGCGAGCAGCTCGTCGGCGTGCTGACCGGCCGCGTCGGCAAGGCGTACATCGCCCGGCTCACGAGGGAAATGAAGGAGGCGAGCGCCGAACTCGAGTTCGAGAAGGCCGCCCGCCTGCGCGACGACATCGAGATGTTCAGGAAGGTCAGTGAACAGAACGCCGTCGTCCTCGACCAGGACGTCGACGCCGACGTGTTCGGTCTCGAATCCGACGAGCTCGAGGCCTGCGTCCACGCGTTCTTCGTGCGCGACGGTTCCATACGCGGCGAGCGCAACTGGTCGGTCGAGCGCGTCGAGGACATCGACGACGGCGAACTGCTCGCCGACCTCATCGTCCAGGTGTATTCGGAGCTCGCCGGCGAGCGGATCGCCGCGGCCGCCGGCGACGATCCTGCCGTTGGCAGCGACAACAGCGCCGGCGACGTGCACGATTCTTCTGACAGCGCCGCGTCCCCGTCCTCTAGCGTCATCCATGAACGTCGCAACGCGATCGGCTCCACGCAGCGGATGACGGCGGCCGACGCCGCCGACCGCGCCCGGGCCACGCGCACGCGCAACGAACGGCTCGAACAGACCGGCCGCGCGGACCTGCTCGCGCCGATCTCGCCGGTGCCTCGCGAGGTGCTCGTGCCGGTCGAGCCGGCGCGCCGCGAGGAGCTCGAGACGTGGCTGGGCAGCCTGCGCGGCGGCAAGGTCTCGATCCGCGTGCCCGAGCGCGGCGCGAAGAAGCAGTTGCAGGAGCGTGCCTGGGAGAACGCCAGGCAGGCGCTGCAGCGCAGCAAGATGAGCCGTATCTCGGACATTGGCGCCCGCACCGACGCGATGAACGAGGTCGCCGACGCGCTCGGTCTCGACCAGGCGCCGCTGCGCATCGAATGCTACGACATTTCCAACACGATCGGCGGCGCGTTCCAGGTCGCGTCGATGGTCGTCTTCGAGGACGCCGTCGCGAAGAAGTCCGAATACCGCCGCTTCGCCATCCGCGGCGACGACGGCAACGGCGCCCTCGACGACCTGAGCGCGCTGTACGAGACGCTGACACGGCGGTTCCGCCACGGCAACATCGCCGGCGACCAGGGCGAGAGCATCGAGTCGGAGCGCCTCGCCGCGAAGGCGGCCGCCAGGACCGGCGCCGACGGCAACGACGTGACCGGCAATGACGACATTGGCGGTGCAAACGTTGTCACCAATGATGTCGCCCGGGACGACGACGCCATATCCGGTACCGGAAGCGCCGCCTCCGCGGAAATCGTCCAGCAGAACACCGATCGCCGGCACTTCGCGTACAAGCCGAACCTCGTCGTCGTCGACGGCGGCAAGCCGCAGGTCATGGCCGCGGCGAAGGCGCTGGCCGACTGCGGCGTCGACGACGTCGCGGTGTGCGGACTGGCGAAGAAGCTCGAGGAAGTGTGGGTGCCGGACGACGACTATCCGATCATCCTCAAGCGCAGTTCGGAAGGCATGTACCTGCTGCAGCGCGTGCGCGACGAATCGCACCGGTTCGCGATCACCTACCACCGCCAGACGCGCCGCAAGGGTGCGCTGCGCTCCGCGCTGGACGACATTCCGGGCATCGGGCCGTCCTATCAGAAGAAGCTGCTCGCCCATTTCGGCTCGGTGCGCGCCATGCGCGAGGCGACGCCGGAACAGCTGCAGGAGGTGAAGGGCATCGGCAAGGCCAAGGCCGAGTCCATCTACAATTCCCTCCACGCCGGCGATCACAAAGAATAAGGTCCGTCAACGAGTCCTCGCGTTCATGCTGGGCAGCGGCGTTGGTAGTGTCGGGTCGGGGGAGTACGCGACATTGCGGAAACAATGCGCCGGTACAACGGGAACGACGAATCCGAACGGCGGAAAGGACGGCATGACGATGGTCGATGACAGGCGGGAACAGGGTCGCAGGGCGGCGGTGCTGGGACATCCGATCGCCCATTCGCTTTCGCCGGTCCTGCACAACGCCGCCTACCGTGCACTGGGCCTGGATGACTGGACATACGGCCGCGACGACGTCGACGAGAATGGCCTCGCGGGCTTCCTCGCGTCGCTCGATCCGCAGTGGGCCGGACTGAGCCTGACGATGCCGCTCAAGAAGACCATCCAGCCATATGGCGAGCCTGCCAGCCGCTGGGCGAAGGAGCTCGGCGTTGCCAACACCGTCGTCTTCGACTGGAACGGCACGTCGCCGGCCGGCAGCGACCTGCCGGCAATGAAGCTGTACAACACCGACGTCTACGGCATCGCCCGCGCGTTCGCCGAACACGGACTCGACCATGCCGAATCGGCCGTCATCCTCGGCAACGGCAACACGGCGACGTCCGCGCTGGCCGCGTTCGCGATGATGAACGGAATGGCCGGATCGGACGAATCGTTCGCAAACGTTTGCATCAAACGGCTCACCGTCGGCGCCCGCCACCCCGACCGCAACCCGGAGCTGGCCGCCCTGGCGAAGCGGCTCGGCTTCGACGGCTTCCGCGTCGTCACGCTCGACGACGTCGTCGATCCGCTGCTGGAAGCCGACGTCGTCGTCTCGACGATTCCCGGTACCGGCGCCGATTCCGTCGCCGACAGCCTCGTCGTCCGCCAGCTCGACCGTCTCGCCGGCGAGAACGCGAACGTCGAGATTTCCGGCACATTGCTCGATGTCGTCTACGATCCGCGGCCCACACGGCTGATGAAGGCGTGGGAACGGCTCGGCGGCCGCGCGATCGGCGGCCAGTGGATGCTGCTGTACCAGGCCGTCGCGCAGGTCGAGCTGATGACCGGCGACGATCCGGACTTCGACTGCGACCGGTGCGGTAAGGTAGACGGTGACGTCGCGCGGACGGCGCGGCAGGCCGCGCTGGAAGCGGCGATGACGACGGCATTGGAGGAGGCACTGTGACGATGGTCGACTACGACGACAACGACGGTCCGCTGACAGCGGATACGGCGACATTCCTGCCGATCGTGACCGACGGAACGGACGAGGGAAGCGAGACGATGCAGATGGCCGCGCTCAGGCCGACGACGGTGACCGAAACGTTCGCGAACGCGAGCGCCCCGGCCGAGGGCTTCGAGGTCATGCTGATCACCGGCATGTCCGGCGCCGGACGTTCCCACGCCGCCCACGCGCTCGAGGACATGGGCTGGTACGTCGTCGACAACATGCCGCCGAAGCTGCTCGTGCCGCTTGTCGACATGATGACGGCGTCGCAGTCCACCGTCCACCGGCTCGCCGCCGTCATCGACGTGCGTTCCCGCGCCTACTTCGCCGACCTGTCCGCGGTGCTGAGCCATCTCGAGGATCTCGGCGTGCGCACGCGCATCCTGTTCCTCGACGCCTCCGACGACGTGCTCATCAAGCGCTTCGAGTCGGTGCGCCGTCCGCATCCGCTGCAGCACGGCGGCCGCCTGATCGACGGCATCGCCGCCGAACGCGAACTGCTCGGCAACCTGAAGGAGCGCGCCGACATCGTCATCGACACGTCGAAGCTGTCGATCCACCAGCTGTCGACGAAGCTGTACACGGCGATGATGGGATCGACGCAGGGCAGCGTCTCCGTGCACATCTTCAGCTTCGGTTTCAAGTACGGCCTGCCGATCGACGCCGACTTCGTCGCCGACGTGCGATTCCTGCCCAATCCGTTCTGGGTGCCGGAACTGCGCGAGATGACCGGACGCGACCGGCCGGTCGCCGACTACGTGCTCGCCAGCGACGGCGCCGGCGAATTCCTCGACGCCTACGAGAAGGCGATCGAGCTGGCCGTCCGCGGCTATGCGAAGGAGGACAAGCACTACGTGACAATCGCCGTCGGCTGCACCGGCGGGCAGCACCGTTCCGTCGCGATGAGCGAGGCCCTCGCCGAACGCCTGCGCCGTCACGGACTGTCGGTGACCGTTTCAGCTCGTGAGCTGGATAGGCAGGATAAGTGACGTTGCTGTAGGCTGAGAGGATCCAGTCAGCCGACCGGCGGCGCAGCCCGTCGACGATGTCCGAAAACAGCGTCCGTCGGGCCCGAATACTGGGCGGCACGCTGGACGATGTCCGAGTTATTGGGTATTACAGAGAGTCGGTGCCGTGCGCGACACGCCGTGGCACGGCGACACTCGAGTAATGACACAAGACACGGAAAGACGCGATCGGACAATCATGCCCGGTCGACGCATGAAAGCAACTGCGGGAGGTTCTTTGGCACTTCTGGATGATGTCAAGAGGGAGCTGTCCGGAATCACCGGGGAGATGCCGGCTGCCAGGCAGGCACAGGCGACGGCGATGATCCGCTTTGGCGGTGGGCTGAAACTCATTCAGCGACAGATCGTCGTCCAGGCGGTATTCGATTCCTACGAGGCGGCCCAGTGGCTCCAGTCCGCCATCAAGACGCTGTATGGCCACGACGCGGCCATGAACGAGATCGAGCGTCCGACGCCGTCCGGCGGCGTCATCAAGCGCTACGTCGTGCATGTGGAGCGCGGCGGCGCCGCGCTGGCGCTGCAGACTGGCCTGCTCGACCGGCGCAAGCACGTCGTCCTCGGCCTGCCGCAGGACATCGTCAGCGGCAACATCGCCCAGGTCAAGGCCGCATGGCGCGGCGCGTTCCTGGCGCACGGCAGCCTGTCCGACCCGGGCAAGGCCAGCTACTTGGAAATCGTCTGTCCGAC
Source organism: Bifidobacterium choloepi (assembly GCF_010667615.1). Classification (GTDB taxonomy): domain Bacteria; phylum Actinomycetota; class Actinomycetes; order Actinomycetales; family Bifidobacteriaceae; genus Bifidobacterium; species Bifidobacterium choloepi. Next base: position 113,771 of record NZ_VYSG01000001.1, on the reverse strand, counting down.
GCGCGAGGCCGCCGTCTCGCTGACGCAGGCCGCCCGCCGACTCGGCATCAGCGCCAAGCCGCGCCAGCTGCGCAGCTCCGAGCGCGTGACGCTCAAGGATCCGGACGCCATCGAACGCATGCTGCTGCTGATGGGCGCCCCGAACGCGGCCCGCGAATGGACCGGCAAGCGTTCCGACGGCGAGGCCCGCGGCAAGGCCAACCGTCTCGCGAACTTCGACGACGCGAACATGCGCCGCTCCGCCAAGGCCGCCGCCGAGGCCGGCAAGAAGGTGCGCCACGCCTTCGAGGTGCTCGGCGACGAGATTCCGGAGAACCTGCGCGCCGCCGGCCAGCTGCGCCTCGACCATCCGGACGCCAGCCTCGAGCAGCTCGGCCGCCTCGCCGACCCGCCGATCACGAAGGACGCCGTCGCCGGCCGCATCCGCCGCCTGCTGCAGCTCGCCGACAAGACCGAGCGCGCCAACGGCGCCCACGCCGCCACGTCACCGGCCACCGAGGCGCCGACCGAACCGGTCTCCGAAGCCGACATTCCCGACATCCTGCCGGAAAAGCCGCTGCCGCAGCTGGACAACATGGACCGCGCCGACGGCGAAACGCCGGCCCTGCGCTAGGACCTCGCGCCGGGCACGCCGCAATCTGTTACGGAACACCGCTTCGTTCTCGGGCGAATGCGGTGTTCCGTGCTTTTCGGGCTGTATAGTCCAGTGCTGTAAGGTAGGTACTGTGTGCCGTGCATTGCATGGCAATTGCGCTGCACAGCCGAAATTTCCACACACCGCCCCGCCACGGCGCATGTCCGGCATGGACCGCGGCCCGGGCTTTGGAAAGGAACAACTACATGAAGACACTCAAGGATCTGGGAGATCTCAAGGGCAAGCGCGTGCTTGTCCGCGCCGATTTCAACGTCCCGCTGGACGGCACCGTCATCACGGACGATGGCCGCATCAAGGCCGCCCTGCCGACGATCGAGGAGCTGCGCAAGGACGGCGCCAAGGTCATCCTGATGGCCCACCTCGGCCGTCCGAAGGGCAAGGTCGTCCCGGAGCTGTCGCTCGCGCCGGTCGCCAAGCGCCTGTCCGAGCTGCTCGGCACCGACGTCGTGCTCGCCGAGGACACCTACGGTCCGGACGCCCAGGCCAAGGTCGCCGCGATGAACGACGGCGACGTGGTCCTGCTGCAGAACGTCCGCTTCAACCCGGAAGAGACCAGCAAGGACGAGGCCGAGCGTGCCGAGTACGCGAAGAAGATCGCCGCCCTCGGCGACGTCTTCGTCTCCGACGGCTTCGGCGTCGTGCACCGCGCCCAGGGCTCCAACTACGACGTGGCCAAGGACCTGCCGGCCGCAGCCGGCCTGCTCGTCGAGAAGGAAGTCACCGCGCTGTCGAAGGCGACCGAGAACCCGGAGCGCCCGCTGACCGTCGTGCTCGGCGGCTCGAAGGTCTCCGACAAGCTCGGCGTCATCGAGAACCTGCTGACCAAGGCCGACCGCCTCGTCATCGGCGGCGGCATGGTCTTCACGTTCCTGAAGGCCCAGGGCTACGAGGTCGGCACGTCGCTGCTCGAGGAAGACCAGATCGACAAGGTCAAGGGCTACATCGAGACGGCCAAGGCCAACAACGTCGAGCTCGTGCTGCCGGTCGACATCGTCGTCAACAAGGGCTTCCCGGCGGGCGACACTCCGATCGATCCGCAGGTCGTGCCGGCGGACCAGATTCCGTCCGACATGATGGGCCTTGACATCGGTCCGAAGTCCTGCGACCTGTTCCACGACAAGATCGTCGATTCGAAGACGGTTGTCTGGAACGGCCCGATGGGCGTGTTCGAGATTCCGCAGTTCGCCGAGGGCACCCGCGCGGTCGCCCAGGCGCTCGTCGACGCGACGAAGGCCGGCGCCTTCACGATCGTCGGCGGCGGCGATTCGGCCTCCGCTGTCCGCAACCTCGGTTTCCCGGAGGACGGCTTCTCGCACATCTCCACCGGTGGCGGCGCCTCGCTCGAGTTCCTCGAGGGCAAGGCCCTGCCGGGCCTGACGGTGCTCGAGTAAGCAGCCGTCGGCTAGCCGGCGTTCGTGCCGGCAGCGGCTTGACGTGAACGATTCTTCCCGACGGAGGAATCGTTCACGATCCTGCCGAAATCATTGCCGGCGACGTGCCCCGAGGCATGTCGCCGGCGCATTCGTTGAAGGGGAGTGGCATCCATGGCGCAGCCAAACCGGCGGATTCCGATGGTCGCGGGCAACTGGAAGATGAATTTCGACCATATCGAGGCAACGGCGTTCGTGCAGAAGTTCGCCTGGAATCTCAAGGACTGCCACTTCGACTACAGGAAGTGCGAAGTCGCGCTGTTTCCATCCTTTACGTCGCTGCGTAGCGTGCAGGTGCTCGTCCAGGCCGACCGGCTCAAGATCAACTACGGCGCGCAGAGCGTGTCCGTGACGTCGCAGGGCGCGTTCACCGGCGACGTCTCCGCCGACATGATCGCCGCGCTGGGCTGCAAGTATGTCATCGTCGGCCACTCCGAACGCCGCAAGTACCATCCGGAAGACGACGCCAACATTGTCGACCAGGTCCGCGCCGTGCTGGCGGACGGCATGCAGCCGATCCTGTGCGTCGGCGAAAGCTACGAGGAGCGCCGCCAGGGCATCGAGCTCGACTTCGCCGTCGGTCAGGTCCATGACGTCACGAGGGACTTGTCCGACGAGGAGGCGGCGAGGATGATCGTCGCCTACGAACCGGTCTGGGCGATCGGCACCGGCATGGTCGCCACGCCGCAGTCCGCCCAGGACGCCGCCCATGCCATCCGCGACGACCTGACCGCGACATTCGGTCCCGAGGTGGGGGAGAAGGTGCGTATCCTCTACGGCGGCTCGGTCACGTCGAAGAACGCCGTCGAGCTCATCGGCGAACCGGACGTCGACGGCTTCCTGATCGGCGGTGCCGCCCTCGACGTCAACGAGCTCACCCGCATCTGCCGCGAGACCCTGGCGACCACCGCGCAGATGGCGAGAGCATGAAAATACCGTTGATCTGAACAGATTTTTGTCGCTTCTTTACAAGAATGGCCGGAATTTCTACCAACCATGCGCTATTGTTGGAGCAGACATTTCAAACTGGAGGTTCCCCTGTGAGCGCTATTGGTGTAGTTAAACTCATTCTCGAGATCGTGCTCGTCGTCCTCAGCCTGCTGCTCACGCTGCTGATCCTGATGCACAAGGGCAAGGGCGGTGGCCTGTCCGACATGTTCGGCGGCGGCCTGACCCAGAACGCGGGCTCCTCGGGCGTGGCCGAGAAGAACCTGAACCGCTGGACGGTGATCATCGCCCTCATCTGGGTCGCCATCATCATCACCCTCGGCCTGTTCGCCAAGTTCAATCTCTCCTGAGCACACAACCAACGCCGACAAAGAACCCGGGATCATGGAAGATCCCGGGTTCTTGCGTTTCATCGCGCCCATTTTCCGGTGTCACGGGGTCCGTGCTCCTTGACTCGGGCTTGTGACATCGGCAGTTTGACGCCGGTTCGCGAGTCGATGCCGATGTTGACACCGTCGACGATGGTCGTGGACAATGGAACGCATAGGTGACCGAACCGGTGAGACATGATGGTTTCGGTCCGGGTTACCGTCAACGACGACGGCATGACAAAGCGGGGGAGCCATGGGCCAGACTGCCATCGATTATGCGCTGCCGACTGCGGGCAGCCCAGGCCGGACCATCGCGATCGCGATCGAGACGACCGGCGACGATCCCTTCACGAACACGATCCGCCGGCTCGGCGTCGTCAACGGCGCCGCCCGGACCATCGTCGGGTCGCTGGCGATGCCGACCACCGAGGATCTCGGCACGCTGCGCTCCGCCGTCGAGCATGCCGGAGAGATCATCGTGTTCGACGCCGCCTTCGTGTTGCCGTTCCTTGGCCGCGTTGGCATTGCCGTGCCGCGCGACCGTGTCCGGGACGTCATGACCGAATACGTCGACGCGAATAGTTCCGTGGAATATGCGGACCTGTCCGCCATCGCGCGGGACCACCATCTGACGTTCAATCCGGCAGACGCGCTCCAGTGCGCGGCAGCCGCGTTGATTCTCCATCTGATGCACGCCGGCGACGTCGTCATGCCCGACGGTTGCACAATGCGCATCGACGACATGATTGTCGACGGCAATCCCGCGTCGGGCAAGGTGATCGGCACCATTCCGGGTTCTCCGGAGACAATCGTTGAAGTGCCGCGGGAATCGTGGGCCGACCGGCACAGTTTCATGCTCACGCTGCTCGGCTGGCTCGGCATCTGGCGTCTCTGGCAGGGAGGTCGCTAACTTCCGGGGAGAACAGGGAGTAGTCAGTCCAGATCGTCACGCATGCGGGCGGCTTCGCCGGAGAGACCATGCAGCATGGAGGAGAAATCATGCTTGACATCGTCCACCGACGTGTGATCCAGCTTGTCCTCGACGGCATCGAGAACAGCTTCGGGGGCGCCGGATTCCGGTTCGTCGTCGTCATCGTTGACGTGGCCGCGACTGGTTGATGCGGAAGAATCGTTCATGATGGTGCTCCTTGCCGTTGACGTCATTCTAGACAGTGGGCGTCATTCCCGGCGAGCGGAATTCTCCGACAGTTCAACGGACCGGGAGGAGAGCATGGAACCTGCTTGCTCCGGCGCAGACGTCGGACGTCGTGAAAGTCCGGTCATCATCTGCCAGTTTTCACCCCTCCGGGGGTACTCTGTCCAGTGAGAGAAACTCGCATCTGAGGAGACTGTCTTGGGAATGTTGATTGCCGTCGTTTTCGGCACTGTTGTCGCTCCTGTCGCGCTGTACGGCGTCATCCGGTTTGCGCTGAAATTCCTGGCCGGCGAGTGGGAGCCGCGTTCGAGGCGCACCGGGGCAGAGGACGTCGCCGACTAGTCTGCATGTCATTCCTCCCGCCCCCCCCCGGCGAAGATTACCGGACAGACTTGTCGCTCTTCGTCGTGTAGTTCGGGATGTGCGTGCCAATGTTGCCGATGATCAGCCGCCGGCGCTCGTAGTCCCAGGCGTAGTTGATCCTCAGGGACGACTCGTCGTTCTTCGTGCCGGTCTTCAAGTGCGGGGTAATGTCGAACTCGCGTCCGTCGACACGGATGCGACGCTTGCGGACGAGTTCCGGATCGCGGTTGGTCAGTCGGCCCTCACAGAGCGTCACTTCGAATCCGGACTTCCTACCGGGATGGTCGAGGAACAACTGTTCGATGTTGCCGACCGGTTCGCCTGCCGTCGTCGACATGTAGATTTCGTGGAGCGGCTCGCACATCATCAACAGGCCGCGCCACAGTGTCTTCGGATTGGTACGGCAGTCGCGGATGCTGTCCCAGCCACGGTCGGCAATGAACATCCGGTCGCGGTACACCTCGCCGAAGAACTCGACGATCTGCCGATCGACTTCGCCATAGCCGCCATTCTTCTTCGCGATGAGGAAGTCGGGCAGCTTGCCGCAGGCAAACTCGCGCAGCACAGCACGCCTGGCTTCGTCCATACACCCCATGTCACGCTGGCCGAGCGCCCGACGCAGCCGCTTGTTTTCGTCGCGCAGCGACATCACGCATTCGTTCAGTTCCCGGTTGCGTTCCTGCAGCACCGTTTGCTGCGCGTCATGTTCATCGTTGAGCTGCTGACTCGCCTGGAAATCGGCGGTCATCTGGGCGAGGTGCTCGGCGAGCTGTCCCATCGTCTCGAGCATCGACTCGCGTTCCAGCCGTCGCGCGTCTCGTTCGTCGCCACTCGCCGCGGAGACCGAATCGTTCGAATGACTTATCCTCCGGAAAGCAGATGAATCGTTCGACGGCCGACGGTGACGTCCATGACCGGCTACCGGAACAGTTTCCTGCGACAATTCGGATAATTCGAACGATTCAACCGATTCAGACAATGCTGACTGTTCGACCGCCTCGACGATGAGTTCAATGATCGGATCGGTAATGCCGCAATGGCGTCCGTAATACCCGACGTCCTGGCGCAACCGGCGCACTTCCGCCGGCGTGAACATGGCGAACGGCACCTCGAGATTCCAAACGGCGACGGTGCCGTCCGGCGGTGGCGGCCCATCGAACATGGCGCGTCGCACGCGGCGGTCCTCGGCGGCCGACGACGGCGCAATGATGTCGAGGCGATCCCGGACACGATGCTTGAGATCGACAATGTTGACGACAGGACGGGCACGGCGAACATCCCAGCCGACATAGAACGTCGGACGGACACCAATATGGTCGATGGAATCCAAAGACCTCCTCCTTTCCCCGAACCGTTCCCAACGGTCCTGCGACTGGCAGGCCACATGCTGCCGACGACGAAGACGGAAAAAATGAATCAACTTCGCTGTTGAGGTTCCAAGTCTACTGGAGAACAGGAGGGGAGAGGTGAATATCTCGGAGAAGCTGCTTCGTCCGACGATAATCTAGGCTTTTTCCTACGATGACAGGTATGGCCGGTTGCCGCCGGCTGGTGTTCCATTCATCGTTGCCGATTCGTCCGGAGGATACCGTCATGACCGTTGTTCCCGATTCGCCGCTGGTCTTCGCCGATCTCGACGGGACATTGCTCCATGACGCCGAAGTGTTCGAGGACAGGTTCCTGTCGAACAAGTCCATCGAGGCCGTGGACCGGCTGCACGACAAGAAGGTGCCGTTTGTCGTCGCGACGGCGCGACCGGTCAGCACCGGTCTCGAGTTCGCGCGCAAGCTGCGCGCCGACGCCGTCATCTACCTGAACGGCGCGTTGATCGACTGGGATCCAGCCCATTCGACGTTCGAGACGCTGACCGGACAGAAGAAGCCGACTAGCGACCTGGGGGAGCGGGCGATGACGGTCATCGGTTTCTCGTCGAAGCGAGCATGCGAGCTGTGTCTCGACCTGCTGTCCGCCGTTCCGGACCTCCATCTGGCCATCGTCATGAGCGACGTGCGCTACGCCAACTTCAACATCGGCAAGATCTGGGCGACGCAGACGTGGACGCCGACCGACTTCCGCGACGTGCCCGCCGGAACCGCCGACAAGGTCATCGCTTTCCCGACGCCGGAGCAGGCCAGGCAGCTCGCCGGCCTGATTCCGTCGGACTTCGACGTCCATATTTCCGAGGGCTGGATGTGGATGATCATGAATCCGCTGGCGAACAAGGAACATGCCACCGAGCTCATCGCCGACCGCTGGAACGTCGACATCGCCAACGCCGTCTCGTTTGGCGACGATCTCATCGATATCAACATGATGAAGCTGACCGGCACCGGTGTGGCCGTCGCTAACGCCAATCCGGAAGTCCTGAAGATCGCCGACGACATCTGCCCGGCCAACGACGAGGACGGTGTCGCCACGTGGCTGAGCGAGAACATGCTCTGACGCTGATTCCGCGCAACGACTTGGCCGGGAGAATCGTTCCCTGCCAACTTGTTTCTAGCGTAAAATAGTTCAATTTAACACTGTAAAATAGTTCATTTTTTAATCCTGAACAATGCAGAGTGCAGAACTGATCGCTTTTTATTGTTTACACGGTGAATCATTATTCATTTACGGTATAAATTATCTCTCAGGCGCAGCATTGAACTTGCTGATTGAACACATGCGCGGCTTGTGTTAGGGTGAGGAAAGTTCAATTCTTCCGACGAACTGAACTCGCATGATTCATCCATGCGCACACCGCGATGGCAAGGAGCACAATGCCGGATTTTTCTGAACGATTGAACCGGGCCATGCACGACCGTGGTCTCAAGCAGGTCGACTTGCTGCAGCTCGCCGAAGCCGGGGGAGTCAAGCTCGGCAAGAGCCAGCTGTCCCAATATCTCAACGGCAAGTTCGAGCCGCGACGCGCAATGGTGCATGACCTCGAACTGCTGCTGGGCGTCTCGCTTGCCGAGCCGCAATCCGACGATGCCACGGTGGCTTCAGCAACAACGAGCGACGATTCGCATGACGCGCCATGCGGCGTGACCGAATCCGTCGACGACGAGTATCGAGTGCCGTTGCCCGACGGCGTCCAGACCGAAACGCGCGAGAATATTGAACACGAACTGGAAGAGTTCAATATTGAACTCCATGACGAAGTTGAACCAGACGAAACTGAACTCTCGTCTGAACCTGAACTTACTATCAAATCTGAACTTGAACCCGATTTCACCGAATTGACTGAGAAAGGTCCCGGCATGCGTACGTTCAGCAAGTCCCACAAGCTCGACAATGTTCTCTACGACGTCCGCGGACCCGTCGTGCAGCAGGCAGCCGAAATGGAACGGGCCGGCACCCACGTCCTCAAGCTCAATATCGGCAACCCGGCACCGTTCGGCTTCCGTACGCCGGACGAAATCGTCTACGACATGGCCCATGCGCTGCCGCACACCGAAGGCTACTCCGAGTCGAAGGGCCTGTTCTCGGCGCGCAAGGCGATCATGCAATATGCCCAGCTCAAGCACCTGCCGAACGTCACGATCGACGACATCTACACCGGCAACGGCGTCAGCGAGCTGATCAACCTGAGCATGTCGGCGCTGCTCGACAACGGCGACGAAGTACTGCTGCCGAGCCCCGACTATCCGCTGTGGACCGCGTGCGTGACACTGGCCGGCGGCCAGCCCGTCCACTATGTCTGCGACGAGCAGAGCGACTGGTATCCGGACGTCGAGGACATGCGCTCGAAGATCACCGACAAGACGAAGGCGATCGTCATCATCAATCCGAACAATCCGACCGGCGCGCTCTATCCGCGCGAAGTGCTCCAGCAGATTGTCGACCTGGCCCGCGAACACCAGCTGATGATCTTCTCCGACGAGATCTACGACCGCCTCGTCATGGATGGCCTCGAGCACGTCTCGATCGCGTCGATGGCGCCGGACCTGTTCTGCGTGACGTTCTCGGGGCTGTCCAAGTCGCACATGATCGCCGGCTACCGCATCGGATGGATGATCCTGTCCGGCAACAAGCGCATCGGTGCAGACTACATCGAGGGCCTCAACATGCTCACCAACATGCGCATCTGCTCGAACGTGCCGGCGCAGTCGATTGTCCAGACGGCGCTCGGCGGCCACCAGAGCGTCAACGACTACATCGTGCCCGGCGGTCGCATCTACGAGCAGCGCGAGTATGTCTACGAGGCGCTGAATTCGATCCCCGGCATCACGGCCGTCAAGCCGAAGGCCGCGTTCTACATCTTCCCGAAGATCGATGTCAAGCGCTTCCATATCACCGACGACGTGCAGTTCGCCCTCGACCTGCTCAACAACGAGAAGCTGCTCATCGTGCAGGGCAGCGGCTTCAACTGGCACCAGCCCGACCACTTCCGCGTCGTCTACCTGCCGCGCGTGGAGGTGCTGAAGGACGCCGTTGGCAAGCTGACGAACTTCTTCTCCTACTACCGCCAGTAAGTCCATCGTTCTCGTGCATCGAATCCGCCGTTCCGGCCGGTGCCGCCCGCGTGAAGATGCACCCCGAACGTCGGGTTTCCCGGCGCCGTGTTGTCCAATGCGGCTCGTGGAAGGAAGCCGCCGGCAATGGCTAGAGGCTCCGTCAAGGCGACTCGCTAGGTTGGGGCACCATGTGGCTCAACATTCTCGCGGTCGCCGGCGGAGCCTTCTGCGGCGGCATCCTGCACGACATCAGTTCAAACCATTTCAACCCGAAACGGCAAACGGGCTGGCGCATGCCCTACGGCACATTGCTCGTCAACCTGGCCGGATCCTTCGTGCTCGGCCTGATGCTCGGGTGGATGCAGGCCGGCGCCGTGCCGGTTGGCGTCAAGGGACTGCTCGTCACCGGTTTCTGCGGCGGCCTGACGACATTCTCGACATTCGCCGGCGACGCCTTCTCGTCGCTGCAGACGCAGCCGGCCGTCGCGATCCTGATCATGCTCGGCAACCTGCTGTTCGGCATGCTCGCGTTCGTCGTCGCCGTCAAGATTGTCCTGGGAAGGGAATTTGGAAGGCTGTACATAGGGGAGTAGTGCGAAGGCAGCTCACGCTATTTCCTCACGCCCGACGTGAACTGGGTCATCAGGCGCGCCAGTGCCGTCGTGTCCATGGCCTTTCTGCCGGCATTGTCGTTCATCAGCCAGTGATGGATCATGCCGAAACAGCCGGTACTGGCATAGACGAACTTGAACTGCGTTTCCTGATCGGCGGATGACATCCTGCCGCCCGTCCAACCCCCTGTATTACACGGCGACTACACAAGGCACGGCCAAGCCGGAAGCCAAGGGCAGCAAGCCGTCCGATAACCCGGGGGAGGACACCGCAACGGTCTAGGTATTCCGGGGCCGCCGCGATTCCCTTCATCACCGAAGGCAAATTGCCTCCGCAAAAGCATGCATGGTCCATGCCCAAGCCGACTACAATGCCAAAGTACATGGCGCCGCAACACGAGTACGACGCGAACCAAGGCAGAAAGCAGGTTGGGTATGGACTATACGACATTGGCCAATGGCGTGAAAATGCCGATGCTGGGCTACGGCGTCTATCAGATTCCGCCGGAAGAGACCACGAGGTGCGTCCTCGACGCGCTGGAAGTCGGTTATCGCTCCATTGACACCGCACAGGCGTATTTCAACGAGGCCGAGGTCGGCAAGGCAATCGAGGAAAGCAAGGTCGACCGCGGCGACATCTTCCTGACGACGAAGGTCTGGATCAACAATGCCGGCTACGACAAGGCGAGGGAATCGATCCTCAAGTCGATGGACAAGCTCAGGACCGACTACCTCGACCTGTGCCTGATCCACCAGCCGTTCTCCGACTACTACGGCACCTGGCACGCGATGGAGGACCTGTACGGGGAAGGCCGCATCCGCGCGATTGGCGTGTCCAACTTCGAACCGGACCGGCTCGTCGACATGTGCGGATTCAACCGGATCAAGCCAATGGTCAACCAGGTCGAGATCAATCCGCTGTGTCAGCAGACCGAAGCCGTTAAGTGGATGGAGAAGTACGGCGTGCAGCCGGAAGCATGGGCGCCGTTCGGCGAAGGCCAGGACGGCCTGTTTACGAATCCGGAGCTCGCCGAAATCGGCCGCGAATACGGCAAGACGCCGGCGCAGGTGATGTTGCGCTGGGAAATCCAGCGCGGAATCGTCACTATTCCGAAGTCGACGCACATCGAGCGGATGGCCGAAAACTTCAACGTCTTCGACTTCAAGCTCAGTGATGGCGACATGGGCCGTATCGCCTCGATGAACCTCGACAAGAGCCTGTTCCTCGATCACGAGGATCCGCGTTCCGTGGAGACGTTCATCCAGCTGACGACCGAGCAGAAGGACCTGTTCTAGGTTTCCGCAGGCGACGCGGATGGATGGTGGGGGAGTGTGACTCCCCCTGTCCATCCATCCGCGTTCTGTATTTCCGGCAACTTGTCACAGTAATTTCCCGACGAAGGGAAACATTTTTCGTCGATGATCGACAATTTCCGCAATCTGACCATTAATTTCAGAGCCAGACTTTTATTTATTTCCATGATATTTTACAAGAGATAATTGATTGGGTATAATTTAAAATAATTTATTTCGAGAATTTTATTTTGGAAGAGAATATAGCAGAAGACTATTTCTTTTTCTCTCGTGTTTATTTTTATTGTCCAAGTCGTCAGTGAATTACAAGTCGGTAAAGAAATATAGAGAGAGTTCCTGAGTAATAATTGCAGGCATATTGAGTTCGTCAGAAACGATTCTGCTGGACGGGACCATATTCGGAAGCGAATCATCGGCCAGTTGTCGACGACGTTTCGTTTGTCGACACGAGAGCAGCGGGAAGCGCGGATGGATCACCGGTCGCGAAGCGGAAAGGAATCGTCCGGAGGGGAGCTGTCCGGATATCTAATCTGACATAACGTACATTATCGGATAATGTTGTGCACAAGAAAACCGGAACGATTGTCGCCGACTTCATGTCAGCTTCATCGCCCCGGTTGATTCGTTGCAGTTAATTCGTTTCAGTTGTCGAAGTATTCCTCGACGGCTCCGGACAGTTCGTCGACATGGTCGATGACGCGATAGCAACCGTGCGCTTTCAGTTCGCCGGGCTCGGCATAGCCCCAGCCGCAGCCCAGGCAGTCGAGGCCGCATTCCTTTGCACCGTCGGCGTCGGTCCAGCGGTCGCCGACCATCAGTGCCCGGTCGCCGGCCTGTTCGTCGAAACCGATGTGTTCGAACGCGTATTCGATGACCTGGCCCTTCTCGATGCGCGAGAAATCACGCGAAGCACCGTAGATGCCATCGACCATCTTGTCGATGCCGAAATGTTCGCAGACCGGGATGGCCTGGAATTCCGGCTTGCAGGTGGCGACGGCGAGGTAATAGCCGGCGGCGCGCAGCTTCGCGAGCTGTTCGGGAATGCCCGGATACACGGTGTTGTACAGGCACCCCGGCACTTTCTGGCCCGGATGGTTCGGATCGTCGAAATAGTCTTCCTCGCCGTAGTAATGACGGTAGACGCGGACCGCCTCCTCGAGCTTGTCACCGGTCAGGTGGTTGCGCTTGAGCGATTCGCGAATGGACGGGCCGATGAACCGATGGAGTTCGGCGTCGTCGGGCACCGGTTCGCCGACGGCCTGAAACGCCTTGATGACACAGGCGATGATGCCCGGATCGGATTTCGTCAACGTTCCGTCGAGATCGAGCAGGACGACTTTCTGCGGATGCTGGGCCATGGATGCCTCTCCCCTATACCTTGTCTTTGTCTTTCGTCAAACTACTTCCGCCGGATCCGCCGTGTCCGGTATCCGTCCGGAAGGAACCGTCACCCACTATAGCTCGAGGGGGTTGCCGGCTCGGCCGAACAAGACAATCCCGCGACGGAATCGCTTCCGTCGCGGGATTGTCGTCATGGTCTATCGTCTGGATTGCGCGGTCGTCACTCGTAATCGGGGAACCAGCCGTCGCGGTGCATCTGCAGGCGCTTTTCCAGCAGTTCGGACAGTTCCTGTTCGGTACGGCGTTCGAGCAGCATGTCCCAGTGGGTACGGGTCGGCTTCGTGATTTCGTCGGCCTCGGTCGCGTCGGCGTCTTCCTGGTGCGCGACGGCGCCGCAGCGGCATTCCCACTCGGCCGGCGGTTCGGCTCCCTCCGCAAACGGCAGGATGGTGCGGTGACCCTTCGGGCAGACGTATGCCACCTCGACTCGCGCCGCGAAGTCGACGTTGTCGTCGGACTCCAGTGACTTCGCACCGATGCTCATGCCGCGCAGACTGCGTTCAGCCATTCTTCCTCCTCGAGTTTCCTAACGCTACAAACTTACTGAACAGTTCGGACGTGCAGGTTATTCCGGAGTGCTGCTCCCCCGGACCGCCGCCGGCGCGTCGGTGGAACCGTCAGTCGACTCCGGAGTAGGCGACGATGCCGCGGTTGACGCGGTCGAATGCCTCGCGGGCCGCGTCGGCCAGGCGGTCGCCGTCCGGTCCGAGGTAGTCGCGGGCGACCGAGATCTGCTGGAGCATGTCGGCGAGGCGCTTGGCGTTGCGGACGAAGTCGCCGCCGGTCAGTTCGCTGTCGTCGAGGACGTCGGCCAGCGAGTCGCCGTCAGTCCATTCGTAGATGATGTCGAGAATGCCGAAGTCGAGGTCCGGAATGTCCTCGATGTCCATGCCGGCTTCTTCGCAGCGGTACGAAACTCGCACATCGACGGCCTCGAGCTCGATGGCCGCCGTCGCCGCGTTGCCGTCCGGGCCGCCCGGATAGTAGCGTGGCTCGCTGCTGGCGCCGCGACGGGCTTCGTAGATCAGCGACGACAGGACGCCGGCGAGTTCGGCCGAATTGAGATTCTCGAACACGCCGCCGGTGATGGCCTCGGCGAGCGTCAAGTCGCGTTCGGAGTACAGGCGCCGCAGCAACTGTCCCTTTTCGGTCAGCGTGTAGTCGAGTGCGCCGCTGCGCGACGTCGTGCGTTCGAGATAGCCGAGCGTCTCGAGGATGCCGCAGATGCGGTCGAACTGGCGTGCGACGGAACCGGTGCGCGTCTCGTAGCGGTTTTCCATGCGTTCGAGCTCGCGCGTTTCGCGCGCCCAGCGATGGCCCCACTTGAGGTGCTGCTGCAGGTCCGGGCAGGCGTGGCACGGATGGTCGGCTTCCCGTTCCTTGAGTTCGGCGATGCGACGGTCGAGGTCGTGGTAAGCGGCCTTGCGCTCCTTGTCGTTGGCGAATGGCGTGTGCTTGAGACGGCGCCGCTCGTTCTTCTGCAGGTCGGACAGCTGCATGCGGATGCGCATCAGGCCGGCGAAGTCGCCTTCGTCGCAGCGCATGGCGTCCTCGTAGCCGGCGATCGACTTTTTCAGCGCCTCGATGTTGGCTTCCAGCTTCCAGGCGGATTCGTTCGCCTCCCATTGGGCAAACGAATGGTCGAGCGTCGTGCGCGCCGTTTCGTAGTCGCTCGAGTTGAGCAGGTTGACGGCCATGTTGAACGTCGGCTTGAAGCTCGAGTGCAGCGGATAGACGCGCTTGCTGGACAGCGCGGCCGCCGTCGCCGGCTTGAAGTCGCGATGGTCGACGACGATGGCGTTGCCGATCGTGTCGATGCCGCGGCGTCCGGCACGGCCGGTCAGCTGCGTGAACTCGCCGGGCGTCAGCTGGACGATGCCGGTGCCGTCGTACTTGTTGAGTTTCTCGACGACGACGGAGCGGGCGGGCATGTTGATGCCGAGGGCCAGCGTCTCGGTGGCGAAGACGACCTTGACCAGGCCCTCCTCGAACAGGCGCTCGACGATCTGGCGGAACAACGCGATCATGCCGGCGTGGTGGGCGGCGAAGCCTTCCTCGAGGGCGTAGCGGAACTTCGCGAATTCCAGCGTCTTCAGGTCCTCGCGGGTCAGCTGGCCCTGGATCATCTCGTCGACGATCTGGCGGATGCGCGCCACTTCCTCGTCGGTGGTCAGTTCGAGTCCGGCGTTGAGGCACTGCTCGACGGCCTCGTCGCAACCGTTGCGGGAGAAGATGAAGTAAATGGCCGGCAGCATGTGCAGGAAGTCGAGTTCGTCAACGACGGCCCAGCGCTTCGGCATGTAGCGCGAATCGTTGCGACGCCGGTCGCGACCGCGGCCCGCTCCCCCGCCGCCGCGGCGTCCGCGTCCGCGGCGCGCCGACTTGTCGTGTTCGTCGGCACCGCGACGTTGCTCGGCCGCCTGGTCGAGCTGGTCGAGACGGTTGACGAGGGCGCCGTTGATCTTCGTCGTCTGGTCGCCTTCTCCGTCGCGCCGATACAGGTCGAACAGTTCGGGTTCGGTACGGGCGTCCTGCTGGACCATGATGTACTGGTCGAGCGGCACCGGACGGTGTTCGGAGACGACGAGCTTCGTCTCGCCGCGCACCGACGTGATCCACTTCGCGAAGTCCTCGACGTTCGACACCGTCGCGGACAGTCCGACGATCCTGACGGACTTCGGCAGGTGGATGATGACTTCCTCCCACACCGGTCCGCGGAACTTGTCGGCGAGGTAGTGGACTTCGTCGAGGACGACGTAGCGCAACGCCTGCAGCGTCGTCGACTGTTCGTAGAGCATGTTGCGCAGGACTTCCGTCGTCATCACGATGATGTCCGCCTCGGAATTGATCGACGTGTCGCCGGTGAGCAGGCCGACCTTGTCCGGACCGTACACGGCGACGAGATCGTGGTATTTCTGGTTGCTCAGCGCCTTGATCGGCGTCGTGTAGAACGCCTTGGCGTTCTGCTGTTGGGCGAGGAAGACGGCGAAGTCGGCGACGACGGTCTTGCCGGCGCCGGTGGGTGCGGCGACGAGCACGTTCTGGCCGTCCTCGAGCGCCTCGTTGGCTTCCATCTGGAAGTCGTCGAGTTCGAACGGCATCTTGTCGGCGAACTTGCCGGCGATCGACGCGCGCCGGCGCCTGACGTCCTGGAACGTCCGGTAGCGTTCGGCCGGGCTCGGCTCGCGTTCTTCCCGCTCCTCGGGCTCGACGTCGCCGTTGCGGTTCGACTTGCTGTGATGACGGTGCTTGGCCATGGATGATCGACCTCGGAATTCGTTAATTGGTTCGGACAGCATTCGGCGGAGGAATCGTGCCTGCCTGCAACGATTCCTCCGCCGTCATGATGTTAGTCGTTGAAATGCAGCCACCGCTGCCAGGTGGCCATGTGGCGCTCGCGGCGCGCCTGGCGCTGTTCGATGATCTCGGCGTGGGCGTCGCTATACCGTTCGGTGGCGACCGACAGCGGCTGCGTGAAGATCGGCGCCTCCGGTGCCGTTGCCACGGCGTCCGGATCCACGCCCATCTGCGAGACCCGGTCCGACACCTTGCCGCCGACGGCGGAGAGCTTGTGCATGGCGCCGAGCGCATGCCTGACGACGTAGACGACGCCGATGACCAGCATGACGATCAGGAACGCGACCAGTATCCACCAAATCCAACCCGGCATGGTTGCCACCTCCTGTGATTCGTCCTAGTGACGCTGGCGCTCGGTTTCCCTGTCCCCCACGCTCAGTTCGCGCTGGGCGCGCGCCACTATCATTGTACGGAGCGTTTCGGGCGCGACGGCCAGAATATGCCGAGCGTGAGCAATGCAGAACGCCACGAACCACGAATCCGACTGGACGGTGACGTGCACCTTGACGCCGTCGCCGCACGGTTCGACCGAGGCGTCGGTCAGCGTGCGGATGAACTTGAGGTGCGGCTGGTCGGTGATGAAGATGGCCGGCGTGCCGTTGTCGACGCTCCACTTGCGCAGGTCGGAGACCGGCACGTCCGGGATCGCGATGTCGCCGGTCGGGTCGACGATCTCGGCGTGCTCGATGCGCGAGATGCGCAGGATCTGCCAGATGCGCGGCTTGCCGGTCGCCTTGTTGATCGTCTCGTCCTTGGCGACGAGCAGCTTCTTGTTGTCCGGGACGACGTCCTCGACGTCGGTCCAGACGGCCGCGTAGTAGAGGCCCTCGTCGGCGTAGATCTTGCCCGGCGCGACGATGCGGCGATGCATGCGGCCGGAACCGTCGGTGTATTCCATGTCGAGCAGCTTCTTGTTGTCGATGGCCGACTTGACCGTCGAGAAGGCGTGCGGCTCGACTTCGTAGCCCGTCAGGCTCACCCAGGGCGTGGCGCCCGGCGCGACGTGCGACCTGAGCCGTTCGTGCAGGTCGCGTGCCTGGTCACGCTGTTCGGGCGGCAGCAGGCGCGAATGCGCCAGGTAGTTGACCGAGGCGGTGAGCATGCTCATGTACTGCGGCGAGATGCCGGCGAGGCGCTCGAGGCCGAGCGAGTTCGTCGCCGAGACGATGCCCTCGGCGTCGAGCAGCGACCAGTCGATGTCGAAGAACTGGGAACCGGCCATTTCACCGTCGTCGGAGACGGTCGTCAGCGTGTTGATGTCCTTGTGGATCGTCGTGACGAATTTCTTGAGCTCGTCCTCGTTCTTCGGCTTGCCGATGAAGCGGACGGCGAGTTCCTGCAGCGAGTATTCCTCGCCGAGATGGGCGGACAGGAACAGCATCAGGCGCAGGCGCCGGTCGACTTCGCTGCCGGTCTGGAAGGCGCCCTTCTTGCCGTGGGCCTTGGCGCTGTCCTCCTCGTCTTCCTCGTCGTCGCCGGTGGCCGAGCTGATCGCCTCCGGGCTGACGGCGCTGGCCGACGAGGACAGTTCGGCCGACGTGTCGGCAAGCTGGAACTCGGTGGCCGCGACGAGACGGCGACGGTAGGCGTCGATCGCCTCCTGCGGGCTGACGATGACGGCGCCGGGATGCTCGAGGACGAACATCGCCAGGTCGTCGGAATCGCTATAGGCGACGTTGATGTGCTCGCCGTCGACGTCGATCGTCGCGGCGAAGCGGCGCGAATCGACCTCGCGCACGAGGTTTTCCGGAATATGCTGCGTGCCCAGGCCCGGCGCGATCGAGTCGAGGCCGAGGCCCGGCATCGGCGTCTGCGGCACGCGCGGCGCCGTGCGCGAGGCGTGCTGTTGCTGCTGGCTCTGGTCGGGCGCCGACGAGATCGACATTGAGCGGGCCAGGTAGTTCGCGGCGGCGAGGACCGGCATGTCCTCGGGCATGAAGCGCAGGCGGATGCGCGGCTCGTCGCCGAGCTGGAGCCGGTAGGAGGCGAAGTCCTGGCCCTCGGACTTCGACGAGTATTCGGGCTGGCGGGACTCGATGGCGATGCCCATCGCCGCGAGCTTGGCGCGGTCGCGCTGGAATTGCTTGGCGAAGGCCGCCTTGGCGGCCTGGTCGGCGAGTTCGCCGTAGGAATCGGCATACGCCTTCACGCGTTGCGCGATTTGACGGGAGGTGAGCCATTGGGGGAAAGCGGACGACAACACTGCGAGAACGTCCAGTTCGTGCTTGCCCCACTTGTCCGAGAAGCGGCGCCTTCCATTACTGCCTTCAGCCATCAAGTCCTACCGTATCGTTAAGGTTTGTTGTAAGTGTGCACGGATTGCGACTGCGTCCGCGCCTGATTATCTATGATAGAGCTTTTTTTCGGCGTCCTCGTCAGAATCGCCAAAATTTCTTGTGCTATTTTGTGTTTTCGGTCGTGTCATCGCCGTTTTTGCGCATTCAGCCGGCAGCCAACAGTCCACCCCCGATGCACATGCTTCCCGTCGCGAGTCTCCGTACCGCCGCACGCATGCATGACCGTGGCCGGCCGTCTTCGACACGGCCGGCCACGGAAATCATGACGCGGAATCGACGCCGGTCGTCACTTGCCGACGATGTTGTGGAACGTCCATTCGTCGGGTTCGACGCCCTGCGGACCGACATACTCGCCGTTCGGCACGTAGTTGGGCCGTCCCGAATCGGACAGCACGGCATCGCCGTAGAAGCTGACGTTGCGGCCGAACGTCCAGTCGCCCTCGATCGTCACCGAGTTGGCGGCGGCCAGCGACGGCACCGAGTACGGGAACCGTTCGTCGAAGTCGTGGATGTTCTTGTAGTAGCGCGGATCGAGCTTGACGTCAGGGAACAGGTAGTTGCCGTCCTCCATCTCGTAGGAGTCGGTCAGGTGGAACCGGTCGGAACGCATGATGAACAGGTCGTCGGTCGTCTTGACCGGCAGGAAGCGCATGCGGTCGACCTCCACGCAGATCGCGCCGTCGAACAGGCCGACGGCGGCGCCCATTGCCGTCTCGAGCTGGATGACCTTCGTCGAGTCCGGATTGGTCGGATCGACGGTCTTCGCGTTGCGGATGACCGGCAGCGGCAGCACGCCGTCGTACTTCTCGAGCAATTCCCTGAGCGCGTCGATGCGCACCCAGATGCTGTTCGTGTTGAAATACGGATGCTTGTGGATGTCCATCGCGTCGGCCTTGTCATCGGGATGGACCTGCGTCATCTCGCGCAGCATCAGGCGTCCGGTGCGCTTGTCGCGCACGATGTGGCCGCCCTTGCGGTCGGCCGGCGTGCGGCGCGCCACCTCGATCATGATCGGGGCGCCGGTGTTCTCGAAATGCTGGGCCAGCGTGCGCGACGGACGCGCGCCGAGATTGTCCGAATTCGAAATGAACAGGTACTGGAATCCGCGTCGCTCGAGGATGTCCAGCAAGCCGGACTCCCAGATCGTCGCGTACAGGTCGCCGTGGCCCGGCGGGCACCATTCGAGGCTGGGATCGGCCGGATAGTCGACGGGCAGCCCGCTGTCCGCCTCGATCTTCGGCTCCTGGTGCTGGATGATCTCGGTCGGCACGCCTTCCTGATGGAAGTACGGATTGTGGTCGACGACCTTCATCGTGTCCTTCGACGTGCGGAACGAATTCATCAGCGTCAGCGGCAGCTCGATGCCGAGCCGCGTCCTCGCCGTGACGACCTGGCCGAGGATGATGTCGATGAAGCGCATCGGCTTGGCCTTGTGACGGCGCACCGCCAGCAACGACTTCGCGCAGTCGAGGCCCATCGACGTGCCGAGGCCGCCATTGAGCTTCAGGAACGCCGTCTTCGCGAACGCGTCGATCGCCTTGTCGTGGTTGATCGTCTCGTAGACATCGTGGAAGCTGGGTATGCGGACCAGCGGATCCACGTCCTCCTCGCGGATCCAGCTCGTGTCGTCGCCGTTGCTCCACACATTGTAGAGACGTTCGAACTGCGAGATCGCCGTGCTGCTCATGCCGTGCTCACGCATCTTCTGCGCGGAGTGCTCAAACACGTCTGCCATGTCCGGGGTACCCTTTCCAAGTCGTGTAACGGTGTCCAGTGTAGCGGCGTTTTCCGGATACCGCACCTTTTTCGTGATTTTTCAGAGAAATGCGGACTATTTTTCCATCTTTTTTCTCTTCAATTCAATCGTTATTTTCATGCGGCGTTCCGGCGACGACCGTCGTCGATGACATTGTCCGCGACGCCGGACATTCCAACGATAGCGGGCATTATCGCAACCGAACATCGGAAAGGTATGCATTTGAGCCCTCGGCATAACGCGACTAGAATGAACCGCCATGAAGAACGTCAAGAAAAAGTGGTTCATTGTCGTCGCCGTCGTGCTGGTCGTCATCGCGCTCGCCCTCAAGATTGCGGGCTTCTCGCCATGGGTATGCGCACCTCTTATCCTGGTTGCCGCCATCGTGGGGGTCATCGGCATCTTCCGGGAAGAGCCGGAGGAAAAGGAACAGCCCGGCATGTGACATGGTCGCCAGCGCGCCGCCGTCTTCGCAGGAATCGTATTTTCGCGGGAATCGTTCATGTTTGCACGATTCCCGCCACGGGACGTCTTCCGCACGATAAGCTAGCGTCATGCTCGACGAATTGACAACGCGCGACGAGGCGCAAGCCGCGGCCGAGGCACAGGACGCGGTGCTGCAGCGATCCGAACTCGATTTCCGTGGCGCGGCAAGCGAGGCCGAATCGTTCGCGGAACGAATTGGGGCGACCGTCGCCGGTTTCGAGGGAACCGAACGCTACGGCAGCCAGCAACGCGACGTCATCGTGTCCACCCGACAGGCCGCGGCGGCGCTAATACTCGAGCAGGCTGGCGAACTGCAACAGCTGCTGGACGCCGCCACGGGCCAGTACCGG
This sequence comes from Bifidobacterium choloepi, assembly GCF_010667615.1. Lineage (GTDB taxonomy): Bacteria > Actinomycetota > Actinomycetes > Actinomycetales > Bifidobacteriaceae > Bifidobacterium > Bifidobacterium choloepi. The sequence goes on along the minus strand of NZ_VYSG01000001.1, from coordinate 92,837 downwards.
CGATTCATGACCGACTGGCGGCTGGCGCTGGCGGCACGGAAAAAATCGCGCCGGGCTGCCGGCAATGCCGAACTCGCGCTGCTGGCCAACCAGACCTATCCCGCCCCTCCCTCACGCCAGGACATTGCCGGACGTCGACGGTTGCTGCGAAGTAACGAGCGCGAGGCAATTCGCCGCGACCTCGACGAATTCCGCAAGGCACGAGAGCGGGCACGCTATCGTCTCGGCACCGTTCGCACGGCACTGCGTTCGGCGAAGCGCTCGGCCGCCATGTTCACGAGGAAGGCCGACCAGGCCGAACGCGGCTCCTACGTCAGCAGTTTCATCGGCAACGACGCCGTGCGCATCACGCTCTACCAGCACCAGATCGCCTGCAAGGGCGAACGACATCCGCTGGTCATGGTCAACGCGTCGATCATGAACGGCACCGAAATGCAGTCGCGCGTCACGCTCACCCGTCTCCTGCTGCTCGGCATCTTCGCGTTCGCGTTCAAGAAACGCAAGGGCGGCGAGAAATACGTCGTCATCGAGGGGCCCGACTTCGCGTGGATGACCGAAGTGCATCCGAAAAGCCTCAAGCCGGCCATCCGCTTTGTCAACGCCGTCAACAACCAGGCTCGTCGCGAGACCTGTGCCTACGTGGCGGAGCATCCGGAGTCTTTGGACAGCTAGGAAGTGTCTAGGCCCATCATTCATCATTACCTTCGAAGAGACATTCCATGGCTACATCGCGAATAATTCGCGGAACAACGAGATCATGCAAGCGCGCCACTTCCAAGGCATACTCGATGGCATGCGTGGGTCCGACCGCCTCCAGATCACGTAGATTCTCCAATTCCGGCATAAGTTGCCGGTGATGGAAAAGAGCAATGAAATACGGGACCAAATCTCCCCGATCTGGATGCGCAGGGTAAGGACCAAGGTTTCCATTGAACAGCACGTCAGGCCAGCTCCGACCGGTGGCGACGAATTCGAAATAGGAATTCGGCAATTCCCGGATCGCCAATACGGCACCCGTCAAATGCGCGCAAATCTCGAAGGGCTTGTCCGGATGAGCACACTCGCGTTCTTGCAGACATTCGCAACCCATGCTCACGAGTGTTCCATCCTTGATGCACAATGCGGTGACGTATTCACGACGCTCGAACTGGTCCCGGACGCGAGCCATATACGTGCCGAATGGCAGTTGACCGCGTTCTCCGACACATCCGCTCGCTTGCCGTCCCAGCATCTCGTCTTGTCGACCAGATGGCAGCAGTTCGGGGCCGGTATTGTCCACCCACCACTTCCAAGCGACTTCGGCTTTCTGCATCACGGGCGACCTAAGGTCACCATATGCCAGCGCGTCCAGCGTCCGACCAACCGGTATTTGTTCGGCGAGATAGCGCAATTGGTTACCGGCACTCAGCGCGCGCAGCAATCCGATGTCGCGGCATTGTCTGAACGTCTCCGGTTTCGGCAAGCCTCGGTTGTCTCCCTGGACCATATGCCATGCGGCAACTGGCCTGACACGTCGACTCTCGTCATATAACACTAGATAAGTGCCGTCGAATACGGCATGCCACCACTGGGGAACCGAAGGCGAGGGACTGTCGAAGACCGTCTCACTGACTTGCGCAAGCGTGGGCCACTCGTCAGGGATGTCCCAATCATCGTCACCGTCATCGGTCGGGGAAGAGTTGAACTGTTCGAACTGATCGAATACCAGCCCATAGAAACTATCGGCAAGAACGACGCCGACATGATCGGCATAAGCATCATCGGAATTACCGTCGGCAAACAGCCGGTCGGGCAGGCAAGCCACACGGACCGGTTCAAGGTAACGGGAAAAGAGACCGGACTGCGGATCTTCCATCATGAATCCGCAACAATAGTGGGGACAGAACCAGAAATTTCTTGCTCCATGCTCATATTGGGCCTCGTCAATCGTTACCTCGCCAGCCGTCCTGACTAGGGTGTTCGGCAAGAAGTCAAATGACACGCTGCTGGGAATCACAGTGTCATGAATGCAGCCTCCGCAACGGCAACCAAGATGCCCCATTTTTATGTCCTCTCGTCGTTGAGCGCTACGCCCCAGCACCGGTGGAGTCGTCGGAATTATTTCCGTAGCGCAAGCGTACCAGCCAGCGCAAGACCGCGCGCCTTCCTCTCATGCATCTTCAACACCCCGGCGCTCGTGCCGATTTGCATAAACGACTCACCGATGGTAAGTTTTCTCTTCGGTGATTCTTCACCGTCCGGACCATAGCGCAGTTTGGTAGCGCACTTGACTGGGGGTCAAGGGGTCGCGGGTTCAAATCCCGCTGGTCCGACCAAGCGAAACGGTCCTGTCGACGGGTTCTTCCCGGCGACAGGACCGTTCTTGTTGTCAGCAACGATTCATCCGCGCCATGCGGTCGCAGGGCAACGAACAGAATTCGTCATCATGCGGCGACGTGCCCCAGGTACAGTTCGCTGTTCATCTGCAGCGTCACGTGGCCGTCGCGGGCGAACGAGTGGAAGATATCGCGGATGGCGGCGGTATAGGTCTCGAACGTCCCGTCCTGTGGCGATGGCGCCCAGGAGGACGACTGGCAGCGTGTGACGAAGGATTCCTCGTCGTAGCGCTGGGCGTTTGGAAACTCGAAGTGCTCGAACGGGCCGCCGAAATAGGTGCCGATTTCGCCGGCGTCGGCGATCAGGTCGGCCATCTCCCCCGGGAAATCCTCGTTGACCTCGGCCATTGCGGCACGCACGCGATGCCAGACCTCGTCGTTGCGGTTGTGGGTATTCCAGACCAGCGCGGCGTACGAACGGTCGCTTTCCTTCAATACGCGCAGGCTTTCCTTGCGGAAGCCGTCGACGTCGAACCAGTGGAACGCCTGCGCCGCGCAGATCAGGTCGGCGCAATGGTCCGGCAGGCCGGTGTGGACGTCGGTGCCGTCGACGACGGTCAGTGTCGGATAGTGATCGCGCAGCCGCTCGCCGATCGCGCGCATGTCCGGATTCGGCTCGACGGCCGTCACCCGGCCGCTGATGCCCAGCAGGCCGACCGTAAACTTGCCGGTACCGGCGCCGACCTCGACGATCGGCGACGTCGCGTCCAATCCGCACTGCGCCTTCAGCGTCTCGAACAGCGCCGGCGCGTATCCCGGACGCGAGCTGTCGTACAGCGCGGCCTTGCCATTGAATCCTCCGATGCCATGATCCTGCGTCATGAGCGGCCTTCCTTCCGTAAGTGGTGAATGGTTGCCATTCACTGTAGGAGATTCGGCGGTGTCCGGCGCCGACTTCTTCTGCTCGCTGAGGACATGGCCGGCCGCGACGGCGTGAGGAATGGCGACAAAAAAGCCTTCCTGCCGGCCCCGGATGGGCTGGAGGAAGGCCATGTCGCGTTGCGGCGAATGCTACTTGCGCTTCTTCTTCTCGCGGATGTTCACGCTGATCTGGATCGGCGTGCCCTCGAAGCCGAATTCCTCGCGCAGCTGGCGCTCGAGGTAGCGGCGGTAGCCGTGCTCGAGGAAGCCGGTCGCGAAGATCACGAAGCGGGGCGGCCTCGTCGAGGCCTGCGTGGCGAACAGGATCCTCGGCTGCTTGCCGCCGCGCAGCGGATGCGGGTGGGCGGCCTGGATCTTGCCGAGGAACGCGTTGAGCTTGCCGGTCGGAATGCGCTTGTCCCAGGACTCGAGGGCCGTGTGCATGGCACGGGTCAGGCGGTTCGTGTGCCAGCCGGTCTTCGCGGACAGGTTGACGCGCTGGGCCCACGGCACGCGGTCGAATTCGGTCTTCCACAGGCGCTCCATGCGCTGGCGGTCGAATTCGTCCATGAGATCCCACTTGTTGAACACGAGCACGACGGCGCGGCCGGCGTCGACGGCCGAGCTCATGACCTTGAGGTCCTGGTCGGAGATCGGCTCGGAGGCGTCGAACAGCACGAGCGCGAGCTCGGCGCGTTCGATGGCGGCCTGCGTGCGCAGCGACGAATAGTATTCGGCGCCGGACAGCTTGTGCAGGCGGCGCTTGATGCCGGCCGTGTCGATGAACAGCCAGTCCTCGCCGTCCAGGTGGACGATCTCGTCGACCGGATCGCGCGTGGTGCCGGCCAGGTCGTTGACGACTGCGCGTTCGGAGTGCGACAGCTGGTTGAGCAGCGACGACTTGCCGACGTTCGGACGGCCGACGAGCGCAACGCGGCGCAGGTTGCCGGGGGTCAGGAAACCGGACGTGCGTTCGGCCTGCTCGAGCTTGTCGAGGGCGACGTCGAGCAGGTCGCCCACTCCCCTGCCGTGCATGGCGGACACCGGGTACGGTTCGCCCAGGCCGAGCTTCCAGAATTCGGCGGCCATGTATTCGGACACCTGGTCGTCGATCTTGTTGACGGCGACGGTCACCGGCTTGCCGGACGAGCGCAGCATCTTGACGATCCGCTCGTCGGTCGCCGTCAGGCCGACCTGTCCGTCGACGACGAAGACGACGGCGTCGGCGAGCTGGACGGCGATCTGCGCCTGCGAGGCGATGGCCGAGTCGATGCCCTCGACGTCGGCTTCCCAGCCGCCGGTGTCGACGAGCTTGAAGTCGGTGCCGCGCCATTCGGCGTCGTAGCTGACTCGGTCGCGCGTGACGCCCGGCGTGTCCTCGACGACGGCGGCGCGGCGGCCGAGGATGCGGTTGACGAGCGTCGACTTGCCGACGTTCGGCCGTCCGACGACGGCGAGCACGCCGACTTCCTTCGCGGCGTTGTCGTCGCGGCGGTCGGCGAACGACGAGCCGTCGATCAGGCCCTCGTCGCCCTCGTCGAGCTCGTAGCCCTCGAGGTTGGCGACGTAACGTTCGTACTCCTGTTCCTCGATGGCGTCCTCTACGATGCCGACGAGCACGTCGCACGTCTCCTCGAACGTCAGGTCGGAGTTGTCGACGGTCGTCACGCCGTCGGAAGCCTCCATGAACGACGTCACCTTCGAGTCCATCCTGTCGCGGGCGGCGACGTTGTCGGCGCCGACGCCGTTGCCGGCCGACTGGCCATTGCGGCGAGCCTGGCGCACTTCCTCGCGGGCCGTCAGCAGGATGCGCACTTCGGCGTCGGGAGCGACGACCGTCGTGATGTCGCGTCCCTCGGCGACGATGCCCTTGCCGCCGGAGAACGATTCGTCCACGGCCTCGGCGGCGATGTAGGCGCGCTGTGCCGCGATCAGCACGTGGCGCACCGGGATGATGTTGGACACCTTCGAGACGTGCGACGAGACGTCGGCGGACCGGATGGCCTGCGAGATGTCCTCGCCGTCGGCGAAGACGCGCGGATCGTCCGGGTCGACGGAGATGTCGAAGTGACCGTCGGTGAAGAATGCGCCGACGGTCTCGGTGACTTCCTGCTCGCTGATGTCCTCGGCGTCCAGGTCGATGCCCCGGTTCATGCACCACCAGGCGCAGGCGCGGTACATGGCGCCGGTGTCCAGGTAGGCGAATCCGAAGTACTTGGCCAGCGCCTTGGCCGTCGACGACTTGCCGACGCCGGCGGGGCCGTCCATTGCCACGCGGATCACAGGCCCACCGCCTTCTGCAGCGAACGGACCTCGGTCTGCGAGAGCACGCGGTAGGAGCCGGGCTTCAGGTCGCCGAGCTTGATCGGGCCGATCTGCGTGCGCACCAGGCGGCGCACCGGAAAGCCGATCGAGCCGAAGATGCGGCGCACGATGCGGTTCTTGCCGGAGTGGAGCACCACCCTGACGATCGTCTGGTCGCGGCCGGAATCGAGGATCGTGCACTTGTCGAGCTTGATCCAGCCGTCGTCGAGCTGCACACCGGTCCTGACGAGGCGGTGGCAGACATTGCCGGACAGGTGGCCCTCGAGCGTGGCGATGTAGGTCTTCTCGACCTCGTACTTCGGATGCATGACGTGCTGGCTCAGCTCGCCGTCGTTCGTCATCAGGATGAGGCCCTCGGAATCGTAGTCGAGGCGCCCCATGTGGAAGATGCGGTCGTACTTGTCGCCGACGATGTCGGCCAGCGTGTAGCGTCCCTTCGGGTCTTCCATCGCGCTGAGGACCTTCTTCGGCTTGTTGAGGGCCAGCGTGACGTGATGGGTGTTGAGGTTGACGCGCGAACCGTCCACCCGGATGCGCTGCTTCTTCGGATCGACGCGCGTGCCGAGCGTCGTGACCAGTTCGCCGTCGACCTCGACGCGGCCTTCGGTGATCATTTCCTCGCACTTGCGGCGCGAACCGAACCCGGCCTGCGCCAGCAGCTTCTGCAGGCGGATCCCCTCGTTCGTGTTGTCTTCGTGCGCCTTCTTGGCGTGACTGTATGCGTGTGGCATCGTTCTCCCAACGTGACCGTTGTATACATGTATGCGATGGCCGCGCGGCGGGTAGCTGTCCCGAGCCGGTGCGACCGTGTGTTTCGACGTTTGCCCAATTCACAGGAAACGGCAAAGTCAACGTCTAGTATTGTACAACGGTGCCGTGCATTATGCCATGGCCAACGGGCGGATGCACTTCCGCCGCACGCTCCGGTCCGGCGTCTCCAGGGATTCCGCGACCGGCATGAGAAATCGAAGGAAAGTCCAAATGACTGCAGTTGACAATGATATCGTCGTCGAGCAGCAGGCCGCGCCCCGGGAGAAGCACGGCCTGTGGGCCCGCGTGCTCTCCGAATTCGCGGGCAGCCTGCTGATCTGCCTCGCGATCTACCTGATGTGCTCGTTCGGCACGGTGTTCTACAGCACGAACATGGCGTTCATCGCGCTCGGCACCGGCGTCGTCTACGCGACGATGACGGCGATCTTCGGCAAGATCTCCGGCGCCCAGTTCAATCCGGCCATCACGGTGGCCGCGATGCTGACGTCGAAGACGCGCGTCCTCGACGGCATCCTGTACATCGTCGCCCAGCTCGTCGGCTGCATCTGCGCCGGCGGCCTGTTCAAGCTGATCATCCCGACGTCGTCGTCGATCACGGCCGGCCAGTGGTTCAACCTGGCCGTCAACGGTTTCGACCAGGGTTCGGTGCTGTACACGTCGCTGAGCTCGCTGGGCCTGACGTTCAACGTCACCGTCGCCATCGTCGTCGAGCTCGCCGCCTCGATCATCGTCGTGGCCGCCGCCATGCAGACGATGAAGCGCGACGGCAAGCCGGAGAAGCAGCACACGCTCGTCATGGGCCTGGCCTATGCCACCGGCGTGGCGATGGCATTCCCGGTCACCGGCGCCTCGATCAACCCGATCCGCGCCACCGGCATCGCGATCTTCGGCCAGAACGAGGGCCTGACGCAGGAACCGCTGCAGCAGCTGTGGGTCTTCTGGGTGTGCTCCATCCTCGGCGCGGCCATCGTCGCGCTCGTCATCATCGTCGCCCAGCTCATCTCGGCGCACGCCGATTCCGACGTCCTCGTCGAGACCGATCCGGCGGCCGCCGCGATGGAAGACGCCGAGGATGCCGAAGGCGGCGCCTACCTCGAGCAGTCCAACAGCGACACGACGTTCGAGGACCAGCCGCTGACCGGAGCCGAGGCGAATGCGCTAGAAGCTCAGGAGTCGAATGGAGAGGAAGAGTAGCATCACGCCGATGCCGAATCCGATTCCGATGATCGAATCGAACGCCACGGAACGCACCTTCCACGGACTGCGCTCGCGCATGACGAGGCGGACGACGCCCGTGGCGATGGCCGCCACCGCGATGATCGCGGTGGCGGCCATTTCATGTCCGAGGATGGCGGCCACCGCGCACAGCACGACGCATGCCGCCACGGCCCATTCGAACCACGGCTTGCCTTCTCGGTCCTCGGAGACATACGGATGGTTGCTCATGGAATTACCTCGGATAGGGTCGGCGACGTCGTAACGGAGTTCCACTATACACGCGCCGGTCCTCCGCAGACGGCAATGCCCGCGAAACCAATGCGGTTTCGCGGGCATTGCCGTCTGCGGTCCGTGAACGGTCAGTGGAAGAAGTGGCGGGTGCCCGTCACGTACATCGTCACGTTGGCCTTGCGGGCCGCCTCGAAGACTTCCTCGTCGCGGATGGAGCCGCCGGGCTGGACGATGGCCCTGACGCCGGCGTCGATGAGGATTTCCGCGCCGTCGGCGAACGGGAAGAACGCGTCGGACGCCGCGACGGCGCCGTTCGTGCGGTTCCTGCCGTCGTCGAGCGTGTTGGCGCGCTCGACGGCGAGGTTGGCGGAGTCCACGCGGTTGACCTGGCCCATGCCGATGCCGACCGTCGCCTCGTCCTTCGCGATGAGGATGGCGTTCGACTTGACGCAGCGGCAGGCGCGCCATGCGAACTCGAGGTCCTTGAGCGTGGCGTCGTCCGCGGCGTCGCCGGAGACGAGCTTCCAGGCGTCTGGACGGTCGCCTACGGCGTCGATCAGGTCCGTGGACTGGACGAGCAGGCCGCCGTCGATCTGGCGGAACTGGAACTTCGAGGTCGGCGGCTCGGCGACCTTGAGGATGCGCAGGTTCTTTTTCTTCGCCTGCAGCAGCGCCAGCGCTTCCGGCTCGTAGTCGGGGGCGACGATGACCTCGGTGAAGATCGGGCGCACGTTTTCGGCCATCTCGAGCGTGACGGTCGCGTTGGCGGCGATGACGCCGCCGTAGGCGCTCATCGGGTCGCAGGCGTGGGCCTTGAGGTGCGCCTCGGCGACGGTCTCGCCGATGGCCAGGCCGCACGGATTGTTGTGCTTGACGACGGCGACGGCGATTTGCGGGGCGAAGTCCCAGACGGCGCGCCAGGCGGCGTCGGCGTCAACGTAGTTGTTGTAGCTCATCGGCTTGCCGCCGAGCTGCTCGGCATGGGCGAAGCCGCGGGTGTTGAGCGGATCGGTGTACAGTGCGGCGAGCTGGTGCGGGTTCTCGCCGTAGCGCAGGATGTGTTCGCGGTTCCAGGTGCGCGTGTACGCGGCGGGGAACTGTTCTTCCTTCCTTGCCTCGACGGCGTACGGCTGGTCATCGCCGGCCAGGGCGCGCTGCGAATCGGCGATCGAGGCCGGCTTCGTCCAGTGCCTCGTCGTCCATTCGGCGATCGTCGCGTCGTAGGCGCCGGTGTGGGCGAAGGCCTTGCCGGCCAGCCAGCGGCGTTCCTCGAGCGAGAAGCCCTCGCCATTGGCGACGCGTTCGGCGACGAGCGCGTAGTCGGCCGGATCGGTGACGACGGCGACGGTGGCGGAGTTCTTCGCGGCGCCGCGGACCATCGACGGGCCGCCGATGTCGATCTTCTCGACGATGTCGGCTTCGCCGGCGCCGGAGCGCACGGTGTCGGCGAACGGATAGAGGTTGACGACGACGAGGTCGAAGGGCCTGATGCCGAACGATTCGAGCTGGGCGGCGTGGTCCGGGTTCGTCATGTCGGCGAGGATGCCGGCGTGGATGTGCGGGTCGAGCGTCTTGACGCGGCCGTCGAGGCATTCGGGGAAGCCGGTCACCTCGCTGACTTCGGTCACGTCGACGCCGAGTTCGGCCAGCCTGGCCGCCGTCGAGCCGGTCGAGACGACTTCGGTGCCGGCGTTCCTGAACGCCTCGGCAAGGACCTCGATGCCCTCCTTATGATAGATCGATACCAGTGCCCGTCGTAGTGGTCGGTTCGTGGTCACCCTGGTTCTCCTTCGCGTTGCGGGTGGAGTTCACGCGGCGAGGCGCCTTGTTCTCTCCCCCGGTGTGATCGTTGGGCTTGGCCGGGTCCGACTTGATCGCGCGGTCGGACTTGGCCATGCGGGGACGCCGTGGCGAGGCCGCGGTTTCGACTGTAGCGGAAGAATCGTTCCCGGTCTTGCGGTTGCTTACCGTTCGGTTCTTCCGGGTCGTTTCCCCGGCATCGCCGGCGGCGACCGGCGCGGCATTGGAAGCGGCCGCCCGCCGGCTGGCAAGCGCCCAGCGCACGGCGAAGACGGCGGCGGTGACGACGAGCGCGGCGAGCCACGCTCCGAACAGTCCCATGGCCGTCGGCCTGGCGACGGCCTGCGTGGAGGCGAGGACGTCGACGCCGACGTCCTTGAGCCTGCCTTCACCGAGCGAGCCGTTCGACAGCAGGAACATCAGGCTCGACAGCAGCGAGACGACGACGGCGGCGATACAGAACGCGCCGGCCGGATAGGCGAAACTGACAAGCATCGTCTTCGGGTCGGGATCCTGGTCGCGGCCCCTGAGCCGGATCGGGAAGCCGCGACGCCACAGCAGCGCGACGACGGCGACGACGGCGCTGACGACGAGCGGAATGGTCATGACGACGTTGATGACGGCGAGGCTGTCGACGGCGGCCGGAAACAGGCCGAAGACCGGCAGGCTCGGCAAGTCGCTGCCCGAGCCGCTCCACAGCGTGAAGCTGGCGAGCGAGCCGATCGAGAATCCGGCGCCGAAGAGCCACGACAGCGCCCAGGCGACGAGGTTCGGCAGCCAGGCCAGCGACATGACGACGATGAGGACGCGCGACCATGTCTTGACACCGAGCAGGTCGAACAGCGTGCCGACGGCGCCGTGGTCGAGGACGATCCACGCGACGAGCGTGCCAAGTCCGACCAGCGCATAGATGCCGAGCAGCAGGACGCCGAGGAACAGTCCGGAGAGCACGGTGTGCCGCACCGGTTCGGACACATGGGAATGCAGGTAGCCGACGGCGCGCAGCCGCAGCGCCGACGACGGCAGCGAGCCCCAGAGAAATCCGATCGTGAAGACGAGCGCCGACTTGAGGGCGACGATCCAGCCGTCGTCGTACAGGCCGACCGTCAGCCCCCTCGTGCACAGCAGCGACATCGCGACCCACAGCACGGTGCCGGACACCCATGCCTGCGGTTTCGCGCACAGGCGCGCCGTGAACGTGCGCACGAGCAGGATGAGCAGGAATGTCAGCGACAGCGGCACGATGCCGACGACGATGCCGGCGGCGTGGAAGGAGACGCCCTGTGCCAGCAGCACGAGCGCCTTGGCCAGCGGGAAGGCGTACATGGACATGCTGGCGCCGCCTTCCTCCATCGCGAAGACGAGCAGCGCCAGAGCCATGAAGAAGCCGGTCGCCAGCGCGAACAGCAGCATCGGGGCGGCCGCGACGACCAGGCCGCGGATCCACGGTCGCAGCGTCCGCGCCACCGTGACGTGCGGCAGGCGGACGGCTCCGGAGCCGCCTACGGGGTGGCCGGACCGTTCATGGCGTTCACTGCGTTCCTTGCGTTCGTTGCCGTTGTTCAACGTTCCGGTGCACTCCGTTTCCGTGGCGTGATGGTGATGCGGTGCCGCTCACAGGTCGGCGAGCAGTCCGCGCATGATGTCGGCGGCGGCCTTCGGGCTCTTGCCGACCGGAATGCCGGCGGCTTCGAGGGCTTCCTTCTTGTCCTGGGCCGTGCCCTTGCCGCCGGAGACGATGGCGCCGGCGTGACCCATCTGCTTGCCTTCGGGGGCCGTGAAGCCGGCGATGTAGGCGACGACGGGCTTGGTCATGTGCGCGGCGGCCCACTGCGCGGCGTCCTGCTCGGCGTTGCCACCGATCTCGCCGATCATGACGACGGCCTTCGTGTCGTCGTCGGCCTCGAACGCCTCGAGGGCTTCCTGCAGCGTGGTGCCGACGATCGGGTCGCCGCCGGCGCCGAGGCAGGCCGTGAAGCCGATATCGGACAGCTCCTCCATCATCTGGTAGGTCAGCGTGCCGGACTTCGAGACGAGGCCGAGCGGGCCGCGGGAGACGATGCCGTCGGGAATGATGCCGAGGTTGACGCCGTGGCTGTCCTCGCCGGACGGCAGCGTCATCAGGCCGGGACAGTTCGGTCCGACGATCCGCACGCCGTTCTCGAGCGCGAGCTCGACGAAGTAGGCGCTGTCGGCGACCGGGATGCCCTCGGTGATGACGACGACGACCGGCATCTTGGCCTCGACGGCCTCGACGACCGCGCCCTTCGCGAATTTCGGCGGGACGAAGACGACCGACGCCTGCGCGCCGGTGGCGTCCTTCGCTTCCTGGACGGTGGCGAAGACCGGAATCTCGACGGTGTTGCCGTCGGCGTCCTCGAACGGGACGGTCGTGCCGGCCTTGCGCGGGTTGACGCCGCCGACGATGTTCGTGCGGGCCTTGAGCATGCGGGCCGTGTGGGTCATGCCCTGGTGTCCGGTCATGCCCTGGACGATGACCGGGGCGTCGTCCTCGATGAATGCGGTCATTGCTCGTCCTCCTCACGACGGGCCGCGCTGGCGGCATTGGCTGCGATGGCGTCCGCGGCGTATTGCGCTGCGAGGGAGGCGGCGTCCTCCATCGTGCGGGCGACGTGGATATTGTCCAGCGACGCCTTCTCGAGCGTGGCGAGGCCCTCGGCCGCGGCGTTACCGTCGAAGCGGATGACGATCGGCTTGTCGACGCCGAGCGCGGCGACGGCCTCCAGGACGCCCTCGGCGACGGTCTGGCAGGACGTGATGCCGCCATAGACGTTGATGAGCACCGATTCGACCTTCGGGTCGCGCAGCACGAGTTCGAGGCTCTTCGCCATGACGGAGGCCGACGCGCCGCCGCCGATGTCGAGGAAGTTGGCGGCCTTGACGCCGCTGCCCTGGTCCTCGCCGGCGTAGGCGACGGCGTCCAGCGAGCTCATGACGAGTCCCGCGCCATTGCCGATGACGCCGACTTCGCCGTCCAGGTGAACGTAGTGCAGCCCGTTGTCCTTCGCCTCGCGCTCGAGGGCGTCGGCGACGACCGGATCGCGGAACCTGGCCCAGCCGTCGTGGCGGAACGCGGCGTTGTCGTCGAGCGAGATCTTCGCGTCCAGCGCGACGAGTTCCTTGCTGTCCTCGTCGTCGGGGTCGCCGACCTTCGCGAGCGGGTTGATCTCGACAAGCGTGGCGTCGTTGTCCTTGAAGCACCGCCACATCTTCAGCAGGATCCGGGCGGCCTGGTCGACGTCGGCGTGGTAGAAGCCGATGCTCTCGGCCATCTGCGTGGCGGCCTCGAGGTCGAAGTCCTCGAGCGCGTCGATGTGCAGGCGCCGGACCGATTCGGGGTGCTCGCGGGCGATTTCCTCGACCTCGGTGCCGCCGTTGGCGGTCGCGAGCACGTCGAAGTCGCGCGACGAGCGGTCGACGGAAATGGAGACATAGTATTCGTGCAGGACGTTCTTGGCCTCGGCGAGCAGCACGCCGTTGACGCGGTGACCGTGAATGGTCATCGGCATGATGTCGCGCGCCATGGCGACGGCATCGTCGAGGTCGGCGGCGAGCTTGACGGCACCGGCCTGTCCACGATGGCCGATCTTGGCCTGGCCCTTGACGACGAGCGGAAACCCGATTGTCTCCGCGGCGTCGGCGACGTGTTCGACGGAACCGGCATAGACGGCCCGCGGCGTCGGGATGCCCTGCTCCTCGAGCAGTTCCCTCGCCTGATATTCGTAAAGATCCATGGACTTCTCTCTAGGACTCGTGCGGTGGGTTCACCTGTCCATCGTAGCCAACTTGTCGGCGTAGGGGGCGTCGTGTCCCATTCCCGGCATGGCCGCGGATGCTCAGGCCGGCATGCGCAGCAGCGAGCTGGTCGGATAGTCGCCGAGCTCGGCGATGCCGTCGAGGCCTTCCAGCTCCATCACGAAGCTGAAGCCGGCGACGGTGCCGCCGCACGCGGTGACGAGCTGGCGGGCGGCCTTGGCCGAACCGCCGGTGGCGATCAGGTCGTCGACGATCAGTACGCGTTCGCCCGGCTTGATGGCGTCGGACTCGACCTCGATGGTCGCCTCGCCGTATTCGAGACTGTAGCTTTCGCTGACCGTTTCCGGCGGCAGCTTGCCGGCCTTGCGCACGGCGACGAAGCCCTTGCCCAGATGGGCCGCGAGGGCGGGACCGAACAGGAAGCCGCGGGCCTCGAGACCGGCGACGGCGTCGATGTCGTCGGCCGGAACCGGCAGGGCCGCCTCGAGTGCACGCATGAGGATCTGCAGCGCGCGGGCGTCTGCGAACACCGGCATGAAATCACGGAAGAGAATGCCCTCCTTCGGGAAATTCGGCACAGACCGAATCAATGAAACGAGGTATTGCGCATCTTCCTCGCCGACCTTGAGAATGTCGGCCAGCGTGATGTCCGTGTTTGCCATGAGTGTCCTTCGTAGAGGTTCCGGCGGCGGGTGGAACCGGTTGCACCGGAAAGGTCCGGACCGTGCGGGCGGCGCCTTCGGAGCCGGCCGCCTGTCCGGCGTGCAGTATCTTGTCCTAATAAGTTGTCATGCAGACGGAAGGCGGCGACGCGGTGCCCCCGGACGCCGGATCCCCCATGCACGTGAGGAATCATACCATTCGACCCGTATGTACTCGCGCCGCGGACGCCCCGGGGATGTCGTTTCTTTCCGACGGCACAAAAGCCGTCCGACGCGAAACGGGCCCCCTTCGTCATGAAGGGGGCCCGTCCGGAATGGAAGCCGCCGTCCGTCACTTGGCGGAATCGGTCTTCTCGTCTTCCTCGGCGTAGGTGAGTTCGGCCTGTTCCTCGCCGTCCTCGACCGTGGCGGCCTCGGTCTCGACCGTCTCGGTGTCCTCGGTGGCGTCGGCCGGCTGCTGGGCGTCGGCGGCCTGGTCGGTTCCGGCGACCGTCGTGTCGACGACGTCGCCCTCGATCTGCTCCGGCTCGGTCGGCAGCGGGTTGCCGTTCTCGTCGACTTCGGAATCGTCGACGTAGGCCGGGCGGATGTATTCCTTGTTGATGGCCTTGAACGCGAAGCGCAGGTAGGAGCCCTCGGAATCGATGACGATCTCCTCGTACTTCTGGTCGACGGAGACGACCTTGCCGATGACGCCGCCGATCGTGATGACCTCGGTGCCCGGCTGCAGGCTGTTACGGAAGTCCTGGACCTGCTGATTCTGCTGCTTGGCCTTGCGCGACTGGAAGAACAGCATGCCGATCATGAAGACCAGGAGGATGATCAGAAATATATAGTCCATGGAAAATGGCTCCTTCGCATGTCGAACGGGCTGGACCGATCCGACTTCTCGGTATTCGATGTGTCTGACGGGGTTGGCCTGTCCGGACAGCGGTACCGGCGAGGACAGGCACTGGCGTCAACTCTCTTTCGTGCCGGCCTATTCCCGCCGCATTGCCATCGGAGCGCAAGGCCGGTCCGTCCACTCTAGTGCGAATTGGCGACTAGGACAACGCGCCGGCGCCGTCGGGAGGGGTCAGGCCGAGATGGTCCCATGCCTTGCGGGTGGCGACACGGCCGCGCGGCGTGCGGACCATGAAGCCCTCGCGCACGAGATACGGCTCGCAGACCGTCTCGACGGTTTCGGATTCCTCGCCGACCATCGCGGCCAGGTTGTTGACGCCGACCGGGCCACCGTTGAAGTTCGTGACGATCGCGTTGAGCACGGCGATGTCGAGACGGTCGAGGCCTTCCGTGTCGATCTGGTAGAGCGCCAGCGCCTCGACGACATCGTCCGGTTCCACGGTGTCCAGTTCGTGGACGACGGCCCAGTCGCGCACGCGGCGCAGCAGGCGGTTGGCGATGCGCGGCGTGCCACGCGAACGGCGCGCCAGCTGGGCGGCCGACCCGTCGTCGAGCGGCAGGCCGAGCACGGCCGCCGATCTCGTGATGAGCTTTTCGAGCTCGTCATGGGGGTAGAAGTCGAGATGGGCGGTGAAGCCGAACCGCGCGCGCAGCGGCGACGGCAGCATGCCCTCGCGCGTCGTCGCGCCGATGACGGTGAAGCGCGGCAGCGTCAGCGGAATGGACGAGGCGCCCGGCCCCTTGCCGACCATGACGTCGACGCGGAAGTCCTCCATCGCGATGTACAGCAGTTCCTCGGCGGCGCGTGGCAGGCGGTGGATCTCGTCGATGAACAGCACCTCGCCGGCCTCGAGCGAGCTCAGGATCGAGGCGAGGTCGCCGGCGTGCTGGATGGCCGGGCCGGACGTCACGCGGATCGGCACGCCGAGTTCGTTGGCGACAATCATCGCCAACGTCGTCTTGCCCAGTCCCGGAGGGCCCGCGAGCAGGATGTGGTCGGGCGGCACGTCGCGCTTGCGCGCGGCGTCCAGGAACAGCTGCAGCTGTGCCTTGAGCAGCGGCTGCCCTATGAAGCCGTCGAGTACGTGCGGCCTGAGTTCCTCGTCGCTGACCGGCTCGTTGCCGACCGGCGACGAGGAGACCATCCTGAGCGACTCCTCGTTCGCGCCCGCGTTGACGCCGTCGTACATCTCGTCCATCATCCTCGTCGTTTCCGTCCCTTCGCCCGGAGCAGTTCCGGACCGTTTGCGATAGTCCCCGGCGCTTGTTGCCGGCGTTGTCCCGGGCGGCTCACTGGCCGCGGTCCAGCGACGTCAGCGCCAGCCTGAGCACGTGCGGCACTTCGTCGTCGGCCAGCGGCACGGCGATGCCGTTGGCCTCGATGACGCCGTCGACGGCCGCCGTGGCATCCTGCTGGCGCCATCCGAGCGACATCAGGCCCTCGACGACCTGCAGGCGACCGGTGTCCTCGGGCGCCCTCGCCGGCGCCGCGGCCGGAATCTTGCCGTCGTCCCGGCCAAGCTCAGCGAGGTCGATCGAGCCCTTGAGCTCGAGGATGATCTTCTGGGCGCCCTTCTTGCCCAGGCCCGGCGCCTTGGCCAGCGCCGTCGCGTCGCCGTCGGCGATGGCGCGCGACAGCCGGTCCGGAGCGAGCGTGGACAACAGGCTCAGCGCCACTTTCGGGCCGATGCCGCTGACTTTCTGCAGCTGCAGGAACATCCGCTTCGACGAGGCGGACAGGAATCCGAACAGCGTGACGGCGTCCTGCGAGATGGCCAGCGACGTGTACACCTTCACGTCGGCACCGGCGTGCAGGTTCGCCAGGTCGGCCGCCGGCATGCGCACTTCATAGCCGACGCCGGCGACGTCGACGATGGCGCAGGCGGCATCGACGGAATCCACCGTGCCGCGCAGCATTCCAATCATGATTGTCCTTTCGTCCGTCCCCGGCGGTCATTGTCCTGCCACCATCTTACCCGAACATCTGTTCGAGTCAATCCGGTGATTCGGCGCCGTTACATCGCCCGGCCCTGCGTGCGGCCCCGGGACGCCTTCTGCGCCGCCTTGGCCCACTGGCGCTGCGCCGCCGTCAGGTGTTCCTCGCGTTCGCCACCCTGGATGGCGCCGGCCGGACGCAGCGCATGGCAGATCGCGATGGCCAGCGCGTCGGCCGCGTCGGCCGGCTTCGGCAGCGTGTTGAGGTTGAGGATGCGGGCGACCATGCGTTCCATCTGGATCTTCTCGGCCTTGCCGTTGCCGGTGATCGCCATCTTCGACTCGGTCGGCGTGTGCAGCGCGACCGGAATGTTGCGCTGGGCCGCCGCCAGCATCGCCATGCCGGCCGCCTGGGCAGTGCCGAGCACCGTGTTGCGGTTCTCCTGCGCGAAGACACGCTCGATCGAGACGACGTCGGGCGCGAATTCGTCGAGCTTGGCGGCCAGCCCGTCGTAAATCGTCAGCAGTCGCCGGTCCTGCGGCGACTTGGGATCCGACCTGACGACGTCGACGTGGATAAACGAAAGCCGGCGGTATGCGCCGGCTTCGATCACGCCGACTCCGCACCTGGTCAGGCCGGGGTCAACGCCAAGGATGATCATGCGTACAGCAATGCCTCCGTCGATTTTCCGCTACCGGAAAATCACTCGGCGTCCAGCTGGGCCATGACCTCGTCGGAGGCGGTCCAGTTGCTGTAGATGTTCTGCACGTCGTCGAGGTCGTCAAGGTTGTCGATGAGCCTGGAGACCTTCTGGGCATCCTCGAGCGAAAGCTCGACCTCGGTCTTCGGCATCATGACGAGATCGGCGGATTCGTAGTCGACGCCGCTGTCCTGCAGCGCCTTGCGCACGTCGATGAGATCGGACGGGCCGGTGATGACCGAGTAGAATTCGCCGTTGTCGACGACGTCCTCGGCACCGGCCTCGGCGGCCTTCTCGAACAGGTCGTCGTAATCGACGCCCTCGCTCGCGACCTCGATGTCGCCCTTGCGCTCGAAGTTGAAGGAGACCGAACCCGTGGTGGCCAGCGAGCCGTTGCCCTTGGTCAGCGTCGAACGCACTTCGGCGGCGGCGCGGTTGCGGTTGTCGGTCAGGCACTCGATGATGAGGCCGACGCCGGCCGGAGCGTAGCCCTCGTAGACGATGTCCTCGTAGTTGGCGCCGCCCTCTTCCTCGCCGGAGCCACGCTTGACGGCGCGCTTGATGTTGTCAGCCGGCATCGAGGCCTTCTTGGCCTTGTAGATGGCGTCGAACAGCGCCGGGTTGCCGTCCGGATCACCGCCGCCCTGACGGGCCGCGATCTCGATGTTCTTGATCAGCTTGGCGAACAGCTTGCCGCGCTTCGCGTCGATCGCGGCCTTCTTGTGCTTGGTAGTGGCCCACTTGGAATGACCTGACATAATGCTCCTACGGGAGAGACGGATAGATACTAAACGAATTGATTCTAAGGCGGTTCACCGACATAGGGGCCGGTTTCGTCGTCCCGGCGCACAGGCCGGGCACCGTGTGCCGCCTACGACAGCGCCCTGGCGTACACCTCGAGCACGCGGTCGACGACAGTCGACCAGTCGAAGTCGGCAGACCGTTCGAAGCCGGCCTGGGCCAGCGCCTCGCGCCGGACGGAATCGTCCAGCAAGTTGACGGTCGTGACGGCGCAGTCGGCGGCGTCGGCGGTCTTGAACAGCGCCGCGCACTCGCCGTCCTTCGTGACGTCGACGAACGCCGGCAGGTCGGAGGCGACGACGGCGCAGCCCGCGGCCATCGCCTCGGCGAGCACGATGCCGAAGCTTTCGCCGCCGGTCTGCGGGGCGACGTAGAGCGTCAGCGAACGGTAGAACGACGCCTTGTCCTCGTCGGAAATGCGGCCAAGGAATTCGAAGTGCGATTCGAGCAGCCCGGACGGATCGAGCGCACGCAGCATCTTCCTGCCGTCCTCCTCGCCGTCACCGGCGACGAGGAATCGCGCGGCCGGAAACCGCTTGAGGATGCTCGGCGCGGCCGCGGCGAAGACGGCGAAGCCCTTGCGCTCCTCCCCCATGCGGCCGAGGAACCCGATCGTCGGCGCGTCGGCGGTGCCGGCCCAGCGGGGATCGACGGCGGCGTCGGCGAAGAACGACCGGTCGATGCCGTTCGGGATCGTCGTCCTCGGCATGTCGTCGGGCAGGAAATGGTCGGCGGTCCTGCCCGCGGCCGGCGAGACGTAGATGGCTTCCCGCAGCGGGGAAAGATACTTGAGCAGGTAGTTCTGGAAGAGCTTGAGCGCACGCGGATACGGCTCGATCGACGCATGGAACGTCGCGACCATCGGCGGCGCATCCTTCATCGCCAGCGGCTTGTGCGACAGCGACGGCGTTTCCGGCTCGTGCAGGTGCAGGATGTCGAAATGGCCCTGGCGCACCCAGCGGCGCGTGCGGTGGCCGGCCGTCAGGAAGTAGCTCAGGTGCGCCCACGAACCGTTGTAGGGAATGGCGAACGACGAATCGTTCGTCTGCACCCACAGCGGCATGTCGTTCGTGCGACGCCCCGGGGCGAACACCGAGACGTGGTAGCCGCGCTTGAGCAGTTCCATTGCGAAGTCGCGGATGTGGTTCTGCACGCCGCCCGGCGTCTCGAACGAGTAGGGACTGACGATGCCGACGTTGAGCGGGGCATCCTCCGCCTGCTCGTTGTGATGCTTGAATTTCTGCGGCCCGCGGACGCTGGCGGAGCCGCTCCCCCGGCGGCGTTCGCGCAGCCTCTCCCGCAGGGATCCGGCTCCGTTATTCGAAAAACTCACCGGACCATTGTGACGAATTGTCACGACTTTCGGGGGCAGGCGTGCGTCCGGGCGGCGTCGCCGGCACGATCCGCGCGCAGCGTCGCCGTCACCCAGTCCGGCACGTTGCGCAGCCTGTCGAGGTCGAGGTCGGGCAGGAAGAACGGCTGGAGCATGTGCCAGTCTTCGGGATGTGCGGCGATCCCCGCCGCCCAGATGTCCACCCACGCCTGCGTCAGCGCGGCGATGGCCTCCTCGCGGGGCATGCCGAGATACGGCGCCACGTCGATCGGCCCGGACACCTCGCAGACATAGCCGTACGGCGTGCCGGCCTCCCGGCGGCGCTTGCCGGACAGGCGCTCGCGGTGCATGTTGACGACGTAGAGCGGCTTGCCGGCGTCGATGGCGAGCGTGGCCGGTCCCCGCGCCACGCGGATGACCGAGCCGAACGCCCGGACAAATTCGCCGTTGCGCCCCAGGTCGCGGTCGGCGAGCAGCGGCACGATGACATGCGGCCCGCGCAATACCGCCTCGAGCCTGGACGTCAGTTTCGGCGTGCCGGTCAGCAGGATGCGCATGCCGAGCGATTCGCGGATGCCGACAAACGTCTTGAGCAGGTCCGGATCGGCGAGTTTCTCGGCGACGGTGACGACCGGCGCGACATCGAACTTCGCCCAGAATCCGGCATAGTCCCAGTTGCCCTGGTGGCCCATCGCGATCGGGGCCGAGCCGTCACGGCCGCCCTGCGCCGGCGTGCCGGTCAGTTCGACGAGCGAATCGAGTCCGTCGCCGGCGCCGCGAATGCGGGCGCGCAGCTGCCGTTCGGTGCGGCCGCCGACCGTCATCGCCTCGGAGAAGTACGTGAAATAGGAGCGCATGCCGCGGCGCGACAGGCGGCGCAGTTCGCGCCGGTCGACCGGCGCGCCGTCGTTGGCCCACGACGTCACGTGGACGAGATTGCGTTCGAGCTGGCGCACGGACCCGGCATGCGTGGCCCAGGCGGCGTCGGCGGCGGCGAGGAACAGGCCGCGCACCACCCGCTCGGGAATGGCGCGGGCATGCTTCGCGACGAAGGCGAGCAGCTGGTCGAACATCAGCCGCGGTCCTCCGGATCGTTGGCCGTGTGGTCGGCGTCCATCGCGTGCTTCGTCTCGAAGATGCGCTGGAAGACGGTGATCGTGCCGAAGACGGCGAGCAGGACCATCGTGATCATCAGCCAGATGGCCATGCCGGTCAGGCCGGTGAGCGCCATGCCGATCAGGATCAGGCACAGGCGGTCGGAACGCGTGGCGATGCCACCCTTGGCCTCGTAGCCGACCGATTCGGCGCGGGCGCGCACGTACGGCGTGACGAACGACGTCATCATCGAGTACAGCGCGCAGCCGAGGCCGACGTGCAGCACGGTGGTCGAGGAGACGATCGGGTGGCCGAGGTCCGGATGCTGCAGCTGCAGGTAGAAGTAGATCATGACGCCGGCGAGGACGCCCCAGTCGGCGACGCGGTCGAGCGAGGAATCGAGGAAGGCGCCGAATTTCGTGCCGCCGGTCGTCAGCTTGGCGACGGAACCGTCGAGCGAGTCGAAGCAGACGAGCACGGTCAGCGCGACGGCGCCCCAGAACAGCCAGCCGGTGATGCCGGCGGCGATGCCGACGAGCGTGGTGCCGATCGCGCCGATGATCGTGATCATGTCGGCGGTCAGTCCGATCTTCACCAGTCCCCGGGCGATCGGTTCGATGGCGCGCTTGAAGGGGGGACGGAGCTTTTCCAGCATGAGAGTTCCTTTGGATTCGGGTGATGGCCGGCAGGGGCCACACGGCACGGACATCTCCGGTATTGTACGCGCACCCGCCTATGAACGGCATGGCACGGCGGGCATGCGCGGGCGACACCGGAGGGATGCGCGCGCCTACAGGTCGATCGAGACGGTGCCGCGCAGCGGCAGGCCGAAGGACGGCGCCAGCTTCTCGAATTCGGCGGCATAGGCGCGTCGCTGGTCGTCGAGCAGGATCGGCATCGCGCGGGTCTGGGCGACGATCGGCATGAAGTTCGAGTCGCCGTTCCAGCGCGGGACGATGTGCTGGTGCAGGTGGGTGGCCACGCCGGCGCCGCCGGCCTCGCCCTGGTTGATGCCGATGTTGTAGCCGTCGGGATGCGAGACGTGCCCCATGACGGCCATCGCCAGCGTCGTCGCCTTCTCGAATTCGAACAGTTCGGAATCGTCGAGTTCGGTGATCAGGCCGACATGGCGGTACGGGCAGACCATCATGTGGCCGACATTGTACGGATAGAGGTTCATGATCGCGAAGACGTAGGTGCCGCGCCACGCGACCAGGCCCTCGGCGTCGTCCTTCTTCGGGCCGGCGCAGAACGGGCACTCCTTCGCCTTCGGCTTGTCGACGTGGCCTTCGGTGTCCCGCAACACGTAGCTCATCCGCTGCGGCGCCCACAGGCGCTCGACGGTGTCCTCCGGCGGCGGGAAATTACCCGGATCCTCGACGACGACGTGTTCATCGGCCATGATGTTGTCTTCCTTTCGTTTCGTTCCCCACCAGCATATCCTTCCGGCGCCCGGCCGGACCGGATAGCGAAAGGCCGCGGCGCGATGCCGCGGCCTTGTCCATGGAACTCCATGGGATTACGGGTGGTCCGTCACTCGGCGACGATGTCCTCGACGAGCTCGACGGCCGCTTCCGGGGCGACGGCGGCCTTGAAGTCGTCGGCGCTGTTGACCTGGACGCGGCGCCCGATGGCCGTCAGGATCCATTCGCGGGCCTGGTCGACCGGCACGCCGTTCAGCTGGCTGCCGTCGCGGAAACGGAAGCTGATCGCGTTGTTCGACGTGTCTTCCTCGCCGGCGATGAGGATGAACGGCACCTTCGACTTCGAGGCGTTGCGGATCTTCTTGCCGAAACGGTCATCGGACAGGTCGATCTCGCAACGGACCGTCTCCTCCTCGAGGGAGGCGATGAACTGCTGCAGGTGCGGCGCGAATTCGTCGGCGACCGGCACGCCGAGGACCTGCACCGGGGCCAGCCACGCCGGGAACGCGCCGGCGTAGTGCTCGAGCAGGATGGCGAAGAAGCGCTCGATCGAGCCGAACAGCGCGCGGTGGATCATGACCGGACGCTGGTGCGTGCCGTCGGCGGCGACGTACTCGAGGCCGAAGCGCTCCGGCAGGTTGAAGTCGAGCTGGATCGTCGAGACCTGCCAGGTACGGCCGATCGCGTCGCGTGCCTGCACCGAGATCTTCGGGCCGTAGAACGCGGCGCCGCCCGGATCGTCGACGAGCTCGAGGCCGGAGTCGCGGGCGACCTCGGCGAGCGTGTTCGTCGCTTCCTCCCAGATCTCGTCGGAGCCGACGAACTTGTGCTCGTCCTTCGTGGACAGCTCGAGGTAGAAGTCCTCGAGGCCGAAGTCCTTGAGCAGGCCCAGCACGAAGTTGAGCAGCTTCTTGAGCTCGTCCTTCATCTGCTCGCGCGTGCAGTAGATGTGCGAATCGTCCTGGGTCAGGCCACGCACGCGGGTCAGGCCGTGGACGACGCCGGACTTCTCGTAGCGGTAGACGGTGCCGAACTCGAAGAGGCGCAGCGGCAGTTCGCGGTAGGAGCGCTGGCGCGACTTGAAGATGAGGTTGTGCATCGGGCAGTTCATCGGCTTGAGGTAGTAGTCAAAGCCCTGCTTGACGATGTTGCCGTCCTCGTCCTTCTCCTCGTCGAGGTGCATCGGCGGGTACATCGCGTCCTTGTACCACTGCAGGTGGCCGGAGATGTTGTACAGGCCGCCCTTGGTGATGTGCGGGGTCTGCACGAAGCTGTAGTGGTTCTTGCGGTGCATCTCGCGGGAGTAGTCCTCCATCGCGTTGATGACGGCGGCGCCCTTCGGGTGGAAGACGGCGAGGCCCGGCCCGATTTCGTCCGGGAACGAGAACAGGTCCATTTCCTGGCCGAGCTTGCGGTGATCGCGCTTGGCGGCTTCCTCCATGCGCACGCGGTAGTCCTTGAGCTCCTCCTTCGTCGGGAAGGCCACGCCGTAGATGCGCTGGAGCATCGGGTTGGCGGCGTCGCCCTTCCAGTAGGCGGCGGCGGCGCGCTCGAGCTTGAACGCCTTGATGAAGCGCGTGTTCGGCAGGTGCGGTCCGCGGCACAGGTCGGTCCACACGACGTTGCCATCGCGGTCGACGTTGTCGTACATGCTCAGCTCGCGGTGGCTGATGTCGCTGGCCGCCTCGGTGTCGATGGCGGCTTCCTTGTCCTGGATCAGCTCGATCTTGTACGGCTGGTCGGCCTCTTCGGCGAGGGCCTCCTCCTCGGTGACCACGCGGCGGCGGAACGACTGCGAGGACTTGATGATGCGCTGCATGCGCTTCTCGATGTCCTTGAGATCTTCCGGCGTGAACGGCTCGTCGACGTCGAAGTCGTAGTAGAAGCCGTTCTCGATGACCGGGCCGACGCCGAGCTTGGCGTCCGGCTTGAGTTCCTGGACGGCCTGGGCCATGACGTGCGTGGCGGAGTGGCGCATGATCGCGATGCCGTCGGGAGAATCGAGCGCGATGGGCTCGACGACGTCGCCGTCGGACAGCGGAGTGTAGAGGTCGCGGGGTTCGCCGTTGAGCTTCACTGCGATGATGTTCTTGTCGTCGTCGAAGAGCTGGACGCCGGTGTAGTCTGCCGCCACCTCCTTCGCTTCGCCGTCGAGAATGATGGAGATGGTCTGTTCAGCCATGGAATGTCCTTTGCTATCGGTGCCCGCGTTACCAATGTGCAGGCCTGGACGTGTGTTGAGAACGGGCAACAGCCTAGACGCGGCTCGCGACAGCGCGTGTCGGCTGTGTCGCGACAATCGGCAGGTGAATTATTCGAACGATTCATCCGAAAAAAATCGCGCGAAATTACAGAAATAAAAATAAAGAAAAAGGAAAATAATTAGAAAATTTAAAAGAAGAAAAAGAGCGGACAACGGGACTCGGACCCGCGGTCTCGACCTTGGCAAGGTCGCGCTTTACCAACTAAGCTATGTCCGCAAAACTTCACCGACAACGTCGATGCAGTCAGTGGGTGTTATAGGAATCGAACCTATGACCCCTTCCGTGTGAAGGAAGTGCGCTAGCCGCTGCGCCAAACACCCGGTCTGTCACAGTCCATCGCGAATGCGACGGACCAGCCGTGGGCGATACAAGATTCGAACTTGTGACCCCTTCCGTGTCAGGGAAGTGCGCTACCTCTGCGCCAACCGCCCGGTTGTCATTCCGCAGTTCCGGATTGCCGGAATTCCGCGTCATGCGAGGTGGGTACGAGAGTCGAACTCGTCTATACGGCTTTGCAGGCCGCTGCCTAACCGCTTGGCTAACCCACCGGTTCAGGTTGCAACTCTCGTTGGACCTTAGAGCGGACAACGGGACTCGGACCCGCGGTCTCGACCTTGGCAAGGTCGCGCTTTACCAACTAAGCTATGTCCGCATGTTTTGCACTCCGCAAGGCATTTGCCGCTCGCTGAGCACGAGTCACTACTATATCTGGCATTCGGTAAAACGCAAGCCGCGGCGTGTCGCACCGGATCGCCGCCGGCCGTCCGCGGCGCCCTCCGTTTTCGGCAAAGAACCTTGTCGCAAAACCGAGAGAATCATGAAAGAACGGCGAAAGAACGGCGATTTACCGTGCAAAGAGTGTTTATTGTTTAGTCAAATAGACTTTTTTCGTCCTCGGCGACTCATTTTCTTCGTTCCGACAGCGAATTTATTTGCTTCTCTGGTGGCGAATCTTTTCGTGTCCGCAGGGGTGCCGGCGGTACAGTGGAAACCATGTACGAACAAGCCTCAAAGCACAGGACGGTATTGCTTGCCGCCTTCGACGGCTGGAACGACGCATGCCAGTGCGCAACCGACGTCATCCACCATCTCGTGCAGCGGTTCCCCTCGACCGAGGTGGGCCATATCAATCGCGACGGATTCTACGACTATCAGGTCGCCCGCCCCATCCAGTGTTCGATCCAGGGATACCGGCGCATCCTGTGGCCGCAAACCACGTTCTACGACATTGCCGTCAGCGACCGGCTCCACATCCTCGCCGAACTCGGTCCGGAGCCCAACTACGGCTGGATGGAATACTGCCGCGAATCGCTGAGGATCGCGCAGGAATACGAGGTGTCGCATGTCTACACGATCGGCTCGATGTTCGCCGATGTGCCCCATACGCGGCCATTGCCCGTCGAGACGACGATCGAGGGCGTCAGGGACGACGTCGACTGCGAATACAACGGACCGATCGGCATTCCGCACGTGCTGGACGCCGCCGCCATCGAGGACGGCTACCCGACGACGACGATGTGGGTGTCCGTTCCCAAGTATCTCGGCAACGATCCGTGCCCCCAGGGCACGCTGCAGCTGCTCGACGAGCTGTCCGGACTGCTCGGCGTGGACCTCGACGCCGACGAGCTCAAGCGTCCGGCCGAGCAGTGGGGTTCCCGCGCATCCGTGACCACGCGCAACAATCCCGATCTCGCCGGCTTCGTCGAGCAGCTCGAACGCGAGCACGACATGCGCGTCAAGGCACGCGCCCTCGCCTCCTCCGGCTCCCCCGCCGTCGAGCAGCTCGTCAGCGAGGCCGAGGCCTTCCTGCGCGACCTGCCGGCCGGCGACTGAACGCTCCGCCGGCCCTCGCCGGCAACCAAGGCTTGTCGACCACACGCAAATGTGCCCCGCATCCTTTCCGGATGCGGGGCACATTTGCGATATCGGTCAGAAGCCGTCGGCTGTCAGGCGTTGCCGGAGACGACGATGCCCTCGAGCGGAGCGAGCACGCCGCACAGCAGCAGGATGGCGACGATGACGGCGAGGGCGATGCGGTAGATCGCGAACGCCTTGTACGAGAACGTCGAGACGAACTTCAGGAAACCGATGATGACGACGTAGCCGACGAGGAAGGCGACGATCGTCGCGGCGATCGTGGCCCCCCAGCCCGGGAACATCGCTTCGGTGTTCGCGTTCTTGATGGCCTTGATGGCCTCGAGAATGCCGGAGCCGAAGACGGCGGGGATGGCCATCAGGAAGCTGACGCGGACGGCGGCCTCGCGCGTATAGCCCATCGCGCGGCCGAACGTGATCGTGCCGCCGGAGCGGGAGACACCCGGGATCAGCGCAAGCATCTGGCCGATGCCGAAGACCAGCGCGTCGCGCCATGTCATGTCGTCGATGCGCTTGATCTGGCGGGCGCGCGCGTCGACGATCCACAGCAGGATGCCGAAGACGAACAAGACGGTGACGGTGATCCACAGGTTGCGCAGCGTCGTCTCGATGGCGTCCTGGAACAGCACGCCGGCGATGAGGATCGGAATCGTGCCGACAATGATGTACCATCCGAGCCGCGCGTCCTTGTTGCCCTCGCCGAGCCGGTGCCGCCAGTCGGACCCGTTGCGGCCGAAGAGGCAGGCGAACCAGTTCACCAGGATGTCCTTGATTTCATGCCGGAAATACAGGATGACGGCGAGTTCGGTGCCGAGCTGGATGATGGCCGTGAACGCCGCGCCCGGATCGGACCCGAGCATCAGGTCGCCGATGATGCGGATATGGGCGCTCGACGACACAGGCAGGTATTCGGTCAGGGCCTGTACCAACCCGAGGAAAATGGCCTGGAAAAAGTTCATGGTTCCCCATTTGCGATTCTGGAGGTAGTTGTGATCTGGAAAAACTACCCGTGCACTAATGTCGCCTCAAGACTAGTACCGGCGGCGTATTTTCGCGCCCGTCGCGTCCACGGGAGTCCCGGATGCGCACCGTGGAGACGATGGCGGACGGCGTATGCTGGGATATGCACACGATGGCACAATTCCATATATATAAGGAGCGGAGCATGGCAAGCGCTACCTATCGCAAGAGCAGGGCATTCGCGCCCAGGGGATTCTTCGAATGCGAGGGCAGGGGGCTCGAATGGCTGGCTGCCGCCGAGACCGACGGCGGCCCGCGCGTCGTGAAGGTCTTCGGCTGGGGCGACAACTATCTCGACATCGAACGGATCTCGCCGGCGTCACCGAATCCGACGGCGGCCTTCGCGTTCGGCGCGGCGCTCGCGCGCATGCACGACGCCGGCGCCGACTATTTCGGCGCCCCGCCGGCCGGTTACGACGGCACCTGCTATTTCGGTCCGCTGCAGGATCCGGTGCCGATGGACACCGGCACGTGGCTCGATCCGGCGACCTACTACGCCGAGGGACGCCTGCGCCCGATGGTCGAGCTCGGCATCGCCCGCGGCGAACTGAACGACAACGACATGGCGCTGACCGAGGACGTCATCGCGGCATTGCCCGAGCTGCTCGGCCGGGCCGCCGCCGACCGGCCGGCACGCGTCCACGGCGACCTGTGGAGCGGCAACGTCATGTGGACGGCCGACCACGGCGGCACCGAGGCGGTGCTTATCGATCCGGCCGCCCACGGCGGCCATCGCGAGGAAGACCTCGCGATGCTGCGCCTGTTCGGCATGGCCTACATGAGCGACATCAATGCCGGCTACCAGTCGGTCCACCCGCTCAAGGCCGGATGGGAGGACCGCATCACGCTCTGGCAGCTCTACCCGATCGCCGGACACTGCGTCTTCTTCGGCGGCGGCTATGTCAGCCAGTACCGGAGCATGTGCCGCTCGCTGCTCAGCTGAACGCGTCCTTGAGCTTGTCGAAGAAGCCCTTCCTCGACGGCGTTGTCGGCCTCGACGACTGGCTGACGGCACCGGCGGAGGAATCGTGCGACTCGGCGAATTCCTCGATCAGCTGGCGTTCCGAGTCGGACAGCTTCGTCGGGATGTCGACGCCGATGTGCGCGACGAGATTGCCGCGCTCGTCGGCGTCGCGCATGTGGGTGACACCGAGGCCCTTGAGCACGACGGTCTGGTCGGGCTGGCATCCGGCCGGAACGGTCAGTGTCTCGGTGCCGTCGAACGTCTCGATGTCGAGATCGTGGCCGAGGACGGCCCAGCTCATCGGCACGCGGATCCAGCAGTGCAGGTCGTCGCCGTCGCGGGTGAACTGCTTGTCGGGACGGATGCGCACGTCGACGTAGAGGTCGCCGGCGGGACCGCCGCACTCGCCAACCTCGCCCTGGTGGGCCAGCCGCAGGCGCGTGTTGTCGGCGATGCCGGCCGGAACGGTGACGCCGACGTCGCGGCGCGTGCGCACGCGGCCGTGACCGTGACATTCGGTGCACGGATTGTCGATGACGGTGCCGTGGCCCTCGCAAGTCTCGCACGGCGCCGGCGTCATCATCTGGCCCAGCATCGTGCGCACGATCTTCTGGACATGGCCGGAACCGTGGCACTGCGGACAGGTCGTCGGCTGCGATCCGTCGGCGGAGCCGGAGCCGCCGCACGTCTGGCACACGCCAAACGTGTCGACGGTAACGTCGGCGGTGCCGCCGAAGACGGCGGTCTTCAGGTCGATCGTCGCCGAGGCCAGCGAATCGCGGCCAGGCTGGGTGCGCGGCAGCGGACCGGGGCCGCCGGCTGCGCCCCCGAACGCCGAGCCGAAGAACGAGAAGATGTCGCCCATGTCGCCGAATCCGGCGCCGCCGAAGGGGTTGCCGCCGCCGGGAGCGTTCGGGTCGACGCCCTGGTCGTACATGCGGCGCTTGTCCGGGTCGGACAGCACTTCGTATGCCGTGTTGACTTCCTTGAACTTCTCCTCGAATTCGGGACCGGCGATGTCCGGATGGTACTTCCGGCTCATCTTGCGGTATGCCTTCTTGATGTCCTCTTCGCTGGCGGAGCGTTCGACGCCCAGGACTTCGTAGTAGTCAGCCAATTGCCGTTCTTTCTCCTTGGTTTCGTGTCATTGTGCCATGAGGCCGGGTCAGGATGGCGCTCGCCGTCGCGATGCCGGCGGCGTTCAGTTCCGGGGTTGCGGGTCGTCGCCGTCGGTGCCGGCATCGTCGGTGCAGGACTGCCGGTCGTCGTCGTCCGCCGACGCGCCCGGCGACAGGAAGTCGGTCAGGTAGCGGGCGACGGCGCGCACGGCGGCCATCGTGGCGGCATAGTCCATGTGAGTGGGGCCGATCGATCCGACGAAGGCGACTGGTGACGATTCGTCCGCCGCATCGCCGTCGCCCTCGCCGTCGGTGCCGGCCGAGCCGTAGCCGCTTGTCACGACGGAGGCGTGCATCAGGCCGGGCGTCTGCGTTTCCGAGCCGATCGCCACGCCGATGCCGCGCGGATTCTCAGTCTCGCTCAGCGTCGTCATCAGGCGCATGAGGACGACCTGTTCCTCGAGCGCGTCGAAGAGCGGCGCCAGGTCGCGCCCCTGTTCGGCGTGCTGGGCCAGGTGCGACGCGCCGGAGACATAGAGGTCGGACGCGTGCTCCTCGTCGGCCATCGACGACAGGCCGTCGGCGACGGTGCGCAGCAGCGCGTCCACGCGCACGGACATCCTGCATTCGCGCATGGTCCTGATCGCGTCGGCGGCGTGGCGCAGCGTCAGGCCGTCGCAACGCGCGGCCACGGCGTTGCCAAGACGACGCAGCTCGTCGGCGTCGGGAATCATCGGCACGTTGACGAGCTGCTGGACCACGCGGCCGGTGTCGGTGATGACGATTGTCAGCAGCGTCGTCATCGACACCGGGATCAGCTCGATGTGCCGCACCGTCGATTTCGTCAGGGACGGCGACGCGACGACGGCCACCTGCCCGGTGATCGAGGCGAGCAGCCGGGCCGCGCGCTGCAGCGTGTCCTCGAGGCTCGCCGAGCCCTCGAGGAAATTGCGGATGCCGCGGCGCTGCGCCGGCGACAGCGGCACGACGGTCGCCAGCTTGTCGACGAAATAGCGGTATCCCTTCTCGGTCGGAATGCGTCCGGCCGACGTGTGCGGCTGGATCAGGTAGCCCTCGTCCTCCAGGACGGCCATGTCGTTGCGAATCGTCGCGGAGCTGACGCCGAGATCGTGCCCGCGCGTCAGCGACGTCGAGCCAACCGGCTCGTGCGACCGGATATAGTCCTCGACGACGGCACGCAGGACGAGCATGCGTCGCGACTGCTTCATGTGCGGGCCTCCTCCACTTGCCGAACCGCGCCGGAGCCGGGCAAGGACCGGACGACGGTATCATCATCTGTTTTAGCACTCAACGACCGAGAGTGCTAATTCCTGCGTGCCGTCCGCGCGTGCGCCGTCGATCCGCCGCGGGTTGTCCGTTGTCTTTCGTCGGCTTTGGCCGTTACTATGTGGAACTGCAATGTGAGGACGTCCGCCGTTCCGGCCAGACGCCGGTCGCGGGGACGTCCGAAGTATTGGAAGGAAAGTAAACAGATATGACCGATAACACCTGGTCTGAACTGGACGAGCGCGCCATCAAGATGGCCAAGGCCCTGTCCGCCGACGCCGTGCAGAAGGCCGGCCATGGCCACCCCGGCTCCCCGATCTCGCTGGCGCCGATCGCCTACACCCTCTACCAGCGCTTCATCAAGCACGACCCGGCCGATCCGAACTGGGCCGGTCGCGACCGCTTCATCCTCTCGGGCGGACACGCTTCGCTCACCCAGTACGTCGAACTGTACATGGCCGGCTATGGCCTGACGCTCGACGACCTCAAGTACTTCCGCGGCGGCAAGGACACCCGCACCCCGGGCCATCCGGAAGTCGGCCTGACCCCGGGCATCGAGATGACGACCGGCCCGCTGGGCCAGGGCCTCGCCTCCGCCGTCGGTTTCGCCTACGGCCAGCGCTTCGAGCGCGGCCTGCTGGATCCGGACGCCGCCGAGGGCACCTCCCCGTTCGATCACAAGGTCTGGGTCATCTGCGGCGAGGGCGACGTCGAGGAAGGCGTCTCCTCCGAGGCCGGTTCGCTGGCGGGCAACCAGAACCTGGGCAACCTGTTCGTCATCTTCGACGCCAACCACATCCAGATCGAGGGCGAGACGAAGATCGCCTTCGCCGAGGACATCCTCAAGCGTTACGAGGCCTACGGCTGGTACACCGACGAGATCTCCTTCATCCAGCCCGACGGCTCCTACAAGGAGGACATCGAGGGCCTGTCCAAGGTCATCGAAAAGGCCGAGCAGGTCACCGACAAGCCGCACTTCATCAAGGTGGACACGCTGATCGCGTGGCCGACCCCGGGCAAGACGAACGATCCGTCCTCGCACGGTTCCGCCCTCGGCGACGAGGCCGTCGCCGGCCTGAAGAAGGCCCTGGGCCTCGATCCGGAAGCCACCTTCCAGGTCGACGAGGAAGCCCTCGCCCACGCCCGCAAGGTCGCCGAGCGCGGCCTCAAGGCGCACGAGGAATGGGACGTCGCCTTCGCCAAGTGGGCCGAGGCCAATCCGGACAAGGCCGCCCTGTACGCCCGCATCAAGGACGGCAAGCTGCCCGAGGACTTCGACAAGGCCATCGACGAGCTCGAGGCCGGCTTCAAGGTCGGCGACAAGGTCGCCACCCGCAAGGCCTCCGGCGCCGCGCTCAACGCGATCGCCCCGGTCATGCCGGAACTGTGGGGCGGCTCCGCCGACCTCGGTGGTTCCAACAACACCAACCTCAAGGGCGCCAAGTCGTTCGCCCCGGCCGAGTACGCCACCACGCAGTGGCCGAACGTCTCTCCGTACGGCCGCCAGCTGCACTTCGGCGTGCGCGAGTTCGCCGCCGGCGCCATCACGAACGGCATCCTGCTGGGCTCCGACACCCGTCCGTTCTCCGGCACGTTCTTCCAGTTCGCCGACTACATGCGCGCCGCCTGCCGCCTGGCCGCGCTGATGGAGATCCCGAACCTCTACGTCTGGACGCACGACTCCGTCGCGCTGGGCGAGGACGGTCCGACCCACCAGCCGATCGAGCAGCTGTCCGCCTTCCGCGCCATCCCGCAGTTCGAGGTCGTCCGTCCGGCCGACCAGTGGGAGACCGCCGAGGCCTACCGCTACTTCTTCGAGAAGGAGAACACCTACCCGACCGCGATGATCCTGACGCGCCAGGGCGTGCCGACGCTCGCCGAGACCGCCGAGAAGGCGAAGGACGGCGTGCGCAAGGGCGCCTACGTCCTCGTCGACACCGAAGGCGATCCGGACGTCATCATCATGGCTTCGGGTTCCGAGGTCCAGTGGGCCGTCGAAGCCGCGAAGACGCTCGCCGGCGAGGGCATCAAGGCCCGCGTCATCTCGATGGTCTCGATGGAATGGTTCGAGGAGCAGGACGAGGACTACAAGGAAGCCATCCTGCCGAGCCACATCAAGGCCCGCGTCTCCGTCGAGGCCGGCCTGGCGATGTCCTGGTACAAGTACCTCGGCACCTACGGCAAGGCCGTCTCGATCGAGCAGTTCGGCCTGCAGGGCGACGGCGCCCAGAACATGATCGACCTCGGCATCACCGCCGAGCACGTCGTCGAGGCCGCCAAGGCATCGATCGAAGCCACGCACTGAGCCGCGACCGGGCCCGGTGCCCGGCCGTGACTTGGCCCAAGGAAGAAAGGGGAACTTCCGTCCGGCTTGTCCGGACATGGCGGTTTCCCTTTCTTTCCGCGTATCCCTTCGACAAAACGAACGCGATCACTCAAAAACCGGAAGAATCGTGACAAAAACTGTCGATGATCCTTCCGAAAACCGCACACACTGTCCAACATGTTCGGTAAACAGGTGTGTGATTGATCCAATTGGAATCAAGGAGAAAAACAATGACTGAAGCTACTCAGCGCGTTTCCGAGAACGGCGTCTCCATCTGGCTGGACGACCTGTCCCGCACCCGCATCGAGTCCGGCAACCTGCAGGAACTCATCGCCAACGACAACGTCGTCGGCGTCACCACCAACCCGTCCATCTTCCAGAAGGCCCTGAGCCAGGTCGGTCCGTACGACGCCCAGCTCAAGGAGCTCGGCAAGGTCGACGTCGAGACCGCCATCCGCGAGCTCACCACCACCGATGTCCGCAACGCCACCGACATCTTCCGTCAGGTCGCCGAGGACTCCGACTTCGTCAACGGCCGCGTGTCCATCGAGGTGGATCCGCGTCTTGCCCACGAGACCGAGGCCACCGAGAAGCAGGCCGTCGAGCTCTGGGAGAAGGTCAACCGTCCGAACGCCATGATCAAGATTCCGGCGACGCTGGAAGGCCTGCCGGCCATCACCGAGACGCTCGCCAAGGGCATCTCCGTCAACGTCACGCTGATCTTCTCGCTCGAGCGCTACGAGCAGGTCATCGACGCCTACATCGCCGGCATGGCCAAGGCCGCTGAGAACGGCCACGACCTGTCCAAGATGGCCTCGGTCGCCTCCTTCTTCGTCTCCCGCGTGGACACCGCCGTCGACAAGCTGCTCGAGGCCATCGGCACGCCGGAAGCCAAGGAAATGGAAGGCAAGGCCGCCGTCGCCAACGCGCGCCTGGCTTACGAGCTGTTCCAGAACAAGTTCGCCAACGATCCGCGCTGGCCGGCCCTGGCCGCCAAGGGCGCCAAGGTCCAGCGTCCGCTGTGGGCCTCCACCGGCACCAAGAACCCGGCCTACTCCGACACGAAGTACGTCGACGAGCTCGTCGCCGCCGATGTCGTCAACACGATGCCGGAGAAGACGCTGATGGCCCTCGCCGATCACGGCGACGGCAAGGTCACCATCACCGAGGGCTCCTTCGCCGAGGCCCACGACACGATGAACGTCCTCGCCGAGATGGGCATCGACTTCAAGGAAGTCACCGACACCCTCGAAGCCGACGGCGTCGCCGCCTTCATCAAGTCCTGGGATACCGTCATCGCCGACGTCCAGTCCGCGATCGATCGCGTGAACGCCTGAGACCTGCCTAGGTAAATAAGCAATAAGGAAGGGGAAGCACCGCAAGGTGCTTCCCCTTCCTTATTGCTTTTGCTCTTCCGTCCTGCCCTTGCCGCGTTCCGGCTGTTCCACACAGTGGCGACAAGCGGGCAGCGGACTACTCCCCCAGCGCGTTGGCCTTCTTCAGCGTGTCCTCGACCTGGCTCTTCATCGCGCGACGCGCCTGCAGGTACATCAGCACGAGTTCGGCGAGGATGACGGCAATCGCGACGATGGCGCTCGGCCATCCGAGCTTCCCGTACAGCGCCAGCGTGGACGGCTTGAGGCTGTCGCGTTCGGACAGGAAGATCGGATACGGCGCGGCCACCATGACAAGCGTCACGAAATGCATGCCGACAACCGACCAGCTCACCGGATGCACGGGCTTGTCGCGGTCGTTGAAGTAATGGCTTCGCAGCACGCAGATCGCGATGACGAGCAGCGAGCAGGCGACTCCGATTATCCACAGGATCGCCGGTAATGCGCTCATGGTTCCCCTTTCAGGATTGTGCTTCAGGATTGCCGTGGACGGGTCGACTGGACAGTGGCGCGCGCCAGGCGCCGGTGTTCGAGCTTGCGGGCCATCCTGGCCGTCGCGATTTCCTCGATCGATGGCACGCCGCCGCCATGGACGACAGCCATGTCGCCGTCGGCGAGTTCGGTATAGTCCTCGTCTTCCAGTTCGGCGGTGACGCGCTTGAAGATCGTGCCGACCGAAATGCCGAACACGGCACGGCCGGATCCCAGCAGCGCGGCGATCTGCTCGCTCTTCGAGCAGTCGTGCACGCGGGTGCCATCGCACATGATTGTCGTGTGCTCGAGCGCCGCGACCGATTTCGTCATCAGGTACTCGATGGCGTTCGTCACGTTCTGCAGGTTGACGCCGACGTCGAGCAGCTGCTTCGAGACGGCGAGAATGACGATGTCCTTGAACGAATACAGGCGACGGGAACCGGAGCCGTGCGACGGCGTGATCGACGGCTCGACGATGCCCTTGCGCGCCCAGTAGTCAAGCTGGCGGTAGGTGATGCCTGCGATCTTCGAGGCGACGGTGCCGCGGTATCCGCGCGTGTATTCGGGATCCACCGGCGCATCGAACAGTTCCCCCTGCACGAGTCCGGATTCCCGTCCTCCTATCGCCACCGCCGCCATGCTGGTCCAGTTCCCGTTTCGCGTGCCGGGGTCAGTGCTTGACCGCGGCGTTGGTGAAGAAGACGAGGCGGAACTTGCCGATCATGATCTCGTCGCCGTCCTTGAGCACGGCGTTGTCGACGCGCTGGCGGTTGACATAGGTGCCATTGAGGCTGCCGGCGTCGATGACGGCATAGGTGCCGCTGAAGCGACGGAAGACGGCGTGCTGGCGGGACACGGTGGAATCGTCGAGCAGGATGTCGGCGCGCGGGTCGCGGCCGACGGTCACCTCGTCCTCGTCGAGCAGGTAGCGCGAACCGGACACGG
Source organism: Bifidobacterium choloepi (assembly GCF_010667615.1). Lineage (GTDB taxonomy): Bacteria > Actinomycetota > Actinomycetes > Actinomycetales > Bifidobacteriaceae > Bifidobacterium > Bifidobacterium choloepi. The sequence goes on along the minus strand of NZ_VYSG01000001.1, from coordinate 56,958 downwards.
CACCGCGCGTGGAAATCAGCAGCGCCGTATTGTCCGACAGCCGCGAGATCGTCTCGAGATCCTCCTGCGTAAGGGGACGGTCGCCGGTCGCGGTGACGGGGATATGGATGGCGGGAAGGCCGATAATGGTGGTCTCGCCCGCGGTAGGAATCGGATCAGTCATATTCGCTATTCTACAATCTTTGCGTACTTATAGTCGGTGGCTTCCTGTACTTCCGTGATTTTCACGGTCGATGGAACCTCTATCGTTACAGTAGCACCAAACTTGACGGAGAGTTGCGAGCCTACGCCGCCGGCCATGTTGACGGCGTTCTCGAGGTTGTCCTTGTCGCCGATCGCCTTGACGGTGTACGGCGCGCTCAGCGTAACGCCGTCGCATTCGAGGCCGCCGTCGGCGTCCTCGGTGACATACGACGACGTGACGATCCTGACGGTGTTCAGCGCGATGACCTCGGCGCCCGCATTGCGCAGCTCCTCGATCAGGTTGAACATCGTGGCGGCGTCGATGTCCTTCGTCGTGCCCTGGGAAATATGGACGATGATGCCCTCGCCCTGCGCCGGCAGCCTGCCGGAGATGATGCCGCTGGCCTCCTCGTTCTCCTGAGCGATCTTCTCGGCCTCGGCTTCCTGGTCGGCGGCCTCCTGCAGCTTGGTCAGCTGGCTCGACAGCTCGTTCTTGCGTTCCTCGAGCGCCGTGACCTGCGAGCTGGTCTCGCTGAGCAACCTGGTCAGCTCGGTTTCCGACATCGTCTCGTAGGACAGGTCGGAGCTGTTGAGCTGGATGACGTAGCCGTACGCCAGCAGCGCGCACAGCACGGCGACGAGTATCGACGACATCAGCTTCGCCTTGAGGGACCGTCCGCGCACCGACAGCAGCGCCGGCTTGGCGCCGTTGGCCTTCGCGCGTCCCCATTGGCGCGACTTGCCGCGGCGCTTGCCGGACTGTCGCCGGTTCTTGTGGACGACGGGAAACGCGCCGGTCGCCGTCTTGTCGTTCTTGCGGTCGCGGGCGCGCTGCTCGGCGTTGACGACCGGAATGACGGGCAGGTTCTCGCTCGTCGGCGCCGTGTCGTCGCCGGACCCGCCGGCATGCGTCTCGGCGACATGGTGGACGAACGGGCCGTGGCCGCCCTTCGCGGCGTGATTGGCGTCGCGCTGCTCGGCAGGCTTCTCGTGCTCGCCGTGGTGGAACGGGTGGTCGAGATGCAGGTCGCGGGGCCTGGGTGGCCGCAGCGGATCGTTCGGATTGTAGGAGTAGCCGGCGTTGTCGGGCGAATCGTCGCCGGTCTGGCCGGCGCCGCGGGGATCGCGAAAATCGTCGTTGAGGAAATCTGCCATCGATTCTCCCCTCAGCCCTTGAAGATGAAGCGACGGATCGTCGAGACGTTCGAGAAGATGCGGATGCCGAGCACGACGATGACGGCCGTCGACAGCTGCGAGCCGACGCCGAGCTGGTTGCCGAGCAACACGAGCAGCGTCGCCGTGATGACGTTCGAGAAGAACGAGATGACGAACACCTTGTCCGAGAAGCTGCGCTCGAAGTAGGCGCGGGCCGCGCCGACCAGGGCGTCGAGCGCGGCGACGACCATGATCGGCAGGTACGGCTGCAGCACGACCGGGATGTCGGGCTGGACGAAGACGCCGATGACGACGCCGATGATCAAACCGAGTACTGCTGCCATCATTCTTCCTTTTCTGCGTACGAGAGCGTGATGTCGGTGGCGCCCGCAAGCTTCATCGAGTTCGATTTCGTCAGCTGGAGCGTCACTCCGAGCTTGGCGTAGGAGTCGTAGAGCGACTTGAGATTCGTCTCCCCCATGAAGTCGGCGAGGCTGTTCTTGTCACCGATCGCCTGGATCTTGTAGGGGCTCTCGACCGGCGTGGTGCCGACGAGGATCTGCGAGCCGGCCGTCCTGATCGACGTGTCCTGACCGATGCGCACGCCGTTGACGGCGACGGCTTCGGCGCCGGCCTGCCACGTCAGCATGACGAGTTGCTGCAGGTCGAGGTCGGAAATGACGGTCGTCACGGTGCCGTCGCTGTCGACGGGATCGGCCAGCGACAGCGAGATGCCGGGACCCTCGACGGCAAGCAGGCCGGACATCATCCGGTCCTCGCGGACCGTGTCGATGGCCGTCGTGTCCTGCTTGGTGTCCTTCTGCGCCTTGATCTGCTGCTCAAGCTTCGAGATCGACGATTGCAGGTCGCTTTCCGCATGCTCGGCGTCCGACAGCTGCGAGGCGAGCGTCGCGCGGATTTCCTTGCGCGGGTCCGACTGCAGCAACCGCACGAACAGGCACGAGACGAAGCCGACGGCAATGCAGATGACGAAGACGACGATGCGCGTGGCCCAGAAGACGGCCTTCGAATCCGGCTTCGTGTTCAGGCGCGAATCGGTGTACAGCACGTCGAGCGGACGGTTCGTCAGGTCGTCGATGAGCTGCATGGAGTCGTCGACGCCACGCCGCGGACGCCGGCTCGCGCGGTCCCCGGCCGACGGCGACTGCACGTGGCTGCCCTCGACGGCGAAGGCGCCGCGCGAGAATACGGCGCGCCGGCGGACGGGCTTGTCCGTCTGCGACACCGGATAGACCGGCGGCATGCTGTCTTCGTCGTGCACTGGAATGTCAACGCCCTTCTGCGTAGGTCCGGTCGTGGAATGCCGTCAGCGTCCGTCCTGCTCCGGCAGGTCGGAACGGTCGCGCAGCAGCGGAATGCCCTGCTTGAGGTAAATGGCGCCGGCGAGCCAGTACAGGGCGATGCCCCAGATGGCGGCCGCCACCGCGAACAGGTGCAGCAGCTGGCATGCCGGCAGCGCCGGCCGGATGTCGGCGACCATGAGGCCGACGATCGAGATCATCAGCACGGCGGTGCCGGCCTTGCCGACGAAATGGACCGGCAGCGGACCGTAGTTGTGCTGGGCGAGCATCAGGATGAAGATGCCCATCGTGATGTCGCGGGCGGCGACGAACGCGAGCATCCACCACGGGATGATATGCGAAATGCTCAGCGCGAGCACCGAGCAGAAAATCAGCAGGCGGTCGGCGAGCGGATCGAGAATCTGGCCGATCTTCGAGACCTGGTTGAACTTGCGGGCGATGAGGCCGTCGAGGCCGTCGGAACCGGCAGAGATGGCGAGAAGTACCAGCGAGGCGACCATCATGTGACGGGTGACCAGATAGGCGATGATCGGGATGGAAATGATCCTGAATGCGCTGATGAGGTTCGGAACGGTGAAGATCAGGTCACGCGGTTCCGGACTGTATTTCTTCTCTACAACCATATGATTCGTCATTACCGGATTTCGTCAAGCCTTCGCATTGGATAGGGTTCTGGTGTGATTATAGAAGCACGGCCACCCGCCTGACAACATCCTGAAGGATGACCGTGCATATTCACTACATGCGCGTGGCGGTGATGGCCGTGACGATGATGCCGCGGGCACCCACTTCGTAGAGCGCGTCCATGAGCTGGTTGACCTGCGCTTTCGGCACCATGACGCGAACGGCGGACCAGTCGCCCTCGTGCAGCGGCGAGATCGTCGGGGACTCGAAGCCCGGCGTGATCTCGACGGCGGCCGAGATGTGGTCGGTCGGGATGTCGAAGTCCATCAGCACGTAGCGTTTCGCGGTGAGCACACCCTGCAGGCGCCTGGACAGCCGCTGCAGGCGCTCGTCGTCCTCGGCGACGCGGGGGCTGCGAATGAGGACGGCCTCGGAATGGACGATCGGATCGCCGAAGACGCGCAATCCGGCGTTGCGCAGTGTCGTGCCGGTCGAGACGACGTCGGCGATGAGATCGGCGACACCGAGCTGGACGCTGGATTCGACGGCGCCGTCGAGGTGGATCGTCTCGGCATCGATGCCGTGCTCGGCCAGGTAGTCCTGCACGAGCTTGTCGAACGACGTGGCCACGCGCTTGCCGTCGACGTCGGCCAGCGTGCGGATGTCGGATTCGTTCGGCGCGGCGAAGCGGAATGTCGAGCCACCGAAGCCGAGGGCCATGTGTTCCTTCGCGTCGGTGCCGGAGTTGAGCAGCAGGTCGTGGCCGGTCACGCCGACGTCGATCGTGCCACGGCCGACGTAGACGGCGATGTCGAGCGGACGCAGGTAGAACAGCTCGACGTCGTTTTCGGGGTCCTGCACGACGAGCTGGCGCGGATTGCTGCGCAGCTTGTAACCGGCTTCGTCGAGCATGGTCCATGCCGGTTCGGACAGCATGCCCTTGTTGGGCACGGCGATGCGGAGCATAGTGGTCTCCTTCGGGATCTGGGAACTGGGGACGGTATAAAGACGGCCGCCGGCGCGGACCGGCGACCGAAAAGGCCCTGGACGGGCCGGATCAGAGGTTCTTGTAGATGTCGTCGAGCGTGATGCCGCGGTCGATCATCATGACCTGCAGGTGGTAGATCAGCTGGCTCATTTCCTCGGCGGTGCGCTCGGCGCCTTCGTACTCGGCGGCGATCCACGTCTCGCTCGCCTCCTCGACGATCTTCTTGCCGATGAAATGGGTGCCCTTGTCCAGCTCGTCGACGGTCAGCGAACCGGCCGGCCTCGTGGCGGCCTTCGTGCGCAGTTCCTCGAACAGCGATTCAAACGTCTTCATGGGTCGTGTCCTTCATTGTCGTTAACGATCGTCGCCGCGCCTGCCGGCGGCGACGGCGGTCAGTCGCGGTAGGCGGCCGCGGCGGCGTCGCGGATCTCGTTGATCGCGTCGCCGGGGTTCTCGGCGCCATAGACGGCGGAACCGGCCACGAGGATGTTGGCGCCGGCTTCGGCGACGATCGGCGCGGTCTTGACACCGACGCCGCCGTCGACCTGGATGTTGGTCTTCAGGCCACGGCGCGTGATCTCGTCGCGCAGGCGACGGACCTTGCCCATCTGGTTGGCCAGGAACTTCTGGCCACCGAAGCCGGGCTCGACGGTCATGACGAGAATCGTGTCGAACTCGTCGAGAATGTCGAAGATCGGCTCGACCGGCTCGGCCGGACGGACGGCGAAGCAGGCCTCGCAGCCCATGTCGTGCAGCTGGCGGGCCAGGCGCACCGGAGCGTGCGTGGCGCCCATGTGGAACGTGACGGAATCGGCGCCCAGCTCGGCGTAGCCCGGGGCCCAGCGGTCCGGATCGTCGATCATCAGGTGCACGTCGACCTTGAGGTCGGTGACCTCGCAGATGCGCTTGACGACGGGCTCGCCGATCGTCAGGTTCGGAACGAAGTGATGATCCATCACGTCGACATGGACAAGATCCGCGTTCTCGATGCGCTTGAGGTCGCGCTCGAGGTTGCAGAAATCGGCGGACAGGATGCTAGGTGCGATTTCAATCTTCATGCGGCCCATTCTATGGACCGCAAGGGACGAACGCCTACTCGGGCTTCTTATCGTGGGCACCGTCCATGCCGGCATCGGGGTCGTCGGAGAACTGGACTTTTTCGTTCCTCGGCTCGCGCCTGTCCTTCTTCGCGTTCTCCTCGGCGAGCTGGCGGCGCTCCAGCTCGGTGACGGCGCGCAGTTTCTCCGACAGCACGTCGGTGAACGGGCACAGTCTCTGGATGACGATGAACGCGACGGCGGCGAGGATGAAGACGATGATCGAGACCCATTCGTTGACGCGCAGGCCGAGGATTTCGTGGGAGAAGTCGATCCTGAGCATCTCGATCCACGAGCGGCCGAGCGTGTACCACATCACGTAGAGGGCGAACAGCGAACCCGCCTTGAGCTTGTTGACGGTCTTGCGGCCGATCCAGACGATCAGCGCGGCGCCGATCAGGTTCCAGATCATTTCGTACAGGAACGTCGGGTGGAACAGCGTGCCGGTCGGGCAGGTCGAACCGTCGTAGCAGCTCTCGGCGTTGCCGATCGCCGAGCCGGTCATGTTGAGCTTGAGACCCCACGGCAGCGTGGTCGGCTTGCCGTAGAGTTCCTGGTTGAACCAGTTGCCGAGGCGTCCGATGGCCTGCGCCACAAGCAGGCCCGGGGCGATCGCGTCCGCCATCAGCGCCATCGGGTAGTGCCTGTGCCTGCACCAGGCCCATGCGCCAAGCGCGCCGAACAGGATGGCGCCCCAGATGCCGAGGCCACCGTGCCAGATGCGGAAGATTTCCCAGAAGTCGCCGTTGGCGCCGAAGAACTTCTCCGGCGTGGTGACGACGTGGTACAGGCGCGCGCCGACGATGCCGGACGGCACGGCAACCAGCGTGGTGTCGAGGATCTGGTCGAACGTGCCGCCCAGTTTCTTCCAGCGCACGGTCAGGATCCAGACACACGCGACAATGCCGAGCAGCATCGTCAGCGCGTAGATGTGGATGGTGAACGGGCCGAGCTGGAACTGCGATATCGTCGGCGACGGAATGTAGGCGAGTGTCATAGTTTCAAGATGGTAGCCGACCGGACCGATTTGGTCCCGTCGGCACCCATCTGTCAGACATGTCAGGCAAAGGACTTCGCTTCCGGCAGCGCGTCCAGTGCCTCGCCGTTGGTCTGCCATTCGGTGGCCCAACCGTCGACATAGGCTTCGTCGACCTGCTTCCAGTCGCCGGTTCCCTGCGAATATTCAATGAGTGCGCTGGCGAGGTCATCCTGCCACTGCTGGTCGGGGATGGTGAAGCTGCGCACTTCGGTGACGCCATTCTTGCCATAGGCGCTGGCGCTGACAACGAGCGGATTGTCAGGCTGCTCATCGGCGCCGAACGTGGTGTAGGGCGCAGCGAACCCCATATCCTTGGCGATGATGGCCTTGGCGTCCTCATCTGTGACGAGCCAGTTGATGAAGTCCAGCGTGGCTTGGCGGTCCTTGTCGGAGGCATAGGCGTTGACGGCCCAGCTGGCGTCGTAGATGCCGACGGGACCATACTCCTCTTCACCTTCGATACCCATATAGTACGGCAGCATCATAAGGTCATCATCATCGACGTCGTTACCCTTGATCTGGGAATAGGCCCATGTGCCGTTCGGATAGAACGCCACCTTAGCCTGTGCGAATTCGCTGGTGACCTCGTCGTAGTTCTTGGTCGAGACCATGCTGGAGGCGGTGGGGTTATGGTCCAGCTGCAGGTCGAAGAGATCCTTGTAATTGGACAGGTAGGTGCCGCTCAGGGTATCGCTGAACGTGGTGTCGAGGTCGCGGTACTCGTAGAACAGGGGAAGCCGGGACATGTGTGCGGTAAACCGGTAGGTACCGGAGGATTCCAGGCCGGGTGTGGCGAAGACGCCGTCGAGCCCGAGGTCGTCCTTATGCTCGTCCATGGATTCGACGACGTTCTTGAGTGTCTGGTAGTCGGTGATGTCGTCCGCGCTGTCGATGACGGCATAGTCCTGGTCCGCGTAGCGCTCGAGGATGGCCCGGTTGGCGATGATCCCGTACCATTCGGCGGCGTACGGCAACGTATAGGAATCTTCCCCTATGCTGTAGGAATTTTCCTTGCCTGCTTCGGTGAGGTTCGCGTACGCTTCGCTGTCCTGGATGGGCTCGAGGAAATCGCTGAACGTGCTGAAGGTGTCGTACCCGGTGATACTGACCATGGTAGGGGCGTTGCTTTTGCCGAGCTCGGTGCGCAGCGTGGTGTTGTAGTCGCCGGAGGTGGCGGTGAGGATGTCGACCTTGACGCCGGTCTGCTGGGTGTAGAGAGAAGCAAGCTGTTCCCACTGGTCGACGACTTCGGCCTTGCCGTTGAGGTAGTAGACGTGGCCTTCGGCGTCATCGCTGCCGCAGGCGGCGACTGCGGGAAGGGCTATGGCTACGCCGAGTACGGCGGCAAGGGCACGGGTGAAGGTGCGGCGGTGCATGGTGGTGCGGTCCTTTCCTATTGGGTGTTGGGTGCGGTGGGATTTGGATGTGACGGGAATAGCGGGTGGGAAATACCAAGGACGGAAGTAACGGTCAGTATCCGTCGAGGGTTCTAGGCATTAGGAAGGAGCCAAACGGTCGTGTCCGCGGGGAGGGTACCCTCTTCCGTCAAGGGAGCGGACGTAAGCACGATCTCGCCTGCGGGCAAGGTGACCGGTGTCTGGCCGAAATTGGTCATGCTCGTCCACCCGTTCGATCTGGTGAACGCAATGACGCCACCCTCTTGTCCTTCGGCGCCGTCCGCCTGGCCGCTCCTACCGTTGAGTGCATGCCATGCAAGGCTGAGGTCGTCGGGATTGAGACGACGGCGGAGGGCCAGCGCCCTTCGGTAGAGGTTGAGCATGGAACTACTGTCTTTGTCCTGGACGTCGACGGCGAAGTCGGCGAACCAGTACGGTTGCGGCAGATGGGGCGCGGCGCCGGGTTCGTCGCCTTGCGACATCGCAGAGAAGCCGAAGGCGCTCGTCTTTTCGTCCCGGACGTCGGAACGCCATGGGAGGGGGACGCGGCATCCATCGCGACCCTTTTCGCTGTAGGGCCCTTTGCTGAACTGCGCGGTGGGGTCTTCGAGCTGGTCCCATGGTATGTCAGCTACTTCGGGCAGTCCCAGTTCCTCGCCTTGGTAGAGGTAGACCGACCCGGGCAACGCGAGTTCCATGAGGAAAGCGGCGCGGGAGCGGCGTTGCCCGAGGGCGCGGTCTTCATGGTAAGCATGGCCGTCGTGGAGCAGCCAGTCCTTGGCGAGCTGGTGATGATCCGCGGACGATATCTGCGGCAGTCCATAGCGACTGGCATGGCGGACGACGTCGTGGTTGCTCATGACCCAGGTGGTGCTGGATCCGGAGCGTTCCGCGGCCTCGAGACCAGCATGGATGGCCTGCAACATGTCGTGGTAGGTCCAGCTGGCCTTGGCGAATTCGAAGTTGAATACCTGACCAAGTTCATCGGGCGAAGCATAGAGATACTGGCGCGCCGGGTTCACCCATGCCTCGGCGACGGCAAAGGCCGGCGGATCTGCTTCATTGAGCACGCGACGCCATTCCCGGTAGATGTCGTGGACGGCGTTGCGGTCGTAGAGCGGATAGCTGCCGTCATCGGGCAGTTCGCCATCGACGTGCACGTCATAGTCGTCGAGGTCGGGCCTGTCCAGATCCTTGGCGAGGCCGTGGGCGACGTCCACGCGGAATCCGTCGGCGCCGTGCGCCATCCAGAACCGCAGGGTCTTGAGGGAGTAGTAGCCGCGCAGATTTTCGGGCAGGGCGCGCCATCCAGAACCGCAGGGTCTTGAGATAGTCTTCGTGCACTTCGGGGTTGTCCCAGTTGAGGTCGGGTTGTTGCGGCGTGAACATGTGGAGGTACCACTGGCCGTCGTCCACGCGCGTCCACGCCGGACCGCCGAAGGACGCCATCCAGTTGGTGGGTGGCAGTTCACCGCCCTCTCCCCTGCCGTCGCGGAAAATGTAGCGGTTGCGTGCAGCGGAACCCGGTGCGGAGGCCAAGGCTTCGAGGAACCAGCGGTGGCGGTTGGAGCTGTGGTTGGGAACGATGTCGACGATCACACGGATGCCGCGGTCGTGGGCTTCGGCTGCGAGTCGGTCGAAATCCTCCATGGTGCCGAGGCGGGGATCTACGGCGCGCGGGTCATCGACGTCGTAGCCGCCGTCGGCGAGCTGGGAGGGATAGAACGGACTAAGCCAGATAGCGTCTATACCGAGGCTCTGCAGGTAGTCAAGGCGGCTGCGCACACCGTTGAGGTCGCCCAGTCCGCTACCCGTGCTGTCTGCGAAGGAACGGGGATAGATCTGGTAGACGGAGGCCTGCAACCACCAGGGCGAAGTCTGCACGGCCGATTCGGTGGTGGACGAAGACAAAGTCGAAGGTGCTGTCATGGTTATGTGTCCTCTCCTTGTTATGTAAGCGCTTACATTTTACGGCGCAACAAAACATGCGGCATAAATTAGGGATTATCGAGCTATTCGCGCCTCACGGCCATCGACAAGGCTGCGTTTCTTGCACTTGAAATGATAGCGCTTTCATTTCTGGTTCGCAAAAGCGGAAGAGGTATGGCGTGTCTTCAGTATTTCCAATTCTTTCGATAAGATGAAAGCGTGAACAACGAGAATCGCGAATCAGCATCGTCATCCCATGTCACCATCGCCGACGTCGCCCGGGAAGCGGGCGTTTCCCAGGCGACGGTCTCGCGCACACTGCATGGTTCGTCAAAAGTCACCGCTGCCACACGCCAACGGGTACTACAGGCGGCGGAATCGCTCCACTTCACCCTCTCCCAGAACGCTTCATCGCTGGCCAGCGGACGCACCAACCGCATTCTGTTTCTCTGCTCAGGACCGCTGGGCAGCTGGTTCAACGCCGGAGTGCTCCAGGGCGCCTACGAAGTATTCCAGCCCGAGCGGTACGACATCACGCCCGCAAGCGTCACGGGGCGCCATGAGCTAGACAACTATGTCGCGTCGCTGCCCACCATGCGCAATGCCGACGCCGCCATCATTTCCTCATTCCAGATGACGGAGCCGCTGGAAGACCAGCTCAGCGCCGTCTCCATGCCGACCGTCGGTGTAGACATTCCCGGCCATACGCGCGGATTCGACGCCTCGGTGGGTATCGACAACCTCACCGGCATGGACCGTGCCGTCCGGCTGTTGCGAGCTCTCGGCCACGACCGCATCGCCTTTGTCTGCGACCGCACCGAGGAGGACATGGTCTACAACGCCACGGAACGACGCCAGGCCTTTCTGCAGTCGGCGGAGACCTGCGGATATAGCACCGACGACGCGACCATCATCACTGCCAACGACGTCAATCCCCGGCCCATCGCCGAGCTCGCCGCGCATTTGGCCGTCCAGCTGTTGGCCTCACCGGTGAGGCCAACAGCCGTGTGCGTCGAAACGGATTTGCTGGCCATAGCCCTGATCAAGGAGCTAAGTCGCCAGCATATCCGGGTACCGGAGGACCTGTCGGTCATCGGCTTCGACGACGCGGCCATTGCCGACGCCGCGGAGCTGACGACCATCCGTCAGGATCCGGTGCAATTGGGACGAGACGCCGCTACGATGGTGCTGTCGCTCCTCCAGGGCCACACACTCGAAAAACCCCACATCCTCATGGAGCCCATCGTCGTATTGCGCAACACCACGGCACGCTACGGCCACGGCGACCAAGACTAACACCCGAATGCAAGAAGGTAACAAAGGTCGTACTCAACGGTTTTCACGGTGAAGCCCTGTTGTCCTGTTGCGTTCCTGCGCTGACAGCGCAGGAACGCAACAGGACACAAACAAACCCAACGACCACCCATACTAGCGATTTTAGGTAGAGCCGAGTATGACTGCTAGTTTATTTGCGGGCGTTGTGGATGCCTTCGGCCAGGGCGGTCGCGCGCTCGGCGAGGAGCGTCAGGCCGGCGCCCGGATCGGCCAGCGCATGGCCGTGCTCGTCCAGCATGGTGTGGACCAGCGCGGAGCCGACGATGACGCCGTCCGCGTACTGGCCGACAGTGCGGCCCTGTTCCGGCGTGGAGACACCGATGCCCACACACACGTTCTCGGCACCGGCAGCGCGGGTGCGGGCGACGAGCTGCTCCGGGGAGCTGGACAGCGTGGCCTGCTCACCGGTGACGCCCATGCGGGAGGCGGCGTAGACGAAGCCGCGGGCGTTCTTCGCGACGATCTTGAGGCGTTCGTCGGAGGAATCCGGCGAGACCAGGAAGATGCGGTCGAGTCCGTGGCGGTCGGAGGCTTCAATCCACTCCCCCGCCTCATCCGGAATGAGATCCGGCGTGATGAGGCCGGCGCCGCCCGCGTTGGCGAAGTCGGCGGCGAAGCGCTCGACGCCGTAATGATAGATCAGGTTCCAGTAGCTCATGATGAGCGGGACGCCTCCGGCGTTGGCGACCGTCTCGACGGCCTTGAACACGCCGGCGATCTTCTCGCCATTGTTCAGGGCGATCTGGGAGGCGGCCTGGATGACCGGTCCGTCCATGACGGGATCGGAGTACGGCAAGCCGATCTCGACGATGTCCACGCCGTTGTCGACGAGCGTCTTGAACGCGGTCAGCGAGACTTCCGGATTCGGGAAGCCGTACGGCAGATAGCCGATGAACGCCGGCTTGTCGTCGGCCTTGAATTCGGCGAAGAGCTGCCGGCACGGGCTGGGCTTGTGGGAGATGCCGAGCGGCTGTCCGGACGGCGTGGTGGTTGCATGGGTCATGGTTTTGTTTACTTCCTGCATGATTGGTTGCACGATCCTTCCGTCTCAGGCCGTCTGCGAGCCGCTGGCGCCGTTGGCTTCGAGGGCCTTGGCCTGGTCGTCGGTGAGGTAGCCGAACCACTTGCCGGCGGTGTTCATGTCCTTGTCGCCGCGGCCGGAGATGTTGATGATCATGACCGGATGCTCGTAACCCTTCTCCTTCAGATCGCGGGCGGCCTTGTAGGCGCCGGCGACGGCGTGGGAGCTTTCGATGGCCGGGATGATGCCCTCGGTCTCGCACAGGTCCTTGAAGCCTTCCATGGCCTCCTCGTCGGTGGCCCACGAATAGTTGACGCGGCCGATGTCCTTGAGCCACGCGTGCTCGGGACCGACGGAGGCGTAGTCGAGGCCGGCGGAGATGGAGTAAGTATCCAGCGTCTGGCCCTCACTATTCTCGAGCAGGTAGCTCTTGGCGCCCTGGAACATGCCGAGCTCGCCGGTGCCCGGCGCGAAGCGGATGGCATGGCGGCCGGATTCGGGGCCGTTGCCGCCCGCTTCGAAGCCGTAGAGATTGACGCGATCATCGTCGAGGAACGCGTTCATGATGCCGATGGCGTTCGAGCCGCCACCCACGCAGGCGCAGATGGCGTCCGGATGGTCGATGCCGTACCAGTCTTGCAGCTGTTCCCTGGCTTCCTCGCCGATGATCTTCTGGAAATCGCGGACCATAGCCGGGAACGGATGTGGCCCGGCGACGGTGCCGAGCAGGTAGTGGGTATCCTCGACGTTGGTCACCCAGTCGCGCAGCGCCTCGTTGATGGCGTCCTTCAGGATGCGGTCGCCGAGGGTGACCTCGACAACTTCGGCCCCGAGCATGCGCATGCGGGCGACGTTGAGAGCCTGGCGACGGGCGTCCACCTGACCCATGTAGATGCGACACTTGAGGCCCATCATCGCGCAGACGGTGGCGGTGGCCACGCCATGCTGGCCGGCGCCGGTCTCGGCGATGACACGCGTCTTGCCCATGCGCTTGACGAGCAGGGCCTGGCCGATGGCGTTGTTGATCTTGTGGGCGCCAGTGTGGTTGAGGTCCTCGCGCTTCAGGAAGACGTGGGCGTCCAGGCCGGTCTTTTCCTTCAGGCGTTCGGCGAAGCGTGGCGCTTCGGTCAGTGGCGAGGGACGTCCCACATACTGCTGGTTGAGCCGCTTCAATTCCTTCTGGAATTCCGGATCCACCTTGGCCTCGTTGTAGACACGTTCGAGCTCGTCGAGGGCCGTGATCAGCGCCTCGGGCACGTAGCGGCCGCCAAACTGGCCGAAATACGGGCCTTCATGTTCCGCCAATGGGGTTTCTTCGGATGCTTTCACCTTTGCTCCTGCCTTCACCAGTCGTTCGACGGCCAGGACGTGATCGTCGGCCGTCGCCACTCCTTCGCCCACGAGCACGGCATCCGCGCCGGCGCGGGCATAGTCCTCGACTTCGACGCTGCCGAACACGCCGGATTCCGCCACCCGAATGACGTTTTCCGGCAGGTTGTCGGCCAGCTCCGAGTACTTGGACACGTCCACTTTCAGGTTCTTGAGGTTGCGCGCGTTGATGCCGATGACGTCGGCACCGGCCTTGATGGCGCGTTCGATTTCCTCGCGCGTGTGCGTCTCGACGAGCGCGGTCATGCCAAGCTCGTTCGTCAGGTCCAACAAGTGCTGCAGGTTGTCGTCGTCGAGCGCGGCAACGATCAGCAGCACGAGATCGGCGCCGTGGGCGCGAGCCTCCCAGACCTGATAGTCGTTGACAATGAAGTCCTTGCGCAACACCGGAATGTCGACGGCGGCACGGACGCGGTCCAGGTCGTCGAGGCTGCCGAGGAACTTGCGGCCCTCGGTGAGCACGGAAATGGCGCTGGCGCCGCCCTGTTCGTATTCGCGGGCCAGCGCGGCCGGATCGTCGATGTCGGCCAGAAAACCCTTGGACGGGGATGCGCGCTTGATTTCGGCAATCACCGGGATGCCGTCGGCGCGCCTGAGCCATCGCTTGGCGTCCAGCGGGGCCGGCATCGTTGCCGCACGCGCCTTGAGTTCGTCAAGCGTGATCTCCTGCTCGCGGGACCGCTGGTCTTCGACCGCTCCCGCCACCAACTCATCCAAAACCGACATGAATCTCCTTCAAGCCGCATCGGTTGCCGCCCTGCGGCGGCCTTGTCCTGTATGTCACTGCCGTCATTGCGAACACGACGCCATGGCGCCGGCCGTTCGGCGGCATTGGAAGTCACTGTAATGGATTTCCGCCAGACCGCCACTCCCGCGTTTCATCTGTCGGCAACTTTTTCGTCACGACACACGCAAATCGACAACTGTTTCACACTGTTATATGCTGTTTGTTATCGGAAATAAACAGCATATAACATCATGAAACAGATTTGTCCCGAAAGGAGGAATCGTGCACATCACCATACAGAGCTCGTCGATGACACCGATCTACGAACAGATTGTCGACCAGGTCAGGCTGCAGATCACGCAGGGCACGCTGGCGGCCGAGTCGCCCCTGCCCAGCGTACGGGCGTGCGCGCGCGAATGCAGGATTTCGGCGCTGACCGTCAAGAAGGCCTATGACAAGCTCGAAGAGGAAGGACTGGTGACAACGGTGCCCGGCAAGGGCACGTTCGTCGCCGACATCTCCCCCAACATCGTGGAAGAAGAGCTGCGACGCGAGGCGGAAGAATCGTTCGCCGAAGCCATTCGCAAGGCACGGCGTACCGGCATGACCGACGCCGACATCTGCGAACTCGTGGCCCTGCTGCTCGACGACGAAACGGAGGCGGCGTAATGATTACGCTCGACCATGTCACCAAGAACTACGGCCACTTCGCGCTCGACGTGACGATGACCGTGCCCGAAGGTACCATCACGGCGATGGTCGGACCGAACGGCTCCGGCAAGAGCACGACGTTCAGGATCATCCTCGGCCTTGTCGCGCCCGACAGCGGCACGGCGACGGTGCTCGGCGAGCCGGCCGGATTGCTTGACGAGACGACGAAGCGGCGTATCGGCGCCGCATTCAGCGATTCGAACTACCCCGACAATCTCAATGTCCGGCAAGTGGCGACGATGCTCGCCGGATTCTATCCCGCATTCAATGCCGACCTGTTCTTCTCGCTCGCCAATCGCATGGCGCTGCCAGACAAGAAGAAAATCAAGGATTTCTCGACGGGCATGGCCGCCAAGCTCAAGGTGGTCGCGGCCGTTTCCCATCATCCGCAGTTGCTCGTCCTCGACGAGCCAACGGCGGGGCTGGATGTCCTCGCCCGCGATGCCATTCTCGACCTGCTGCGCGAGTTCATGGAGACACCTGGCCACAGCATCCTGGTGAGTTCGCACAATTCGCGGGATATCGCCAGCCTGTGCGACGACCTGTATCTCATCGACGACGGCGCGATTCGCCTGCACGAAACGATCGACGCCATCGGCAGCGACTACGGCGTCATCCAGGCCACCCGGTCCGAAGCCGCCACGCTGGACGATGAATACCTGCTGGCGAGGGTGCCGACGCTGGACGGTTTCCGTATCCTCACGTCGCAACGGCAATACTATGCCGAGAACTGGCCGGCGCTGCCCATCGACAAGGCCGACATCGACGACGTCGTGGCACTGATGGCGCGTTCGGAACGTCATGTCGCCGACAGTCAACCGAACAGCTGAATGGACAAGGAGAACACCGTCATGAAGGGATTGCTGATCAAGGACCTGCTGTGGTGGCGGACGAACGTCGCCCAGATCGCCGTGCTGGCCGCGCTGGTGGTCTGCTATTCGTGCAGCGACGCGCGAATCTTCGGCTATCTGTTTACCTGCCTGATCACCGTGGCCGTCTTCATCGGCACGGCAACCGCCGATGTGGAGGGAAACAGCGCCAGGCAGACCTTTACGATGCCGTTTACCCGACGGCAGTTCGTCGCCGAGAAATACCTGACATGCCTGGCCATGCCGGCACTGGTCGGTGCCGTGTTGTTCACGCTGGCGGCCGTACTGCCGGCGGCGCCGTGGCTCGACGGTGCAACGGCGCAGACGGGTGAGAACTGGTCCCAGGCCACCTTGTTCTTTCTCGTCGCGCTGGCCGGCATTGTCCTGATGACGGCCGTCGGGCTGCCGCTCGGCATCCGATTCGGCCAAGGCGGACGATACATTATGGCCACCGTATTCGCGCTGGCCTTCCTCGCCGCTTGGGCCGTCATCGAGACTACCGGAGATTCGTTTGCCGGCGAATTGGCCGGCCTTGTCCGACGCCAGTCCGCACTGTCGGGCGTGCTGTGTGCCGTCGTGCTGCTGGCGTTGCTGACGGGTTCCTACGCGCTGTCGCTGCACTGGATAAAGAGGGTGGAATTCTAGCTGGATGACATCTGCTACTACTGTCTTCCTTCCTGCCCTCTCCTCACCCTCTCTACAGAATGTCCCCCTCCGGATGTCACGAACCCTGGCTTCGAGCCAGGGTTCGTGACATCCGGAGGGGGACATGCCCGACAGCGGCCGCTGGGCGGGGGACGGGCAGCTAGCCGAGGTGCTCGGTCTTCCAGTCCTCGAGTTCGGCGAACAGGGCGGCGCGCTCCTCCTCAGTGATGAAGGAGACGGCCAGCGAGTTGCCGGCGAGCCGGGCGAGGTCGTCGAGCTTCAGGCCCAGTCCGGTGACGAGGATGTCGTAGTTCGCGGCGATGTAGCCGCCGAAGTAGGCCGGATCGTCGGAGTTGATCGTGACGGCCATGTCGTTGTTCATGAACTCGAGAATTGGCAGGTCGGACGGCTTGTCGACGACGTTGAGGCGGAGGTTCGACAGCGGGCAGCTGGTCAGGCCGATGCCCTCGGCGGCCAATCGCTCCATCATCGCCGGCGAGTCGGCGGCGTGCGTGCCGTGGTCGATGCGCTCGACGTGCAGCAGGTCGAGCGCCTCCTCGATGTACCCTACCGGGCCCTCCTCGCCGGCGTGGGCGACGCGGTGCCAGCCGAGTTCCTTCGCCTTCCTGTAGACGTCCTCGAACAGGTGCGGCGGGAAGCCTACCTCGGCGGAGTCGAGGCCGATGCCGAGGATGTCGTTCGCATACGGGGCGGCGACGTCGATGAGCTCGTCGGCCGAGGCGACCGATTCGTCGCGCACGACGGACATGATGAGGCCGACGGTGACGCCGTAGCGTTCGCGGCCGATCCTCGCGCCTTCCTTGAGGCCGTTCAGGACCGTTTCGAACGCCGTGCCGTTCTTCATGTGCACCTGCGGGTCGAAGAAGATCTCGGCGTGACGCACACCGTCTTCGGCGGCATGGCGCAGGTTGGCCAGCATGAGGTCGCGGAAGTCGTCTTCGGTCTTGAGGACGGCCATCAGCTGGTAATACAGGTTCAGGAACGACTGCAGGTCCTCGAATTCGTACTGCTTCGCGAGGTCGTCGACGTTCGTCCACGGCAGCTCGACGCCGTTGCGGGCCGCGAGTTCCAGCGCCAGTGCCGGCTCCAGCGTTCCCTCGATATGCAGGTGCAGCTCGGCCTTCGGCAGCGTGCGGATGGCGGCGGCGATTGCGGAATCAACCATTGATTGCTCACTTTCTCGTGTCGGCGGCGGCCCCGGGGCCGGACGCCGAAGCGTTTCGCTAGATGATAGTCCCAAAAGCGGCGCAACCATTCCCCGGCGTGTTGTGAACACTGCCGGTCTCCTCGCGCGGGACTTGCGCTTTCGGACATGCGA
Source organism: Bifidobacterium choloepi (assembly GCF_010667615.1). Classification (GTDB taxonomy): domain Bacteria; phylum Actinomycetota; class Actinomycetes; order Actinomycetales; family Bifidobacteriaceae; genus Bifidobacterium; species Bifidobacterium choloepi. The sequence continues at coordinate 39,188 of NZ_VYSG01000001.1, read as the reverse complement.
CGGGGTCCCGGCCGGATCGCGATGTCCGGCCGGGACCCCGGTCATGATGGCTGGTCGTCGTGACGACGCTCAGCAGCCGCACTTCTTGCAGGCGGCCTTCGCGTCGGCCTCGTCGGCCTTCGTCTCGTCCTCGGCGATGCGGGTGGCCTCGCGATCCTCGCGGCGCTCCTCGCGGGCGGCCTTGTTTTCCTCATGATGCTCGGTGAAGCCGTGGCGCGCGTCGTCGGCCTTGTCGAGGTCCTTGTTTTCCTTCTCGAATTCCTTCTCGAGGCGCTCGGCGCGGTTCTCGGCGCGATCTTCCTCGCGCTCGGCCTTGTGCTCCTCGTGACGGGCTTCCATGTTGTCGAAATGTTCCCTGAGATCTGCCATTGTTCGCTCCTTCTGCTGACGAGTTGGCTTGACTGCGCACGGTCCGGACGCTCCGACGGGGACGGGAGAATCGTGCAAAATTCCAGGACGGTCCGGAACGGCCCGGCGCTACTTGTGCAGCTGCGAGGAGACCTGGTCCTTGAGATCGTTGACCTTGTCGGCCGCTTCCTTCGTCGCGGCGTCGGCCTTGTCCTTGAGATCCTTGCCGGCGGCGTTCGCCTTGTCGACGAAGTCCTTGCCGGCGACGGTGGCCTTGTCCTTCAGGTCGTTGGCCTTGTCGGCGGCCTTGTCCCTGAGTTCCTCGGCCTTCGCCTCGGCCTCCTTGCCCCTGGCCTCGGCCTTGAGCTTGAGTTCGTTGGCCTTGTCCTGGACTTTCCTGAGGCGCTCGTCCTCGTGCAGTTCCTTGAGGCCGTCGACCTTTTCCTCGGCCTTGTCCTTGAGTTCTTCGACCTTGTCCATGAAACCGGTCATGAGTCGCTCCTTTCCGCGTTCCTCGAATTGGTTCCATTGAAACGCAGAAGGGGGTACGACGACAGTCGGTTTTCCAGTTGGAATAATTGTTCCGCGATATGCAAAAGCGGCGGGAAACCCGCCGCTTTCTCCCGCCATGCCGTATTCGTCAGACCGTCTTCAGCTGTGCGGCGACCTGGATGGCCTCCACGCTGGCCGCGGCCTTGTTGCGGGTCTCCTGCCATTCGCTGGCCGGGACCGAGTCGAGCACGAGGCCGGCTCCGGCCTGCACGCTTGCCTCGTGGTCGCGGATGAAGGCAGTGCGTATGGCGATGGCCATGTCCATGTTGCCGGAGAAGTCGAAATAGCCGACGGTGCCGCCGTAGATGCCACGGTCGGCCGGCTCGAGTTCGTCGATGATCTCGACGGCGCGCGGCTTCGGGGCGCCCGAAAGCGTGCCTGCCGGGAAGGCGGACGTGAACACGTCGAACGTCGTCAGCTTCGGGTCGACCTGGCCGGTGACGGTCGAGCAGATGTGCATGATGTGGCTGAATCGCTTGATGTCCTTGAACGAGACGACCTCGACCGACTCGGGCACGCAGACGCGCGACAGGTCGTTGCGTGACAGGTCGACGAGCATGACGTGCTCGCTGTTTTCCTTCGGGTCGGCCAGCAGTTCGGCGGCGAGCCGCTCGTCCTCCTCGACAGTGGCGCCGCGCGGACGCGATCCGGCGATCGGGAACGTCATCGCGTGGCCGTTGTCGACCTTGATCAGCGTTTCCGGCGACGAGCCGACAATGCTGAAATCGCGGCCCCCGGCGTCGGTCAGCGTCATGAAGTACATGTACGGGCTCGGGTTGAGCGTGCGCAGCACGCGGTAGACGTCGAATGGTTCGGCCGGCGAGTCGATGTCGAGGCGCTGGGAGATGACGACCTGGAACACGTCGCCGTCGACGATGTGCCGGCGCGACTGTTCCACTGCCTGTTCGTAGACGGCCTTGGCGGTACGGAAACGCAGTTCGGGCTGCGGGACGCCGTGATCGAGGACGCTGACGCGAGCCTCGCCGTCGACGGGCGTGGCGGCGCGTCGCTGCATCGAGTCGAGCCGGGCGATGGCGTCGCGGTAGGCGTCGTCCTCGCGCGTCGGCCTGTCGTCGACGTTGACGGCGTTGGCGACGAGCCACACCGATCCGGACACGTGGTCGACGACGGCGACGTCGGTCGCCAGCGCCAGCGCCAGTTCGGGCTGGCCGGTCTCGTCGGGCGCCGTCGCGCGCAGCGTCGGCTCCCAGTGGCGGATGGCGTCCCAGCCGACGGAGCCGACGAGGCCGGAGGTCATGTTCGGCAAGCCGTCGACGTGCGGTGCCCTCAGGACACGGAGCGTTTCGCGGGCGACGTCGATGACATCGCCTTCCGTCGGTACTCCCGCGGGCACCTTGCCCATCCAGTCGGCTTGCCCGTCCTTCGAGCGCAGCTGGGCCATCGAGTCGACGCCGATGAAGCTGTAGCGACTCCACGAACCGCCGTATTCGGCTGATTCGAGGATGAACGTGCCGGACCGTCCGCCGGCGAGCCGTTCGTAGAAGCCAACGGGTGTCAGCGAGTCGGCGAGCAGCCGGCGCACCGTCGGGATGATCCGGTAGCCCTGTTCGGCCAGCGCGTGGAATTCTTCCCGGCTCGGCCAGGTTTCGCCCCAGTCGAGGCGTTCGACGCTGCAGTTGGCAATGCTGGACGTGGTCATGGGTGTCCGCTCCTTCCGGGGATTCAGTCGAGGTCCATGCGGTCGGTGACGCACGCGGGCCGGTTGCCGACAATGACGGGCAGCTGGCCGCCCTCGTCGAAGCATGAGTGCTTGCCGGTGTGGCAGGCCGCGCCGACCTGGTCGACCTCGACGAGGATGGCGTCGCCGTCGCAGTCGAGCGCGAACGACTTGACGAACTGGGCGTGACCGGACGTGTCGCCCTTGCGCCAGTACTCCTGGCGGGACCGCGACCAGAACGTCACGCGGCCCGTCGTCAGCGTGCGGCGCACGGCCTCGTCGTCCATGTAGCCGACCATGAGCACTTCGTGCGTGTCGTACTGCTGGATGACGGCGGCGACGAGGCCCTTGTCGTCGCGCTTGAGCCTCGCAGCGATGCGGGGGTCGAGTTCGGTGGTGTTGTCGTAGTCGGTGATTGTCTCGTTCATTGGTTGCGTATTCCTGCCGGTGTTGGATTCCGTGATGATTGCCGGGCGTCGATGCCCGTCCTGCTAGCGCACGTCGTAGCCGGCGGCGCGGATGGCGTCCTTGACTTCGCCGATCGTGACCTTGCCGTAGTGGAAGATCGACGCGGCGAGGACGGCGTCGGCGCCGGCGGCAATGGCCGGCGGGAAATCGTCGGCCTTGCCGGCGCCGCCGGACGCGATGATCGGAATGGAGACTTCGGAGCGCACGGCCCGGATCATCTCGAGGTCGAAGCCGTCCTGCGTGCCGTCGGCGTCCATCGAGTTGAGCAGGATTTCGCCGGCGCCGAGTTCCTCGGCCCGCTTCACCCACCACAGCGCGTCGATGCCGGTCGACTTGCGTCCGCCCATCGTCGTCACCTCGAAGCCGGATTCGGTGTGTCGTTCACCCCGCTCGCGCCGGGCGTCGACGGACAGCACGAGCACCTGGCTGCCGAAGCGGTCGGCAATGCGCGAGATCAGCGCCGGATCGTTGATGGCGGCCGTGTTGACGCCGACCTTGTCGGCGCCGCAGCGCAGCAGCGAATCGACGTCCTCGGGTGTGCGCACGCCGCCGCCGACCGTCAGCGGAATGAAGATCTGCTCGGCGGTGCGGGAGACGACGTCGACCATCGTCTGCCGGTGCGAGCTCGACGCCGTCACGTCGAGGAACGTCAGTTCGTCGGCGCCCTGCCGGTAGTATTCGGCGGCGAGCTCGACCGGATCGCCGGCGTCGCGCAGGTTCTCGAAATGGACTCCCTTGACCACCCGTCCGGCATCGACGTCCAGACAGGGAATGACACGGACGGCCAACGACATCAGCTCTCTCCTCCTCGTGCTCGGCTATGCGGTATTCAACGATTCATGCTACCGGATGCCGTGCTGCGAAGGGGCGTGCGTTTCATGCGGACGGGGGCGCCCCTCCCCTAGCGCTGCTTGGCGGCGAGCTGGCCACAGGCGCCGTCGATGTCCTGGCCACGGGTGTCCCTGAGCGTGGCGGTGATGCCGGCGCGATGCAGGATGTCGAGGAAGGCCGCCTCGTCCTCGGGCTTCGAGGCCGTCCACTTCGAGCCCTCGATCGGATTGAGCGGGATCGGATTGACGTGCACCCAGTTGTCGCCGTAGTGGTTGAGCCGCTTTGCCAGTAGCCGGGCGTGTTCGGGCTGGTCATTGATGCCGCGCATCAGCGCGTACTCGATGCTGACGCGGCGCTTCGTCGCCCGGTAGTAGTCGTGGGCGGCGTCGAGGACCTGCGTGACGTTGAAGCGGCGGTTCATCGGCACGAGTTCGTCACGCAGCTCGTCGCTCGGCGCGTGCAGCGAGACGGCGAGGCGCACCGGGATGCCCTCGGCGGCGAGCTTCCTGATGCCCGGAACGACGCCGACGGTGGAGACGGTGATGTTGCGCGCCGAGATGCCGAAGCCGTTCGGCGATTCGGCCGAGATCTGGCGGACGGCGGAGACAATCGACTTGTAGTTGCCCATCGGCTCGCCCATGCCCATGAAGACGACGTTGCTCAGGCGTCCGGGGCCGCCGGCCACCTCGCCGCGCTCCATCATGCGGGCCGCGACGCGGACTTGCTCGAGGATCTCGCCGGTCGACATGTTGCGCGTCAGTCCCAGCTGGCCGGTGGCGCAGAACGGGCATCCCATGCCGCAGCCGACCTGGCTCGAGATGCACAGCGTCGTGCGCGTCGGGTAGCGCATGAGCACGGACTCGATCTTCGAGCCGTCGAACAGTTCCCACAGCGTCTTGACGGTCTGGCCGTCGTCGGCGACCTGGCGGGTGACCTCGTGGATGAGTTCGGGGAAGAACGCCCCGGCGGCCTGTTCGCGCTTCGCGGCCGGGAAGTCGGTGAATTCGGCGGCGTCGGTGTCGAAGTGGCCGTAGTAGTGTCTGGCGAGCTGGTTGACGCGGAACTTCGGCAGGCCGAGTTCGGAGGCCTTCGCGATGCGCTCGTCGGCCGTCATGTCGGCGAAGTGGACCGGCGGCTTGCCGCGCCTCGCATGGTCCCTGGCGAGCACGTCGCGGAACCTGCCCTTCGTACCGCCTTCGGTGATGCCGGTTTCCGGTTCGACTGCCATCTGAAACTCCCGAGAAGAAAACGAAGGAACGATTCCTCCACACGGAGGAATCGTTCCATGATAATCAATGAAATGCAGTAGCCCAGTGTACCGGCGACGGCTTACATTCCGCACACGTACAGCAGGCCGCAGACGAACGGCGCGCACATCAGGATGGAGTCGACGCGGTCGAGGACACCGCCGTGGCCCTTGAGCATGTGGCCCATGTCCTTGATGCCGATGTCGCGCTTGAGCATCGAGGCGCACAGGTCGCCGAACGTGCCGACGACGCCGATCAGGACGCCCTCGACGATCGGCACCCACCAGCGCGTGGCCCACATGGCGCCGTCGTACGTGCAGGCGAAGACGATGAACGCGCCGGCCATCGCGAACAGGATGGAGCCGAGCAGGCCCTCGACCGACTTCTTCGGCGAGATGCGCGGCGAGAGCTTGTGCTTGCCGAACCAGGCGCCGAACACGAGGCCGCCGGTGTCCGACAGCGCCGGCATGAAGACGACGACGATGGCGTGCGAGACATAGTGGTCGTTGAACGTCAGCGAAATCAGGATCGTCGAGCCGAGGACGGCGATGTACAGCAGCGTGAACAGCGCGACGGCGACCTGCGTGAGGTTGGGATGCTCGGGCACGGCCAGCTCCGAGGCCATCCGGCCGTCCTGCAGCATCTTGCGGGACGCCGCGCGTTCGGCGCCGCCGCCCAGCGAGACCTGCAGCGACGAGACGAACATGACGACGACCGCCGACGCCAGCGTGCACACGCCGAGCGCGACGAGATGGTCAGCGCTGTAGAACGACGCGGCGAGCGTCAGCGTGCAGCAGATCCACAGCGTGACGATCGGGATCTTCAGGCCGATGACGGCGAGGTCGACGCGCAGCTCCCACAGCGCGAGGACCATGAAGACGACGACGAGCAGCGCGAACAGGTCGGCGCTGACGAACAGGCACGCGAGGATGACGACGACGAGCAGCGCCGCCGTGGCGATGGCCTGTGGCATGTTGCGACCGGTTTTCTGGTTGATCCTGTCGAGTTTTTCCTTGTCGCGTTCCCTGTCGCGCGTACTGCGTGAGCTGCCCATTGAAGTCCCGTGCTCCCTTGCTATCGTGTGTTGTTGCCGTTCGCCGCCGGGCGAAAAAAGGGGACGGCGACAGTCAGCGCGCCCCGCCTTCCCGTGGGGAAGCGGGGCGCACGGACCGGTTGCCGTCCGGAAGTCGTCAGACTTCCATGATTTCCTTCTGCTTGGCTTCCAGCAGGCGATCGAGCTCGTCGGTCGTCGCCTTCGTCACCTTGTCGAGGTCCTTGAGCAGGCGGTCGCCCTCGTCCTCGCCCATGTCGCCGTCCTTGACGGCCTTGTCGATCGTCTCCTTCGTCTTGCGGCGGATGTTGCGGACGGCGACCTTGCCGTCTTCGGCCTTCGACTTGGCGAGCTTGACGTACTCCTTGCGGCGTTCCTCGGTGAGCTCCGGCATCGTCAGGTGGATGACGTTGCCGTCGCGGCGCGGCGAGGCGCCAAGATCCGAGTCGCGCAGCGCCTTCTCGACGGCGTTGGCCTGCGACGGGTCGAACGGCGTGACGGACAGCGTGCGCGGCTCCGGCACGCCGATCGTCGCGACGGCCTTGAGCGGCGTCGGGGCGCCGTAGTACTCGACGACGATGCCGTTGAGCAGCGCCGGGTTCGCGCGGCCGGTGCGGATGCCGGAGAAGTTTTCCTTCGTGGATTCCACCGACTTGGCCATCTGGGCCTTCGCGGTATCGATCAGGTTTGCCATTGGTAACTCCTTTTTGCAGACCGGCCCTTCCCGGTCAAGTTCGTGGACCGTCGCCGGGGCGGCGACGGCAGGTCGTCCGGCGCTCAGGCCAGCGACGATTCCTCGTTGGACACCAGTGTACCGATTTCCTCGCCGAGCAGCGCCTTCGTGACGTTGCCTTCGCCCTCGAGGCCGAACACGCGGATGCGCTGGTCGTTGTCGCGGGCCATCGCCATCGCGGAGGCGTCCATGACGGCGAGGTTGTCGACGAGGGCGCGGTCGTAGGTCAGCGTCGCGAAGCGCTTGGCGTCCGGATCCTTGCGCGGGTCGGACGTGTAGACGCCGTCGACGCCGTTCTTGCCCATGAGCACCTCGTCGCAGTGGATTTCCAGCGAACGCTGGATCGAGACGGTGTCGGTGGAGAAGTACGGCATGCCGGCGCCGGCGCCGAAGATGACGACGCGTCCCTTTTCGAGGTGGCGGATGGCCTTGAGCGGAATGTACGGCTCGGCGACCTGGCCCATCGTGATGGCGGTCTGCACGCGCGTGGCCTGGCCGGCCTGCTCGAGGAAGTCCTGCAGCGCCAGGCAGTTCATGACGGTGCCGAGCATGCCCATGTAGTCGCCGCGCGAGCGGTCGATGCCGGCCTGCTGCAGTTCGGCGCCACGGAAGAAGTTGCCGCCGCCGGTGACGATCGCGACCTCGACGCCGCGGTCGACGGCCGCGACGATCTCGCCGGCGATGCGACGCACGACGGAGGGATCCACGCCGAGCTTGCCGCCGCCGAACGCCTCGCCCGACAGCTTCAGCAGCACCCGTCGCGGCTTGGCCGCTGTGTTCTCGTTGCCCATATGATTGACGCCTTTCCAACCTCGGAAGCATTCGAATGTACCGTCCCCTACCCTAACCGGGCTTCCCGACAGGCGCAATGGCGAGTTTGCGGCGCAATGGCGGCGCAAATGCAAAAAGGCGACGGCCGATTTCCCGCGGGAAATCGGCCGTCGCCGGTGTTGCAATCTTGTGTTTTCGGCCAGTGGCCGGTCATTGCCGGCCGTCAGGGCCGACAATGGAGACCAGGACTCAGTTCTCGTCGCCCTTGCCGACTTCGAGGCGGGCGAAGGCGAGGGCCTTGCCGCCGACTTCCTTGAACAGGTCGCCGATCGTCTTGGACGGATCCTTGACGTAGGCCTGCTCGAGCAGCACGTTCTCCTTGAAGAATGCGTTGAGACGGCCCTCGACGATCTTCGGGACGATCTTCTCCGGCTTGCCTTCGGCCAGCGACTTCTCGGTGGCCACGCGGCGCTCGGACTCGACGACGTCGGCCGGGACATCCTCGCGGGTCAGCCACTTGGCGCCCATCGCGGAGATCTGCAGCGCGGCCTCGTGGGCGACGGCGGCACCGGCTTCGTCGGTGGCGATCATCGCGACGATGCTCGGCGGCATCTCGACGGACTTCTTGTGGGCGTAGATCTCGACGTGCGGACCGGAAATCTTCGCGACCTGACCGATCTTGACGTGCTCGCCGAACAGCGCGGCGGCTTCCTCGATCTCGACCTTGACGGTTTCGCCGTTGGCGGCCGGGGCCGCGAGGACCTCGTCGACGGTGGCGGCGTCGGCCTTGACGGCGTCGGCCAGGACGGTGTCGGCGAACTCGACGAACTTCGGGGTCTTGGCGACGAAGTCGGTCTCGGAGTTGAGCTCGACGGCGTAGCCGGTGGCGGTGCCGTCGGCGACGACGACGGTGGAGGCGATGGTGCCTTCCTGGGCCTTGCGGCCTTCGCGCTTGCCGGCGGCCTGAATGCCCTTGGCACGGATGATTTCCTTGGCGCGGGCGACGTCGCCGTCGGCCTCGGTGAGCGCCTTCTTGACGTCCATCATGCCGGCGCCGGTCTCCTCGCGGACCTGCTTGATCAAAGCTGCGGTGATTGCTGCCATTGATTTCTCCTCGTAAATTCCTGTGGTCGGTGCGGCTCGTCTTCGCACGCTGCCCTCCCCAACTTGACTGGCGGTCCCGGTATTCCGGGCCGTGCGGGCGGCGGCGAATCGATACCGAATATTCACATCGGCCTGTCCGGCAGTCCGCCGGACGTGGCGGGCATCATCCCCGGGACGACACTCGCCACGGCGTGGACGGACATGGCGGACGGTGAACTCAGGCCTGGGCCTCGGCTTCGGCCACGGCGGTCTCCGCCTCGGCGACGGCGGCCTCGGTCTGGGCGACGGCGGCCTCGGCTTCGGCGCCTTCGGTCAGCAGTTCCTTCTCCCAGGCGGCCATCGGCTGCTCGCCCTCGGCCTTGGTCTTGCCGGAGCGCTCCAGCAGGCCGTCGGCGACGGCGTCGGCCATCAGGCTCGTCAGCAGCTCGATGCCGCGGATGGCGTCATCGTTGGCCGGGATCGGGTACTCGACGGATTCCGGATCGGTGTTGGTGTCGACGATGGCGACGACCGGGATGCCGAGCTTGTGGGCTTCGGAGACGGCCAGGGCTTCCTTGTTGATGTCGACGACGAACATGGCGGACGGCGTGCGGCCCATGTTGCGGATGCCGCCGAGCTGGCGCTCCAGCTTGTCCTTCTCGCGTTCGAGGAGCAGCAGCTCCTTCTTCGTCAGGCCGGAACCGTGGACGTCGGTGAAGTCCATTTCCTCGAGTTCCTTGAGACGGTTCACGCGCTTGGAGACGGTGTTGAAGTTGGTCAGCATGCCGCCGAGCCAGCGCTCGGAGACGTACGGCATGTTCACGCGGGTGGCCTGGGTGCTGACGGCTTCCTGGGCCTGCTTCTTCGTGCCGACGAACAGGACGGTGCCGTTGTGGGCGACGGTGGTCTTGATGAAGTCGTAGGCGACGTCGATCATGTCGAGCGACTTGAACAGGTTGATGATGTGGATGCCGTTGCGCTGGGTGAGGATGTACTGCTTCATCTTCGGGTTCCAGCGGCGGGTCTGGTGGCCAAAGTGCAGGCCGGCCTTCAGCATTTCGCTCATCGTGATCTGAGCCATGGTATGACTACCTTTCATTGTCGGTTCTTGCCTGGTCATGCGGTCCCGCGTGCAGAGCGTCCGGACTGGTGTCCGGTTGCTCCGACCGACACGGGCCGTCGCGAACATGACGCGAATTTGTTGCGTGCCGGTTGACAATAGTTGGATGGTTCTTCCCGCACGCGACTGCGGAAATCGCCGGATGGCACACAAGCCGCAATGATAGCACGGGGCCCGCACCACGGTCGTGGTGCGGGCCCCGTCACGGCGATTCGGATCAGCGCTGGTGTTCGCGCATGTATTTCAGCGCGGCGCGACGTTCCTCCTTCTCGAGACGGTCGAGGTAGACGTGGCCGTCGAGGTGGTCGGTTTCGTGCTGCAGCATGCGGCCCATGATGCCGGTGCCCTCGACGACGATCTCGTTGCCGTCGAGGTCGATGCCGCGCACGCGGGCGTAGTCGGCGCGACGCGTCTTGTACCACAGGCCCGGCACGGACAGGCAGCCCTCGTCGCCATACTGTTCGCCGCTGGTCTCCTCGAGCACCGGGTTGATGACGTAGCCGAGCTTGCCGTCGATGTTGTACGAGAAGACACGCAGATTGACGCCGATCTGGTTGGCAGACAGGCCGGCGCGCCCCGGATCGTCCACGGTGTCCAGCAGGTCCTGGACCAGGCGGCGGGTCGCCGGCGTGATCTCCTTCACCGGTTCGCACGGGGTGCGCAGCACTGGATCAGGAACGATGCGGATTTCTCGGATAGCCACGGGCCAACTCCTCTTCGACGGACAGACAAATACGTCATCATTGTAGTCCGGGGGCCGCCATGGCGACGACGATCCCGACGCGCGGGCGCCGTCGCCGTCGCTCAGTGGCGGGAGACGCCGTCGCCGGCGGCACCGTCCTCCGGCCCGGCGGCGCCATCCGCGGACGAATCGTCCGCGCTGACGGAGGCGTCGGCCGAGGCGGACACGTCGGCGGCGGTGTCGAACGGCTCGCCGTCCTTGCCGCGGACGATCCGCCCCTTGACGATGTCGTAGGCGTGGGTGACGTTCTCCGACAGGTTCTCGGAATAGTCGCCGACCTTCTCGCGGACGTTTTCCTGGACGTGCTTCATCGTCTCGGAAGCCTGGCGGGCCGATTCGGTGGCCTTGTCGAGGATCTGGACGGATACCGGCAGCGGCTTGTTGCTCGGCACCGGCGCGTACAGCTCGCCCTCGATGATCTCGGCATACTTCGACAGCACCTTCGGGCGCACGACCTTCATCGAGGCCGTCATCGTGCCTTCCTCCTGGGAGAAGTCGCGCGGCAGGATGATGAACTTCCTGACCGACTCGGCACGGGACACGTTGCTGTTGGCCTTGTCGACGTACTGCTGGACGAGCGCGTGGGCGGCGGCCGAGTTCGCGATGTCGTCGAGCGACATCGACATGTCGAGTCCCTGCGCGTCCATCCACGAGCGCGTCATGTCCTCGTCGAGCGTGACGAGCGCGCCGATGAACGGCTTGTTGTCGCCGACGACGACGGTGTGCGCGAGGATGGGGCACGTGTTGATGATGTTCTCGAGCGGCGTCGGCGTGACGTTCTTGCCGCCGGCCGTGATGATGAGGTCCTTCTTGCGGCCGGTGATCGTCACGAAGCCCTCGTCGTCGATCTCGCCGAGGTCGCCGGTGTGCAGCCATCCGCTCGGTTCGAGCACGTCGGCCGTCATTTCGGGGTTCTCGAAGTAGCCGAGGAAGACATTGGGGCCCTTGACGAGCAGTTCGCCGTCGTCGGCCGTGCTCACGGCCATGCCGGGGCCGGGGCGCCCGACGGAGCCCGGACGGTTGGCCTTCTGCCAGTTGACGACCATTGGGGCGGCCGTCTCGGTCATGCCATAGCCCTGGATGAACGTGATGTCGTCCATGCCGTTGAAGAAGTGGACGAGGTCGGTGTTGATCGGCGCGCCGCCACAGGCCAGGAACCGCAGGTTCGGTCCGAGCGCGGAGCGGATGGAGGCGCCGACGGTGCCCATGTAGAACGAATGCTTCATCTTCTGCGAGGCGGTCGGGCGCTCGTGAGCGTTCATCATCTTCGACCAGTTCACGAAGTGGTCGAACGCGTTCGCGAAGACGCGGCCCTTCATGCCGGCGCCGGCCTTCTGCGAGGCGGCGTTGTAGACCTTCTCGAACACGCGGGGCACGCCGAGCAGGTAGGTGGGCTTGAAGCTGCGCAGGTCGGCGAGCAGGTGCCTGGCGTCGGGTACGTAGCCGATGACGCCGTGGCCGCCGATCGCGACGTACTGGATGTAGCGGGCGAAGCAGTGGGCCAGCGGCAGGAACAGCAGCAGGCGGTTCGGGTTGTAGAGCATGTCCGGCAGGATTTCGTAGCCGTTGAGGACGATGTGCGTGAAGTTGCGGTTCGACAGCATCGCGCCCTTCGGACGTCCCGTCGAGCCGGACGTGTAGACAATCGTCAGCAGGTCGTCGGCCTTGACGCGGCCGATCGCCTCGTCGAGGTCGTCGTCGGAGACCGATTCGCCGAAGCCGATCAGCGCGTCCATCGCGTCGGCCTCGAAGTTGAAGACGTACCTGAGGCGGTCGTCGTTGCCGGCGATGCGCTCGAGGACCTGCACGTGATCCTCGTCGCCGCCGAACGCGATGACCGGTCCGACCTCGTCGACGATGGCGGCGGCCTGCTTCTCGGAATCGGTCTCGTAGACCGGCACGAGCACGGCGCCGATGGCGGCGCAGGCGAAGTCGACGACGCCCCATTCATAGCAGGTGGCCGAGTAGACGACGACCATGCTGCCCTGCTTCGCGCCGAGCGCCATCAGGCCCTTGGCGACCGAGCGGACCTCGGCGAACATCTCGCCGGCCGTCACGTCGTTCCACTGGCGCCGGTCGTCGAGGAACTGGGCGATGATGTCGTCGGGATCGGCGATGGCGCGCCGGGCAAGCAACGAGTAGACAGTGTCCTCGTCGGTCGTCTTGTACATCGTTTTCAATCCATATTCGCGAAGCATGCCTCCCACTATAGCCGGACGAGGGCACCCCCGTTCCCGCCGATGCCTGCCAGCGTACAGCGACGCCCTAGCCGGGCTGGCCGATGTCGGCGACGACGCAGATCCATTGCGTGCCCTGCCTGCTGAACGCGAGATTGATCCAGAACTCTGCGCCCGCGACGCGGACCAGCGATGTCATCTCGACCTTGTTCTCGTTGAGGACCATGCCGTCGACCAGTCTCGGCTCGACGGGCGGGAAGATCCGGCTGCGCATCATCAGCGCCAGGCTGCAGTCCGGCGCCTTGGCGACGAGACGCAGCAGCAGGCGCAGCCGGTCGACGCATTCGCGGGTACTGGCCGCCTCGAGGACTTTCGGGTCCATCCGGAGCCTCAGCACGTCCATCATCATGACGATGTACTGGCAACCGTGCCGTGCCATCTGCCTGCACAGGTCGGGCGACAGCGACAGGCTGTAGCAGGACTGGAAATGATAGGAGATGTCGCCAGTGGCGGATTTCAGGACGCCGTCGACCGATCCGAGGCGTCGCCGGTCGGGCGGCATCGGTTGCGGGGCGCGGGTCTGGCTGGGCGGCGTCGGCGTCGTCATCGTGGCGGTTTCCTTCCATGCGGTGTCTGCGGTGACGGCCCCACCGTAGACGTCTTCCGCCGCCCTGTCAGCACTTCGGCCCGAAAAAGTGGAAAAGTGGAGAAACATCGGCGTTTCTCCACTGTTCATGTGGATGAATGTTGTGGACGGATGCCGCCGTCGCGGAAGGAACTACCCGCGGCGCGAGGCCGGCGTGACGACGACGCCGCACTTCTGGAAGCTCTTGACGTCCACGTAGCCCGTCGAGGCCATCGCGCGGCGCAGCGCGCCGATGAAGTTCATCGTGCCGTCGGCGCGGTGGCTCGGACCGTACAGGATCTCCTCGAGCGTGCCGACGGTGCCGACTTCGCTGCGCCGTCCGCGCGGCAGCGTCGCGTGACGGGCCTCTGCGCCCCAGTGCATGCCCTCGCCGGGCGCCTCGACGGCGCGGGCGAGCGGCGTGCCGAGCATGACGGCGTCGGCACCCATCGCGAGGGCCTTGACGAAGTCGCCGGAATAGCCGGTGCCGCCGTCGGCGATGACCTGCACGTAGCGGCCGCCGGATTCGTCCATGTAGTCGCGGCGTGCCTCGGCGACGTCGGAAATGGCCGTGGCGAGCGGCACGTGGACACCGATCGTGCTGCGGTCCGCGGACACGGCACCGCCGCCGAAGCCGACGAGGACGCCGGCCGCGCCGGAACGCATGAGATGGAGGGCTGCCGTGTAGTTCGAGGCGCCGCCGACGATGACGGGCACGTCGAGATCGTAGATGAGCTGCTTCAGGTTGAGCGGTTCGTGATCCTGCGAGACGTGTTCGGCCGAGACGGCGGTGCCGCGGATGACGAACAGGTCCACGCCGGCCTCGAGCACGGCCGGCAGGAATTCCTCGGTGCACTGCGGCGACAGCGCGCCGGCGACCGTGACGCCGGCCTCGCGGATCTCGTGCAGCCTGGCCTTGATGAGGTCGGCCTTGATCGGTTCGGCGTAGGCCCGCTGCAGGAACGCCGTCGCCTCGGACGCCGGCTTGCCGGCGATCTCGTGCAGGATCGGCGTCGGGTCCTCGTAGCGCGTCCACAGGCCCTCGAGGTCGAGGACGCCGACGGTGCCGAGCCGGCCGAGTTCGATCGCCGTCTTCGGCGAGACGACCGAGTCCATCGGCGCCGCGATGACCGGCATCTCGAATTCGTAGGCGTCCACCTGCCAGTTCGTCGAGACATCCTGCGGATCGCGGGTCCTGCGGGAGGGAACAATAGAGATGTCGTCCAAGCCGTACGACATGCGGCCTTTCTTGCCAAGGCCGATTTCAATTTCCTGAGCCATGGCTTCAGGCTAACGACTGGCGGTGACAGTGTGCGACCCCCGTGGCCGTCCCGCGACCGCCACTCATGCGGGCCGTGCGTCCCTCCGCGCGAATCGTGACCGCCCGCGGCGACGGCGCCCCCGAAAAATGGACATCGACGACGCTCCGTAATCTTTTTCCACTATGAAGAAGTGACTGGAAGCACTTCCGGCACATCCATCTCACTTCATCAGGAGGGCACGAATGGCCAAAATCAAGGTCGAAGGCACCGTGGTCGAGCTCGACGGCGACGAAATGACGCGCGTCATCTGGAAGGACATCAAGGACCGGCTCATCCTGCCGTACCTCGACGTCAACCTCGACTACTACGACCTGGGCATCGAGAACCGCGACGCGACCGACGACCAGGTCACTGTCGACGCGGCCGAGGCCATCAAGCGCGAGCATGTCGGCGTCAAGTGCGCGACGATCACGCCGGACGAGGCCCGCGTGGAGGAATTCGGCCTCAAGAAGATGTGGAAGTCGCCGAACGGCACGATCCGCAACATCCTCGGCGGCACGATCTTCCGCGAGCCGATCGTCATCTCGAACATTCCACGGCTCGTGCCCGGCTGGACCCAGCCGATCGTCGTCGCCCGCCACGCCTTCGGCGACCAGTACAAGGCCACCGACTTCAAGGTGCCGGGCGAAGGCCGGCTCACCGTCACGTTCACGCCGGCCGACGGCGGCGAGCCGATCGAGCACGTCGTCTTCGACTACCCCGGCACCGGCGTGGCCCAGGTCCAGTACAACCTCGACGACTCGATCCGCGGCTTCGCCCGCGCCTGCTTCAACTACGGCCTGATGCGCGGCTATCCGGTCTACCTGTCGACGAAGAACACAATCCTCAAGGCCTACGACGGCCGGTTCAAGGACATCTTTGCCGAGGTCTTCGAGACCGAGTACAAGGACAGGTTCGCCCAGGAGGGCCTGACCTACGAGCACCGCCTCATCGACGACATGGTCGCCAGCTCGCTCAAGTGGCACGGCGGCTACGTGTGGGCCTGCAAGAACTACGACGGCGACGTCCAGTCGGACACCGTCGCCCAGGGCTTCGGCTCGCTCGGCCTGATGACGTCGGTGCTGATGACGCCGGACGGCCAGACCGTCGAGGCCGAGGCGGCCCACGGCACCGTCACCCGCCACTACCGCCGCTGGCAGAAAGGCGAGAAGACGTCGACGAACCCGATCGCCTCGATCTACGCGTGGACCGGCGGTCTCAAGCACCGCGCCAGGCTCGACGGCACCCCGGAAGTCGCCCGGTTCGCCGAGACGCTCGAGCAGACGATCATCTCGACCGTCGAGGGCGGCCAGATGACGAAGGACCTCGCGCTGCTGATCGGACCGGACCACCCGTGGCTGGACACCGCGCAGTTCATGGACGCGCTCGACGGGAACCTGCAACGCGCACTCGCCGAGTGACGCACGCGCCGGGCGACCGGCGCGCCGTTCCGACGCGACTGTCACGCGATACCGGCGAAGGCCGGAGGGCCGTCCGCTCCCCGCACGGAGCGGACGGCCCTCCGGCTTTCTAAGCCCTTCCCTACAATATGGATGACGCTAATTCGATGCATGAAGGGTGAAGAAGGCTTGACGATGGCTCTCGAACGATTCCGTACCGCAACCCGCCTGGCAGCCGGAGCGCTGGCCCTGTCGCTGCTTGCCACGGCGGCCGCCTGCTCGTCCGGCACCGGCTCGTCATCGCAGGCGTCGACCTCGTCGTCGTCGACGCAAACGGCCGGCAAGGTCGCCGTCTTCACGCCGTCGGACAGCGTGACGCTGTCGACAGGCGTGCCGCTCAACCGTTGGGACGAGTGGGTGCCGAAGCTCACCGAGGACCTCGAGGCGAACGGCTTCGCCAAGGACGACATCTCGACGACGACGAGCTCGTCGATCGAGGACCAGAGCCAGCAGATCCAGGACTACGTCGTCGACCATGTCAACTCGACGAAGGATGAGGACTATGCCGACGCCGACGACGAGGCCGGAGCCGTCACGCTCGTCGTCGCACCCGTCGTCGACGCCGACGAGACGTCGAAGTACTACGGCGACTTCGCCACGCAGCCGGTCTCGACTGCCGACGAGGACGACTCGTCGTCATCGTCATCGTCGTCATCGTCATCGTCAGCCTCGACGTCGTCGTCCTCCTCGGCTTCGGCTTCCTCTTCGTCGACGTCGTCGTCGGAAGAATCGTCCTCCTCGTCCGACCAGTCAGCCGACGATTCCGCGTCCGCTTCCGCCGACGCGACGCTCACGTCGTCGATGAAGCGGCTCGTCTCCGCGCTGACGTTGGCGAAGAACGCCGGCATCCACGTCGTGCTCGTCTCGGACACGCTTGACGGCTTCGCGCCGGACGCCTATGTCCAGATGTCGACGGCGTCCCTCATCGGCGAATTGCAGGCGCAGAAACTCGCCGACAAGCTCCAGCTCGACAAGGCGACGGCGGACGATCCGAAGACGATCGAGGTACTGCTGCCGTACACCGCCGGCTCCGACGGCGACGCCGGCGACGACGCCGCGTTCGCGAAGGACCTGTTCGCCGGCGTCTGGAGCGTGCTCGGCCCGTACTTCCAGTCCGGCCAGGCCGTCAGCGCGTCCGGCACGCTGACGAAGACGACGACGGCCGACGACTGGAAGAACGTCGCCTTCGACGCGCAGAAGAGCGACCAGGTCGCCGACGAGCTCAGGTCCCGTCTCGAGTCGAAAGACAAGGACGGCGACTCGTCGACGGTGGCCATCGACGGCATCGTCGCGATGAATGACTTCGTCGCCTCGGCCGTCGTCGACGAACTGACGAAGCTCGGCTACACCGGCTCCGCCGCCGACATCAACCCGTCGATCTCGATTTCCGGCATCATCGACTCGCTCAGCGGCAAGAAGGACGTCGAGCGCGAGGCGGTGCCGTCGCCGTCGTCCTCGTCGTCGGCGACGGCGGACGGCGACTCCTCGTCCTCGTCCGCGTCGACCGACGACTCGTCGCAGTGGCCGATCGTCACCGGCTACGGCGCCTATGTCTCCGACATCCCGAACATCGTCGACGGCAAGCAGTGGATGACCGGCCTCGAGAACCGCGACGCCATCGCCGCCGACACCGCGCAGATCTGCCTGTCGCTCAACCAGCAGACGGCACTCTCGAGCCTCGGACTCGACTCGCTGAAGAACACGACGGTGAGCGGTTCGCTCGTGCCGACGCTCGCCGTGCCACTCGTCGCCGTCAGCGCCGGCAACCTCAAGACGGCGCTCATCGACCCGGGGTACATTTCGCTGGCCGACGCCGGCCTGTGACGCCGTCTCCGGCTCTCCCGGCATCGTCTCCGCGCCCCGCCGCCACCGTGCGGCGGGGCGCCTTGTCGTTCAGGCGACCGGCTTGAGCACGATGCGCCTCGATTCCAGCAGCGTTTCCGGATCGAGATACTCGTCGTCGGCGTTCCGCACGCCCCAGTGCACGCAATGGTCGTCGCAATGGTCGGACGATCCTTCCGCCACGGCGAAGGCCGCGCCGCGGACGACAGCCGCGCCGGTCGCCACGGTCGCGACGGCCGGCTCGAACGACAGCTTGAGGCCGTCTTCGGTAACGATCGTGACGACGTTCTTGCCGGCGACGCCGCCGGCAAATGACACGGTGCCGTCTTCCGGGGCGACCAGCACCGTGTCGCCGTCCGTCACCGCGATGTCGACACCGCGGTGACCGCTCCCCCATGCGCTGGCCGGCTGCGCGAACGCGCGTTCGACGACACCACCGGACACCGGCATGACCATCGCCGCCGTGCAGGACACGTCGCCGGCGAACACCGTGGCGTCCGGCGCCGTCGCCGTCCACATCGCGGCGACGGCGAGCGCCATCGTTGCCAGGGAGGCGATGGCGCGGCGTTGTTGTTCGTCGTCTTCGTGGCGTCGCCGTGGTTTTCGGGGTTGTCTTGTCATCGCGGAACCGTTCCTTCCTGTCGGTGCGCGGTGGCGTGTGTCATTCGAGTTCGTCGAGTACGTCGTCGATGAGCGTGCGTCCCGCGGGGTGGTTTTCCTTGAGGCGTGGGAATCGTCGGGTGGCGTTGGCGGGCGATGCGCCGGCGGCCCGTGCCACGTTGGATTTGCTTGCGCCGTGCTGGAGGGCTTTTTCGGCGAGGCGGTCGACGAGGGAGTCGGTGACTTGCCGGAGTTGTTCGGCTACCCATAGCTGGGCGAGGTCCTGGCTTAGGCCGTATTCGTCCATGATTTCGGCGGATGCTTCCTGGACGGCGGCCCATAGCACCATGAACGGCTTGCGGTAGTGGTCGATGCGTTCGGCGGTTGGTTCGGCGTCGAGGATTGCGAGGGCGTGGCGGTTGAGGGTGTGTTCGCTCATGGGGCCGAGCTTACGCTTTGCCGGGAATGGGCCGGTTTTTTCCGGTGGGTGGCGCGTTGGCTTGCGAGCGCGGCGGCGATGGCGGTGAGTATTGCCATGGTGGCGAGGATGGTGGTGATGTTGTTGCCGGTGTTGGCGAGGGTTTGGCTGGTTTGGGTGGTTGTTGTGGTGGTTGTGGGTGTGGTGGTGGCTGGTTCCTGGTCGGCTGGTTGCTCCGTGGGTGTTGTGGTGATGGTGACTGTCTGGTTGTTGTCGGTGATGTCGGCGTGGGTGGCGACGGTTTGTTGGGTGGTGGTGTCGGGGTTGGAGGTCAGGGTTTCGTAGGCGACGAGGACGGTGTCGGCGAGTGTGTTGGCGGGCATGGTGAATTGGAAGGTGACTTCCTGGGTGCCGTCGGTGGTGTTGGGGACGAATGTTGTCGAGGCGGTGATGGCGTTGCCGTCGGTGTCTGTGAGTGTGCCCTGGTCGTGGCCGGTGGCGTCGCGGACGTGGAGGGTGCCGTCGAGGCGGTAGGTGGTGTTGGGTGCGAGGTGGTGGTATTCGACGGTGTCGATGAGGGTGATGGTGGCGTGGTCGGTGCCGGTGGTGTCTGGTTGGATGTCGTGGGTGTTGCGTGTTCCTGTCAGGGTGGTGTGGATGTTGGCGATGGTGACGGCCTGGTTGTCGTCGGCGATGTTGGCGTGGATGGCGAGGACGGTGTTGTTCCTGGTCAGGGTTTCGTAGGCGACGATGGTGGTGCCGGCGTATGGGGTTGAGTCGAATGGGATTTCGATGGTGATGGTTCCGTTCTCCTGGTCGGGGGTGAAGGTGGTCTGGATGGTGATCGGGTTGCCGTCGGTGTCGGTGACGGGGCCGTTGTCGTCTCCGTTGTCGGCGCGGATGTGGAGTGTGGCGGTGATGGTGTATTCGTGTCCGGGGACGAGGTTGGCGTAGGAGACGGTGTCGTTGAGGGTGGTGGTGCCTGCGCCCATTTGCTTGTCGTCGTCGAACAGGTCGGTGGCGACGGTGTGGATGTCCGGGAAGTGGATGTCCTGGTTGTCGTCGGCGATGTTGGCGTGGATGGCGTAGACGGTGTTGTTTTTGGTCAGGGTTTCGTAGGCGACGACGGTGTGGCCGGCGAGGTCTGGGTCGGGGGTGAATTGGAAGCCGATGTCGATGGTGCCGTCGGTGGCGGCGGGGACGAAGGTGACGGTGGTGGTGACTTCGTTGCCGTCGATGTCGGTGACTGGTCCCTGGTCGGTGTTGTCGTCGGCACGTTGGTGGAGGGTGCCGGTGAGGGTGTAGGTCTTGCCGGCCTGGAGGTTGGCGTATTCGACGGTGTCGACGATGGCGATGCTGCTGGCGGTGGCGTTGGCTTCGTCGTCGATGTCGCCGGTGGCGGTGGTGGCGATGGCGGGGAACGCGACTTGCTGGTCGGTGTCGTCGGGGTCGTGGTGTTGGGCGACGATGGTGCCGTTGGCGTCGGTCAGGGTTTCGTAGCAGACGACGGTGTGGCCGGCGAGCGCGGTGGCGTCGTCGATGACGAGGGACAGTTTCGCCTGGGCGCTGTTGGTCGACTTGACGGTGATGGTGGTGGCGGCGGTGGCGACGGGGTTGGGGTCGGGGGTGCCGTTGTCGATGATGTGGAGTTCGCCGGAGAGCGTGTACTGGCCGGCGGGGATGCCGTAGTAGTCGACGACATCGACGAGCTTGACGGTGCCGGTGGCGGGTGCGGTCTTGTCGCCGGGGTTGCCGTCGTCGTCGAAGGGGTCGGCGCCGTTGCCGTAGTAGGCGAGGCGGGTGGCGATGCCGAGGCGGTCGTTGTCGATGGTGCCGTAGTCGAGGTCGATGCCGTTGGCGTCGTGGTTGACGGTGCCGTCGGCGTTCTTCGTGTATTCGCGTGCGACGAGCGTGGTGACGACCATGCGTCGGCCGTCGTTGGCGCCGGGCGTGGCGAGTTCGGTGAGGGTGTAGTCGTCGTATGGCAGGGCGCGCAGCAGGTTGTCGACGGCGGCGGCGTGGACGGTGCCGTTGGCGTCGGTCACGTCGTAGGTGGTGGCGGATGTCCATTGGACGGTGGCGTTGGCGGTGTCGGGGCCGATGCCGGTGAACCAGGTGCCGGCGGTCGGGTCGAGCCTGTCGGCGTCGACGACGACGTATTCGCCGTCGACGATGGCGACGGCGCCGTTGGTGTTGATGGCGTCGGGGTCGTTGGCGTTGGTGTTGTCGGTGCGGACCCGGCAGCCGGTGGTGGAGGTGCCGTTGTCGTTGAAGACGGCTTCGCAGCTCTTGGTGTGGATTTCGCCGTTGGTGTCGGTGACGAGGACGTGGGTTTCGCCGGTGGTGTTCGACGTGAGGAGCCAGGCGATGTTGCCCATGGGGTCCATTGTTTCGCCGTCTTTCTTGGCGAAGTGGAAGTCGACGCGCTGGACCTGGTTGGCGGGCAGCGTGCCGGCGTCCGTGTCGGCGAGCGTGGCGTACCGGTTGGGGGCGGCGTTGGCCGGATAGGTGCCGGTGGTGGCGTCTCCGCCGTCGTGGCCGACGGTGAACGTGCGCGACCATGCTCGCGAGTCGGCGTCGCGCAGGTAGCCGTCGGACGCGGCGGCTTCGCGGACTTCGTAGGTGCCGTAGGGCAGTTCGTCGATGGCGGTGCGGGCGACGTAGCCCGTCTGGCCGGTGTCCTGTCCGTCTTCGTCCAGCAGGGATTGCCAGGCGGCGGCGATCGTCGTGACGATGTCGCCGGGTTCGTAGTCGACGCCGTTGACGACGACGCTGCCGGCGCTGCGGTTGACGATCTCGAAGACGGTGCCGTCCAGCGTGGCCGCGCCGAGCGCGACGGGCAGGCCGGTTTCGCGGTCGGTCTTGACGAGCTGGATGCCGCCACGCTGCACGTCGTTCGTGTTCGCGCCATAGCCGGCGACGGTGCCGCCGGTGACGGTCACGCCGTGCTGCGTGACGGTAAACATGACTTCCTGGCCGTCGCGGGCGATCGTGAACGATTCCTCGAAGCCGGCGAGATGGTAACCGGTCGACGACGACGATTCGCGGATCAGGTAGGAGCCGTACGGCAATGCGCGCGCCTCGGTGGCGGCAACGTATTCGCCGTCGACGAGACCGGTGACGATCGTGGCGACGACGGCGCCGGGCTCGTAGTCGACACCGTTCACGGTGGCGTGCCGGGCGTTGTCGTTGACGATTTCGTATTCGACGCCGTCGAGTGTCGCGTCGCCCTGCGGCGTCGACGTCTTCGTGTCGTCGTCGGTCTTGACGACGCGAACGGAGCCGCGTGCCTCGTCGTCCGGGAAGACGACGGTCGTGGCCGGATCTCCGGTGACGGTGGCGTCGTCATGCCACGCGTCCAGCGTGGTCTTGACGACGGTGACGTGGTCGCCGGCGTCGGTCAGCGTGAACAGGCTGCCCTGATTGCCGGATCCGGCGACGACGGCCCAGTCGGGCGCATCGGTCTCGGTGACCTCGACGGTGCCGAGCGGCAGGACACGGTTGCCCGATTCGTCCGTGAACGGCCAGGAACCCTCGACGGGATCGGCGGCGGCATAGTCGACGACGCCGTCCGCGTCGGTTTCCCACACGGCGGACGCGGCCGGCGTCAGCCCGGCCAGGTCCGCTGCGGTGGCCGCCACGGTCGGATACCAGTCGAGACGGAACCGGACGCCGGCGAGCGACGTGATGCCCGCATGCGTCTCTCCGGCCGCCGACTGGCTGGCCAGCGCCTTCTGGACACGGATCGTGCCCGTGTCCGCGAGCGCGTGTTCGGCCTGGTCGCCGTCCAAGTCGAATGTCTGGATGCCGGCGCCGGCCGTCACGCCGATCGTCATGACGCTGTCGTTGAGCAGGTATCCGCTGGCGGGCGCCTTCGTTTCCTTCACGTAGTAGTCGCCCGGCGGCAGGGTCAGTGTCGTCGTGGACATGCCGGCCGCGTCGGTGACGAGCGTGCCGACCGGCATGTCCAGGGCGTCGTCGGCGTACACGGTGTATTCGGCGCCTTCCATCGAATAGGCGTCGTTGCCGTCCGTGTAGGCGGTGTCGGCGGAATGCTTGGCCAGGGCGATGTCGCGGCTCGACGTGACGTACAGCATCCGCTGGTAGGTGCCGGACGTCGCCGTGTACGCCCATGCCCGGTACGTCGTCTGCGTCTTGTTGGCTTCGCCGTCGGCGGCGAGACGCTGCGCGAGCTCGAGCATCGTCATCGTGTCCGGATTGGACGAGTCGTGCACGGTGCCGTGCGGATAGAACGCGACGGACGACAGGTGCGTCGAGTCGCCGTACACGGCGCCGGTGGACGCGAAGTACAGGACGCCGTCACGGGCGACGACGTCGCCGGCCTGCAGCCACAGGGCGATCTGCGTGATGGCCCTGGCGTCGCCGGTGTCCATGTCGTAGTCGTAGACGCGGCTGACGGTCGGATACCCGTTCGCGGCGATCCAGCCGACCGCGCCGGTCAGCGGCGAATCGGCCGTCAGCGCGTACCTGACGTAGGTCGGGGTCGCGTTGACCTGTTCGCGCGACGAATTCCCGTCGACCCAGGTTGCGCCGTAGTCGCCCGGAGCGTCGAGGTCCGCGTCGAGGCAGTAGGCGACGTTGTCGTCCCAGTCGAGCATGACGCTGCCGTCCGACGAGGCGGTGAACCCGTAGCTGACATGCGGGGAGCCGCCAGTGCCGACGAGGTTCATGTTGCGGAATCCCGTCGTGAAGTACATCGTGTCGGGATACGGGTTCGTGGTCGCCGTGGCCGGCATGACGCCCGCGGCCAGTCCTGCCGCGACAGTCACCGTCGCCGTCAAAGTCGCCAGCGTCCTCCTGGCGATGTCTGCAAGTCGCATCGTGACGATCCTTTCGGGTTTGATGGGCATTCCGGCGACCCTGCGCACGCGCTCCGTTGCGCGTCCGCGACGCCGCCCGGCCGGGTATCCCGGACACGTCCACGATGCTCCCGTCTCCCCCGCCGGACCAACCCGGCGGACCTCCGGTGGACGAATGCGCCGGTTTCCACCGTGGCCTCCCCCGCCCGGCATGCCACCAGAACCAGAAAGCCCTCCTTGCCGGCATTGTCGGCAAGAAGGGCCTGGAATAACAGCGGGATCAGGCGGCCTCGTCCTCGTCGTCGTAGACGATCGGCGTGCCGGCGAGCTCGAAGACACGTTCGGCGACGGCGCGTTCGTAGGAGGCCGGCATCGCGGCGGGTTCGCGGTTCTGCTCGGCACGCGGCACGTGGATGACGTCGACGTCCTGCGACGCCTTCGCCCACACTTCCCGGTCGAATTCGCGCTTGAGTCCCAGCAGGTCGTCGCCGTAGCGTTCGGACACGACGCGTTTCGATTCCCACCGCTGGACCGTGTATTCGGCAACGCCCCAACGTTTCGACAGCCACTTCGTCGTCAGCCCCATCGATTCCCTGAGGGCCTTGAATTCCGCCGAGCTCAATGTCATCGGATGTCCTTCCGCTGGTTCCTGCCGTGCACCGTGGTGCCGGGGACCGTCACGCTACGGCATCCCGTTCGACATCAAGTACTGGACAGCATCCTAATTCGCGGACGGATCTCCCCCGTCCGCTTCTCACTGTCGGAGAAACGCATGCCGTGATGCCGTCATGGACCCGGATACGAAAAATCCCCGTCGCCATGACGGGGATTCCTCTGAAAGCTCCTGCGGCTGGGCTTGAACCAGCGACCGTCCGATTAACAGTCGGATGCTCTGCCAACTGAGCTACGCAGGAATGTTGGCATTGCTTGGATTGCTCCGCGCAACGAGATGAAAATATACGCCGCAACCCCATTTCGGGCAAGTCGCGGCGTGTCGCAACGGGGGCACGGAAGCGTTGTGGCGCATGGATCGTCGCACGGTACGGCCTCGACAGTGGCGGACACGACGACGTTTGGTAGACTGGGACGCACCGGCGCGACGGGGCGCCGGACAGGCAGGACGTCGCCACTGCGCGGCGGCCGCGACGGTTGGGAGCATGGCGATGGGCGGAGTCGACACACACGGCGGCGAACGACTGGCGGACAGGCTGCGGCGCGAACGCGACGGCCACGTGAGGCATTCACTGCTGTACTGGACGCAGGTCCTGTTCTCGTTCCATTCGAATCACATGGAGGGATCGTCCCTGTCGCTCGAGCAGACCGCGCAGCTCTACGAAGGCGGCCTGTCGCTGGCGGGAGCCGAAGGCGAACGATTCATCCTCGACGACATGCTCACCGTATCCAATCACTTCCGCGCTGTCGACTACCTGCTGACCCGCGTCGACGATCCCGTCGACCGCAAGATGGTCACCGACCTGCATTCGATCCTGATGAACGGCACGGCCGACCAGTGGCGCGACTGGATGAACGTCGGCGGCTACAAGCGTCGCGGCAACGAGATTCGGCGCATCGACGGCGCGACGATCCACACGGCGCGTCCCGAGGACGTGCCTGCGCTGATGGACCGGTTCTTCGCGGCCTGTGCCGCGATGACGCCCGATTCGCCATCCCTCGCTCTCGCGCACTGGATGTTCGAGAAGATCCATCCGTTGTCGGACGGCAACGGCCGCGTCGGCCGGCTGCTGCTGTTCAAGGAGTGCCTGCGCCTGGGTACCGTTCCCCCGCTGTTCCGCGCCGACTACGGTGCCGACTACCTGCGCGCCCTCGACGCGTTTCCGCAGGCGCCGGACATGCTCGTGCGCCTGATGCGGCAGGAACGCCGCTACTATCTCGACCGGTTTGTCGGCCGGCTTGCCGCCGGACAGGTCGCCTCCGGCTGGGACGACACGGCCGACGGCGACGTGTCGGGCGACGATTCCCGGCTGCGCGACGCCGTCCGCTTCGACCATGACGTCGACTCCGCTTCGCGCGCCTACACGCAGATGTATCCGGACCTGTTGCACATCGACTTCGACTGAGCGACGCCGCAATCGGCGCCGCTTCCAATCCGGCACCATCTCCCCCGCCGCTCGGCATTACCGCCGACACGGCCCCGGATATCAAAAAACCGTTGACTTTCGTCAACGGTTCTGAACACTTCTTCCTTGAGCTCCTGCGGCTGGGCTTGAACCAGCGACCGTCCGATTAACAGTCGGATGCTCTGCCAACTGAGCTACGCAGGAATGTTGGCATTGCTCGGATTGCTCCGCGCAACGAGATGAAAATATACGCCGGAACGCCACTTCGGGCAAGTCGCGGCGTGTCGTGCCGTGCCGGCGAAAGTTCCGGCAGGCCGTCAGTCCATGACGATCCTGTCCATCGGCATTGCCGAGTCGATCGGGAAGTTCGGCGACGACGGGGCCACGCCGGCCTCGACGAGGTTGACGCCGAGCATCGCGACCATCGCGCCGTTGTCGGTGCACAGCTTGAGCTGCGGAATGCGCACGTCGACGCCGTGTTCGGCGCCGGCCTCGAGCAGCTTGGCGCGCAGTTGCGAGTTGGCGGAGAAACCGCCGCCGACGATCAGCGTCTTCGAGCCGAACTGCTCGCAGCCGGCCATTGCCTTGCGGGCGAGCACCGAGGCGACCGAGTCGGCCAGCGACGCGCACACGTCGTCGACGGGAACGGGGCGGCCCTGCGCCTGCTGCTGTTCCACCCAGCGGGCGACGGCCGTCTTGACGCCGGAGAAGCTGAAGTCGTAGGGATGCTGGCGACCGGCGTTGCCCTGGGTCAGGCCCTGCGGCACGCGGATGGCGTGCGGGTCGCCGAGTTGCGCGTGACGGTCGATGTGCGGGCCGCCGGGGTACGGGAAGCCGAGCAGCCGGGCGACCTTGTCGAAGCATTCGCCGGCGGCGTCGTCGAGCGTCGTGCCGACGACGTCGACGTGGCGGGCGACGTCCTGGACGTGCAGCAGCGACGTGTGGCCGCCGGAGACGATCAGCGCGAGCGTGTCCTCGGGGAACGGGCCGAACTGCAGCTGCGTGACGGCGATGTGGCCGATGACGTGGTTGATGCCGTACAGCGGCTTGTTCGCGGCCCATGCCAGTGCCTTGGCACCGGACACGCCGACGGCGAGGCAGCCGGCCAGGCCGGGGCCCGCGGACACGGCGATCGCGTCGACGTCGCCGAGTTCCAGGCCGGCGTCGGCCAGCGCCTGGTTGACGACGGGCATGAACGCCTCGGCGTGGGCGCGCGAGGCGATCTCGGGGATGACTCCGCCGTAGCGGGCGTGCTCGTCCATCGACGACGCCACCACGTTGCCCAGCAGGTTGCGTCCCTGGACGACGGCGGCCGCCGTCTCGTCGCAGGTGGATTCAATGCCCAGTACAATCGGTTCGCTCATGCCTCGTGTCTTTCCATCGTGCCGCCGGCTCCCTGCCGTGCGGCTACCCGTCCCGTGCGCGGATTATTCCGCGGTGCTGCCGGTAAAGCCCACTGTCCGCGGGCGAAGTTCCACACTCATCGTATACGCATCGATGCCCTCGGGCTGGTAGTAGCGTTTCCGCAGGCCCAGCCGTTCGAATCCGCGCGACCGGTACAGGCCGATGGCCGGATCGTTGTCGACGCGCACCTCGAGCAGCATGCGGGCGGCGCCCCGGCGCCGGGCGTCGTCGAGCAGCGCGTCGAGCAGCCGGGACGCGATGCCCCGGCGCTGCCGGTCCCGGGCCACGCCGATCGTCATGAGTTCGGCGTCGTCGCCGTCGTACCAGAAGCCGGCGTAGCCGACGATCATGTCGCCGTCCACGGCACTGTTGCCGTCCGCGGCTCCGTCGTCGTCACCGCGGTCGACGGCGAGCAGGTAGGTGCGGGCCGGGGCGTCCAGTTCCTGCCGCACGGCGTTCTCGCTCCATGCTCCCCTGCCGAACAGGTCGGATTCGAGGGCGGCGAGCCGGCGCACGGCGACGTCGCGGTCGATGTCGGCGAGGTCGACGAGTTCGATGTCGCTCACCTGGCCTGCCCGTTGTCGGAGGAGGCCGGCGCGGTGACCGGCTTGAGCGGCTTGGGCACGGACACGTCGGGGCGGCGCAGGTAGAGCGGTTCGAGGCTTTCGGGCTGCATGTGCGCGTCGGGATCGCGTTCGGCGACGGCGGCGAACATGCCGAGGCCGGCGCGGCCGCAGTCGAGCAGCGAATGGTCGACGACGGAACCCGGATGGTCGAGCGCCTTCCACGCGTCGGCGTACTTGCCGGCGCCGTGGCCGGCGACGTCGACGACGACGTCGAGGCCCGGATGGGCCTGCATGTAGTCGGCGACGGCCTTGTTGACGCGCACGGCGATGTTGTCCGGATAGTCGATGTCCATGTCGACGAGGATCGTGTCCGAGCCTTCCTGCTCGTACAGGTCGGCGATCAGCGTGAAGTAGAGCTGCTTGCGGCGCGCGTCGTTGACGGCGAGCGTGACGTAGTGGACGTTGTCGCCGTCGCGGGCGACGGGCACGTCGGCGAGGAAGTCGACGCCGGCCAGGCGTTCGTCGCCGGCGTGGGCGGCCTTCATCATGGCGGCCTGCGGCGTGAGGATGTCCTCGCCGAGCAGTTCGGCGCCGCTGGCGGCGGCGATGGCCTTCGCGGCGACGAGGCCGGCGCGCAGGCCGGTGAACGGTGCCGGGCCGATGCCGACGACGATGCGGGTGATGTCGGACGGGGCGATGGCGCTGGCCTGCGCCGCGCGGTCGATGTCGACCTGCAGGTTCTCGACGTGGCCGCGCGAATCGTCCTCGAGGACGGGATCGTGGCCGACGAAGCCGACGGTGGAGCCGAACGACGTATCGATGACGAGCGTTTGCATGTGTCTTGTTCCTTCCAACCCTGGCCGGCGCGGGCCGCGGTGGCGGCCGGACATGGCCGCCGGCGAATGCTGTTCCTATTGTGTGGCCGCCCGGAGGCGTCAGTCGGCGAATCTAGCCACCGGCATACTTTCCCAGCGGCGTCCGATCGGCGTCAGCGTGACGATCCGCGTGCCGTCGCCGGTCAGCTCCGCGCCGGCGACGTCGCCGCCGTCCGGGCCGACGGGACGTTCGATGCGGATTTCCAGCCGTTCCTGCGCGAGCGCGGCGGCCATCTGCTCGCCCCATTCCATCAGGACGACGGTCGAGGCGCCGGGATCCTCGAGTTCCTCGTCGAGGCCGAGCGACTCGAGTTCGTCGAGCAGCCGGCCGATGCTGTCCTGGCCCGGTTCGTAGTCGATGCCGCCGAGCCGGTAGGCGTCGACGTGGACGAGGTGGGCCGGCGTGCCGTCGGCGAAGCGGCCGTCGAGTTCGCGGGCGATCGTGAACGTCGGCGAGACGATCGGGCCGTCGATGCCCAGGCCGGCGCCGAATCCCTGCGCGAACGTCGTCTTGCCGGCGCCGAGCGGTCCGGACAGCAGCAGCACGTCGCCTCCCCTGACGAGCGAGGCGACGCGGCGGCCGAGGTCGCGCATGTCGTCGCCGGTGGGAATCTCGAGCGTCGTCTGTTCCATGGTGTTCCTGCTTTCTGTTCGAATGGTGGCTGCCGGTCGCGGTCGTCGTCGCCGGTGCCGGAGGCGCCGTCAGCGCGCGGCGCCCTTCGCGGCGATCGCCTCGACGCACTGCTCGAGCGCGTAGGCCGGGTCGGCGCCGTTGGTCTTGCATTGTTCGTCGGCCCATGCCAGCAGGCACAGGCAGCGCCCCATGCCGGCGCTCGTCCATCCGCCCAGCTGGCGGCGCGCGTTCTTCAGCGCCCACGGGTTGTCGTGGATGTCGGCGGGGCTGGCCTCGCCGGATTGTAGCGCGGCGGCCTTGGCCATCGTGCGCAGCTTGGCGGCGAGCGCGCCGACGAGCGCGATCGGTTCGGCGCCCTGTTCGAGCGCGGAGCGCAGCAGCACGATGGCGTGGCCGGTGTCGCCGGCGAGCGCGGTGTCGGCTATTTCGAAGCCGGTGACCTGGGGGTTGGCGTCGAGGTATTGGTTGACGCGGTCGAGGTCGACGGGGTTGTCGTCGAAGTCGTCGCACAGCTGGCCGATCATGGCGGTGAGTTCGCCGATGCTGGTGCCGAGGACGCCGACGAGTTGCTGGGCGGCGGCGGGGGTGACGGCGCGGTGGCGGCGTTCGAATTGCTGGCGGACGTATTGGAGCTTGGCGGCGGGTTTCTTGAGGTCGGGGATGTCCTGCCTGGCGGCGCCGGCCCTGACGAGCCGGTCGAGGTTGCGCTTGCCCTTGGGGCCTGCGGCGTGGGAGACGATGACGGTGGAGGGGTCGGGTTCGTCGGCGGCGGTCTTGAGCCATGCGGCGATGGCGTCGGCGAGTTCGTCGGTGGCGTTCTGGTAGTTGTCGATGACGACGATGGCGGCGTCGGACAGCAGGGAGGGGCTGACGGCCTGGTCGAAGTCGTATTGGGTGGCTTCGGTGGCGTCGAGTTCGATGGTTTCGCGGTCGGGGCGGCGTTGTTCGGCCTGGTGGCGCAGGTCGAGGACGGCGTGGTGGTTGAGGTAGGGGTCTCCTCCGGCGACGATGGTGCATGGCGTGACGGGTCGGCTGGCCATGGCGGGTTCCTTTCGCGGTCGGGGCGGGTGGTGTCTGCTTTGGTATCTTATGCGCGGGGGCGGGCGAATGGAAATGTGCCGGCGGCGGGGCGGTGGAAAACGGCCGGGTCGTCCACAGTGCCGTGGCGGTCTTGGCGGTTGCGGCCGGGCTGTTGGATAGTGGCTGGATGGTTGATGGCGATGGTGCATGGGATGACGGGCTGCTGGATCCTCCGCGGCCGCCGGCGGACGGCTCGCGGGCGGCGGCCCGGCCGGTTGCGGCCGGTTCGTCGCGGCCGGTTTCGTCGCTGGCGGCGCTGACGGGCGTGCGGCATGGCGATGGCGGCGATGCGGCGGATGCTCCGTCGCGCAGGGAGGACGGCGGACCGCGGGTGCTGGTGTCGCCGGCGCATGCGGTGGCGGCGATGCTGGTGCTGGTGTTCGCGTTGGCGGCGTCGTTGACGCTGCTGGTGCGGCAGGCCGTGAATTTCGAGGCGGTGGCGACGTCGGCGACGGTGTCGTCCGGTTCGGCGTCGGTGTCCGCTTCCCCGTCGACGTCGTCGCCGGCGTCTTCTCCTTCCCCGTCGGCGCAGTCGACTGCGGAATCGGCTTCGGGGTCGGTCGCGGAACCGGACGGGGATGCTTCGGTGGCCGGCGAGGCGGGGAACGATTCGTCCGGTTCGGCGCAGGACGACGGCCTGATCGATCTCAACACGGCGACGGCGGCGCAGCTGGAGACGATTTCGGGCATCGGACCGGCGACGAGCGCGAAGATCCTCGAATATCGCAACACGGTGGGCCAGTTCGCGTCGGTCGACGAGCTGGTCAACATTTCCGGCATCGGCACGAAGACGCTCGAGAAGATCCGTCCGTACGTGACGGTCCGGTCGGCGGGGTGAGGCGATGACGGCGTGGGCGGACCGCGAGCGCGGCAGTCGCGACTGGAGGATGCTGGCGCCGGCGGTGGCGACGTGGTCGGCGTGCCTGGCGTCGCATGCGCTGTTCGGCACGCGGGTACTGGCGACGGCGGCGTGGATGGCCTGTGCGTGCGTGGCGGTGGCGGCCGTGGCGATACTGGCGCGGCGGTGGCGCGGCGGCCGGCGCGGCATTCGACGCGACGGGCGGTCGAGGCGGCGTGTTGTCTCATGTCGCATGCCGGGATGGCGGTCGGCGGCCTGCCTGGCGGTGGCGGCGGCGCTGGCGGGCGGCGTGGCGACGGTGGGACAGGAGGCGTTGTCGGCGGCGGATCCCGTGGTGGGCATGGTCGGGGCGGCGGTGTCGCACGGCACGGTGGACGTGCGGGTGGATTCGGTGCCGCGGGTGTCGTCGCGCTACGGGTATGACTGCTATGCGGAGGCGACGGCGCTGGCGGTGCGGACGGCGGCCGGCACGTCGGCGACGGCGCTGTCGTCGCATGCGCGGGTGCTGGTCCAGCTGGCCGGCGATTGCGCGGGTCTTCGTCGAGGGGCGGCGCTGGAAGTGTCGGCGACGGTGGTCGCGGCGCCGTACGGGACGGCCGCAGTGTGGCTGCTCGTGGACGAATCGTCGCCGGTGACAGTGCTGGCGGAGCCGGCGCCTGTCTGGCGCGCCGTCGAGACGATGCAGGCGGCGCTGTACCGGTCGGTGGCGTCGCTGGACCAGCAGGGGCGCGTGCTGGTGCCGGGCCTGACGCTGGGCGTGCTGGGCCAGGATGCGCTGGCCGGCGGCGACCGGGCGGTGGCGGTGGACGATTCGTACGCGCAGATGCTGCAGGACCAGTGCCGGGATGCGGGCATCATGCACCTGATGGCCGTCTCGGGCGGTCATTTCGCGTTGCTGGCGTCGCTTGTCGGCCTGCTGTGCCGCTGGTTGCTGCTGTCGCGCCGGTGGCGAGCGGTGCTGACGGCCGCGGCGATGCCGGTGCTGGCGGCCGTGCTGGTGCCGTCGGCGTCGGTGAGTCGCGCGCTGGCCATGGGGATGCTGGGATGCGGGTTTACGTGGACGGGGCGGCGTCGCCAGGGCGTGGTGCTGCTGTCGTGGACGGCGACCGGCATGTTGCTGGCGATGCCGTGGCATGCGCGCGACTATGCGTTCGCGCTGTCGTGCATGGCGGTGCTGGGCATCACCGTGCTCGCCTCGCCGCTGGAATCGTGGCTGTCGGCGTTCGTGCCGCGACTGCTGGCCGGCGCGTTGGCGCCGACCGTGTCGGCGCAATTGTTCACGTTGCCGATCCAGGTGATGATGACGGCGGATTTTCCGGTCTGGTCGACGGCGGCGAACCTGATGGTTGCTCCCGTCGTCGACGTCGCGACGCTCGCCGGCCTGCTGTCGCTGTTCGTCGGCTGGTGGTTGCCGGACGCCGGCGTCCTGTTCGCCCGGATCTCGTCATACGGCACGCGCGTCATCGAGATGACCGCCTCGCTCGTCGCGTCGGAAACCGTCGTGACGGTGCCGTGGATGACGGGCGTGGCCGGCGGCGTCGTCATGGCGCTCGCCGAGGTGACCGCCGCCACGACGGCGCTGTGCCTGCGACGCCTGTGGACGCTCGCCGTCCATCCCGACCCGTCGGTGCCGGGACAGCGGCTGTTCCTCTCCCCCGCCGTGCGCGCACGCCTGTGGTGGCGGGAAACGCGACGCCAGCTGCGCCGCCTGCACTGGAGCGGCCAATGAAAAAGGGCATGTCGCGATTCCGCGATCGAATCGCGGAATCGCGACATGCCCTGACAGCCTGGGTTCCAGACCGCCGAAATGTCACTCGGCGGGAACGATCGAGACGATCTTCGGCGCCTTGACGATGACCTTGCGCGGCTCCTTGCCGCCCAGGCGGGCGGCCACGGCCTCGAGGGCCATCTTCTCGAGTTCGGCCGGGTCGATGTCGGGGCTGACCTCGAGCTTGGCGCGCACCTTGCCCTTGATCTGGACGACGGCGGTGACGGTGTCCTGGCCGACGTAGCGTTCGTCGGCGACCGGCCAGGCGTGGTGGGCCAGCGACTCGTCATGGCCGAGCTTGCTCCACAGTTCCTCGCAGACATGCGGGGCGATCGGCGAGATCATCAGGATCAGCGGTTCGATCGCGGCGCGCGGCACGCGATCATAGCCGGTCAGGTGGTTGTTGAGCACGATGAGCTTGGCGATGGCCGTGTTCGGACGCATGGCCTCCATCTCGACGGTCACGTCGGCGATCGTGTTGTTGAGCAGCTTGAGCGTCTTGTCGTCGAGCGGCTCGTCGGACACGGTGACCTCGCCGGTGGTCTCGTCGACGACGTTGCGCCACAGGCGCTGCAGGAAGCGCATGCCGCCAACGACGTTGCGGGTGTTCCACGGGCGGGACTCGTCGAGCGGGCCCATGCTCATCTCGTACAGGCGGAACGTGTCCGCGCCATAGTTCTCGTACATGTAGTCCGGCGTGACAATGTTCTTCAGGCTCTTGCCCATCTTGCCGAACTCGCGGTTGACCTTCTGGCCCTGCCACGTGAACACCGGCTCGCCGGTCACCGGGTCCGGGCTCTCGATGACTTCGTCGGCCGGCACGTACTGGCCGCGGTCGTCGGTGTAGGCGTACGCCTGGATCATGCCCTGGTTGAACAGCTTGTGGAACGGCTCCGACGAATCCACGTAGCCGAGGTCGAACAGGACCTTGTGCCAGAAGCGCGAGTACAGCAGGTGCAGCACGGCGTGCTCGACGCCGCCGATGTACAGGTCCACGCCGCCGGACTTGCCGAGGGCCTTGTCGCCCTCGGGACCCATCCAGTAGTCGTACTCGTCCTTCTCCACCATGTGCTCGCCGTCGTGCGGGTCCAGGTAGCGCATGTAGTACCAGCAGGAACCGGCCCAGTTCGGCATCGTGTTCGTGTCGCGGTAGTACGTCTTCGGGCCGTCGCCGAGGTCGAGCGTGACCTTCACCCAGTCCTCGTTGCGGCTCAGCGGCGCCTCCGGGTTGGACTCGGCGTCCTCCGGGTCGAACGTCTTCGGAGAATAGTCCGGCACGTCCGGCAGGTAGACGGGCAGCTGGTCGTCGGGCAGCAGGTGCGGCACGCCATCCTCGCCGTAGACGATCGGGAACGGTTCGCCCCAGTAGCGCTGGCGGGAGAACAGCCAATCGCGCAGGCGGTAGCTCGTCGTGCCCTCGCCGACGCCGGCCTCCTCCAGCCACAGGTTCACCCTGACGATGGCGTCGTCGACGGACAGGCCGTCGAGTGACAGCGCGTCGCCACGCGCCTCAGTGCAGTCGGTCGTCGAGTTGATGACGACGCCGTCGTGCGACGTGAACGGGCCGACGCCCTCGTAGTCGGCGATCGACTCTCCGGACGAAGGAAGCGGACCGACGGTGTAGATGACCGGCAGGCCGAACTTGACGGCGAAGTCGTAGTCGCGCTGGTCACCGCCCGGCACGGCCATGATCGCGCCGGTGCCGTAGTCCATGAGGACGTAGTCGGCCGTGAACAGCGGCAGCTTCGCGCCGGTGATCGGGTTGATCGCGTACAGGCCGGTGAACAGGCCGGTCTTCTCGCGGCCCTCGTCGACGCGATCCTGCGCCGTCTTCGACTCGGCTTCGCGGCGATAGGCGGCGACGGCTTCCCTCGGCGACGCGTAGCCGCCCTTCCAGGACTCCGGCACGCCTTCTTCCCACTGGTCGGGCACGAAGGCGAGCAGCGGATGCTCCGGGGAGACGACGGCGAATGTCGTGCCGAACAGCGTGTCCGGACGCGTTGTGTAGATTTCCATGTCCTGGTCGCCGTCATCGGGCGTGACGACGCGGAAGTGGACGGAGGCGCCGTGCGATTCGCCGATCCAGTTGCGCTGCATCAGCTTGACCTTTTCCGGCCAGTCGATGTCGGCGAGGTCCTCGATCAGGCGGTGGCCGTACTGCGTGATGCGCATCGACCACTGGCGCAGCTCGCGCTGGAACACCGGGAAGTTGCCGCGTTCGGACTTGCCCTCGGCCGTGACCTCCTCGTTGGCCAGCACCGTGCCCAGGCCCGGGCACCAGTTGACCGGCGACTTGGAGATGTAGGCGAGGCGGAAGTCGTTGAGCACGTCGGCCTGCTCGGCCCCGGTCAGCGAATCCCATGCCTGGCCGTCGTGGCCCGGAATGGCGCGCTCGCCGGTGCGGAACTGCTCGACGAGTTCGGAAATCGGGCGCGCGCAGCCCATCGAGCCGCTCGGGTTTTCCCTGGTCTCGTCGTACCAGGCGTCGTAGATGCGCGAGAAGATCCACTGGGTCCAGCGCACGTATTCGGGTTCGATCGTCGCGAACGAACGGCGGTCGTCGAAGCTCAGGCCCATGCGGTGCAGCTGGCGGCGCATGTTCGCGATGTTCTGCTCGGTGGTGACGCGCGGATGCTGGCCGGTCTGCACGGCGTACTGCTCGGCCGGCAGGCCGAACGCGTCGTAGCCCATCGCGTGCAGGACGTTCTCGCCCTTCATGCGGTGGTAGCGGGAGACGACGTCGGTGGCCAGATAGCCGAGCGGGTGGCCGACGTGCAGGCCCTTGCCGGACGGGTACGGGAACATGTCCATCGCGAAGTAGGACTTGCGGCCGTCGGCATGGCGGCCCTTGCCGTCGGTCAGCGGACCGTCGACGTTGGCGGCCCAGAAGGTGCCTTCCTCGTCCCAGGTCTTCTGCCATTTTTCCTCAATGCGCTGGGCCATCGCCGCATTGTAGCGGTATGTCGGCTCGGCGGGCTCGTTGGCCTGCGCCGTCGCGCTCCTCTCAGTGTCACTCATGGGACACGATTATTATGGCCGAACTGGACACTCCCGCCCCTGCTGGGGCATGGCGTTCACGATGTAGGACACGGGGGCATCGGCGCCGGTTTTCGCCGGGCGAGCCGGCGTCCGCGACGGACGAACCGGCGGACTAGTCGCCGGAGGACGCGTCCGCGGTGGCGGTCGCGTCGCCGGCGCTCACCTGCGGAGGGTCGAGCTTCGAATCCGGCACGTAGCCGGTGAACGCCGTCATCTCGTCGACGGCGGCCTGCCAGGAACCGTCGTCGATCATCGACTTGAGCGCCGTGTCGACCTGGTCGGCGAGCTCGGTGCGGCCCTTCTTGACGGCGATGCCGTAGTTCTCGACGCCGAACGGTTTCTCGAGCACCTTCGCGTAGTCGGCGCCGGCCTGTTCGGCCAGGCCGTAGACGATCGGCGCGCCGGCGACGACGGCGTCGGCCATGCCGGTCAGCAGCGCCGAGACGCACTTGGCGTACGTCGACTCGGTCTCGATCGTCACGCCGGGCACCTCGGCCCTGAGCAGGTCGCCGGACACGGAGCCGTCGACGGCGCAGGCCGTCCTGCCGTCCATGTCGTCGAGCGAGGCGACTTGGTCGCCTGAATCGTTCCTGACGAGCAGGTCATCCTGGACGGACAGGTAGGGTCCGGCGAACGTGACGTTCTCCGACGTGGCGTCGGTGACCGGATAGGCGGCGACGGCCAGCTCGACGGTGCCGTCGGCGACGAGGCCCGGCAGCGTGGCCGGCGTGACCGACGTGTATTCGATCTGCTTTTCCGAATAGCCGAGGACCTTGCCGACGTATTCGGCGACCGTCACCTCGAAGCCCTGGTAGGTGGCGTTGTGCACCCAGCCCATGCCCGGCGCGTCCTCGGAGACGCCGACGGCGAGCACCGGCCCCTCGGCCTGTCCCTTCGTCGTTACCGAGATCGACGTGCCGCAGCCGGCGAGCGCGACGGCGACGGCGCA
Organism: Bifidobacterium choloepi; assembly: GCF_010667615.1. GTDB lineage: Bacteria > Actinomycetota > Actinomycetes > Actinomycetales > Bifidobacteriaceae > Bifidobacterium > Bifidobacterium choloepi. Next base: position 2,069 of record NZ_VYSG01000001.1, on the reverse strand, counting down.
GGCCGCGCCGGCGGCCAGCAGGCGACGGACGGGTCGGGACTGTGGGAATGGGATCATGGACACTCCTTGACGGGGACGCGGGGCCGGTGGCCGGCGGATGTCACTTGAACAGGCGCGAACGGGTGAGGAACCAGGTCACGAGCGCGGACAGGACGAGGGCGACGACGATGATGATGAGGAACCCCCAGTGCGAGTTGGTCAGCGGCATGCCGTACATGCCGTCGTTGAAGTTCATGCCGTACATCGAGAAGATCAGCGTCGGGATGGACAGCGTGATCGAGATGATCGTGAAGATGCGCATGACGTTGCTCAGGTTGTTCGAGACGATCGAGGCGAACGCGTCGGTCATGTTCGCGAGGACGTTGCTGTAGATGTTGGCCATCTCGATGGCCTGCTTGTTCTCGGTGATGACGTCCTCGAGCAGGTCCTCGTCTTCCGGATACTGCTTGATGCGCTGCAATGTCGTCAGTTTTTCCATGACGATCTCGTTTGACTTGAGCGACGTCGTGAAGTAGACGAGTGTCTTGCTCAGTTCGAGGAGCATCAGGATTTCCTTGTTCTGCATGGCGTGGCGCAGGCGCAGTTCGAGCTTGTCGGTCTCGCGGTCGATGATGCGCAGGTAGCGCAGGTACATCGTCGCGTTGCGGTACAGGATCTGCAGGATGAAGCGGGAACGCATGAACGTGTTGAACCCGCGGATGGTGCCCTCCATGAACGGGTGGAGCACCGGAGTGTCCTGCATGCAGACGGTGATGATCATTGTCTGCGTGAGGATGATCGACAGCGGGATGGTCTCGTACCAGTCGCGGCCGGAGCGCTGCTCGACGGTCGGGATGTCGACGATGATCATCGTGTAGTCTTCCTCGACATCGACGCGGGAGCGTTCCTCGTCGTCGAGCGGCGCGCGCAGGTCGGCGAGGTCGATGCCGGTCTGCGAGGCGACGGTGGCGAGCTCGACGTCGGTGGGATCCGCGAGCGACAACCAGCAGCCGCTTTCCGGTTGACTGATCTGTTCTACCTGACCGTTGATGGTGCTGAACATGCGCAGCATGACTGTTCACCCGCCTCTCGTCCGACTACTCTTCATTCTTGCGGCCGCCCCGTCCGTCCCGGCGACGATTCGGCGCGGGATAGAACAGCCGGGGCATTGGCCCGGTGTGAACCAAGGGGACATTGTACCCACCGGTACCGGACTTCGCCACCGACAACCGGCCGGCATGGCGAAGAAAAATCCCCGTCGCGACGCGACGGGGATGGCGATGAAAACGGAGGGGCGGCGCCGGTCAGGCGATCTTCGTGCCGGCCTTCGCGCCGGCGGACAGGTCGTCGACCTCGGTGATCTCGAGGACCGGGACGACGGCCGGGATCTTCGTGCCGTTCTGTTCGGCGAGGAGGACCTGCTGGTCGTAGATCGCGTCGTCGCTGTGCAGCGAGACGTTGCCGCGGAACCGGTAGCCCTTCTTCTCGGCCGGGTTCGCGAACGCGATGACGAGCGGGCTGCCGGCCTCGAGGTTGCGGTAGTGCTGGCCGCCGGTGCGCTCGTGGTAGGCCAGGTGGTCGTCGTCGAGGACGAACAGCGACATCTTCGGGCCGAGGTCGAGCTGGCCGTCGGGACTGACCGTCGCGATCCATCCGAGATTGTCCTTGATAAACGTCTTCATGTCGTCGGTAAGCATTGCCATGTCGCGATTCCCTTCGATCGGTGGGCGGCCCGTTTCGTCGAGGCGACCCGGTGTCCTCCAGTCTACGTGAATCGCGGCGTCCGGATGTTCCCTGCGAGAGGAAGTCGCGGGCCGTTATCCGACATGTGCGCCGGATACGAAAAAACCGGTTCGCGCGGAACCGGTTTTCATTGAAGTGGAGCTAAGGAGATTCGAACTCCTGACCCTCTCCATGCCATGGAGATGCGCTACCAGCTGCGCCATAGCCCCGAATTGAATTGTAGGAGGAACTTCGCGGACCGCCGTGAGAAGCAATCCGGCGAAATTCCCGGTGGAGCTAAGGAGATTCGAACTCCTGACCCTCTCCATGCCATGGAGATGCGCTACCAGCTGCGCCATAGCCCCGAA